>NZ_JACIIX010000003.1 GCF_014205675.1 Novispirillum itersonii
ATACTCAGGTTCCAGCCATTCGTCCGGCCAGATACCCACGTATCCCTTCCCTCTCTTCACTTGTCTAACAGCGGCGCCACCAAGGTGACTTCCAACGACGCTCCCCACCAGCTACTCGCTGCGGCCCGCGTCGTCGGGAGGCGCTTTATAGGTCCCCAACACAGAACCGTCAAACACTATTTTCAAGAAAATGACTCTTTTCTGAGGACCCCGGTTCTTCGGCATCGGCACCCCCCCACGCCACGCAGGGTCAGACCAGAAAGATAAAAGGCGCTGCAAACGCAGCGCCCTGAGCTTTATCCGATTATTCCGCCGCCACCGATCCGGCTGACAGCACCACATCCAGAAAGGCCTGACCGTACCGGTCCAGCTTCCCCCGGCCGATGCCGGGCACTGTCGCCATCGCCTCCAGCGTATCCGGTCGCCGGACTGCCAGTTCCAACAGAGTGGTGTCGTGGAAAATGACATAGGGCGGCACACCCTGTGCCCGCGCCAGATCCATCCGGCAGGCACGCAAGGCCTGAAACAACGCATCATCATCTGCATTCAGCGTCGGTCGTTGACTATCGCGGCTGCGCTTTGCCTTGGCAGACGGATCTTTCCGGAACGCGACCTTGGCTTCCCCCCGCAGAACCGGGCGGACATCCGGGCCAAGGAACAGGCCACCATGGCCATCAATATCGACCAGCACATGCCCCAAAGCCACCAGCTGCCGGAGCATCGACTTCCAGTCAGCTTCTGACCAGTCACTGCCAACCCCGAAGGTCGGCAAGCGGTGATGCCCCAGCGACCGCACCCGTTCGGTCGTCTGCCCGCGCAGGACATCAATCACATGCTGCGATCCATACCTCTGCCCGGTCCGGTAAATGGCTGACAGCGCCATCTGCGCCGCCTGCGTCCCGTCGAAGGTTTCAACCGGCTCCAGACAGGTGTCGCAGTTGCCGCAGGGGGCGCAGGAGTCCCCGAAATACTCCAGCAGAACCTGACGGCGACACCGCGCGGTTTCACAGAAGCCCAGCAGGGCATTCAGCTTGTGCCGCTCAATCGCCTTCTTGTCGTCAGAGGCCTCGGAGGCTTCGATCATCTGGCGCACCCGCGCCACATCCTGCACGCCATAGACCATCCACGCCTGAGATGGCAGACCATCGCGCCCGGCACGCCCGGTTTCCTGATAATAGGCTTCCAGCGATTTCGGCAGATCAAGGTGGGCGACAAACCGGACATCGGGTTTATCAATCCCCATGCCGAAAGCAATGGTCGCCACCATCACCAGCCCATCTTCGCGCAGGAACTTATCCTGATTGGCGGCCCGGACGGTCTTGTCGAGGCCGGCATGGTAGGCCAGAGCCTCCACCCCCTGCTCGCGCAGCCAGGTGGCCGTATCCTCAACCTTGGCCCGCGACTGGCAGTAGATGACCCCGGCATCGCCCCGGTGCTCTTCCTGAATGAACCGCAGGAGCTGCTGCTTCGGGGTCGCCTTCAGTCCCACCCGATAGCGGATATTGGGGCGGTCAAACCCGGCGACAAACTCCCGCCCCTCGGTCAGGTGAAGGCGTTCGACAATCTCGCGCTGGGTCGGGCCATCCGCTGTCGCGGTCAGGGCAATGCGCGGCACCCCGGGAAACCGCTCCGCCACCGCCGCAATCTGGAGATATTCCGGCCGGAAATCATGGCCCCACTGCGACACGCAATGGGCTTCATCAATCGCAAACAACGACAGGGAGCAACGGGCCAGCTGATCCAGAAAGGCCGGTTGCAGCAACCGCTCCGGCGCCACATAGACCAGATCCAGCTCTCCCGCCCGCATCTGACGGCTGATCTCGATCGTCTCGGCGAAAGAAAGGGTCGAGTTCAGCGCCGCCGCCTTGACCCCAAGCTGGCGGAGGGTCTCCACCTGATCCTGCATCAGGGCGATCAACGGGCTGACCACCACCGCCACACCGGGGCGGCACAGGGCCGGAACCTGATAGCACAGGGATTTCCCGCCGCCGGTCGGCATCAGGACCAGCGCATCCCCCCCGGCAACCACATGGTGGATGACCTCTTCCTGAAGACCACGAAAGGAATCGTAGCCGAAGACGCTTTTCAGGATATGGAGAGGATCTGCCTGCATGGCCCCATCTTATAGGGGATCGCCTGAGATCACGGAAGGGGGAAACCCCGCCTCAGCGCTGTCCATCGGAGGATTGCGCGGTGTTCGGCCGCCCGGGAACCGGGTCATCCGGCCCCCGCCCCGGGCGGGAGCGGACCAGACGCAGGCCTTCAGCAAACAGGTCCCGCAGGGCCTGCCCCTTTTCTGTCTTCTGGAAACAGATGTACAGCGGCTTGCGGTCGAGGGGTGTCGGGTTAAGGCGCAGGCCTGCCGACCGCGCCTTCAGTTCCGGTTCAACCTCCATCAGATACTGAAAAACGGCCGCATCAATGAGCGCGCCGTCGATACGGGAGGACACCAGTTTCCGCAGATTGATGATATCGCTGACAACCTCTTCGGTCTGTAGGATGCCCCGGTGGACCAGATCATCAAAGTCGGGAGTATTGACGTAATCCCGGACCGTTCCCAGCCGGTAAGCCGCCAGATCAGCCAGCGTCACCCATGACAGCGGAGTGCTGGCCCGTTCCGCCAGCACCAGATCACTGCTGTCATAGGCGGGAGAGAAGTGACACCAGGACTCGCGGTCCTCAGAGGCATAGAAAGACAGGCCGCCATCAATCCGCCGGGCCCGGATCAGGGCCGTCATGCGAACCCACGGCATGTAGTCGAAGACCACCTCAATCCCGACCGCATCGAACGCCTCGCGGACAATGGCCGAGGAGCGCCCCTCCCCCGGAAGGGACGCCCGGGTATAGGGTGGCCAGTCGATGGAGCCAAGGACCAGTGGTTTCCGGCTGATTTCGTCGGCCTGCGCCGGAACCGGCCAGCCACCGGCGAGCACACCGAGCACACCCGCCACAGTCAGCATCCGCCTGCCCCGCATTGACAGACACAGCGTGCCTGTCAGGGGTCGCAGCCATCGGGGCAGCCCCGGTGTCCGGGCAGCCCCGCTTATTCTGCCACAGGCGTGTCTCATGCCTCAGGCCCTCCCGCCCTGCCTGCACACTGACTCTGCCGACAGGGACCTGATCAGCGTATGCTGTCGGACAGCCAGCTTACAGCCTTTTCTTCGCCGATAATCCAATGAGGTTATATTTGTGACAGCAAAGGCAAATCATCAGGATCCCTCACACCGGAAGGACCGGATACCCGTTAAGAAAGGGTCTGTTTTTAGATCCATGGAGCGCGTACTCTAATCGGCCTGTACCCTGAAGCCCTTTCCACTTATGCTCCGCCGGCGTCTGCCTGCTGTCTCTATAGAGGGACACAACAGGGCGGCGCGGACAAAACGGGATCTGGCTTCATTATCGTCTTGGGGGAACTCCCGCATGCGGGTCCGGCTGACTGATCGACTGACGCTTCGGCAACTGCGCTATACGTTGGTGATCGCCCTGGGGCTTGGGCTGCTGCTGTCGGCCGTACAGGTGGCCCGGGACTATTCCCAGCATGTCGATTCCACCATGGCCTCCGCCAACCGCATGCTGGATGCCTTTCATTATGCCGCCGTACAGGCCGCCTATACGCTGGATTCAGATCTCGCCGGGGATGTCGTGCGCGGGCTGGTTGCGGACGGGCCGATCATTTCCGCCCGGATCATCAGCGACCTCGGGGACCGGCTGGCCGGGATTCATGTCGGGGAACAGATCGAGGCGACTCCGGTCGCCTTTCTGTTCGGCCAGCCTGTTGTTCAGCGGCGGGAGCTGACCAAGACCCAGCCCGGCGGACGGCAGGAAACCATCGGCTTTCTGGAAGTGGAGATCTCAGCGGTCCGCACCTCCGGCCCGTTTCTGGAGCGTGTTGCCCTTAACCTGCTGAGCGTGCTGATCGAAACCGTGGTGCTGGCCGGGGTGCTGGCCCTGATCTATCTGCGCACCACCACCCGCCCGATCACCACCATCGTATCCCGGCTTCAGGCCGCCGAGGATGAAGGGACGCTGGTCAAAGATCTTCCGGTGCCCCGGGGCCACGACAAGGACGAGATCGGCTTTCTGGTCAAGGCGTTCAACGGCCTGCTTCGCTCGGTGGAAACCGAGCTGCGGGCCCGCCGTCAGGCCGAGGATGACCTGCGCAAAGCCAATGACGTTCTGGAAATCCGGGTGGAGGAGCGCACCGCTCACCTTAATCAGGAAATCGCCGAGCGCCGTGCCATCGAAGAAGCCCTGCGGCAGAGTGAGGAACGGTTCCGCGATCTGGCGGAAGTGTCTTCGGACTGGTTCTGGGAAACCGATGAACACGGGCGCTTCACGCTGGTGTCTGACCGCTTCTTCGGCGTCAGCGGCCTGTCCCGCCACCAGATTATCGGCCGGACCGTGGGTGATTTGCTGACCGGTACCATCATTGCCGACATCAGCGATGGCTGGGATGTGTTGCAGCACATGATGGAACAGCGCTCCCCGCTGGTCCGCTATGACATGACCCTGCGCGGCAACGATGGCCGCATGATTTTTGCCCGGATGGACGGCAAGCCGGTGTTTGACATCACCGGGCAGTTCATCGGCTACCGCGGCACCGGCCGCGATGTCACCCAGCGCAAGATTGTTGAAGCCAGACTGGACGAAGCCCGGTCGGAAGCCGAACGCGCCAACGCCGCCAAATCTCATTTCCTTGCGAACATGAGTCATGAGCTGCGGACGCCGATGAACGCCATTCTCGGCTTCGCCCAGCTGCTGCGGGCCGCCCCCGGTCAGGGCCTGACCCAGACACAGAAAAGCTATGTCCAGCATATTCTGGATGCCGGGGATCACCTGCTGCGGCTGATCAATGAGATCCTTGATCTGGCCCGCATCGAAGCCGGACGGATTGAACTGTCGATCGAGAGTGTCGACATCGTCGATCTGGTCAAGGAATGCTCGGATATGCTCGATCCGCTGGCTGCCGGGCAGGATATCACCGTCACCATTGAAGACCATGACGGCCCCCTGCATGTGATGGGGGACCGGTCCCGCCTGAAGCAGATCCTGCTCAATCTCGGCTCCAACGCCATCAAGTACAACCGTCATGGCGGATCAGTCCGGATCGGCTTCGGGGTTTCCCCCACCCCCGGCCTGCAACGGATTCTGGTCTGCGATACCGGCATCGGGATCCCGCAGGATATGCTGCGCAAGGTGTTTGAACCCTTCAACCGGATCGGGGCGGACCGGACCGCCATTGAAGGCACCGGCATCGGGCTGACCGTGACCCGCCAGCTGGTGGAACACATGAACGGGGCGATCGGGGTCGAAAGCACGGTCGGGGAAGGCAGCACCTTCTGGTTTGATCTTCCGGTCAGCAGCCCGCTGCCCAAGCCGAAGGATCTGGACAGCCAGCGGTCCCAGCCGCAGGACGGCACCCTGTCGCATCCGCCGCTGCGGGTGCTGTATGTGGAAGATAATCCGGCCAACCGCGACCTGATGCGGGATGTGATGGACCTGCGCCCGAACGTGACGCTGGTGATGGCCGAAAACGGGAAAACCGGTCTGTCGATGGCCCTGAGCGAGAACCCGGACCTGATCCTGCTGGATATGAACCTGCCGGACATCGACGGCCTGAAAATCGCCCGGCAGCTGCGGACGGATCTTCAGATGCGGGACACCCCGATCGTTGCCGTCAGCGCCGGGGCGATGGCCCGGGACATTGAACGGGCCCGCAGTGCCGGAATCGATGATTACATCTGCAAGCCGTTTGATGTCTCGGAAATGCTGACCCTTCTCGATACCGTCGCCACCGGCAGCTATAGCCCGGGAACCCTGCGGGAGAATGGCACCGGGAACACACTGGGCGCACCGGGGCTGTAAGCCTTCGCGGGGCCGTACGAAACAAAAACAGGGGCACCGTAGGTAGCCCCTGTTTTTTGTTTCAGATCATGATGAGACCGGTTAGAGGATCTCCAGCACCGCTTCCGGCGGCCGCCCCAGCCGGGCCGCAGTCTCCGTCACCACAATCGGCCGTTCAATCGCCCGCGGATGCGCCGCCAGCGCCGCAATCAACCCGGCCTCGTCCAGCGCTTCCAGCAGAATCCCCTCCTCCTTCGCCTCCTTAGGGCGAACCAGCACGCGGGCCTCTCCGCCCAACAGGGCGACGATCCGGGTCAGCTCGGACACCGTCGGCGGGGTCTGCAAATACTCCACCACCACCGGGGTCACGCCCCGGCTTTCCAGCAGAGCCAGCGTTTCCCGCGACTTGGAACAGCGGGGATTGTGATAGATCGTGACGGTGGACATGGGGGTTTCTCCCGGACAGGCATACAGACACTGACCGGTGTCATACGGGGTTTCCCCGGCAAACGGAATGCGGAAAGAGCAACCCGGGCCGGACGGACGTCACAGGAGGTTCACTGGATTTCCCCCCGGGGAGCCCCGATAGACAGAGGCAGCCTCTGCCCTTCCGGGAGCCTGCCATGTCCGCCCGTCACATTGTTCTGGTCACCGATGCATGGTTCCCGCAGCCCAACGGCGTGGTCCGGGTTCTCAGCAGCCTGAAGCGGGAACTGGAGGCAGTGGGCCACCGGATCACCGTGATCGAGCCGGGCCAGTTCCACACCGTTCCGCTGCCGACCTACAGCGAAATCCGTCTGGCGGTTTTCCCCGGTCGGCGGGTGGCGCACCTGCTGTCTTCCCTCCGCCCGGATGCCATCCATATCGCGACGGAAGGGCCTCTCGGTTGGGCGGCCCGGGCGTGGTGCCTGAAGCGGCAGATCCCGTTCACCACCGCCTATCACTCCAAGTTTCCTGAATACGTGCAGGCCCGGACCGGCCTGCCGCTGGACTGGCTGTATGCGGCGGTCCGGCGGTTCCATGCCCCGTCGCAGGTGGTCCTTGCCCCGTCGCAGAATGTCTTCCACGAGCTGACCGCCCGGGGATTTGAGCGGGTCCGGCATTGGGCCCATGGCGTCGACACCACGGTTTTCCGCCCGGACCGGAAAAACCTCTTCGATCTGCCCCGCCCGATTTTCCTGTATGTCGGGCGGGTCACCGTCGATAAGAACCTGACCGCCTTCCTTGATCTGGACCTGCCCGGCAGCAAGGTGGTGGTCGGCTCCGGCCCGCAGCGGGAGGCCCTGAAGAAGGCCTATCCGCAGGCGCTGTTCCATATCGCCGAGGGGGATGAGGAACTGCGCCTGTGCTTCAATGCCGGGGATGTCTTCGTCTTTCCATCCCGGACCGACACCTTTGGGCTGGTGATGCTGGAGGCGCTGGCCTGTGGCGTGCCGGTGGCAGCCTTCCCGGTGACCGGGCCGCAGGATGTGCTGCTCGATGCCGCCGGAACCGCCGGGATCCTCGACACCGACCTGAAACAGGCGGCCCTGACCGCCCTGACCCTGGACCCGGCGGACTGCCGTGCCCACGCCCTGCGCTTCGGCTGGGACGAAGTGGCCCGGCAGTTCCTTGAAGCCCTTGCCCCGATCCGGTACACCGTCGGAGAACCCGCGACGGAGTCCCCGCATGTCCCATCCTGCCCCTGAGCCGACCGACAGCCTGACCCTTTCCCTGACCGACCGCAGCGCCTATTCCTACTGGACCCGCGATCACGTCCGCTTTCAGGATCTTGACCGCCTCGGCCACGTCAACAACGTCGCCTTTGCGGTGTATTGCGAAACCGGGCGGGTGGACTTTGCCGAGGCCACCAGCCCCGGGTCAACCGCCGGAACCGGCATCGGCTGGACCATCGTCCGCCTGCTGATCGACTTCCGGGCGCAGGCCCATTACCCCGGCGAGGTGATGATCGGCACCCGGGTGCTGAAGCTGGGGACCAGCTCCTGCCGGATCGGACAGGGCCTGTTCATGGACGATGTCTGTTTTGCCACCGCCGACTCCGTGATGGTGTGGACGGATGTCGCCGCCGGGCGCAGCCTGCCACTGCCGGATGACCTGCGGACGGCGATGGGCCGGTATCTGTAAGGGAGACGGACCGCCCTGTGGGACCCGACGGCAGGTCAATCCTGCCGTTGCAGCATCCAGCGGGCGAAGATCCAGTTGACCGTGACCACCAGCACACCGGAATACAGCACATCTGAAAAGAAGTGCCCGCCCTGCACGATGCGGACAACCCCGACCGTCACCCCGAAGCACAGGGCCGCCACCAGCCCGGCGGAGCGCCATGCCACCGGCAGCAGAAAGGCAAAGGCGGTCACCCAGAAGCCGAGAGCACCGTGCCCGGAGACGAAGGAACAGTTGCTGTCACACTGGTTGGTCACCAGAAAAGGCGGGGTATAAAAAGCATCCCCACCGAACTGGGTGATCTGGCTGGGCCGGGCCCGGCCCCAGTTTTCCTTGAACAGCACATTGGCCAGCAGCCCCGGCCCGACGGCGAGAGAGGCCAGAAGATAGCTGACGATCCGGCCGGTAACCCCGAAGTAGACCTGTTTATAGATCCGCCCGGCCCCCCACAGCACCACGATGAACAGCACGATGCCGAACAGGACGGTCGGCATCCCCTTGCGGATGAACTCCGCAAACGGGGCCTTGCCAAGGTACCATCCCTGATCCGGCAAGAAGAACCAGCCGCTGATGGTCAGGTCCAATCCCGGCAGCGTCAGGAACAGCAGGAGGGTCGCCAGCAGCCACACCGTCCAGTGCCGCCGCAGGTGGGCTCCGGCCCCTGCGATCACCGTGTCGAGCCAGCGCAGCAGGGTCATCGGGCACCCCCGGCGGCATAGCCTTTGAAGCCGGTCAGCCGGTAGGCGTGCAGCTCCAGCGTATAATCGGAATAGATCGGCAGACGCAGGATTCCGACCGTTTCCACCCGCTCAAAATACGGGGCCGCCCATCCGGCTTCCCCCCGGGTCAGCAGCAGGTAGTTGCCGCCGGGATCGGCGGGCAGAGAGGCCGAGAGTTCATAATGGTTCTGGCGCTTGCCTTCCGGATTCCACATCCGGCCCGGCATCATCAGCGGGCGGCCATAATACAGCAGGGTGGCCATTGTCTTCCGGTCATCAAACAACGGCACCAGATCCGGGTTTTTCACCGCCAGCTCGCGGGCCCAGTCTCCGGCGATATTCCAGCCGCGCAGGCGTTTCTGGAGATCCAGCTTGGCGGTCATCGGCATCCCGGCGAGGGACAGCAGCGGGGCCGGATTATACAGCGCCACCGCCGCCAGCAGATGCAGACTGGCCGACACCGGCAACACCCAGCGCCAGCGGTTGCGCTCCATCAGCCACGCTGTGACCAAGGGCACCGCCGCCACAAAGGCGGTGGCCGCCCAGTTGGCATTGGCCCGGGACAGAAACGACTGCACCGTGATCGCCAGCAGAACCGGGGCGACAAAGCAGATCAGCAGCCGATAGCGCCGGACCAGCCATGTCCGCCGCAGGGCCACTGTCAGCAGCAGCGCCAGCACCACAAACAGCAGCGGACCGAACACCCCGAACTGGCTAAGCAGAAACTCCCCCAGCTCCGCCGGGTTGAACAGATGCGATTTCAGGTTGGCGTTTTCGCCGGTATGGCGATAGCTGGCCATCCCGTTGAGCAGGTTCCACAGCAGATTGGGGCTGTACACCAGCCCCCCGACCGCCAGCGCCAGCCACAGGCCGGGCTGGCGCAACCGCCCCCGGTCCGCCGGAGACACCAGCAGGAACAGCAGCAGGGACACCACAAAAAAGACCATGGCATACTTGGCCAGCAGGCCAATGCCGATGGCGACACCCAACAGCCCCCACCAGCGCCAGGCCGTCCCCTCCGGCTCCAGCGCCCGGACCAGCGCCAGAAGCGCCACCGCCCAGCACAGCAGTAGCGGCGCATCGGTGGAAATGATCATCGCCGACACCGATACCGCCGGCAGGGTGATCCAGATCAGCGCCGACCACAGGCCGATGCGGTCAGCATCGTCACGGGTCCGGAACAGGGCCTTTGCCAGTGCAAACAGCACCAGTGCCGTCGCCGCATGCGACAGCGTCGCCCCCAGACGGACCCATCCTTCCCCATTGCCGCCGATGGCGGTGGTCAGCCAGATCATCCACGCAATCAGCGGCGGCTTGGAGAAATACCCAAGGGCCGGGGTCTGAGCCCAGTGCCAGTACTGGGCTTCGTCAAACGACAGATTGATGCCATCGGTAAACAGCAGCACCAGCCGCCAGGCCGTCACGGCCGCCACAAACAGAAGCGCCTGCCGGAACGGGGCAGGCACCGGAACACCGGCGGACTCCGGTGCGTTGCGGATGGGGGAAGTCATGTTGTTGTGCTCAGCCATCTTCCAGATGCAGCAGGGTCGCCGTTCCCAGCAACAGGGTCACCAGCGTCGGCGTCCATGCCGACAGCCAGACCGGGACGGTGGAGGACTGCCCCAGCGCCAGGGACAGTTTGGAAAAGAAATACAGCAGGAAGCCACTGCCGACCGCCCCGAGAACCCGGCCAAACCCGCCGCCAGACCGCTGGTTGGGACGGACAGAGAAAACGGCGGCAACAATCACCATCGCACACAGCAGAACCGGCGAGGCGATCAGGCTGTGGAAATACAGGCTGTGCCGCTGCGCCGAGAATCCGGCCGACTCAAAAAACGCGATAAATCCCGGCAACTGCCAGAACGACAGCGTCTCCGGGCTGGCAAAGTTTTCCTGCACCCGCCCCAGCGTCAGCGTTGTCGGCAACACCAGCGCGTCATGATGAACCCCAACCTGTCCGGGCTCCATCACCCAGGCATCGGTCAGGTCAAACTGCGACCCTTCCAGCCGCCCCAGCCGGGCATCAATCCGCTTCAGGAAGCGTTCCCGGCCATCAACGTAGATGAAGGTAAGATCGCGCAGATAGAGATCAAGGCCATCCTGCCGGACATTGGCGGCGTGTACCACGGTCTGCCCGCCGTCGGCGCGGGGTTCCCGCAGCCACAGCCCCCCTTCAGACAGGTTGAAGGTGCCCTGCCGGGCCAGCGTCATACCGTCCTCGACCTGCTCATACCGCTTGTACAGCAGCGCTGCCAGCGGGTTGACCACGGTGACATTCACCACCCCCAGCACCGCCACCAGCACAAGGGCCGGGGCAAGGAACTGCCACACCGACACCCCGGCGGCCCGGATCACCACCAGCTCGTGGCTGCGGGTCAGGCGCCACATGGCGATCATTGCGCCGATCAGAACGGCAAAGGGCATCACCTGCTGGATCAGCGTCGGCAGTTTCATCAGCGACAGTTTCAGCAGGAACAGGGCCTCGACCCCTTCCTTCCCCGCCGACCGGCGCAACAGCTCGATGAAATCCATCAGCACGATCAGCGCCGTAATCACCAGCAATGTCCCCAGCAGGGCCAGCAGGAAATGCCGGACGAGATAGGCTGAGAGGGTGATGTACAGACGTGGCACCGGATGCGTCCTCGGTCTGGCGGGAATCAGGGGCTGGCGGAAATCAGGGCGGGCCGATCACGCCTGCGGCCCCGGGCACGGACACAGCCCGACTCCCTGCACGGAGAGTGCGAAGGTTATAGGTGATCCGATGCCATTACGGTAGGCTCCTTCGAGTCTTTTTTCACCCACTTCCGAACGGATGTTTCTATGGTTCAGCTGACCCGCATCTACACCCGTGGCGGCGACAAGGGCAAAACCTCTCTCGGGAACGGTACCCGCGTTGCCAAGACCGACCGCCGCGTTGAAGCTTACGGCACCGTTGATGAAGCCAACTCCGTGATCGGCATCGCCCGCCTGCACAGCCAGAACGGCCAGACTCCTGACGTTGATGCCATGCTGTCGCGGATTCAGAACGACCTGTTCGATCTGGGCGGCGATCTCTGCGTCCCCGAGGAAGGAGCCCCGGAATGGGCCCTGCGCGTCACCGCCGCACAGGTGGAGCGGCTTGAGGCCGAAATTGATGCCATGAACGCCGGACTGGATCCGCTGAAATCCTTCATCCTGCCCGGTGGCAGCGCCCTGTCAGCCCACCTGCACCATGCCCGCACTGTGGTCCGCCGGGCCGAGCGGCTGATCTCCGACCTTGCCGATCACGAGACCATCAACCCGCAGACCCTGATCTATGCCAACCGGCTGTCGGACCATCTGTTTGTGCTGGCCCGGGTCACCAACGGCAACGGTGCCGGGGATGTGCTGTGGGTTCCCGGGGCCAACCGGAGCTGAACAGACTCCAGTGATATAATTTTTCATTATACCAACCCCCGCCGGGTTCCGGTTTGACTTGCCTCCCCGGACGGTCTATTTTGCGATGCAATAAGCATCCGTCTGCGATGCCTGCAAAGTGTCCTCCTGATCCGGGTCAGACCGGGGCCGGGCGGACGGGGTAAACTGGGAAACGGAACTAGGAAATACCGATGAAAGTCCTGGTAGCAGTGAAGCGGGTCGTTGACTACAACGTGAAGATCCGCGTGAAGGCCGACGAGAGCGGTGTCGAGACGGCGAACGTCAAGATGTCGATGAATCCGTTCGACGAAATCGCGGTTGAAGAAGCGGTTCGCCTGAAGGAAGCCGGGACGGCGACGGAGATTGTCGTGGTTTCCCTTGGGGCTGCGGGTGCGCAGGAAACGATCCGCACGGCACTGGCGATGGGGGCCGACCGTGGCATCCACGTCCAGACGGATGAAGAGGTGCAGCCGCTGGGCGTTGCGAAGGCGCTGAAGGCGCTGGTGGACCGCGAAAAGCCGGATCTGGTTCTGGTCGGCAAGCAGGCGATTGATGACGACAGCAACCAGACCGGCCAGATGCTGTCGGCGCTGATGGGCTGGTCGCAGGCGACCTTCGCGTCGAAGGTGGAGCTGGGCGGCGGCAAGGCCAAGGTGATGCGCGAAATCGACGGCGGTCTTCAGACCATCGAAGTGTCGCTGCCGACCGTTGTTTCGGTTGACCTGCGCCTGAACACCCCGCGCTATGCGTCGCTGCCCAACATCATGAAGGCGAAGAAGAAGCCGATCGAGGCGCTGAGCCCGGCGGATCTGGGGGTTGATATCGCCCCGCGCCTGAAGACCCTGAAGGTCAGCGAACCGGCGAAGCGTCAGGCCGGCGTGAAGGTGGCCGACGTGGCCGAACTGGTGAACAAGCTGAAGACCGAAGCGAAGGTGATCTGACGATGAGCATTCTGGTCATTGCCGAACATGACAACGCCCATCTGAAGGGCGCGACGCTGAACACCGTGGCGGCGGCTGCCGCCATTGGCGGGGACATCCACGTTCTCGTCGCCGGTGCGGGCTGCGGCGCGGTGGCGGAAGCCGCTGCCAGGGTGGCCGGTGTGGCGAAGGTTCTGGTGGCGGATGCCCCGGCCTATCAGCACGCGCTGGCGGAGCCGCTGGCCGATCTGGTGGTGTCGCTGGCCGGCGGCTACAGCCACATTCTGGCCCCGGCGACCACCTCGGGGAAGAACTTCCTGCCGCGCGTCGCCGCCCTGAAGGACGTGGCGATGCTGTCGGACATCTGCGGCGTGGTGTCGGCCGATACTTTCGTGCGCCCGATCTATGCCGGGAATGCGCTGGCGACGGTGCAGAGCGCCGATGCCCTGAAGGTTGTCACCGTGCGCACCACCGGTTTTGATGCCGTTGCCGCTGAAGGCGGATCTGCGGCGGTGGAAGCGGTGTCGGGCGCGGCGGATGCCGGGCAGAGCGTGTTCCTCGGCGAAGAGCTGTCGAAGTCCGAACGTCCGGAACTGACGGCGGCGCGGGTGATCGTCTCCGGCGGCCGTGGCATGGGCTCGGGCGAGAACTTCGCGCTGATCGAAGCGGTGGCGGACAAGCTGGGCGCGGCGGTCGGTGCCTCGCGCGCGGCGGTGGACGCCGGGTTCGTGCCGAACGACTATCAGGTCGGCCAGACCGGGAAGATCGTGGCGCCGGAACTGTACGTCGCCGTCGGGATCTCCGGGGCGATCCAGCATCTGGCGGGGATGAAGGACTCCAAGGTCATCGTCGCCATCAACAAGGATGAAGAGGCCCCGATCTTCCAGGTCGCCGATTACGGTCTGGTCGCCGACCTCTTCCAGGCCCTGCCTGATCTCGAAAAGGCCCTGTAAATACAGGTGCCGCGGCGCCGGAGCAACGCTCCGGCGCCGTTGATCTTTTATCCATGCCATCCGGTGCGGCCAGAACAATCACCGGCTGGCAGACTCTGACGGGGGAACACCCAATGATCCAGAATATCGGCGTTGTCGGCGCTGGCCAGATGGGGAACGGCATCGCACATGTCGCGGCGCTGGCCGGATACAACGTGCGTCTGTCCGATATCAGCCAGGCCCAGCTTGATAAGGCGTTGGGGCTGATCCGCAAGAATCTGGAGCGTCAGGCCAAAAAGGGCATGATCCCGGAGGCGGAGATCGCCGCCACCCTCGGCCGGATCACCACCGCCACCGACCTGAACTTTGCCGATGCCGACGTGGTGATCGAAGCCGCCACCGAAGACGAAGCGGTCAAGAAGCAGATTTTCGCCAAGATCTGCCCGTCGCTGAAGCCGGAAGCGATTCTCTGTTCCAACACCTCCTCCATCTCCATCACCCGTCTGGGGGCTGCCACCGACCGTCCGGGCCGGTTCATGGGCATGCACTTCATGAACCCGGTGCCGGTGATGCAGCTGGTGGAGCTGATCCGTGGCATTGCAACCGATGAGGATACCTTCCGCCAGATCCGCGAAATGACCGAACGTCTGGGGAAGACCCCGACCTCGGCGGAAGATTTCCCGGCCTTCATCGTCAACCGCATCCTGCTGCCGATGATCAACGAAGCCGTTTACACGCTGTATGAAGGCGTCGGTTCGGTCGATTCCATCGACACCGCCATGCGTCTGGGTGCCAACCATCCGATGGGCCCGCTGGAACTGGCCGACTTTATCGGTCTGGACACCTGTCTGGCGATTATGCACGTGCTGCACGACGGTCTGGCCGACACCAAGTACCGCCCCTGCCCGCTGCTGGTGAAGTACGTAGAAGCTGGCTGGCTGGGCCGCAAGACCGGCCGCGGCTTCTATGACTACTCCGGCGAAAAGCCGATCCCGACCCGGTAAAGCATCCGCCGGTCAGGATCACGGTCCTCCCGGATCGCACGACAACACCCCCGCCCCCTCCGGCGGGGGTGTTCGTTTGTGAGGGCTGCCGGAAGCAACAAAAAAGGCCAGCCCGGATGGACTGGCCTTTCAACCGTTCGGAAAACACCGCGTCCGGAAAACACCGCTTCAGCGGGGATTGCCGATAATCGACAGAAATTCCCGCCGGGTGATCGGATCGTCGCGGAAGGCCCCCAGCATCCGGCTGGTCACCATGCTGACGCCGGTCTTATGAACGCCCCGGGTGGTCATGCACTGATGAACCGCCTCGATCACCACGGCGACGCCCTTTGGCTCCAGAACACCCTGAATCGCGTTGGCGATCTGGGAGGTCATCTTTTCCTGAATCTGCAAACGCTTGGCGTAGAGATCCACCACGCGGGCCAGTTTGGAAATCCCGACCACCCGGTGATTCGGCAGATAGGCGACATGCGCCTTGCCGATGATCGGGGCCATATGGTGTTCGCAATAGCTCTCGAAATGGATGTCCTTCAGGACCACCATCTCGTCATAGCCCTCGACCTCTTCAAAGGTGCGGCGGAGCATCGCTTCCGGATCATTGCCATATCCGACAAACCATTCCTCGAACGCCCGCGCCACCCGGGCCGGGGTATCGAGCAGGCCTTCGCGGGTCGGATCATCCCCTGCCCAGCGCAGCAGGGTCCGCACCGCCGCCTCGGCTTCGGCACGGCTGGGACGGGTTTCGTCAGTCGGCAGGCTGCCGGGAACAGGGGCTTCCACGGAACTCTCCTTACACCAATCCGGCCCGATCCCGCCGGACCATCGTCCGGACCTGAGAGGAGGCCGAGTAAAACCATAGGGTATTTAGGCCGCCACGCCCCGGATTACCAGAGCAAGAATGCGGCCTGCCACAAAGATCAGTTCAGGACCACACCCTGATACGGGCTATCGAGGGAAAAGGCCGGAACATCAATCCAGAACCGCTGTCCGTCGGGCCCCTGCATCTCATACCGGCCAACCATAATGCCGGACGGCGTCGGCAACGGGCAACCGGACGTGTAGGTAAAGCTGTCTCCCGGGGTCAACACCGGCTGCTCACCGACCACCCCCGGCCCCTGCACCTCCTGCACCTGCCCACGGCCATCGGTGATGGTCCAGTGGCGGTTCAGAAGCTGAACCTCCTGCGCCCCGCCGTTGATGATCTCGATGCTGTAGGCCCAGACGTAATGGTTCTCATCCGGCCGGGACTGCTGATCAAGATAGTGCGGCTCCACCGTCACGGTGATGTCGTGCGTGGTTTTGGAATACATGCCCGTTCTCCTGCCCCCGGCCTCAGGCCAGTTCCCGTCCGCGCCGTTCGGCCGCAGCGGTCGCCCGAACCATCAGCGACGGCAGTCCGGTCTCCGGATTCATCAGCACCTCCAGCGCGGCAGCGGTGGTTCCACCCGGACTGGTGACATTTTTGCGCAGCTGCTCCGGGCTTTCGCTGGCCTGCGCCAGCAGCTCCCCGGCACCGGCCACGGTCTGGCGGGCCAGAACCGCCGACAGCTCTTCCGGCAGGCCCAGCGCCCGCGCCGCCTGCTCCAGCGCTTCGGTCAGGTGGAAAATATAGGCGGGACCGGATCCGGAAATCGCCGTCACCGCATCCATCAGCGTTTCATCCTCCAGCCAGGCGGCCATCCCGACCGCCTGCGCCAGCGTCTGGCAACGGGTCTTTTCCGCTTCGCTGACCCCGGCCCCGGCACACAGGACGGTCATCCCCCGCCCGACCGCCGCCGGAGTGTTCGGCATCGCCCGGACAATCTTGGCCTCCGCCCCCAGCAGGGCATGGAACCCGGCGATGGTTTTCCCGGCCGCCACCGACAGGAACACCGCCCCCGAGGCGGCGAACTGACGGTAGGGGGCGATGGCATCAGCCAGAACCTGCGGCTTGACGGCCACCACCACCACATCCGCCGTCGCCCCCGCCGGAATCGCGGAGGCTTCGGTCAGGGTCTGCACGCCAGCCGGAAGCCCCTTGGCAAAGGGATCAACCACCAGCACCCGGGCAGGATCCACCCCCTGTGCCAGCCAGCCGTTCAGCATCGCCTGTCCCATCTTGCCGCAGCCGACCAGAACAATATGGTAGTGGGAGTGGTCGTGGGGGGTCGTCATCTCTGCAATCCGTCATCAGTAAGGGGGGATGTCCCATCAGTCAGGGACCCGGATAGAAAGCCTTCGGCGTTTCAGGGAGTCAGCCGCCGGGCCGGTCGGTCACAGGCTCAGGATTTCGTCAATCTGTGCCTGATCCATCGCCTTATCAGAGCCATGAATGATCGAGCTGGCGACATCAATCAGCCGCTGGATCCCACGGGACGCCGCATGCGCCCGGATCCTGACCATCTCGGGATCGTCCAGCGACACCGCATCCTCCAGACGTTCCAACGCCTGAAATACCAGCCCGTTCATTTGCTCCACGGTGTCCTCAAACGGACGGCGGAACCGGACCGGTACGTGATTATAGGCCTCCACGGCCAGATCCTTGTCGCGGAATGTGCTGTCGCGGAAGTGATCCTGATAGGACTTCGGCGCCCAGGCCTTACACTCCTCCAGCATGTCAGGCATATCCGCCACCAGTTCAAGGAGCATGACGATCTCGTTGAAATGGTTCAGATAATCCGTTGCCAGCAGCGTGCTCTGGCTGATGTTGGCGCCCGCCACTTTCTGCTGCCATTCGCTGAAGGCAGCCTGTTCGTCAGGGGCAAGGCCGTCCACAGTGTCATTCATCTGATACGCGGTTCCTCACAATCGCGGCTCCGATTATCCCCGAGGCCCGCGCCGGGCGCAATGCCGACAGCGGTCCTAAGACAATTTTTCGTTTCACGCCCGCCGGTAACAGCATCAACCGCTTGCCTTTTTCATTGAGCCTTTTACATATGGCCTGTCATTTGCGCCAGTCATGAAGGGGGCACCGGGAATGGGATGGACGCTGGAGGACATCGCCTGGGATCAGTTTGATCCGAGCCGGGTCGATCCCGATATTCTGGCTGTGGTCAAAGCGGCGGCAATGGTTGAACGCAACGCCGCCGATTACACCCGCCATCTGCGCGCGGTCTTCCATGATGATCCGCAGTTTCAGGCCGAGACCGACCGCTGGCAGGTCGAAGAGGAGCAGCACGGTGATGTTCTCGGCCACTGGGCCGAACTGGCCGATGCCAGCTTCGATTATCAGGCCGCCTGCCGCCGCTTCACCGACGGCTACAAGATCCCCCAGACCGGCGACGGCAGCCTCCGCGGCTCCCTGACCGGCGAGCTGATCGCCCGCTGTATCGTTGAAACCGGGACCAGTTCCTTCTATTCCGCCCTGCGGGATGCCACCACCGAGCCGGTGCTGCGCGATATCTGCCACCGGATCGCCGGGGATGAGTTCCGGCACTTCAAGCTGTTCTACACAACAATGCAGGCCTATCTGAAGCGGGAGAACATTCCGGCGTGGAAACGGCTTTTTGTTGCCCTCGGCCGGATCCGCGAAAGCGAGGATGACGAGCTGGCCTATGCCTGGTTTGCCGCCAACGCCCCGGCGCAGGCGGTGTATGACCGGGCTTCATCGACCGCCGCCTATGGCACCCGGGCCTACCGGCTGTATCAGCCGATGCACGTCACCCGGGCCACCCATATGGTCCTGAAAGCCTGCGGCCTGAATCCGCAGGGCCTTCTCGGGTCAGTCGCTTCCCGCCTGATGTGGCGGTACATCGCCAGCCGGGCCCGTGTTCCGCTGGCGGAAACCATGCCCCGGCCGGTCGCCCGCGCCGCCTGAGGACACCGACCATCAACCGGCAGCGAGGGACCATCGCCACCGGTTGATCCATAAAATTCGATCCATACAGTTCCCGGTACGCCCGCAGGCCCGCCTGACGGGCCTGCCCGTGCCATGTGGCACCCCCGATGTGGCACCTCCGGTGACTGAAGGAGATGGATTGAAGCGCTATCTTGCCCCCGCCATGCTTGGGCTGTTTGCCGGGGTTGATACCCTCGGCAGCGGGATCGCCTTTGCCACCCTGCTGTTTCCCGGGGTCCTTGCCGCCGGTCTGGGGACCGGTGTCGGCATCATTCTGGTCAGCGCTGCGGTTCTGTCCCTGATTCTGGCCTGGCGCAGCACCTGCCCCAATGGCATTCCGCTGGTGCAGGAAACCAGCATCGCCATTCTGGCCTCCGCCATCGCCGGGCTGCTGCCTGCCCTGACAGCCCTGCCCCCCGAAGCCCGCACCAATACGGTGCTGGCCATTCTGGGGGTATCCACCGCCATGACCGGACTGCTGTTCTGGCTGTTCGGACGCCTGCGCCTTGGGGCACTGGTCCGCTTTCTCCCCTATCCGGTGATTGCCGGTTTCCTCGCCGGATCCGGATGGCTGCTGGTGGAAGGCGGCCTGATGATGATCACCGGGGAACACGGCCTGCTGGCCAGCGCCCGGCATCTGGGGGATCCACTGGTTCAGGCCAAACTGATTCCGGCGGCCCTGTTCGCGGGGCTGATGGTGGTTGTCCTGCGGCGGTCCAGCCACCCGCTGGCAGCCTCCGGCCTGATGATCGGCGGGGCGGTTGCCTTCTACGGGCTGCTGTCGCTGTGGGGCATTCCCCCCGAACAGGCCCGGAACTGGACCTGGCTGCCCACCGTCCCCGGCGACGGGCAGGTTTCCCTGCCCCTTCCCACCACCCTGATCAGCGGGGCAGACTGGTCAGCGGTTGCCAGTGTGATCCCGGCAATGATCTCCGCAGCGCTCCTGAACATGCTCGGCCTGCTGCTGAATCTCAGCGGACTGGAACTGGCGCAGGGCAAGGAAATCGATACCAACGCCGAGCTACGGACCAGCGGCATCGCCAACCTTCTGGCCGGGGGGCTGGGCGGGGCATCCGGCTATGTCGGGCTGAGTGTCACCCTGCTGGCCGACCGGATCGGCGCCACAGGGCGCAGTGCCGGTGTGGCCACCGCCATCGTGATTCTCGCCGGTGTCGCCTGGGCCTCCTCCCTTGCTGCCGCCATGCCCACCTTCCTGTCTGGCGGGCTGATGCTGTTTCTGGGGCTGGAACTGCTGCTGGAATGGCTGGTCGCCTCCCGCCGCACCCTGCCCCGCCGGGACTGGATGATCATCCCGGCGATTCTCGCCGCCACCATCTTCACCGGCTTTCTGACCGGGCTGGCGGTGGGGCTGGCAATCTCGGTGATTCTGTTCGTCTATACATACTCCCGCCAGCCGGTGATCCGGCTGACGGCCGATGGCCGGACCCTGCGCAGCAGCGTTGACCGGGCCCCCGCCGCCAGCCATGCCCTGAACAGCCTCGGCACCCGGCTTCTGGTGCTGCGCCTGCAAGGATACCTGTTCTTCGGGACCGTGGAACAGGTCGTCACCGAGGTCAAAGCCCACCTGACCGCGCCTGACAGCCCTTCCCGCACTGTCCTGATTCTGGATTTCCGGCATGTCAGCGGCCTCGATTCGGCGGCTGTCTCCGGTTTTTCACGGATCTGCGGACTTGCCCGGGGGCTGGGCCTCCTTGTGGTTTTCAGTCACCTGTCCCTGCCCGTACAGGCCAGCCTGCGCCGGTCCGGCCTGTCGCTCGCCACCCCGGACGCGGCTGCGCAACAGCCCCTGCCACAGGCCCTGATGATGGCGGATCTGGACCACGCTCTGGAATACAGCGAAAACATCCTGCTGGGGCAACACGGTGATCTCAGCCAGACCCCGGCCCCGATGGTGCAGCATCTGCGGGACCTGATCGGCAACCATCCCCGGCTGCCGGACATGGTCACCGCCATGACCCGCCGGGTGCTCACCCCCGGTGAGACCCTGATCCGGGCCGGAGAAACCGCCGATGAACTGTATGTACTGGCGGCCGGACAGGTAAAAGTGCAGATCGCCCTGCCGGACGGACGATCGTTACGGCTGCGAACCATGACCGCCGGAGCGATTGTCGGTGAGATTGCCCATTATCTGGGCGGACGGCGGACCGCGGATGTGATCGTGGAAACACCGGTCACCCTCTACTGCCTGTCCCGTCAGCATCTGATGCATCTGGAGGAGGCAGACAGCGGGCTGGCCCTGCTGTTCCACCGGCTGCTGGCGGTGACACTGGCCGAAAAGCTGGTTCTGGCCAACCGGCAGATCCAGTCCCTTCAGCAGGCATGACAGGCCGACACCCCACCAAGGGATAGACCTGCGCGTTACCCCGGCACGGCATAGGTGTTTTGCACCATACGGGACCCCTCTTTTCTGGCACGCTGGTTGCGTCGCAGCAACCACCCACGGTAAGGCACCCGAGAGTGCCGCCGTCTCAGAAGAGAGGATGCCCTGCCATGGATTTCCTGACCAATCTGCGCCTGCGGCGACAGCTTCAGCTGATGGCACTGGCCTTTGTTGTCCCGGCGCTGTTTGCGCTCGGTATGATTCTGCACAGCGAAGGCGTCGCAATCCGCAATGCAGACCGCGAATTAGTCGGCGCCGATTACATCCGGAACATTTTCGCAGCCGATCTGATCCTGAACCGATACTTCGTTGACCCGTCCCAGGACCTGAAAGAGGGCTTCACCAAAGCAGCCGCCATGATTGGCTCGGCGGCCTCGCAGGCGGCCGATCTCGGCCTGTCAGAGCAACATGCCGCAATGACGAAGGCATGGGCAGATTTCATCGCGGCCCCGGATATCGCCAAAGGCGATGCAGCCATGGCCACCATTGATTCCTCCCTGCGGATGGCGGGAGATGCCTCCGGCCTGATCCTCGATCCGGAACTGGCCAGCTATTACCTGATGGATACCATGGTGGTGCGTCTGACCACACTGGTGGACAACGCCGGAACCATGGGCCGGAAATTCCGGGAAAGCGGAGACAGCGGTGCACTGGTCTATGAAGATCAGCTGGATCTGCGGCGCACAGCGGCGCTGGCTGATAACGACCTTGCCACCATCAGTTCCTCTCTGGAGACTGCTGCAACGCACGCCCGTCAGTCCGAGGTTTCCGACAGCCTGAAGCCCCTGAACCAACAGCTACAGGACAGCGTCAAAGCCCTGCTGACCACCACCGACCAGATGGCCCAGTTGCCGGACGTGGCGATGATGATGGCGATGAACAAGGATCCGACCCGGATCAAACTGCGCAAACCCCAGATTGCCACCCAGCGCAGTGTCGCGCTGGGTGCACTGGACGGTATCGAAACAGTCTTCAGCAATACCTATTCCGCGTTCGTTACCGAAATCACGCTCCGGCTGCGGCAATCCTATCTGACCGCCAGCGGCAGCATCGGCCTGACCGTCGGGCTGTTCGCCCTGACGACATGGGTGGTTCTGCGGCATGCCTCCCGGCAGCTGTCCAGACCGCTGGGAGAGCTGCGCGACTGCTTCGAACGTCTGGCCAAGGGCGATGAAGACGTTCACATCCCGCCATCATCCCGCCGGGACGAAGTCGGGGACATCATGCGCGCCGCCGCCTCGCTGCGCGATGCCGTGGGCCGGGCCTTCACCCTACAGGGGATGGTCGAAGGCATGCCGATCAGCCTGATGACCTGCGACCCCCAGACCTTCGCCATCACCTATCTCAATGCCTCGTGCCGCAAAACCATGAAACTGGTGGAGTCTGCCCTGCCCTGTCCGGTCAGCCAGCTGGAAGGTCAGCCTCTCCGCCTGTTCCATCCCCACAACGCCGACCACATCCAGAAGATCATCTCGGATCCGTCACGGCTTCCGTTCAGCAGCGACATCATGATCGGGCAGGAGCATATGCATCTGGAGATTTCTCCGGTGTATAACGCCGCCGGACGCTATGTCCGCACCATGCTGTCGTGGGAAGTGGTCACCCGGCAGAAGCAGATGGCCAACCTGTTCATGGAAAGCATGGAAGGGGTGATCGACGATGCCGGTGCCGTGCAATCGGCAGCGGAACAGTTGCAGGATATTGCCCGGAAGTCCGGGGAGGGTATCCGCACCGCCGATCAGGCTGTGGAAGAAATCTCCAGCCTGATCGGGGATCTGGCCAATACCTCAGAAGAGCTGTCGCGGTCGATCCGGGAAATCTCTCACCGCTTACAGGATGCCAATCAGCAGACCCTGTCCGGGGTCAGTCTGGCCAATGAAAGCATCAGTGCGGTTGACGGTCTGGCCCGGGTCGCCGAGGAAATCGGCGGCGTGGTCGGCCTGATCACTGATATCGCCAACCAGACCAACCTGCTGTCGCTGAACGCCACCATCGAGGCGGCCCGGGCCGGAGACGCCGGAAAAGGCTTCGCCGTCGTCGCCACCGAGGTCAAAACACTGGCCGGGGAAACCGCCCGGGCAACAGAAACGATCCGCCAGCGTATCGAGTCCCTGCGGGCCGTCAGCCAGTCGGTGGTGACCTCGATCAGCCGCGTCACCGACTCGATTTCCACCGTCAACGGCATTGTCGCCACCCTCAGTGCCGCAGTGGAGGAACAGACTGCCGCCACCGGTGATATTGCCCGCAAAATCAACCAGACCGCCGGGCAGGCCAACACCGCCGCCGGAGATCTGCGGCAGGTGTCCTCCTCTGCGGAAGAAACAGAGACTGAGGCCAACGCCCTGCTGTCCATCTCCAGCAGACTGCAATCCCGGTCTGAGAATCTGGGGCAGGAATGGTCCCGCTTCGTATCGGGCTGAGCGATACACAGCGGGTCTGCCCCACAGGGGGAGAAGGGCAATCCTTCTCCCCCTTTTTTTCGTCTGTTCCCCAGACAAAAGGGCGGCCCCCGAAGAGGCCGCCCCACCTGTTATTCCCAAAAAACCAAAACCGCTCCCGGAACAGTCGTCCTCAGGACTGAAGTTCCGGCCGGTTGGCAAACAGCTCCAGCGCTTCCGGGTTGGCCAGCGCTTCCTTGTTTTTCACCGGACGGCCATGCACCACCTCGCGCACCGCCAGTTCCACGATCTTTCCGGATTTGGTCCGCGGAATATCGGTCACCTGCACCACCTTGGCCGGAACATGGCGCGGGGTGCAGTTATCCTTGATCACCTTCCTGATTCTGTCAGTCAGGGCGGCATCAAGGGTCAGGCCGTCGCGCAGGCGGACGAACAGAACCACCCGGACATCATTGTCCCAGTCCTGCCCGACCACCAGCGACTCCACCACTTCATCCAGCTTTTCCACCTGACGGTAGATTTCAGCGGTCCCGATCCGCACCCCGCCCGGATTGAGCGTGGCGTCAGACCGGCCATAGACAATGATCCCGCCAGTCGGGGTCAGCTCAATCCAGTCACCATGGGTCCATACCCCCGGGCACTGATCGAAATAAGCGGCCCGGAACTTCACATCGCCCGGATCGTTCCAGAAGCCGACCGGCACCGAGGGGAACGCTTTGGTGCAGACCAGTTCGCCTTTTTCCCCGGCCACCGGCTGCCCGTCGTCGTTGAAGACCTCCACCGCCATTCCAAGGCCCCGGCACTGGATTTCCCCCCGGTAGACCGGCGAGACCGGATTGCCGAGCATGAAGCAGGACAGAATATCGGTGCCGCCGGAAATCGAGGCCAGCTGTACGTCCTGCTTCACCGCCTCATAGATATAATCGAAGCTTTCCGGCACCAGCGGCGACCCGGTGGAGGTGATCACCCGGACGCTGGACAGATCGTGACTGTCCTTCGGCACCATCCCGGCCTTTTTCACCGCATCAATCCACTTGGCGGAGGTGCCGAGCAGGGTAAACCGTTCTTCCTGACAGTAGTCGAACAGGATGTCCCCGGACGGATAGAACGGGGAGCCGTCGTACAGCATCAGGGTGGTCCCCGCCGCCAGCGAGGCCGCCAGCCAGTTCCACATCATCCAGCCGCAGGTGGTGAAGTAGAAAACCCGGTCGCCCGGCTTCTCATCACAGTGCAGCACATGTTCCTTCACCTGCTGGAGCAGGGTGCCACCATGGCTGTGGACAATGCACTTCGGCACCCCGGTGGTGCCGGAGGAGAACATGATGAACAGCGGGTGATCAAACGGCAGGCGCAGGAACTGCGGCACATCGGAGGCCGAGGCCGCCACGAACTGATCATGCGAGACCGCCTTGGCAATCGCCGACAGGTCGGCGGCCTCCTGCACATAAGGCACCACCACCACCGCCTGAAGGCTGGGGATCTCTGCGGCGATATCCCGGACCTTATCGCGGATGTCATGGGATTTGCCGTTGTAGAAATAACCGTCAACGGTCAGCAGCAGCTTCGGTTCAATCTGGCCGAACCGGTCCAGAACCCCCTGCACGCCAAAGTCCGGGGAGGCCGAGGACCAGATGGCCCCCAGACCGGTGGCAGCCAGCATGTACAGCATGGTTTCCGGCATATTGGGCATATAGGCGGCGACGCGGTCGCCCTTGCCGATCCCCAGCGCCTTCAGGGCATCCTGAATCCGCGCAACGGTCTGCGTGGTTTCCCCGAAGGTCAGGCGGCGCTTGACCTTGGTTTCACCCCAGAACACAAAGGCCTCCGCTGCCGGATCGCGCGGCTTCATCAGGTTTTCAGCGTAATTGACCGCCCCATCCGGGTACCACTTCGCCCCGGGCAGGCGGGTCACGTCATCAACCACAACCGCCCCACGGTCGCCGATCAGGCCGCAGAAATCCCAAACGGTATTCCAGAAGGCCGGGATATTCTCCACCGACCACTGCCGGAGACTTTCATAGTCGGACAACGCAGTGCCATGCGCCGCATTGATGGTCTGCATGAAGGCGGTGATGTTGGCGGCGCTGATGCGCTCCGGCGACGGTTGCCACAGCAGGTTCGACACTGAAAATCCTCCCTGAATGAACGGGCCTTGGGCCTGACTTTGATGATCCGGCGGGCCTCCCCCCGGCGGACCGGTCCGTCGAGTGTAGTGAAGCCACTGCCTTTGTACATCTCTTATCGGTCAGACCAATAAAGGTTTCATCTGAAACGGATACCGGTCAGGGAGCGGACCGGGATCCCGCCAGAGCCTCCAGCATCGCCATCGCCCCACGACAGGCATTGGTGCAGAGCGTCGGGTCCTGATGGACCCGGCTGAGGATATAGCCCCCCTGAACGACCGACATCAGTGCCCGTGCCGTTTCCACCGGAGGCAGACTGTCCGGCAGATGCCCGGTTTCCACTGCCTCGGCAATCACCGCCGTGACCCGCTGTTCCAACGCCCGGAAATAATCCGCGATGGGATCATGAAGGGCGGCCTCGAACACCGCGCTCTCGTTGGCCAGACGCCCGATCCGGCAGCCCATCAGGCCATCCCGGGGGGTCATCAACCAGCGACGCAGGCGTTCCAGCGGCGGATCATCCCCGCTCAGCAGGCTCAGGGACTTTTCGGTCAGCTCAGCGCTGACCTCCTCCAAGGCAGCCCGTGCCAGATCAAGCTTCCCGGGAAAATGATGATAGAGACTGCCCTTCCCGACCCCGCTGAGGGTCAGCACATCCTGCGGGCTGGTTTTCTCATATCCCTGCCGCCACAGCAGATCCTTGGCCGCGTTGAGCAGGCGGCGCCGGGAGGATCCATGCTGTGTACCGGTTTCAGGCTTCACGGCCCCACCTTCTTCCTCAGACTCCAGAAAAACCCCTCCGGCACCGGACCGGAGGGGGCATGCCGCCGCTGCGGTCCTCAGGCCGGTTTGGTCGCCTTGACCACCGGATGATCCTTCAGGCCCTCCCACCAGGCGGTCAGGGCCGGACGCCCGGTCCGCCAGGCCAGTTCCGGATGGCGGAAATCAATGTAATCAAGGGCGCAGACCAGCGCGATGGCCGGCAACGGCAGGGGCGCCCCGGTGGCCGGAACCGCCGCTTCCGCCACATCCAGCGCCCGCAGGATCGCATTACGGTAACGGTCCATCCACAGCGGAGACTGCTGTTCCGCCGGGCGGCGCTTTTCCCCGTTCAGGGCAACCCCGGCCTCGCAGATGCCATCGGCCAGCGCTTCATCGCGCAGGGCGGCCCAGCGGGCCGGACCCGAGGCAGGAAGCAGGCCGCCGCCACCCATCTCATTGACCGCCTGCACGATCACGGCGCTGTCAAACAGGGCCATCCCATCCCCGGTCAGCAGGGCCGGAACTTTCCCCAGCGGGTTGGCGGCCAGAAGCTCCGGCGGGTTGTCCAGTGGCATGGCATCAACCGCCGTCAGGGCCACACCCAGTTCGGCGGCAGCGATGGACACCTTGCGGGCAAAGGGGGACAGGGGGCTTGCATACAGAATCACGGCTTAGACTCCGGGATAAGAGAGAAAAAAGAATAGCAAAACAAACAGGACAGCAGGACCGGTCAGTGCCCGCCCAAACGCCGCCCCACCGGCAGGGCGGCAACGACAGCCCCCGCCGCCAGCGCCAGCGCCGCCACCAGAAACATCGGACGGTAGCTGCCGGTCAGCGTGAACAGATGCGCGTGCAGGGCCCCGCCTCCGGCCTGAAACAGAGCGAAAATGCCGGTCATCAACGCCCACTGCCCGGTCAGGCGGTGCGGTTCGGTCACCCCGGCCAACCGACCGGACATCAGCGCCACCACCCCCGGAACCAGCAGGCCGACCAGCACACTGGACACGGCCAGCGCCAGACCGGCATCACTGACCAGCGGCAGGGCCACCACGGCAGCCTTCAGCAGCAAGGCCAGCGGCACCGCACGCTGAAACCCGATCCGGCCCGCCACCAGCCCCGCCACCGGTGCCCCCAGCACCGCCCCGGTGCCGAACAGAACCCATTGCCCGCCGCCACTGCTGACCCCCAGCCCCAGCTCCCGGGCGATATAGCTGCTCCAGTAGACAGTGTGGGGGATATAGCCGATGGCATCGAGGCCATAGGCCAGCGTCAGCAGCAGGACCGGCAGCGGCATGCGCAGGCCGGACCAGCGCCCGCCGGGCTCCACCGCCGTTGCGGTCACCGGAGCGGGCTGCGGCAGCCCCCGCCGGAAGCCCGGCAAGGCCCCGATCAGGGCGGCTGCGGCAATCAGCCAGCTGGCTGTCACCGCATCGGCAACCGTCGGGATCACCATACCCGACAGGGCAATGCCCAGACCGATTCCGGCATAGATGATGGCGCTGACGGCTGGCCGTTCCGCCGCCGCTGTGGCGCGCAGGATGGAACTCGGCCCCAGCACCATCAGCAGGCCCCCGGTGATGCCGGTGATGCCCCGGCCAAGCGCCTGTCCGGTGGCATCCGGGCTGAGAGCCGTCGCCATCAGGGCCAGAACGGTCACCATCAGACCGGTCCACAGACAGCGGTCCGTGCCAAACAGACGGGCCAGCGGAGCGGCAGTCAGGGCCCCCACCGCATATCCGGCCAGCATCAGGGCCGCAGCATGGGCGGCGTCCTGTGGCCCCAGCCACTGTTCCGCCACCAGAAGGGGGGCAAGAGGCGTCAGGGAGAACCGCCCCATCCCGATCCCGACAAAGGTGGCGGCAAACCCCGGCAAAGCACGGGGCAAAGCGGTCAGCCACAGGACAAGGGCGCCGGAATGCCGGGGGAGCGACTGAGTCATGCTGTCACCATACCTACCAGTTGGTATAGTGGCAGCATGACGGCCCCGCCCGCCAATGTCCAGCGCTTCCGTATCACCGGAACAGATATGATCTTGGTCTGATCAGCAACTCGGGATATGAGAAAGAAGTAAAGAAACCATCCCAAGACCGGAACGCAGCGGATGCCCGAGTTAGAGACCCTCGCCCAGCAGATCGGCACTCTGTATGACGATGCGGCCCGCAAAGGATTTGACCTGAAGCCGATCCCGGTTTTCGACACCCGCCATGATGTGGTGAACACCCTCTACTTCCGCCCGACCGGCGTTGACCGCACCGTCCGACCGGTCGAGGACGAGGAGCTTCTGGCGGTCGGGACCTATGACCTCAGCGGCCGGGATCCGATTGCCCGGACCATGCTGCTGACACTGGAAACCGCCGTCGAGAAGATTCCCGGTTTTCTCAAGCTGGCCCCGGACGTGAAGTGCATCATCCCGGTCAATGCCGCCCTGCTGCATCACCGGGAGACCGCCTCGCTGTTCACCACCTTCTGCCGGTCTCACGCCCGGCATCTGACCTCAGCCCTGATTTTTGAAGTGGTGAACATCACCGGGGATCAGGCCATGAGTCACCTCGATGAAATCGCCCTTCTGCTCTATCCGTTCTGCCTGACCTATTCCGCCCGGATCGCCCCGAAGACGCAGGACCTGCGGCTTTACGCCTCCTGCAATTACAGTGGCATTGCGCTGGACCTGAAAGGCAAGCCGTGGCCGATGAAAGCGGTCGGCGGCTACTTCGAGGATCTGGTCAGCCGCAGCGAACAGCACCGCCTGAAAGCCTACTGCCATGGCATCGGTAGCGCAGAGCTGGCGGATGCCGCCCGACAGGCAGGCATCCGCTTTCTGTCCGGTCCCGGCGTCAACGACCTGTTTGGCCTGACTGTTCCGGCATGATCAGCGCCCTGCCCCGGTTTTGGGCAGGAACACCGTCACCAGCCCCAGCAGCGGCAGGAACGAGGTCAGCGTATAGACCCAGACAATGCCGTACTGATCGGCCAGTTGCCCCAGCCCGGCCGCCCCAAGGCCGCCGATGCCGAACATCAGGCCAAACATCAGCCCGGACACCAACCCGACCCGGCCCGGCACCGCTTCCTGCGCATAGACCACCAGCGCCGCAAAAGCCGATGACATGATCAGCCCCACCGTACTGGCCAGCACCGCTGTCCAGAACAGATTGGCATAGGGCAGCGCCAGCGCGAACGGAGCAACGCCGAGGAACGAAATCCAGATCACCGCCCGGCGCCCGATCCGGTCCCCCACCGGTCCGCCGACAAAGGTGCCGACCGCCACAGACGCCAGAAAGACAAACAGCAGGATCTGACTTTCCTGTGTGCTCAGGCCAAAGCGCTGAATCAGGTAGAAGGTGAAGTAGTTGGTCAGCGACGCGATATAGACAAACTTGGCGAAGACCAGCGCGCAGATCACCACAATCGCCTGAATGACCTGACGGCGGCCCAATCCTTCCCCTTTCTTCCCGGCCAGTCCCTTCAGCTGGGCCTGACCGTGGGTCAGCGTCCAGCCGGTCAGGCGGAACAGCACCCAGATCGCTGCCACGGCGGCGACGGAGAACCACGCCACCGCATGCTGCCCGTATGGAATCACGATGATGGCCGTCAACAGCGGACCAATCGCCGACCCGGTATTCCCGCCGACCTGAAAGGTCGACTGCGCGGTCCCGAACCGCCCGCCGGACGCCATCCGGGCAACCCGCGAAGCCTCCGGATGGAAGGTCGCTGAGCCGACACCCACCACCGCTGAGGCTACCAGCAGCATGGTATAACTGTCCGCCGTCGCCAGCAGCACGATCCCCAGCAGGGTCATCAGCATGCCCGACGGCAGCAGATACGGCATCGGATGTTTGTCGGTATACAGCCCGACCCACGGCTGGAGCAGCGAGGCCGTAATCTGATAGGTCAGGGCAATCAGGCCGATCTCGCTGAAGCTGAGGGCAAACTGCATTTTCAGCATCGGGAAGATCGACGGCAGCATCGCCTGAATCATGTCATTCAGCAGATGCGCCACCGCCGCCGCGCCGACAATACGCACATAGAAGGTGCCCTTCTCCGGCCCGGCCTGCGCCGGAACCGACAGGACATCCGTGGACTCGAGAACCGCTGCTTTCGCTGTCATGGGATACGTCCGGACGACAAGGAACGGGAACCAGTCAGAACCGGGAGACTCCGCCGTGACTGGAACCACTCTAATGGGCAGCAGTATAGAAAAGGCAGAAATGGCCGTCTCGCTCCCTTCTGCCAACTGTTGTAGAGTTTCTGCCATGTCGACAGCCCCCACAGACCCGCACGAGATTTTTCAGGATCAGCCCCTGCCTCTGGTGGCCATCGAAAGTGCCTGGCCCGGCGGATCGTCCACCGGCTGGCATTCTCACTCGTGGGGGCAGCTGCTGTATGCGATCCGGGGGGTGATGGTCATTCAGGCAGAGGCCGGGACATGGGTCGTGCCGTCCAACCGCGCCCTGTGGATGGCGGCCGGACTGCGCCATACCGTGAAAATGTCCGGGGCCGTGGATATGCGGACCGCCTATATTGACACGCAGATCTTCCCAGACCTGCCGGGGCACCCCTGCGTCATCAACGTTTCCCCCCTGCTGCGGGAGCTTCTGGTGGAAGCGGTGCGGGTGCCCCGCAATCAGCCCCCGACCGCCAGAAACCAGCGGCTGGTCTGGCTGATCGTCGATGAGCTGCGGGCCTCCGGCACCGTTGGCCTGCACCTGCCCATGCCGGGGCACCCGCATCTGCAGCGGCTCTGCCAATCCCTGATCGATCACCCCTCTGACCGGTCCGGTGCGCAGGAATGGTCGGCACGGATCGGGGTGGCCGAACGGACCCTGCACCGGCTGTTTTCGCAGGAAACCGGCATGACCTTCGCCCAATGGCGGGAGCAGGCCCGGCTGCTGTCGGCCCTGCGGGATATCGCCGCCGGTAAAAAAGGCATCGAGATTGCCCTGAACTGTGGATATTCCAGCCAAAGCGCCTTTTCGGCGATGTTCCGCCGCCACTTCGGCCTGTCTCCGTCTGATTTCTACCGTCAGATCTCTTCGGATGATCCCCCTGCGCATTCCCCCTGACGGACGGTCCGGCCCGCACATCGTCACACGCTTATAAACCCGGTGGACGGAGAAATGGTTTACTCTGACACTGTCAGAAAAGGTCCAGCATCCTTCACGGTCGGGCCACAGCAGGGGGCATCACCATGGCTGCGGCGCCATCTGCGGCTTCTCTTCCCGTCTCACGGTCCGGCCACCGTCGCCGGATCCGCCGGGCGTTGCTGGCCCTGTCACTGACGGGCCTGCTGGGCGGCACTCCTGCGGTTGCGGCCGGGCCTCTCCCGGCACCGGACACGCCGGAAGCACCGGAGAGCATCCGGCTGGCAACACTGGACTGGCCGCCCTACACCAGCGCCCGCCCGCAGCCGGGCAGCCTGCAGACGGTGGTCCGGTCCGCCCTGTCGGCCAGCGGCATCACCCTGTCCTCCACCGTCCTGCCGTGGCGGCGGGCGATCCGGGTCGGCCTGAAAGATCCGGGCTTCCATGGCTACTTCCCGGAATATGCCTCCCCCCAGATGAACGGCCTGTGCCTGCTGAGTGACCCGATCGGTCAGGGACCGCTGGGATTGGTCCACCGGGTGGACACCCCGGTCCGCTGGTCAACCCTGCACGACCTGAAAGGGGTCCGGCTGGGGGTGGTGCAGGATTACATCAATACGGATGCGCTGGACGCCCTGCTGCGCCTCGGGGAGTTGCAGGCGGAAACCGCCATGGATGATGCCACCAACCTGCGCAAGGTGCTCGGCCGCCGCATTGATGCCGCCGTTATTGATCTGGCGGTCTTTCACTTCCTGATCCAGTCCGAGGCCGATCTCCGTCCCTCGGCGGATCTTCTGGTGGCATCCCCGCAGAGTCTGGAGATGAAGACACTGCACGTCTGTTTCCGCCCGACGGCGGAAGGCGAGCGGTTGCGCGACCGCTTCAATGCCGGCCTGAAGACCCTGCACATGTCTCCGTTCTCTCAGCCAACCCGATAGGCCCGGCCCGGACACAAAAAAGGGCCATCCCATCGGGATGACCCTTCTCTGTACTTTGGGGTAACGCGGAATGCGTCACGGCCCTGATCGGGGTGGGCCCCGGCTGATGCCGGAGCCCGCAGCCGATTAGAAGCCCATGTCGCCCATACCACCCATGCCGCCCATGCCGCCCGGCATCGGAGCATCCTTCTTCTCCGGCAGTTCGGAGATCATGGCTTCGGTGGTGATCAGCAGACCGGCGACCGAAGCGGCGTCCTGCAGGGCAGTACGCACGACCTTGGTCGGGTCGATGATGCCGGAGGCGATCATATCGACATACTGACCGGACTGGGCGTTGAAGCCGAAGTTGACGTCGCTCTGTTCCAGCAGCTTGCCAGCGACGACGGCACCATCGGTACCGGCGTTTTCAGCGATCTGACGGACCGGAGCCTGAAGAGCACGACGGACGATTTCGATACCGACGTCCTGATCGTTGTTGGCACCCTTCAGGTTGGTCAGGGCGCGGACGGAGTACAGCAGGGCGACGCCACCACCGGCGACGATGCCTTCTTCCACCGCAGCGCGGGTGGCGTGCAGGGCGTCGTCAACGCGGTCCTTGCGTTCCTTCACTTCGACTTCCGAAGCACCGCCGACCTTGATCACCGCAACGCCACCGGCCAGCTTGGCCAGACGTTCCTGAAGCTTTTCACGGTCGTAGTCCGAAGAGGTTTCTTCGATCTGAGCGCGGATCTGGTTGCAGCGGGCTTCGATGTCAGCCTTGGAACCGGCACCGTCAACGACGGTGGTTTCTTCCTTGGAGATGGTCACCTTCTTGGCAGTGCCAAGCATGTCGATGGTGACGCTTTCCAGCTTAATGCCCAGATCTTCGGAGATCACGGTCCCACCGGTCAGGATGGCCATGTCTTCCAGCATCGCCTTGCGGCGGTCACCGAAGCCCGGGGCCTTCACGGCAGCAACCTTCAGGCCGCCACGCAGCTTGTTGACCACCAGGGTGGCCAGCGCTTCGCCTTCGACGTCTTCAGCGATGATCAGCAGCGGCTTGCCGGACTGCACGACCGCTTCCAGCACCGGCAGCAGCGGCTGCAGGGTGGACAGCTTCTTTTCGTTCAGCAGGATGAACGGGGATTCCAGATCCGCGATCATCTTGTCGGCGTTGGTGACGAAGTACGGGGACAGGTAGCCACGGTCGAACTGCATGCCTTCGACGACGTCGAGTTCGGTGGTCAGGCCCTTGGCTTCTTCGACGGTGATCACGCCTTCGTTGCCGACGCGTTCCATCGCCTGAGCGATCATGTCACCGATTTCTTTTTCGCCGTTGGCGGAAATGGTGCCGACCTGAGCGACTTCGCCCGAGGTCTTGATCTTGTTGGTGCGGGACTTCACGTCTTCGACGACGGCGGCAACCGCCATGTCGATGCCGCGCTTCAGGTCCATCGGGTTCATCCCGGCGGCGACGGCCTTGACGCCTTCGCGGACAATGGCCTGCGCCAGCACGGTGGCGGTGGTGGTGCCATCACCGGCCAGATCGGCGGTCTTGGAAGCGACTTCCTTGACCATCTGGGCGCCCATGTTCTCGAACTTGTCCTTCAGTTCGATTTCCTTGGCGACGGAGACACCGTCCTTGGTGATGCGCGGGGCACCGAAGGACTTGTCGATCACGACGTTGCGGCCCTTCGGGCCCAGGGTCACCTTAACGGCGTTGGCGAGCAGATCGACGCCGCGCAGCAGACGGTCGCGGGCGTCGGTGGAGAACTTAACGTCCTTGGCAGCCATGTGAGTATTCCTCTGAAAAAACGATGTGTTGAGAGGCGATCAGGCGACCGGAAGCCTTAGGCTTCCAGAATCCCCATGATGTCGGATTCCTTCATGATCAGGAGATCCGCGCCGTCGATCTTCACTTCGGTGCCGGACCACTTGCCGAACAGCACGGTGTCACCGGCCTTGACGTCCAGAGCAATCAGCTTGCCATCTTCGCCGCGAGCGCCGGCGCCGACAGCCACCACGGTGCCCTGCATCGGCTTTTCCTTGGCGGTGTCCGGGATAATGATCCCGCCAGCGGTCTTTTCTTCAGATTCAACGCGCTTCACCAGCACGCGATCGTGCAGCGGACGAAACTTCATAATGGGTCCTCCAATTGAGCGTTGCCCAGTTTGAAAGTATGACTCCGACGGAGAGCCTAAACAGCTTAGCACTCCCCACAGTCGAGTGCCAAAGAGGTAGTCTGCCCGCTGCCCGAAGTCAAGAGGGGCAGCCCACAGTCAGGCCGCCCCTCTCTCCGCTTTTCTGCACAGGCCTCAGATCGCCGAGGCGGCAAAGCTTTTCAGACAGTCCGGCACCGCCATCCGCCGCCCGCTCATATCACGGCTCTCAATCCAGCTCGACAGCCGGTTTTCCGGGGCGGTGCGGTCAGGATAGAAGGTGATATCCAGCACACAGCGCCCGGTCACGAACTGCCAGACCTCGGCAGGCTGTTCCCGCCGGATATAGGTCGGCTCCCCCAGCAGGGAACTGATGGTGGCAGGCGGACGGCTTTTCAGCTCTTCTTCCTTCGGCACCACCTTGATCGGGGCCCGGTGCGGCACCCCCGGCATGATGTAGGCATTCTGCTGATCCGGCCCCTGCGCCGTCTGCGGGCCGCCACAGGCCACCGGCAGCAGACACAGCGCCAGAACAGCCGCCCGGCGGAGAACCGGACGCAGCGACTCGGGCCGGGACAGCAGCGGAAACGGCATCAGGGCGAGGGACATGGCGGACTCTCCGGACATGGGGCGGGTCTGATAAGGCACGGGGCCAGGCGGTCAGGCCGCCGGGCGCAGACGCTGCACCATATGCACCATCACCGCAACCCCGATGATCGGAGCCAGCAGATTCACCCCGGGGATCACCAGCAGACCGGCCAGCACCATCCCGGTGCCCCAGATCCGCAGCCGGTGGGTGCGGCGCAGGGCCGCCACCTCGGTCTTCGCCATCCGCCGCAGCGCCGCCAGTTCAAAATATTCCCGGCTGAGCAGATAGCCGTTGAGGACGGCAAAGACCGCCAGATTGACCACCGGCACCAGATACAGCGGCAGCACCAGCAGGTTAAGCCCGACAGTCAGCCCCAACAGGCGCAGGCCGTCCAAAACGGCGGTCAGGACCGGGGTCTGCCGGGCCGGAGGCAGGCCGGGGTAATCCCGCCGCTCCACCGCTGTCGCCACCGTATCCAGAAACAGACTGAGAAACGCCGAGACCGTCCCCGGAAACAGCAGCCACGCCACCATCACCGCCGCCAGACCACCCAGCACATCAATCGTCATATCCACCCACGGCATTGCCGTCAGCGCCGCCGTTGACAGCGCCCAGACCGTCACCCCGAACAGGGCGGCAAAGATGACAATCGCCGCCACCACCGACAGGGCCAGCATCTTGCGGATCGCCGGATCCCCAAGGTCGGACAGAGCCTTCCAGAACATCGCAATCACGCTGTCGCACTCCTCTTGTCTCAGGCCCGTCTTTTGTGGCCTCAGGATCACCCCGGCGCCGCCCGGTGCGGCCACATTGGCGGTGAAGATCAAAAAAACAACCAAAAAGCAGACCAAAAGGTCTTGCTGTCTCTGTTTCAGGCCTTGTTCAACCTTAGACCGTCTGTATACTCCGCCGCCGCTGAACAGGTCTTCTGCACCGGCTGCCTTCATTTGGCATTGCGACCCCGCCATCCGCAAGATGCCGGACGGAAGAGAGAGCGGTCCCGCCCCACGCGATGCACCGCCATCCTGTCCCGCAGATGACCGACAGAACCGTCACCGGCACAGGCCCCGGGTGGGGCGGTTCAGAGACTTGAATGAACAGGACCCCGCCGCCATGACCACGCCCCGTTTTGCCGTTGCCGCCATCGGGAACGCCATTGTCGATATTCTGGCCCATGCCGATGACGCCTTCCTCGCCGGCCGCGGCATGGCCAAGGGCGGCATGATGCTGATTGACGGGCCCACCGCCGACTCGCTGTACGAGGCCATGGGCCCGGCGATCGAGGCCTCGGGCGGATCCGCCGCCAACACGGCGGCGGGCATTGCCTCCCTCGGCGGGGCGGTGGCCTATGTCGGCAAGGTCAACGGTGACCTGCTGGGCAAGGTGTTCACCCACGATATCCGCGCCATCGGCGTGCATTTTGACACCCCGGCCCTGACCGACGGCCCGGCCACCGCCCGCTGCATGGTGCTGATCACCCCCGATGCCGAGCGGACCATGAACACCTATCTGGGCGCCTGCACCCGGATGACCCCGGACGATATTGACGAAACCGTCATCGCTGATGCCGCCGTCACCTATGTGGAGGGCTATCTGTGGGACCAGCCGGACGCCAAGCAGGCGATCCTGAAAGCCGCCAAAGCCGCCCGCGCCGCCGGACGCAAGGTGGCGCTGTCCCTGTCTGATGCCTTTTGTGTGGACCGTCACCGGGCCGAGTTTCTCGACCTGATCGCCACCAGCGTTGACATCCTGTTCGCCAACGAACAGGAGATTTGTCATCTTTATGGGGTTGCATCTTTCGACGAAGCAGTGGAAAAGGTGCGCGGTCAGGTGGGGCTTGCGGCGTTGACCCGCGGGGCCGCCGGTTCGGTGGTGGTGACGGCAGACCAGACGGTCGAGGTTGTCGCCCATGTTCCGGATGCGGTGGTGGATACCACCGGGGCCGGCGATCTGTATGCCGCCGGTTTCCTTCACGGCCTGACCACCGGGCGACCGCTGACCGACTGCGCCCGTCTGGGCGGCCTCTGTGCCGCCGAATGCATCAGTCACGTCGGTCCCCGTCCGCAGGTGTCGCTGGCGGACCTCGTTAAACGGCATCTTGGCTGATCTGTCCGGATCCCCTTCCGGCCTGTTCAGCCGTTCAGGATACCTCTTCTCCGGGCCGAACCGGCCCGCCCGCGTCCCCGGGGCCGCATCAGCGGCCCGCATTTAACCAATTGGAACCCTCATGGACCTTCGCAATATCGCGATCATTGCCCACGTCGACCACGGGAAGACCACCCTCGTTGACGCCATGCTGAAGCAGAGCGGAACCTTCCGCGAAAACCAGAAAGTGGCCGAGCGCGCCATGGACTCCAACGATCTGGAGCGTGAGCGCGGCATTACCATTCTGGCCAAGTGCACCTCCGTTGACTGGAACGGGCACCGCATCAACATCGTCGACACCCCGGGCCACGCCGACTTCGGCGGCGAAGTGGAACGCATCCTGTCGATGGTTGATGGCGTGGTTCTGCTGTGCGACTCCGCCGAAGGTCCGCTGCCGCAGACCAAGTTCGTGCTGGGCAAGGCCCTGAAGCTCGGCCTGCGCCCGATCGTGCTGATCAACAAGGTTGACCGTCAGGACGCCCGTCCGCACGAAGTGCATGACGAAATCTTCGACCTGTTCGCCAGCCTCGACGCCAGCGATGAGCAGCTGGACTTCCCGACCCTGTTCGCGGTCGGCCGCGAAGGCTGGGCGGTGGAGAATCTCGACACCGACGAGCGTACGGACCTGACCCCGCTGTTCAATCTGGTGCTGCGCCATGTGCCGCCGCCGAAGCGGGATCTGGAAGCGCCGTTCTCCATGCTGGCCACCACCCTGGAAGCCGACCCGTATCTGGGCCGCATCCTGACCGGCCGCATCGCCACCGGGCGTGCCAAGGTCAACATGGCGATCAAGGCCCTTGGCCGTGACGGCAGCCTGATCGAACAGGGCCGCGCCTCCAAGATCCTCGCCTTCCGTGGCCTTCAGCGCGTGCCGCTGGACGAAGCCGAAGCCGGGGACATCATCTCCATCGCCGGTCTGACCAAGGCCAACGTGTCGGACACCATCTGCGCCCCGGATGTGACCGAAGCGCTGGAAGCCCAGCCGATCGATCCGCCGACCCTGGCGATGACCTTCACCGTCAACGACAGCCCGCTGGCCGGGACCGAAGGCGACAAGCTGACCAGCCGCGTCATCAAGGGCCGTCTGGAACGCGAAGCCGAAGGCAACGTCGCCATCCGCATCACCGAAAGCGCCGACAAGGACAGCTTCGAAGTGGCGGGCCGTGGCGAACTCCAGCTGGGCGTGCTGATCGAAACCATGCGCCGCGAAGGGTTCGAGCTGTCGATCTCCCGCCCGCGCGTGCTGTTCCGGGAAGAAAACGGCGTCCGCATGGAGCCGATCGAAGAAGTCGTCGTCGACGTCGATGAAGAATTCTCCGGCACCGTGGTCGAGAAGATGAGCCTGCGTAAGGCTGAAATGACCGACATGCGTCCGTCGGGCGGCGGCAAGACCCGCATCACCTTCCTCGCCCCGTCGCGTGGCCTGATCGGCTACCATTCGGAATTCCTGACCGATACCCGTGGCACCGGCCTGATGAACCGCCTGTTCCACAGCTACGCCCCCTATAAGGGTGCGATTGAAGGGCGCCGGACCGGGGTTCTGATCTCCAACGCTCAGGGTGACGCCGTCGCCTATGCCCTGTTCAACCTGCTCGACCGTGGCCCGCAGTTCGTGGTCCATAACGACCGGGTATACGAAGGCATGATCGTCGGCGAACACACCCGGTCCAACGATCTGGAAGTGAACGTCCTGAAGGGCAAGCAGCTGACCAACATCCGTGCCTCCGGCAAGGACGAGGCCGTTAAGCTGCCGCCGCCGAAGAAGATGTCGCTGGAAGAAGCGCTGTCCTACATTCAGGACGATGAGCTGGTGGAAGTGACCCCGAAGTCGATCCGCCTGCGCAAGCGTTACCTCGACCCGAACGAGCGCAAGCGCGCCGCCAAGAAGGGCGAGTTCGAGTAATCAGACGGCCCTGCCCCCGGCTTCCGGGGGCAGGATCCCTGATGACAGAGCATCCGACAGAACAGACGGGCGGTCCCTGCCGGGGCCGCCCGTCTGGTTTTAAGTCCTGAGTGTTTCAGAGATCGCCGGGCAGCGGGCCGCCGTCAGCGGCAGTCAAAAGCCGACAGGTTCGGCGCGGTCAGACTGCACTGATAGGCCATGGTCCCAAGGAAAACCGGGGACCGCTTGGTCCGGGCACATTCCTGCGCCGCCAGCCGCTGCACTTCTGGGGTCACGGCCCCGGCATGACAGATCATGGCGCGGTTGTCGGTGGACGTCCCGACAAAGGTATTGGGCTTTCCGGCCTCGCGGCGGCGGTCAACCCACGGATCAGCACATCCGGCAAGGATTCCGGCCAGCGACAGGGTGGCAACGATGATAGGCAGACGCCGGGTTCCCCGGCCTGCGATCCGACGTCCGATTTGGCGATACATCTCTGCGGCGGTCACCTGCGGCCTCCTGTAGGGCTTTTTGTAGCGGCAGGTATACTGCACCCGTCCCGGCTGGCAAAGCGGCATCCCATCCCGGGCGGTTCAATCCGACCATAAATGATAATGCTTCTTATTATCTTCTGTGGACAGTCCTGCGAATCCATCCTATATTAGGATCAAGCTCCCCTTCGACGGAAACGATCCCCATGTTCGCCGACAACACCCTGACCCCGCGTGAAGCGGTGCGTCTGTGCACTCTCGGGACTATCGCCGCCGGTCCCCTGCACTATTCGCAGCTGGCCTCGTCGGTCCGTCTGTTCATCACCCGGCTGTCCGGCCCGTCGCTGGACCTTCTGGGCAGCTCGATTGAGCTGCTGCGCTATGAAGGGCTGGTTGAGCCGGTGGAAGGCGAAGGCATGGAAGATGACGCCCTGCTGCGCATCAGCCCGGCCGGGGAAGAGGCCTTCCATGATCTGATGACCGCGCCGCTGCGCCCGGCCAGCGATCTGTCGAAGCTGATCACCGCCCTGAAGTTCCGCTTCCTGCATCTGCTGCCTCCGGCCATTCAGGCCGAACAGATTGACCTGCTGATCGACACCCAGGAAACCGGCCTGAACCGTCTGGCCGACCTGCGCAAGGCTGTCACCGGGGAACCGGGCTACATGGGGGACTGGCTGGACGAGGAAATCGCCCGCGCCGAGCACCGCCTGACCTGGCTGGAAGACCTGCGGGACCGCGCCGGTCAGGGCTAAGCCCGTCCTCCGGCACTCTGTCAGACCAAAAAGGGGGACCCCGATGGGATCCCCCTTTGTCTGTTTCGGGTTTGCCTGTCTCAGGACCAGCCTTTCAGCTGTTCCACCGCCTCGCGCAACGAGGCCTCGTCCCGGGCGAACGAAAACCGCACAAAATGACTGCCGCCCAGCGGGTCGAAATCGACCCCCGGCGTCGCAGCCACGCCGGTTTCCGCCAGCATCCGCCGACAGAACTCAAGGCTGTCATTGGTGCGGTCCGCCACATCGGCATACAGATAGAAAGCCCCGTCGGGCGGCGCGAACCGGCTGAACCCGGCCTTCGGCAGTTCTTCCAGCAGCATGGCCCGGCTGCGGCCATAGGCCGCCACCCGCTCCTCCAGCTCGTCGATATGATCGAAGACATGGATCCCGGCATGCTGCGACAGGGCCGGGGCCGAGATGAACAGGTTCTGGGCCAGACATTCAACGCCGCGCACCATCGGCTCCGGCACCACCAGCCAGCCCAGACGCCAGCCGGTCATGCAGAAATACTTGGAGAAGCTGTTGATCAGCACCGCCTGATCGGTGAAGCGGGCCGCCGTCGCTGCCTGCTGGCCGAAAGCAATGCCGTGATAGATCTCGTCGGAAATCAGACGGATGCCGTTCGCATCGCAATAAGCGGTCAGCCGCTGTAATTCCTCCGGCGCCATGATGGTGCCGGTCGGGTTCGACGGACTGGCGACAATCAGGCCGTCCAGTTTCTGGCCGAAGCGCTCCAGCACCTCCACCGTCGGCTGATAGCGGCTGTCCGGGCCGACCGGAATCGAGACCGGTTCAATCCCCAGAGAACGCAGGATGCTGGGATAGGCCGGATATCCCGGCTGGGCCAGACCGACCCGGGCCCCGACCTCGAAACAGGCAGCAAAGGCAAGGATAAAGCCGGTGGAGGAACCGGTGGTCACCACCACCCGCTGCGGGTCGATCTCCACCCCCTGCGTACGCTGGTAATGGGCCGCAATGCGGCGGCGCAGTTCCGGCAGGCCCAGCGCCACGGTGTAGCCCAGCGCGTCACTGTCCAGCACCCCTTTCAGGGACTCCGTCACCCCCTTAGGGACCCCCAGAGACGGCTGGCCGACTTCCATATGCCACACCGGCAGGCCCTGCGCCTCGCGGTCGGTGGCGGCACGTACAACATCCATCACAATAAACGGCGGCACCGTGCCGCGGCGGGACATCCCCGACATCTCAACGTTCCTCACAGGTTATTTATGCCCTTCCGCCACCGGCGGAGGGGATTACTTTTCTTTTCCGATCAGCAGGCCGTACCCGGCCCCCCGGGAATCCACCGCCACCCGGCAGGAGGCCGGATAGGGCGGCAGGCCGAGCGGACAGGTCAGGCCGACAATCCGCCCCGGACCGGAGGGCGCATTGACCACCGGCGGCAGCGCCGCCTCGATGGAGGCCTCACGCCCTTCCAGCGTGACGGCAACCCGGGCCGCCTGTTCCGGCGCCCCGAGGCCACCCCCGGCCAGCCCATAGCGGAATTCATTGACCTTATCGTTGATCAGCAGCCCGGCGGCCAGCGGGGTCATCATATCCCCATCCGCCGGCAGGGTCAGGAACATGCCGAAGCCCGGCACGGTCCGCCCGGCCCCGAAAGGGGCCACCATGGTCAGGGCGCAGGCCACCGAACTGCCGCTCCGGTCCGCCACCACAAAACCGGTGCTGCCGGCCTTGGTCGGAATCGGCCCCTTGGCCGCCGGAACCGAACCGGAGGCGGCGGCATCCCACAGCGCCGCAAAGTTACCGTTCTCAGCAGGCCCCGGTGGGGTATAGAGCGTTTCGTTGCCGATCTCACGGGTCTGCGGCTTCACCCACGACGGGGTCCAGTCCCGCAGGGCCTGGAGCGTGATCAGCCCGCCGACAGCGCGGACCGCTTCGACATAATTCCGCCCCAGCACGCCGCCGTAGAGATCGCCCGGCCCGCCCTGACGCAGCCGCCCGAGGACCGCCGCCAGATCGGTCTGAACAACCTTATCGCCTTCCTTCAGCAGCGCCCCCTGCGGCGTTCCGAACACCCGGGCCGCCAGCGGATCGCGGGAAATTGCCCGTCCGGCTTCCTGAAGTTCCATCGCCAGAGCCCGCGACATCGGCTCGCCAAACCGGGCGATGGTTTCCGATGGGGTCACCACCTCTTCCCACCGCATCCGGCCATATTTGGCGTGCAGGGCAAACAGGCCACGCGGCAGGGCCGGAAGGGCCACCGGTGTACCCTGCGCCCCGGCCGGAAGCCCAACCACCGAGGCCGACAGCGGCGGCGGCATGAAATCCAGAACTTCCGTCACCTTGGCGGTCCGGTCATGCACCACGCAGACCCCGCCACCGCCAAGCCCCGCCGAGGACGGCAGGGTCACCGCCAGCGTGAAGCCCATCGCCACCGCCGCATCCGCCGCACTGCCCCCGGCGGACAGCACGTTGCGGCCGACCAGCGCCGCCCGCGGCTCCTCGGCGGCGATGCCCCCGGCGAACCCTTTGACGGTGCCGACGGTGCCAACCTGAAGGTCCCGCGCCGGATCGCCGCAGGCGGTCAGGGTCATCGCCGCCATCACCAGACCGGCCATCGACAGGGCCATCCGTTGACGGTGACGGAACATGCCCCTACTTTCAGAGGAAACCTTGAGGGTCATGGCTGTGCGCACTTTCAGTTCAACGTTTCGCATCTTCCGGTTCAACGTCCTGCGGTTGGCGGTAACGGTGCTGACAGGGGTATCCCTGATCCTCGCGCCGGGCGTGGCTCAGGCTGCCGGGGCCTCGGTCCTGCGCGACGCGGAAATCGAAACTATCATCCGCTCTTACGCCGATCCACTGTTCCGAGCATCCGGCATTCCACCGGAGTCGGTGCGGATCCGGATTCTGGATGATCCATCGCTGAACGCCTTTGTCACCACCGGCAACCGGATGTTCATCCATTCCGGTCTGCTGATTAAGACGGAAACCCCGCTCCAGCTGATCGGCGTCATTGCCCACGAAACCGGCCATATCGCCGGGGGGCATATCGCCCGCATGGGGCCGGAACTGGAAAAGGCGATGATGACCTCGCTGCTGGCCACCGCACTGGGGGTGGTTGCCGGGGTTGCCGCCGGGCGGGCCGATGCCGGTCTGGCCGCCATGTCGCTGGGCGGCAGCGTCGCCGAACGGACCTTCTTTGCCTTTTCCCGCACTCAGGAATCCTCGGCGGATGCCTTTGCGATGAAGGTGCTGGATTCCACCAACCTGTCGGCGCAGGGCCTGCTGGAATTCTTCGAGACCCTGCGCGGGCAGGAACTGCTGGTGGCCGCCCGGCAGGACCCCTATGTGCGCACCCACCCGCTGACCGAAGACCGCATTATCGCCATCGAACATCACGTCGAGGAAAAAAATATCCCGATCCGCATCCCGTCGCAGCAGCAGGCGCTGCATGACCGGATGGTGGCCAAACTGTTTGCCTTCCTCAACTCTCAGGCCCGGACCCTCCAGAAGTATCCGCCGTCGGATCAGGGGGTCGCCGCCCGTTATGCCCGCAGCATCGCCTATTACCGGCGGGGAGAGCTGGATAAGGCCCTGCCGGAAATCGACAGCCTGATCCGCGAATACCCGAAGGACCCCTATTTCTACGAACTGCGCGGCCAGATTCTGGTCGAAAGTACCCGCATTGCCGAAGGCCTGCCATCCTACCGCAAGGCGGTCAGTCTGGCCCCCAATGCGCCGCTGATCGGCATCAGCTACGGCCATGCGCTGGTGGAAAGCGACAGTCCGGCGGACTGGACGGAAGCCCAGTCGATTCTGCGCAATGCGCTGGCGCAGGAACCCGACCATGCCTTTGGCTGGCGGATGCTGGGCACCGCCTATGGCAAGGCCGGGGATGAAGCCAAGGCCGCCTATGCCATGGCCGAATATGCCCTGCTGACCGGTGACCGCAGTCAGGCCCGGTTTCAGGCCGCCAAGGCCGAGAAGGGCCTGAAGCAGAGTGACCCGCTGTGGCTGCGCCTACAGGACATCAAGACGCAGGCCAAGCCGGACGACGCCAAGCAATAACCCCTTCCGCCACCGCGTTCGCGTGACCGTGAACAGACCCGTCCCCCCGGACGCGGTATCCTATGCCCCGCTCACCCTGTCCCGTTTCCGGATCTCCGGGAACACTCTGGAGAACCCCGCCTGATGATCCCGATGCTCCGCTCCTTCCGCCCGCTGGCGGCCGCCTTTCTGATTGCCGGTGCCGCCCTGCCCGCCACCGCCTCGGCGGCGGAGAGCTTCTCCGATGCCCAGAAGACGGAAATCGAGACGGTGGTCCGCGACTACCTGATCAAACACCCGGAAGTGGTTTTGCAGGCCATGCAGGAACTACAGGCCCGGCAGGAAAAGGAAGAGAAGGCCCAGCAGCAGGCCGCCCTGAAGGATAACCGCCGCGCCCTGCTGTCCAACCCCGATGATCCGGTGATGGGCAACCCCAAGGGCGACGTGACGGTTGTCGAATTTTTTGATTACCAGTGCGGCTACTGCAAGCGGGTGTTCCCGAGCCTGATGGACACCATCAAGGCGGACGGGAAGGTCCGCGTGGTGATGAAGGAACTGCCGGTGCTCGGCCCGGCCTCCATCGTTGCCGCCCGTCATGCCCTTGCCGCCAAGATGCAGGGGCAGGCCAAATATGATGCCTTCCACAACACCCTGATGGCGGCCCGCGGCCCGGTGACCGAAGACAGCATCATGAGCGCCGCCCGCACCGCCGGGCTTGATACCACCAGACTGGCGACTGACGCCAAGCGCCCGGAAATCGAACAGCAGCTCCGGGCCAATATGGAACTGGCCTCCGCCCTCGGCATTTCCGGGACTCCGGCCTTTGTGATCGGTGACACCCTGATCCCCGGCGCGGTCGAAGCCCCGGTGCTGAAGAAGGCGATTGACGAGGCCCGCAAGGGATAAACCGGTCAGGATGCTCCGGGAGCGGTTCTTACCCCCCGGAGCACCAGCCGGAGCACCAGCCGGAGCGCAGGGACCACCCGGGAAAACCCGGGCCAGAGGGACAGTATCCCCTTGCGCAGGAACCATTCCGGCCCATGTAACAGAAAGATCATTCCTTCAAACCATGCCCTATCAAGCGGAGTCGTCATGCAGGTGAGAAAAGCCCTGTTCGAGATTGGTCAGGTGGTCAGGCACCGGGTCTTCGCGTTCCGGGGCGTGGTGTTTGACGTCGACCCCGAGTTCGCCAACAGCGAAGACTGGTGGCAGGCGATCCCGGAGGCGATCCGCCCGCGCAAGGACCAGCCCTTCTACCACCTGCTGGCGGAGAACGAGCAGGGCCCCTACATCGCCTATGTGTCGGAGCAGAACCTGCTGCTGGATGATTCCGGCTCCCCCGTTGACCATCCCGACATTGACAAGCATTTCGTCGTCGATGCAGAGGGGGGGTATCACCCCCGCCCACAGGCCCTGAACTGATCCGGCACCTCCGCCCCTTTTCCCGGATGACGGCAGCACCGTGAACGGGCATTCTGCCGCCCTGACTGCTTACTGGGTGGCCCCCGAATGACTGTTAAAAACGTGCTGCGCCCGGAATGGCTGCTGCCCCTGTGTGCCCCGCTGGCCTGGCTGGCTCCGCAAGGGGTGTGGATTCCGGTGGCGATTGCCGGCCTATGGTCCCTGATTTTGCTGCGGGGCCGGGTGTTTCCATGGATCCTGCGCACCAACCCGGTGCTGCCGGTGTTTCTGCTGCTGGCGGTGTCCAGCGCACTGTGGGCGCTGGATCCGATGGCTTCGTTTCAGCGGGGGCTTGTTCTGTGTCTTGAGGTGCTGGCCGGTCTGTCCGTCTTCCTCAGGCTGCGCACCGCATCGGATGACGAACTGTATCGCCCCGCCCTGACCCTGTTAGCCGCAACGGTCGGCATGGCCGTCCTGACCCTGATCGACATCAAGACCGACGGGCTGCTCAGTGGCTGGGCCCGCCATGGCAACAGCGTCAGCAACGGCGTTCCGTACAGCCGGGGCATCGCCTTCCAGACCATCCTTCTTGCTCCACTGGCCGGGCTGCTGCTCCGGGTTGCTCCCGCACGGATGCGGGGGGCAATCGTGGGTCTGGCTGCCGTCGCGCTGATCACCGTTTTTCTGCACACCAGTGAAACGTCGATGGGCGGCATTCTGCTCGGACTCCTCGCCGCCGGTGTGGTGTTTGCCCTGCCCCGGCTGCTGCCGCTGCTGCCGGTGGTTCTGGCCTTTGGCTTTCTCGCCATGCCGTGGATGGCTCCCAAAGCCAACAGCACGGTCTATTGCATGGTCGACACCATCCCCAGCCTGATGCACCGGATGCAGATCTGGACCTTTGGCGCGGAACGCGTGCTGGAGAAACCGCTGCTGGGCTGGGGGCTGGATGCTGACCGCATCATGCCGGGCGGGCATACCCCGGTGACTCTGGCCAGTTGCCACACCGGACAGGTGTGGAGCGTCGGCGAGTCCCTGCCCCTGCATCCCCATAACGGCCCGTTGCAGATCTGGATTAATTTTGGCCTGCTGGGTGCCGCGCTGGCGGCCGCCACCCTCGGCTGGGCTCTGTCGTCGATCATTGAGCGGACCCGGGGCAACCGGGGGGCCTCTGCCCTGTTAACTGCCTGCCTGATCCCCGGCTTTGTGGTGATCTCGATGGGGTACGGTTTCTGGCAGAGCTGGCTTCTGGCGACGCTGTGGCTGGCCGCCAGCCTGACCGGGCGACGGTTTCAGGCCACTCCCTGATACCGGACAGTCCCTGATAGCGGACAGTTCCTGACAGCACATAAGAAAAAAGGCGCATGGGGCTGCCGTCCCCATGCGCCGCCATCCGTCCCCGAGAGGCAGGAACCGGACGGTGTCCTGCAATCAGCCGCGCGGATGAGTCGCTTTCCAGATCACGAAAGCGCCAAGGCCGAGCGTCACCAGAATGATCAGGCCAATCCCCGACATCCCGTAGAAGAACATTTCTTCGAAGGTCATCGCCTGTACTCCCCTTAAGCCGCCGGAGCTGCGGCCCCCGCCGCCGGATCCGGCCAGACCGCGCCCCGTGGCGCGGCCGGTTGTTCTAAGGAGCAGTTAATCCCATAGCGGAATTCAGGGCATTGCGAATTGTCAATCCTGCGGGAATTTCCCGTCCCGCGTCTCATCAGGCCGGGCTGTTCAGCCCGCCTTTTTTCCGGCCACGGCCCGCAGCAGCGCCCGGAACAGCAGACCACAGATCAGCCCCCAGAAGGCCGGTCCAATTCCCCACAAAGACAGGCCGGAAGCGGTGATCAGGAACGTCAGGACCGCCGGAAGCCGGTCCTCCATCTCCTGAAACCCTGCCACCGCCGCCCCGGCGAAGGCATTCATCAGCGCCAGACCGGCCACAGCCTGAATCAGCAGGGGCGGCGACTGGGAGACCAAAGCCGCCGCCGCTGCCGAAAGCACGGCCAGCCCGATATACGTCAGACCGGCCATCAGCGCGGCGATATAACGACGGTCCGGCGAAGAGGAGGCCTCCGGCCCGGCGCACAGCGCAGCGGTGATTGCAGCAAGGTTAATCGACAGACCGCCCCCAAGGGCGGACAGCATGGACCCGGCCCCGGTGCCGATAAACAGCGGGCGGGCCTCCGGGCGATATCCGTTGGCCGCCAAAATCGCCAGCCCCGGCACATTCTGCGACGCCATCGTCACCAGAAACAGCGGCAGGGCGATACCGATCACCGCGCTGCCGGTCAGGGTCGGGGTCACAAACGACAGCGCCGGGCTGAGGGATGGCGTCGCCGCCGCCACGCCGCCGGTCAGTTCCGGAAACAGCATCAGAAGCAACGCCACCAGCACCGCCGCCGGGACCGCATACAGGCGGGAAAACACACTGATCATTGCCCATGTCACCACCACCGGCACCGCCAGCAGTGGAATGGCCTTCAGGGCGGTAAAAGGGGCCAGACACAGCGGCAACAGAATTCCCGCCAGCATCGCATTGGCGATGGAACCCGGAATCCGCTGGATCAGCGTGCCCAGCGGACGCCACAGACCGCACAGAATGATCAGGGCCCCAACCAGCAGAAAGGCCCCGACAGCCGCCGCGAAACCACCCTCCGCCACCCCGGTTGCCGCCAGCAGGGCCGCCCCCGGCGTGGTCCACGCCACACTGATCGGCTGACGCAGCCGCAGGCTGAAGTAGACCCCGGCCACCCCCATCATCAGGCAGGTGGCGGTCAGCCCGGAGGCCGCCTGAGCCGGAGTTGCCCCGACCGCCAGAAGCCCCTGCACCACCACTGCGAAAGAACTGCCGAACCCGACCAGACCGGCAATCAGACCGGTGGTGATCCCCTGAAACGACAGGGCCTGACGGAGAGACAGCGCAGAAGGCGTATGGGCAGCGGGGGTCATCCGGATAATCCATCGGTGAAACAGCCCCGCTCCGGCGACGGGTGCCCTTTTGCAAAAAGGCACTCCCCAGACGTCCGTCTTGCCAGAACAGCGGGATCTGTTATTGTTCAATTGGATCCAATTGAACACTTTTGGAGCATCATGGCAACCCTTTTACCGGACTCCCCGGCCGCCATGACGGCGGGAACCGCAGCGCCTGCGCTGGAAACACTGATTGCCAAAGGCAAACCGCGATACCGGACCGCAACCGAATTCGTGGAAGCCACCCTGCGGGATGGCATCCTATCGGGACAGATTCCCGGGGGGACACCGCTGCGGCAGGAAGATCTGGCCCACCAGTTCGGCGTCAGCCGTATGCCGGTGCGGGAAGCCCTGCGCCAGCTGGAAGCCCAGGCGCTGATTGATTTCGCCCCACATAAGGGGGCCGTGGTCACAACCATTTCCGCCGCCGATGCCGCCGATCTGTTTGCGGTCCGTCTGGCGCTGGAACCGGCAGCCCTGCGCCTGTCGCTGCCACATCTGACCCCGGAAGACCTGCTGCGGGCAGCCGACAGCATCGCGGATATGGATGGGGAACGGGATCTGAACCGGATGGGCGATCTGAACCGCCAGTTCCATATGACCCTGTACTTCCGGGCCAACAGCCCCCGCCTTCTGGCGCTGGTGGAACAGCATATGGCCGTGTTTGACCGCTATCTGCGGTTTGAACTGGCTGCCCTTGGCTGGGATCATCTGAAGCAGGATGACCACCGCGCCCTGCTGGACGCCTGCCACGATAAGGACATCCCCCGCGCCGAAACGATCCTGACCGACCATCTCCGCTATGCGGATCAGGCGCTGCGGACATTTTTCGCCAAGCGGGACGGGCAGATCCCCTGAACGGATCTCAGGGCAGGCAGACACAAAAAAGGGGCCCCCTGTCGCGGGAGCCCCTTTCTTTTTGTCCAGATTTGCTTACCGGCGCCACCAGCCACGACGGGGCGGGGCATCCGGATCTTCCGGTTCCGTCACCGGCACCGGAGTCGCGGTCGGAGCGGTTTCGGCAACCGGCTCAGGCTCCCCGGCCGTCTCAATGACCACGTCATCGGCGATCGGGGCCGGAACCGCAGCGGCGTCTGCATCACCGTCAACCACAGCACCGGTCTCCCCGGCAGGCTCATCGGCCTTGCGACGGCTGCGGCTCCTGCGGACGGGCTTCTCAGCCTCATCGGCCTCGGCCTCCGCCTTCTTCCGGCTGGGGCGACGCTTGGCCGGAGCCTTTTCCGCAACCGGAACCGTGTCTTCAGCGTCTGCACTCTGCTGCGGAGCACCGTCCTCCTCAGCCAGAACGGCCTCAGAAACAGCCGCTTCAGTTGCAGCATCCGCCGCACGCACACGCCGCACCCGGCGACGGGCCGGACGGTCAGAAAGCTTCGAAGCCACCCCGGGCTCCTCCGTTTCCACCGTCACATCGCGGTCAGCGGCCCCAACATCCGACGGCTGCTCCTCAGCGTCTTCGGTCGCAGCGGCAACGTCGTCACCGGCAGCCTCATCCCCGGCGAAACCGGCTTCACCGTTTCCGTTACGGCGGCGACGGCGGCCACCGCGGCGGGACCGGCGACGGCGGCCACCCTCACGGCCATCCTCAGAGGCAAAGTCCTCAGACCCACCCTCAGAGGCCTCGACAGCATCGCTGTCATCGCCTTCTCCATCGGCCAGCTCAGCCCCTTCGGAGTCGTCGGCCTCATCGCCTTCTTCCCCGTCAGCGCGGATGCCATCGCTGCCAGCCTCGTCGTTCTCACCCCGACGCCGACGCTTACGGCGCTTGCGGCGGCGCTTGCCGTCCCCGTCACGGCTGCCGTTTTCGTTATCGGAACGGGCCTCCGAGGTCTCTTCCACCTCAACGGCTTCAAGGACTTCAACCTCGTCAACCGGATCCTCTTCGACAAAGTCATCATCGGGATCATACGGCAGCGGAGCCGGCATTTCCGGCACCGGCAGCGGATTGTCCGCCTTGACGCGGTCCATCCGGTAATCCGGGGCAATCAGGCTGTCATCGCCACGCAGGAAGGCCTGAAGGCCATAGCGGGCCTCAATCTCATCCAGCGTCTTGCGCTTGTTGTTCAGCACATACAGCGCCACCGGGGTGGCGACATGCACGGTGATTTCCGAGGAGCGGCGCCGCACGCCTTCTTCCTCGATCACACGCAGGATCTGCACCGCCGCGCTTTCCACCGAGCGGACCATGCCGGTCCCGGCGCAGTGCGGGCAGGTGTGGAAGCTGGTTTCCATCAGCGACGGACGCAGGCGCTGACGCGACAGTTCCAGCAGGCCGAAGTGGCTGATCCGGCCCAGCTGGATCCGGGCCCGGTCCTGCTTCAGGGCATCCTTCAGACGCCGTTCCACCGCCGCATTGTTCTTCGACTCTTCCATATCGATGAAGTCGATGACAATCAGCCCGGCCAGATCGCGCAGGCGCAGCTGGCGGGCGATTTCCTCGGCCGCCTCAAGATTGGTCTTGAGGGCGGTTTCCTCGATGTGGCGTTCTTTGGTGGACCGGCCGGAATTGACGTCAATCGCCACCAGCGCTTCGGTCTGGTTGATGACGATATAGCCGCCGGACTTCAGCTGCACCGTCGGGCTGTGCATCGCATCCAGCTGATTGTCCACCTGATAGCGGTGGTACAGCGGCATGGTCGGATCGCGGTACGGCTGCACCTTCTTGGCGTGGCTCGGCGTCAGGATCTTCATGAAATCCTTGGCGGTCCGGTAGCCCTCATCCCCATCCACCAGCACCTCTTCAATATCAGAGGTGTAGATGTCGCGGATCGCCCGCTTGATCAGGTTGCCTTCCTCGTGGATCAGGGCCGGGGCCCGCGACTCCATCGTGGTTTCCCGGATCTGGGTCCAGGTGCGGATCAGGTATTCATAGTCACGCTTGATCTCGGCCTTGGACCGTTCCTGACCGGCAGTGCGCAGGATGACCGCCATCTGCGACGGCACATCCAGTTCGTGCATCACCTGCTTCAGGCGCTTGCGGTCGGCGGCATTGGTGATCTTGCGCGACACCCCGCCGCCCTTGGCGGTGTTGGGCATCAGCACGCAATAGCGCCCGGCGAGGGACAGATAGGTGGTCAGAGCCGCGCCCTTGTTGCCACGCTCTTCCTTCACCACCTGCACCAGCATGATCTGGCGGCGCTTGATGACTTCCTGAATCTTGTAATTGCGGGAGATATAGGACTTCCCGCGGGACCGCGGGGCCATTTCCTCGGGATCATCACCGCCCAGGGTCTCGACGTCGTCGCCGTCGTCATCGCCGTCATCGGCATGACTGTCCGCTTCCGCCTGTAGCAGGGCCTGACGGTCAGCCATCGGGATCTGGTAATAATCGGGGTGAATTTCGCTGAACGCGAGGAACCCGTGGCGGTTGCCGCCATACTCTACAAAGGCCGCCTGAAGCGACGGCTCGACCCGGACAACCTTGGCGAGGTAGACATTGCCCTTCAGCTGTTTCTTGGTCGAGGTTTCAACATCAAACTGTTCGAGACGGGTTCCATTGACCACCACGACCCGGGTTTCTTCCGGGTGGGTAGCATCCATAAGCATGCGCTTGGCCATAAGCCTTGAGACTCCATTGCATCCCCGGCCGGGACAGGCCTCGGCGCCGGGGGCAGGTCATGACAGAAAGGCCCATGGCGCCAGGCTTCCCGCCCGTCGGCCGCCGGAAAGCGCCGGACACGCCGCAAAATGCGACTTCAGGTCCGGTCTTCGGCGCGACAGAAAGGGACAGCGGCTGCACGTGGGCCTCAAATTTCACAGGGTTGCCGAATAGGTCTCCAACCGATCTCCCCCACCGGGCACACAGGGGCCGAGACAGGGAGAACCGCCGGATCTCCGAAAAAGAGTCATTCAGAAACAAAGGGTTTCCGGACAGACTGTACAGGGAGACACCAACGGTGGGTGGCGACGGGAATTCGCTTTATAACCATAACGGTCGGGGGCCATCGGCACAACAGTTTGTTGCCCGCAAATCGACCGCATGGCCTTAATCGCCGTCTTTTTTTGCATTGCCGTCAAAAGCTGAGTCTTTTCACCCCGCTCCGCCCCCCTTCGCGGTTGAAACGGCGGACGCTTTGGTCCAGATTGGCCCTGATTTGGCGGCAGTCAGCCCCGGCACCGGACCTCTGGTCTGCCACCGGGATGTTGGCCGGGCTGTTGGGATGATCCGGTCCGGATGCCGGCCCCGTTGCGGGGCACCGGCCATTCCCGTCCCCCGACGGACCGCCGTCCGACAGCCCGACGGGCCTCCGTCCGACAGATTGAAGACACACCTTGAAGACACACCGGCAGACCTTGTCCTGAAGAACCCGCTTGCCCATGGCTGATCACCGCTTTCCCGACACCCGGACCCGCCGCCGGATGCTGCGTCGCCTTCCGTCCGCCCTGCGGACCGGACCGGATATGCCATCCTGCCCGACGGAGCCCCCGGTACGCCCCCGGCTGGCGGCGCTGACCGGCGTGTCACGCCGGGCGGTTCTGGCCGGGCTGGCCGGACTGGGCAGCCTGATAGCCTTGCCCCGGACCGGCTTTGCCGTGCCGCAGGCGATGGATGTCCGTCTGGGCAAGCCGACCCCGGATGTCACCCGCGTGGTGGTCGATGTGTCAGAGGACATGCGGTTCAGCCTGTATACTCTGGCCGACCCCAACCGCATCATCGTCGACCTGCCGGAAGTGGACTGGAAACTGAGCCGTGACGGCGTGTTCGGCGGCAGCGGGATTGTCCGCGCCATGCGCTACGGGCTGTTCCAGAGCGGAAATTCCCGCATGGTTCTGGATCTCGCCAGCCCGGCCCAGATCAAGCAGGCCTTCATGTTGCCCCCCAACGAAGGCGGCGGCTGGCGGCTGGTGATCGACCTCCAGGCCACGACGCCGGAACTGTTTGCCACCACCGCCGGACCGGAACACCGGATCGGCAGCTTCCGCCCGGCCGCCCAGACCGTGACGGAACCGACCCCGGTCTCTCAACCGGACGGACACAGCGGCAAACCCCCGGCCAAGGGCAAGGACACCCCGCAGCAGGAAGCCTCTCTGCGGTCCCCTGATCCCCGCGCCGATGCCGCCGCCGCCGACAAGACCCCGCCGAAAGGCAAGCCGCGCCCCGGCGCCAAGCCGGTGATCGTGCTGGACCCCGGCCATGGCGGGATCGACCCCGGTGCCATCGGCGTCTCCGGCGTGTTTGAAAAGAACATCACGCTGGCCGCCGCCAAGGAATTCCGCGATATCATCGCCGCTTCCGGGCGCTATGACGTCCGCCTGACCCGCGACACCGACACCTTCCTTCAGCTGCGGGAACGGATGGCGATTGGCCGGAAGTATGGGGCCTCGCTGTTCGTGTCGATCCATGCCGACACCGGGGCCCGCCCCAACGTGAAGGGTCTGTCAATCTACACCCTGTCTGAAAAGTCTTCCGACGCCGAGGCCGCCGCCCTCGCCGACAAGGAAAACAAGGCTGACATCATCGCCGGGATCGACCTCAGTCACGAAAGTGCTGAGGTCACCAACATTCTGATCGAGCTGGCGCAGCGGGAAACCATGAACATCTCGTCACGGATCGCCGATACGATCATCGACGAACTGCGCCGGGAAGTGACCCTGCTGCCGCGCTCCCACCGTTTTGCCGGATTTGCGGTGCTGAAGGCGCCGGATGTGCCCTCGGTTCTGGTCGAAATGGGCTATCTGTCCAATCCGGAAGAGGAAAAGCTGCTTCAGACCGCCGCCTACCGCGCCAAACTCGGGCGGTCGCTGCTGCGGGCCATTGACCGGCACTTTACAAACGGGCAAAAGGCCAGTCGGACCTGATGCCCCGCCGCTGACGCGGCGTGTTCTTTCGTCTTCATGACCGGCTGCCCGTTCATCACCCCTGCCGGGCGGATGCGGTGGCCTTCTCTGCTTTGGTCACAGCCTGAGGGTAAGGATACTCGGATGCTCAGGGGTTTCGCCGTTCTGCTCAGCCTGCTGTTTCTGGGCATCGTTGCCGCCGTCGCCGTCATCGGCGGCGTGTTCTGGCATTATGGCCGCAGCCTGCCCGATTACCGGCAGCTGGCAGATTATCAGCCCCCGGTCACCACCCGCCTGTATGCGGGCGACGGCCGCCTGATGACCGAATACGCCGTGGAAAAGCGCGTCTTTGTGCCGATTGATGCCATTCCGCGCCGGATCCTTGACGCCTTCCTGTCAGCAGAAGACAAAAACTTCTATCAGCATCAGGGGCTGGATCCGACCGGCCTGATCCGCGCCATCGCCGTCAATGCCCGCAACATGGGCTCTGACCGCCGCCCGGTCGGGGCATCGACCATCACCCAGCAGGTCGCCAAGAACTTCCTGCTGACCAACGAAGTGTCGATCGAGCGCAAGATCAAGGAAGCGATCCTCGCCCTGCGGATTGAGCAGTCCTTCAGCAAGGACCATATCCTTGAGCTGTATCTGAACGAAATCTACCTCGGCTTCGGGTCCTACGGCGTTGCCTCCGCCGCCCTGAACTATTTCAACAAATCGCTCGATCAGCTGACCGTCGCCGAGGCCGCCTATCTGGCCGCCGTCCCCAAAGCGCCGAACAACTACCACCCGGTGCGCAAGCATGACGCCGCGGTGGAACGCCGCAACTGGGTCGTCGACCGGATGCTGGAAAACGGCTACATCTCCGTCGCCGATGCCGATGCGGCCCGCAACGAGCCGTTGCAGGTCCGCGAGCGGGATGAGACCGAATACGTCCACGGCGGAGAATTCTTCTCGGAAGAAGTCCGCCGTCAGGTGGTCGCCGGATACGGCGAGGCATCGCTGTACAAGGGCGGCCTGACCGTCCGCACCACCCTTGACCCGACCTATCAGGGCTATGCCGAAAAAGCCCTGCAAAAGGGCCTGATCGAATACGACCGCCGCCACGGCTGGCGCGGCCCGGTGGCGACCATGGGGGATCTGTCCTCGTGGAAGGCCATGCTGGGCTCCATCGCCGCCCCCAAAGGCACCCCGGAGCGCTGGGGCCTTGCCGTGGTCCTGAAGACCGGCAAGGATGCCTCGATCGGTTTCGTCAATGGCAGCACCGCCACCATCCCCTATGAACACCTGAAATGGGCCCGCCCGCATCTGCCGGACCAGCGGACCGGGGCAGAACCGAAATCCGCCGCCGATGTCCTGAAGGCCGGGGATGTGGTGCTGGTCTCCGACACCGGCAAGCCGGGCCAGTACGCGCTGGAACAGATGCCCGACGTTGACGGGGCAATGGTGGCGATGGATCCGCACACCGGCCGCGTTCTGGCCATGGCCGGTGGCTTCTCGGCGGAACGGTCGGAATTCAACCGTGCCACACAGGCCCTGCGTCAGCCCGGCTCGTCGTTCAAGCCGTTCGTCTATCTGGCCGCGCTGGACTCCGGGTTCACCCCGTCAACGCTGGTGATGGACGCCCCGTTTGTCTACGATCAGGGTCCCGGCCTGCCGCCATGGAAGCCGAAGAACTATTCCGGGGACTACCTTGGCCCGACCACCCTGCGGGTCGGGATCGAAAAGTCCCGTAACCTGATGACCGCCCGTCTGGCACAGGCCATCGGCATGAACCGGGTGGCGCAGATGGCGGAACTGTTTGGCATCGACAAGAACTTCCCGCGCTTCCTCGCCGCCTCGCTGGGGGCCGGGGAAACCACCGTCATGCGGATGAGCACCGCCTATTCCATGCTGGCAAACGGCGGCCGCCGCATCACCCCGACCCTGATCGACCGCATTCAGGACCGCACCGGCAAGACCGTCTACAAGCATGACGCCCGCCAGTGCGAAGCCTGCAACAACACCTTCTGGACCGGGCAGGGGATGCCGGAAATCCCGGACAGCCGCGAACAGATCCTTGATCCGCGCAGCATCTACCAGATCGTCCATATCATGGAAGGGGTGGTGCAGTACGGGACAGCCACCCGCCTGAAAGTCCTGAACGTGCCGATGGCCGGGAAAACCGGGACCACCAATGACAGCGTTGACACCTGGTTCATGGGCTTTACCCCTGATCTGGTGGTCGGCGTGTTCGTCGGCTTTGACGAACCGCGCTCCCTCGGCCGCAAGGAAACCGGTACCTCCACGGCGCTGCCGGTGTTTCAGGCCTTCATGACCGATGCCCTGAAAGGCAAGCCGGTGCGTCCGTTCGCGGTGCCGCGCGGCATCCAATTCATCCGGGTGGACCACCGCACCGGGCGGATCGCGCAGGCCGGGGACAGTGATGTGGTCTACGAGGCCTTCAAGGTTGGCAACACCGCCGGGTTTACCCCGTCGCCGGTGATTGACGGTTCCGCCCCGATTGATGGCGCTCTCGGCACCGACGGCAGCGGTGACATCATGACCGAAGAAGACGGCCTCGGCCCGGCAGATGTCTACCGTGATCCGGCGGGCAACACCGCGGCCCCGGCCCCCAACCCGTTCGCCACCGGGCTGTCACAGCCACCGGCGGCCACCCCGTCCGCGACGCCGCAGGCCGGGGGCCTGTACTGATTATCCTGCCCCGCTGACCGGACGCGGTCCCTGCCCTTGGCTGTTGCCAGCGGCAGGGATCCGGCCTAAAACCGGGGTTCGTTTTTTGCCCCTGCACGCCAAGAGGACCTGATGCGCGCTGAAGCTCAACAGTTGGTCGATGAGATCAAGCAGGCGATGGCCCTGCTGAGGAGGCATCTTTGACTGGGATAACGCCCTCCTCCGTCTCGACGAAGTAAACGCGCTGGCCGAAGATCCCAATCTCTGGAACAACGCCGCCAATGCCCAGAAAGTGATGCGGGAACGCACCCAGCTGGAAAACGCCATCACCGGCTTCCGTAAGCTGGAAAAGGACCTTGACGACGCGGTGACGCTGGTCGAGCTGGGCGAGATGGAAGGCGATGAGCCGACCGTCGAGGAAGGGCTGGCCGCCCTGCGGATCCTACAGGCCGACACTGCCAAGCGACAGCTGGAAAGCCTGCTGTCCGGCGAAGCCGACGGCAACGACTGCTATATCGAAATCAACGCCGGGGCCGGCGGGACCGAGGCTCAGGACTGGGCCAGCATCCTGCTGCGCATGTACACCCGCTGGTGCGAACAGCACAACTACAAGGTGGAAGTGCTGGAAGAGTCCGATGGTGAAGAAGCCGGGATCAAATCTGTCACCCTTCAGGTGACCGGCCTGAACGCCTATGGCTGGCTGAAGACCGAAAGCGGCGTGCACCGTCTGGTCCGGATCTCGCCGTTTGACAGCGCCGCCCGCCGCCACACCTCGTTCTCCTCGGTGTGGGTCTATCCGGTGGTCGATGACAACATCGAGATCGAGATCAACGAAAGCGACTGCCGCATCGACACCTACCGCGCCTCCGGGGCCGGTGGTCAGCACGTTAACCGGACCGAGTCGGCGGTGCGTATCACCCATCTCCCGACCGGGGTGGTGGTGGCCTGTCAGACCCAGCGGTCGCAGCATCAGAACCGCGACTCCTGCTGGAAGATGCTGCGGGCCCGCCTGTACGAGCTGGAACTGCAAAAGCGCGAAGCCGCCTCGCAGGCCGAACAGGAAGCCAAGACCGATATCGGCTGGGGTCACCAGATCCGGTCCTACGTGCTGCAACCTTACCAGATGGTGAAGGATCTGCGCACCGGGGTGGAAACCTCCGACAGTCAGGGCGTTCTGGACGGCGATCTCGACCCGTTTATGGCCGCCTCACTGGCGCAGAAAATTCAGGGTTATGCCGATACCCTCGACAACCCCTGACACCCTGCATCCTGCCTGATGTAAAAACGCCCCGGACCGGTTCCGGGGCGTTTTTCTGTGTGCGGCAGAGCGCCCCGTCAGCAGGCCCGGTGATTACCGGGAATTATCCTCAACGATCAGGCCCCGGGTCATCTGGGCGAGGATCTCGCCCAGCGCCGCCCCATCGTCCCCGCCCCGGCGCGGCAGGGTGCCGGTGGCGGAGGCGTGAACCTCCGTCTTATGACAGAACGCCCCGATCAACCGGATGGTCGCCGGGTCGCCCTGCGGTTCAAGGCGGGTGCCGTCACACAGCCGCTCCGGCGCGGTGGAGGTCGGCAGATCAAAGGCAAACACCAGCCGGTACTCCGGTGCCGCCGCCTGCGCCGGATCGGCGGTGGTGGTGATCACCTTCCGCTGGATCGCCCGCGACACCGCCGCCCCGGCCTGCGCCGACACCGTGGCCGGGGTGAACCCGGACGGGGCGGTCAGCACCTGCACCAGCACCGGCCCGCGGCTGGAGGCATAATCAAAAAAGGCCCAGGTCCCGCCCGGACGCATGAAGGTCACCACCGTCTGCGGCAGATCATCACAGGCCGCAACCCCGGTCACCGCCACGGCCAGCGCCGCCTGTACCAGACGCTTCAGAAATCCCGGTCCCGCCATCTCACGCGCTCTCCTGTACGGTTTTCACCAGCGGAGTGTACCACGCCGCCGGAAATCCCGCCTGATCCCGCGCCGGTTCATTGAACGGGGCCTTCAGACCGCCGGGGAAATGGGCGGTCAGCATCGCCGCATACAGCGCCGCCGGATCGGTCCCCCGCTCCGCCGCCACATGGCGCATCCAGCGGACCCCGGCGGCGACATGCTTGATTTCATCGGCATAGATCACCTCCAGCGCCGCCACAACCACCTCTTCGCCCTGCGCCCGCAGGCGCTCAACCGTCGACGGCGTGGTGTCCAGCCCCCGGGCCTCCAGCGTCATCGGCACCACGGCCAGACGGGCGGCGAGATCATGGGCGGTCTTTTCCGCCGCCTGCCACAGCCCGTCATGGGCTGGCATGGCACCGTAAAAACTGTCATAGCGGCGCAGGGTGGCCTCCAGCAGGTCGAAATGCTCGGCCTCCTCCACCGCCACCTGCACCCAGTCGTCATAAAAGGCCCGGGGCAGAGCCTGATCGGTAAACCGGGCGATGATGTCCCACGCCAGATCAACGGCATTCAGCTCGATATGCGCCAGCGCGTGCAGCAGACCGGCCCGTCCCTTGCCGGGACCGGTCGAACGCTTGGGCATTTCGCGCGGCGGCAGAAGCAGCGGAGCCTCCGGCCGGGCCGGTCGGTCCGGCGGCAAAGCGGTGCCAATCTCCGCAATCTCCCCGGTCGTCCAGGCGGCGGCGATCCGGCGGGTGAGATGGCCTTTTTCCGCCGGGTCCGCCGTGGTCAGCACCAGAACGGCAGCAGCGGCAAGGGTTCCGGGCAGGGGCGTCAGGTCAGTCATCGCGGATCTCCTGTCAGTCTCGACATGGCCGTACCCTGAAGCGCCCCACCCCGTCAATCCGCGTTCCTGTTTTACCCCATTCATAATTTTTTCTAAGGATCAGCCTTAGCAAGTTCCGGGCTGCCAGACCCCGGTGAAGAGATTATGTTTCCCAATTGTTCCCCCCTTTCCCTGCGAGGCCATCATGGGACCGTCCCCTGCCGCATCCCCCCTGACCATGGATGGTCGGGACTGGGGTATTCTGCTGTTTCTGTCGGTCCTGTGGGGAGGGTCCTTCTTTTTTGTCGGTGTGGCGGTCAAAGGCCTGCCGCCGTTCACCATTGTCGCCCTGCGGGTGGTGATCGCCTCCGCCACGCTGTGTCTGGTGCTGTGGGCGCGGGGGATGCCCCTGCCGTTCGAACGGCGGACCCTCGGGCTGTTCCTGACCATGGGCCTGCTGAACAATGCGATCCCCCAGACCCTGATCGTCTGGAGCCAGACCCATATTGCCAGTGGCGCGGCCTCCATCCTCAATGCCACCACTCCGCTGTTTACGGTGCTGATCGCCCACGCCTTCACCCGCGATGAACGCCTGACTCCGGCCAAGCTGGCCGGGGTCGGCATCGGGTTTGCCGGTGTGGTGGCGATGATGGGGCCGGATGCCATGGCCGGACTCGGCACCAACCTGCTGGCACAGGGAGCAATCCTGATTGCCACCTTCTCCTATGGTCTGGCCGGGGTTTATGGGCGGCGCTTCGTGCAGTACCAGCTGCCGCCGCTGACCACCGCCGCCGGAGCTCTGATGGGGGCCAGCCTGCTGCTGGTACCGCTGTCACTGGCCTTTGAAGCACCGTGGGCCCTGCCCCCGGCGGGGCTGGATGTCTGGGGGGCGGTGCTGGGTCTGGCCCTGCTGTCCACCGCGCTGGCCTATGCCCTGTTCTACCGGCTTCTTGGCCGGGCCGGAGCCTCCAACCTGTCGCTGGTCACCTTCCTGATCCCGGTCAGCGCCATCCTGCTGGGCGCACTGGTTCTGGGGGAAACTCTGGAAACCCGCCATCTGGTCGGGATGGCCCTGATCGGATCCGGCCTTGCCGCCCTTGATGGCCGCCCGCTGCGCTGGCTGAAACCGACCCCGGCGACCAACGGCTGAGCCCGGTCAGAGGAGAGGAACAATTGCGTCCTACCGGACATGATCCGGCTGGAGGAGGCGCGTTCCCCTGCCCTATTCTGCCCCTCCGGACACCCCAGCCCCCCAGAAAGGAAGACTCCCCCATGGCCATCAACCTGATCAGCCTTGCCCATACCCTGCCCAAAGAATGGCAGGGCCACCGGGCAGGCAGCCTTGAAGGAACCGCCCTGAAGCTGTTCCGCATGGAGGGCACCGCCCTGCCCGAGGAATGCCACCCCGATTACACCGAGATTTTCATCGTCCTTGAAGGCGAAATGCATCTGGTGGTCAACGGCGAGACGGAAACCCTGCGCGCCGGAGACATGCGGCACATTCCCCCCTCAACCCCGCACAGCGTTCTGGCGGGCAGCCGGGGGGTGCTGATGATCCTCGACAACGAACCGGCCTGATCTCTCCGGCAGACAAAAAAAGGGCCCATCGGGAAAACCCGATGGGCCTCAAGTTTTGCTCAGAGACTCAATCCGTCTTGCTCACCGGACCGGACAAGGGTGGCCAGTATCCGGTCCACCTGATGTCAGGCACGGGCTTGCGCGGTGGATTGGGCCGACACCGGCACCTCCAGCTTGTCGACCATTTCTTTAGGCACGACATGCCAGAACTTGCCGATCTCACGCTCCCAGTTCACCAGCAGACGCTCGGCGAAGCGGGAATTGGTTTCACGCACATGCTCTTCGATCAGCGACTTGAGCATGGACTGGTAATGCGGAACCTCCATCCGGACCCATTCGACCGAGTCGGGGTTGACCCGGATGTCAAACAGGTTGGAGTCATCGTACACGAAAGCCATGCCCCCGGTCATCCCGGCACCGAAGTTGGCACCGACATCGCCCAGCACGACCACCGTTCCGTTGGTCATGTATTCGCAGCCGTTGGAGCCGCAGCCTTCGATCACCGTCAGGGCCCCGGAATTGCGCACCGCAAAGCGCTCCCCGGCCTGACCGGCGGCAAACAGTTTACCAGACGTTGCCCCGTACAGCACAGTGTTGCCGATGATGGTGTTGTGATTTGACTGCAACGGGCTCGACACCGGCGGACGGACCACGATGGTGCCCCCCGACAGCCCCTTGCCGACATAGTCGTTGGAGTCGCCGAACACTTCCAGCTTCAGGCCCTGTACGGCGAAGGCCCCCAGAGACTGACCGGCAGACCCGCGCAGACGCACGGTGATATGGCCCGGCTGAAGGCCGGTCATGCCGTACTTCTTGACGATCTTGTGCGACAGCTTGGTGCCGACGGCACGGTCGGTATTGCGCACGTTGTAGGCCAGCTGCATCTTTTCGCCGTCCTCAAGGGCCGGGCGGGCATCCTCGATGATCTGGGCGTCCAGCGTTTCGGCGACTTCGTTGCGGCCTTCAACGGTGTTGACGGTCGGCAGCCCGCCGGAGTCGGCCTGCACCAGCAGCGAGTTCAGGTCGAGGTCGTCAAGGTGCGACGCCCCACGGGAGACCTGATAGAGCAGGTCGGTGCGGCCAACCACCTCATTCAGATGCTTGAAGCCCAGTTCGGCCAGAATCTGGCGGACTTCCTCGGCGATGAAGGTGAACAGGTTCACCACCTTCTCCGGGGTGCCGGTGAACTTGGCCCGCAGCGCCGTGTCCTGAGTACAGACCCCGACCGGGCAGGTGTTGGAATGGCACTGCCGGACCATGATGCAGCCCATGGCGATCAGGCTGGTGGTGCCGACGGCGAATTCTTCCGCCCCCAGCATCGCCGCAATCACCACATCGCGGCCGGTCTTGATGCCGCCGTCGGTCCGCAGCTGCACCTTGTGGCGCAGGCGGTTCAGCGTCAGCACCTGATGCGCTTCCGACAGGCCCATTTCCCACGGCAGACCGGCATACTTGATCGAGGTCTGCGGGCTGGCCCCGGTGCCGCCGACGTGACCGGAGATGTGGATCACGTCCGCCTTGGCCTTGGCCACCCCGGCGGCGATGGTGCCGATGCCGGAGCGGGACACCAGCTTGACCACCACGCGGGCCGAGGGGTTGATCTGCTTCAGGTCATAGATCAGCTGGGCCAGATCTTCGATCGAATAGATGTCATGGTGCGGCGGCGGCGAAATCAGCATCACGCCGGGGGTGGAATGCCGCAGCTTGGCAATTTCCACCGTCACCTTGAAGCCGGGCAGCTGCCCGCCTTCGCCGGGCTTGGCCCCCTGCGCCACCTTGATCTCGATTTCACGGCACTGGTTCAGGTATTCCGCCGTCACCCCGAAACGGCCGGAAGCCACCTGCTTGATCGCCGAATTGGCGTTGTCGCCATTCGGGCGCGGCCGGTACCGGCTCGGGTCTTCGCCGCCTTCCCCGCTGTCGGACTTGGCACCGATGCGGTTCATGGCAATGTTCAGGGTGCCGTGCGCTTCCGCCGACAGCGCGCCCAGCGACATCGCCGGAGTGATGAAGCGCTTGCGCAGCTGGGTCACCGACTCGACTTCGTCAATCGACACCGCATGGGTGGCCGGACGGAAATCCAGCAGATCGCGGACGCTGATCGGCGGCAGCCTGCGCAGGCCTTCCGAATACTTCTTATACAGCATGAAGCTGTCGGTGGAGACCGCCGACTGGAGGGTGTGGATCAGCGTGCCTTCAAAGGCATGGGCTTCCCCGGCGTTGCGACGGTAGCGGTAGAACCCGCCGACCGGCAGCACCGCCGCCGAAGTGCCGAACGCCTTGTTGTGCTGTTCCAGCACCTTCTTCTGGATCCCGGCCATCCCGATCCCGGAAATGCGCGACGGCATGCCCGGGAAGAATTCCGCCACCAGAGAGCGCGACAGACCGATGGCTTCGAAGTTCAGGCCGCCACGGTAGGAGGAGATCACCGAGATCCCCATCTTTGACATGATCTTGCGCAGACCGTCGTCGATGGCCTTCTTGAAGTTCTTCAGCGCCTTGTCAACCGGCAGGTCAACAAACAGGCCCCGGCGATGCCGGTCCTTGATCGCCTCTTCGGCAACATAGGCATTGACGGTGGTGGCGCCGACGCCGATCAGAACCGCGAAGTAATGGGTGTCCAGACATTCACCGGAGCGCACGTTCAGGCTGGTGAAGGTGCGCAGCTGCTGGCGGATCAGGTGGGTATGCACCGCCCCGGCGGCGAGGATCATCGGCAGCGGCGCCCGGATGGCGCTGGCCTTCTCGTCGGTCAGGATGACGTGGGTACAGCCGCCGCGCACGGCGTCTTCCGCCTCGCGCTGGATGTAGGTGATGGCGTCACGCAGGGCATTTTCGCCGCCGTTGACATCAAAGGTACAGTCCACCACCGCAGCGGTTTCGCCCATGTAGTCCCGCATGGCGAAGAATTCCGCCGTGGTCAGCACCGGACTTTCCAGCTGCAACAGGTCGCACTGGCTGGGATCTTCATCGAGAATGTTGCCGAGGTTGCCGAGGCGGGTGTTCAGGCTCATCACCCGGGTTTCGCGCAGCGGGTCAATCGGCGGGTTGGTGACCTGCGAGAAGTTCTGGCGGAAGAAGCAGTGCAGACCCCGGTAGTTTTCCGACAGCACCGCCAGCGCGGTGTCATCGCCCATGGAGCCGACCGCTTCCTTCCCCTCTTCCACCATCGGGGTCAGGATCAGTTCCATGTCTTCCAGCGTCATGCCATGGCCGAGCTGGCGGCGACGCAGGGTATCGCCATCCAGACGGGCATCGGCAACGCCGGAGCCCTTGATCAGGCTGTCGAGATGGGTGATGCGGTTGGTCCAGTCCCCGAAGCTGGCGCGGCTGCCCAGTTCGTCCTTCAGGTCGTTGTCGCGGAAGAACTTGCCTTCCAGCAGATCAATGCCCAGCACCTGACCGGGGCCGACCCGGCCCTTTTCGACCACGGCGGTTTCGTCAACGCGGACCATGCCGGTTTCCGACCCGACGATCAGCAGGCCGTCGCCGGTGATGGTGTAGCGCAGCGGGCGCAGACCATTGCGGTCCAGACCGGCCACCACCCAGCGGCCATCGGTGGCACACAGGGCGGCCGGGCCATCCCACGGCTCCATCACGCAGTTGCAGTAGGAGAAGAAGGCGCGGTGCTTTTCCGACATCACCGCGTTCTGGATGATGCTTTCCGGCACCAGCATTGCCTTGACCACCGGGGCCGGACGACCGGCGCGGACCAGCAGCTCGAACACGTTATCGAGGGCGGCGGAATCCGACCCGCCCGGCTGGATGATCGGCTTCAGATCTTCAATCCGTTCGCCGAACACCGGGCTGGACAGGCGGGTTTCGTGCGCCTTCATCCAGTTGGCATTGCCGGACAGGGTGTTGATTTCCCCGTTATGCGCCAGCATGCGGAACGGCTGGGCCAGACGCCAGGTCGGGAAGGTGTTGGTGGAATAACGCTGGTGATAGATCACGAAGGCCGAGACGAAGCGCTCATCCTGAAGGTCGGGATAGAACACATCGACATGCTCGGCGAGGAACATGCCCTTGTAAATGATCGAGCGCGACGACAGGGAGCAGATATAGAACTCGGTCAGGTTCTCGCTCTGCGCCTGCTTTTCCATGCGGCGGCGCAGGACATAGAGATCGGTTTCAAACTGCTCATCCGACACCCCGCGGGTGTTGGCGATCATGATCTGCTCGATCTCGGGGCGGGTGGCGTTGGCCTTTTCCCCGATCACCGAGATATCCACCGGCACCTGACGCCAGCCAAGGATGCTGTAGCCGTAGTGCAGGATTTCGGACTCGACGATGATGCGGCAGCGTTCCTGCGCTTCCATATCGTTCTTCGGCAGGAACACCATGCCAACGGCCAGACGGCGCTGGCCCGGCTCGCTGCCGCCACGGCGGATGTGTTCCTTGAAGAATTCCTGCGGCACTTCCACATGGATGCCGGCCCCGTCGCCGGTCTTGCCGTCGGCATCAATGGCACCGCGGTGGAACAGCACCTTCAGGGCGTTGATCCCGGCTTCCACCACCTGACGGCGCGGCTTGCCATCAATGGCAGCGATCAGGCCGACGCCGCAGGAGTCCAGTTCCTGCGCCGGGGAATACAGATGGGCGGCCTCCAGCTTTGCGGCATTGGCCTGCCAGTCGGCAACAAAGCGTTCCCCGTCGGTCATTCCGTGCTGAAGGGCATGGGCGGACACCGCCTGCGGCAGAATGGAGTCGATCTTGGTCATGGTCGGTATCCCTCTTACTCGGCGGCAGCGCGGTCGCTGAGCGACTTCTGGTTCAGATAGGCGGAAATGGCGGCGGCGGAGTCCCGGCCATCCCGGATGGCCCACACCACCAGCGAAGCCCCGCGCACGATATCCCCGGCGGCGAACACACCGTCCAGCGTGGTCATGGTGCTGCGCGGATTGACCTTCAGGGTGCCCCACCTGGTGACGGTCAGTTCTTCCTGCGCGAACATCTGCGGCAGGTCTTCCGGCTCGAACCCCAGCGCCTCGATCACCAGATCGGCAGGCATGATGAACTGAGAGCCTTCCAGCGGCTGCGGCGACTGGCGGCCCGAGGCGTCGGCGACCCCCAGATGCATCCGCACGGCGCGGACGCCGGAAACGGTATCGCTGGTGCCTTCGTTCAGCAGCGCTTCCGGCGCTGCCAGCCAGACAAACTCGACACCTTCTTCCTCGGCATTGGCCACTTCACGCTGGGAGCCGGGCATATTCTCGCGGTCACGGCGGTAGACGCACTTAACGCTCTTCGCGCCCTGACGGATGGCGGTGCGCACACAGTCCATGGCGGTGTCACCGCCGCCGATCACCACCACATCCTTCCCGGCGGCATTCAGCTCGCCGGAGGTGAAGGCGGCGACACTGTCACCAAGGCTGACCTTGTTGGAGGCGGTCAGGTAATCCAGCGCCTTGGCGACACCCTTCAGGCCGGAGCCCGGAATGGCCAGACCCCGCGCCTTATAAACGCCGGTGGCGATCAGCAGGGCATCATGGCGGGCCCGCAGGGTGGCGAAGGAAACGGTCTTGCCGACAGTGGTGTTGGGGTGGAACACCACACCGGCCTGCTCCAGCCGGTCAACCCGGCGCTGCACCACATCCTTTTCCAGCTTGAAGCCGGGGATGCCATACATCAGCAGGCCGCCCATGCGGTCGTAGCGGTCATAGACATGCACGGAAAAGCCCTGCTTGCGCAGTTCTTCCGCCGCCGCCAGACCGGCCGGGCCGGAGCCGATGATTCCCACGGACTCCCCGCGCTCGGCCTGCGGTACAATCGGTTCCACCCAGCCTTCGGCCCAGGCGGTGTCGGTGATGTACTTTTCCACCGCCCCGATGGTCACCGCCCGGTGGGTCGACTGCTCCAGCACGCACGACCCTTCACAGAGACGGTCCTGCGGACAGATGCGGCCACAGATTTCCGGCATCGAGTTGGTGGCCGACGACAGCTCGTAGGCTTCCTTCAGGCGGCCTGCCGTGGTCAGCATCAGCCAGTCGGGAATATTGTTCCCCAGCGGACAGTGGATCTGACAGAACGGAATGCCGCACTGCTCACAGCGCGAGGCCTGCTCCCCGGCCCGGTCGGGCTGGAAGCCGGTGTAGATTTCATTGAAATCCTGTTTGCGATCGGTCGCTGACCGCTTCTCCGGCATCTGCTGATCCAGACGGGTGAACTGCATCATCTTCGGCGACATCGATCGGCATCCTCTCTCTGGGGGGCTGCCCTGCTTCGAGGCAGGGATTTTAGCCCGGACTGCGCCCGATGGGGCACACACCCCGGCAGGAAATAAAAATTCCCTAGGACAGTCAGAAGCGTAATCTTAAGTCGCAAACCCGGATTAAAATCGCAGGGTCTGCGGTGCATGTTTCGTATACCCCCATCGAAAGCCCCGATCAAGGGAAAAAACCGAGATAGTTCACATTTGATTACCATTAAGACGCCATACTTGCGAACGCACCGCAACGCACCGCCCGAACGGCCCGCGCGCCGCCAAAAATTAGTAAACATTTGCGAACCATATCGCCCCTTTGTGCTTTTTCAACAAGATGATAAAAATTCGCCACGATCCACATGATGGGAGCGGGCGGTGACGCTTCTACAAATTCTGGTGTTTGCGCTCATTCATGGTCTCACCGAATTCCTGCCGGTGAGCGCGACAGCCCATCTGATGCTGATTCCGCTGGTCACCCAGTGGCCGCCGACCGACCTTGAGCTGGATATCGCGGTCCGGATCGGCACGCTGGCTGCGGTCTGCCTGTACCTGTGGCGGGACATCGGCGGCATGACCGCCGGGCTGTTCCGGGTCCTGAAGGGCAAGCGCGACCGGCGGGCCCGGCTGTTCTGGCAGCTGGTCACCGCCACCGTGCCGGTGATCGCCGCCGGGGCCGCCCTGAAGCTGTGGCTGCCGCTGGAGACCCTGCGCAGCCTGACCGTGGTCGGCTGGTGTACCCTGGGCTTCGGGGTCCTGCTGTGGGTGGTGGACCGCCTGTGCCTGACGATCAAACGGCTGGAACACCTGACCTTCCTGGACTCTCTGGTCATCGGTGTGGCGCAGGCCATTGCCTTCCTGCCCGGGGCCTCCCGCGTCGGGCTGGCGCTGACCACCGCCCGCATGTACGGCTATGAACGCCGGGATTCCGCCCGCCTCGCCATGCTGCTGTCGGTTCCCACCATCATCGGCACCACCATGCTGGTCGGCTATGACCTGTGGCTGCATCAGGGGTTTCACTTCGGCAACAGCTCGCTGATCGCCATGGGGCTGGCCTTCGCCGTCAGCTTCCTGACCATCGCCTTCCTGATGAGCTGGCTGCGCCGCCATTCCTTCGGCCCCTTTGTGCTGTACCGGATGATTCTCGGTCTGATCCTGCTTGGCTTCGGCTATGGCATTTTCCAGTTCTGAGACAGCCTCCCTGCTGTCGATGACCGAACCGGCGCTGCTCGCAGGCGCAGGGGTGGCAGCCGCGCTGATCCTTGATGCCCTGATCGGCGATCCCCCGGCCCTGTACCGCCGGGTCCCCCACCCCGTGGTTCTTTACGGCCACCTGATTTCCGCCCTTGAGGCCCGCCTGAACCGGAGCACACTCAGCTCCATCCGGCGGCGGGGGCTTGGCATCCTGCTGCTGCTGATCCTGCTGACGATCAGCGCGGGCCTTGGGCTGGCCCTGACATGGGCCGCCGGACACTGGCCCGCCCTGCATGCCGTCAACGCCCTGATCGCCATGACCCTGATTGCCCAGAAGAGCCTGTACCAGCACGTCGTCGCCGTTGCCGATGCGCTGGATCACGGGGGCCTCAACGCCGGGCGGACGGCGGTGTCGATGATTGTCGGGCGCGATGTCACCCAGCTCGACACCGCCGGCGTCAGCCGCGCCGCCATCGAAAGCGCTGCCGAGAATTTTTCCGACGGCGTCACCGCCCCGGTGTTCTGGCTGGCGGTGGCCGGTCTGCCCGGCCTTCTCGCCTATAAAGCCGTCAACACGCTGGATTCGATGGTCGGGCACCGGTCAGAGCGCTACCGGGAGTTTGGCTGGGCCTCCGCCCGCTTTGATGATCTGGTTAACCTGATTCCGGCCCGGTTCTCGGGTCTGCTGCTGTGCCTGTCCGCCGCCCTGATCCCCGGGGCCCGGGCCGGAACGGCCCTGCGCGTGATGCTGCGAGATGCCGGAAAACACCGCAGCCCCAATGCCGGATGGCCCGAATCCGCCATGGCCGGTGCCCTCGGCCTGAAACTGGCCGGGCCCCGGCTGTATCCGGGATACCGGGTCGATGATCCCTTCATCGGCGACGGCACCGCCGCAGCCTCCGCCGCCGACATCCGCCGCGCCCTGCGGCTGATGGTTCTCTCCTGCCTGCTGAATGGCATCGCCGCCATCATCCTGACGCTTGCCGTCCACCGGATGACGGCCCTATTCTGGGGCGCGCCCCCGACCTGAGGTTCCGCATGCCCCGCAAGTTCCGTCTGCTGCTGTGTTTTACCGCCCTGTCCACCCTGATGGCCACCACCATCCCCTCCCCGGGTCGGGCGGCTGACACCAAGACGCTCGGGTCGTTTGGTCCGTGGAGCGCCTATTCCTTCACCGAAAACGGCAAACAGGTCTGCTATATGGCCGCCCGCCCGGTGAAGGCTGAAGGCAACTTCGCCAGCCGGGGGGATATCTATGCCCTGATCACCCACCGGCCCGGCCAGAAATCCTTCAATGTCTTTTCCATCGTTGCCGGATACGCCTATTCCACCGACAGCGAGGAGCAGGTGCAGGTCTCCATCGGTAAACGGAATTTCAAGCTGTTCACCCAGGGGGAACGGGCGTGGACCCATGACGACAAGACCGATCTGGCCCTGACCGAGGCGATCCGTAAAGGCGGGGCCGAGATGGTGGTGCGTGGCAAATCGGTCCGCAATGCCGAGACCACCGACACCTACGCCCTGACCGGCGCGGCAAAGGCACTGGAAGCCATTGATTCCGCCTGCGGCGTTAAACCCGGCGGATCGTAACACCTGCCGGGGGTTATTCTGCCTCCGGCAAGCACAGGCAGACCTTTTATTCCACACCGGTAAAAACCGGCAAATCACCACGAATAAAAGGTCTTTCGCCGGGTGCTGAATGCGCCTATAACCCCGGCCATGACTGACACCACCATCATGAAAACCGCCGTCACGCCGGATCCGGCTCCGGGTGACGCTGCGGCGCTGAACAATCCCGATGCAGAGGGCCGCGAGGATCTCATCGGGTTGTCGCGCGAACAGCTTGCCGGACGCCTGACCGCCATGGGCGAGAAGTCTTTCCGGGCAGGGCAGGTGTGGGCGTGGCTGTATAACCGCGGCATCCGCGATATCGACGGGATGAGCAACATCTCGAAGGAAACCCGCGCCAAAATGCGGGAGCGGTTCCATATCAGCCGCCCGCAGGTGAGCCGGGAGCTGACGTCTGCCGACTCCACCCGCAAATGGCTGCTGAAATACCGCGACGGGCAGGAAGCGGAAACAGTCTACATCCCCGATGATGACCGGGGCGCGGTCTGCGTCTCGACGCAGGTCGGCTGTACCCTGACCTGCCGCTTCTGCCATACCGGCACCCAGATGCTGGTGCGCAACCTGTCGGCCGGGGAAATCGTCGGCCAGTTCATGGTTGCCCGCGATTCCTATGGCGAATGGCCGACCCCGAACGAGACCGGGCGGCTGCTGTCCAACGTGGTGGTGATGGGCATGGGGGAACCCCTGTTCAACTACGACGCCACGGTGACGGCCCTGCGCATTCTGTCCGACCCGGAAGGGCTGGCCCTGTCGAAGCGGCGCATCACCCTGTCGACCTCCGGCGTGGTGCCGCGCATGTATGATCTGGGCAACGACGTCGGCGTCAATCTGGCGGTCAGCCTGCATGCCGCCACCGATGACGTGCGCGATGTGATCATGCCGATCAACAAGAAGTGGCCGCTGAAGGAGCTGATGCAGGCCTGCCGGGATTATCCCAGCGCCAGCAACGCCCGCCGCATCACCTTCGAATACATCATGCTGAAGGGGATCAACGATTCCGACGCCGACGCCCGCCAGCTGGCCCGTCTGGTGAAGGGGATCCCCTGCAAGTTCAACCTGATCCCGTTCAACAAGTGGCCGGGGTCAGACTTTGAATGTTCTGACTGGTCGCGGATTGAACGGTTCTCCGACATTCTGGCCGAGCAGGGCTATTCCGCCCCGGTGCGCAAGCCGCGTGGCCGCGATATCCTTGCCGCCTGCGGACAGCTGAAAAGCGAGAGCCAGCGCGAACGCCTCAGTCAGCTGAAAGCCCGCCGCGCCGCCGGGATCGAGGATGATGGTCACGGGGATGCCGCAGCGCAGTAAGCCCCTGTTTTCTTTACTCCTGAAAACCCCTGTCTTTGACCGGACAGGGGTTTTTCGTTTTCAGGAATGTTCGGTCCTGTTGACTCCATCGTCGTTTATTTCGCTTTTGCACAGTTCGCATGTGCGTTTGATTGCATTTGAAAGTTCACAAAACTGAAATTTTTCTGTAACGTTCGCGGTCTATAAAACCGGGGCCCCCGAAGGCATACGTTTGCAACGGGTCCGCCGTCGGACCAACCGCGAGGAAACGCCGCAATGAAATTCCGCTCTCTGTCTCTGGCCACCGTCTCAGTGGCCGCCACGCTGGCGATGGGCACCGGTGCCAATGCCGCTACCGAGATCCAGTTCTGGCATGCCATGGGCGGCGAACTGGGCGCCAAGGTCCAGGAAATCGCCGACAAGTTCAACGCCAGCCAGTCGGACTACAAGGTTGTCCCGGTTTTCAAGGGCACCTACACCGAGACCATGACCGGTGCGATCACGGCGTTCCGGGCCAAGCAGCAGCCGCATATCGTGCAGGTGTTCGAAGTTGGCACCGCCACCATGATGGCGGCGCAGGGCGCGGTGTACCCGGTGTACCAGCTGATGGCCGATGCCAAGCTGCCGTTTGATCCGAAGGCCTATTTGCAGGCGGTGACCGGTTATTACACCGACACCAAGGGCAATATGCTGTCGATGCCGTTCAACAGCTCGACCCCGGTGCTGTATTACAACAAGACCGCCTTCGCCAAGGCCGGGCTTGATCCGAATACCCCGCCGAAGACCTGGAAGGACGTTGAGACCTACAGCGAAAAGCTGCTGGCCGCCGGGTATAAGTGCGGCTTCTCCACCGGCTGGATGCCGTGGGTGCAGATGGAAAACCTGCTGGCCCTGCACAACCAGCCGATCGGCACCAAGGCCAACGGCTTCGGCGGCCTGAATACCGAGCTGACCGTCAACAGCCCGCTGGAACTGCGCCACATCACCAACATGGCGGAATGGGCCAAGAAAGGCATCTTCAAGTACACCGGCCGCCGGTCGGACGGGGCACCGTCGTTCTATAACGAAGAATGCACCATGTACATGAACAGCTCGGGCGGTTACGCCGGGGTGAAGGCCAATGCCAAGACCTTCGAATTCGGCGTCGGCATGCTGCCGTACTACGATGACGTGAAGGGCGCGCCGCAGAACTCCATCATCGGCGGGGCCGCACTGTGGGTTCTGAAGGGCCACAAGGCTGAAGACTATAAGGGCGTCGGCCAGTTCTTCAACTTCATCTCCAAGCCGGAAATTCAGGCTGACTGGCATCAGGTGACCGGCTATCTGCCGATCACCACCGCTGCCTACGAACTCAGCAAGTCTCAGGGCTTCTATGACAAGAACCCGGGCACCGACATGTCGGTCCGCCAGATCAACCTGAACCCGCCGACCGAGAATTCCAAGGGCCTGCGCTTCGGCAACTATGCCCAGATCCGCGACGTGATCGACGAGGAACTGGAAGGCGTGTGGTCGGGCCAGAAGTCCCCGAAGGAAGCCCTTGACGGCATCGTGAGCCGCGGCAACGACCTGCTGCGCAAGTTTGAGAAGACCAACGGCTAAAACCGGTTTCAGGACTGTGCGGGGGTGCGGCAACGCATCCCCGCCTTTCCGTTTTCGGCAGGACCCACCGGGTCTGCCATCCGGGGCGTCGCCCCGTCTCACCCTCCTCATCTGCATCTTTGCTTCACCGGGCCAGCGTCCGACCGGACCGGCCCTGTCCTGCAACGCATAACGTCTTCGGGTTGGCGCAATGCACCAGAGCTCCCCCTTCAATCACCGGCTGCTGCCCTATCTGTTGGTTCTGCCACAGATCGCAGTCACGCTGGCCTTCTTCATCTGGCCTGCCCTGAATGCGGTCTGGCTGTCCACCCGGCGGGAGGACGCCTTCGGCCTCAGCAGCGAGTTTGTCGGGCTGGAGCATTACATCGCCATTTTCCATGACGCCACCTACACCCGCGCCCTCGTCAACACCGCCGTGTTCAGCACCGGTGTGACCGTGGTTTCGCTGGCGCTGGCCCTGCTGCTGGCGGTGATGGCGGACCGGGTCGTGCGCGGTGCGATGGTCTATAAAACCCTGCTGATCTGGCCCTATGCCGTCGCCCCCGCCGTCGCCGGGGTGATCTGGTGGCTGGCGTTCAATCCCTCCATCGGGGTGGTGGCCTATTACATCAACATTCTCGGCTATGACTGGAACCACCTGATCAAGGCCAAGGATGCGATGATGCTGGTGATCTTCGCCGCCGCCTGGAAGCAGATCAGCTACAATTTCCTGTTCTTCCTTGCCGGTCTACAGGCCATTCCGCGGTCGCTGATCGAAGCCGCCGCCCTTGACGGTGCCAGCCCGTTCCGCCGTTTCTGGACCGTGATTTTCCCGCTGCTGTCGCCGACCACCTTCTTCCTGCTGGTCGTCAACATCATCTATGCCTTCTTCGACACCTTCGCCCTGATCCATGCCACCACCTCGGGCGGTCCGGCCGGATCGACCGAAACGCTGGTGCTGAAAGTGTTCATGGACGGCTTCGTCGGCCTTGATCTCGGCGGCTCCTCCGCCCAGTCGGTGGTGCTGATGGTGATGGTGATGGGGCTGACGGTGATTCAGTTCCGCTTCATTGAACGGAAGGTACAGTACTGATGGTCGAAAATCGTCCCTGGCTGACCGTCATCGCCCATGTGGTGCTGCTGCTCGGCCTGCTCGTCACCGCCTTTCCGGTCTGGCTGACCTTTGTCGCCTCCACCCACGAAGGCACCGCCCTGACCCAGTTCCCGATGCCCCTGTGGCCGGGCCGCAATCTGCTGGAAAACTACGGCACCATCCTGTTCAGCGGTGCCAAGGCCGCCGGCGGGCAGCCGGTTCTGCTGATGCTGGCCAACTCGCTGATCGTGGCGCTGGGGATTGCCGTCGGCAAGATCGCCATCTCGATCATCGCCGCCTACGCCATCGTCTATTTCCGCTTTCCGCTGCGCCAGACCTTCTTCTGGATGATCTTCATGACGCTGATGCTGCCGGTGGAAGTGCGCATCATGCCGACCTTTGAGATCACCGCCAGCATCGGCCTGCTGAACACCTACGGCGGCCTGATCATTCCGCTGATCGCCAGCGCCACCGCCACCTTCCTGTTCCGCCAGTTCTTCCTGACCATCCCGGTGGAACTGGTGGAGGCGGCCCGTCTGGACGGTGCCGGTCCGATCCGTTTCTTCCGCGATATCCTGCTGCCGCTGTCGCGCACCAACATCGCCGCCCTGTTCGTGATTCTGTTCATCTATGGCTGGAACCAGTACCTGTGGCCACTGGTGGTCACCACTGACCCGTCGCTGACCACCATCATGACCGGCATCAACGCACTGGTCCGGGTCCCCGACTCCGAACCGCAGTGGCATCTGCTGATGGCGATGTCGATGCTGGCCATGCTGCCGCCGATTCTGGTGGTGGTGGTGATGCAGAAGCTGTTCGTGCGCGGTCTGGTCGAGACCGAGAAATAACCTGATGACGCCCGGCTCCGGCCCCCCCCTGCCGCCGGACCGTCAACCTTTGTTTCTGGAGAGCCGCCCCATGGCGACCGTAGACTTTATCGGGGTCGAAAAGACCTATCCCAATGGCCACAAGGCCATCCATGGCATTGATCTGAATATCGCGGACGGGGAATTTGTGGTGCTGGTCGGCCCGTCGGGCTGCGGCAAGTCCACCCTGCTGCGGATGCTGGCCGGTCTGGAAACCGTCACCGGCGGTGAGATCCGCATTGACGGCAAGGTCATCAACCGGCTGGAACCGGCGGACCGCGACATCGCCATGGTGTTCCAGAACTACGCGCTGTATCCGCACATGAGCGTGCGGGAAAATATGGCCTATGGCCTGCGCAACCGCAAAACCCCGATGGACGTGATCGAAAAGCGCGTCGCCGAGGCCGCCAAGGTTCTGGGGCTGGAAGGGATGCTCGACCGCAAGCCGAAGCAGCTGTCCGGCGGCCAGCGCCAGCGCGTGGCCATGGGCCGGGCCATCGTGCGCGAACCCAAGGCCTTCCTGTTTGACGAGCCGCTGTCCAACCTTGATGCCAAGCTGCGCGTGCAGATGCGTGTGGAAATCCGCCGCCTCCAGCGGGAACTGAACACCACCGCCATCTACGTCACCCATGATCAGGTCGAGGCCATGACCATGGCCGACCGTCTGGTGGTGATGCGCGACGGTGTGGCCCAGCAGATCGGCCGTCCGCTGGATGTTTACGCCAAGCCGCGCACCACCTATGTCGCCGCCTTCATCGGCAGCCCGGGCATGAACCTGCTGGAAGGCGTCATCTCCGCCGACGGGTCCGCCGTGGTGCTGGGCAAGAACGGGGCGATGGGCCGCAGCATTGCGCTGCCGGTGGCCCGCCCCGGCGAAACCGGCCGCCCGGTGGTGCTGGGCATCCGCCCGGAACACCTGCTGATCAACCCGCAGCAGGGGGAAACCATCGAAGTCCGCTCGGTGCTGACCGAACCGCTCGGGGCCGATACCATCAAGTACACCACCCTGCCCGGCTGCGGTCAGTCCCTGACCGTCCGCCTGCCCGGCACCCATCCGTCGGGCGATACCGATGTGCTGACCGTGGGCTTCGATCCGGCCCACCTGCACCTGTTTGACGAGGCAACCGGGCTGCGGCTCGAAGACTGATTGTTCCGCAGAAGGCACTTTCCGCTCAGGCGGACGGTGCTTTCACGGTTGTCTCCGCAGACGGCGGACCGGTCTCCTCCCCCGGTCCGCCGTTTCTGTGTCTGCCCCCGGATTTCTCCCGCATATCCTGCGGTGCCATAATACCCCCGGTTGAATTTCTGCATCATATGATTGCAGTCCCGTCAAAGCCGCCGCACAATACCGGGAAGCGGCGGGGCCCAATGGCCCCGGTAACAGGCGGACTGTCCACCATGATTCCTGTCCGGGTCGGCAACAGTATCCTTGACCACGATCATGCAGAGTTGTCCTGCCTGCTGGAGGATCTGCATGCCCTGTGGATCAACCGCTGCGGCCTGCGGGCCCTGCTGGCTGGCCTGATCCGGTTTGAGGATGCGCTGTGCGCCCATTTTGCGATTGAGGAAGCCATCCTCGGTGGCTGCGGCTATCCCGGCCTTGCCCATCACAAGGGCCAGCACCGGGCCTTTCTCGGTGAAGTTGCGACCTTCCGGAAAGCTCTGGCCGAGGGAAATCACCCGGAAGACGGCCGCCCGCTGCATGGTTTTGACATTGCATCCCGGCTATCCGATCTGCTCTATGCCCACGAGCTGGTGGAAGACAGTTCCTATATTCCGGCTCTTACCGTGCTGCCGGACGTCCCCGAGGACGTGATCCGACAGCGGCTGTCCCCGCTGGTTGAGGAAGCGACCCAGCTGAAAACAGCCCCTCAGCCCGTCCTGCATGCCGCCGACGCCCCGGCCCTGACCCCGCAGGCCACCCACGCCCTGACCCGGCTGACGCGTGAAATGGCAGGCGGAGGACTGAAACCGGAACAGGTTGCCGCTGATTTCCTGCCTTATTGGGTGGAACAGACGCCGCTATCCTGCTGACAGGCACCCCGGAACAGCGGCCAGCCGCCACAGGGCCTGGAGATCCAGATGGCTTTCCAGATGATCGGCCAGAGCCTCCAGGGTTTCCTCAACCTGCCGCTCATAGGCAACCTGCCCGGACAGCCGGACCCCAAGATCGCGCAGCAGGGCCTGACGGACCCCATCGGCGGCAAACACCCCGTGCAGATAAGACCCCCGGACCAGACCATCAGCACTGACCGCCCCTTCCGGGCGGCCATCCAGCAGAAACCACGGGCGGTCAAGGTCAGGCCCCTGCGTCCGCCCCATGTGCATTTCATAACCCCGCAGATCGCAGCCGCTGCGGTGATCCCGGGCGGCAATCTCCACCAGCGCCTTATCGGCGGTGATGGTGGTCTCCACATCCAGCAGACCAAGACCGGGCGTTGATCCGGGGGTCCCCTCCCGGCCCTCCGGGTCATGGACCCAGCGGCCCAGCATCTGGAATCCGGCGCACAGGCCAATCACCCGCCCGCCCCGGCGGACATGGGCCAGCAGGTCAATATCCCAGCCTGCCTGCCGCAGCGCCGCCAGATCGGCACAGGTGGCCTTGGATCCGGGCAGCAACACCACATCGGCATCGGCAGGCAGCGGATGCCCGGCCGTAATCAGGCTGACCCGGACCCCCGGTTCCGCCCGCAGCGGATCAAGATCATCAAAATTGGAAATCCGTGGCAGACGTGGAACCACAATGTGCAGGCCGTCCCCCTGCACGGTTCCCTGCCGGTCGAGGGCCACCGCATCCTCGGCGGGCAAGGCCCCGGCTTGCATAAACCACGGCACCACCCCCAGACAGGGCAGACCGCCGGTATGGGCGGCGATGATCTCCAGCGCCGGATCAAACAGCCGGGGGTCGCCCCGGAACTTGTTGATCAGATACCCCTTGGTCCGCGCCCGCTCGCTGCCGCTGATCAGGGCGTGGGTGCCGACCACCGAGGCCAGAACCCCGCCCCGGTCGATATCCCCGATCAGCAGAACCGGCACATCCGCCGCTTCGGCAAAACCCATATTGGCAATATCGGCGGCCCGCAGGTTCACTTCCGCCGCACTGCCAGCCCCCTCGATCAGCACCAGATCGGCCCCGGCGCAGAGGTGGGAAAAGCTGTCGAGGACCTGCGGCAGCAGGGACGGTTTCAGCCGCATATAGTCGCGGGCACTGGCATTGGTCAGCACCCGCCCCTGCACCACCACCTGACTGCCGATATCGGTGGTCGGCTTCAGCAGCACCGGATTCATATCGACGCTGGGGGCAACCCCGCAGGCCCGGGCCTGAAGCGCCTGTGCCCGGCCGATTTCCCCGGTTCCGGCCCCGTCCCGCAACGCCGCCACCGCCGCGTTGTTGGACATGTTCTGTGGTTTGAACGGCCGCACCGTCAGCCCCTGACGGGCAAAGGCACGGCACAGACCGGCAACCAGCAGACTTTTGCCGACATCCGACCCGGTGCCCTGAAACATCAGGGCCCGGGCCGGACGCGACGATGGAAACCGCAGGGAAGCCGGTCCGGTCATCATCAGGTCAGTTCAGATCCTGCTTCTGCACCGGCGTCAGCTTGACCGGTGCCGAGGGCCGGGACGACGCCGCCGGAGCCGAAGACCCGGAGGAGCTGGAAGCCCCGGAAGAGCCCGAGGAACCGGACGACCCCGAAGACCACGAAGAAGAAGAGGACGACGACGACGGGCGGGTCGAGGATCCGGGCGCTTCTTCCTGTACCGGCGGCGCATCCGGGTTCAGCGCGTTGCTGCGCTGCGGCGGGCTGTATTTCACCCCCAGAGACCGGTGCAGGTTATCGGCATCCGGCAGCACCCAGCGCCGGTCAAACAGAATGGCCTTGGCGCTGGCATTGGGGCCGTAAACCGCCCGGTTCCACGAGTCGCGGAACACCAGCCCCGCCCCTTCAAACACACCGCCGCCATAGGCCCCCTGCGAATGGGCAAAGGCGATGATATCGGCATCAAGGTTGGCGGTGGTCGCCGCCTCGATATTGGCACCGACGGTGGCGAAGGACACCCCGGCGGAGGCCCCCATCTTGAAGTTATCGGACAGCACGGAGTTCAGGCCGTTTTCGGTCATGATCATCAGGATCATCTGCACCCGCTGACCGCCGATCTGCAAACCGACGCTGCCGCCGACGACAGAATAGAAGGCCGGAGGAGTCAGTTTGCCCTGATCATCGCGGACCATCAGCAGACCAACACCGTAGGAGCCCCCGATGATGAAACCGCCCTTGTAATAGGACGGGATCACCATCACCCCCCGGGCGCGCTGAAGGTACGGCTCCAGATCCTTGGTGAAGTTGGCGTCATTGCGCACGGATTCGACCACCGCCACCGCGTTGGCGATTTCCGCCCGGGCATCAGAGAGGTCATCGGCGCGGGCCGGGCCGGTCAGGGCCGGTGTCAGGCTGGCCGCCACCGTCAGCAGTACGGCGGCAAACAGGCGGGTGCCTTGTGTCCGAAGCCCCTGCAACAGGGTTTTCTTGTGGTGCCCGGCAAGACCAAACATCGGCATACACCCTCCTTCATGGGCTTTTTCACCCGGATCCCACAGGGGGGTGGAACCCGGCAGAGACAGGACTGGCGGGGATCATCCCGCCCGGATCAGAACTCGACGCCCGGCTGGGCTTTGACGCCACTGCGGAACGGATGCTTCACCAGCGTCATTTCCGTCACCAGATCGGCCGCCTCGATCAGCGGCGGCAGGGCATTGCGCCCGGTCAGCACCACATGCTGCATCGGCGGACGGTTGGCAAGCGCGGTCATCACACGCTCCAGCGTCAGGTATTCGTAGCGCAGGACAATATTGATTTCGTCAAGAATGACCATCCGGAAATCAGGATTGGTCAGCATTGCCTCGGCCTCGGCCCAGGCCCGTTCAGCGGTGGCGATATCGCGGGCGCGGTCCTGCGTTTCCCACGTAAAGCCTTCGCCCATGGTCCGGAAGTCCACCAGATCCTCAAACCGGGCCAGCACATCGCGCTCTGCGGTGTGCATCGCCCCTTTGATGAACTGCACCACCCCAACCCGGAACCCATGGCCGACGCAGCGCAGCGCCATGCCGAAGGCTGCGGAGGATTTCCCCTTCCCGGCCCCGGTGTTGACGATGATCAGGCCCTTTTCGACCTGCTTTTCGGTCATGATCCGGTCGCGCACCGCCTTCTTCTTGGCCATCTTGCGCTTGTGGCGGTCATCGTCGGACTCATCCGCCTCAGGGACAGGAGCGGAGACGGGGGCGGCGGTCACATCCAGATCGGTCATGCGGCGGTCCTCAGGCTGTCGAGTACGGAGAGCGTGCTGTTGCGGCGCGGCGTCCACAGCGACCGGCGGATCGCCTCGTCAAACCGCGCCGCCATCTCCCGCAGGGCATGGGGATTGGCATCGGCCAGAAAGGCCCGGACGGCCTCATCCCCGAGATAAGCGTCAAAAATGGCATCAAAATGGTGGTTGCCGACACAGCGGGCGGTGGCGGCGAAGCCAAACAGGTAATCCACCGTCGCCGCCATTTCCGCCGCGCCCTTGTAGCCATGGCGCATCGCCCCGGCAATCCACTTGGGATTGGCGGCCCGGCCCCGGACGATCCGGGCGATTTCCTCGCGCAGGGTGCCGATCCGGGGCGTATCGGGGCGGGAGTGATCCGGATGATATATTTCCGGCATCTGACCGCTCAGCTCTTCCACCGCCGCCGCCAGACCGCCTTCAAACTGATAGTACTCATCGGAGTCGAGCAGATCATGCTCGCGGTTATCCTGATTGTGGACCACCGCCTGCACCTGCCGCAGACGGTCGCGGAACAGGCCATGCGCCGCCTCGCCCCGGCTGCCGTTGCCATAGGCATAGCCGCCCCACTGCACATAGGCCCGGCCCAGATCGGCGCTGTCTTCCCACAGGCTTTCATCAACCAGCGTCTGCAATCCGGCGCCATAGGCCCCCGGCGCGGCCCCGAACACCCGGAACCCCGCCTGCCGGGCGGCCTGATCCTCCGGCATCCCATCCGCCTGCAACCGGGCCAGATCCGCCCGGTAGCGGGCGGCCAGCGGATTATCCTCCGCCGGTTCGTCCAGTGCTGCCACCGCCCGCACCGCACTGTCGAACAGGTCGATCAGCGCCGGGAAAGCATCGCGGAAAAAGCCGGACACCCGCAGCGTCACATCAACCCGGGGGCGGTCGAGAATGCTGACCGGCAGGATCTCGAACCCGGTGACCCGGCGGCTGGCGGCCTCCCACGTCGGCTTGACCCCCAGCAGCGCCAGCGCCTGCGCCAGATCATCACCGCCGGACCGCATGTTGGCGGTGCCCCAGGCCGTCACCGCCAGCACCTGCGGCCATTCGCCGTGATCCTGCGCATGGCGTTCCAGCAGCAGGGTCGCCGACTTCCAGCCCAGCGTCCACGCCGCCGGGGTCGGCACCGTGCGGGTATCGACGGAAAAGAAATTGCGGCCGGTCGGCAGCACATCCGGGCGGCCCCGGGTCGGGGCCCCGGACGGCCCCGGCGGCACAAAGCGCCCGTCCAGCCCCCGCAGCAGCCCGGCCATTTCCGCCGGACCGCACCCGGCCACCATCGGGCGCAGGGTCCGGTTGATCCAGTCCACCGCCACCGCCGACTGCGGGCCGGGGGCCGTCTGCGCGCCGGAAACCACCAGCCGCGCCAGCAGTTCCAGCCGCTCCACCGTATCCCCGGCACTGCGCCACAGATCGTCGCTGACCGCCTGAAGTGCCGTCAGGCGCGGCCCGGTCCACGGGTCCGCCAGCGGTGCCGCCAGCGGATCGAACTCCAGCTGAAGATCGGCGGCCAGTGCCCGCAGCAGGCTTTGCTGGCCCGGACGGTGGGCTTCTCCCACCGGGCTCTGGCCGGGAACCCGTGCCAAGGCCACCAGCAGATCGGTCAGGGCCTCGCCCTGCGGCGACTGGCCGAAAATGTGCAGCCCGTCGCGGATCTGCAATTCCTTCAGGTCACAGAGATGATTGTCGAGTCGGGCCAGCGCCTCGGTCTCGTCCTCCACCCCGTCAAAACCAAGGTCACGGTCGAGTCCCAGCACCCGCGACAGGCTGAGGATCTCTTCCCGCAGAATGGCGAGACGGCGGGGATCCACCCCGGCAGCCTCGTAATATTCATCAACCAGCGCTTCCAGATCCTTCAGCGGGCCGTAGCTTTCCGCCCGGGTCAACGGCGGCGTCAGATGGTCAATGATCACGGCACTGCTGCGGCGCTTGGCCTGCGTGCCTTCGCCGGGATCGTTGACAATGAACGGGTACAGATGCGGCAGCGGCCCCAGAACCGCTTCAGGGAAACAGCCGGATGACAGCGCCACCGCCTTGCCCGGCAACCATTCCAGCGTGCCATGCTTGCCGACATGCACCAGCGCCTGCGCCCGGAACTGCTCCCGCAGGAACACATAAAAGGCCAGATAGCCATGCGGCGGCGGCAGGGCCGGATCATGATAGCTGGCAACCGGATCCACATCCGCCCCGCGCGACGGCTGGATCCCGACCATCACCCCGCCCAGATCCAGCAGCGGCAGGGTAAAAGACCCGCAGGACACCGCCCCGGGACGGAACCACGGATCCCGTTCCGGCGGCCCCCAGCGGTCCAGCATCGCCTGCCGGGTGGCCTCCGGCAGGGCGGAAAAGGCCATCATATAGTCCGGCAACGCCAGCTCGACGCCCCCTCCGGCCTGACGCTGGCCGTTGGTCGGCCCGGCCAGCAGGCGGTCGAGCAGCTCCGCCCCGGTCGGGGGCACATCGCGCAGGCAGTAACCCTCCCGCAGCAGGGCCGCCAGAATCCCCGCCACCGCTGCCGGGGTATCCAGCCCGACGCCGTTGCCGATCCGCCCGTCGCGGTTGGGATAATTGGCCAGCACCAGCGCCACCCGGCGGCTGGCCGGGGCCGTGTGACGGAGTCGCGCCCAGTTGGCGGTCAGGTCGGCAACAAAGGCGATCCGGTCCGCCACCGGGGCATAGGTCAGCAGATCACACTGCGTTGCCTCATCCCGGCGGGAAGCCGCCTTGAACGACACCGCGCGGCTGAGAATCCGGCCATCGACCTCCGGCAGGGCGACGTTCATGGCGATATCGCGGGCAATCAGGCCATTGCTGTTGCCGCGCCACACCGCTTCGCTGCCGCCGGAAAAGATCACCTGAAGCACCGGACAGTCGGCCGCCGAAAACGGCGTGTCCCGTGCCTCGCCCGGGGCGGCAACGGCAAAGGCGGTGCCGTTGAGAATCACCGACGGCGGATCCTCCGCCAGCAGGCTTTCCAACACCCCCGCCGCCAGCGAATCCTTCAGGCTGGTGACAAAGACCGGCAGCGGGTTCAGGCCCCGCTCCAGCAGGGCCCCGGCCAGGGCCAGAACCGGCGCGGTGTTCCCGGCATGGACCAGCGCCCGGTAAAACACCAGCGGCACCACCGGGGCCCCGGCGGTCCAGCGGCCCCGGATGTCATCGGGAAACACCCCGGCCGGGGGCAACGGGGCCGGTTCGGTCCACTCCACGGCCTGCCCGATCAGACTGGCGGCATAACACAGGAAGCGGTGGGCATTCTCCACCCCGCCCTGTACCAGATATTGCCACAGCCGGTGCGTCACGGCGGGCGGCAACGATCCGGCGGCGGCCAGATCGGCATCCGGCTGATCATCGCCCGGAACGAACGCCACCGGAATCCCCCGGCGGCGGCATTCCTGACTGACCTGCTCCACCCCATAGGACCAGTACCCGCGCCCGCCGATCACCCGCACCACCACCAGCCGGGCCTGACGGATGATCTGATCGACATACAGATCCACCGACAGGTTGTGGCCCAGCGCCAGCAGGCTGGCGAGGCGCAGCACCGGCGCGCCGGGGTCTTCCCCCAGACGGCGGGCCTGCGCCTGCGCCAGACAGGCAAGGTCACTGTCCGCCGCCGACAGCACGATCACATCGCCGGGGGTCTGCCCCAGATCGATGGCGTCGGTGCCGTCGGTGATGGCACCGGGGGTGGCAGCAAGCAGATGCATCAGGCGGCGGTGCCGAGGATCCGGGCGGTGATGGCCGCACGGTCAAGGCCGTGCAGGCCGATCACCACCAGACGGCTGGAGCGGTCTTCCCCGGCCTTCCACGCCCGGTCATAGTACCGGTCAAGGCGCGGACCGACCGCCTGCACCAGATGGCGCATCGGCTTGCCCGGCACATCGATGAAGCCCTTGATCCGCAGGATGTTGTGTTCGGCAATCGCCGTGTGCAGCCGGGCTTCCAGCCCATCCAGATCGCCGACGCTGCCCAGATCGACATGGAACGACTCGAAGTCGTCGTGATCGTGGTCTTCTTCGGTCTCGTGATGCGACGGCCGGTTGTCCAGATCGTCCTCCGCCGCCGCGCCCATACCCAGCAGCACAAGCGGATCCATCTGCCCGCGATGGGTCGGCACCACCTTCACCCCGGCGCGGACCTGTCCGCCCACCGTCTTCAGCACCGCCTCAAGGCCCGGCTCGTCGATCAGGTCGGCCTTGTTCAGCAGCACCATGTCGGCACACAGAATCTGGTCGGTGTAGACCTCTTCCAGCGGATTTTCATGATCCAGCGAGTCATCGGATTCGCGCTGGGCCTGCACCGCATCGGGATCATCGGCGAAGCGGCCTTCCGCCACCGCCGGGACATCGAGAACCGCCACCACGCCATCAACGGTGACGCGGGAGCGGATTTCCGGCCAATGGAAGGCCTTGACCAGCGGCTTCGGCAGAGCCAGACCCGACGTTTCGATCACGATATGATCCGGCGGATCGGCCCGGTTGAGCAGGGCCTGCATGGTCGGCAGGAATTCATCGGCGACGGTGCAGCAGATGCAGCCGTTCGGCAGCTCGATGATATTGTCTTCCTCGCAGCCCGGCACGCCGCAGGCGGCCAGAATATCGCGGTCGATCCCCAGATCACCGAACTCGTTGATCACCAGCGCGATCCGTTTGCCCCCGGCGTTTTCCATCAGGTGGCGGACCAGCGTGGTTTTGCCGGCCCCGAGAAAACCGGTGATGACGGTGGCGGGAATCTTGTGCAGCGACTTCATCGGAGGGGGACTTCCTTCACGGGGAGAACAGCGGCCATCAGGTGCTGCGGTGCAGCAGGCACCTCAGAGCGACACCAAAGTGGGTGATTTAAGAACCATTGGCAACCCGGCAGCGACAAATTCCACCCGCTGTGACACCGCTGCCACGGCCTGATTCAGCCGCCCGGCCGCATCGCGGAAGCGGCGGGCCAGCGCATTATCCGGCACAATCCCCAGCCCGACCTCGTTACTGACGCAGATCACCGGCCCGCCGCACCGCTGCAACGCCGCAATCAGCGCCGTCGATTCGGCCTCCAGATCATGGTCTGCCAGCAGGTGATTGGTCAGCCACAGGGTCAGGCAGTCCACCAGAACCGGGCGGCCGCCGAAATCACGGCCCAGCACCCCGGCCAGATCCAGCGGCTCCTCGACCGTCTCCCACCCGGCCCCGCGCTGCTGCTGATGCAGGGCGATCCGCTCCGCCATCTCGGCATCAAAGCACTGGCTGGTGGCGATATAAACCGGGGGCACCGCCGCACCGGAGGCCACCGCCGCAATCAGGGTTTCGGCCCGGCGGGACTTGCCGGACCGGGCACCGCCGAGAATCAGGGTCAGGGGGGGAAGTGCAGACATGGTCTCTCTCAGGGCAGGCTGTTGGCGCAGACAATCCGGCTGCCGCCGGGGCCGACATCAATCCGGGTCAGGGTCAGATTATCCATGCCGAAGCTGAAGGCCGGGCCGGGGGCATCGCCGACGCCCAGCGCCAGCGCCAGCGCGGCGCGGATGGTTCCGGCATGGGCCACCACCGCCAGATCGGTATCAGGATACACCTGACACAGCATCGCAATCGCCTGCCGTACCCGGCGGCACTGATCGACAAAGCTTTCCCCGCCCGGCGGTGCCGTGGCGGCGGCATCCCGCCAGAACCCCAGCGTATCGGCCTGCTCGGTGATTTCGTCCCAGCGTTTGCCGTCCCAGTCGCCGAAATCCTGTTCCATCAGGCCGTCAACCAGCCGGTCCGGTACCCGCCCCCAGATCGCTTCCGCCGTCGAGCGGGCCCGCAGCAGCGGGCTGGCGATCAGGACCACCCCCTCCGGCACCCGCCTGCGCAGGGCTGCCAGACGGTCGGTATCGGTCAGGGTGCAGGGGCGGTCCGCCCGCCCGACCAGCGTTCCACGCGGCACCGGCACCGGCGCATGACGGATCCACCAGAACCGGGTTCCCACAAAAGCATCTGAACTCATCAGGCGCAGTTCCTTTATAAAAAATCTCAGGCATCAAATCTCAGGCCGTCAGCCAGATCAGGCACAGGGTTTCCGCCAGCGCCGCCCCGGCCCCCAGCACATCCCCGGTCTGCCCGCCGATCTTGCGCCATGCCAGCCAGCACCAGCCCAGCACCAGCAGGGCTGCCAGCGTCGCCGCCTGCACTCCGGCGGCCCCGGCGATGGCCGCCGCCAGCCCCCCGGCCAGCATCCACGCCACGATCACGCCCCAGCCGGGCATCCGGCCGGCCCCCGCCCCCAGACCATCCGACCGGGCCGGGGGCAGCAACGCCAGAGTCAGCGGCAGGGTCGCCCGCCCCAGCGCCGGGGCAACCAGCAGCGCCAGCCCCCCGACCGGAAGAGACGCCCCGGACAGCGCCGCCCAGCGCAGCCCCAGCACCATCACCAGCGCCAGCGCCCCATAGGTGCCCAGCCGGGAATCCCGCAGAATCTCCAGCCGCCGCTCCCGCCGGTGGCTGCCCCAGAACCCATCGGCCACATCGGCCAGACCGTCTTCATGCAATCCCCCGGTCAGCAGAAGCCCGGTCCCGATCGCCAGTCCCGCCACCACCGGAGCCGCCAGCCCCAGCGCCTGCGCCCCGGCCCAGACCACTGCCATCCCCGCCCCGACCGCCAGACCGACCACCGGAGCGGCCCACAGCGCCCGGCCCACCGGGGCCACCGGCTCCCGCAGGCGCGGCAGCGGCAGGCGGGTCAGGAAGACAAAGGCCAGATGCAGGGTGTCTGCCACCGACCGGACAAAGGATTTCATGGACAGGGTTCCCCTCACCGACGGTTTCCGGTGTTTTTTCCCCGGCGGCAATGGCGCCCGCCGCGCCGGGGGTGTAAACAGGCGGGCATATCCTTTCCCGTCCCTGCCGCAGGTGCAAGCATGACGACGCTGACCGCGCCCGTTTCCTCCGCCGCCGTTCTGTCCGGCCTGACCTCTCTGGATGCCATCCGCACCCTGCTGCGGACCCTGCCCGGCCCGGATCAGGCGGCGCAGGCCGCCGCCGCCGCCCGCGAACCGACCCTGACCAAGCCGCCCGGCGCGCTGGGCCGTCTGGAGTCGCTGGCCCTGTGGCTGGCAGGCTGGCAGGGGCGGCATCCGCCGCAGGTGGAAACGCCGCGCTGCGTGGTGTTTGCCGGGAACCACGGGGTGGCGGCACTGGGGGTTTCGGCCTTTCCGGCGGCCGTCACCGTGCAGATGGTGCTGAACTTTGAGCGCGGCGGGGCCGCCATCAACCAGCTCTGTCGTGCCAATGGCGTGGCGCTGGAGGTGGTGGCGCTGGATCTCGACACCCCGACCGCCGATTTCACGCAGGCCCCGGCACTGGAGGAAGCCGAGTTCCTCGCCGCCTTCCGGGCCGGGGTCGAACAGGGCCTGCGCCCGGCTGACCTGCTGTGTCTGGGGGAAATGGGGATTGCCAACACCACCTCCGCCGCCGCGCTGGCGCTGGCGCTGTTCGGTGGGACGGCAGAAGACTGGACCGGCCCGGGCACCGGAGTCCATGGGGCCGCCCTCAGCCGCAAGGCCGAGGTGGTGGCCGCCGGGGCCGCCCGCCATGTGCCCGAGGCCAGCGATGCACTGGATCTGCTGCGCCGTTTGGGCGGACGGGAACTGGCCGCCATCGCCGGGGCGGTTGTGGGGGCCCGCCTGAACCGGGTGCCGGTGGTGCTGGATGGGTTCATCTGCACCGCCGCCGCCGCCGCCCTGCATGCCCTTGTGCCCGGCGCGCTGGACCACTGCGTGGTCGGCCATGCCTCGCAGGAGCCGGGGCACCGCCGGGTGCTGGACACGCTTGGGCAGCAGGCGCTGCTGGATCTGGACCTGCGGCTGGGCGAGGCCTCCGGTGCTGTCACCGCCGTGCCGATCCTGCGTGCCGCCGCCGCCTGCCATGCCGGCATGGCGACCTTCGCCGAAGCCGGGGTCAGCGACGCCTGATGATCCCCGTCACCCGCACCATCAGCCTGCACGAGGATGAGCTGGAGGAGACCTTTGCCCGCTCCTCCGGCCCCGGCGGGCAGAACGTCAACAAGGTGGAAACCGCCGTCCAGCTGCGGTTCAACGTGCTGGCCTCCCCCAACCTGCCGGAGCCGGTGCGGGCCCGGCTGATACAGTTGGCCGGACGGCGGATGACGCTGGACGGGGTGCTGATCATCACCGCGCAGGAATTCCGCAGTCAGGAACGCAACCGTGCCGCCGCACTGGAAAAACTGCTGGAGCTGATCCGCGAGGCCGCCAAACCGCCACCGCCGAAACGCCGCCCGACCAAACCGACCAAGGGATCGCAGGAACGGCGGCTGACCTCCAAGGGCAAACGCGGGGCAGTCAAATCCCTGCGCCAGAACAAATCCGGCTGGGACTGAGAAGAGAGCGGACGATGGCGAAGAAAACCCCTGCCACCATGGCCATGGACCGGGCCAAAAAGCCGTATGAGCTGCTGGAATACGCCTACGATCCCGATGCCGCCTCCATCGGGTTGCACGCGGCGGAGTGCATGGGCCTGCCGCCGTCGCAGGTGTTCAAGACCCTGATGACCACGGCGGGGGACGAAGCCCTGATTGCCGTGGTGCCGTCCGACCGCGAACTGAACCTGAAAGCGCTGGCGCAGGCCGCAGGCAAGAAGGCGGTCAGCATGATGAAGGGACCGGAGGCAGAACGGCTGTCCGGCTATAAGATCGGCGGCATCTCCCCGCTGGGGCAGAAGAAGCGGCTGCGGACCTTTCTGGACGCCTCCGCCCTGACCTTCCCGTTCATCGTCGTCAACGGCGGGCAGCGCGGCCTTCAGATCAAGGCCACGCCGCAGGATCTGCTGGAAGCCACCGGCGCCGTCCCCGCCGGGTTGGCCGCCGGAGCCTGAACAGAGGCCCGTCCTCAGACGCCGAACAGCGTCCACAGATAGCAACCATAAAGGGCCAGCATCACCGCCGCCTCACGACGGCTGAGCCGGGATCCCGTCCAGGCGAACACCGCCAGCAGCACGGCACTGCCGACCAAGGCCAGCCAGTCGGTCATCGCCAGATCAGCCGGAATGGGGATCGGCTGGAAAAGCGCGGTGATCCCAAGGATACCGAGAATATTATAGAGATTGGATCCGACGATACTGCCAAAGGCCACATCAGCCCGGCCCTTCAGGGCAGCCACCAGTGTTGCCACCAGTTCCGGCAGCGACGTGCCGATCGCCACAATCGTCAGGCCGATCACCGTCTCCGACACTCCGGCAGTGCGGGCAATGCTTACCGCCCCCTGCACCAGCAGATCAGCCCCAAGAACCAGCATCGCCAGTCCCCCGGCGGAAAACAGCAGGGAAATCCACAGCGCCTGCGGCACTGGGTCATGGGTATGGGCCTCTTCCTTATGAAGATCGGCGGCGGGCCCGCCCGCCCGTTCCTGACGCCAGACCATCACCAGATATCCCAGCAGCCCGGCCACCAGCAGGGCACCGGACAGGCGGCTGATTTCCCCGGTTATCAGACACAGAACGGTCAGGATCGCCGAAACCGCAACCATCAGAATGCCATCGCGCCCGGTGGCGGCCCGGTCAACCGCCACCGGACGGATCAGCACCACCAGCGCAAACACCAGCAGGATATTGCCGATGTTGGAGCCAAGAACATTGCCCAGTGCAATACCGGGTGCCCCGGCGGCAGCGGCGTTGAGACTGGTCACCAGTTCCGGCATCGAGGTCCCGAAACCGACCAATGTCAGGCCGATCATCAGCTCTGACAGCCCGGCCCAGCGGGCAATCCCCACCGCCCCACGCACCAGCCCTTCCCCGCCGACGGCCAGAAGGGCAAGCCCGACTGCACAGAACAACACCGCTTCCATCATCAATGATCCCCATTAAATGACCGGGGCCGGAACTGGGACGACTATCGCACGGACCGCCGCCCGATCCGGAAGGCCACCGCCGCCAGCAGCAGCGACAGCACCGAGCCGCCCAGCACCCCCAGACGGGCCGCCGACTCGGCGGCCTCATCCCCGGAAAAGGCCAGCCCGCCGATAAACAGGCTCATGGTAAAGCCGATTCCGCACAGGCAACCGACGCTGACCAGATGGCCGACCGAAAATGGCAGCGGTGTGCGGGCCAGACGGGCCACCAGCAGGGTGGTCAGCCCGACCCCGACCGGCTTGCCCAGCGCCAGCCCGAGCGCGACCCCGGCGGAAACCCCGCCCAACATCTGCGCCGGATCAAGCCCGGCGAAGGACACCCCGGCGGCGCAGAAGGCAAACACCGGCAAAACAGCATAGGCTGACAGCGGATGCAGGGCATGTTCCAGCTGCTCCAGCCGGGTTGAGCGCCCGACCGCCGTGGACGGCACCACCATCGCCGCCGCCACCGCCATCACCGAGGTATGAACCCCGGCCTCTTTCGCCAGCCCCCACGTCACTACGCCGACCAGCGGATAGACCCACACCGGCAGCGGAGTCCGGCGGCTGAGGATGAAAGTGACCGCCAGCAACGCCACAGCAATCAGCAACGGCAACACCGCCAGCCCATGGGTGAACAGCACCCCGATCAGCACAATCGCCATCAGGTCATCCACCACCGCCAGCGTCAGCAGAAACAGCCGGACCCGGGTATCAATCCCCGGGGCCAGCACCGCCAGCGCCGCCAGAGCAAAGGCGATGTCCGTCGCCACCGGCACCGGCCAGCCGCGCGGATCCACCGATCCCGCCAGCAGGCTGTAAACCACCACCGGCATCACCACCCCACCGAAGGCCGCCGCCACCGGCAGCAGGACCGTCTTCGGGTCAGACAGTTCCCCCAGCGTCAGTTCCCGCTTCAGTTCCAGACCGACCACGTAGAAGAACACCGCCATCAGGCCGTCCTTCACCCAGTCCTTGACCGTCGACTCCACCGTCCAGACACCAAGGTCCAGCGTCAGCGGCGTTTTCAGGATCGCGGCATACAAAGGCCCGGCGGCCGAATTGGCGACGATCAGGGCCGCCATGGCGGCAAGGGCCAGCAGGGCCCCACCCCCGGCTTCGGTCTTCAGGAAGGTCAGGACGGAACGACGCATTGGCAGGCAGTTTCCTTACGGTCTGTGCCGCCGGTCCCGGGGTGGCGGCAATCCCCTTCCCCTCAAGGTGGGGTCTGTCCCGGCCCGGATCAAGAAAAGTTTTCGCGAATACGGACCCCCGTCAAAAAACAAGGGGCACCGCTGCGGCCAATCAGCGGTGCCCCCAATGTTCCCGGTGGTGCGTCGCGCCCTGCCCCAGAGTCACCCCCCCGGGCAGAACGCCACCGGGAACAGTCCCGGTCCGGTGGATCAGCGGGTCAGCAGACCACGCGCCACCACCTGAGCCTGAATTTCCGCCGCCCCTTCAAAGATGTTGAGGATGCGGGAATCACACAGCACCCGGCTGATCTGGTATTCCTCGGCATAGCCATTGCCGCCGTGAATCTGCAGGGCGTTATCGGCGTTGGACCACGCGACACGGGCCGCCAGCAGCTTGGCCATCCCGGCTTCGATATCGCAGCGGATATCGGCGTCCTTCTCGCGCCCGGCGAACCACGTCAGCTGACGGGCCACCATGGTTTCCACCACCGCCCAGGCGATCTTCTGATGCACCCGGGGGAAGTCAAACAGCGGCTTACCGAACTGGACACGGTCCTGTGCATAGCGCAGGCCGATTTCCAACGCATTCTGGGCCACCCCGACGGCGCGGGCCGCCGTCTGAATGCGGGCCGACTCGAAGGTTTCCATCAGCTGCTTGAAGCCCTGACCCTCGACGCCGCCCAGCAGGTTTTCGGCCGGAACGGTGAAGCCGTCGAAAGACAGTTCGTATTCCTTCATGCCCCTGTAGCCGAGAACCTTGATCTCGCCGCCGGTCATGCCCTCGGCCGGGAACGGAGTGTCTTCCGTGCCACGCGGCTTTTCGGCCAGCAGCATCGACAGACCCTTGTAACCGCTTTCGTCCGGATTGGTCCGGGTCAGCAGGGTCATCAGGTCTGACCGGCTGGCATGGGTGATCCACGTCTTGTTGCCGGTGACCACATAGTCATCGCCCTGCCGGACGGCGCGGGTGCGCAGGCTGGCAAGGTCAGACCCGGTGTTGGGTTCGGTGAACACCGCCGTCGGCAGGATCTCGCCACTGGCGATCTTCGGCAGATACTTCTGCTTCTGGGCTTCGGTGCCGCCCAGACGGATCAGCTCCCCGGCGATTTCCGACCGGGTGCCGAGGGAACCGACGCCGATGTAGCCGCGCGACAGTTCTTCCGTCACCAGACACATCGCCATCTTGCCCATGCCCAGCCCGCCGAACTCTTCGGGGATGGTCAGGCCAAAGACGCCCATCTCGGCCATCTGCTCGACGATCTCCAGCGGGATCAGCTCGTCCTTCAGATGCCAGTCATGGCAATGCGGCACCACCTGCTCTTCGACAAAGCGGCGGAACTGATCACGGATCACCTGCAGGGTTTCGTCATCCAGCGCCGGATCACCGAAGTGACCATCGCGCACCAGTTCGGCAATGCGCTTCTTACAGGCAGCGGTGAAGCCGTGTTCGCGCAGCAGGGTGGTATAGGGCGACTGCATCAGCTGGCGCTGGCGCACCTCGATCCCAAAATCCGCCAGCCGGACGAACTCGCCCTGACTCATCGGCAGACCGCCGTAAATCTGCTGGAGATATTCCGAGAACGCGGCCTGAAGGATCAGCTGTTCCAGCTCGCCGAAGCGGCCGGAAGCCTCCAGACGGCGGCCCCACGCCAGCATCTGTTCCAGCGCCGCCACATAGGTGGTGTACCAGGCATAGCCGTGGGCGGCATGCTGGTTCTGCTCAAACAGCAGGCTGTCAATTTTTCCTTCCGGGGCCACCAGTTTCAGCACGGCGTCATGCAGGGTCTTGCGGACGTCGCGGGCCAGTTCACAGGCCCGTTCGCAGGTGTACAGAAGGTCGGAAATAATCAGCGGCTTGCCCATGGCGGACATGATCGGCAACTCCCCGGAGACACTGGAATAAGCAGGAGACGGACCCTGCGGGCCGGAGGAATTTCCCCCGGCCCGCAGGGATTTAGGGGGGACCTCAGGCGTCGAGGCTGTCCTCAAGGGTGCGGCGGCCCGGCTTCACAGCCTGCACCATCACCGCCATGTTGCCCGGCTTGTGCTGGTTGCGCAGCATCTTGGTGTGGGCCTTCGGAATATCATCCCACGAGAAGACTTCCGACATGCAGGGGTCAATCCGGCGTTCGATCACCAGCTGGTTGGCCTGATTGGCTTCCTTGGCATGGGCGAAGTGGCTGCCCTGAATGCGCTTCTGGCGCATCCACACGAAGCGGGCATCGAAGGTCAGGTTGAAGCCGGTGGTCCCGGCGCAGAACACCACCATGCCGCCGCGCTTCACCACGTTGCATGACACCGGGAAGGTCTGTTCGCCCGGATGTTCAAAGACGATATCGACGTCTTTGCCCTTGCCGGTGATGTCCCAGATCGCTTTCCCGAACTTGCGGACTTCGCCCATGTATTCAGAGAAGCCTTCCCCGTTGACCTTCGGCAGCTGACCCCAGCACTTGAAGTCATTGCGGTTCAGCACCGCCTTGGCCCCAAGGCTCATGACGAAGTCACGCTTGGTCTCGTCGGAGATGATGCCGATGGCATTGGCCCCGACGGTGGCGCACAGCTGCACCGCCATCGACCCCAGACCGCCGGACGCCCCCCACACCAGCACATTGTGGCCGGGGCGGATGATGTGCGGACGGTGGCCGAACAGCATGCGGTAGGCGGTGGCCAGCGTCAGGGTGTAGCAGGCCGCCTCTTCCCAGGTCAGGTGCTTCGGCTTCGGCATCACCTGCTGCGCCTGCACGCGGGTGAACTGCGCAAAGGAGCCATCGGGGGTCTCGTAGCCCCAGATCCGCTGGCTGGGCGAGAACATCGGGTCGCCGCCGTTACATTCGTCGTCTTCGCCGTCGGTCTGGTTGCAGTGAACCACCACTTCGTCGCCGACCTTCCAGCGCTTCACCTTGGAGCCGACCGCCCAGACGATGCCCGAGGCATCGGACCCGGCAATGTGGTAATCGGCCTTGTGGACGTCAAACGGGCTGATCGGCTTGCCGAGACCGGCCCAGACGCCGTTGTAATTGACGCCCGCCGCCATCACCATGATCAGCACTTCGTGCGAATCCAGCGGCGGGGTTTCAACCACTTCCACCAGGAAGGACTGCTCCGGGTCGCCGTGGCGTTCGCGGCGGATCGCCCAGGCGTACATGGTTTTCGGCACATGGCCGAGGGGCGGCAGCTCGCCCAGTTCGTACAGATCTTTCTTCTGCTGGCCGGGGAACAGCTCGATCACCTGAGCGGCTTCGGTCATGACGTGGAACTCCCTTTTCTCTCGAGTCGCGGCCGGGCGCTGATGGCGCCGCACGGCGGGCGGAAACGGTTTCGATTCGGTCTGGCGTCTGCGTTCAGGACCCGGAGACACGGCCGGTTGGAGCGGTCGGTTCCGGGGGGTTTTTGGTGCGCCCTTTCTTCGCTTCTACCGTTTTGTGGCTTCCTTCGCAATGCACAAAATGATAGTTTCTTTCTTAGGGATGTTCCCAAAAGTAATAAACGTTCGCGTTTTCCGCCACTCAGAGGCTGTTCCCCGTCTGAAAAACGCGTGATGATGGAGAAACCGATGTCCGAGAAGCCCGTTTCCGCCGCCTCTTCCGCAGCGCAAAACCGGGACAAACCCTGGCTTTTCCGCACTTATTCGGGGCATTCCTCGGCCCGGGAGACCAACCATCTCTTCCGAACGAATCTTTCGCGGGGCCAGACCGGCCTGTCGGTGGCCTTCGACCTGCCGACCCAGACCGGGTATGACTCCGACCATGTCCTCGCCCGGGGCGAGGTCGGCAAGGTCGGGGTGCCGGTCGGACATCTGGGGGACATGATGGCCCTGTTCGAGGGGATCCCCCTCGACAAGATGAACACCTCGATGACCATCAACGCCCCGGCGGCGTGGCTGCTGTCGCTGTACATCGCGGCGGCGGAACGGCAGGGCGCGGCGCGGGATACCCTGTCCGGCACCACCCAGAACGACATCATCAAGGAATACCTGTCGCGCGGGACCTACATCTTCCCGCCGCAGCCGAGCCTGCGGCTGATCAACGACGTCATCGCCTTCACCTACAAGGAAGTTCCCAAGTGGAACCCGATGAACGTCTGTTCCTATCACCTTCAGGAAGCCGGAGCGACGCCGGAACAGGAACTGGCCTTCGCGCTGGCCACCTCGATCGCCGTGCTGGATACCGTCAAGGCTGGCGGGCAGGTGCCGGACGCTGACTTCGGGCAGGTGGTCGGCCGCATCAGCTTCTTCGTCAACGCCGGCATCCGCTTTGTTACCGAGCTGTGCAAGATGCGGGCGTTCACCGAGCTGTGGGATGAGATCACCCGCGACCGCTACGGCGTCGCCGACGAAAAATTCCGCCGCTTCCGCTATGGGGTGCAGGTCAACAGCCTTGGCCTGACCGAGCCGCAGCCGGAAAACAACGTCTACCGCATCCTGCTGGAAATGCTGGCCGTCACCCTGTCGAAAAATGCCCGCGCCCGCGCCGTGCAGCTTCCGGCCTGGAACGAGGCGCTTGGCCTGCCGCGCCCGTGGGATCAGCAGTGGTCCCTGCGCCTGCAACAGATCGTCGCCTATGAGACCGATCTGCTGGAATACGCCGATATCTTCGACGGCTCGCACGCCATCACCGACAAGGTGGAGGCCCTGAAGGCGCAGGCCCGCGAAGAGCTGGCGCGGATTGATGCCATGGGCGGCGCGGTGGCCGCCATCGACTCCAGCTACATGAAGCAGAAGCTGGTCGAATCGAACACCCGCCGCCTGAAGGCGATCGAATCGGGCGAGCAGATCGTGGTCGGCGTCAACAAGTTCACCGAAGGCGCCCCCAGCCCGCTGACCGCCGGGGACGGCGCGATCATGACCGTCGATCCGAAGGTGGAGAGTGAACAGATCGAAGCCCTGAAGGCGTGGCGGGCCAGCCGCGACTCCAAGGCGGTCGACTCGGCGCTGGCCGGTCTGCGCTCCGCCCTCCAGGAAGGCCGCAATGTGATGGAACCGTCCATCGCCTGTGCCCATGCCGGGGTCACCACCGGCGAATGGTCAGACGTGCTGCGTCAGGTGTTCGGCGAATACCGCGCCCCGACCGGAGTCGGCCGCGCCGCCAACGAAGAAAAGACCGGACGGCTCGCCGATGTCCGCACCCATGTTGATGCGGTGTCGGCCCGTCTGGGCCGCCGGATCAAGATGCTGGTCGGCAAGCCGGGCCTTGACGGCCATTCCAACGGGGCGGAACAGGTCGCGGTCCGCGCCCGCGATGCCGGGATGGAAGTGGTGTACGAAGGCATCCGCCTGACCCCGGCGCAGATCGTCAACGCCGCGCTGGAAGAAAGCGTCCACGTCGTCGGCCTGTCGATTCTGTCCGGATCGCATGTGCCGCTGGTGACGGAAGTGCTGGAGCGGATGAAGGCCAATGGGCTGGAGGATATTCCGGTGATTGTCGGCGGCATCATCCCGCCGGAAGATGAACGCCTGCTGCTGGAAGCCGGAGTCGCCCGGGTCTACACTCCGAAAGACTATGACCTGACCGGCATCATGGCCGATATCGTCACCCTGCTGGATGAGCAGAAGGTCGCCGCCTGACCGGACCGGAGCGGGGGTCTCCCCCGCTCCGCCCCCGCCCTTCAGCGCGGGGTCCGGCGGTAGCCCAGATTGGTCATACAGGCTTCCAGAGACCGGCTATAGGCCTCCTTGCGCTGCTTCGCCTCGATGGTGCCCATCTGGAGCGCCCCGCCGCCATCCCCATCGTAAATGCGGACACCGGCGTCTTCGTTGGCATCGGCCCGGCAGTAATTCCAGTCTTCCGTCACTTTTTTGGTCGGCACCCCCGGCTTGCTCCAGTCCGGCCTGGCAGCGCAGCCAGACATCAGAAGCACGCCGACAATGGCCCCGGCCAGCACAGCAGACCCCGATTTACGCATCCGTTGAGACCCTTTCTGACAAACAGGCTGTCGTGACGGCAAACCATACGGCGGTCCCGGCCTGTGGTCACGCTTTCTTCCCTACCGCGATGCATCACAGGTTTCTATACTCCTGATCTGCATCCGGTTTTTAACCGCAGAACCGGTGTCTTTTTTCTGACGATGCCCCGGCACATACGGCCCTAACTCCAGCGGAGACCCTCCGATGACCACCGACAGCCCGATCCTGTTTTATTTCGAAGACATCGCCGAAGGGATGAGCGCCACCTACGCCAAAACTGTCACCGAGACGGACATCATCCTGTTCTCCGGCGTGTCGGGCGACACCAACCCGGTGCACCTGAACGAAGAGTTCGCCGAAACCACCCTGTTCAAGAGCCGTATTGCCCACGGCATGCTGTCAGCCGGGTTCATTTCCACCGTGTTTGGCACCAAGCTGCCGGGGCCGGGCTGCATCTACGTCAGCCAGAGCCTGAAATTCAAGGCCCCGGTGCGGATCGGCGATACCGTCACCGCCCGGGTGGAATGCATCGGCACGGTCCCGGAAAAGAAGTTCTGCCTGTTCCGCACCCAGTGTCTGGTCAAGGGCAAGGTGGTGATCGACGGCGAAGCCACCGTGATGGTGCCGTCGCGCGGCTGAGTCCAATACGGCTGTTTTCCCGAAACTGTTCCCCAAAAATGTTTCACGGGAAACAGCCGGACCGGCCCCCTCTTAATCCGGCCAGCGGCGGTGCACCCACAGCCACTGTGCCGGATTCTGGCGGATCCAGTCTTCCAGCAGAGTATTGATGCGGGTCATGATCTCCAGCTGGGAGTCATGGCTGCCCAGCAGATCATCCGGCTTCAGCGGGGCATGAACGGTCACCGCGAACCGGCCCGGACCGGTCCGCACCACCTGAGTCGGCACAATCGGGCATTTGAACCGCAGCGCCAGCGCAGCGGCGGCGGGGGCGGTCATCGCCGGGCGACCGAAAAACGGCACCGGAATCCCGTCGTTCATCTTCTGATCGACCAGCATGCCGAGATGGCCGCCATCTTTCAGCAGTTTCAGGGCCCGGCGGGCTCCGTCACGGCCCTTCGGCAACAGCTCGCCCTTGGCGAGGGCCCGGATCTTGTCATACAGCGGGGCAATCAGCGGATTGTTGGGGGCCCGGAAAAACAGGTGCAGCGGCACCCCCTGCCGGGCCACCGCCAGCGGGGAGATTTCCCAGTTGGCGAGATGGCCGGAAACCATGATTCCCGGCAGACCATCATCCCGCAGCATGTCCAGATGTTCCTGCCCGGTCACGGTGACCCGACCACTGGCCGGGTCAAGGATCCGGTCCATGCTTGGCATTTCTGCCGCTGACCGGCCCAGGTTATCCCACATGTCATGCAGAATCGCCCCGATCTGCTCCGGGGTCTTCTCCGGAAAGGCTTTTTCCAGATTGCGCCGGGCCAGCCGGTGCTGTTTCAGCATCGGGCCGATCCGGGTTATCAACGCGGCCCCGATGTTGGACGCGGTATCCACCGGCAGCGCTGCAAACAGACGCCACAGGCCATTGACGAAAAACGCCTCAAGACGATAGCGGAACGGCAGGGTCGGGGTATCGGTCATGGGACTCCGGACTGGTTGTCAGCACAAAGAGACAGAGGATAGATCAGCAGCGTCTAACACGACGGCAAGGCCGATGCAAAGGCACCGGACAGAACGGCCCTCAGCGCCACCTCATCTTCCCACACCAGATCAATCGACAGGACATTGACCTGTCCGCGCTGATCCGGCGGCAGGCGCACCGCATCCTTGGCGGTCGTCACCGGAATCGCCCCCAGTTGATAGGCCTCATCCAGAATCGGCTGCACATCGGCCTGCGCATAGGGATAGTGATCGGCAAAGGGATGAAGTGCCACCACCTTGGCCCCCAGATGGCGCAGGGTGGCAAAGAATTTTTCCGGACGGCCGATCCCGGCAAAGGCCACCACCGTCTGCCCCCGCAAAGCCAGCGCCGACGCTGACGGAACCACCCGCGCCCGCAGAACCGGTATCGCCGACGGAATCCGGCGGGCCACCCCGGCGGTGTCCTCGCCGACGATCACCACGGCAGAGACCCGGTCCCACACCTGCCGCAACGGCTCCCGCAGCGGTCCGGCCGGAATGACCCGCCGGTTGCCGAACCCGAAACCACCATCGACCACCAGCAGGGACAGGTCCTTATGCAGGGACGGGTTCTGGAGACCATCGTCCATGATAATGCCCTGCGCCCCCGCCGCGGCCATGGCTTTGGCCCCGGCAGCGCGGTCGCGGGCAATCCATGTCGGGGCCACCTGCGCCAGCAGCAGGGATTCATCCCCGACCTGCTGATAGCCATGCACGGACGGATCCACCCGCAGCGGCCCCGGCTCGTCACCGCCGTACCCCCGCAGCAGGCCCTGCACCCCCGGCAGACGCCGCAACAGATCCAGACAGACCGGGGTCTTTCCGGCCCCACCTGCCGTGACATTGCCAACACAGAGGACCGGCACCGGAGCCTTCCACGGGGTCCCCCGGGCCAGCCGCCAGCCGGTGGCGGCCCCGTAGATCATCCCCAGCGGATCCAGAAGGCGGGGAATCGGCCCATCACTGCCCCACCAGAACGGTGTCTTCATGACTCCCCTCCCCGCAGGATTGGCATCAGCTCAGCCACCACCCGGTCCAGAACATCGGCTTCCGCCGTGGCAAAGCCCTGCCCGGCCCCGGCAACGGCAGCCCGTCGGGCCGGATCGGTCAGCAGAATCCGCACGGTGGCGGCCAGAGACTCCCCATCCGACACCGCCACCGCCCCGCCACAGGCCAGCAGGCGCGGCGCCAGCTCCGGGAAATTCTGCATATGCGGCCCGAAGACCACCGCCGTCCCCAGCCGGGCCGCCTCCACCGGATTCTGCCCGCCCTGCCCGATCAGGGATTTACCGATGAAGGACACCGGGGCCTGACGGTACAGCAGCCCCATTTCCCCCATGGTATCGGCCAGATAGATCTCTGTCTCCGCATCCGGCAACACCGCCCCTGCCCCCGCCTGCTGACGACGGGTCAGCCGCATCCCCGGCAGGCCTGCCATAATCTCCTCCGCCCGCAGCGGATGGCGCGGGGCGATCAGGGTCAGCAGCCCGGGTATTTCTGCCGCCAGAGCCCGGTGGACCGCTGCCGCCACCGCCTCTTCCCCGGCATGGGTCGAGGCCGCCAGCCAGCAGGGACGATCCCCGACCGCGGCCCGCAAGACCGCCTGCGTCGCCGGATCCACCGGCAGCGGCGGAGTCGCCATCTTGATGTTACCGACACAGCGGCTTTGCCGGGCCCCCAGTGCCCGCAGGCGGTCGGCATCCCCCTCCGTCTGGCCCAGACACAGGGTGAACGGGGCCAGCAGGGAGCGGGCAAAGCCGGGCAGGTTCTGCCAACGCCGGAACGACCGCTCCGACATCCGGCCGTTGATCAGCACCAAGGGCACCCGGCGGCGGCCAAGGGCGTGGATCAGGGTCGGCCACAGTTCGCTTTCCAGCCACAGGGCGGCATCGGGTTTCCAATGATCAAGAAACCGCCGCACCCACAGCGGATGATCCACCGGCACATACTGATGGCAGACATGGGACAGGGCCGGATCCGCCGTCAGCCGGTCCGCCAGCAGGGCGGCGGAGGTCACCGTTCCGGTGGTCAGCAGCACCGACCAGCCGGGGCACGCCTGCCCGAGGCGCGTCAGGAGCGGCAGGACGGACAGGGACTCGCCGACGCTGGCCCCGTGCACCCACAGCACCCGGCCCGCCGGGCGGGGCAGCCCCGCCAGCCCCCGCCGCTCCCGCCAGCGCAGATGATCTTCTTTCCCCCGCGCCTGCCGCCGCCGCAACCATAGATCCAGCAGCGGCGTTCCGGCCAGAACCAGCCCGCGATAGGCGGCACCGATCATGGCGCGGCCTTTTTGCTTTTGGTGCGCGGCGGCCCCGGCGGCTCCGGCTCCGTCGGGGTATGCCCCATCCGGACCTCCGCCTGACGGGCCAGCGCCGTCATCGCGGTTTCAATCTCCAGCCGTCTGGCCTCCAGACCGGCAGCATCCAGACCGGCCTCCACCGTAATCGGGTCCCCCCACAGGATCAGACCCTCGGTGAAAGGCAACGCGACCTGAAAGCGGTCCCACGACCGGAGTTGTCTGCGGCCCCGGCAGGAATAGGCACAGGGAATGATCGGCACCCCGGCCAGCCGGGCCATGGCAATCACCCCGTCGCTGGCCCGCATCCGGGGGCCGCGCGGCCCGTCCGGAGTAATCCCGACATACTCCCCGGATTTCAGGGCTTTCAGCATCTGCCGCAGGGCCCCCGAACCGCCCCGGCTGGAGCTTCCCGCCGCCGCCCCCAGACCCAAATGGCTGATCAGCCGGGCAATGATCTGCCCGTCACGATGCTGGGAAATCAGCATGTGCATTTTCTTCGAACGGTCCCAGCAATAGGGCATCATCAACAGATGCCCATGCCAGAACGACAGGATGAACGGCTTGCCCTCCGCCCACATCCGGCGCGGCAGGGCATCGTTTTCCACCGTCCACCGCCCGGTGTGCCACACCAGACGCACATACTGGGCCCCCAGCCAGCAGGCGAAAGCGCGCAGTCCATCACTTCTCAGCAGCCGTTTGATCATTGCCCCGTCCCGGTCCTCTGGCTTCCGGTTATCCCTGTCCGTCCTGCACCGCCGCCTTTTCAGCAGCAAACTGTAGGGCATAGAGATGGGCATAAGCCCCATCCAGCGCCAGAAGCTGATCGTGGGATCCGCTTTCAATCACCCGGCCACCGTCGATGACATGAATCACATCGGCATGCACCACCGTCGAGAGGCGGTGCGCGATCACCAGCGTGGTCCGCCCGGTCATCAGGGTTTCCAGCGCCGCCTGCACCTGCCGTTCACTCTCGGTATCCAGCGCACTGGTCGCTTCGTCCAGCAGCAGGATCGGCGCATTCTTTAACAGGGCCCGGGCAATGGCCAGACGTTGCCGCTGGCCGCCGGACAGCTTCATGCCACGCTGACCGACCACGGTGTCATAGCCCTGCGGCAGAGCCATGATGAATTCATGCGCCGCCGCCATCCGGGCCGCCGTCTCAATTTCGTCCTGCCCGGCCCCCGGGTTGCCGAAGCCGATGTTGGCGCGGACCGTATCGTCAAACAGCACCACTTCCTGACTGACCAGCGCCGTCGCCGCCCGCAGGGACTTCAGCGTCACCGTCCGGATATCCTGACCGTCAATGGTGATCTCCCCGGCAGACACATCATGAAAGCGGGGGATCATGTTCAGGATGGTTGTCTTACCGGCCCCGGACGGGCCGACCAGCGCCACCGTCTGTCCGGCCTTGATATCCAGAGTCACCCCGGACAGGGCCTCGGTGCCGTCATCGTAAGAAAAGCGGACATCGCGGAACCGCACCGCACCGCCGGATACCGCCAGCGGCCGGGCCTCCGGGGCTTCAACAATCCGGGTGCGGGTATCCAGCAGGTCAAACAGGCGCTGCGCCCCGGCCAGACCTTCCTGAAGGTTGGTGTTCAGGCGGGCCAGATTCTTCATCGGCTGATAGGCCATCAGCAGCGCGGTGATAAAGCTGAAAAAGGCCCCGGTGGTGGTGGTATCGGCAATCACCCGGTATCCGCCGTAAATGATCACCACCGTCACCGCCGCGCCGCCCAGCGTTTCCATGATCGGGCTGGACAGGGCGCGGGTGTTGGATCCCTTCAGGGTCAGGCGGTAAATCTCTTCCGACAGGGTCTGGACCTTGGCTTCCTCATGGGCCTGCAACCCATAGGATTTCACCATCCGGATCCCCTGAAAGGATTGTTCCAGAACCGTATTAAGAGCCCCCATCTGTTCCTGCGTGTTGACGGTCACCTTGCGCATCCGCCGCCCCAGCCGGACAATCGGATAAATCGCCACCGGGAACACGAAAAACGCCAGCAGGGCCAGCAGCCAGTCCTGATAGAACATCACCCCGACCAGCGCCACCACCGTCAGGGTATCCTTCCCCATGCCGGTGATGGCATTGGAAACCCCGTTGCGCATCTGGTTGATATCGACCAGAAAGCGCGACACCAGATTGCCCGAGCTGATCCGCCCGAAGAAGGCGGCATCCAGCGTCAGCAGATGGGCGAACAGACGCTGTTGCAGATCCGCAATGATCCGCAGGCCCACATCGGACATCACCGAGGACTGGAAGTATTCCGCCGTGCCTTTCACGGCGAAGGTCGACAGCACCGCCAGCGCCACCGGCCACAGCAGGGCGGAGGATTTCTGGGCGAACACCCAGTCCACCACCGGCTCCATCAACCACGCCGTCGCCCCCTGTGCCGCCGCCGTGATCCCCATCAGGATCAGTGCCAGAATGATCCGCCCCAGATAGGGGCGCATTGCTTCATCATACAGGCGGCGGGTCAGGGTGGCGGTGGACCGCTTGCCCGGCGGCTGCGCCGCAGCGGCAGGCTCGCCGGGAACAGCAGGGGCAGAAGCGGGGGCCGGGGAAGAAACGTCAGTCACAGGCGTCGTCATATCCGCAGAGTAAAGACTGGCCGCACCCTACCATGCCCCCCGCCAAAAGGCCAAGTCCGCCCACCCGGAGGGACGGCGGGATCAGGCCGCCTCGCCGCCTTTCGGCCCCCGGAACACCACCCACGTCACAAAGTCCGGGCCAATATCAACAAAGCGGTGCGACATTCCGGCCAGTCCGAACAGACAGTCCCCGGGGCCGGTAACGTCGCCGGCAAGGCGTTGAGAGACGCTTTCACGATCAGACACGATCCCAGATTCTGAATTTTTCAGGACCGGAGAATCCTCGGGATAGATCTCAAAAGCGACACAGATACGGCGTTGCTCCACCCCCAGCGGCACCGTGCGATGATGGAAATAGCTGGGCATCAGAACGATCTTGCCCGGCTCGGGCTGGATCCAGCACGCCGCCGCATCCCCTGCCGCCGGCCAGCGGTCCCCAAGAAACCGCGACCCTACGGAATTTCCGTCTCCCGCAACAGGGCATGACACCCCCGGGAAAATCCGCATACCGTGATCAGGGTGTTACCGGGCGGCGGCTCGATCTCCTGACAGTCGTCTGCCGGGTTATTTGTCAGCTTTTCCGGAACAGGGGATCGAAGAAACGCCATGGCCTTCAGGCCGATCGGCCGAAAGAAGGGCTGATCAATCACATCCAACACAGCCTGCCCGAGTGGCGAAAGTTTGCTGCGCAGATCCGGCTTCGTCCTCGTGCGGTTGATGCAGGGAGGCGCAGGGATAACCTTATAAGAAGGAATATTGCCCTTTGAGTCCGGCGGACAGATATGGCTGGGAGTAAAATAATACTCAGCCTTTTTATCAGGATAACAGACTTTCAGATGGTCTTTTTCCAGTTCCACCAAAAGGCCGGAGACGATTCTTTTTCCGCCGCGGATTGACACCATCTCCGGCCCGGCATCCCGCGGATTTTCTGCGGCAATGAACCGGGCGATCTGTTTCAGTTCAGGCTCCAGCCACCGTGTGTTCGGGGATGAGAACGACAGCAGCAGGACGGGAAACAGCAGGCTGCCGACCATGGCGGTGACGGCAAGCTTCGGGTTGATCCGCCACAGCGCCAGAACGCCGGACATGCAGCCGATGGCAACAGCGAGAATCAAAGGCCCATTCAGAAAAACGCCCTGATATTCACGGGGATATCCGGGAACCGGCGCATAAATCACGATGGCGGCGGCCAGAACGAGAGCACTCACGACAGCCAGGCGACGGATCAGAACACCATGCCGTCCGGTCCGGATCGCGATTATCGCGCCAAGGACAACGAATAGCAGCAGGGGGACCGGAACCAGCAGGAATGTGCGGATGAGAAAGACGGTAAACATCTTGAAGGATGTCTCACGCGGTTGCGCCGGGTCGGTCGCAAGCATGAAGACCTTGACGATGTTTCCCGGCGGATTGATGAGGACATCAAGAATGATTGGCGCGGCGAAGAGGAGTGCGAGTGTGCCAATCGTTAGATAGGCCGCAGCAGGGAAATCCCGGCCGGTTGTGCGCATTCTTTCCCGGCGTCCGCAGACAAAGCAAAAAAGAAAAAGAAACAAGGTGATGAAAGCCAAGGGAATATAAGCGTGGATCAGGGTGAGCCCGATGAAGGCCGCGGTGACCAACCCAAACACCGAGCCGGAAAGCAGCAGCACGGCCGCCGCCAGAAACGCCCAGAAAGGGGCAATGATCACGTAAGACATGAATGTTGACGCCGACCATTCGCGTCCGGCGAATTGCAGCAGCACGATGAAGGTCGCCGTCAGCCCGGCAACCGCCCCACGGGCCCCCCCGCCCGCCAGACGGGTCAGCAGCGCCGCCAACAGTGCAAAGGAAGCCGCATTGGTCAGCATCGTCGCCAGGAGATGCGCGCCAAACACCGACCCAAGCCATGGGCCAACCAGCAGCTCCGTCAGCCACCGGACATAAAGAAAGAAGGGCCCGAAGTGATTGACGCCCTTGGTGTTGTAATGACCGATCAGCAAATAATCGCTATAGACGCGATGCGTTGCAATAATATCCGCAGATGCATCGCCAACCGGTATTAATTCTTGCGTCAGAATGGGTATATTATCAAAAACAAGCTTGGAGAGAACGACGATAAAGCAGAAAAATGCTGCCATCCATTCGGGTTTGATAAGAAAAATCTTATTCTCGTGACGTCTCATCCCACCCTCAAATCAAACGCTCTGTAAGACAGTCTCTATAATCGATAACTGCCTGAGTGACTATCTCCGGGCTAGGTCCGCCGCAATGCCCCTGCGCCCGCACATTGGCAGCGGATGTTTCCGGCCTTGGTGGCCCTTTCCGTTGTCCGTCAGATCAACCGATCCTCATAAGGGTCATTTCTACTTCCTGAAGTCCGGCCTCAAAGGCCCTGTCCCTTTTCTTCAGAACAGCCCCCTCACCTCAGCATGACTCAAAAAACAAGCCCCGTCGCAAAACAACGGGGCCTGTCACCATCTCTGAGCGGGGCAAGCCCCTGCTTTCTGAGTCTGTTCCGATCCTGCACCAGCCCGTTACTGGCGGGGCACAACAAAAACCTGCCCCGGATAAATCAGGTTAGGGTCGCGGATCTGCCCCTTATTGGCATCATAAATAACGGTATAGGCCAGACCGTCGCCATAAGCCCGCCGGGCCATCCGCCACAGGCTGTTGCCTTCCTGCACCACCACCCGCAAACCGTTGGGCATTCCGGCAATCTCAATCCGGGAGAACGGCAACTCAATCCGGCCGACAACCTTGCCTTTTTCGTCCAGCAGGTCCGCCCGCAGGGTATGGTCGCCTTTCGCCGCCTTGGGTTCCGGCTTCAGGGACCATGTATTGCCGTCAGCCGTCTTCACCGATCCGACCGGCGCGTTATCGAGATAGACCTGCACCGTCCCCGGCACCGTGGTCCGGCCCCGCAGGGACAGCGCCCCGGTTTCATCATAATCAACACTGTCGAGAACAATCACGCTGCCTGCCGGAATCGGCGAGGTGCCTTGCAGGATGGTGCTGGTCCCGGTCTCCCGGTCCGTCCGCACCGCCAGCGTCTTGCCCCCCTTCTGCTCCGGCACCACCAGAACAACCACATCGCGGGAGTCGACCGGGCCGCCCTTCTCATCCACGCCGCGCAGGCTCAGTTCCCGGCTGCCCGGCGGCAGGGCCCGGTCGGGCAGGAACACCCATTCCCCCCGCTCGTCAGCCTTGGCATGACCGATTTCTTTTCCGGCATCCAGAATCACCACATCGGTGCCCGGCACGGCACGCCCGGCAATCACCGTGTTCCCATCCGGATCAATCCGGACCACATCAAACCCCGGCCCGACAGCCGCAGCCTTGGGCTTGGCCGGTTCTTTCTGGGCCGGAGGGGCCGCAGGCTTTGCAGGGGCAGAGGCCGCCGACGGGGCTGAAGCAGGGGCAGGCGGGTCCTGCGGGGGTTTATCCCCTTCAAGCGTCAGAAGAGCCGCCACACCAGCCGCCGCCAAGACCGCGATCCCAAGGACCACCGCCACCACCGGTCGTTTCACGTCTGACTTCTCTTGATCCGCCAAAGGAAGACCTCCTTGCTGTACCGCGCTGTCACACCGCCTGATCCAGACTGCGCCTGACCCGCTGTCCGGCGGGATCAGGAAGCCGTCAGCCTAGTTGATTTCCCCCAGCCTGAAAACCCGCTTGCGTCCGCAGACCCCCAATCAGACGCTGCGGGCGGCATAGGCCAGCAGTGTTGCCAGCCCGACCGGGATCGCCCCCAGCAGCAGGAACCACAGCGGGGACAGCCCGGCGGCCCGGGGCAGACGCCGCGCCGTCGGGCCGACAAACAGAATCAATGACAGCACCAGCACCGGCACCACCGTCCCCGGACGCGACCCGGCCAGAGACTGGGCCAGCCCCAGCACCGCCCCGCCACCACCATAAACCGCTGACAGCGGCAGCGGCAGGCGCATCGGCCACACCACCAGCAGGGTCCCCACCGCCGCCATCGCCAGCGCCAGACAGGGCCCGGCCACCGCCTGTGCCTCCGCCTGTAGGGCCACCAGTCCCAGCCCGACCCCCAACAGAAAGATCATCATCACACCGTCCGCGCCACGGCCCGGCACCCGGTCCGCCTTCAGGCGGGTCAACAGCCCCACCCACATCACGGTCAGGATCACGGCGGCCAGAACCAGCTCAATCCGGGCCACCGGTGCCACCGGCATCCGGTCCGGACTGCCAAGCGCCAGCCAGACACACAGACCGACAAACCCCAGCGTGGCAATCAGCCGGGACCACCGCCGCGCCTCCATGGCGTCCAGCAGGGTCCCGAGCAGCAATCCGGCCAGAGCGATGTAAGATGTCAGGCCAAAGGTGCCTTCCGGGGGGAAACTGAATCCGGCAAACCAGCTCCACGCCGCCAGAAAACCGATCGGCAGACCGACTCCGGCGATGCGGGCTCCGGTTGCCGGGCCACCGGTCAGGCGCAGGACCGCTGTCGACAGCACGGCAACCCCAAACGCGAGCACCAAAGCCAGAATATCATCCGGCCCGGTCATCCTGCCTGCCCCGTCTTCAGACCGTTTCCCCACACCCGAGAGCGTTGGCCCCTGTCTGACACCTGCGTCTCCTTTCCTGAGTCTTCCCTGACCCGACCTGAGCCTGACCAGACCTGCCGCCTGACAGACCCGGCACAATATTAAACCGGATCAGAAACGGACCGGAAGCAGGCACCGGCTCTGCCGCAGCGCGATTGTCGCACAGGGCCTTTTAAAGGTACACTTTGGAAATCCCGAGCGTTTTCAGCAAACGTGGACACCGGCTTGCCGATCGTGACCGCTCTGGCACGTTAAGAACACAGCGTCTGCTTCGATGAGCCGGAGTCCACTGAATCGGAAAATGCTCTAAAAGAGGGTCCGGGTCTGCCCATGCGTGATGTCGTTTCAGCCGTTGCCCCGCCTCCGCCGGAGCCAGACTGTCCTGCCCCGCCGTTCCGGCTGTGGGCCAGCCTGTTGATTGCGGCGGGCCTCTGCCTTGCCGGGCTGTCCTTTTATCTCCACAAAGCCATTTCGGATCAGCAACAGGCTGAGGAAAGCCGACAGGCCGCCAGCCGGGTTGCCGGGTCCATCCGGCCCTATCTGTCTGTCTTCTCGCCCTCCCCCCCCGATGAGCCGCCCTCAGAAAGCCGCCGGGATCCGCTGTCCACCCGCCTGAGCAAACAGTTACAGGAAATCGCCCTGTGGTCCGGCCTTCTGGAGCTATCCGTGCTGGACGCAGCGGAAACTCCGCTGTTTTCCACCAATCCCGCCTTGCAGGCGGATCCATCCCCTCTTCTGACCGATCTGAAGGCCCTGACCCGCCCGCTGACCCCTGACCCGCAGCCCCTGCCGACCGTCCGGCAGTCCTTCCGCCTGTTTGAGCAGGTGTTTTCCGGGCAGAATATCAGTCAGCAGATCCTGACCCTCGGCTCTGGCCGGGCCTCGCCGCTGATCATCGTGATGACGTTCCGGCTGTCCTCCCCTGCCACCAGTCTGCCCCATGCACTGATCGGGGCCGGAGGCAGCATGGTCTTTCTGGGGTTGACCGTAACCGCACTGGCCATTCTCGCCCGCCGGGCCAGAATCATGCGGGACCGTCTCGATGCCAGACTGAGCGCCCATGCCGAAACGGATCAGGCCCGCCGCCGCCTGCAGGACATGATGGAACAGACCATTGCCCAGCGGACCCGGCGCCTGCGGGACAGTGAGGGACGGTTCCGCGATTTTGCCATGTCTTCCAGCGACTGGCTGTGGGAGACCGATACCCAGAACCGCTTCACCTATGTCTCTGACGGCATCCGCCGCCTGCTGGGAATGGACCCCGATCAGATCATCGGAAAAACCCGCAGCGAGCTTCAGGCCATCCCCTATGATGAGACCAAACGCTGGGAGACCTATCTGGCCACCCTGCGGGCCCGCCGCCCGTTCCGGAACTTTACCTACCGGATTCTCGACACCGCCGGGCAGGAGCGGATTCATTCCATTTCCGGAACCCCGGTCTTTGACGGCAACGGAACGTTCTCGGGATACCGGGGCAGCGGAACGGACATCACCGACCAGTACCGCGCCATGAAAGCGCTGGTGGAAAGCGAGGACCGCTACCGGTCCGTCGCCGATCTGTCCCTTGATGCCCTGATCGTGCATCTGGACGGACGGATCGTCTTCGTCAATCACCGCGCCGTCACCATCACCCGCGCAGGCAGTGATCAGGATCTGATCGGCCGACCGGTCATTGATTTCGTTCCCGACAGCAGCCTTGAGCAGCTACAGGAACAGTTTGACCAGATCCTGAGCAGCCAGATGATGTCGGAGCGGCGGGAAATCCGCCTGAAGCGACTCGACGGAACGCCATTTGAGGCCGAAGTGGGATCTGCCCCGATCACCCATGACGGTTCCCCGGCCATCCTCACCCTGCTGCGGGACATCACCACCCGCAAAACGGTACAGACCCAGCTGATCCAGACCGCCAAACTGGCCACATTGGGCGAAATGGCCGCCGGGATGGCCCACGAACTGAGCCAGCCGATGAACATCATCCGGATGGCGGCGGAGGGAGCCCTGCTGACCGATGGTGCCACCCTGCCGGAACGGATCCGTAAAGGGCTGGACGTGATCGCCGGGCAGGCCGGACGGATGGGCGACATTATCGACCATATGCGGGTCTTCAGCCGCAAACAGGCCCCCAGCGCCGACCTGTTTGACCCCCAGCGCTGCCTGCGGGAAGCCATCAATATGGTCGAGGCCCAGTTTTACGCCGAGACCATCACCATGGCTGTCCGCTATCCCAACCAGAAAACCCGTGTGCTGGGGCAACCGGTCCATCTGGAGCAGGTGCTGCTGAATCTGCTGACCAATGCCCGTGACAGCCTGCGCAGCCGCAACCGGGAAAACGGCCCGGAAACCGGTTGGAACGCCCATATCGACATCCGCACCAGCATCGACCCCACCGGAGAAATGTTGGGGATTGAGGTCGCCGACAACGGCACCGGCATCCCCGCCGATGCGCTGGACCGGATTTTTGAGCCTTTTTACACCACCAAAGAAGTCGGCAGCGGCACCGGACTCGGCCTGTCCGTCAGCTTCGGGCTGATTTCCGCCATGGGCGGCAGCATCACCGCCCGGAACTGTGAAACCGGTGGGGCCGTCTTCACCATCACACTACCGCTGGCCCCGGCAGACGAAAGAGCGCTGCCGCTGTCTCCCCCCTCCGCAGACCGTCCGCGCTCAGCGCTGACGGCACCACAGGTGCTGATGGACCCGGTTGAGGCAGACGGCGAGGAAGACGAACCGTCCGCCCTGATCGGCCATATTCTGGTGGTGGATGATGAACCGAACGCCGCCACCCTGATCCGGGACCATCTGCGGGCCATGGGCTACCGCGTCACCATGGCCCATGATGGCGCCAAGGCCTATGATCTGTTTCTGGAAGATCCACCCGATCTGCTGATCACCGACCTGCGGATGCCACGGGTTGGCGGACTGGAGCTGATGGCCCGCCTGCATCACCACATCCCCGATCTTCCCGTCATCCTGATGACCGGACACATGGGGCAATCCGACCTCAGCCCGGAAGATATCGAAGCTGAAGCCGCAGCCGTCCTGCGCAAGCCGATCCGACTGACGGATCTGACCACGCTGGTCAGGGCGCATCTGCCAGAAGACCTGAGCCCCCCCTTGCCCACATCCTGATCACAGGCACACGGCTTGGGGATGTTTTGACATTTTGCGTCAAAGTTGTTGAAGTGAGGGCCGGATGAGGGGCGTTAGGGAGGCTCAGGGTGCTGCGACTGATTCTGGCAGACGATCATACATTGGTGCGGCAAGGGCTTCTGCCGTTTCTGGCCACGCTCGATACGGCTGTCGAGGTGCTGGAAGCCTCTGATTTTGATGAGGCCCTCGCCAAAGCCGCAGCGGAAAAAACCTCCGGCACCCCGCTGTCCCTGATCCTGCTGGACCTGAGAATGCCCGGCATGCGCGGCACCACCGGCATTTCCCGGATGATTGAACAGCAGCCCGGTGTGCCGGTGGTGATTCTGTCGGGATCGATTGATGCCGGCGACGTGGTTGCCTGTGCCGAAGCCGGGGCCAATGGCTATCTGCCCAAGACCCTCAGTTCCACCGCCATGCTGAATGCCCTGCGGCTGGTTCTGTCCGGAGAAAAGTATTTTCCGTCTTTCGCCATGGGGGCTCCGGCCCGGTCTGCTGCCGAGATGGAACGGGAGAGCACAGCCCCTTCCACCCCCAGCCCGCTGCTGGAACGGCTGGAAGCCCGTGAACGGGTCATTCTGGGAATGGTCGTGGACGGGGCAACCAACAAGGAAATTGCCCGCGCGCTGGATCTTCAGGAAGTGACCATTAAGGTGCAGACCCGGAATATTTACCGCAAACTGGGGGCCGCCAACCGCAGTCAGGCGGTGCGGATTGCCATGGAGAACGGCTGGCAGACCTGATCCGCCAGCCGCGCCGCCATCAGGCCGGGCTGATACCGCTGCCCTGCCACACCAGAAACGTCACCCGCGCCTTCCCATAGTCGCGGGTATCCACCACCGTAAAACCGGGCGGAACAACCGCCTCCGCATCCCGGGCCGTCTCCGCGACCGCGACAGCCCCGGGTGCCAACCAGCCCTTTTCAGCCAAAGCCGTCAGAACCGGACTGCACAGGGGCTGAGCATAGGGCGGATCAAGAAACACCAGAGACACTGGCTGCCTGGCCTGCGGCGGCTTCAGGGCATCCCCGGCAATCACCGCGCACTCCGCATCAGCCCGCATGGAGCGGATATTCGCCTTAAGGGCCTGTAAGGCCTGCGGTCCCCGCTCCAGAAAGGTGACATGCCGTGCCCCGCGCGACAGGGCTTCCAGCCCCAGCGCGCCGGTTCCGGCAAACACATCCAAAACCCGGCTTTCCGACAGCATAAAACCGTTCCGCCCCTGAAACCGATGGAGCAGGACGTTAAAAACCGCCTCCCGCGCCCGGTCGGAGGTGGGACGAACTTCGTCCCGCCCCTCCGGCGCGGTCAGCAGCTTGCCGCGAAAGCGGCCGCCGACAATCCGCATCCCCGGCCCCCTTTAACGGCCGGACCGCGGACGCGGCCCACCGGGACGACCCCCACCGGGACGACCTTTGCCACGGTCTGCGCCCGGCCGGTCCCCTTGCGGGCGGTTGCCGTGCGGACGGTCAGACCGGGGACGATCCTCACGGGACCGATCCCCCTGCGGACGCCCACCATGGGGCTTATCCCCCTCAGCGCGGTCGCGCGGCGGACGGTCACCGAACGGGCGGTCTCCCTGCGGGCGGTTGCCGTGCGGACGGTCAGACCGGGGACGGTCCTCACGGGACCGATCCCCCTGCGGACGGCCACCATAGGGCTTATCCCCTTCAGCACGGTCACGCGGCGGACGGTCGCCGAACGGACGGTCTCCCTGCGGGCGATTGCCGTACGGGCGGTCAGAGCGGGGACGGTCCTCACGGGACCGATCCCCCTGCGGACGGCCACCATAGGGCTTATCCCCCTCAGCGCGGTCACGCGGCGGACGGTCGCCGAACGGACGGTCTCCCTGCGGACGATTGCCGTACGGGCGGTCAGACCGGGGACGATCCCCTTGCGGACGGCTGCCATAGGGCTTATCCCCCTCAGCGCGGTCACGCGGCGGACGGTCACCGTACGGACGATCTTCCTGCGGACGATTGCCGTACGGACGATCCTCACGGGGACGATCCCCCTGCGGACGGCCACCATAGGGCTTATCCCCCTCGGCGCGGTCGCGCGGCGGACGGTCGCCGAACGGACGGTCTCCCTGCGGGCGGTTACCATACGGGCGGTCAGACCGGGGACGGTCCTCACGGGGACGGTCCCCCTGCGGACGGCCACCATAGGGCTTATCCCCCTCAGCGCGGTCACGCGGCGGACGGTCGCCGAACGGACGGTCTCCCTGCGGGCGGTTACCATACGGGCGGTCAGACCGGGGACGATCCTCACGGGGACGGTCCTCACGGGACCGATCCCCCTGCGGACGGCTGCCATAGGGCTTATCCCCCTCAGCGCGGTCGCGCGGCGGACGATCGCCGAACGGACGGTCTCCCTGCGGGCGGTTACCATACGGGCGGTCAGACCGGGGACGGTCTTCACGGGACCGATCCCCTTGCGGGCGATCGCGCCGGGGTCCGTCTTCTGTGCGGCGATCCTCTGCCTTCGCGGCAAAGTCAAGCCGCCGGGACCCCGGACGCACCGGCTTCGGCTTGGCCCGGGCCCAACCGGTCCGGTCCAGCCGCACCGGCTTCACGTCCTCAGCCGACCCGGCCTTGGCGACATTGTCGAGCAGCTCGGCCAGCATCTTCGGCGGAATCTCTTCCAGCTCACCGCGCTCCAGCCGCCCGATATAGAACGGACCGTAGGAGACCCGGACCAGACGGTTGACGCGGTAACCCAGATAATCCATCACCCGACGGATTTCCCGGTTCTTGCCTTCGGTCAGGGTGACGGTCAGCCAGCTGTTGGCCCCGGACTGACGCTCCAGAATGGCCTGAATCGACCCGTAGGTCACACCATCAACCGTCACCCCTTTGGTCAGCAGCGCCAACCGGGCCGGATCAACCGCCCCAAACACCCGGACCCGGTAGCGCCGGGTCCAACCGTTCGACGGATGCTCAAACTGACGGGCCAGAGCGCCATCGTTGGTCAGCAGCAGCAGACCTTCCGAATTCAGGTCAAGGCGACCGACCGAAATCACCCGTGGCATGGTGGACGGCATGGCATCAAACACCGTCGGGCGGCCCTGCGGGTCGTGATGGGTGGTGACCAGACCCGGCGGCTTGTGATAGCGCCAGACGCGGGTGGTCTGCGGTTTGGCCACCGGCTTGCCGTCAACGGTCAGGACATCCTGCACCGTCACCAGCGTTGCCGGGGTTTCCACCACCTGACCATTAACCTTCACCCGCCGCTCGGCGATCAGCTTTTCAGCATCACGGCGGGAGCAGACACCGGCCCGGGCCAACGCCTTGGCAATCCGCTCGCCATCCTCATCCGGCCCCGACGCCGCCTCGGCTTCGGGGGCATCAAAGTCCAGATCGGGCTCCAGATCAGGTCCCAGATCGGGTTCAGACTCGGGGAAATCGTAATCAGCGGTCATGACGGGCGGCTTTCTTTGGCGGCCTGCAAAAAGGCCGTAAACACTTTCGTATCAGCATCGCTGATATGGTACTCGGGATGCCACTGCACCCCGAGGCAGAATCGATAGGCAGGGTGCTCAATCGCCTCAATCACCCCATCGGTGGCAATGGCGCTGATCACCACATCCGGCCCGGAGGCCTTGGCCGCCTGATGGTGGGCCGAGTTGACCGGAAACTCCAGTGCCCCGGTCACACGGTGCAGCAGGCTGCCGGGGGCAACGCGGACGATGTGCCCGGCCTCGGTCCGGGGATTGGGCTGTTCATGCGCCAGCGCATTGTCAACCTCATCCGGAATATGCTGGATCAGGGTCCCCCCCAGGACCACATGCAGAAGCTGCTGACCACCACAGATGCCCAGCACCGGCAGATCACGGGCCAGTGCCCCCCGGGTGATCGCCACCTCGAAGGCTGTCCGGCCTTCCTTCAGCACCACTGTATCATGGCGGGTCCTGGCCCCGAACATCGCCGGATCAATATCGAACGCCCCACCGGGAACCAGCAGGCCATCAATCCGGTCAAGATAGTCCTCGACCAGTGCAGGCTCATGCGGCAGCAGCAAAGGCAGGCCACCGGCCGCCACCACCGATTCGACGTAGTTTTTGCGCAGGGCGTACCACGGCATCTTGGAGTAGCCGCCCCCGTCCTCGGCGTCGAGGGGAATGCCGATCACCGGGCGGCCGCTGGCGCGGACCCCGGCAGAAGAAGTCTGTGTCATCATGGTGGTGTTCATAGCGCCTTCGCCGGGGTGCGGCAATCGTGACTTGACGCCCCCTATCACACCCGTAACAGTCACCGCATGCAAGATCCTGTTTTTTCTCTTTCCCTGCCGATGCGGCTGGCGCTGGATGAAGCGGCGGCGGCGGCGGCGCGTGGCGAAGTGCCGGTCGGGGCGGTGGTGGTCCGGAATGGGGTGGTGATTGCCCGCGCCGGAAACCGGACCGAAGAACTGATGGACCCCACTGCCCATGCCGAATGCCTCGCCCTGCGCGAGGCTGCCCGTGTTCTCGGGTCTCCCCGTCTGCCCGGCTGCGACCTGTACGTCACGCTGGAGCCCTGCGCGTTGTGTGCGGCGGCGATCTCCCTGTTCCGGATCCGCCGTCTGTATTTCGGGGCCTATGACCCGAAAGGCGGGGCTGTGGACCATGGTCCCCGCTGGTTTCAGCAACCGACCTGCCTGCACGCCCCTGAGAGTTATGGGGGACTAGGGGAACGGCCGGCGGCCACCCTGCTGCGCCGGTTTTTCTCGACGCTCCGATAAATAAGTTTATACTAATATATAGTCATCTTCTCTCAGGAGCTTTTGCATGAGCATCGAGACCCCGACCACCGCCAAAGACTGGATCGGCATGGCCGACGACCTGCGCGGTGCCATCAAGGAAATGCGCGGTGGTATTCCCGCTGTGGCCAAAGCCTTCAGCGCCCTGGCCGCAGCCGCAACCGCTCCAGCCGCACTGGATGTGAAAACCAAGGAACTGATCGCCATCGGCATTGCCATCGCCGCCCGCTGCGACGGCTGCATCACCTTCCACGTCAAGGCTGCCGTCGACCATGGTGCCACCCGCGAGGAGATCATGGAAACCGTGGGGATGGCCATCTACATGGGCGGCGGGCCGTCGATGATCTACGGATCCATGACCGTCGAAGCATTTGACCAATACATGGCTGCCAGAACAGAAACCGCATAAGCGTTTCCCGCACAGGCAGACGGGCGCAGGCTTTGGCGCTGGAAGCGCTTTCACGCCCGAAGACAGGTCGGATTCTCTTCCCGCAGCGGGCACACCCAATCGGAAAATGCCCGGCCAGTCTGCCTGTGATATAACCCGGATTGCCCTGTTCTGCCGGAGACACTCCTGATGCCCCTCAGCCGCTTTCCTGCCCGGCCCGTCTGGCGGTCTGTCCTGCATGCCTGTTGCCTGATCGGTCTGGTGGCGGGGGGGGCTATTGCTGTCACACCGCAGCCCGCCGCAGCCCAGCAGGGCAAAAAGACGGCAAAACCTAAAAGCCAGATTGATGATGTCCCGGGGAGTTTTGTTCAGCTTGACGTGGTCTGGGCCCCGGTGGCAGACCCCGGCGAACGCCCGATTTATCAGGGGCTGTTTGTCCGTCTCTATCTGTCGGAAACAGAACGGTATGAAGGCTGCGTCAAAATCGCCTACATCCCGGAAATGCTGATCATTGCACTTTCCGACAATCCGATACGCAAGCGTGACTATTCGGATCCCAAAAAGCTGCAATCAATCATCGAGAGCATCGTCATGAAAGGCACCGGAAGACGCCTGTACCGGCAGATCGAGGTGTCAACGCAGGATATGCCCTATAGCAAAGAAGAAGAAGGGCCGAGCAACACCTGTAAATAAGGGTCTCTTTTCCAGATTGATGAATAACGAAAAACACCTTCAGATGATCTGAGGGTGTTTTTTTATATGCGAAGCTATCCGTACAAAGAAAAAGGGCTCCCGAAGGAGCCCTTTTCCCATTTCAAACCTGCGGACAGGTCAGAAATTAGAAGGTCAGCGACAGACCGGTGGCGGCAACCCAGCCATCGTTGTCGTTGCCGGTGGAAGCGGTACCGGCAGAGTCGAACTTCACATAAGCCAGACCGCCGACCAGATCGACGCCCGGGCCCATGTTGTAGGAGGTGGACAGCTGCAGGGCCTTGGACTTGTCGTCGGACTTGCTGGTGACAGAAGTCTGACCGACGTCAGCCTGCTTGGCATCCAGGTAGGTCAGGGAGATGCCGTACGGGCCGGTCTTGTAAGACACGCCAGCTTCCCAAACGGTGCCGTCAGCATCAAGCTGGCCGGTGATACCGTCCATGTTGATCTTGCGGTAGGCGCCGCCCACTTCGAAGCCAGCGTAGCCGAACTTCAGGCCAGCCTGGTATTCGTCACGGTTCTTCACCTGGTTGCCGGTATCAGCGGTCAGCCAGCCGATGTCAGCAGACACGGTGACGTCGCCGAACTTGCCAGCGTAGCCGAGGCCGACGCCATAGGCATCAGACACGACGGTGTTGGCAGTGGTGGTGGCACCCGGGTTGTCGTCACCATGGGTGGACGAAGCAGACGGCACATAGGAAGCGCCGAAGGTGAAGCCAGCGAAGGACGGGGAGATGTAGCTGATCGCTTCACGGTCGCCGTTGGTGTCGATCGCGGTATCGGTTTCGGTGCTGACCGAACCCGGCTTCACGACATAAGCGCCGTCGAGCAGGTCGCCACCGGCCAGACCGCCACCGACGATCGGGGCGTTGTTGTGGATCATGGTCAGGGCGTTGTCGTCAGCGCCGGTCTTGATGGTACCGAAGTTGCCGGACAGGCTGATGGACCATTCGTCGGACACGTCGCTCATGGAGCGGCCGCCGGACTCGATCTCATACTTCACGGCAACGGTCAGGCCGTTGTCGAGAGTGGTCTTGCCGGAGAAGTGGATTTCGTTGTCGCCCTTGACGTCAACGGCAGACACTTCGTTGCCGGACTGACGGATGAAGGCGTCGTCGTTGGAGGCATAGCCAACCATCACGGCACCGTAGCCGCCGATGGACAGCTTAATCGGGTCGGCAGCGTTGGCGGAGCCAGCGAAAGCAGCGGCGGCGACGAGAGCGCTGGTGCCGATGAGGATCTTTTTCATTCTTCCCAAATCCCTAATTTGGTTCAGTGGAACGAGGTCGTTAACCGCTGCGACCCCCTGGGGGCCATGAACACAGCCCCCTACCGGAGCGGCGATCACATCACGGTGAGGCCATGAAGCCACTTAACGTCCGGCGGGTCAACCGGCGTGCACCGGCCGTTGTGCCAATTTGCCCACAGTGTGTTTTCCATGCAACAGGTCGGGCAACAGATCAGAAAGCGGTCTGACCGGCCCGATCTTTCAGCCCGGCCGGGGGCACGGCCCCATCCGCCCCGCAGTCCCCGGGAAGGATAAGCCCGATCCTCCGCAGATCTTCTGCCGGACCTCTCCATCCCGGAACTTGGGGGATTTTGCCCGAATTTTGGGGGATTTTGATGGTGCAGGCTCTTCCCCCTGTCAGGGGAGGACTGATATATAGAGTACCCTGCCGGGGCAGGCGTCTCCTGTCGTGGGCTACCGCGCCGACTCCGGCCTCTGCCCCTGTTCTGTTTTTACCTCTGGCCTCCGGCACCCGCTTTATATCCTGTTTTACCCCCCCGTTTTACCCAAGGTTACGGATCGTGATGACGAAAATGGACACACCCCGGTCTTCCGCTTCCCTCACGCGGCAGCGCCGCCTCCGGCGGGTTTTTCTGGGGGGGCTGGCTGTCGCCGTCCTGGCCTTGTCCGGCTGCGGTGGGGAAAATATGGATGCCCGCCCCTATGAAAAGAATTCCGACGGTCAGTGGACCCGCGGCGGCGAAGGCGGTACCGGCAGCATCTTCGGCAAGGGTGGCCTGAACATTCTCGGCGGTGACAAGAACGCCGACCAGTCCGATGGCGGCGGCAGCGGCAACGGGATCAACGTCAACGCTTTCCTGTGGCGCGCTTCGCTCGATACCATTTCCTTCATGCCGCTGTCCTCGGCGGATCCCTTCGGCGGTGTGATTATCACCGACTGGTATTCCACCCCGGAAACCCCGCAGGAACGTTTTAAGGTCAACGTCTTCATCCTCGGCCGCGCCCTGCGCTCCGACGGCGTGAAGGTATCGGTGTTCCGTCAGGCGGTGGATCCCTCCTCCGGCCGCTGGGCCGATACCCCGGTCAACGCCAGCGTGGCGACGGAAATGGAAAATGCCATCCTGACCCGCGCCCGCCAGATGCGGGTTGCCGTCTCGAAATAACAGGCCGGTTTCCGGCTCTGCCCACCCCGGAGCATCCCCGGTCACGGGGGCGGTTCTGCTCCACTGTCTTTTTCTCTGCCGGCGGCGGGCGTCTTTTCTGCTGTCCGTCCCGGCCCCTGTTTCAGGTGAAGTGTCATCATGGCCCGCGAGGATCGTTACAACGTCAAGGCAACCGAACAGAAGTGGCAGACCGCCTGGGATCAGGCCCGCTGCTTCGAGGTGACCGAGGATACCTCCCGCCCCAAATACTACGTGCTGGAAATGTTCCCCTATCCGTCGGGGCGAATCCACATGGGCCATGTCCGCAACTATACGCTGGGGGACGTGGTCGCCCGCTTCAAACGGGCGCAGGGCTTCAACGTCCTCCACCCGATGGGCTGGGATGCCTTCGGCCTGCCGGCGGAAAACGCCGCCATCGAACGCGGCGCCCACCCGGGCACCTGGACTTATCAGAACATCGACGCCATGCGCGCCCAGTTCAAGCCGATGGGTCTGTCGATCGACTGGTCGCGGGAAATCGCCACCTGCGCCCCGGACTACTACCGTCACGAACAGAAGATGTTCCTCGACTTCCTGAAGACCGGTCTGGCCTACCGTAAGGAGTCGTGGGTCAACTGGGATCCGGTCGACAACACCGTTCTCGCCAACGAACAGGTGATTGATGGCCGTGGCTGGCGCACCGGCGCGCTGGTGGAGCGCCGCAAGCTGAGCCAGTGGTTCCTGAAGATCACCGCCTATGCCGATGACCTTCTTGAAGCCATCAAGGGTCTGGAGCGCTGGCCGGAAAAGGTCCGCACCATGCAGACCAACTGGATCGGCCGCTCGGAAGGAGCCCGCGTGACCTGGGATCTGGTCGGCCGCGACGGCTCCATCGAGGTGTTCACCACCCGCCCGGATACCCTGTTCGGGGCCTCGTTCCTCGCCCTGTCGCCGCATCACCCGCTGACCGCCGAGCTGGCGGCCGGAAATGCCGCCCTGACCGAGTTCATCGCCGACTGTGACCGCCTCGGCACCTCGGAAGAAGCGATTGAGACGGCGGAGAAGAAGGGCTTCGACACCGGCCTGACCGTCCGCCATCCGTTCAACCCGGACTGGACCGTGCCGGTCTATGTCGCCAACTTCGTGCTGATGGATTACGGCACCGGTGCGGTGTTCGGCTGCCCGGCCCACGATCAGCGCGATATGGATTTTGCCCGCAAGTATGGCCTGCCGGTGAAGGCCGTCGTCGCCCCGAAGGGCGAGGATACCGCCGCCTTTGTCGCCACGCTGGAAGCCTCCGAGACCGCCTATTCCGATGATGGCATTGCCATCAACTCCGACTTCCTGAACGGCCTGTCGCAGACCGAAGCCAAGTCGGCGGCGATCCGCAAGATCGAGTCGCTGGAGAAGGGCCACGGCACCATTCAGTACCGTCTGCGCGACTGGGGCGTCTCCCGCCAGCGCTACTGGGGCTGCCCGATCCCGGTCATCCACTGCGATGACTGCGGCGTGGTGCCGGTGCCGGAGCAGGACCTGCCGGTGCAGCTGCCCGAGGATGTCACCTTCGACAAGCCGGGCAACCCGCTGGAACGTCACCCGACGTGGAAGCACACCACCTGCCCGTGCTGCGGCAAAGCCGCCCGCCGCGAGACCGACACCTTCGACACCTTCTTCGAGTCGTCGTGGTACTTCGCCCGCTTCTGCGCCCCGAAGAACCCGGATGTGGCCTTTGACCGCACTGCGGTCGATTACTGGCTGCCGGTCGATCAATACATCGGTGGGGTGGAACACGCGGTTCTGCACCTGCTGTATTCCCGCTTCTTCACCCGGGCCCTGAAGGAATGCGGCTATCTGGACGTGAAAGAGCCGTTCGACGGCCTGTTCACCCAGGGGATGATCTGCCACGAAACCTATCAGACCGCTGACGGCAAGTGGCTGGATCCGTCGGAGATCGAAAAGACCGACTCCGGCCTGTGGATCCGCACCGCCGACCAGAGCCCGGTCACCGTCGGCCGCTCGATCAAAATGTCGAAGTCGAAGAAGAACGTGGTCGATCCCGACAGGATCTTCGATGCCTACGGTGCCGACGCCGCCCGCCTGTTCATGCTGTCTGACAGCCCGCCGGAACGCGATCTGGACTGGACCGACAGCGGCATTGAAGGGGCATGGCGCTTCATCAACCGCCTGTGGCGCATGGCTGGTGAGATTCAGGCTTCGGCCGCTGCGGTGCCGACCGACTCCTCCCCCGCCGGGAAGCTGGTGCGGATGGCCCACAAGACCATCGCCGCCATCACCGAAGATCTGGAAAAGCTGCGCTTCAACACCGCTGTCGCCCGTATCCGCGAACTGGCCAATGCCGTTGGCGGTCTGGAACAGACCGATGACGCCGCCCGCTCAGCCTATCGTTTCGGCATTGAAACGCTGGTGCGGATCAGCGCCCCGATGATGCCGCATCTGGCCGAAGAACTGTGGTCGGAACTGGGCGGGGCCACCCTGCTGACCGATACCCCGTGGCCGACCTATGACCCGGCCCTGCTGGTGGAAGACACCGTGACCCTTGCCGTTCAGGTGAAGGGCAAGCTGCGCGGAACGATTGAGGTCGCCAAGACCGCCAGCGATGCTGAGATCGAAGCCGCCGCTCTGGGGCTGGAAACCGTTCAGGCCCAGATCGGCGGTCAGCCGGTACGGAAAATCATCATTGTCCCGGGCAAGATCGTCAATGTGGTCGTCTAAGCGCACCATCCGCACGGCTCTGTTGGGCTGCACGCTTGCCACGGCTTCGGCCGTGGCAGGCTGCGGCTTCCAGCCGATGTATGCCCGGTCCAACAACGGGGATGCCCTGAAGACCGCCATGGCGGCGGTTGACGTGGGCATCATCGAGGACCGTCAGGGGCAGATGCTGCGCAACGCGCTGGAACGGCGCTTTGAGCAGGGTGCCGGGAATACGGTCCAGAAACGCTATCGCCTGACCGTTAAGATGACCGAGGTGAAAACCGAGTCGGGCTTCCGTAAGGATGCGACCAGCACCCGGGAATCGGTGACGCTGGCCACCACATCCAAACTGGAAAGCGGCGGCAAAGTGGTCTGGTCCCGGCAGCATAGTGCAATGACCGGCTATAATATCACCGCCGATCATTTTACGGTCGAAATGGCCTACCGGAATGCCCGGGAACGGACAATCGAGCAGCTTTCTGACCAGATCAGCGAAGCGGTTGCCGTCTTCCTGAAGCAGAACCCCAGCCTTGGAACGGCGCCAGCCGGGTCCGCCCCATGAAAATCAGCGCAGACCGCGCCGATTCCTTTTGCGCCCGCCCGGATGCCAAGATCCGGTCGGTCCTGATTTACGGCCCCGATGACGGACTGGTGCGGGAACGGGTTGTGACGGCGATGAAAACCGTGGTCGCAGACCTGTCAGACCCCTTCCGGGTTGCCGATCTGACCGCAGCCGCCATTACCAAAGACCCCGCCCTGCTGGCGGATGAAGCCGCCGCCATGGCCCTGACCGGGGGCCGCCGGGTGATCCGGATCCGCGATGCCGGAGACGGCCTGACCAAACCCTTTGAAGCCTTTCTCAATGCCCCGGCCGGGGATGCCCTGATCGTTGTTCAGGCCGACGATCTGGCCGCCAAATCAACCCTGCGCAAGCTGTTTGAGGCCCACACCCTCGCGGCCGCAGTGCCCTGCTATGCCGATGATGAGGGGGCTCTGGCTGCGGTCATCAACCGCACCCTGAACACCCATGGCCTGAGTGCCGGAAAAGACACGCTCGATTATCTGGTGGCCAATCTCGGCGGCGACCGGGCGGTGACCCGTCAGGAACTGGACAAACTTGTCACTTATATGGGCCCCGCCGGGGATAGCCCCCGCTCCGTCAGTCTGGAAGATGCCATGGCCTGCATCGGGGATATGTCGGCACTGGCGCAGGATGACCTGATTCTGGCGGCGGCCGAGGGCGACTCGCTGACAGCCCAGCGGCTGCTGGACCGGCTGTTTGCCGAAGGAACCAATCCGGTCCCGATCCTGCGGGCCGCCCTCCGGCATTTTCAGCGCCTGCATCTGGCTGCATCCGCCCTCAGTCATGGGCATACGGCGGACTCGGCGCTGGGGCTGCTGAAGCCTCCGGTGTTTTTCAAGACCAAGCCCCGGTTTACGGCGCAACTGCGCCTGTGGTCCCCGGCACGGGCCATGACCGCCCTTGATCTGCTGCTACAAACCGAAATCGACTGCAAGACAACCGGGATGCCGGAGCAGGAGCTGACCTCCCGCGCCTTCCTCAGCATCGCCAATGCGGCGCGGGCGGCAAAACGCGGGCCGTAGCAGCCTGAGGGCAACGCGCCCCCCATCCATTGCTATGAAAATAAAAAACGGAGGCCCTCAGCCTCCGTTTTCCATGGTCCGGTCTCTCTCCCGACAGATGGGCTCAGCGTGACTCGCCGGTCTCCGGATCCTCTGTTTCCGCCGGGCGTTCGCGCAGAAAGTCTTCCAGCAGCGAATCAACCGTTGCGGCCATCACGCGGTCACTGTCTTCTTCAGCCTCGTCCTCCGGTGCCGCAGAGAACACCGCCGAAGCATTGATCCGCCCGGAAGACTCTTTCTCGATCTCTTCAAAATCAAAGTCTTCGAAGTCATCGTCTTCCAACGCTTCCAGATCCTCGACCAGATCGTCCTCAAAGGTCGCATCCGCCAGAAGATCGGCGGCGGTCACACCGGCAACCCCCGAAGCCTCTTCCTCCGGAGCCGGAACCGGCTTGGCGGCAAAGACAGCGGCGAAGGCCTGATCGGCCATTTCGTCAGCGGCATGCTCGGCTTCCAGAGCCTCCCGGCGGCGGTCCGCCGCATTGTCGGTCGGGTTGTTCAGCCGATAGAGAATATCGTCCAGCTGTTCCAGCGTCGAATAGTGGATCACCACGCGGCCGCCACGGCCTTCGAACTCGATATTCACTTTCAGGCCCAGAACCCGGGCCAGATCCCGTTCCAGCGCCAGCGTATCGGTGTCCTTGGCAACGGCAGGGGATCTTTCCGCTTTCTCCGCAGTTTCAGGGCGGGCTTTCCGGGCCTTGACCCCGCCCTTCTCCGTCGCCAGCTTTTCTGTCTGGCGGACGTTCAGACCCTTCTTGACCACCTGTTCCGCCAGAATGCCCGGGTCATCGGCGTTCAGCAGCGCCCGGGCATGACCGGCGGTCAGGGTTCCGGTCCGCATCATATCCTTCACCGGGTCCGGCAGCGCCAGAAGGCGGATCATATTGGCGACGTGACTGCGGCTTTTGCCCACCGCTTTCGACAGATCATCCTGCGTATGCTGGAACTCTTCCTGAAGGCGACGGTAGCCCTCGGCTTCTTCCAGCGGCGACAGATCGCGGCGTTGCAGGTTTTCAACCAGCGCCACTTCCGCCGCATCGCGATCAGAGAACTCACGGACAATGACCGGGACCGTATGCAGCTGCGCAATCTGTGCCGCCCGCCACCGCCGTTCCCCGGCGATGATTTCATACCGGTTGGAATCCTCCGGCAGAATCCGGACCAGAATCGGCTGGATGATCCCCTTCTCGCGGATACTGTCCGCCAGATCATTCAGCGCTTCCTGATCAAACTGGGTGCGCGGCTGGAACCGGCCGGACTGGAGGAATTCCACCGGGACCATGGTCTGGGACCGGGCTTCCCCGCCCCCCTCTCCGCCGGTGTTGAAGGCAACATCGCCTTCATCACCCAGCAGGGCTGACAGCCCACGCCCGAGAACGCCCCGCTTCCGCCGATCTTCCATTACGCGCGAGCCTCCCGCCGATCGCGTTTCAACACTTCTCCCGCCAGATGCACATAGGCCTGTGCCCCGGAGGACTTAAAATCATACAGCAGCACCGGCTTCCCGTGTGACGGCGCTTCCGAGATGCGGACGTTGCGCGGGATCACCGTGTCAAACACCTTCGGGCCGAAATAGCCGCGGACATCGCTTTCCACCAGCCCCGACAGGTTGTTGCGCCGGTCGAACATGGTCAGGACAATCCCCTGAATTTCCAGACGGGGATTAAAGCTGCGGCGCACCCGCTCAATGGTCTTGATCAGATGCGAAATCCCTTCCAGCGCAAAAAACTCACACTGCAACGGCACCATCACCTCATCGGCGGCCACAAGCGCATTCAGGGTCAGCAGCCCCAAAGCCGGAGGGCAGTCGATCAACACATAATCATAGGCATCCAGACGCCCCTGTAGGGCAGCCCGCAGGCGGTATTCCCGCTTTTCGACATCCACCAGTTCCAGTTCGGCCCCGGCCAGATCAACCCCGGAGGAGATCAGCTGAAGACCCGGCACCGTGGTATCAGACACCGCGTCCTGCACCCGGGCTTCCCCGGTCATCAGGGCATAGCTGTTGATCCGGCGCTTGGAGCGTTCCACCCCCAGCCCGGTCGATGCATTCCCCTGCGGATCCATATCAATGATCAGGACCCTTTTCTTCACCGCCGCCATGGCTGTGCCCAGATTGATGGCGGTGGTGGTCTTGCCGACCCCGCCCTTCTGGTTGGCGATGGCGATGATCTTCGGGCCGTAGGACGACACCGGGGGTGCTTTAACGGGTGTCTGCTGGTTGCTCACGGCGAACCTCGCTCAGTCGCAGAATGGTCGCGTCGGCGTCAGTCAGACTGGGCTGACGGTCCACGCGCAGTGTCCATATTTTGTTAAGGTGGGTCAACTCTGCCTCAACATTTTGCCCCTTGGGGAACAGGCAGGTTGTGTGCGGTGCAAGAAAAGGCGCTGCGAACTCAAGCAATTGCGGCAGGGCTGCCAAAGCGCGGGACGACACCACATCCACCGGAAACGGCGCGATCGCCTCAATCCGCTTGTTATGGATCGTCACCGAGACCCCGGTGGCCCGGGCAGCTTCCCGCATGAAGGCGCATTTTCTCTGGTCCGACTCGACAAGATGCACCTCCGGCACTCCCATCACCGCCAGCACCAGACCGGGAAATCCGGCCCCGCTGCCGAAGTCGATCAGGGTCTTGGTCTCTGCCGGAAGCAAAGGCCACAACTGGGCGGAGTCCAGAAAATGCCGTCGCCACAGATCATCCATCGTCGACGGTCCGACGAGGTTGATCTTCGGCTGCCACTTGCGCAGCAGATCGGCATAAGCGGTCAATCGGTCCACTGTTTCACGTGAAACAGCGGTCTGGGCCTGAAAGGCCTCGGGCGTCAGCGGTGCAGTCACGATGGGATCGGTCTGTTTCACGTGAAACAAAAAAGGGGGCGGTCCATCCCGGACCGCAGCCCCTTCTTATAATCGACTCTGATCCGAAAGGCCAAGCCTTACGCAGCAGATTTCTTCATCTTCTTCACATGACCCAGCAACGCGGTCAGGGCCGCCGGGGTCATTCCCGGAATGCGGGCGGCTGCACCAAGGGTCGCCGGGCGGGCTTTCGACAGCTTCAGGCGGATCTCCGCCGACAGACTGCCGACCGTGGCATAGTCCAGATCATCGGGCAGAACCAGCCCTTCATCCTTCCGATAAGCCACAATATCCGTGGTCTGACGGTTCAGATATCCGGCATAGCGGCCTTCGATTTCCAGCTGTTCCGCCACGGTCGCCGGGATCGCCGCCAGTTCCGGCCACAGGCCATGCAGGGTCTGCCACGTCACGGTCTGGTAGCTGAACAGATCCAGCGCCGAGCGGCGGACACCATCCTGATTGACATGCAGCCCGGCGGCAGCCAGCTCCTTCGGCGTTGCCGTCAGGCCCTGCATCCGGGCGCGGGCAGCATCCAACGCCCCGCGCTTTTCCGTAAACACAGCGGCGCGGCCAGAGCCGACAACGCCCACGTCGATCCCCTTCTGGGTCAGCCGCAGATCGGCATTATCAGCCCGCAACAGCAGACGATATTCGGCCCGGCTAGTGAACATCCGGTACGGCTCCTGCGTGCCGAGCGTCACCAGATCGTCGATCATCACCCCAAGATAGCCATCGGCCCGGTCCGGAACAAACACGTCTTCCCGCGCCCGGCCGGAGGCCAGCAGCGCCGCATTGATCCCGGCCACCAGCCCCTGCGCCCCCGCCTCTTCATAGCCGGTGGTGCCGTTGATCTGCCCGGCGAGAAACAGGCCCGGCGCCTTCTGCACTTCCAGCGATGGCCGCAGTTCGCGCGGATCAACAAAATCGTATTCGATCGCATACCCGGGCCGCAGAATCGTCACCCGCTCCAGACCCGGAATCGAGTGGATCAGCGCGTCCTGCACCTCCGCCGGGAGGCTGGTCGAAATCCCGTTCGGGTAGACGGTCGGATCCTCCAGACCTTCCGGCTCAAGGAAGACCTGATGGCGTTCCTTGTCCGCAAAGCGGACAATCTTGTCTTCCACCGACGGACAATACCGTGGACCGACGCTCTGGATCTGACCGGAATACATTGGCGACCGGTGAATGTTATCGCGGATGATCTGGTGGGTCTGCTCGGTGGTATAGGTGATTCCACAGGCAATCTGCGGCGTGGTGATCAGGTCCGTCAGGAAGGAAAACGGCTGCGGCGGGTCATCGCCCGGCTGCATCTCCAGCCCATCCCAGTCAATGGTCCGGCCATCAAGACGGGCCGGGGTTCCGGTCTTCAGACGCCCGAGCCGCAGGGCCAGACGCTCCAGCGTCACCGACAGCCCCAGCGCCGGAGCCTCATCAATCCGCCCGGCTGGCCAGGTCTGTTCCCCCAGATGAATAATCCCGCGCAGGAAGGTTCCGGTGGTCAACACCACCGCCCCGGCCCCGATCTCCCGCCCGTCCGCCGTCTTCACCCCGACAACGCGGTTATCCGCGGTCAGGATCAGGTCTTCCACCGCAGCCGCCCACTGGGTCAGGTTTTCGGTTTCCCGCAGGATATCCTGCACCGCCTGACGGTACAGTTTGCGGTCGGCCTGAGCCCGGGGCCCCCGCACGGCGGGCCCTTTGCTCTGGTTCAGCATCCGGAACTGGATGCCGCCCCGGTCGGTGGCCCGCCCCATCACCCCGTCCAGCGCATCAATCTCGCGGACCAGATGGCCCTTCGCCAATCCACCGATCGCCGGATTGCACGACATTTCCCCAACTGTTTCCAGTTTGTGGGTCAGCAGAAGAGTCTTGGCCCCCATCCGGGCCGCTGCCGCCGCCGCTTCGGTTCCGGCATGGCCGCCACCGACCACGATCACGTCAAAGGAGTCGTTCATCCCACTCTCACCCGGATTCGGCATATGCCGCTGGCCGCGCCCTGCCCCGGTTCCGGGTGGCACGGATCCCACATGCGGCATCCTGTCAGAAAAAAATGGACGGTGGATCGGCTTGCCCGGTAACGGGTCAGCCCCTGCGTCCAGAGTCGTGCCTAGACATACGCCGAACCGCCCCCCGGTTCAAGAACCGAGGGGCGGCAGCGTGTCTGTGTCCCTGACGGGACCGGGGATTATCGTCCCTGCCGGGGGTGGGCAACTATCGTCCCTGCCGGGTGTGAGATACTTTCGTCCCTGCCGGGTATGAGATACTCTCGTCCCTGCCGGGACAGGCGGATTGATCGGGATAAGCCGGACTTACTTCCCGATGCAGAAATCGCGGAAAATCACATCCAGCAGATCATCAACCTCAACCCGGCCGGTGATCCGCCCGAGTGCCCGGGCGGCAAGGCGCAGGTCTTCCGCCATCAGCTCCAGATCCGGGGCCGTCAGGCTGCGGTGCAGGCTGTCCACACATTCGTCCAGCGCCACCCGGTGCCGCTGCCGGGTCAGGGCCGGAGCCCCCTGCGTTTCCAGCGCATCGCGGACTCGGGCGGTCAGAGCCTCCAGAAGGTCGGCCATCCCCTGCCCGCCCGCAGCGGAAATGCGGTGCGGCACCCGCCCGGAAATCCGCAGGTCATCCGGAAGAGCAACCGTCTCCACCTTGTTGACGATCACTTCGGTCCGGCCGTCAATCAAAGCCAGAGTCGGGGCATCCCACTCCGGGGCACAGGCCGCATCAAACACCGCCAGACGCAGATCAGCGTTTTCCGCCCGAAGCAGGGCCCGGCGGATCCCTTCCGCCTCGATATCCTCGGCAGCCTCCCGCAGTCCGGCGGTATCCGCCAGAACTACCGGATAGCCGCCAAGATCAAGGTGGACCTCGATCACATCGCGGGTGGTCCCGGCCGTCGCCGAGACGATCGCCGCCTCGCGCCGAGCAAGGGCATTCACCAGACTGGATTTCCCGGCATTCGGGGCCCCGACCACGGCAATATACAGGCCATCCCGGATCCGTTCCCCCCGATGACCGTCAGCCAGATAGGCCGTCATCGCCCCGGCAAGGGTGCTGATCCCGGCCCGGACCGCCTGATCCAGATGGTCGGGGATCGGTTCATCCGGGAAATCAATGAAGGCTTCCAGATGCGCCAGATGGCGGATCAGGTCAGACCGCCAGCCATCAAACAGCCGGGCCAGCGCCCCGTCCATCTGCCGCAGGGCCTGCCGGTGCTGGGCCTCGGTTTCCGCATTGATCAGGTCCGCCAGCCCCTCGGCCTGCGTCAGATCCAGCTTGCCGTTCTCAAAAGCCCGGCGGGTGAATTCGCCCGGCTCTGCCGGACGGACACCGGGCACCAGACACAGGGCCGACAGCAGGCTGTCGATCACCGCCTTGCCACCATGCCCCTGTATCTCGGCCACATCCTCGCCGGTAAAACTGCCGGGGCCGGGAAACCACAGGGCCAGACCATCGTCCAGAACCCGTCCATCCACCGGGTGGCTGAACCGGCTCCGGGCCGCCTGACGCGGCACCGGCACCCTGCCGCACAGCGCGGTCAGCGCCGCACCGGCCTGCGGGCCGGAAATCCGGATGACCGCCACCCCGGCCCGGCCGGGAGCGGTGGCCAGAGCAAAAATCGTTTCCGGGCGGCCCATCACGCAGACGCAGCCTGCCGGGCTTCAAACGCCGCACGGTCGGCATCGGTGGGCAACACCATCAGCCGTTCGACCCGCTGACCATCGCGCAGATGGGTCAGCAGGATTTCATCAATGTCTTCCTTGGTGCGCGGGGCATACCACACCCCTTCCGGATAGATCACCAGCACCGGCCCCAGTTCGCAGCGGTCCAGACACCCGGCCTGTTGGGTGCGGATCCGCCGTTCATTCAGGCCGAATTCCTTGGCCCGGGCTTTCATATAGTCCCGCAGCTTTACCGACCCATGGGCAGCGCAGGATCCGCGCGGATGCCCCTCCGGCCGTTCATTGGTACAGAGGAAGACATGGGCGGTGTAGAAAAGATCAGTGGTGTCAGACACGGTGTGTCCCTTTCATCAGGATCGCAGCAACCGGGTAAAATCAGAGGGATCCCTTCGATCCGCCGCCCTTGGTAAACTGCGACCAGAAAAACTTCTGCATCTGTTCCAGCCCCTGCACCTGTGCCGGCAGCCAGGTCTTGAACAGGGTCTCGGGATCCATCGCCTGTAAATTGGCGGTCATCTGCTTCTGGATCTCGTTCATCATGGCGTCCTGCATCGGCTTGACGTCCGGCAGCCCGAGAAAATCCCGGGCCTCTTCCGGGGTACAGTCGATATCAACAGAAATTTTCATCGGACCTCTCCGGGCGCAGCGACAGGAGTCCAAGGTAAGGCACACCCCGAAGAGTGGCAACCGCCAAGCAGCCCCTGCCAACATCCCCCCTTATGCGAATGAACTCCCATACCGGTCCGCGTTGTCGGATCCCCAAAAAGCCTCTAGGCTTATTGGCACCCTCACCCCATCTTTCCGTCTGGCCGGTCGGCCCGGCGACTGCCTCAGCAAGGATACCGCCTGCCATGCCCCAGCTTTCCTTCAACAGTCCCCTCGGGGCCCTGACCCTGACCGAGGAAGACGGTGCCATCCTGTCTCTGGACTGGGGATGGGGGATGGGGAATGAGGAAACCCCGCTGCTGACCGCCGCCCGCGATCAGGTCGATGCCTACTTCGACCGTCGCCTGACGGTGTTTGATCTGCCGTTGGCCCCGCCCGGCACCGCCTTTCAGAAAAAGGTGTGGGATGTGATGAACACCATCCCCTTCGGCCAGACCCTGACCTATGGCGAGGTCGCCGCCCGGCTGGGCACCAGCCCCCGCGCCGTTGGCCTTGCCTGCGGCCGCAACCCAATCCCGATCATCATCCCCTGTCACCGCATCCTCGGCAGCAATGGCAGCCTTGGCGGCTATTCCGGCCTTGATGGCGTCGATACCAAGCGCACCCTGCTGCGGCTGGAAAAGGTCCTGCTGGCGTAACCCTGTCCGTTCCTCCACTCCCCCAAGCCACCCAACGAGGAAACAAATCCCATGACCACCGTCATCCGTCTTCACGAAACCGGCGGCCCCGAGGTTCTGCGCGTGGAAACCACCAGCGTCGGCGATCCCGGCCCCGGTCAGGTCCGGCTGGCCCAGAGCGCCTGCGGCGTCAATTATATCGACACCTATCACCGCTCCGGCCTGTACCCGATCCCCGGTGGCCTGCCGAATGGTCTGGGTCTGGAAGGCTGCGGCATCATTGAAGCCATTGGCGACGGCGTCACCGGCCTGAATGTCGGCGACCGCGTCGCCTATGGCACCGGCCCGATCGGCGGCTATGCCGCAGCCCGCGTCATGCCCGCCACCGGTCTGGTCAAGGTGCCCGATGCCATCACCGATGTGCAGGCCGCCGGGATGATGCTGCGCGGCCTGACCGTCCAGTACCTGATCCGCCGCCTGTTCAAGGTAGAACCGGGGATGACCGTGCTGTTCCATGCCGCTGCCGGTGGGGTCGGTCTGATTGCCTGCCAGTGGCTGAAAGCGCTTGGCGCCACCGTGATCGGGACCGTCAGCACCGAGGAAAAAGCCGAGTTGGCCCGCGCCCACGGCTGCGACCATCCGGTGCTCTACACCCGCGAAGACTTTGTGGCCCGGGTGAAGGAGATCACCGGTGGCAAGGGCGTTCCGGTGGTCTATGACGGCGTTGGCAAGACAGTGTTTGAAAAGTCGCTGGACTGTCTGGCCCCGCGTGGTCTGATGTGCACATTCGGCAATGCCTCCGGCCCGGTCCCGGATATCAGCCCGCTGACCCTCAGCCAGAAGGGTTCGCTGTTCCTGACCCGCCCGACGCTGGCCCATTACACCGCCAACCGGGCTGAACTGGAAGAAGCTGCCGCTGACCTGTTCTCGGTGGTTGCCAACGGAACCGTCAAGATCGAGGTCGGCCAGACCTTCGCCCTGACCGATGCCCGGGCCGCCCATGAAGCGCTGGAAAGCCGGGCAACCACCGGCTCCACTGTCCTGACGGTCTAAGCTCCCCTTCCCCTTCCCTGCCCCGGTGTTTCACGTGAAACACCGGGGTTTCCTTTTCCCGATATGGGTTTTGATCCGATGTTTGGTCTGTACATTCACTGGCCCTATTGCCTGTCCAAATGCCCGTATTGCGACTTCAACAGCCATGTCGCCGAGCGCATTGACCATCAGGCCTGGCGGCGGGCCCTGCTGACCGAACTCGATCACTACGCCGCCCGCACCCCGGGACGGATCCTGACCTCGATCTTTTTCGGCGGCGGTACGCCATCCCTGATGGACCCGGCGACCACCGCGGCCCTGATTGAACGCGCCCGCCAACACTGGCCGACGGCCAATGACATTGAGATCACGCTGGAAGCCAACCCCGGTGCGGTCGACCGCGATAAATTTCAGGCATTCCGGGATGCTGGAATCAACCGGGTGTCGCTGGGTGTTCAGGCCTTGGATGAAGAGGCTCTGGTCTTTCTGGGGCGGCGTCATGACCGGACAGAAGCCCTGCGGGCCATCGAGTCCGCCGCCACCCTGTTCTCGCGCTTTTCCTTTGACCTGATTTACGCCCGTCCCGGCCAGACCCCGGCGGAGTGGCGGGACGAACTCCGCCGCGCCCTGCCCCTTGCGTCTGCCGGGCATCTGTCGCTGTACCAGCTGACCATCGAAGAAGGCACCCGCTTCTATCTCGATCATGCCGCCGGACGGTTCCATATCCCCGACGATGATCTGGCCATTGCATTATGGGACGTTACGCAGGAGGAAATGAATCGGGCCGGAATGCCTGCGTATGAAGTTTCCAACCACGCCCGCCCGGGCGAAGAAAGCCGCCACAACCTTCTCTACTGGCGGGGCGGAGAGTATGTGGGGATCGGCCCCGGTGCTCATGGCCGGATTTTTGAAAACGGGATTGATTATGCCACCCGACAACACCGGGCACCCGAGATCTGGCTGAAAGAAACCCTCACCCACGGCCACGCCACCCGGACCAACGACCCGATCAGCCGCCGCGACCGCGCCATTGAGCGGGTGATGATGGGGCTGCGCCTGCGCGATGGCATCGACCCCACACAGTTTGAAGCCTTGGGCGGCATCGCCCTGCGGGACGTACTGGATGGAGATATGCTGGAGCTGCTGATCCGGGAGGAGCTGATTGCCGCCGACAGCCTGCACGCGGGTGCCCCTCTGCGGGTCACTGCCAAGGGGATGCCGGTCCTGAATGCGGTGATTGCGGAACTGGTCGCCGACAGCGACGGCTAAGCCCGGTCACGCTGACCGGAAACCGGGGCATCAGCGGAAACCAGAATTTTCCCGCCTTTACAAAAATCACGCGGAAAAGCGGTCGGAGCGGCGGCCTTTCCGCCCCTGCCTCCGCATCGGGCGGACCCGGACCAGCAACTCATCCAGCGCAACAATCGCTTCATCATCCAGATCGCGCAGGCATTCTGCCAGCCGGTTGGCAAAACCGGTGGCACGGGGGCTGAGGCCCGATGTGTCGAGGGTCACTTTCGGCTGTGACAGCAGGGCCAGCCGCTTCAGGGCTTCAGCCTCATCCCAGATCAGGCCGAAATATCCGCAGATTTCCATCACCAGACCGGGGCCGGGGCGTCCCCGCTTCCCGTGTTCCAGTGCAGACAAATAAGCCGCCGACACATTCAGGTCGGCGGCCATCTGTGTCAGGGTCAGGGACCGTTGCCGCCGGAGGTCACGCAGCCGCGCACCAAAGGGGGTCATGATCCCGTATCCCTGTCTGTTATCCTGATGAGGCTCAGGCGTCAGCCTGCTGGCTGGCCTGCATCGCTTCCAGCGCCCGCAGACGGTACAGCGCGACAAAATCGATCGGCTGGAGCATCAGCGGCGGGAAACCGCCATCACGGGTGATGTCGGCAATCAGGTTCCGGGCAAACGGGAACATCAGGCGCGGCGCTTCGATCAGCAGCAGCGGCTGGGTGTGGTCGGGCTCGGCCGGATTGACCTGCACGACGCCACCGTAAGCCAGCTCCAGAATGAAGGCGGTCTCATCGTCCACCTTCCCTTCGATATTGAAGTGCAGGACCACTTCAAACACATTGCCGCCGAGCTGGCGCGCCTTGACGTCCACCGAAATGGGAATATCCGGCGACCCGGACATTTTCCGGAAAATTTCCGGGCTGTTCGGAACTTCGAACGACAGGTCCTTAATGTACTGCCCCTGCATCACGATGGGCGGCAGACCCTGTTCTTCCTGCCCGGTGGTATCGGTATCGGTCATGGGTTGGGCTCTCCGTTAAAAGGCTGGTCAGACCTATCACGGTTCGCTGCGGGCGACAACAGCGGCCGCGTCGCGGCACCGGAGGATGCACCCTGTTCCGGCGGGTTGCGGTCTGTCACATCGCGGTATTCCGCCTCGATGTCAGCCCCGCCTTCCCCCGGAAAACCGCCGGGCGGGGGAAACCCGCCGAACGGCCCCATCCCGGCAGCCCCCACCCCGGCGGAGGACACCACCGTCAGCCGGTGCAGGGCCAGAACCATCAGAATTTTCCGCACCGGCGGCAACAGCAGCGGCAGGGCCAGAAGGTCCGTCACAAATCCGGGAATCAGCAGCAGCAGACCGGCAAGGGCAAGGAACAGGGTATCCCCCAGATCCGCCACCAGACGTGACGGATCCCGCCCCTGCGGCGTGCGCAGCATCGCCCCCAGCCCCCGCCCGCGCAGCAGCGCGGACCCGGCCAGCATCGACAGAATCAGCAGGCCGAGCGTGGGCAACGCGCCAAGCCAGTCACCGACAATGATAAAGCCGGCAATCTCAAGAAACGGAAGGGCAATCAGAAGGATCAGAATCAGGGGGGCCATGCTTGCTCTTTCACAGGTCAGGGCTTATTTAGGAAGTCAACGGATCTCCGTCCAGCCTGCGGCAGTCCTGTTCTTTTCCGGCCACCCGCTCGGGGGCCGGGGCAGACAGCGTTACAGATCAAAGGCTGACTGTGGTAAGGTCGGGGATGCCTTTTCACCTTTCAAGAGTGACACGTCAGGGACGCTATGGGCCAGAGCATTCAGTTCATCGATATCATCTTCCTCGGACTGGTGGCCGGATTTCTGATCCTGCGCCTGCGCAGTGTTCTTGGCCGCCGCAATGGCTCGGAAGCCCCACCGCGTGATCCCTACGGCCTTAACCGCCAGCAGCAGGATGCCGATCCCGCCGCTGCCCCGGGGGGAGCCGCCGGTGATAACGTGATTGATCTGGGCAGCCGTCGCCCGTCCACGCCCCCGCCTGCCCCGGTGATCCCGGAAGGCCCGGCGGCAGAAGGCCTGACCCGGATTGCGCTGGCTGACCCGTCGTTTGATCCCGATGGCTTCCTCGGCGGTGCCCGCCGGGCCTTCGAGATGATCCTGACCGCCTTCGCCGCCGGTGACCGGGAGGCCCTGCGCCCCCTGCTCGGCGAGACCGTTTACCGGAATTTTGAGGCAGCGATCAGCGACCGCGAAAGCCGGGGCGAACAGCTGACCACTGAGGTCGACGCCATGCTCGGCCTGTCCTTCGTTGCCGCCAGCCTGACCGGCGATGTCGCCTCGGTGACCGTGCGGTTTGTGACGGATCAGATTTCTGTCCTGCGGGACCGGGAAGGCACCGTGATTGACGGCAGCCCGACCGAAGCCATCCGCCTGACCGATGACTGGACCTTCTCCCGTTCTGTCTCTTCGGGGAATCCGAACTGGTCTCTGGTGACCACCGCAACGCCGGAGGCGTGAGGGACCCGGTGAAAACAGCCGTTCCGTTCCGATTTCTACCGCTGCTTGCCGCGGCTTCCCTTCTGGCGGCCTGCGGCACCAGTGACTCCGGCCGTTCCGACCGTTCAGGCTCCGCCAGCGGCGGGCTGTCGCTGATCCCGGTCAACTACTCCGCGCTGCCGGGGTGGGAGCGGGACCGCCAGAATGAAGCCCTGCCCGCCCTTGCCCGCTCCTGCGAGGCGTTCTCCAGGCAGACCAACCCGAAGAAGTGGCTGGGCGACTTCACCATCACCGGCTCCGTCGGTGACTGGCAGGCCCTGTGCCGCACCATGAGCCGCCGGTTCCCCAATGGAACCGGCAGCGCCGCTGATGCCCGGGCCTTCATTGAAGAGACCCTTGACCCCTATCTGGTTCAGGGAGAGAACGGCGGCGAAACCGGCACCTTCACCGGCTATTATGAAGCCGACCTGCGCGGATGCCGGACCCGCACCGCCAGCTGTACGGTTCCGATCCATGGTGCCCCAAAATCCACGGCCGGTCTGCCAGACCGCGCCGCGATTGAAACCGGGGCACTGGATGGCAAGGCCCCGGTCCTCTACTGGGCCGAGGATCCGGTGGATGTGCATATCATGCATATTCAGGGATCCGGACGGATCGCCCTGTCTGACGGCAGCGTCGAACGGGTCGGCTATGCCGGGAACAACGGCATGGCGTTCAAAGGGCTTGGCAAAATCATGCTCGACCGGGGGATCCTCGGCCCCGGGCAGACCACCATGCCCTATATCCGTGACTGGCTGAAACGGAACCCCGGTCAGGCCACCTCAATCATGCGGGAAAACCCGCGCTATATCTTCTTCCGGCGGATCACCGGAGATGGCCCGGTCGGGGCCTTTGGCGTGCCGCTGACGGCAAAACGGTCCCTCGCCGTCGATACCAACTTTGTCCCGCTGGGAATCCCGATCTGGCTGGATACGGTTGATCCGGATGGGGAACCGCTGCGCCGCCTGATGCTGGCGCAGGATGTCGGCAGCGCCATCAAAGGTGTGGTCCGCGGCGATTTCTTCTGGGGTCCGGGCGAGCAGGCGCTGGAAAAAGCCGGACGGATGAAAAGCGCCGGACGCTGGTATCTGCTGCTGCCGAAAAACCGCCGCCCGACCAGCTGACCCGGATCTCCGGTTCTTCTCCTGCCAAGACAGACGGGCCCGTGCTCTGCCGGGCCCGTCTGCCTGTTCTCAGGGCCCCACAGCCCTGCTATGGTGGGGCTTCGGAGTCCGATCAGCCGGAAAAATGCAGTATGTCCCAGACATCGTCTTCTGCCACCGCCACAGTGCAGCCGCATGTGGGTCTGTTCGTGACCTGCCTCGCTGATGTCTATCGCCCCAGTGTCGGTTTCGCCGCGCTGAAGCTTCTGGAACAGGCGGGCTGCCGGGTTTCGGTCCCGGAGTCCCAGACCTGCTGCGGGCAACCGGCCTGGAATTCCGGGGACCGGCCCACCACCCAGAGCATCGCCAAAGCCACCATCGCCGCCTTTGAAGGCTTTGACTATGTGGTCCTGCCCTCCGGTTCCTGTGGGGGCATGCTGAAGGAATATCCGGCGGTTCTGGATGGCGACGCCCATTGGCAGGCCCGCGCCACCGCACTGGCGGACAAAACCTGGGAGCTGACCAGCTTTCTGGCCGACGTGCTGCACTTCAACGGCATCAAGGCCCGGCTTGACGGCAGCGCCGCCTACCACGACAGCTGTACCGGGCTGCGCCGCCTGAAGATCAAGGCCCAACCCCGCGCCCTGCTGGCGCAGGTCAAAGGGCTGACAGTCCGTGATCTGGCCAATCCGGAAGAATGCTGCGGGTTCGGCGGCACCTTCTGCGTCAAGTATGGCGACATCTCCAATCAGATGGTCAGCGACAAGGTGGAAGACATCATCGCCACCGGGGCTGATACCCTGCTGGCCGGGGATGTCGGCTGCCTGCTGAACATGGCCGGAAAACTGAAAAAGATCGGCAGCCCGATCCGGGTCCGCCATGTGGCCGAGGTGCTGGCCGACATGGCGGATCAACCGGCCATCGGCGAAGCGGAGGGATCCCGCTGATGCACGCGACGACCCGCCAGTTCAAGGAAAACGCCCGCGCCGCCCTGAACGACGCCTCCCTGCGGCAACCCCTACAAAAACTGAAGGTCGGGTTCCGGGTCCGCCGGGCGCAGGCCGCAGAAAAGCTGCCGGAATTTGAAACCCTGCGTGATCAGGGCCGCGACCTGAAAAATCACGTTCTGGAAAATCTCGACTTCTATCTGGAAACCTTCGCGGCCAAGGTTGAGGCCTCCGGTGGGGTGGTGCACTGGGCCCGGGATGCGGCGGAAGCGCGGGAAATCGTGCTCTCCATCTGCCGGGATCACAACGCCCGCACCGTCACCAAAGGCAAGTCGATGATCTCGGAAGAGATCGGGCTGAATGCCTATCTGGCTGACCACGACATTGTGCCGGTGGAAACCGATCTGGGTGAATACATCATCCAGCTGCGCAACGAACCGCCGAGCCACATCATCGCCCCGGCGATCCATGTGCAGAAGGAAATGGTGGCGGACGCCTTCCGCGCCACCCATACCCATCTGCCCGCCGACCGCCCGCTCAGCGAACCGCGCCAGCTTCTCGATGAAGCCCGGGCGGTGCTGCGGGATAAGTTTCTGGCGGCGGATGTCGGTATTACCGGGGCCAATTTCCTGATCGCCGAGACCGGATCGACGGTGATTGTCACCAACGAAGGCAACGGCGACCTGACCCAGCTGCTGCCAAAGGTTCATGTCGTCCTCGCCAGTCTGGAAAAGATTGTCCCGACCCTGGAGGATGCCGCCCTGCTGATGCGGCTGCTGGCCCGCTCCGCCACCGGGCAGGAAGCCTCCAGCTATACCTCCTTCTCCACCGGGCCGCGCCGCGCCGAGGACCCGGACGGGCCGGAGCATTTCCATGTCGTGCTGCTCGACAACGGCCGGTCCCGGCTGCTTGGTACCGAGTTTGAAGAGATGCTGCGCTGTATCCGCTGCGGTGCCTGTATGAACCACTGTCCGGTCTATGGCGCCATCGGGGGCCATGCCTATGGCTGGGTCTATCCCGGCCCGATCGGATCCGTCCTGACCCCGGCCCTGATCGGGATTGAAGAGTCCGCCCCGTTGCCCAATGCCTCCACCCTGTGCGGGCGGTGCGAAGCGGTCTGTCCGATGCGGATTCCCCTGCCCAAACTGTTACGCCACTGGCGGGAACAGGAGTTTTCCCGCCATCTGACCCCGCAGCGGGCCCGTCTGGGCTTGCAGGTTTTCGGCTGGTTTGCTACCCGTCCCGCACTCTGGCGTCTGGCAACCCGGATCTCTGCCCTGACCCTGCGCCTGATCGGTGGCAGACGGGGCTTCCTGTCCCGCCTGCCCTTTGCCGAGGACTGGACCCGCCACCGGGTGATGCCGGTTCCGCAGGGGCAGACATTTATGGCCCGCTACCGGGCCGAAGCTGGTATCCATCAGCCCCCTTCGGATTAAACACAAGGATCCGCTACAGATGGTCAAACTGACGGCCGAGGAACGGGACCTTCACACACGCATCGTCGGGGCCCTGCAAAAAAACCTGATCTCGGTGCTGATCAATTTCCGGACCCTTAACACCCCCGGCTGCCCGGTGTTCAGCCCGTGGGAAGCGATTGCCCCGCTGCTCGGGCTGTTGATGATTTCTCTGGTGGTGATGATTTTTGTCGGCATCATCGGCGGGGTCATGGCCCTGCTGTTTGCCCTACTGGTTTATGGCGTGCTGGTCCGCCCGAAACTGATCAAGAATATGCACGCCCGGGCCACCCGGATGATCCTGCACAGCCCGCAGACCTTCGCCACCCTGTGGGAGTTCGGCGGAATTGCCCTGTGCCTGACCGAACGGCCGACCGCCCTGGTGCAGGCCCCGGACGGCAGCTGGCAGGCCTTTGTCCGCCGCCTGCTGCCAAAGGCGGGGGAAACCCTTGACACTGCCGAACTCCGTCCTGATTTTACCGCTTCGGTCGCCGCAGACGGGATGACCCTGAACGCCCCGTCGCGCGACCGCCGGTCCCCCTGACACCCTGCCCGGTCCCCCTGAACAAGAAGGTTGCGGCCATGCCCTCTTCCCGTACCGCAATTCTGGAATCCATCCGGCGGTCCCATGGCCGGGGAGAACTGTCAGCCGAGCGGCAACAGGCGTTGCGGGACCGGTTACACAGCCATCCGGCCGCCACCATCCCCGCCCGCAGCGACGGGGATCGCGAAGCCCGGATCGCGCTGTTCACCACCATGGCCACCAGCGTTGACGCCACCGTCAGCCGGGTTGCCGGATGGAATGCCCTGCCGCAGGACATCGGAGACTGGCTGAAGGCGCGTAACCTGCCGACCACACTGGCCGTTGCCCCTGATGCCCGGCTTGATCCGGTGGCACAGCACCCGCTCTATACCGTTCATCGCGGTCCGGCCCTGCCGGAGGACCTGATCGGCGTCTCCGTTGCGGAAGGTGGTGTTGCGGAAACCGGATCCCTGCTGATGGTCTCCGGCCCGGAAACGCCGACCTCCCTGAACTTTCTGCCAGACATCCATATTGTCGCCCTGCCCGCCTCGCTGATGGTCGGCCCATTTGAAGAGGCCTGGGCCCGGATCCGCAGCCGCTTTCCGGAAGGAATGCCACGGACCGTCAATCTGATCACCGGACCGTCCCGCACCGGGGACATTGAACAGACCCTGCTGCTGGGAGCGCATGGCCCGCGCCAGCTGCACATCGTGATCGTCGATGATGCAACGCCCGCGTAAGCGCAACCTGTTCACCGCCGAAGACCTGATGCTGTGGAAGGCCATTGCCCGCAGTGTCACCCCTTTGCCCGGTCACAGCCTGCCGGATGATGCGACCATCGCCGCCCTGATCGCCGGTGAAACAGACCCGGTCGCCGATCTTGTTTCACGTGAAACACCGTCATCACCCCACGCAGATCAGCAGGACATCCGTCCGAAAGCGCCCGCCCGGACTCCGGTGTTTCTGGACGAAACCTTCCAGATCGGATCTCTTGGTCCCTCTTCCGCCAGCCCGGCCCCGGGGATGCCAAACGCCAAAGGCAAACGGCAGTTGCCAAAGCTGGCGCATGGTCACAGCCCCGGCGTCGATCACCGCACCGCCCAGCGGTTTAAACGCGGACGGATGGATATAGACGGTCGGATTGATCTGCATGGAATGGGACAGGAAGCCGCCCATATCGCCCTGATCCGCTTCATCAGTGGCAGTGCCTCCGCCGGGCTCCGCTGTGTTCTGGTGATCACCGGACAAGGGGAGCGGGGTCAGGGCGTGCTGAAGAAAATGGTCCCGCGCTGGCTGAATGATGAAACCCTGCGCCCAATGGTTCTGTCCTTCAGTCAGGCCCAGGTCGAGCATGGCGGCTATGGCGCGCTTTACGTCCTGCTGCGGCGGAACCGCTGAGCCCGAAAGGACAATAAAAAACAGCCCCGGACAATCCCGGGGCTGTTTTCTTCTCAAGACAGACCGGCCTGACCGGAAAGATCAGTCGCCGAGGACGATGCCTTCGCGGCGGGGATCAGCCCCACCGACCAGCGTCACCTTGCCGCCCGGCGTCCGGTTGATCTGAATGGCGTGAAGACCGCTGTTCAGATCACTGATCCGCACCTCATGCCCCTTGGCCTCAAACTCTGCCTTCAGGGCTTCGGCGCTGCTGCCTTTTTCCAGATCCGTCACCTTGCCGTTGCGGTTGATGACGTGGCCCATATCAATGGCGGCCTGCGGGGTCATCCCCCAGTCCAGCACCCCGACAATGGTCCGGGCCACATAGCCGATAATCTGGCTGCCGCCCGGAGATCCGACCACCAGAACCGGCTGACCATCCTTCAGCACAATGGTCGGTGCCATCGAGCTGCGCGGCCGCTTGCCCGGGGCAATCGCATTGGCAACCGGCTTCCCGTCCTTGGTCGGGGTAAAGGCAAAGTCGGTCATCTCGTTGTTCAGCAGGAACCCACCGGCCAGAACCCGGCTGCCGAACCCGGCTTCAATCGTCGTGGTCATCGACAGCATGTTGCCATAGCGGTCCGCAATCACGATATGGCTGGTGCCGGGACGGCCAAGATTGGTGTCCACGGCAAAATCAGCCCGCTTCCGCGGCGGATCCCCGGCCGCCACCGGTGCTAAGGCCTTCGCCGGGTCAATCATCGCCCCGCGCTCAGCCAGATACCCGCTGTCCAGCAGACCCATCGGCACATCAACAAAGTCGGCATCGCCCATGTAGGTGTTACGGTCAGCAAAGGCGACCTTGGAGGCTTCGGCAAACAGATGCATCGCCATCGGGCTCGGCCCCATGGTCTTCAGATCGAAGCGTTCCAGCATCTTCAGGATCATGCCAACGGTCATCCCGCCGGAGGACGGCGGCCCCATTCCGCAGACATCATAGACACGGTAGCGCACGCAGACCGGCGGCCGTTCCTTGGCCTCATAGCCCTGAAGGTCTGCCTTGGTCAGCACACCCCCGGCCGCCTGCACCGCAGACACCACCGCATCCGCCAGCGGCCCCTGATAGAATCCGGCGGAACGGTCCTTGGCCACCGCCTCCAGACTGGCGGCGAAGGCCGGATTCTTCAGTTTGCTGCCTGCCGGCAGCGGATCCCCCGACGGGGTCAGATACAGGGCTGCGGTCTGCGGAAAGCGGTCCATGCCCTTGGCCTTGGCATCGGCAATCGCTGCCGTCAGACGCGGCGAAACCAGAAAGCCTTCCCGGGCCTGCGCAATGACCGGGTCAAACAGGCTGGCCCACGGCAGGCGGCCATGGGCCTTCTGCGCCTTGTCCAAGACCTGCACCGTCCCCGGGGTTCCGACGGCGGTACCATGGGCAACGGCGTCATAGAACTCCTTCTCCTTCCCCCCGGCGGCAAGGAAGACATCCGGCTTCAGCCCCAGCGGCGCGGTCTCGCGGCCGTCATAGGTGGTCATCTTGCGGGTTTTGGCGTCCCAGTACACCAGAAAGGCCCCGCCGCCGATGCCGGAAGACTGCGGCTCGACCAGATTGAGCATCATCTGGACGGCAACGGCGGCATCCATGGCGGTGCCGCCCCGCTTCAGCACATCATACCCGGCGCTGACCGCATAGGGGTTGGCCGCCGCCACCATCATCCGGTGGGCCACAGCCCCCTGCTTGACCGTCAGTCCGGTCCCCTGTTCCGGCTGCTGAAGCTGCTGCGCCAGCGCCGGGCCGGTCATCATCAGCGCCAGAGCCATCCCGGCCACCAGCGGAGAGCCCCGCAGTGCGGCCTTTGCTTTACCCTGTCTCATCGTGAAGCCCCTGATCAGTTTCTGGTTTTATGAAAGATCCGGATGTCTCTCCGGTCCCAAAAAGCGTACCGATCCACATCAGCCTCCAGCAACCGGCGAATTGTCCTACCGGCACTTTTTCCCGGTTCCCGCCTGCCCCGGCGGACGCCGTGCAATTGACGGCCCGCCTCCCCGCAACTACATTCCCAACAGGGGACCGCATCCGGCGGAACCCATGTGCCGCACGGGATCTGCACGGACACCATGACCTCCATCGCCGAACTGAACGAGCGCAGTCGCGAGGTCCTCCGGCTTATCGTCGATGCCTATGTGCAGACCGGCGAACCGGTAGGCTCCCGCACCCTGTCCCGCCTGATGCATGACAGCGTCTCCCCCGCCACCGTCCGCAACGTGATGGCGGATCTGGAAGACCTTGGCCTGCTGTATTCCCCGCATACCTCGGCCGGACGCCTGCCGACGGAACAGGGGCTGCGGCTGTTTGTCTCCGGGCTGCTGGAAGTCGGCCGCCTGAGTGATGACGAACGCATTGAGGTGGAAACCAAATGCCGCAGTGCCGGGCGCAGCGTTGAACAGGTGCTGGGCGAAGCCTCGCTGATGCTGTCCGGCCTGTCGCAGGGGGCCGGGCTGGTGCTGGCCCCGAAAAGCGAAAACGCCCTGCGCCATATCGAATTCGTCAGTCTCGGCCCGGGGCGGGCGCTTGTGGTGATGGTCAGTGCCGACGGCGTGGTGGAAAACCGCCTGATCGAAGTGCCGCACGGGTTGCCGCCCAGTGCCCTCAATCAGGCCAGCAATTACCTCAGCACCCACCTCAACGGCCGGACGCTGGATGAAACCCGGGTCACCGTCCTTGCCGATCTCGATTCCAAAAAAGCCCAGCTGGATGAACTGACCAGCCGGGTGGTGCAGGCCGGACTGGCCACCTGGAGCGAAACCGGATCCGATGCCGCCCTGATCGTGCGCGGTCAGGCCAACCTGCTGAATGATGTCCATGCCGTCGGCGATCTGGAGCGGATCCGCACCCTGTTCGATGCGCTGGAAACGCGGGAGCACATGCTGCGCCTGCTGGATCTGGTGCAGGGGGCTGACGGCGTGCAGATTTATATCGGCTCAGAAAATCAGCTGTTCAGCGCCGCCGGGTGCTCGCTGATCGTCGCCCCGTACCAGAACAGCCGGGAACAGATTGTCGGGGCCATCGGCGTGATCGGCCCGACCCGCATCAACTATGCCCGCATTATCCCGCTGGTCGATTATACCGCCAAGGTGATCGGCCGGATGATCGGTTAGCCGCCTCCCCGGTCAACCGGCAGCGGTTCACCGGATACGCGGTTCGGTGGTGGCCCTGCCCCGCCCTTTCCCGTACAGTCACCCTGATCTTTGTAAAAACAGCAGAACGACCATGACCACCAATCCCACTGACTCCACCCTCGACGATATCCTTGCCGCCACCGCGACCGAACAGGCCCCCGAAGGTGCTGCCGGATCGGCGGAGCCCGTGCAGAGCCCCGAAGAAAAGATCGCGGCGCTGGAAGCGGAAGTGGCCCAGCTGAAGAACGACTATCTGCGGGCGCTGGCCGATACCCAGAATGCCAAGCGCATGGCCCAGAAGCAGATCGAGGACAACAGCAAGTACGCGATGTCCAACTTCGCCAAGGAACTGCTGCCGGTTGCCGATAACCTGACCCGGGCCCTGATGGCCGCACCGGAGGCCGCCCGCGCCGCCAGCACCGATCTCAACACCCTCGCCGTCGGCGTGGAGATGACGGAAAAGGAACTCCAGAACGCCCTTGGCAAGTATGGGGTCCGCCGCATTGACAGCCTGAACCAGCCGTTCAACCCGCACCACCATCAGGCGATGCAGGAAGTGGACCGGACGGATATCCCCAGCGGGACCGTGGTGATGGTCTATCAGGACGGCTATCTGATTCAGGACCGCCTGCTGCGCCCGGCCATGGTGGTGGTGTCCAAGGGTGGTCCGGCCCGGACCCCTGAAGCGGATACCCCCTCTGCCGCCGGTGTGAACCAGACGGTCTGAGGCAATCCGCCCCTTCCCTGATCCTTGCTTCCCACAGCCGGAGATGCCCGTCATCCCCGGCTGTGGCCTGTTGTTGAACCCTGTTTTCCCGCGACCGACGGTCCGCCCCGGCATGGTCGCCGTCCCTTAAATCCCGACCCGGGGGTGTTTCGTGCAGGCCATCCTTCAAGGCTTCCGTCCCTATCTGTTGCTGCTGGTGGTTTGCGCCGCCATCTTCCTGCCCGGCCAGACCAGCCTGCCGGCCATGGACCGGGATGAATCCCGCTTCATGCAGGCCACCCGCCAGATGGCGGAAAGTCAGGATTATGTGGTGGTGCGGTTTCAGGAGGAACTGCGGGCCAAGAAACCGGTCGGGATCTACTGGTTGCAGGCGGCGGCGGTGAATACCTTCAGCCACCCGGCCAAGACGGAAGCCTGGCCCTACCGTCTGCCATCATTGTTCGCGGCGTTCGCCACGGTGCTGATGACCTTCTTCTTCGGCAGCCGTCTGTTCGACCGCCGGATCGGGATGATCGCGGCGCTGACCATGGCCGGAACCCTGATGCTGACGGTGGAGGCCCACCTTGCCAAAACCGATGCCACCCTGCTGGCCCTGACGACGCTGGTGCAGGGCTGCCTTGGTCTGGTTTACATGCAGTCCCGGGGCGGGAAGGCAGCCCCATCGTGGGCCTCCCTCGCCTTCTGGCTGGGGATGGGGGCGTCCATTCTGGTCAAGGGGCCGGTCACTCCGATGATCACCGCCCTGACCGTCATCACCCTGAGTGTTGCCGACCGCCGGGTCGGCTGGCTGCACGGCCTGCGCCCGGTGATGGGGATCATCATCACCGTGGCGATGGTGGCCCCGTGGATGGCGGCGGTCAGCGGCCAGACCGACGGCCAGTTCCTTGGCAAGGCGGTGCGGGAAGACCTGCTGCCGAAACTGCTGGGGGCGCAGGAAAGCCATGGGGCTCCTCCCGGCTTCTATCTGCTGCTGCTGTCCCTGACCCTGTGGCCGGGATCCCTGTTCCTGTGGCCGTCCCTTGCCCGCAGCTGGCGGGAACGCGCCCTGCCCGGCCTGCGTTTTGCGCTGGCGTGGGCCGGACCGGCGTGGCTGGTGTTTGAACTGATCCCGACCAAACTGCCGCATTACAGTCTGCCGATGTACCCGGCGATTATCCTGATGATTGCCGCCACCCTGATGGCGGTGCGGGACGGAACCTATGACCGTCTGGCCGGAGGAGCTGCCCGGCTGTGGTACGCTCTGTGGAGCCTGATCGGGCTGGCGGTGGCCGGGGCTGCGCTGTGGCTGCCGGTCAAATACGGGGAAGGTTTTACCCTGTGGGCGGTGCCGACGGCGGTGGCCGCCGTGGCCTTGGTGGTGACCGTCTGGTGGCACCTGCTGAAGCGACATTTCCTCAATGCTCTGATCTGGGCGCTGGCCCTTGGCGCGATGACTCAGGTCACGCTGGTGACACTGGTCGGGCCGCACCTGTCGGATCTGTGGGTCAGTGAAGCGGTGGCCCGCCGTATTGACGAGGTTGCCCCCGGGGCCGCCGTGGCGGCGGTGGGCTATCATGAACCCAGTCTGGTGTTCCTGACCGGAACCAAAACCCGCCTGACCTCCGCCGAAGGAGCCGCCGCCTTTCTGACCGGAACACCGCAAAGCATTGCGGTTGTGAATGAAGCGGATCTGCCACAGCTCACCGCAGCCCTGCCCCCGACCTTCAAGGTCACCGATCACGGTGTTGTCACCGGCCTGAACTATTCCCGTGGCAAGCCGGTACGCCTGCATCTGCTGACCCCGGCCGCCCCGTAATCCCACAGCCCCGTCAGCGGAGGACAGACCGATGGACCAGTCCCCTTCCCCGTCCCGGTTTCAGGCCGTATTCCGTCAGGGCCATCAGGCCCTGTGTCTGACCAAGGGCTGGTGCCGCCGCCATCCGCGTCTGGCGGTTCTGGGCTGGGGAATGGTCGGATGCCTGCCGCTGTTTCTGGGTCTGGATCCGTGGCTGTCGCAGACCCTCCGCCTGAAGATGTCAGAGGATCTGCGCGGCTTTTTCAGCATCATCACCGACATCGGCCTTGGCGGACCCTGGTACATCGGTTTTGCCGCCGGCTGGCTGATCTGTATGGCCGCCGCCGGTCTGGCCCTGACCACCGACGCGCACGAACTGTGGCGAACCCGGGCCCGCAGCTGGAGCTTCGCCCTGCTGTCGCTGGCAGCCTCCGGGATTGCGGTACAGGTCCTGAAGTTCCTCTTCGGCCGTCCCCGGCCCAAGTATTACTTCAGTGATGGCCTCTACGGCTTCCACCCGTTCTCCGGCCATAACTCCTTCCCGTCCGGCCATTCTCAGGCGATTGTCGGGGCGATGGCTGCCCTGTGGTTTGTGTATCCGCGCTACCGCCCGGCCTATGCGGTGATCGCTGTGATGATCACCTTTTCGCGGGTCGCCGTCGGGGCCCATTATCTCTCTGACACCATCATGGGCAGCCTGCTGGCAATTGTGGTCTGCCTGTGGGTGCGGGACCGTTACCGTCAGGATGGCAGGCCCGACGTCACCCTGCGCTGAAGTATCCCTGTATCACAAAAGGATCAGGAGAAGGGAATTCCTCCCCGCGCCGTAATCCGTTAGGCTGATCTACAGAGCTTTATGGGGAGAGTCAGATGAAGGTCGGAATTATCGGGGCCGGTCAGGTCGGCAGCGCCGCCGCCTATGCCGTCGCCCTCAGCGGGGCTGCCAGCGATGTCGTGCTGATCGACCGCAGCGAAAAACTGGCGGTGGCACAGGCGCAGGATATTCTGCACGCCACTCCGTTTGCCGCCCCGGTGCGGGTTCAGGCAGGTGCCTACAGCGACCTGACCGGTGCCGGGATCATCATCCTGACTGCTGGCGTCAACCAGAAGCCGGGGGAAACCCGGCTGGAACTGCTGGACCGCAACACCGCCGTCTTTGCCGAGATCCTGCCGCAGGTTCTGGCAGTGACCCCCAACCCGATCCTGATTGTCGCCACCAACCCGGTGGATGTGATGACCGAAGTGGCACAGCGGGTTTCCGGATTGCCCCGTCACCGCTGCATCGGGTCCGGTACCATTCTCGATACCGCCCGCTACCGGGCGCTGCTGGCGGATCATCTCGGGGTGTCTCCCAATTCCATCCATGCCAGCGTTCTGGGGGAACACGGCGACTCTGAGGTGCTGTGCTGGTCCTCTGCCAGTATCGGCACGGTTCCGCTGGCCTCTCTGGCTGAACAGCAGGGGAAGCCGCTGGATGACGTGGTGAAGGCCCGGATTGATCACGGCGTCCGCCGCGCTGCCTACACCATTATCGAAGGCAAAGGGGCGACATGGTTTGGCATCGGGGCCGGTCTGGCCCGGATGGTCCGCGCCATTGCCCGCGATGAACGGGCGGTGATGACGGTTTCGCAGGTCGAGGATTCGATTGAAGGGGTCGGCCCGGTTGCCCTGTCGCTGCCCCGGATCCTTGGGGCTGATGGCATCCTTGGGACTGTCATGCCGATCCTCAGCCCCGAAGAACACGCCCTTCTGCGGGCGTCGGCGGAAACCCTGATCCGTGCCGCCGGACGGACTCCCTGAGACGGCCTCTTCCTCTTCCTGCCACAACGGCAGGGAGAAGGACTGGACGGGCTTCCCAACTTACGGCACAACTGAGCTATGGCCCTTGATGCAGAAGACAAAGCCGGTGCAATCGGCTGCCTGAGTGCCCTCCTCGCCATCGGCGCGGTGGTGGGGGGCGTGTACTTTTATCAGAACGTCAAGATCAGCGCGGATCCGGAACCGGACCCTGTCGCAAAGAAAGCCCCGATCACCAAGGTTCAGGCACAGGATCCTTCCCGCAAAACCGTGGTGAAGGAAGCGGCACCGGTGGAGAAAATGGCCCGCTCGGTCTCCACCGATTCCCCCCCGCCAACGGAAGACGCTCCGCCGCCGCCGCCGCAGAAAGGCGTGACCGCTGCCGTTCAGGACCTAGGATCCGTCTTGCCGGAACAGGCTCCGCCCCCGGCGGCGGTCCCCCCGGAGGCGTCACAGGTTCAGGCGGTGATGGAGGCGGATCCCCTGTGCTATCAGGGGCGTTTCGCCCGCCGGACCGCCAGCCTGTACGGCGGGGACGGCTTTGCCATCACCTATGGCACCGACGACCGCCGCGCCGAGGGCCAGCGGCCGCGTCTGGAGTTTTTCTTCAACGATATCAACGACCATAAGTTCGTGACTTATCTGAGTCTGGCTCCCAAAGCACCGCGCGATTTCCCCAATGACCACGAATTCATCATCCCGTGGGAAACCGATGCCATCAATGCCGTGGTCGCCAAATGGATCGTTGCCATCGCCGACGGAACCTGCCCGGCCAAACCGGCCTCTCCCTGATGATCGTTTTATGACCGGGTGACTCTGCGCTTGCCCCGCAGTCCCCCGAGACCGTACCCAGAGCAGATAATGCTCTCAGGATTCCCCGACCATGACCGATCATCCCGTCTCCCTCTCTGCGGCAATCCGGGTCTGGACCCGGATTGCCCTGCTCAGCTTTGGCGGACCGGCCGGGCAGATTGCCCTGATGCACCGGGAACTGGTGGAAGACCGGCGCTGGATCAGTGAGCAACGGTTTCTGCATGCCCTGAATTACTGCATGCTGCTGCCCGGCCCGGAAGCCCAGCAGCTGGCCACCTATATCGGCTGGCTGATGCACGGGCTGAAGGGTGGACTGATCGCCGGGGGCCTGTTCATTCTTCCCGGTCTGATTGCCATTCTTGGCCTCAGCTGGGTCTACGTGCTGTTCGGGCAGGTCCCGATGATCGAAGGGATGTTCTTCGGGCTGAAAACCGCCGTTCTGGCCTTGGTGTTACAGGCGATGATCCGCCTGTCCGGACGGGCCCTGAAGACCGGATTTCTGCGGCTGATCGCCCTCGCCGCCTTTCTGGCCCTGACCCTGTTCCAGAGTCCCTTCCCCGTGGTGGTCCTTGCCGCCTTGCTGCTGGGGGTCCTGTCCGGTTGGCGGCAGGGACACTCTGCTGCCCCGGCGGTGTCCACCCCCTCCGGTTCCGGGACCCTTCTGGGGGAGACCCTTCCCCCGCATGCACAGGTCTCGGTTGGCTGGTCCCTGCGGGTTGGTGGCGTCTTCCTCTGTCTGTGGCTGCTGCCGGTCGCCGCCCTCAGCGTCCTTCTGCCCGGCAGCACCTATCAGCATATCGCGGTTTTCTTTTCAAAAATGGCGGTGGTCAGCTTTGGCGGGGCCTATGCTGTCCTGACCTATGTCGCCCAGCAGGCGGTGGAAGGCTACGGCTGGCTGTCCACCGCTGAAATGGTTGACGGGCTGGGGCTGGCGGAAACGACGCCGGGACCGTTGATCATGGTGGTCCAGTTTGTCGGTTTCCTCGGCGGTTACCGCGATCCCGGGGCACTGCCCCCCCTGCTTGGGGGCAGTCTGGCCGCACTGCTGACCACCTGGGTGACCTTTGCCCCCTGCTTCTTGTGGATCTTTCTCGGTGCGCCGTTTGTCGAAACCCTGCGCCATAACCGGGCTCTGGCCACCGGACTCACCACCCTGACCGCTGCCGTGGTCGGGGTGATCGGCACGCTGGCCTTATGGTTCGGGCTGCACGTTCTGTTCGCCACCGTTACGACTGTCACCCTCGGCCCCGTGGAGGTTTCGGTTCCCGAGTTGATCAGCCTGCAACCGGTCGCCCTGGGGCTTACTGTGCTGGCGTTTATGCTGTTGCGGCGCGGGCCGGTGACAACCCTGACGGTCTGTGCGGCCTCAGGCGCGGTTCTCCACCATCTGCTTCCCTGATCGGATCAGGAGGATCCGGCCCCATCCTCCGGCTTTGCCGGCAGAAGAGTCTCCCACAAAGCCCCTTTGACCTTTTTGGCCAGAAAAGCCCGGTGCCGGTCCTGCTCCCCGGCGCTGGGGGCATGCGGACGGGGTGCCCGATAAGGCCGGTCAACCCGCATCCGCTCCACCGCTGTTGTCACCGGCCCGGTCGATGCGGTCAGCACCAGCCCCGGCTGACGCCCTCCCCGCAGTTCCAGATACACTTCGGCCAGAAGCTCGGAGTCCAGCAGCGCCCCGTGCTTCTCACGGTGGCTGTTATCAATCCCGAAACGGCGGCACAAAGCATCCAGACTGGCCGGAGCCCCGGGAAACTTACGGCGGGCCATCTGCACGGTGTCAATCGCCCGGTCAAAGGGCACCGTGGCAAATCCGGCCCACGCCAGTTCTGCGTTGATGAATTTCATGTCGAAGGCGGCGTTATGGATGATCAGCGGAGAATCGCCGATAAAATCCAGAAATTCCGCCGCCACATCAGAGAACAGCGGCTTGTCCTTCAGCATGTCCCAGGTCAGGCCATGCACCCGTGCCGCTTCCTCCGGCACTTCCCGTTCCGGGTTGATATACTTGTGAAAAGTCTGCCCCGTCGCAACATGGTTCACCAACTCGACACACCCGATTTCCACCAGCCGGTGGCCTTCGGACGGTTCAAAGCCTGTCGTTTCGGTATCGAGTACAATTTCACGCATTGCAGATCATGCCTTATCCGGGCCGGTTCAGATCGGCAAGAATACGCTTCAGCGCCCGGATCGTCACCCCCCGGCCCAATCCGCTGGGAACAATATAATCGGCCCGCCGCCGTTTCTCGGAATCCGGCATCTGTTTGGAACGGATCTGCCGAAGACGGTCAAGGGTCATTCCCGGCCGGGCCAGAACCCGCTGCTGTTGAATCAGGGCATGGGCTGTAACCACCGCCACCGCATCACAGCGGCGCTGCCCCCGGCTTTCAAACAATAAGGGGATATCCAAGGCCACCACCGGCGTCCGGCGACGGCGATGCCGGGCCAGAAAGGCCCGCTCTTCCGCCTGTACCAAGGGGTGGACAATCCGTTCCAGAACCCGCAGGGCCGCCGGATTGCCAAACACCATCCGGCCCAGCGCCACCCGGTCCACCTGTCCGTTCCGCACCGCTTCGGGGAAACGGGCCGCAATCAGGGGCACCGCAGCGCCCCCCTGCTGATACAGCCGGTGAACCGTCGCATCGGCATCATGCACCGGCACCCCCAGACACCGCAGGAGCTGGCAGGCGGTGGATTTTCCCATCCCGATGGAACCGGTGATCCCAAGGATTTTCATCAGTGACCGCTATTTCTTTCCCGAAATAATATGGGTCCGCAAAGCCTCGGTGACAGCGGGGGCGACACCGAACCAGGCTTCAAACCCCGGCCGGGCCTGATGCAACAGCATCCCCAACCCGTCCACCACCACATTGCCCCGCAGCCGGGCGGCCGCCAGCAGAGCGGTTTCCAGCGGGGCATAGACAATATCCGTCACCAGTGCTGACTGCGGCAGAGCCGACAGATCCATCTCCAGCGGCGGCTGACCGGTCATCCCCAGACTGGTGGTATTCACCAACAGGGCAATCCCGGCACAGGCCGGTCCCCGCTGATCCCAGTCGACAACCCGGATCGGCCCCCCGAGATCTGCGGCCAGAGCCTCTGCCCGGTCCCGGCTGCGGTTGGTCAGGATCACATCGGGACACCCGGCCTCCAGCAGCGCCGCGATCACTGAACGGGCCGCCCCACCGGCGCCAAGGATCAGGGCCGGACCGGTGCCCGCCTGCCAGCCGGGAGCTCCGGCCCGCAGATTTTCCACAAATCCGAAGCCGTCGGTGGTATCGCCGTGAAGATGCCCATCCGCATCAAAGACCAGCGTATTGACCGAGCCGACATGACGGGCCCGTGCTGTCAGGGTATTGCCCTGTTCCTGACACAGCCGGAACGCCGCTTCCTTATGCGGAACCGTCACGTTCGCCCCCCGGAAGCCGAGGTGGATCAGACTGCGGACCGCCGAAGCAAAATGCTCGGGCGCCACCGGCAACGGCAGATAAGCCCCGTCAATTTCATGCTGGTCCAGCCAGAAACCATGCAGACGCGGGCTTTGCGAGTGACTGACCGGCCACCCCAGAACCCCGGCCAGACGGGCCTTTCCGGTCATCATCATGCGGGAACCACCTTCCATTGACGCAGAAACTCCAACAACGGCAACAGCGGCAGGCCACGGATCACAAAGTGATCGCCCTGTACCCGGCTGAACAGCTGGGCTCCCAGACCTTCAATCTGATAACAGCCGACAGTGGCCTGAACCGCTTCGCCCGCCTGATCAAGATAGCCGTCGATGAAAGAGTCTGACAGGGCCCGCACACTCATCCGGGCTTCACCGATCTGATGCCAGATCCGCTCGCCCTTGTGGAATATTACCGCCGCACTGATCAGCCGGTGAGTTTTCCCCGACAGCGCCTGTAACTGTTCCCGGGCTTCGGCCCGGCTCTGCGGTTTGTCGAACCAGACCCCGTCACAGTCCAGCATCTGATCAGCCCCCAGGACCAAAGCCCCGGGATACCGGCGGGCAACCCGACCGGCCTTCATCTCCGCCAGCACAACGGCGGCTTCCTCAACCGGGGCCTGCTCTGCTTTCAGCGCCGCCTTGATTTCGTCCTCATCAACACCGGAAACAACAGTCTGGACAGCCAGTCCGGCACTTTCCAGCATCAACCGACGGGATGCACTGCCCGAGGCCAGAATCAAAGGGGGGACACCGGAACTTTCAGTCATGTTGGATATCCTGACAGGTCTTCCAGTACCGCCTGCTCTTCCTGCTGGCGGCGCTTATGCTCAGCATGCAGCTGCAAAATCGCCGCTGCCGCTTCCTCGATTGATTTCCGCGTCACATCAATAACCGGAAAGCCAAGGCGGGAAAACAGACGGCGAGCTCCGAGAACCTCCTCGCGGACGTTCTCCTCGTCGGCATAGGTGTTTTCATCGCTCTGGTTCATCATCCGCAGCCGGTTGCGGCGGATATCAGACAGGCTGCGCGGTTCCCGCGTCAGGCCCACTTTCAGCGGTCCCTGTAGGGTCAACAGCTGTTCCGGCAAGGGAATGCCGGGCACCACCGGCACATTGGCGGCTTTCAGGCCCCGGTTGGCCAGATACATACAGGTCGGTGTCTTCGAGGTGCGGGAAACCCCGAACACCACGACATCGGCATTTTCCAGCCCATCGATCACCTGACCGTCATCATGATCGATGGTGAACTGCATCGCCTCAATCCGGCGGAAATATTCAGCATCCATCACATGCTGCCGCCCGGGCTTGCCCCGGATCGGCAGATCCAGCACCGCCGACAGCGTCGACAGCACCGGGTCAAGAATGGGGATATAGGGAATATCAATCCGGGCAAAACCCTCCTCAAGAGTGGCCCGGATCGCCGGATCCATCACCGTATACAGCACCGGCCCCGGTGCGGCGGCAATACTGTCCAGCACCCGCAGGGCCTGCCCCCTGGTGCGGATCAGCCACCACTGATGATGCCGGACATCGACATCCTCAAACTGGACCTGACAGGCCCGGGCGACCGAGGAGACCGTCTCCCCCGATGAGTCAGAAACCAGATGCAGATTCAGGCTCTTGACCGGCATGGCGTTCCTTTCCGGACAGACACTCTCTCCTCCCTTCGAATACCTCATTTTCAGCAGCGGGGGAAACCGCGGCTTCGGCCTCCGGTTGATCCTGCGACATTCCCCGCGTCCGGATCTGTGGATAAATGCTGTGGACAGACAGGGAATGACCCTGAATAAGCCGCCCTTTCCTTCCAAAGAGGATAATCCACACACGCAGTCCCTGTTTTAACCCCACGACTGATCCCGCTGTGACTCAAATTCCCCCTCAGACTGTGAATCCCCTGAATCAAGGAACAGATCAGCCCGGGGAAAGCTTGTTTTCCACACTATCCACACCCTTTCCCACAACGGGATTCTCACGAGTCGCTTGGAGTCGTCCCGAACTTCCCCCGGAGTCGTCCCCAGCGGGGATAAAGCGGTCCTTACACACAGCGTTATCAACAGGCGTTCTGTGGACAAAAGCGAGAAGAGCCTGAATCCCCGTTATCCACAGGCCCTATCAAAAACCACCATAATCTTTAAAAAAATACCTTTCTTGTGTAAGAGAAAGACATACCAAAAGAGGAGTATCCCCGCCGTGAGCCGACCAGCGACCGACAGCAAGCGTTTCATCCGGGCTCTGAAGGGTGAAACCCTGACCCCTCCGCCGTTCTGGCTGATGCGTCAGGCTGGCCGCTATCTTCCGGAATACCGGGCCACCCGCACGGATGCCGGGGGTTTCCTCGACCTCTGCTACAATCCGCCGCTGGCGGTTGAAGTGACGCTCCAGCCCCTGCGCCGCTATGGGATGGATGCCGCCATTCTGTTCTCCGACATTCTGGTGGTCCCGGATGCGATCGGTCAGCCGGTGTCCTTCAAGGTTGGGGAAGGTCCCTGCCTGACTCCCCTTGCCGATGATGCCGCCGTAGACGCGCTGGATCCCTCCCGCCTGAAAGACCATCTGAAGCCGGTGTTTGAAACCGTGTCAGGCTTGGCAGGGGCGATCCCGGAGACCACCGCGCTGATCGGCTTCTGCGGAGCGCCGTGGACCGTTGCCACCTACATGGTCGAAGGGGGTGGATCCAAGGACTATGCCCGGACCAAGGAATGGGCCTATGGGCATCCGCAACGCTTTCAGAGGCTGATCGATACGCTGGTTGAGGCTTCAGCAGAATATCTGTGCCTCCAGATCGAGCACGGCGCCGAAGCGGTGCAGATTTTTGACAGCTGGGCCGGTGTGCTGCCGGAAGAGGAATTCCGCCGCTGGGTGATTGATCCGATCCGCCGGATCACCGAACGGGTGAAAGACCGCTATCCGGGGGTGCCGGTGATCGGGTTCCCGCGTCAGGCCGGGCTGATGTATCTGCCGTTTGCCCGCGAAACCGGGGTGGATGCGGTCAGCCTCGACACCATGATCCCGCTCGACTGGGCGGCGGAAACCCTTCAGCCCCTGCTGACCGTTCAGGGGAACCTTGATCCGATTGCCCTGCTGGTCGGCGGCGATCATCTGGATCACGCGGTGGACCACATTCTGAAAACGCTCGGCAAGGGGCCGTTTGTCTTCAACCTCGGGCATGGCATTGTGCCGCCGACCCCGCCGGAGAACGTCGCCCGTCTGGCTGACCGGATCCGGGGCTGGAAAGGCTGATCCAGACCGGGCGCCGGATCGTATCAGTGTTGATAGTTTTGTCTGAACGGGAAGGGTAGACCGATGAAACGGCTTGCGGTGGTGGTGTTCAATCTCGGTGGACCGGATTCCCCGCAGGCCGTTCAGCCCTTTCTGTTCAACCTGTTCAGTGATCCGGCGATCATCAGCCTGCCGCAGCCCCTGCGCTGGCTGGTCGCCAAAATGATTTCCGGCCGCCGGGCTCCGGTCGCACAGGAAATCTATCATCACCTCGGTGGCAAATCGCCGCTGCTGGAACAGACCCAACAGCAGGCAGATGCCCTTGCCGCCGCCCTGACCGAGGGGGAAACCGAGGCCCGGGTGTTCATTGCCATGCGCTACTGGCACCCGATGACGGACCGGGCGGTGGCAGAGGTGAAGGCCTATGCGCCGGATGCCGTGGTTCTGCTGCCGCTGTATCCCCAGTTTTCCACCACCACCAGCGGATCGTCCCTGAAGCTGTGGCAGCAGGAGGCCGCCCGTCAGGGCCTGACGGTGCCGACGCAGGCGGTCTGCTGTTATCCGGCGGAGACAGGGTTTATTTCCGCGATGGTCGAAACGCTTGTTCCCCTCCTCCGGCAGGCGATGGAAACGGGGACCCCGCGTCTGCTGTTCTCCGCCCATGGGCTGCCGAAAAAGGTGGTCGACGGTGGGGACCCCTATCAGGCTCAGGTCGAACAGACCGCCGCCGCCGTTATCCGGGTGCTGGAACAGCGGGACCCGCAGTGGCATGGGCTCGACTGGCAGGTCTGCTATCAAAGCCGGGTCGGGCCGCTGGAATGGATCGGGCCATCAACCGATGCCGAGATTGAACGGGCGGGCCGCGATGGGGTGCCGCTGGTGCTGATGCCGCTGGCCTTTGTGTCGGAACATTCCGAGACGCTGGTGGAACTGGATATCGAATACGGGAAGCTGGCGGCAGACTCCGGGGTTCCCCTCTACCTGCGGGCGGCAACGGTGCAGAGCCATCCGGATTTTATCGGCGGACTTGCCGGTCTGGTCCGGCAGACCCTTGACTGGCCACAGGGGGCAACCCCACGTCCGGATGGCGGATTGCGCCGGTGTGCCGACCGCTGGGGCAAATGCCCCTGCCAGCCCTGATCCCGCGAGCCTTGCCCCGGTTGACCGCTGTCTGCCGGGTCGGAAAAGGCCCCAGTCTGTCGGCCTGCTGCCTGCCGATACGGAGAGACCCTGATGCCCACTCTTGTTGATCCCGGCACCACCGCCTATGCGCTGGTCAAGGCGCTGCACATCATCAGCGTCATCACCTGGATGGCAGCGATGTTCTACCTGCCGCGGCTGTTCGTCTATCACGCTTCGGCAACCCCGGGCAGCGAGCTGTCGGAAACCTTCAAGGTGATGGAACGGCGGTTGCACCGGGCGATCATGACACCGTCGATGATCGTCGTGTTCATCACCGGGCTGACCATGGCCCCGGCCTGGCTGACAGGACAGGGCTGGTTGCATGCCAAGCTGGTTCTGGTCATCGCAATGGCGGCGTGCCATGGGTTTTATGCCCGCTGGCGCCGCCAGTTTGCCGGGGATGCCAATGTCCGGGATCACCGTTTTTACCGGATTGCCAATGAGATCCCGACCGTCTTGCTGCTGGGGATTGTGCTGCTGGTGGTCCTCAAGCCGTTCTGATCCTGCCGGATCGGGCCGCCGTAAGGCTTGACAAGGCCGGACAATGCGCCTAACCGTAGGCGCACGGCCTGATGCGGACTGACGGGAATACCGGTCTGACGATGGCCGGTCCCTCCTTTGTGCCGCTGCTTCCTGACCATAAAACATCGTCCAGTCCGCCGTCCGGACCCCGGTTTTCTGTCTGAATTCACCGACAGAGCCGGTGTTTTCCGGGCCTTCCTGTTCTGATCCGGTGTTTTCCGTGTCTGCCTGATCTGCGGCTTTCTGACTATCCCCCTGCGGGGCTGACCATCAGATGGTGATGGACCGGCTGGCCGCAGGTTATGGACCTTCACTGGCGACTCTCCCATGCATTTGCAGGAACTGAAGAAAAAGTCCCCGGCCGAGCTGTTGAAGCTGGCAGAGGAACTGGAAATCGAAAACGCCAGCAGCCTGCGCAAGCAGGATATGCTGTTTGCCATCCTTAAGGGCTTTGCCGACCGCGGAACCGCCATCTACGGCGACGGTGTGCTGGAAGTGCTTCAGGATGGGTTCGGGTTCCTGCGCTCCCCGGAAGCAAACTATCTGCCGGGTCCGGATGACATTTACGTCAGCCCCAGTCAGGTCCGCCGCTTTGCCCTGCGCACCGGCGATACGGTGGAAGGCCAGATCCGCGCCCCCAAGGACGGGGAACGCTATTTCGCGCTGGTCAAGGTCGATACGGTTAACTTTGAAGATCCGGAAGCGGTCCGCCACCGCATCAACTTCGATAACCTGACGCCGCTGTACCCGAACCAGAAGCTAAAGCTGGAGGTCGATGACCCGACCACCCGCAACATGGTGCCCCGGGTCATTGAAATGGTGGCCCCGCTCGGCAAGGGCCAGCGTGGCCTGATCGTGGCGCCGCCGCGCACCGGTAAGACGGTGATGTTGCAGAACATCGCCCATTCGATCGCCGCCAACCATCCGGAAGTCTATCTGATCGTCCTGCTGATCGACGAACGCCCGGAAGAAGTCACCGACATGGCGCGCAGCGTCCGGGGCGAAGTGATTTCCTCCACCTTCGACGAACCGGCCACCCGCCACGTTCAGGTGGCGGAAATGGTGATCGAAAAGGCCAAGCGTCTGGTCGAACACAAGCGCGATGTGGTGATCCTGCTGGACTCGATCACCCGTCTGGCCCGCGCTTACAACACCGTGGTGCCGTCTTCCGGCAAGGTGCTGACCGGCGGTGTTGATGCCAACGCCCTCCAGCGTCCGAAGCGCTTCTTCGGGGCCGCCCGGAATATCGAGGAAGGCGGGTCGCTGACCATCATCGCCACCGCGCTGATCGATACCGGATCGCGCATGGACGAAGTAATCTTCGAAGAGTTCAAGGGCACCGGGAACTCCGAACTGATCCTTGACCGCAAGCTCGCTGACAAGCGGACCTTCCCGGCCATTGACATCACCCGCTCCGGCACCCGGAAGGAAGAGCTGCTGGTCAGCCGCCAGAACCTGCAAAAGATGTGGGTGCTGCGCCGGATCCTCAACCCGATGGGGGTGCAGGACAGCATGGAATTCCTGCTGGGTAAGCTGCGGGAAACCAAGAGCAATGATGATTTCTTTGAAGCGATGAACAACTGATCCGGTCCGGATCAGAAGCTTTTGCCGTTACAGGGCATGAAAAAAGGCGGGGGATGTGATCCTCCGCCTTTTTGTGTTTTCAGTCCCTGATCAGCCCGGCCCGGCCAGCCGGTAGCCGCCGCTTTCGGTCAGGAGCAGGGTATTTTCCCCGCTGACCGGTTCAATTTTCTGGCGCAACCGGTAAATGTGGGTTTCCAGCGTATGGGTGCTGACGCCGGAATTATATCCCCATACTTCGGCCAGCAGCGTTTCACGGTCCACCATCCGCCCCTGACGGTAGAGATATTTCAGGATTGCGGTTTCCTTCTCCGTCAGCCGGATTTTTTTGCCCTCGGCGGTTTCCAGCATTTTGGCGGCGGGCAGAAAGCGGTAAGGCCCCAGCGGGAACACCGCATCGTCAGAATGGCGGTGCTGACGGATCTGGGCCTTGATCCGGGCCATCAGAACCGCCAGCCGGAATGGCTTGGTCACATAATCATTGGCCCCGGCATCCAGCCCGGTGATGGTGTCATCATCGCTATCGGCCCCGGTCAGCATGATCACCGGTGACCGGACCCCCAGACGGCGCAGATCGCGGCAGACATCCCGCCCATCCTGATCGGGCAGGCCGATGTCGAGAAGGATCAGGTCAAAGGGACCGGCCGGGCCTGTGGCGGTCTCGATCCCCTCCGCTCCGGTGGCAACTGCGGTCACCGTGGCCACATCCTCCTGCTGGGACAGCTGTTCGGTCAGGGTCCGGCGCAGCAGGTCGTCGTCCTCAATAATCAGGATGGAGCGTCCGGCAGCCATTGATTTGCCCCTCTTTGCAGCTTGCAGATCATGCCCTATCTATCATTCCGTCGCGGTCTTCGGGAAGGGTGCTTACGATCACACTCTGTTCCAGACTGTTTCACCGGGATTCCGGGGCAAGAAACCCCCGGTCTGTCCTCTTTACAGATGACGTCGCGTTTCTTGCCCGGTGCCGGGGCGCACAGTATAAGGCTTGTCATGACTGAAACACTCCGCCCCGCTGCCCCGCTGTCGTCTCCTCCCCCTGCCCCGCTGCTTGCCGTGGACCGTGCGGCCGCCGAACTGCGCCGGGGGGGGCCGGTTGTTGTTCTTGCGCCGGATCAGGCTCCGCTGTTGATCCAGTCGGTGGAAGGTGTGACCGGGGACAGTCTTGAACGGCTGGTGCATCTGTCCGGACAGCCGCTGGCCCTGTGCCTGACCGCCCGGCGCACCCGTCTGATCGGCCTTGATCCGGGCCCCGGGGTGGTTGCCGCCCTGACCTCGGATCTGCCGCTGACCGCTGACCGGATGCTGCGTCTCGCCGATCCGGGCACGGCGGAGGACATGGGCGGTGTCGGGCGGATTGATGATCTGTCGGTCGTCCCGCTGCTGGCGGGGACGGTTGCGGATGCCGGGGTACAGCTGGCCAAGCTGGCCCGCCTTCTGCCCGGCATTGTCACCACTCCGGTGGCCTGCGCCGAAACGGTCCGCTCCTGGGCGTCCAGCCGGAACCTGCTGGTGGTCGAGGCGGCGGCGGTGCTGGGCTATGCCCAGACGGCGGCCCGCAGCCTGCGGCTGGTCGGCGAGGCGCGGGTGCCGCTGGTGGAGGCGGAGAACACCCGGATTCTGGCGTTCCGTCCGGCAGATGGCGGGATTGAACATCTGGCGATTGTGATCGGAACCCCGGATCCGGAGCAGCCGGTTCTGGCCCGTCTGCATTCAGAATGCTTTACCGGGGATCTTCTGGGATCCCTGCGCTGTGACTGCGGCGATCAGCTGCGCGGGGCCATTGATGCCATCCATCAGGCCGGCAGCGGGGTTCTGCTGTATCTGGCGCAGGAAGGGCGTGGCATCGGTCTGGTCAACAAGCTGCGGGCATACCGGTTGCAGGATGCCGGATACGACACCATGGATGCCAATGGTCAGCTTGGTTTTGATGACGACGAACGGGTCTATCTTCCCGCCGCCGAAATGCTGCGGCTGCTGGGATATAGCCGGATCCGCCTGATGACCAACAATCCGTTCAAGGTCGACGCGCTGTCCCGCCATGGCGTACAGGTGGAAGAACGGGTCCCGCATGTGTTTGAAACCAATACACATAACCTGTCGTACCTGCGGACCAAGGCCTTGAAGGGCGGTCATTTGTTCTGATCGGTCTGACCAATCGGTGCCGACGGGGTCGGTTAGCCCGGTAAAAGATTCCGGGCTAACCGGGGATCTGTGAGAAAATCAATAAAAATCAATGTCTTGTAATATTGGCCTGCTTTTTGCTTACTCTGTCTTGTCCCATAGGGGCGTCCTCTGGTGGTGCCGAGCGGCGTCTTCATGACCGAAGATAAAGCGGTACCCACCACGGCAGATTTCAACAGGAGGCAGGACAGACGATGGCGATCAGTTCCGTTGATACCCTGCCTGTTCCGGCACAGACGCCGCCGTTGACCCCGACCACGACCCAGAAAAAACCCGCTTACGTCCAGCAGGATCTGAGCGAAAACGGTCAGTCCCGTGCGGAACTGACGGAGTATCAGGCGGAGTCCGCCGTTAAAGGGGATGATGGGGAAGAGCTTTCCTTCTGGGATGTTCTCGATGTCATCAATCCTTTGCAGCACATCCCGATCGTCAATTCGGTCTACCGGGAACTGACCGGGGATAAAATCACCTCCGGAGCCAAACTGGCCGGGGGAGCCCTGTTCTTCGGGCCGATCGGTCTTGGCTTTGCCGCGTTGGATGTCGGCGTTAAGGAAATGACCGGCGCGGCGATCGACGAACATGTCGTGGCGATGATCAAAGGCGAAGATGCCGGGGAAAATGCCCGGGTGGCTGCCGCCGCTGAGGAATCCCAGAAAGCCGCCAAGGTTGCCAAAGCCGCCAAAGCCGAAGGAACGGCAGCTCCGGCGACTGATGTCCGGACGTCCGGGGGGACCGTTGAGGCAACCCCGATCGGCACCGCTGAAGCGGCGACTGCTCCGCTGGGACTGTTCACGTCTGTGGCAGCCCCCGCCGCGGCCCAGACCGCACAGGCCGCCGCTCCGGCGAATGCCCCGCTGGGGTTGATGGGGGCCGCGTCCACACAGGCGGTGGCCAGCCAGAGCGCACAGGATGCTGTGGCCAATACCCGTTCCCTCGAGTCAACCCGTCCCCGGGCCCGTCTGGCCCGGTCGCCACAGGCCTCACAGGACCATCTGGCGATGGCCATGCAGGCGCAGGGGCTGGAACCGTCCAAACTGATCACGGTGCCGTCCCGGTCGGCCACGGCGGTGTCGGCGCAGATGATTGCTGCGGAAAAACAGGCACAGGCACAGGGCCAGAGCACTCCCCCGGCCCCGGTCCAGACCGCGTCGGCTCCGGCAGCGGCCCACACGGGTGCCCCGACGCAGCTGATGCCTGCGGCAACCCCGACGGCCCCCCCGGCAACGGAGAATGCAGCGGCCCAGCCCGGAGCCCCGGTGGATGTTCCGGCGTGGTTTGACTCCGCGATGATGAAGGCCAGTGCCGCCTATCAGAAGACCAATAAGGTCACCTCTGCCCCGTAATGGGTTCCACTTGATCTGACAGAGACAACCGGGAAAAATATGCCGGGTGGAAAATGCTGCCCGGATGTTTATCGGCGATAAGAACACAGCCTCTGTGGATAAAGGGAAAGCCGTGCCCCTGTTTGACCGACTGACTGTTTCCGTGACCGGACCATCCCGGGGGATTCTGACCGCCGGGGAGCGGCAGTTTGCCTGTGCGCTGGGAAAAGGCGGCCTTTGTCCGGCTGAGGACAAGCGCGAGGGAGATGGCCGGACTCCGGTTGGCGTTTTCCCGCTGCGGCATCTGATGTACCGGCCGGACCGCTGGCCTGTGGCCCCTGAAACGGCCCTGCCGGTGCAGCCATTGACCCCGCAGGATGGATGGTGTGACGATCCGGCGGATCGCGCCTATAACCGCCCGGTCCCGCTGCCTTATCCTGCCAGTCATGAACTGTTGTGGCGGGATGAGGCGGTCTATGACCTGATCGTCGATCTTGGTTACAACGACGCCCCGCCGCAACCCGGGCGCGGCAGCGCGATTTTTCTGCACATTGCCCGGGAGGGATATCCCCCGACCGAGGGCTGCGTTGCCCTCAGCCGGGAGGATCTGGCTTGGCTGCTCCGGCACTGCGGCCCGGAGACCGTGATGGAGATCCGGGGATAAAGGATCCCCGGTCTGTTTTCAGCGGCTGCCGAACAGGGCAGAACCGACCCGCACATGGGTGGCCCCAAGGGCAACGGCGGTCGGGTAATCAGCACTCATCCCCATGCTCAGCACCGACAGGCCGTTGCGACGGGCAATTTCCCGCAGCAGGGCAAAATGCAGGGCCGGTTCTTCATCCACCGGGGGAATGCACATCAGGCCGGTGACGGTCAGGCCGAGATCGCGGCAGCTGTGGAGAAAGGCATCCGCCTCCTCCGGCAGGATTCCGGCCTTCTGCGGTTCCTTCCCGGTGTTGACCTGAATCAGGCACGGCAGAAAGCGGTTCTGACGCTTCATTTCTGCGGCAAGGGCTTCGGCGATTTTCGGGCGGTCAACGCTTTCGATCACATCAAACAGGGCCACCGCTTCTTTGGCCTTGTTGGATTGCAGTGGTCCGATCAGGTGCAGCTCAAGATCCGGGAAGGCATCCCGCAGGGCTGGCCACTTTGACTGGGCTTCCTGCACCCGGTTTTCCCCGAACACCCGCTGTCCGGCCTCCAGAACCGGGCGGATCGCCTCAGCCTCGAAGGTTTTGGACACCGCGACCAGTGTCACGGCATCGGGGTCCCGTTTGGCACGGCGGGCACTGTCGGCGATGGCGGTGCGGATGGCGTGCAGATTTTCGACGGCAGAAGCGGCAGACATGACCAAAATCCTGGTGCTGAAACGGGGAGGAACCCGGTATGGTTCCGGGATGACCCTGACCCTAGCAGACAGCCTTCTCCGGCTCAATTCCGAGACGTGTCGGTCCTTCCGTTCCGGCTCTGCCGGAAGCGGTGACCGCGCCCTTCCGGCAGTGATCCTGATGACCGATACCCGCCGGGGATCGCCGCTGCGGGCGGCACAGGCCCTTCCTGCCGGGGCAGCGGTCCTCATCCGCAATTATGATGATCCGGCGCGGGAGATTTTGGCCCTCCGGCTGGCAACCGTTGCCCGGCGGCGGCGGCTGGTTCTGATGCTGGCGGTGAAGGATCCGGTCCGGGATCTTGATCTGGCTCTCCGGATCGGGGCCGGGGGTCTGCATCTTCCGGAAGGAATTCTCCGGTCGGTCGGCCTGACACGGTTGCGGCTGTGGCGGCAGGGCGGGGTTGGGAGATTTATCACCGCCGCCGCCCATTCCCTGCCTGCGGTTTTACGGGCGCAGCGGGCCGGGATTGATGCGGTTCTGGTGTCCCCGGTGTTTCCGACCCTCAGCCATCCCGGATCTCCGGTGTTGGGGCTGCGGCCGGTCCGGGCCTGTGTCCGGCACAGCCGGATCCCGGTTCTGGCGCTGGGCGGCCTGTCGCTCTCCACCGTCCGCAGTCTGACCGGCAGCGGGGTCTGGGGCGGGGCCGCCATTGGGGGGCTGGTGCCTGAGCGGTCTCCGATAACGGAAACCCCCCGATGACCGATCCCTTACAGGCAGAAGAGTTTCCGCTCGACTGGGATGATCTGCGGCTTCTTCTGGCCATTGCCGAGGGGCGGACCCTGTCAGCGGCGGCGCGGCGGCTGGGGATCAACCAGACCACGGTGTCGCGGCGTTTACAGGCGGCCGAGCTGACCCTGAAGAGGCCGCTGTTTCATCGCCTTGAAGGTGATCTGATCCCGACCGAAAGCGGTGCGGTGCTGCTGCACCATGCGCGCCGGGTTGAGGAGGAATTGCTGGGGGCAGCCCATGCCCTGCGGCAAGGGGGCGCGGTGACCGGAACTGTCCGCCTGACCGCGGTGGATTCGGTGCTGAGCTGTCTGGTGATCCCGGCGGTGGCGACCCTGTATCAGCGCTATCCGGGGCTGACGCTGGAGCTTCTGGGCAGTCAGGCCAATGCCAACCTCAACCGCCGGGAGGCTGATATCGCCCTGCGGCTGGCAATGCCGCAGGATGCCGGGCTGACGGTGCGGAAGGTCGGGGATGTTGCGATGGCGGTTTATGGCCCGGAAGGGGCCGACGCGCACAGGGTGCCGTGGCTGGGCTACGATGACAGTCTTCAGGATGTCCCGGAAGCGCGTTGGCTGACCGGTCAACTGGAAGAAAACGGGGAACGGCCGGTCCTGCGGGCGTCCTCAGCCGCGTTGCTGCTGTCCGCCGTACAGGCAGGGCTCGGGCGGGCGGTGTTGCCCTGTCTTCTGGCGGACCGGGCACCGGGGGTGATGCGGCTGAGTGAGGTGGTGGTGCGCCGCCCGCTGTGGCTGGCGGTGCAGTCCGATGTCCTGCGCAGCCTGCGGGTCAGGGTTGTGGCGGACTGGTTGGGGGAAATCCTGAAGCCCCTTCTTTAAAAAGGGGTGTATACTGGCAACCGCCCGGTGATTTCCGGACAGGCCGGTGGTTTCCGGACAGGAACGAACAGGGGGGCATCATGCGCCAGAGCCAGACGATCCTGACCATCCGCACCCGTGGTCAAGACCTGACAGACATAACGGACGAGATCAGCCATTGGCTGCACGGGACCGGGATCAGGACCGGCCTGCTGACAGTGTTCTGTCAGCATACCTCCGCCAGCCTGACCATTCAGGAAAACGCGGATCCGGCGGTCCGCCATGATCTGGAAGTCTTCCTGAAGCGGATCGTCCCGGAAGATCCCCACCGCTACCGCCATAGTGCTGAAGGGGATGACGATATGCCCGCCCACATCCGCACCATGCTGACCGATGTCAGCCTGACCATTCCGGTCGGAGAGGGGCGGATGCTTCTGGGCAACTGGCAGGCGGTGTACCTGATGGAACACCGCGCCCGGGGGCATTCCCGCCATCTGGTCCTGCACCTGACCGGCGGGGACTGAAACCCGGTTTATCCGCCAACGGCAAGGGCATATCCGGCGGCGGTGAAGCGGGTCACGATCTGCTGGTTCAGGTCAGCCTTGACCGCCCCGACATCAGACGCCGCACACCAGCCGCTGATCGAGATCTTCAGCCCGGCATCGCCAAGGGTGGCAATCACCGCTTTCGGCGCCGGGGACGGGTCAATCCGCTGATCCGATCCGACCACCTCGGTCAACAGGGCAAGGGCGGCGGTGACATCCTCGCGGTATCCGATGTTCAGGGTAAAGTCGATCTTACGGCGGGGATTGGCCGATAGGTTGCGCAGGGTATCGCCCCACAGTTTTGAATTCGGAACGATCACTTTCACGTTGTCGGCGGTGGCCAGCTCGGTGACGAACAGCGACAGGCCTTTGACGGTTCCGGACAGGGCCCCGACCTCAATGGTGTCTCCGGCGCGGAAGGGGCGGAAGATCAGCAGCATCACCCCGGCGGCCACACTGGTCAGGGTGCCCTGAAGGGCCAGACCGATGGCCAGACCGGCCGCGCCGAGGATGGCGACAAAGCTGGTGGTGGCGACCCCGAACTTCTCCAGAACCGCGATGACGGTGAAGGCCAGAATGGCGTAGCGGACCAGAGAGGCGAAGAATTCGACCAGCATGCTGTCGCAGGCCTTGATCTTCGACAGGGTCCGGGCCACCCCGGCGGAAATCCAGCGGGAGGCAATCCAGCCGATCACCAGAATGATAATGGCGGCAATCACCTGAAGACCATACGTTGTGACAATCGCCACCAGCGTATCGGTCCATTTCATGACAGTGGCCTGTAGCTGGTCCATCTGACCCTCCTGTAAAAAAGTCCCGGCTGCTCCGTGTCAGCCGGGACAGGATTCCTTCCTTACTGTGCCCGCAGCGGGGCTGACAGCAAAGGGATTATCAGGAGAGGCTCAGGATATCTCCGGGGCTGTTTCCGCTGTTTTACCGGTCGGGGATATCCGCCGGGCTGCTGACGATCCGGGCAATGGTGTCACTCAGGCCGCTCAGGGTCGCCTGATGCAGGGCATCGGCATCAATGGCTCCCCCCGCAGGCAATGGCAGGGCCCGGGTGGCGCTGGCGCTGTCAACGATGGTGACGGTCATCCCCAGCGCCGAGGCGGAATGGGCGGTTCCGGCAACACAGTTGTGGGTCATGAAGCCGACCAGAATCAGCGGCGGATTGCCAAGGGCGTCCAGCCGCAGCTGAAGATCGGTTCCGGAAAAGGCGCTGGCCCGGGTCTTGCGGATCACCGGCTCCCCGTCCTGCGGGGCCAGATCCGGCAGGATCGCCCCACGCGGGCCATCCAGATCGAAGGCCCCACCGGGTGCCCCCTGATGGACGATGTGCAGCACCGGAGCCCCCACAGCGCGGGCACGCTTCAGCAGGGTGGCCGCTTCGGCCACGGCCGCCTCCAGTCCGGGCAGGGCCAGGGGGCCAGCCTGATATTCACCCTGAGCATCAATGATTATCAGGGCTGATTTTTCCAGCGGCGGCGGAACCGGGTCGAGACCGCGCATCTGCTGAATGGTCTTGGGCTGGGTCATGATCGGGGTCTCCGTCAGAGAGGCAGGAACAGGCCGGGGGTCGGCTCTGAAGGCATCTTCTCTCTGCGGACAGGCAGATAAAATCCGGAAATTTGCCGATATGGTCTGCAAAAATGCAGGCATTCTGACCGGAAAAAGCCGGTGCCCTGCGGCGACCGGCTTTTTCAGGGTGCCATATCAGGCGGTGAAGCAGCTTTCGACCAGTTTGGTGAAAGCCCGGGCCCGGTGGCTGATGGCGTGTTTGGCCGTCGGGTCCATTTCCCCAAACGTCTGATCGTAGCCATCGGGGGTAAACATCGGGTCATACCCGAAGCCGTTGGTGCCCCGTGGCGGTGCGGTCAGGGTACCGTCAACGCGGCCCTCAAAGCATTCGGTGTGGCCGTCCGGCCAGGCGACGCACAGAACGCAGATGAAGGCGACGGCCCGGTCAGGATTGGCACCGACCAGCCTGATCACCTTGCTCATTGCCATCTCGAAATCTTTTTCCGGTCCGGCCCAGCGGGCGGAATAGATCCCCGGGGCCCCATCCAGCGCGCTGACACTGACGCCGGAGTCATCGGACAGGGCCGGCAGATTGGCGGCTGTGGCGGCGGCCACGGCTTTCAGGATGGCATTTTCGGCATAGGTGGAGCCGGTTTCTTCCGGTTCCGGCAGATTCAGATCCCCGGCAGAGCGGACATCAATCGAAAACGGGGCCAGAAGATCACGGATTTCCCGGACCTTGCCAGCGTTATGGCTGGCAACGATCAGGGTGTCACCGGCAGACAGGCGGCGGGGCGCGGTCATTGGTCCCTCCCTCAGGCCGGGGTGCGGGCAGCGGTCAGGGTCTCGGCCTGAACCACGGTCAGGCGGGCGATCCCGGCTTCCGCCAGATCCAGAAGCTGGTTCAGCTCGGCGCGGGTGAACGGCACGTCTTCGGCAGTGCCCTGCACCTCGATCACCTTGCCGCTGCCGGTCAGAACGAAGTTGGCATCGGCCTGCGCCGAGGAGTCCTCGGCATAATCCAGATCCAACACGGCGGCACCGTTGTACAGGCCGCAGGAAATGGCGGCGACGCTGTCAGTCAGCGGATGGGTCTTGATCTGTCCGGCCTTCAGGGCATGGTCAAAAGCCAGCGCCAGCGCCACATAGGCCCCGGTGATGGAGGCGGTGCGGGTGCCACCATCGGCCTGAAGCACGTCGCAGTCCACCTTGACCTGCATTTCCCCCATGGCGGTCAGGTCGGTGATGGCACGCAGGGAGCGGCCGATCAGACGCTGGATTTCCTGAGTACGGCCGGACTGCTTGCCCTTGGCGGCTTCGCGGTCGGTGCGCTGGCCGGTGGCCCGTGGCAGCATGCCGTATTCCGCAGTCACCCAGCCCTTGCCCTGCCCGCGCAGCCACGGCGGAACCCGGGTATCGATGCTGGCGGTGCACAGCACGTGGGTATCCCCGAACTTCACGAGGCAGGACCCTTCGGCATGCTTGTTGACGCCGGTTTCAAGGCTGACGGAACGCAGTTGATCGGGGGAACGGCCGGACGGACGCATGGGGACTCCAGACTCTGGGTGAAAAAAACAGGGAGAACCGGGCCAAAGCGGCAACGGGGGCAGCCATGCCGCCCCCGCCGAAAACCGGTCTTTCCGTCTTACAGGATAAATTTCGACAGGTCACTCTTCTTTGCCAGCGGCGCAATCCGGTCCTGTACATCGGCTCCGGTCAGGGTGATCGCCTCTCCGCTGCGGTCGGGGGCGGAGAAACTGATGTCCTCCAGCAGTTTCTCCAGCAGGGTATGCAGGCGGCGGGCCCCGATGTTTTCCACCGTGCGGTTGACCTCCGCCGCCAGTTCCGCCAGCGCGCTGATGGCGTCGTCGGCAAAGGTCAGCGTGACCTCTTCCGTTGCCAGCAGGGCGGTGTACTGCTTGATCAGGCTGGCTTCCGGTTCGGTCAGGATCCGGCGGAAATCGTCCGCTGACAGTGGCTTCAGTTCCACCCGGATCGGCAGGCGGCCCTGAAGTTCCGGCAGCAGATCCGACGGTTTGGCGGTATGGAAGGCCCCGGAGGCGATAAACAGAATGTGGTCGGTCTTCACCGGCCCGTGCTTGGTGCTGACGGTGGTGCCTTCGATCAGCGGCAGCAGGTCGCGCTGGACCCCCTCGCGGGAGACATCGGCACTGCGGGCTTCGGCCCGGGCACAGATTTTGTCGATCTCATCGAGAAAGACGATACCGTTGTTTTCCACCGCACTGATCGCCTGTTTGACCACCTGCTCCTCATCCAGAAGCTTGTCAGCCTCCTCGCGCAGCAGAACGCCGTAACTGTCGGAGACCTTCATCTTGCGGGTCTTGGTGGCCCCGCCGAAGGCCTTGCCGAACAGATCGTTCAGGTTGAGCATGCCCATCTGTGCCCCCGGCATGCCGGGAATATCGAGAGAGGGCATAGCGGTGCCGCCGGTATCGCGGACCTGAAGCTCGATCTCGCGGTCGTTCAGGCTGCCTTCCCGCAGCATCTTGCGGAATTTCTGGCGGGTTTCCGGGCTGGCGCTGTCGCCGACCAGCGCATCCAGCACCCGGTCTTCGGCTGCCAGTTCGGCTTTGGCGGTGACCTGACGGCGCAGGGTGGCGCGGCTGTCCTGAATGGCATTTTCCAGCAGGTCGCGGATGATGCTGTCAACATCGCGGCCAACGTAACCGACCTCGGTGAATTTGGTGGCCTCCACCTTCAGGAACGGGGCCTGTGCCAGTTTGGCAAGGCGGCGGGCGATTTCCGTTTTGCCGACCCCGGTCGGGCCGATCATCAGGATATTTTTCGGCAGAATCTCGTCACGCAGGGCATCGGGCACCTGCTGGCGCCGCCAGCGGTTGCGCAGGGCAATTGCCACCGCCCGTTTGGCATCCTGCTGACCGACAATGTGACGGTCCAGTTCCGAAACGATTTCGCGCGGGCTGAATCCGGTCATGGCTTACAGGCTCTCCAGCGTGACAGAGTGATTGGTGTAGATGCAGATATCCCCGGCGATTTTCATCGCTTTGCGGGCGATGGCCTCGGCATCCAGACCGTCAATATCAATCAGGGCCCGGGCGGCGGACAGGGCATAGGCCCCGCCGGAGCCGATGCCGATCAACCCGTCCTCGGGTTCCAGCACATCGCCGGTGCCGGACAGGATCAACGAGGTTTCATGGTCGGCCACCGCCATCATCGCTTCCAGCTTGCGCAGATAGCGGTCGGTCCGCCAGTCCTTCGCCAGTTCCACGCAGGCCCGCTGCAACTGGTCCGGATACTGTTCCAGTTTGGCTTCCAGCCGTTCAAACAGGGTAAAGGCATCGGCGGTGGCCCCGGCAAAGCCGACAATCACCTTACCCCCGGCCAGCGGGCGGACTTTCCGGGCACTGGCCTTCAGCACCGTATTGCCCAGAGTGACCTGTCCGTCACCGGCAACAACGACACGGCCGTTTTTTCGGACGGAGAGGATGGTGGTGCCATGCCAGGTGGCGCCGGTCGGTGACTCGTTCATTGGATTGGGAACCATACAGGAAGCGGGATGGGAAGGGGACCGGCGCTGAAGGCCATTCCAGCCGTCAAGATGGGGCAGGGTCAAACCGGGGTCAAGGTTTGGCGGGATGGTTCTGCCGGGCAGGAGCCTGAAGGGGAGAAGGGGATGAAAATGCCCTCTATTTTCGTATTATAGAAAAAACACTCTTTAAAAGAGCAGAAACGCCTTTGCACAAATGGCAACCCTTGATAGATTTACTCAGCTAAAACAGCAATTTACTATCGTATAGGTTGTATAATCTGTTGAGTCAGCGAGGCAGGGGAGAGAACCCGATGACCGGAGATCCGGGGAAAAGCAAAAAGACCACAGCCGCCTGTGCCGGATCCGGTCCGATCGGGCTTGATGCAGATGGTCCTGTTGTCGCAACCCCGCCGGGCAAGGGGCTTTCCCCCCGGCGGCGGGCCGGGCTGCGCCACACGACGCCGCCCTTGCCGGAGCCATGCTCCGAATCTTTCAAGATTCTGGCCAGCCTGATCAGTGTTGCCGAACGCTTCAAGACAGACCTCGGCACCCTCCGCCCTGAGTATCCTCAGATCTCGGAGGTGATACACTTCCTTGATATCGCCCAGCTCTCTGCTGAGCAGCTGTTGCCGAAATTTGCGCCTCCGGGGGGCATGATGCCCCGCCCGGATCCCAAAGGATAAACGGCGAAAAGGGCTTAACCGTCGCGGCGGCCCATGCTGCGCAGCAGTTCCAGAACATTCTTCCGCATGTCGGAGCTGGGAAGCTTCCAGTACGACCGCACCAGTTCCAGCGTCTCGTTCCGCGACAGCGGATCCTGCTCGTAGGACGGCAGACCGGCGACATCGGCCAGACCGGCCTGTTCCGGCAGGTTCTGGGTCGGGCGGCCGTCGGTGACATCCTTACCGATATCTTCAAAGAAGAAGGAGATTTCCACACCCAGAACCCGCGCCACATCATACAGGCGGGAGGCGGAGACGCGGTTAGACCCCCGCTCGTACTTCTGGATCTGCTGGAAAGTCACGCCAACGGCGGCGGCCAGCTGTTCCTGGCTGAGGCCAAGAAGGGTGCGGCGCAGGCGCATACGCTTGCCGACATGGACGTCTACCGGGTCCGGTCCGTATTCCTTGGCAGTAATCGGCTGGCGGCGGCGAGCCTTCGGCTTATCGTCAATCATGTTGTTCGCACACCATTTGCTTGGTCAGTCCTAATGCCCGCCCAGTCCGCCGCGGTGATGCGCGGCGTTTCCCCGATTCAGGCATCTGCCCCGCCTGTTTGCGGCACATATCCCAATCCGGTAGGGCCGGAAAAAGGGTACGGGCGTACAGACCGGGGATTGAACAATACGCGGGGTTGTTTGTGTGAACCAGTTGAAAGCGGGCAAGAATAGCGAGTAAGAGGTGTAATCCATACGCTTTTTTTGATCGTTTGGACCGATCCGGACCTTGGCGGGGCGGGGCGGGACTGTTACATAGCCTGAACCCCATCCACGTCACCTGACAGAATAACCGGCCCGCAGTGGCCTGTCTGTACCGGTGGCGACAGCAGAGAGCAGATCCATGCGTCAGGCGAGCATCGAGCGGAAGACCAAGGAAACCGAGATCAGCGTCAGCGTGAGCATCGACGGCACCGGCCAGTATGATGTGTCGACCGGGATCGGTTTTCTGGATCACATGCTGGAACAGCTTTCGCGGCATTCCCTGATGGATCTGACGGTGCGCGCCAAGGGCGATACCCATATCGATTTCCACCATACCACCGAAGACAGCGCGCTGGCGATCGGGACGGCGGTGTCGAAGGCCTTGGGCGACCGTGCCGGGATCCAGCGCTATGGTTCGGCCATGATCCCGATGGATGAAACCCTGTCGCAGGTGTCGCTGGACCTGTCCAACCGTCCGTACCTGATCTGGAAGGTGGCGTTCCCCCGCGACAAAATCGGTGATTTCGATACCGAACTGTTCAAGGAATGGTTTCAGGCGTTTTCGCAGACGGCGGGGATCACCCTGCATGTGCAGAACCACTATGGGGAAAACTGCCACCATATCATTGAAAGCTGCTTCAAGGCGCTGGCCCGTGCCCTGCGGCAGGCCATGGAGATTGATCCGCGCAAGCCGGAGGCCGTGCCGTCGACCAAGGGTGTTCTGGGCGGCAGCCTCTGATCCGGCTGGCGGATCGGCTGCGGTAAACGCATGATCCATGTTCGGTGTGGGGTTTATCCCCGCGCCGGTTCCTGCTAAGACAGCGCAGGGCTGCCCCCACCGGGGTGTGGCCCTGTCGGTGTGCCGTGACCGTCACGGTTCCGCCGGTCTTTCTGTTTGACAGTTCCGGCGCTGGTCCGTCCGTGACCGGGACAGATTTCTTTCGAGGACGCAGATGACAGTAGCCATCATCGACTACGGCTCGGGCAATCTGCGCTCTGCCGCCAAGGCGCTTGACCGCGCGGTGCGCGAGGCTGGTCTGACCCAGACCATCCTGGTCACCAACGATGCGGATCAGGTCCGGAAGGCAGATCGCGTGGTGTTGCCCGGTGTGGGGGCGTTCGGGGACTGCAAGCGCGGGTTATCCGCCGTCCCCGGCATGATCGAAGCCCTGACCGAGGTGGTGCACCATCATCATCGTCCGTTCCTTGGCATCTGTGTCGGCATGCAGCTGATGGCGGAACGCGGGGTCGAGCACGGCACCTTCGAGGGGCTGGGCTGGATCCCGGGCGAGGTGTCGGCGCTGACCCCGTCTGATCCGACCCTGAAAATTCCGCACATGGGGTGGAATGAGCTGGTGTTTGAACCCGGGGCCCATGCGGTGCTCGACGGGATTTCTCCCGGGGATCATGCCTATTTCGTCCACAGCTATCACATGCAGTGCGCGGATCCGGCGCACCGGCTGGTGACGGTGGACTACGGCGGGCCGGTAACGGCGATGATCGCCCGCGACACCATGGTCGGAACCCAGTTCCACCCGGAGAAAAGTCAGGCCGTCGGCCTGAAGCTGCTGACCAATTTCCTGCGCTGGACGCCATAAGGGGCCGCCGAGATGATTCTGTTTCCTGCCATTGACCTGAAGGACGGGGCCTGCGTGCGGCTGCTGCGCGGCGAAATGGATGCCGCCACCGTTTTCAACACCTCGCCCGGTGATCAGGCGGCCCGCTTCCGGGCGGCTGGCATCGACTGGCTGCATGTGGTGGACCTGAATGGGGCCTTTGCCGGGCAGCCGGTGAATGCCGGGGCGGTGGATGCCATTCTGGCGGCGCTGGGGCCGGATATTCCGGTTCAGCTGGGCGGCGGCATCCGCGATCATGCCACCATCGACATGTGGCTGGATAAAGGGGTGCGCCGGGTGATCCTCGGCACCATCGCCCTGCGCGATCCGGCGCTGGTCAAAGAGGCCTGCCGCCGCCATCCGGGGCGGATTGCCGTCGGCATTGATGCCCGCAAGGGCATGGTGGCGGTGGAAGGCTGGGCTGAAACCTCTGATATCACCGCCGTCGATCTTGGCCTGAAGTTTGAGGATGCCGGGGTTGCCGCCATCATCTACACCGATATCGACCGGGACGGGGCGATGGGCGGGCCGAACATCGACGCTACCGTTTCCCTCGCGGAACGTCTGTCGACGCCGGTGATCGTCTCCGGCGGGGTGTCGTCGGTGGCCGATCTGACCGCCGTGCGGGACCGGGCGGCGCAGATGGCCCGGGGCGAGATCGCCGGGGTGATTTCCGGGCGGGCCATCTATGACGGCAGCCTCGATCTGGCTGAGGCCTTGGCCGTTCTGCGGGGATAACACGCCATGATGAAAATGCGCATTATCCCCTGTCTGGACGTCAAGGACGGCCGGGTGGTGAAGGGGGTCAACTTCGTCGGGCTGCGCGATGCCGGGGATCCGGTGGAGCAGGCGCGGGTCTATGATGCCGCCGGAGCCGATGAGCTGTGTTTCCTCGACATTACCGCCTCGTCGGATAACCGCGATACCCTGTATGATGTGGTGGCCCGCACTGCGGAACAGTGCTTCATGCCGCTGACTGTCGGCGGTGGGGTGCGGACCAACGAGGATATCCGCAGGCTTCTGCTGGCCGGGGCCGATAAGGTCTCGATCAACACCGCTGCGGTTCAGCGGCCGGAATTCGTCCGCGAAGCCGCCGAAAAGTTCGGAAGCCAGTGCGTGGTGGTGGCGCTGGATGCCAAATCCGTGGCCCCCGGAAAGTTCGAGATCTTCACCCACGGTGGCCGCAATGCCACCGGGCTGGATGCGGTGGACTGGGCGAAGCGGATGGCAGACTATGGCGCCGGAGAAATCCTGCTGACCAGCATGGACCGTGACGGCACCAAGCAGGGGTTCAACCTGCCGCTGACCCGGGCTGTGGCCGATGCGGTGCCGATTCCGGTGATTGCCTCCGGGGGAGTCGGCACGCTGGAGCATCTGGCGGAAGGGGTTCTTGAGGGGCATGCCACTGCGGTTCTGGCCGCGTCGATCTTCCATTTCGGGGAATACACCGTGCAGCAGGCCAAGGACTACATGGCCTCCCGCGGGATCCCCATGCGTATGGGGTAATCCATCATGACCACTGACCACACCCTTGATGCCCTGTATGAGATCGTCGCCAGCCGCAAGGGCGGCGACCCGGAAGCGTCTTACACCGCCAAGCTGTTTGCCAAGGGCCGCAAGAAGATTGCGCAGAAGGTGGGGGAAGAGGCGGTGGAAATCGCCATTGCCTCGCTGGTCGAAGGCAAGGCGGAGCTGATTTCGGAAAGCGCGGACCTGCTGTATCACCTGACCGCCCTGTGGGCCGACTGCGATGTCACCCCGGAGGATGTCTGGGCCGAGCTGCGTCAGCGTTTCGGCACGTCCGGTCTGGATGAGAAGAAGTCCCGTAAGAAGAAAGGCGAGATGTGATGTCCTACGATCCGAACAATGTGTTCGCCCGCATCCTGCGGGGGGAAATCCCGAACAACACCGTCTATGAAGACGATCATGTTCTAGCGTTCCACGATATTTCCCCGGCCCGTCCGGTACATGTGCTGGTGATTCCGAAGGGGCCGTACAAATCCCTGACCGAGATGGCCCAGCATGGCAAGGATGAGGAAATCGCCGCCCTGTTCCGTGCCATCGAAAAAGTGGCAACCCTGACCCGGGTCCGGGACAGCGGCTACCGCGTGATCACCAACATCGGGGAAGATGGCGGACAGGAAGTGCCGCACCTGCATTTCCACGTTCTCGGTGGCGGGCCGGTTGGTCCGATGCTGAAGCGCTGATCCCAGCCGGACGGCGCTTTGTCTCAGACCTGCTCCCGGGGATCCGGGAGCAGGTCTTTTTGTATTTGTGCATACTATGATATACTGCGAGAACACAGGGAACCGGCGGGCAGCGGGGTCCTGTACAACGGCCTTCCGTGCGTCATGGTAGAAAAATAACAAGACTTACAAACGCCATGATAGCATTCTGACGGAACGGCAGTGTCCCTCTGAAGGGCAGAAGGGGAACAAGGGGTGGGCATGGCAGGGGCAAGGGCAGCAACGGTCCCGCAGGGGCCGGTGTGCAGGGGGCCGGGGGCTTTGGTTGGGCTGACAGGGGCCCGCCTTCTGGCGCTGGTGATGGCTGCGGTGCTTCTGTGGTCTGCATCCGCCATGGCCGGATCAGAGACGGTGCCGGTCCTGGGGCAGTTCGGGGAAAACCGTTACGCGGCGACAGAGGCAATGCGCCGCCTGCAAGGCATTCTGGATCTTGTCTATGGCGAGGCGGCGCTTCAGCCGGAGTATGTCTCCGTGCCTTTTAACCGGGCGGTTCAGCAGGTTCAGGTCCAGCCGGACAGCTGCCTGTCGGCTGTGACCCGCACTCCCGAGACGGAGTCGCAGTTTCTCTGGCTGTTTCCGGTCACCCAGACCCGGGTGATCGTCATTGTGGCCGCACCGCCGCACTTTCCGGACACCGACGTTTCGCTGGAGACCCTGCGGCGGAATCAGGCCGATGGCATCGTCAGCCTCGACGGGGCGGGACAGGTGGTTTTACAGAAGGCGGATATCCGTCATGACAGCCGCCCCGCTGCCGATACGGTGGTGAAAATGGTGGCGGCCGGCCGGGTCCGCTATGGGGTTCTTCTGGCGGTGACGTTTGACCTTCTGGACGCCGCGGATAAAAGTGCCGTCCGGGTTCTCGGGGATTTGCAGGTTCAGACCATCTGGCATGCCTGCAACACCGCCTTCCCTCCGCAGCAGGCGGACCGCCTGAAAGCGGCCCATGGCCGGGTGCAGCGTGATGGCCGTCTGGGGCAACTGTATGCCGGGTTTGGTCTTGCCCAGCCCCGTCCATAGGTCGGGCCTCAGGGGGCGGCGGACAGTGTTTCCCATACTGTGGTCAGGCGGTCGTGCAGGTCGCGGACAAAATCGCGGCCGAGGTGATCTTTCACAGCCCTTTGGGTATCCCGCCACAATGGAACCGCCTGCTCAAACAAGGCCAGTCCGGTCTCTGTCAGCTGTGCCCGCTTGATCCGGCGGTCGGTGGGGTCAGCCTCCGTCGTCACCCAGCCAGCGGCCAGCATCGGTTTCAGGGTCCGGGTCAGGGTGGTGCGGTCCATCACCAGCATCTCTGCCAGAGCGGTCAGGGGAACCGGCTGCTGGACCAGATGCGCCAGAACGGAAAACTGGGTGATCCGCAATCCGAGAGGGGCGAGCGCGGCATCATAGCGTCCGGTGATGATCCGGGCCGCCCGCCGGACCTGAAAGCAGGTGCAGGGGCTGGCGTAGGGGGCGGGCGGTGGCGTCTGCGGATCAGGGGAAAGCTCAGGGGAAGGCGGTGCTGTCATTGTCGGGATCCGGCGGTCAGGGCAGGCCCCAGAGTACTGTATTCCGGTTGCCGGGGCCAGTTTTTGCATATACAACATTGTATATGCAATTAATAAATCCGGGATGAAATGCCATGTCTGATGCTGTTGCTAACCGCCGTTATGGGGTTCTGCCGCTGGCAGAGATTTCCGCCGAAGACGGGATGACCTATCTGACCGGAATCATCGAAGGCCGTCACCCGGCCCCGCCGATTGCGAGAACGCTGGGCTTTGGTCTGGGGGAAATCGGCCCCGGCCATGCGGTGTTTGAAGGCACCCCGAGCGAGGATCATTACAACCCGATCGGCACCGTCCATGCCGGGTTTGCCGCGACGCTGCTGGACAGTTGCATGGCCTGCTCCGTCCATACCACCCTGAAGGCCGGGGAGGCGTATACGACGCTGGAATTCAAGATTTCCCTGATCCGGGCGGTAACCGTCAAGACCGGTCCGGTCCGGGCCATCGGCACCCTGCTTCACCGGGGCAGCCGGATTGCCACGGCGGAAGGCAAACTGGTTGATGCGGCGGGGAAAGTCTATGCCACCGCCACCACCACCTGCCTGATCATGGCCCCGGGGGAGCGGCGGGCCGGAGAAGGGCAGGCCGGAGAAAGGCAGGTTGGGGGCGCGAAGCCCTGATCCCGGCGTCTCCCCGGCGGGCGACAAGGAAAAAGCCCCGGCCAGACGGTCGGGGCTTTTTAACGGTTGTGGTGAGAAAACCGGGCCTTACAGCACCGAGTTCACCCATTCCACCAGCTTGGATTTCGGCAGGGCACCGACCTTGACGGCGGCGACTTCGCCGCCCTTGAACATCACCAGAGTCGGGATGCCACGGACGCCGAACTTGGCCGGGGTCATCGGATTGTCGTCGATATTCACCTTGCCGACGACCAGACGGCCGGCAAATTCGGTGGAGATATCATCCAGCGCCGGGGCGATCTGCTTGCACGGACCGCACCATTCCGCCCAGAAATCCACCAGAACCGGCAGGTCAGACTTCAGAACGTCTGCTTCGAAGCTGCTGTCCGTAACGTGTTTCATCCCGAAAAGTCCTTTCGTGAGGGTCCGGCGCAAACGCCGGACATCAGATGCACCAGACTCTAGGGAGCCGTCCCCGGATCGTCAAGTCAGCGACCGCCGTCTTCCGTCAGGCAGCCGGAGTGAAGCGCCCGTCCAGCAGGTCCGACAGGGCTCTGTTCAACGTTTCCGGGGGCAGGTCCATCAGGAACGGGCCATCGGTCCACAGCAGGGCACAATGGACCGGGCGGCCCGGGTACACCTGTTGCAGCACATCGCGGTACAGGGCCATCTGGACCAGATAGGCGTCAGCCACATCCTCCACCCGGCGCGGCGGCGGGCGGTTGGTCTTAAAATCGACGATCCACACCCCGTCCGGGCGGACCAGCAGGCGGTCAACCTGCCCGGACACCACATGCCGGGCCGCGACCACCCCGGTCAGCGGCACTTCGGCCAGCGATCCCGGGCCGAACAGGTCGGCAAAATCGGGGTGGGTCAGGACCGCCATGGTCTCAGCCCGGAACTGCTCCTGCCGGTCAGCGGGCAGATCCCACACCGGGCGGGCCAGATAGCGGCTGGCGGCCGCGTCCCGCTGGGGCTCCGGCAGGTCCGGCAGAATCTGGAGCAGGGTGTGGATCAGGCGGCCCCGCTGGAAGCGGTGGCTGTCGCCGTCCTCATCCCCGGCCAGTGGCGAACGCACCGGCGGATCGACCAGAACCGGGCGGGACGGAGCCAGCGGCCGGGATGGGGTCGGTTCTTTTGCAGGCGGCGAGGCAATCCAGCCCGGCAGAGCGGTCGCATCCTGCCGGTGGGTGCCAAGAATCCGGTCCGGGCGTGCCGGTTCGGTCTGGGCTGAGGTGTGCCGCCAGACGGTGACCGGATCCTCCCCGGCCAGACGGGTGACCAGCGGGTCGTCCACCTCCCGCCCCAGATCGGCCATGGCGGCGGACACCAGATCGTGCCAGCAGTCCGGGCTGCGGCGGGTCCGGTTATCCCAGCCGCAGACATACAGGCGGTCTTCGGCCCGGGTCAGGGCCACATACAGCAGGCGGCGGTATTCCTGCATCTGCCGACGCCCGTTGTCGTCGTGCAGGGCCTGGGCCAGCGGGGCCCGGAATTCGGCGCGCGGCGGCCAGACCAACAGGGCGCGGTCTTCATCCTGATCCTGCCACAGCAGGGTTTCGCTGTTTTTCGGCACCTGACAGGTGTCCGGCAGGAACACCACCGGGGCCTGAAGTCCTTTGGATCCGTGGACGGTCATCACCCGGACGGCATTGCCGCCTTCTTCCAGATCGCGCTTCAGCTGCTGGTCATCGGCACTCAGCCAGTGCAGGAATCCCTGAAGGGTCGGCGGGTGGCTGCGGTCATAGGCCAGTGTCAGGCCGATGAATTCATCCAGCGGGTCGGCGGCGTCCGGCCCCAGCCGGGCCAGCAGTTTCTTCCGCCCCTGCAACGGCCCCAGAACGTGGGAAAACAGCTCGTGCGGCGGCAGGAAGTCGGCCTTTTCCATCAACTGCCGCAGCGCCTGATAGGCGGTACGGAACACTCCGCCGTGATCGGCCTGTTCCCGCAGGGCCCGCCACAGGGTGACACCCCGGCGGCGGTCATGGGCGATCGTGAACAGGTCGTCTTCACTAAGGGAGAACAGCGGGCCTTTCAGCACGGTGGCAAGGGTCAGGTCATCTTCCGGCAGCAGCAGCACCTGCGCCAGTGCCAGCAGATCCTGTACCACCAGCTGTTCGGTCAGCACCATGCGGTCAACCCCGGCGACCGGAACGCCGCGTTCTTTCAGGGAACGGACCAGACTGTCGACAAAACCGTTGCGGCGGCGGACCAGAATCAGAATGTCGCCGGGGCGGATCGGGCGGTCGCGGCTGTCCAGCCGCTCCTGATCGCGGATCATCGCTTCAATGCGGGCGGCAACCAGCCGGGCCAGCCGGTTCTGGGCACTTTCGACCCGGATCCGCTCCACCGGCGGTTTCCACGGCTGGGCCGGTTCGGCGGCGGTCGGCTGAAGCGGGGACCACAGTTCAACCACCCCGGCCTGCCCGGTGCGGAACGGCAGGTGGGCGATGCCCTCCGCCCCGATCACCCCATCCCCGGCCCCGTCCCGGCGGAACACGCTGTCAACCAGATCCAGCACCGCAGGCACAGAACGGAAGGACACTTCCAGCGCCACATCCTCAAACCGGCGCTCAATCGCCGCTGCCGCCCCGGAGAACCGCTGACGGCTGATCTCAAATTCCTGCGGGCTGGCGCCCTGAAAGGAATAGATCGACTGTTTCCGGTCCCCGACCGCAAACACCGTGCGCGGTGGCTGATCCGGGTGCTGGCCTTCCCCGGCGAAGAATTCGGCGACCAGTGCCCGCACCACCGCCCATTGATCCGGGCTGGTGTCCTGCGCCTCGTCGATCATCAGGTGGTCGAGGCCGCCATCCAGCTTGAACAGCACCCACGCCGCCGCATCGGCGCGGGACAGCAGGCGGCGGGCGGTCAGGATCAGGTCGTCAAAATCCATCCGCCCGGTGGCGGCCTTGGCCCGCTCGTACCGGCCAAGAATGGCATCGGCCAGCACCAGCAGCGCCCCGGTGGCTTCCAGACAGACCGCCGCCTTGGCCTGTTGCTCGACCCGGTAAACCCGTTCCGTTTCCGCATCGAGGAAGGTCAGCAGATGGGGATAGGCATCCTTGACCGCTTTGGAGGGAAACCGGGTCTGGGATTTCGGTTCTTTTTCCTTGGTCAGATAGACGCTGACGTAGCGGTCCCACTGCCCTGCCCGCTGCTCCGGCGGCAGGGCCAGCCAGGCGGCCAGCACCCCGGCCAGTTCCTGATCGCTTTTCCCCCCCTGCCCCAGCGCCTGCGCCAGACTGCGGGCGGTGTCCTCATCCAGCCGGGGCGGCTGGCAGGCAGCGGCAATCAGGCCGGACGGGGTGACGCCGGGGTCCAGCTCCAGCGCCTGCCGCAGCCGGTCGATGGCGGTATCAAGACCATCCGCCAGCACCCGGCGGAGTTTGCCCCGTGCCTGTGAGACTGCCAGCATCAGGGCGGAGAAACTGTCTTCCTGCACATGGCGGGTGACGACGGTCAGGGCGTCCGACAGCCGGGTGTCGCTGCCCAGCCGGGCATCAATCAGCACCTGTTCCCGCACCTGCCGCATCAGGTCGGCGGAATCGCGTTCCTCAATCAGGGTGAAGTGGGGGGAAATCCCGGCTTCCAGCGGGAACCGCCCCAGCAGTGCCTGACAGAAGCTGTGGATGGTCTGGATCTTCATGCCGCCGGGAACATCCAGCACCCCGGCAAACAGCCGTCGGGCGGTGCGCAGGGTGGCGGCATCCGGGATCTGTCCACGCAGGGCGGTCAGGTCCTTGGTCAGGGCCTCGTCACTGGCGACTGCCCAGTCTGACAGCCGCCGCGCCAGCCGGTTGGCCATTTCAGCGGCGGCCGCTTTGGTGAAGGTCAGGCACAGGACCTTTTCCGGGCGGGTGCCGCTCAGCAGCAGGTTCAGCACCCGGTCGGTCAGCACCTTGGTTTTACCGGTTCCGGCATTGGCCCCGACCCACACCGAGGCCAGAGGATCAGCCGCCAGACGCTGGCGGTCGGTGGCCTGCCGCAGGATCTCACTCATCCGCCGTCCTCCCCTTCGCCGCTGGCCCATTCCTTGACCCGGGCCAGATGCTGATAATCCGAATACCGGGGGGCGTAATCCGGGTGGGGGCGCGGCTCATAGGGGGTTTCCGGGTGATCGAAGGCCATCACCAGCCCCCGCAGCCCTTCCATGGCCTCATCGGCGAGGGTATCGGCGGTGCTGTCCTTGCCACAGGCGGATTTCTGGGTGCCGCCGTCGCGGGATCCGTTGACGTGCCAGAACAGCAGATCTTTCACCGGGGCGGCCCCCAGCGTCTCGAATCCCCCGCTGCGGGCAATCAGGGCTTCCAGCGGCAACTGCGGCGCGTATCCGGCGGCAATCTCCTTCTGGGTCGGCGGGCTGCCGGTCTTGTAGTCGATGATCGACAGGGTTCCGTCGCGGTGGCGGTCCACCCGGTCGGCGGTGGCGGTGACGGTGAAGGTGCCGATGTTCAGCTCGCCCTTGATTTCGCACAGGCTGCGGTCGACGGTCGGGCGGCGGTCCTGCTCCATCGCCACCACCCATGCCGCCAGCCGTTCAAAGCGCGGCCACCAGAAAGCCCAGACCGCCGGGCGGTCCAGATAGTCGGCAAAGGCCTGCCGTCCGCAGGCCAGCAGGCTGCCGAGCGGATCAGCGGGCAGGTCCTGCGGGTGGGCGGTCAGGAACAGTTCCAGCGCCTTGTGGACCAGCATGCCGTAATCGGCCGGGCCGGGTTCGGCCTCCAGCGGATCAAGGGCCTGTAGCCCGAGGATGAAGCGGGCATAGATGGCATAGGGGTCGCGCATCCAGGTTTCCACCCGGGTGACGGACAGGCGGCGGGGCCGGGCCGACACCGGCGGGCGGGGTGATGGCCGTTGCGGCGGAATCAGGCGGTCCGGCAGATCCAGCGTCTGGGCCCAGCCCAGCCATGACTCTGCCGGGGCAGGCAGACTGATCCCGGCGGCGCTGAGGACGGTATCCAGCCGCAGCAGCCAGCGGGAGGGAACCGTCGGGGTTCCGTCCACCTTGGCGGAGCGGGTCAGCAGGACCTGCGGCGCGCAGAAGGCCATGGCAAAGTCATGGGCGGCGTGGCCGATCTTCTGTTCCGGCAGCGGCAGGCCGAAATCGGTGCGCATCGGGCGGCTCATCCACGGGTCGGCGGAGGGGGCGGGCGGCCAGATATCGTCATTCAGGCCGCCGAGAATCATCACATCGGCCTGATAAAGGCGGGATTCCATCGGCCCGAGAATGCTCAGGCGCGGATGGCTGCCGAATTCACTGCGTACGCCGCGCCCGAGCATCAGGGTCTGGAGCAGCCCGGGATAGGCCGACGGCGGGATATCGCCCAGCGCCCCGGCGGTTTCCGCCAGTTCGCGGATAAAGGCGGCGGCTTCTTCCCCGGCCTGTTCGGCCCACAGCCACAGGGGGCCGGGGCGGCCCGGTGTGGCGGCAAGGGCTTCGGCCATCACCATATGGGCTTCCAGCAGGTCCGCCAGCGGGGCGGAGGGCCGGCCCATCAGGCTGGCAAAGGTCGTGCAGCACTGTTCCAGCGCGGTCAGCAGCGGATCAAGGCCGTCAGGTTCGGCCCCTTTTTCCAGTAGGGCCTGCCGCAGGCCCGGCAGACCGGGGGCAGGCCGGACCCCGCGCAGGACCGCCAGTTCCAGCCGCCGCACCGCATCGCGGAACACGGCGGCGTCAAGACCGGCGGAACAGAGCGGGTGCTTCAGCACCGCCAGCAGGGGGACCGGGGAAAATCCGGTCTCGACCATGGCAGCGGTCAACCGCAGGAAGGCCCCCGGCGGTGACACCGTCAGCGGCTGACCGGCGGAATCATCGACGGTGATGCCCCAGCGGCCCAGCTCCGCGGCGACACGGCGGCCGAGATCACGGTCCGGGGTGACCAGCGCGCAGGTGCGGCCCGGGGTTTCCAGCACCGCCCGCATGCGCAGGGCAATCGCCAGAGCCTCTTCGCGGGGGGCCGGGCAATCGAGGCGTTCCAGCCCGCTGACCGCGTCGGCAGACAGGCCGGTTTCGGCCAGCCGCCGCCAGCGGTGGGTGGTTTCCGCCGGGCGGAGGGTTTCGCTGATCAGGGTTTCGCGCTCCACCGGGGCGACGGTGCCGAGCAGGGTGGACTCCGGGACCGGCCAGTCGGCGACCTGATCGCGTGACAGCCCCAGCCGGTCCAGCAGGCGCTTCAGGGTATACTGGGGGTGGGTCTCGCCCAGTGCCGCCCAGCTTTCGTCTTCCAGACTGCGGTCGAGGCCGGGCAGAACCACCCGGCCTTCCGGCAGGCGGGCGACGACGGCCAGCAGCTCAGCGGCAGCCGGAACCGAGCCGGTCAGCCCGGCTGCCAGCACCGGTCCGGGGGGGTGGGCCTGCCACAGGTCCGCCTGTGCCCGCAGCAGCCGGTTGCGGCGGTCAGCCGGGTCAAGGCAGCCTTCCGCCGCCAGCACCTGCGGCCAGACCGTGGTCAGGATTTTCAGGAAGTCGAGGGTGATCTGCCAGTGTTCGGCATAGCTGTCGGGGACAAGGGCGGCAAGGCCCTCAAAGCCAAGCCCCTCAGTCTGGACCTGATCGAGCAGCCGTCCCAGTTCTGCCGCCAGCAGCGCGGCCTGATCGGCGGTCTGGGCCTTTCCGGCACCGGGGGCGGCCAGAATCAGCCGGGTCAGCAGCACCTGCCGCCGCAGCGGCGGACTCTCCGGCGGGATGTCCGCCCCGGTTTCCCCCCCGAGGCCGCTCAGGCCGCCTTCGTCATCCAGATCGGAGACGGTCAGCAGCCGGGGCAGCAACAGGGCCCGCCCCTGCGACTGGCGCAGGAAGGCCTCGCGCAGGGTGCGCCGGGCGCGGCGGGTCGGCAGCAGAATGATCTGCCGGGCCAGCCGGTCCGGGGCGGCGGCGGACTCTTCCAGCAATCCCGCCGCCAGTGTGTCCACGAACGGCAGGCGGGCCGGGATGGTCCAGACGGAGGGCGACATCAGCCGGATCCTTTCCTGCGGTTCGGTTCAGGGAAAGCCTTGGGGCTGCCGTTCAGGGCAGCCCGGGGCCGGAGAGGTCAGCCAGCGGGTCATCCACACCGCTGAGCAGGGCTTTGATCCGCCGCTCGGTCGGCACGATCGAGTCCGGGGTGCCGACATGGAACCACGGGCCATCATGGGCGACGCCGTACAGGCGGTTCCCGGCCAGAAGCCGGTCAAACACCACGTTCAGCGAGAACGGACCGTCCGGGGTGCCGATCATGGCATCCGGCTTCAGGATCATAACGCCTGCGTAAATATAGGGGGCCACCTCGCCTTCCCCCCGGCGGCGCAGCACGCCGGTGCCATCCATGAAGAAATCCCCCAGCCCGTCGTACCCCCAGGCATCGGCGGTGCGCTTGACCAGCAGCAGGGCATCCATCCGGTCCGGCCGCCAGTGACGGCCCAGCCGTTCCAGCGCCGGGCGGGCGGCTTCCAGCCAGATGATGTCGGCATTGGCGACAAAGAATGGATTCGGCCCCAGCAGCGGCAGGGCATTGCGGACGCCGCCCCCGGTTTCCAGCAGGCGTTCGGTCTCGTCGGAAATGGTGGTCGACGGCCCGCCCCGGCGCTGGGCCAGATGGCTGCGGATTTTACCCGGGTGGTGGTGGACGTTGACCACCACATCCTTGACGCCTGCCGCCAGCAGGTGATCCAGCACCCGGTCGAGCATGGTTTTCCCGCCGACGGAAATCAGCGGCTTGGGGGTATGGTCGGTAATCGGACGCATGCGGGTGCCGAGGCCGGCAGCCAGCACCATCGCCCGCTTGGGCAGCACGGTCATTGCAGCTTCCTTTGTCGCAGGGCGGTCGGGGCATGGTCATCAAACCATGCCCGGATATCCATAAGATCAGGATGGGATAGGGCGCGGTCAAGCAGTTCCCACACCCGGGGCAGATGCCCGAGGTAATGGGGCTTGCCATCGCGCTGCCAGGTACGGACGAAACCGCCGATCACCTTGGTGTGGCGCTGGGCGGCACAGATGGCCCAGTCCCGCCGGAAGGTGTCGGCTTCCACTGTCGGGCGGGCCGCCAGATAGCGGTCCTGCATCGCCTGCCGCAGGGCGGGGTCGATGTCGCGGCGGGCATCTTCCATCAGGCTCATCAGGTCATAGGGCAGCGGGCCACGGCGGGCACTCTGGAAGTCCAGAAAACCGCAGGCGTCGGTGCCGTCCCGCCCGGCCAGAACCATCAGGTTATCAACATGGAAATCCCGCAGCACCAGTGTCTGCGGCCCGGCCTCCAGATGCCGGAACAGCGGCGTCCACAGATCCAGAAAGGCCTGACGGTCGGGGGCACTCAGGGGCTGGCCGACGGCGGGCAGGAACCAGTCGCAGAACAGCGAGACCTCAAAGCTCAGGAAGTCCTGATCGTAGGGCGGCACCTCCGGCAGCGGATCCGCTGAGGCATCCAGCCGGTCATGCAGGTGGCACAGGGCATCGGTGGCCAGCGCATACAATGGCCCGGCCTGTGCCGGATCGGCCGTCAGCATCCGCCCGTAAGAGGCATCACCGAAGTCTTCCAGCAGCAGGAAGCCGTTGGCCCGGTCTTCGGCCAGCACCGCCGGAACGCTGAGCCCCTGCGCGGCAAGGAACCGGCCAAGGGTGACGAAGGCGGGGATTTCTCCCGGTGGCGGATCATCCATGACGATGACTGTCCGGTCTGCCGCCGTCACCCGGTAATAGGTCCGGGGAGAGGCATCCCCGGCCACGAACACGGCCGAAGCGGGATCCCGGCCGCAGGCGGCAAGGAAGGCGGCGCGGCGGGCGGCGCGGTCCTGTTTTGACTCCGGAATGGTCATGGCGCGTCTTTCAGCGGGCTCAGACGTCCGGCCCAGAGGGCCTCACCGCGCAGGGTGGCCACGCGTCCGCCGGTTTCGGCATGGGTCAGCGACAGGGTCAGGGCCCGGCGCGGGGCCCACGGCCCCAGTCGCTGCGGCCATTCGATCAGGGAAATGCCGTCGGCGAAGGCGTCCTCAATCCCCAGTTCCAGCGCGTCGTCAGGCCGTTCCAGCCGGTACAGATCAAAGTGCCAGTAGGTGGCGGAGTCCCCGTCGTAGGTCTGCACCAGCGTGAAGGTCGGGCTGGGGACCTCTTCGTCCGGGCTGCCGAGGGCGGCGCGGATCAACGCCCGGCTGAGGGTGGACTTGCCGGTGCCGAGGTCGCCGTCCAGCAGCAGGACGTCGCCGGGGCGCAGTACAGCGGCCAGCGCCTGCCCCAGTCGGCAGGTGGCGTTTTCGTCGGCAAGGGGCAGGGTCATCAGATCGTTCATCATGCTGTGTTATGTACCGCGACTGGCGGTTGTCCCGCAATTGTTCCTGTGGGGGAGGAGGAGCCAAACCGCAGGATAAGGCTTGATCCGCTGCGGTCACGGGTTCACTCTGCGGCCCAATCTTATGGTCCGCTTTTTATCAGGAAACCCTGAAGATGACTGATGCGATTCATCGCACCGATGCTCTGGTGATCGGTGCGGGTCCGGTTGGCCTGTTCACCGTGTTTCAGTGCGGGATGCTCCGGATCAAATGCCATGTGGTCGATGTGCTCGACAACATCGGCGGCCAGTGTGCCGCCCTGTATCCGGAAAAGCCGATCTTTGACATTCCGGCGCATCCTTCGGTTCTGGCGGGGGATCTGATTGATAAGCTCAGCCAGCAGGTGGAGCCGTTCGCTCCGGTGTACCATCTCGGGCAGCAGGTGATTGGCCTGACCCGCACCGAAGATGGCCGTTGGCGGGCCGAGACCAGCAAGGGCACGGTGATCGAGGCGGCGGTGGTGATGATTGCCGCCGGGGCCGGGGCCTTTGGTCCCAACCGCCCGCCGCTGAAGGGGCTGGAGGCCTATGAAGGCACCTCGGTGTTCTACTACGTCACCCGGCGGGAAGAGTACCGGGGCAAGAAGGTGGTGATCGCCGGGGGCGGGGATTCCGCCGTTGACTGGGCGATTTCCCTGTCCGAGGTGGCGGCCAGCGTGCAGGTGGTTCACCGCCGTGCCAAATTCCGCTGTGCGCCGGAAAGTGCCGCCCGCCTTCAGGAACTGGCCGATGCCGGGAAGATCGAGCTGGTGGTGCCCTATCAGCTGTCCGCCCTGCACGGCGATAATGGTGTGTTGACCGGAGGGGTGCTGACCGGGGTGGAAGTGGCGGATCTGGACGGCGGCACCCGGGTGCTGGACGCCGATGTGCTGCTGCCGTTCTTCGGGCTGGCGACCGACCTCGGCCCGATCGCCGGGTGGGGTCTGGCGATGGAACGCAGCACCATCACCATTGATCCGACCACCGGGGCGACCAATGTGCCGGGGATCTTTGCCATGGGCGACGTCTGCCACTATCCGCACAAGCTGAAGCTGATCCTGACCGGCTTTGCCGAGGCGGCGCAGGCGGCGCACGCCTGCTATTCGCTGGTGTTCCCGGGCGAGGTGCTGCACTTCCAGCATTCCACCTCCGCCGGGGTTCCGGCCTGATTTTGCCTGATCCGGAGATGGGGGGCGGAGACGGGGCATGATCTCCCGTTTCTGTTCCCCGTTTCTGGCCCTGCCCTGCCCCTGTACCGGTTCTGGCTGCCGTGTGTCAGACGCAGTCTGACACCGGTTGCGGTGGAGATTGCAGTGCGGTAAGGTGTGGGCCTCTGTTTTTCCTGTATGGAATGGATCCCGTGTCCCCCTCGTCTGTTCGCTCCGGCCTGATCGGCCTGCCCCTGTCCACCCGCATTGGCGGTGTGGCGGCGCGAACTATGGGCACCGGGTTCTGTGTCGCCTGATGCGGCCTCTGGCGTGACCGTCTGCTGACCCGCGCCCAGCACGTCCCGGAATTTCTGTCCCTGCGGTTCTGCCCGGCCGGTTTTCACCGGTGGGGGCACCGCCAGACCTGAACCCCGCGCCCCGTCATGCCTCCTCGGTCCGACTGACCGGCGCCCATCACAGAGAAAGAAAATCATGGTTGCCATTACCCTGCCCGACGGCAGTGTCCGCTCCTTCGAAGGCCCGGTTTCCGGTCTTGAGATCGCCAAAAACATCAGCACCAGCCTCGGCAAGGCCGCGCTGGCGGTGTTTGTCGACGGCGACATGTGGGACCTGACCCGGGTGATTGACCGCGATGCCAAGGTGTCGATCGTCACTGCCAAGGACGAATCCGCGCTGGAGCTGCTGCGCCATGACGCCGCGCACATCATGGCGCAGGCAGTGCAGGAACTGTATCCGGGCACGCAGGTCACCATCGGCCCGTCCATCGAAAATGGCTTTTATTACGACTTTGCCCGCGATGAGCCGTTTTCCACCGACGATCTGGAAAAGATCGAGGCACGGATGCGCGACATCGTCGACCGCAAGCTGGAGATCGTCCGCGAGGTGTGGGACCGCACCGAGGCGATTGCCCACTTCGAAGGCATCGGCGAAAAGTACAAGGCCGAGATCATCCGCGATCTGCCGGGTACGGAGACCATCACGGTTTACCGTCAGGGCGACTGGAAAGACCTGTGCCGTGGCCCGCATCTGCCGTCCACCGACAAGCTGGGCAAGGCCTTCAAGCTGACCAAGGTGGCCGGGGCCTACTGGCGCGGCGACGCCAAGAACGCTGTGCTCCAGCGGATCTACGGCACCGCCTGGGCCAACCAGAAGCAGCTTGATGACTACCTGCACATGCTGGAAGAGGCGGAAAAGCGCGACCACCGCCGTCTGGGCAAGGAAATGGACCTGTTCCACTTCCAGCTCGAGGCGCAGGGCGCGGTGTTCTGGCATCCCAAGGGCTGGGCGGTGTACCGTACCCTGCGGACCTATATGCGCAACCGTCTGGAAGCCGCAGGCTATCTGGAAGTGAACACCCCGCAGCTGGTGGACAGCCACCTGTGGGAGCTGTCCGGGCACTGGGCCAACTACCGGGACAACATGTTTGTCACCGGCTCGGAAGATAAGACGCTGGCTGTGAAGCCGATGAACTGTCCGTGCCACATCCAGATCTTCAAGCAGGGCATCAAGTCCTACCGGGATCTGCCGCTGCGCATGGCTGAGTTCGGTGCCTGTCACCGTAACGAGGCCTCCGGGGCGCTGCACGGCCTGATGCGCGTCCGTGCCTTCACGCAGGACGATGCCCACATCTTCTGTACCGATGACCAGATCGAAAGCGAAACGAAGGCGTTCTGTGACCTGCTGCGCAGCGTCTATGCCGACTTCGGCTTCTCTGAGATCAAGGTGAAGTTCTCTGACCGGCCGGAAAACCGTGCCGGGTCTGATGACGTGTGGGACCGCGCCGAGGAAGCCCTGAAGCGCGCCACCGCTGCCGCCGGTATTGAAACCTCGCCGAATCCGGGCGAAGGGGCCTTCTACGGCCCGAAGCTGGAATTCGTGCTGCGCGATGCCATCGGCCGTGACTGGCAGTGCGGAACCCTTCAGGTGGACTATGTGCTGCCGGACCGTCTGGACGCCGACTATGTCGGGGAAGATGGCAACCGTCACCGTCCGGTGATGCTGCACCGGGCGATTCTCGGGTCGTTCGAGCGCTTCATCGGCATCCTGATCGAAAACTTCGCCGGGAAGTTCCCGCTGTGGCTGGCACCGACTCAGGTGGTGGTCACCACCATCACCTCGGACGGCGATGACTATGCCCACACCGTTGCCGCGACCCTGCGCAAGGCCGGTCTGCGGGTGGAAGTCGATACCCGCAACGAAAAAATTAACTATAAGGTCCGTGAACACTCGCACAAAAAAGTGCCGGTTATCGCGGTTGTCGGCAAGCGTGAGGCCGAAGAAGGCAAGGTCGCTCTGCGCCGTTTGGGCGGTGATGCCCAAGAAGTGCTTGCGCTGACTGACGCTGTCGCTAAACTTATGGAAGAAGCGAAGGTGCCGGGTCTCTGACCCGGCACCCTTCCTGCTTCCTGAATAACCGGGGGCGCGGGCCCCTACGACAATCTTCCGAGGGAGAGTGACGCACTCAGATCTGGTCACAGTCTCGCCGGAAGGCGACTGTCGCCGGATCCGCTCTCCTGACTACAACCCGAATTTATGGAGAGGGTTTCATAGCTAGGCCGCCGATGCAGACGCCGCCGTCCAAGGATGGACCGCGCGTCAACGACATGATCACCGCCCAGATGGTTCGCCTGATTGATCAGGATGGCGAACAGGTGGGCGTGGTGCATATCCGCGAAGCTCAGGAAATGGCAGATACGGCAGGTCTCGACCTCGTCGAGATCTCCCCCAATGCCGAGCCGCCGGTGTGCAAGATTCTCGACTATGGTAAGTTCAAGTACGAGAACCAGAAGCGCAAGGCCGAGCAGCGGAAGAAGACCAAGGTCATCGAGGTCAAGGAAATCAAGCTGCGTCCCAACATTGATGACAACGACTATCAGGTCAAAATGCGTGCCCTGAAGCGTTTCATCGAAGAAGGCGACAAGGTGAAGGTGACCCTGCGCTTCCGTGGCCGCGAACTGGCCCACCAGAATCTGGGGATGGATGTCCTGAACCGGGTGAAGGAGGAAACTCTTGATCTGGTGAAGGTCGAACAGCTTCCGAAGATGGAAGGCCGTCAGATGATCATGGTGCTGGCACCCAAGTAAGCCCTGCGATCATCGGGAGGTCCGGTTTCTGCCGGGGACTCCTTACAAAAAAGCCTGTCCAGGTCTTTCGACCGGGCAGGCTTTTTGTTGTTTCACGGCCAGCAGGAAGAAGTGGGAACCGGTTTTATCCCTGCCCGTTCATCCGGCGGATGGTGTTGGTGGTGGACTGGCCGGGTTCCAGCTGGGCGAGGACGACCCGCCCGCCATAGCCCATCACCACATCAGCCCCGACCACGGTTTCCACCGTGTAATCGGCCCCTTTGACCAGAACATCCGGACGCAGGGTGCAGATCAGGTCATAAGGGGTGTCTTCGCCGAAGACGACGACCGCATCCACCATCTGTAGGGCGGCAAGAACGGCGGCGCGGGCGGCTTCGGTCTGGACCGGGCGGGTTTCCCCCTTCAGGCGCTTGACCGAGGCATCGCTGTTCAGGCCGACCACCAGCCGGTCGCAGGCGCTGCGGGCCTGCCGCAGCAGGGCCAGATGGCCGGGATGCAGCAGGTCAAAACAGCCGTTGGTGAAGCCGACCGTCTGGCCGCGCCGCCGCCACAGTTCCGCCTGTTCGGCGGCCCGGTTGCGGTCGAGGATCTTGGCATCGCTGCTTTCAAGGTCCTGATGGTGCAGGGTCTCAATCACCTCATGGGCGGTGACGGCAGCGGTGCCGACCTTGCCGACAACAATCCCGGCGGCGATGTTGGACACTTCCGCGGCTTCCGCCAGCGGCGCACCGCAGGCCAGTGCGGCGGCAAGGGTGGCAACCACGGTATCCCCGGCCCCGGAGACATCGAATACTTCCCGCGCTTCTGCCGGCAGATGGGTGACCGTGCCATCGGACTGCACCAGTGTCATCCCGTCCTGACTGCGGGTGGCCAGCACATTGGTGATGCCGCAGGTGTCGATCAGGTGCCGGGCGGCGGTGATCACGTCGGCATCGGTCTGGGTCGGCAGGCCGGTGGCCTCGTGCAGTTCCTTGCGGTTGGGGGTCACCACCGTGGCCCCCCGGTAAATGGAATAGTCCCGGCCCTTGGGGTCAACCACCACCGGCAGCCCGGCGGCATTGGCCAGATCAATGCTGGAGCGGATCACGTCGTTGGTCAGCACGCCCTTGCCGTAATCCGACAGGATCATCGCCTGACATTGGGTGATATGGGCGGCAATCCCGGCCAACAGCGAGGCTGCCCGTTCCGGGGCGATATCCAGCACCGTTTCGCGGTCAGCCCGCAGCAGCTGCTGGCTTCCGGCCAGATAGCGGATTTTGATGCCGGTCTGGCGGGCGGTCTCAACCTCCAGCATCGGGGTGACCAGCGGCAGGTTTCCCAGCATATCGGCGATTTCCCGCCCGGCGGTATCATCCCCGACCGTGGACAGGAACAGGGCGCGGGCTTTCAGGCCGACCAGATTGCGGACAACATTGCCCGCCCCGCCCAGCATGCTGGTTTCCCGCAGCACCCGCAGCACCGGAATCGGGGCTTCCGGCGAAATCCGGTCAACACTTCCGCTGACGAAACGGTCCAGCATGATGTCGCCAAGACACAGGACGGTGGCGGAGCCAAGGGCGGAAACATGGGCGGCCAGACGGGAATGACGTTCGGACATCAGGAAATTCCATGGTGTGGCGGATGGCGGCAGGCGGACGGTCCGGATTTTTCCGGTGCCCGGTCTCCGTTCTTCGCTTCCGTTCTTAGCATTGTTCCGTCCCGCAGGAAAACCCCGCCCGCAGGAAAACCCCGCTCACAGGAAAACCCCGCTCACAGGAAAACCCCGCTCACAGGAAAACCCCGCTCACAGGAAAACCCCGCTCACAGGAAAACCACGGTCAGCACCGCTTGCTATGGCCTGCCAAGGGCTTTGTTATGTTTGTTTTCCCTCGCTTCGGGGTGGGGGTTCGTTTTACAGTCGGGGCTGGCCGCCGGACGGGATGATCCGCAGCGGCCACCAGAGTTTCCGGTCCCCGGAGTCCAGACAAGGCTGTCCCCAGACAAGGCTGTCCATCGTGTTGTACCGTGATCCTACACACGCCGAGCGCGAACTGATTGATCTGGTTGAACGTGGTGCGAAGACCCCGTCGGGCCGGACCGCCGTGCATCTGCATCTGTCACAGCTGATGCCTGCCCATCGCCCGCCCCAGTATCTGCGGATCGCCGCCCGGCTGTTTGCCCCGATGGAATCCGATGCCGGGCTGCGGGTCTTTTCCATGTCCAACGGCGATATCATGATTATCGGCCGCGACATGCCGGAAGATGAGATCGACCGGATGATCCAGCGGATCAAGTCGCTGTTCAGCCACGATCCGCTGACATGGTCTGATGCCGATGACGAGGACGGGTTTGATCCCTTCGTCACCTGGTATGCCTTCGAGGTGGATCTGGACGAATTGCGTCAGGTGATCAAGGGGCTTCTGGCCGACGCCGAGAAGCGCCGCCGCGACCTGCTGAAAGCACCGCCGCATGCACAGGATCTGACGCCGGAGAAACTGAGCGGGCTGCTGGAGGGGTTGGGGAAAATCAATATCCGCCATCACCTGCGCCGCCAGCCCTGTGTCCGGGTGATGGACCGGAAGGCGGTGATCCTGTTTGAGGAAATTTATACCTCGATGGCGGATCTGCGGAAGGCGGTGGCTCCGGAGACCGATCTGTTTTCCGCCCGCTGGCTGTTTCAGGATTTTTCCCGCAGTCTTGACCGTCTGGTCCTGACCGGCCTGCCCCGGGCCGAGGTGGTACAGGCCCCGAAGCGGATCAGCCTGAACCTGAATCTGGAGACAGTGGAGACCCGCGAATATCAGGTGTTGCGTCAGGTGCTGGGCCCCAAGCCGGTGGTGCTGGAAGTGCAGCTGATCGACGTCTTCACCAATCTGGCAAAATTCCTGAAAGTCCGGGATCAGCTGCGGGCGGACGGAGACGCCATTCTGATCGACAGCCTGACCCCGGCGATGCTTGGGGCGCTGGACATGCGTCAGCTGGATCCGGATTTCGTCAAGATCCAGTGGGCGTCCGACCTGGCAGCCCCCGGGCATCCCGGCTCGGGCGATGAGCTGGGGGATATCGTCGAGGCCCTTGGCGGGGACCGGGTGATCCTGACCCGTTGCGATACCGAACTGGCCATCACCTGGGGCCTGACCCATGGGATTTACACCTTCCAGGGCCGGTTCATGGATGCGATTCTGGGGACGGTCAGCATCAACACCCAGCCGCAGCTGGCCGGGGTGTCCCTGCGGGATTTTGTGCGCTGGCGCAACGCGGTGGACAACGCCACCCGGCATCAGTGCCCGCATCCGCAGGCTTTGGATGCGGTGCAGGAATTTGCCTCTCCGCCCCGGCGGGGGCGGGCGGCCCGGGCTCCGGTGACCCCATCCGGGACAGGAGGTCACTGACCGATGGTACAGCGTCAACCCGAACATCCTCAGGGCGCGGCCCAAGAAAAGCGGCTGCTGTCCGATCTCAAGCTGTCGGCCAGTCAGACCAAGGGCCGGGCGGCGGCGCAGGTGCATCTGTCAAAGCTGGACCCGAAGATGCGTCCGGAACACGCGCTGCGGGCTGTGGAGTCCCATTTTCAGGGGCTGATCCAGCGGGAAGGGGTGCGGATTTACTGGCTGCGCAACTTTGATCTGTTCATCACGTTTAACAGCATCAGCAGTGACAACATCCGCTCGGCACTGGTGAAGTCCAAGTTCCTGTTTGCCGGGGATCCACTGGTTGAGACAGCGCCGCCCGCTGACGGGCCGGATCCCTTTGTCACCTGGTTTTCCTTTGATAAGGATTTTGATGATCTTCTTGCGGCGGTGCGCAAGCTGGTGTCGGAACATCGGGGAGTGTCGGCCCCGGCGCGCCGCCGTCATCGGGCAACCGGAGATATCAAGGAGATTCACCGCGAGGGGGCCGGTCTGACACCGGAGATCCTGAGCCGGGTGGAGTCGGCGTTGATGCGGGCGGATCTGTCCAGCCTGATCCGGCGGCAGGCGGTCTGTGCTGTGGTCGGGCGCAGTGCTCCGGATCCGGTCTTTACCGAAGTGTTTGTCTCGATCTCTGATTTGCGCGCCGCCCTCATTCCGCATGTGGAACTGGCCTCCAACCCGTGGCTGTTCCAGCATATGACCCAGACGCTGGACCGCCGGGTTCTGGCGATGCTGACCCGGCGCGATGATAAAACACTGGCGTCCGGTTTCTCCCTGAACCTGAATGTCGCAACCATCCTGTCCGAGGATTTTCTGAAGTTCGATGACAGCATTGCCCCGGGAAGCCATGGGACTGTGGTGCTGGAGTTGCGTCCGGAAGATATTTTCTCCGACCTTCAGGCCTTTTTCTTTGCCCGTGACTTTACCCGGCAGCGCGGTTACCGGATCTGTATCGACGGCCTGACATGGCGGACCCTGCCGTTTGTGGACGCAAGCCGCCTTGGGGTGGATATGGTCAAGCTACAGTGGGATGATGATCTGCCGATGATCTTACAGAGCAAGGCTGGGGCCCGGACGGTTGAGGCAATCAAGCGGAGTACGCAGGGCCGGATCATTCTGGCCCGCTGCGACGATGAAAAGGCGATTGAGATCGGTCAGGAGATCGGCTTTTCGCTGTTTCAGGGGCGGATTCTGGACAAAATGATGCGCACCTATCTGGTGATGTGATGGCGGCGCTTCCTGACACTCCGGCGATTGCCGTTCATGGGCTGGTCAAACGCTATGGTGCGGTCACGGCGGTGGAGGACCTGACCTTCTCGGTTCCGGCCGGGTCAACCGTTGCCTTGCTCGGTGGAAACGGGGCGGGGAAGACCACCACCCTGTCGATGCTGCTCGGCGTGCTGGAACCGACCGCAGGCAGCATTCACATTTTCGGGAAAGACATGCTGGCGGACCGTCATGCGGTGCTGCCGCGTATGAATTTTTCCAGCCCCTATGTGGATCTGCCGGGGCGGCTGACCATCCGCCAGAACCTGACGATCTATGCGCATCTGTATTCCCTGAGCGATGTCCGGGGCCGGATTGCCCGGCTGGCCGAGGAACTGGACATTGCCACGCTGCTCGACCGCCCGACCGGGCGGCTGTCGGCGGGACAGAAGACCCGGGTGGCACTGGCCAAGGCCCTGCTGAATGATCCGGATCTGCTGATTCTCGATGAGCCGACCGCCAGCCTTGATCCGGACACCGGCGACTGGATCCGCACCTATCTGGAGCAGTATCAGGCCCGCAGCGGCGCAACGATTTTTCTGGCCTCTCACAACATGGCCGAGGTCGAGCGCCTGTGCGATACCGTGCTGATGATGCGCAACGGCGTGATCCGCGATCAGGGGACTCCGGCGGATCTGCTGTCCCGCTATGGCCGGGAGTCGCTGGAAGAGGTGTTTCTGGATATTGCCCGCGACAGGCGGACGGCGGCGGAGGTGGAGGCATGATCAGCCTGCGGCGGATCGGGGCGGTGTGTCTGCGCCATCTTTATACCCTGAAGTCCGGGCCGGTGCGGCTGCTGGAAATGGCCTACTGGCCGACCATGCAGATGATTCTATGGGGGTTTATTTCTTCCTTCTTCACCACGCAATCCTCATGGCTGGCCCAGTCCGCCGGGGCGCTGCTGGCGGCGATGCTGCTGTGGGATGTGCTGTTCCGGGCCAATCTCGGGGTGTCTGTCTCCTTTCTGGAAGAAATGTGGGCCCGCAATCTCGGGCATCTGTTCGTCAGCCCGCTGCGCCCGACCGAATATCTGCTGGCCCTGATGACGATGAGCCTGCTGCGGACCCTGATCGGAATCATTCCGGCGGCGGTTCTGGCGATTCCGTTTTATTCCTACAACGTGTTTTCCATGGGGCTGCCGCTGCTGGTGTTCTTTGCCTGCCTGATGGTGACGGGCTGGAGCCTTGGCATTGCCATCTGCGCCCTGATCCTGCGGTTCGGGCTGGGGGCGGAAAGTCTGGCCTGGGTGGTGGTGTTCGCCTTTGCCCCGATTTCGGGGATCTATTATCCGCTCTCGGTGCTGCCCGGCTGGTTGCAGCCGCTGGCGCTGGCCTTCCCTCCGGCGCATGTGTTTGAAGGCATGCGGGCGGTGCTGTTTGACGGGGTGTTCCAGTGGGGACACCTGTGGGCGGCGGTGGGGCTGAATCTGCTCTATCTGGCGTTGGCGGGCGGCGGGTTTCTGCTGGCTTTTCGCGGTGCCCGCCGTCGCGGAGCCTTGCTCAATCACGGGGAATAAGGAATGCTGCGCCCGGTTTTGACCTGCGGGAGAGCAAGGGTGCAGCGGATTGGGGTGATCGGGGCCGGGGCATGGGGAACGGCACTGGCGCAGACAGCGGTCCGGGCCGGGCGGGACGTGGTCCTGTGGGCCCGGGATGCCGCTGTCGTTGACCAGATCAACCGCGATCATCTGAACCGGGAATACCTGCCCGGCTGCCCGCTGGATCCCGCTTTGGTGGCAACACCGGATCTTGCCGCCGCCTGCGAGGCCGATGCGGTTCTGCTGGTGGTTCCGGCCCAGTTCCTGCGGGCGGTCTGCCGCGATCTGGCACCGCTGTGGCGGCCCGGCAGCCCGGCGGTCCTGTGTTCCAAGGGGATTGAACTCAGCTCCGGCGCATTGATGACCGATGTGGTGCGGGCGGAACTTCCGGCTGGCACCCCGCTGGCCTGTCTGTCCGGCCCGTCCTTCGCGGCGGAAGTGGCCAAAGGTCTGCCGACGGCGGTGACCATCGCCAGTGATGTGGATGGCGTGGCGGAGCAGCTGGTGCAGGCTCTGGGGACCCGCACCTTCCGGCCCTATCATTCAGCGGATCTGATCGGCGCGGAAACCGGCGGGGCGGTGAAGAACGTTCTGGCGATTGCCTGCGGGATTCTGGAAGGGGCCGGGTTGGGGGACAACGCCCGGGCGGCCCTGCTGACCCGGGGGCTGGCGGAAATCACCCGGCTGGGCATCGCCTTGGGGGGGCAGCCGCAGACCTTTATGGGCCTGTCCGGCATGGGCGACCTGATGCTGACCGCGACATCAATGCAGTCCCGTAACTTCTCCCTCGGCTTTGCCCTTGGGCAGGGCCGGGCACTGGCCGAAATTCTGGCGGAACGGAAAGCGGTGACGGAAGGGGTGGCGACGGCGGCGGCGGTGACGGCTCTGGCCCGGCAGCGGGGCATTGATATGCCGCTATGCGCGGCGGTCGATGCCCTGTTGAATCATGGTCAGGCCCTGCCGGAGGTTATCGACGGGCTGTTGACCCGGCCTTTCCGGCAGGAACAGGGCTAAAATCCCGCCTTATGCGTCGGCAGGGCGGAACAGATGACTGTGTTCCCGCCCATACAGGGCGCTGCTGCGGTCTGACCGTCCCTCAAGCACCCGGCCCACCAGAATCAGCGCGGTGCGGGTGACGCCGCCCTCTGCTTTGACCTGATCGCGGATGGTCGAGAGGGTGCCGGTGATGACTTTCTCATCCGGCCAGCTCGCCCGGTAGACCACCGCCACCGGGCAGTCGGCGCCATAGTGCGGCAGCAGATCCCGGACCACCGCCGCCAGATTGTTGATCGACAGATGGATGGCCAGCGTTGCCCGGCTTTGGCCCAGCGTGGCGAGGTCTTCGCCGTCCGGCATGGCAGAGGAGCGGACGGAGGTCCGGGTCAGGATCACCGTCTGGGCCACGTCCGGCAGGGTCAGTTCCCGCTGGAGGGTGGCGGCGGCGGCGGCAAAGGCGGGAACCCCCGGCACGATGTCGTAGGGAATGCCCAGCGCGTCCAGCCGCTGCATCTGTTCCCCGATCGCGCCGTAGATCGACGGGTCCCCGGAATGGACCCGGGCCACATCCTGCCCGGCCCGATGGGCCTGTTCCATCAGCGCAATGATCTCATCCAGATGCAGGGAGGCGGTATCCACCACCGTCGCCCCGGCCGGGGCTGCGGCCACCACCTCTGCCGGAACCAGTGATCCGGCATAGAGGCACACCGGGCAGGACTGGATCAGACGCAGGCCACGGACGGTGATCAGGTCAGGCGCTCCGGGGCCAGCCCCGATAAAGTGGATGGTCATGGTCGGGGGGTTCCACACTGCTCTTGGCTGAACCGGGACAGGTCTGGGATCAGGGGATGTCCGTCAGGACGGCGAGGGCGACAGTACACCCGGCCCCGGTCTGTTTGGCAAGCCAAAGGACGGCGGTCTGCCCCGGTCTGGCCCGGGCCGATGCCGAGGCCAGTGCGGCGGCTTCGGCGACAGACGGTACACCGCTCAGCCGGGCGGCGGCTGACGGTGCAGCCTGCGGAAAACTCCGCAGACTTTCCTCAGAAAACCCGAGGAGCGGCACTGTCAGCATGGCCGCTGTTTCGGTCAGGGCAGGCAGTCTGCACCGGCGGTCAAGGCTGGCCAGCGATATCAGGGTGCCGGTGGCAGGCAGGGCTGCCTCCAGCAGGGCCAGAACATCACGGCTCCGGGCGGAGGCCGTACAGCCGACTCCGGCATAAAGGGCGGGCAGAGAGGAAGGGGCCATCGTAGACATGGCAGCAGTCTATCACAGGCCCTGTTCCGGATTCTGCCCCCGTAAAAACAGTCCGGAACGGCGGTCAGTGCGGGCGCTGCGGCTGTGGTGGCGACGGAGCGGCCTGCGGGGGATTTGCAGGCGGCTTTGCCGCATCACGGTTTTTGGCCCCGGCCACCAGCAGGGCAGCCATCATTGCGGGGGACAGACCACGCCAGATCACCATGTTCAGATCCCTTTCCGGTCCGGTGGACGGAAGTCTTCTGTCATTCCGTGGGGAAAGCCCCCACAGCTGAAGGGATACTAGCACGGAGAAAATGCAATTGCAAATGAGTTGCAAAAATGAAGGGTCCGTCTAGACTTCCTCTGGCCTTGGCCGTGGGACTGACCCTGCGGGCCGGTGTCAGGCAGACTTTTGTCGGATGATCCTCTGACAGGGCTTGCTTGATGCGAATGAATTGCACTATTATCCGCATTAGCCACCATAGCCTGTATTCAACAGCAGGCCGGTCGGGGAGGGATCATGTACGTCTGTCTGTGCAATGACCTGAAATGCCGTGATGTCCGCGCTGCCCGGGACCGTGGGGCCCGCACGCCCGCGCAGGTATTCCGCGCCCATGACACCCGCCCGCAGTGTGGGAAGTGTATCGGCTGCATGAAAGACATCCTCAAGGAAGACCGCCCGGCCGCCTCTCTGGCTCAGGCGTCCTGATCCTCCTCATCCGCGCGAGACAATCAGGCTGAGACCGGCGGTGGTGAAACCAACCGCCAGAAGCCCCTGAATGCCCCGGCGGGCGCGCCCGTACAGGCGGACGGCTGTCGGCGTTGAAAATGCCACCGCATACCCGCAGAAAATCACCAGCCCCAGACCACAGCAACCGCCGACAATCAGCGGCAGATCCCCGGCGGCCCGTTCCGGGTTCAGGGCCAGCGACAGAATGGCACTCCAGGACAGGATGGCTTTCGGGTTGGTCAGATGCATCAGATAGCCCTGCCGGAAGGTTTTCCACAGCCCGGCAGACGCCGATGCAACGGCCTGTTCCGCTGCCGGGGTTGTCTGTCCGGCGGCTTTGGCCGCCTTGACCGCCAGCCACAGCAGATAACAGCCCCCGGCAATCCTGACGGCTGAGAGGGTCCCGGCATGGGTGGCCAGCAGGGCCGTCAGCCCCAGACTGGCCAGCCCGGCCCAGGTCATGGATCCTCCGATCACACCAAGGGCGAGGGTCAGGGCGGGGCGTCGGCCCTGCGCCATCGCCGTGCCCATGATGGCCATCACGCTGGGGCCGGGGCTGGCGGAGGCAAAAATGTAGGTGGCATAAACGGCGGCGAGGGACTCAACGGCCATGGCGGCTCTCCGGGGGTGTGGGGTTACGGGCGGATGCCGGTCATCTGGGTGATGGTCTTTCCGCCGACCCAGAGGGATCCATCCTCACCCCGCCGGATGCTGATCCGGCCCCGGCGGCCCAGACAGGTCCCCTGTGCCGCCTGATAGCCGCTTCCCTGTACCCGGCCGGTCTCAAACATCCACTGGGCGGCGGAGGCATTCAGGCTGCCGGTGATCGGGTCTTCGATCAGGATGCCGCCGGGGGTGCTGAACAGGGCCCGCAGCTCAAACGCGGTCTCATGGCCTTTGGGATAGGGGCCGATCAGGCCGATGTCGATCTGCCGGTCAAAGGACCGGATCGGATTGATGGCGAGCACCGCGTCCGCCGAGTCCAGCAGGACACCGACCCAGCCGGGGCCGTTGTCGATCCAGCGGCAGTCCTGAATGGCGCTGCGGGGAATCCGCAGCAGGGTGGTGATATCCCGCAGCGTGGAGTCGTCCACCGGCCCACCGCGCAGCAGCGGCGGGGCGGAAAAGAACAGCAGTCCGTCCCGCTGACGGATATCGATCAGCCCGGCCCCGCATTCCTGCCGGATCAGGCCGGGGGTTTTCGGGGTTCCGCCCATCTCCAGCCAGGCATGGCAGGTGCCAAGGGTGGGATGCCCGGCAAACGGCAGCTCATGCGACAGGGTAAAAATCCGCACCCGGTAATCGGCATCGGGATGGGTCGGGGGCAGCAGGAAGGTGGTTTCCGACAGGTTCATCCAGCGGGTGATCTGCTGCATGGTCTGGGTGTCCAGATCCTCGGCGGCGGCCACCACCGCCACCGGATTGCCGTCGAATCCGGTGCTGCCAAAGACATCAATCAGGTGAAAGGGGCGGGTCATCGCTCTGCTCCGGTCCTGTAAGGGGGCGTTGGGATGATCCTAGAAAAAACACCGTCGTTCCGGCAGGCACGGTCTGATACGGTTTTGTAAAACTGTACTGATGCAATGAGGGGTACGCTTCATGGCTGTCCTGCCCTTTCCCCAACCGGATGGATCCCGCACGGAACGGGTGATGCAGGGAATCCGCGACCGCATCGACCGCCGGGTTCTGGTGCCGGGGGCGAAGATTCCGTCTGTCCGGGCGATGGCGGATCTGACCGGGGTGTCAAAATCGACGGTGGTGGAGGCCTATGATCGGCTGGTGGCGGAAGGGGTGATCCGCTCCCGTCCGGGATCCGGGTTTTATGTGGCTGCCCCGCTGGCTCCGCTGGCGCTTGACCGGGTCGGGCCGGAGCGGGAACAGGACATTGATCCGCTGTGGATGCTGCGGCAGTCATTGCAGACCAGAAACGGTGCCCTGCTGCCGGGGTGTGGCTGGCTGCCGGAACCATGGTTTGAGGACGACGGGGTCCGCCGGGCCCTGCGGCAGATTGCCCGGGCCGAGGCCGCCCCCGGGGTGTACAGCCCGGCACAGGGGCCGTTGCCGCTGCGGACGGTGTTTGCCCGCCGTCTGTCCGATCAAGGGGTCAGCGTTGGCCCCGACCAGATTCTGCTGACCGACAGCGGGACCCATGCACTGGATCTGATCTGTCGCTTCCTGTTGACCCCGGGGCAGGCGGTTCTGGTGGATGATCCCTGTTACTTCAACTTTCTGGCCCTGCTGCGGGCGCACCGGGTGACGGTGGTGGCGGTGCCGATGACCCCGTCCGGGCCGGATCCGGTGGCGTTTTCCTCGTTGGTGACGGAACACCGGCCCCGGGCCTATCTGACCACATCGGCGGTGCATAACCCGACCGGGGTGACGGTGGCGGCGGCCACGGTGCACCGGATCCTGAAAGTGGCGGATCAGAACGGTCTGGTGGTGATCGAAGATGATATTTTTGCCGACTTTGAGGCGTCCCCCTCCCCCCGCTATGCCGCCTTTGACGGTCTGGACCGGGTGATCCGCATCGGCAGCCTGTCAAAATCCCTGTCCACCGGGGTCCGCTGCGGGTTTATTGCCGCCAATCCGGACTGGATTGCCGCCCTGACCGATCTGCGGATTGCCACCTCAATGGGGGGATCGGCGCTGTCGGCCAATCTGCTCCACACGGTTTTGACCGATGGCAGTTATCGCCGCCATATGGACCGGGTCCGGCACCGTCTTGACCGCTGCCGGGAGGAGACGCTGGCCAGCCTGCGGCGTCTGGGCATGACGGCATGGACCGAACCATCCGCCGGTCTGTTCCTGTGGACCCTGCTGCCGCAGGGGATCGACGCTGTCAGCCTGTCGCGGCGGGCACTGGCCCGGAACATTGTGCTGGCTCCGGGGCCGGTTTTCAGTCCGGCCGGTGGCTGGCGCACCGCCATGCGGGTGAATGTGGCGATGTGGACGCCTCCGGCGCTGGAGGCGTTCTTTCAGGCGGAAGGGCGGGCCGGATCAGCGGAAAACGCCGCCGGATAAGGCTTCCGGCGGCACACCGACCGGGCCGAAATCATTCCGGCCCAGAAATTTCCGGTGTGCCTGTAAGGCCCAGGTCACGGTGGGGAAGGCGAGGTCCTCCCACGGGATCTCTTCCCACCGCACCAGTCTGGTTTCCAGACTTTCCGTACCGGGGGCGTGGTCGGGGCTGTCCATTTCGGCCCGGTAAATCATGTGGACCTGCCCGATCCGCGGCAGGCTGAACAGGCCGATCATCGCCCCGATGGTGACGCGGGCGCAGCCCTCTTCCCACACTTCCCGGGCGGCTCCGGCCTCGGTGGTTTCCCCCAGTTCCATATACCCGGCGGGCATGGTCCAGTAGCCGATCCGGGGCTCAATCGCCCGCCGCACCAGCAGATAGTGGTCCTGCCAGGTGCAGACGGCACCGACGACGATTTTCGGATTCTGATAGTTGATGAAGCCGCAGGTGTCACAGACCAGCCGTTCCCGGTCATCTCCGTCCGGAACCTGAAGGCTGAAGCGTCCGGGGCTGAGGACATCGGACGGAGCGGACATGCTGGAACTCCTGCGGACTGGGCCAGTCCTGATACTGGGGGGAACATCACGGCCCCAGTGTGGCGTTGCATTGCCTGTCCGGCAAGAGTCCTATAAAATGTTTCTGGTTTGTTCACATTTGCATCGTGCTGTCAGGAGAAAACCGTGGGCACCGGGGCACAGCCACAGACAGTCCTGTCACAGACAGTCTTACCACAGGCTGGGGGCGTACAGGCCGCCCTCTGCCGGGAGTGCCTGACGGCGTGGCAGGGCGGGGACACCGGTGAGGAAACAGGCGGGGAAACCCGATGCCCGGCCTGTGGGTCCCGCCGTGTTCTCGCTCACCCGGAGCTGCGGTCGCTGGCCATTGCCCACGTGGACTGTGATTCCTTTTATGCCTCGATTGAGAAACGGGATAATCCGGCCCTGAAAGAGAAGCCGCTGCTGATCGGGGGCACCGGCCCCCGGTCGGTGGTGTCCACCGCCTGCTATCTGGCGCGGAAATACGGCTGCCGGTCGGCAATGCCGATGTACAAGGCGCGGGAGCTGTGCCCGCAGGCGGTGATTTTACCGCCGGATCATGGGAAATACCGGCGGGTCAGCGCGGAAATCCATCATATTTTTGAGCAATATACCGATCTGATTCAGCCGGTGGCGCTGGACGAGGCCTATCTGGATCTGGCCCATCGGGATGATATTCCCGAGGTGCTGGCCAACATCGCCCTGCGGGTGGAGCAGGAAGTGGGGATCAGCGTCTCGATCGGGCTGTCGTACTGTAAATTTCTGGCGAAAATGGCCAGCGACCTTAATAAGCCGCGCGGCTTTTCCATCGTTGGCCGTTCTGAGGCGGTGGCCTTTCTGGCCCCGCAGCCGGTGCGGGCGATCCATGGGGTTGGCCCGGCGCTGGAGCGGAAGCTGATCGAACAGGGGTTTCCCACGGTGGCTGATCTTCAGGCCGCCAGTCCGCTGGATCTGAAGGCCCGGTTTGGCTCGATGGGGCGGCATCTGTGGCATCTGGCCCATGGCGAGGACGACCGCCCGGTCAACACTGACCGCGAGGCCAAATCCATTTCGGCTGAAACCACTTATGATGTTGATCAGTCCGACCCGGAGGCCCTGCTGGCAACCCTTCAGGCACTGGCCGAGCGGGTGGAAACCCGGCTGAAGCGGGCGGATCTGTCGGCCAGCGTGGTGCAGATCAAACTGAAGACCCCGGATTTCCGGCTGCTGACCCGGCAGGCCCGCCTGCCGGACCCGACCCAGCGGGCCAGACAGCTGATGCGCCACGCCGAACCGCTGCTGCGGCGGGAGGCCACCGGCCGGGCGTTCCGGCTGGTGGGCCTGGGCGTTGATGGTCTGGGGCCGTCACAGGCGGCGGATCCGCCAGATCTGTTTTCCCTGTAGAGTCTGTTTTCCCTGTAAGGTCTGCTGACCCGGTAGAGGTTACGCGGTGCGGTTCAGCCACGACAGGATCAGGAACCGGGAAATGGAGTCCCGGCGCGGCAGCGCCCAGCCTTCCCCTTCGGCAAACCAGTTATCGCGGAACGCCCGGATTTCATCCCGGTGGAACCAGCGGGCAGACTCCAGTTCCTTCGGATCGACGGTGATATCCTCGCTGCTGGCGATGGCCTCAAACCCCAGCATCAGCGATCCCGGGAACGGCCACGGCTGGCTGGCGATATAGCGGGCTTCCGAGATCCGGACTCCGGCTTCCTCAAACACTTCGCGGGCCACCGCCTGTTCCAGCGTTTCCCCCGGTTCAACAAACCCTGCCAGCGTTGAGACCGCCCCCGGCGGCCATGCGGCCTGACGGCCCAGCAGGACCCGGTCCTTGCCATCGGTGACCAGCATGATCACCGCCGGATCGGTACGGGGAAAATGCGACGCCCCGCAGTCGGCGTTGTTGCAGCGCAGGACGTGGCCGCCGTCACTCAGGCTGACCGCAGACCCGCAAACACAGCAGAAGCCGGTGCGGCGCAGCCACAGGATCAGTCCCCGGGCGTAGACATGCCGGCTGGCATCGGCTTCGGACATATCCGGGCCATTTTCCCGCAGATCCCGCCAGGTGGCCCCGGCCGGGGTCTGTGCCGGTTCCTCTTCCGCAGTGCCCCAGTCATGGGCAAACACCGGGTTTTCTCCGTCAAGGCCGAGAAAAATGCTTTGTTCCGGAGTGGCACCGATGGCCGTAGGGGACAGCGGCAGGGGGGAGCCGTCGGCAGCGGCCAGATGCTTCGCCCCCCACATCACCAGAACCCGGGCCTGCGGATGGGCCCACAGGGCGGCCAGCCGGGCGGGGTCGGGGCGCAGATGGTGGGCACGGTCAATCGGGGCCTGAGCATAGGAGAGCGGACGGGGAAGCATCAGCCGGTTTCCTGAAAGCGGAGTCTGGCCACAGGTATGGAGCGGTGCGGGCCTCTCTGCAAGAGGTCTGCGATGGCCGGGTGTTTGTTGGTCTGCCGGAATTAAAGTGGATGCCGGGCCGGACGGTGTGATTCCCCCTTGCTATTCTGGCCGCTTCCCCTGATATAGTGCCCTTGGAAGGCTGGCGATGGACGAGCTCCTCGCCAATCGGGTCAGGTCCGGAAGGAAGCAGCCCTAACGAGTTCAGGCTCGGGTCATTGTCCAGTCTTCCACCTTCGCTTTGTCGCCAGTGCGCTGTCGTCCTTATTTCCTCAGCCAGACCAGAAGCCGGCGGATGACCGATCAGACCCTCTCTGCTTCCGGCGCCACTGCTTCCGGTACCTCCGGCCCCGCCGCCTACCGGGTTCTGGCGCGAAAGTACCGCCCCAGTGATTTCACCACCCTGATCGGACAGGATGCGCTGGTGCGCACCCTGTCAAATGCCATGGAGTCCGGCCGTCTGGCGCAGGCCTATGTGCTGACCGGGGTGCGCGGGGTCGGCAAGACCACCACCGCCCGTATTATCGCCCGTGCCCTGAACTGCATCGGCCCGGACGGGCAGGGTGGGCCGACCATTCAGCCCTGCGGGGTCTGTGAGTCCTGCCGGGCGATTGCTGAAGACCGGCACGTTGATGTTATCGAAATGGATGCGGCCAGCCGCACCGGCGTCAACGACATGCGGGAAATTCTGGATGGGGTGCGCTATCGCCCGACCAGTGCCCGCTACAAAGTCTACATCATCGACGAAGTACACATGCTGTCGACGGCGGCCTTCAACGCCCTGCTGAAGACGCTGGAAGAGCCGCCGGAGCATGTGAAATTCATTTTCGCCACCACCGAAATCCGCAAGGTGCCGGTGACGGTGCTGTCCCGCTGTCAGCGGTTTGACCTGCGCCGTGTCGGGGCGGATCTGCTCAGTGGCCATTTCCGCCGGATTGTCGAGGCGGAAGGGGCGGCGGTGGACGATGCGGCGCTGGCTCTGCTGGCCCGTGCTGCCGATGGCAGTGTGCGCGATGGTCTGTCCCTGCTCGATCAGGCGATTGCCCATGCCGGGGCGGTCGGGGGCGGCGGCACGGTGACCGAGGCGCAGGTCCGCGAAATGCTGGGGCTGGCCGACCGGGGGCAGGTGTTTGACCTGTTTGATGCCCTGATGCGCGGCGAAATAGCTGCGGCCTTGACGGTGCTGGCGGACCAGCATGCCGCCGGAGCCGACCCGGTGGTTGTTCTGAATGATCTGCTGGACCTGACCCACTGGCTGACCCGCCTGAAAGCAACGCCGCAGGCGGCGGAAGACCCGATGCTGGGCGAGGCGGAACGGGTGCGGGGCCGGGCGATGGCTGAAAAGCTGTCGATGGCGGTGCTGACCCGGACCTGGCAGATGCTGCTGAAGGCGGTGGCGGAAGCCCGCATGGCCGGAAACCCGATGCAGGCAACCGAAATGGCGCTGATCCGCCTGACCTATGCCGCCGATCTGCCAACCCCGGCGGAGCTGGTGGCCAAGGCTCCGCGCGGTGTGTCCTCCTCTCCGGTTCCTTCCTCTCCGGCTCCTCCCTCTCTGGCAGCCTTGCCGTCCTCCGGTCCACCGGCTGCCCTGTCGGCACCTCCGGCCGGGGAGGGGGTGCCGCGATCCCGACCCACTCCCGGACCCCAGCCGCAGGCGGCGCGGTCACCGCTGCCACCTTCCGGCCCGGCGATGGTGCCGCCGTGGGAAGAAATGCCCTCCGCCGTTCCGGTCTACGATGGCCCGCCGGATCTGCCGCCGTCGATGGCGGGCGGACTGCCGCACCCCTCCGGCGGGGCGGCTCCCGGTGGTGGAACACCGCCACCGCCGACCTTCGACAAATTGGTGGCGCTGTTCAAAACCCGGCGGGAAGCGGTGCTGTCGGTGCATCTGGAACGGGATGTGCATCTGGTGCAGTACGCGCCGGGACGGCTGGAATACCGGCCGACTCCGCAGGCGCCCGCCGATCTGGCAACCCGGGTTTCCAAGTGTCTGACGGCGTGGACCGGACTGCGCTGGGCGGTGATGACATCGACGGCGGCCGGGGACCCGACCCTGTTTGAGCAGACGATGACCGGGGCCAAGGCGCATCCGCTGATACAGGCGGCCTTGCGTGCCTTCCCGTCTGCCAGTATTGGAACCATCAGGGATCTGGAACCGTCGGATGATCTGGCCGGGTCTGCCGGACCGTTTGTGCCGGTGATGATGCCGGATGCCGATGAAACCGCCGAGTTCGGCGGTGACTTTGACTGATTAGGAACGGAGAGCGAAAGCCATGAAAAACCTTGGCAATCTGATGAAGCAAGCCCAGCAGATGCAGCAGAAGATGACTGAAATGCAGGCGAAGCTGGCGGAAACCGAGGTGACCGGCAGCGCTGGCGGCGGCATGGTTCAGGTGACCCTGAACGGCAAGGGCGACATGAAGAAGATCGTCCTTGAGGCGCAGGCCGTGGATCCGGAAGACAAGGAAACCCTGGAAGACCTGATTCTGGCCGCCCACAACGATGCCAAGCAGAAGGCTGAGGCGATGATGGCCGCCGAAATGCAGAAGGTGACCGGGGGCCTGTCCCTGCCGCCGGGCCTGAAGCTGCCGTTCTGATCCGGATCGGGGAGGGGCCACCATGGCCGGTGCCGAAATTGACCGCCTGATGCAGATTTTTGCCCGCCTGCCCGGGTTGGGGCCGCGTTCGGCCCGGCGGGCGGTGCTGCACCTGCTGAAACGGCGGGAAACGGCGCTGGACCCCTTCCTGTCCGCCCTGACCGATGTGCGGGACCGGGTGCGGTCCTGCTCGGTCTGCGGCAACCTTGATACCTGCGACCCCTGTGCCGTCTGCGCCGATCCGCGCCGGGACCCCGGTCTGCTGTGTGTGGTGGCGGATGTGGATGACCTGTGGGCGCTGGAACGCACCCGGGCTTTTCCCGGCCGTTACCACGTTCTCGGCGGGGTGCTGTCGGCCCTCGATGGCATCGGGCCGGAAGACCTGAGTGTGGCGGCGCTGGTCAAGCGGGCGGCGGCGCAGGAGGTGGCGGAGGTGATTCTGGCCCTGTCCGCCACCGTGGATGGCCAGACCACCGCCCATTATGTGGCCGACCGCCTGCGGGACTGCTCTGTCCGGATTTCCGGGCTGGCCCATGGGGTGCCGATCGGCGGGGAGCTGGACTATCTTGACGACGGCACCCTCAGTCAGGCCCTGCGCGCCCGCCGCCCGGTCTGATGCCCTGTTTCCTCCCGCGCGGCGATGGACCCTGATGGCACATCATGGCTGATGATCCCCTTTCCCTGTACCGGGCCCGTCTGGCCCGGGGTGAGCTGAGCCCGGATCCGGTTCAGGAGCTGGCCGCGAAGAAACTTTCGGCTCTGTTTCATGCTCTGAAGGAGTATCAGCCGGTGGCGGAGCCGACCGGCTGGCGGGCCCGGCTGGGATTGGCAAAGCGGGTGGAAGCCCCGCCGCCGCCGCGTGGACTGTACCTGCATGGTCCGGTCGGGCGCGGTAAATCCATGCTGATGGATCTGTTTGTCAGCACCGCGCCGGTGCAGGCCTGCCGCCGGGTGCATTTCCACGAATTCCTGCGGGATTTCCATGCTGCCCTGCATCAGTGGCGGCAGCAGAAAGGGCGGGATGAGGCGGATCCGATCCCGCCGCTGGCCCGCAAGATCGCGGAAGAAAGCTGGCTGCTGTGTCTGGACGAGCTGGAAATCCGTGACATCGCCGATGCGATGGTGGTCGGGCGGATCTTTGACGAACTGTTCAAGGCCGGGGTTGTGGTGGTCACCACCTCCAACCGCGAACCCGATGACCTGTACAAGGACGGCCTCCAGCGCGACAGATTCTTGCCGTTCATTGCCCTGATCAAGCAGAAGTTCGATCTGGTCGAGCTGGCCTCGCCCACCGATTACCGCCTTGGCCGGGTCAAGGGGGCGCCGGTTTATCAGCAGCCGCTGGGGGCACAGGCCACCGCGGCGCTGGATGATCTCTTCCGGCGGATGACCGCCGGGGCCCCGGTCGGACCGGCGACAGTGTCGGTGATGGGGCGGGCGCTATTGGTTCCGCGATCGAGCGGAGAGGTCGCAAGGTTCACTTTTTCTGATCTCTGCGAGCGTCCGCTGGCCGCAAATGACTATCTCCATATCGCTTCGTTATATGATGTGGTGTTTATCGATAACGTTCCGTTATTGGGTCCGGCCAACCGCGATGCTGCCCGGCGGTTCGTTATGCTGATTGATGCTCTCTACGATCACCGGACTTTGGTGGTGATCTCGGCGGAGGCGGCACCGGAGGTGCTCTATCCCGAAGGGGACGGTGCCTTTGAATTTCAACGCACGGTATCCCGCTTGATGGAGATGCAGGCTGAGTCCTACATCGGTCAGAAGCATCTGGCCTGATCGGCACGGGGCCGGTCCGATCCGCGCCGCTGCGCGGAAACCGACAGAAAAATGACAGAAGCCGCCTGTGGACCTCCCGCAGGCGGCTGCTTTTCTGAACAGCCCCAGGGTGGCGGGGCGGGGCGGCGGGGCAGGGGGGAAACGGGCAGGGAAACCCACCCCACCTCCCTACCCGGAGTGGCTACCCGTTCGGGCGGGTTTCTGGGGGTTTCGCAGAATCCTGCGGCACCGCTCCGGGGGGGAGGCCAATACAAGTTCTTATGGCGGGAAAACGAGGAATAATCTTGCGTGAAGCCGGAAAAGAAACCGGCGCAAAGCAAGCAATCGCCTTGCTTTCTTACTGGAATCGCGCTACCAAAAGCCGCCCATAAGGGTTGCCGACTCGATTGTGGTGCAGCGCTCCGGGTGGCCCGGACAGGATGATGCGGTGCAGTATCCGAACGTCCTGTCTGGCCGGTGTCCCTGGCCGGTGAGCAGCGAGGCGGTGAAGACATTTCTTTTCTCTGGCCCAATCTCATTCGAGGGGACATTCAATGGCACGCAAGAAGATCGCTCTGGTCGGTGCTGGTAACATCGGCGGCACCCTGGCGCATCTGATCGGTCTGAAGGAACTGGGCGACGTCGTCCTGTTCGACATCGCTGAAGGCATTCCGCAGGGCAAGGGGCTCGATATTGCCGAGTCCACCCCGGTCGAAGGTGTCGATGCCGCCTATACCGGCGTGACCAACGACTACACCGCCCTGAAGGGCGCTGACGTGGTGATCGTGACCGCTGGCGTGCCGCGCAAGCCGGGCATGTCCCGTGACGACCTGATCGAAATCAACGCGAAGGTCATGGCCTCCGTCGGCAAGGGCATCAAGGAAAACTGCCCGGGTGCCTTCGTGATCGTCATCACCAACCCGCTGGACGCGATGGTGTGGGTGCTGCGCGAGGCCTCCGGCCTGCCGCACAACAAGGTCGTCGGCATGGCCGGCGTGCTGGACTCCGCCCGCTTCCGCTACTTCCTGGCCGAAGAATTCAAGGTCTCCGTCAAGGACGTCACCGCCTTCGTGCTGGGCGGCCATGGCGACACCATGGTTCCGCTGACCCGCTACTCCACCGTCGCCGGTATTCCGCTGCCGGATCTGGTGAAGATGGGCTGGACCTCGCAGGAAAAGCTGGACCAGATCGTGCAGCGCACCCGTGACGGCGGCGCCGAGATCGTCGGTCTGCTGAAGACCGGTTCCGCTTTCTACGCTCCGGCGGCCTCCGCCGTGCAGATGGCTGAGTCGTACCTGAAGGATCAGCGCCGCGTTCTGCCGTGCGCCGCCTGGGTTGAAGGTCAGTATGGCCTCGACGGCATCTACGTCGGCGTGCCGGTGATCATCGGCGAAAACGGCGTGGAAAAGGTTGTCGAGATCGAGCTGAACGCCGACGAAGTCACCATGTTCAACGCGTCCGTTGATGCGGTGCGCGGCCTGCTCGCCAAGTCCCAGGAACTGATGCCGAAGGACTGAGGTCCTTCAGGGATCGGTCCTGACGGATCGTCCCCGGGGCGGATCTGCGGCATGGATGTGCGCGCCGCCCCGGGGGCCTTCATACAAGACAAGCCAACCAAGAGAAGGCTGATCAGATGAACATTCATGAGTATCAGGCGAAGGAACTGCTGAAGAAGTTCGGCGTTCCGGTGCTGGCCGGTGGTGTTGCCTACACCGCCGAGGAAGCCGAGAAGGTGGCTCAGGGCCTGACTTCCCCGGTTTTCGTGGTGAAGTCCCAGATCCACGCCGGTGGCCGTGGCAAGGGTAAGTTCAAGGAAGCGTCCGCGGGTGACAAGGGCGGCGTGCGCGTCGTCAAGACCGCCGCTGACGTCAAGGAAAACGCCGGGCAGATGCTGGGCGCCACCCTGGTGACCCACCAGACCGGCGCTGAAGGCAAGCAGGTCAAGCGCGTCTACATCGAGTCCGGCTGCGACATCAAGCGCGAGCTGTACCTGTCGATGCTGGTGGACCGCGCCAGCTCCCGCGTTTCCGTGATGGTCTCCACCGAAGGTGGGATGGACATCGAGGAAGTCGCCGCCCACACCCCGGAAAAGATCATCGTTCAGGATATCGATCCGGCTTCGGGTATCTCCGGCTTCCACTGCCGCAAGCTGGCGTTCGCGCTGGGTCTGGAAGGCAAGCAGGTCGGGGCTTTCACCAAGCTGATGACCAACCTGTACAACTGCTTCCTCGGTCTGGATGTCGCCCTGCTGGAAATCAACCCGCTGGTCGTGACCGGTGAAGGCGATGTCATTCCGCTGGACTGCAAGATGTCCTTCGATGACAACTCGCTGTACCGCCACAAGGACATCGAGGAAATGCGCGATGAGGACGAAGAAGATCCGTCCGAAATCGAAGCGGCCCAGCACTCGCTGAACTACATCAAGCTCGATGGCGAAATCGGCTGCATGGTGAACGGCGCCGGTCTGGCGATGGCCACCATGGACATCATCAAGCTGTATGGCGGTTCCCCGGCCAACTTCCTTGACGTCGGCGGCGGCGCCACCAAGGAACGCGTGACCACCGCCTTCAAGATCATCCTGCGTGATCCGAACGTGAAGGGCATTCTGGTCAACATCTTCGGCGGCATCATGCGCTGCGACGTCATCGCCGAAGGCGTGATTGCCGCTGCCCGTGAAGTGTCCCTGAACGTGCCGCTGGTGGTGCGTCTGGAAGGCACCAACGTCGAACTCGGCAAGAAGATCATGAGTGAATCCGGTCTGCCGATCATTGCCGCCGACAATCTGGCGGATGCGGCCGAAAAGGTCGTCAAGGCCGTGAAGGAGGCGAAGTAATGGCTGTTCTCATTGGTAAGGACACCAAGGTCATCTGTCAGGGCTTCACCGGCGCGCAGGGGACCTTCCACTCCGAACAGGCGATTGCCTACGGCACCAAGATGGTTGGCGGCGTGACCCCCGGCAAGGGCGGCACCAAGCACCTCGACCTGCCGGTGTTCGACACCGTGGCCGAAGCGAAGGAACGCACCGGGGCGAATGCCACCGTGATCTACGTTCCGCCGCCGTTCGCCGCTGATGCCATCCTCGAAGCGATCGACGCCGAGCTGGAACTGGCCGTCTGCATCACCGAAGGCATTCCGGTGCTGGACATGGTCCGCGTCAAGCGCGCGCTGGTCAATTCCAAGACCCGCCTTGTCGGTCCGAACTGCCCGGGTGTCATCACCCCGGGTGAGTGCAAGATCGGCATCATGCCGGGCCACATCCACATGCGCGGCAAGATCGGTGTGGTCTCCCGCTCCGGCACCCTGACCTATGAAGCCGTGGCCCAGACCACTGCTGCCGGTCTCGGCCAGTCCACCTGCATCGGCATCGGTGGCGACCCGGTCAACGGCACCAATTTCATCGACTGCCTGGAAATGTTCCTGGCTGACGAGGAAACCCAGGGCATCATCATGATCGGTGAAATCGGGGGCTCCGCTGAAGAAGAAGCCGCTGAGTTCATCAAGCAGAGCAAGGTGAAGAAGCCGATGGTCGGCTTCATCGCCGGTGTCACCGCCCCGCCGGGCAAGCGCATGGGCCATGCCGGTGCGATCATTTCCGGCGGTAAGGGCACTGCCGATGCCAAGATGGACGCCATGCGTTCCGCCGGCATCGTGGTGGCTGACAGCCCGTCGGCTCTGGGCAGCACCATGCTCCAGCTGATGAAGGGCTAAGGTCCTGACGGAAGGCCCGGACGGATCCGGCGGACTTTCTGTTCCGCCGGGCTTGTCCGGGCCGTCCGGCAAAACCATGTACCGTTTCCCGGGAGGGCTGATCCTCTGTGCCCGGGAAAGACTTGAACCAGAGGATCACGATTGCCTGGGAGCACCCCGGCCCGGCAGTCCAAACTGATAAAAACGGGCAGAATGCATAGGACGGGAAGCGTGGAAGCTTCGTTCTTGACTGGCGCCAACGCCACTTTCATCGCCGAGCTGTACCAACGGTATCTCGACGATCCCGCATCGGTTGACCCGAGCTGGGTCGGCCTGTTCAAAGAGCTGATGGAAGACCCCACCGCGCTGGCGCGCGAAGTGAAGGGTCCGTCCTGGGGCCGCACCGACCGCAAAGTGATCGGCAGCGTTGACCCCGACGCCCCCCCGGCTCCGAAGAAGAAGCCTGACGCCGCGAAGGACGCCGCGCCCGCCGCCGGTGGTCTGTCCGAACAGGACGTCCGCGCCCGCGTGCTGGATTCGATCCGCGTGCTGATGATGATCCGCACCTACCGGGTGCGCGGTCACCTGATGGCGGCGCTGGATCCGCTTCAGATTCAGGGTCCGGTTCCGCACCCGGAACTGGATTACCGGACTTACGGCTTCACCGAGGCTGATCTCGACCGCGAGATCTTCATCGACAACGTGCTGGGTCTGGAAAAGGCCAGGCTGCGGGACATCATCGCGCTGGTGCAGAAGACCTACTGCTCCACCATCGGTGTCGAGTTCATGCACATTCAGGATCCCGACCAGAAGGCGTGGATCCAGAAGCGCATCGAAGGCAGCCGCAATGAGACCGAATTCTCGGTGCTCGGCAAGCGCACCATTCTGGAGCGTCTCTGTCAGGCCGAAGGGTTCGAAAAGTTCCTTCAGGTCAAGTACACCGGCACCAAGCGCTTTGGTCTGGAAGGCGGCGAAGCCACCATTCCGGCGATCGAACAGATCCTGAAGCGCGGCAGCCAGCTGGGTGTTGAGGATGTGGTGATCGGCATGGCCCACCGTGGCCGTCTGAACATCCTGACCAACATCATGCACAAGCCTTACCGGGCGATGTTCTCCGAGTTTCAGGGCAACTCCGCCAACCCGGATGACGTTCAGGGCTCCGGCGACGTGAAGTATCACCTCGGCACCTCGGTGGACCGCGAATTTGACGGCAAGACCGTTCACCTGTCGCTCCAGCCGAACCCGTCGCACCTTGAAACCGTTGATCCGGTGGTGCTGGGCAAGGTCCGGGCCCGCCAGACCCAGATCGGCGACACCGAGCGCGTGCGCGTTCTCGGTCTGCTGATCCACGGCGACGCCGCCTTCTCCGGTCAGGGCGTGGTGGCGGAATGCTTCGGCATGAGCCAGCTGAAGGGCTACCGTACCGGCGGCACCATCCATCTGGTCATCAACAACCAGATCGGCTTCACCACCTCGCCGCAGTACAGCCGCTCCGGCACCTACTGCACCGAAATCGCCAAGATGGTTCAGGCCCCGATCCTGCACGTCAACGGCGACGATCCGGAAGCGGTGGTCCATGCCGCCCGCGTGGCGATTGAATACCGTCAGGCCTTCAAGGCCGACGTGGTGCTGGATATCGTCTGCTACCGCCGTCAGGGTCACAACGAATCTGACGAACCGGCCTTCACCCAGCCGACCATGTACAAGAAGATCGGGGGGCACACCACCACCCGCCAGATGTACGCCGCCAAGCTGGTGCAGGACGGGCTGATGACCGCCGAAGAGGCGGAAGAGGTTTACGTCGCTTTCCAGCGCGAGCTGGAAAAGGAATTCGAAGCCGCCAATTCCTACAAGCCGAACAAGGCCGACTGGCTGGAAAGCCGCTGGAAGGGCCTGACCTGGCTGTCGGATGAGGAAGAGTTCCGCGAATACGACACGCAGGTGTCGCTGGAAGATCTTCAGAAGGTCGGCAAGGCGCTGTACACCCCGCCGCAGAATTTTGACGTCAACCGCAAGATCCTGCGTCAGCTGAAGGCCAAGGAAGAAATGTTTGCCACCGGCAAGGATTTCGACTGGGGTACCGGCGAAGCGCTGGCCTTCGGCACGCTGGTTCTGGAAGGCCATCCGGTCCGCCTGTCCGGTCAGGACTGCGGCCGTGGCACCTTCTCGCAGCGTCATTCGGTGCTGGTTGACCAGACCACCGAAAACACCTATGTGCCGCTGAACAACGTTGACCCGAAGCAGGCCCATTACGAAGTTCTGGATAGCCCGCTGTCCGAATATGGCGTTCTGGGCTATGAATTCGGGTATTCGCTGGCGGAGCCGAACGGCCTGACCCTGTGGGAAGCCCAGTTCGGTGACTTCGCCAACGGCGCGCAGATCATCTTCGACCAGTACATTTCGTCCTCGGAATCGAAGTGGCTGCGTATGTCCGGTCTGGTGGTGCTGCTGCCGCATGGCTTTGAAGGGCAGGGGCCGGAGCATTCCTCCGCCCGTCCGGAACGCTATCTCCAGCTCTGCGCTGAAGACAACATGCAGGTCTGCAACCTGACCACTCCGGCCAACTACTACCATGCCCTGCGGCGTCAGGTGCGGCGTAACTTCCGTAAGCCGCTGATCATCATGACCCCGAAGTCGCTGCTGCGTCACAAGATGGCGGTCAGCGAACTGGCCGATTTCGGTCCGGGGTCGTCGTTCAAGCGTGTGATCGGCGAAACCGCTGCCCTGAAGCCCGATGCGCAGATCCGCCGCGTCGTGCTGTGCACCGGCAAGGTCTACTACGACCTGTTGCAGGCGCGTCAGGACAAGGGCCTCGACGATGTGGCGCTGGTCCGTGTTGAGCAGCTGTATCCGTGGCCGAAGAATTCGGTGAAGGCTGTTCTCGCCCAGTACCCGAACGCCGATGTGGTGTGGTGCCAGGAAGAACCGGCCAACGGCGGTTACTGGACCTTTGTGAAGCTGCGCCTTGACTTCATCATCGAAGAGCTGGGCCACAAGTCCGGCAAGGCGCTGTATGTGGGTCGTCCGGCCTCGGCCTCTCCGGCCACCGGCAGCTACAAGAAGCACAATGCCGAACAGGCTCTGCTGGCTGATCAGGCGCTGACTTACGCCGCCGCCGATCTGCCGCAGCCCTTCACGCGGGCCTCCAAGCTGGGATAACGGGGGGAAATCCCCCCGCCTTCCCCACCCGATGCCGAAAAACGACGACGAAATTGAGGACGTCATGGCTACCGAACTGAAAGTCCCCGCTCTGGGCGAATCCATCTCTGAAGCGACCGTTGCCAAGTGGCTGAAGAAAGTCGGCGACACCGTGAAGGTCGACGAGCCGCTGGTGGAACTGGAAACCGATAAGGTGACCACCGAAGTTCCGTCCCCGGTCTCCGGCGCGATCGCCGAAATCATTGCCGGTGAAGGCGCTGAAGTCGCCATCGGTGCCGTTCTGGCGATCATCGCCGAAGGCGCTGCTGGCACTGCCTCCGCTGCCCCGGCCGCGGCTGCTGCCCCGGCCGCCGCTCCGGCTCCGGCTGCTGCGCCCGCCGCCGCCCCGGTGGCTGCTCCGGCCGCTGCCGCTGTGTCTGCCAACCTCGATTATCCGCTGGCCCCGGCCGTGCGGAAGCTGGTCGAAGACAACAGCCTCGACGCCTCCAAGATCCCGGCCACCGGTAAGGATGGCCGTCTGAGCAAGGAAGACGTGCTGGCCTTCATCGCCGCCGGGAAGCAGGCCCCGAACGCCGCCGCGCAGGCTGCGTCCGCTGCCATGCAGCCGGGCGCTGCCGCCACCGCTGCCCGTGGCCCGCGCGAAGAACGCGTCAAGATGACCCGTCTGCGCCGCTCGGTCGCCAAGCGCCTGAAGGATGCCCAGAACACCGCCGCCATGCTGACCACTTTCAACGAAGTGGACATGACCAACGTGATGGCGCTGCGCAACCAGTACAAGGACAACTTCGAGAAGCGCCATGGCGTGCGTCTCGGCTTCATGTCCTTCTTCGTCAAGGCCTGTGTGCAGGCCCTGCAGGAGATTCCGGCGGTGAACGCCGAGATCGACGGCGACGATATCATCTACAAGAACTACTACGACATCTCGGTCGCCGTCGGCGGTCCGCAGGGTCTGGTGGTTCCGGTGGTGCGCGACTGTGACAAGCTGTCCTTCTCCGAAATCGAGAAGACCATCGGTGCCTTCGGCAAGAAGGCCCGTGATGGCAAGCTGACCATGGAAGACATGCAGGGTGGCACCTTCACCGTGTCCAACGGTGGCGTGTACGGCTCCCTGATGTCCACCCCGATCCTGAACCCGCCGCAGTCCGGCATTCTGGGGATGCACAAGACCCAGATGCGCCCGATGGTGATGCCCGATGGGTCGATTCAGGCCCGCCCGATGATGTATCTGGCGCTGTCCTACGATCACCGCATCATCGACGGCAAGGAAGCGGTGACCTTCCTCGTCCGCGTCAAGGAATGCCTGGAAGATCCGGCCCGCATCCTGATGGACATCTGAGACTGATCAGAGCAAGCGGGGGCCTTACTGGCCCCCGCTGTGTCTGTGGCGTCTTTATTCCACATCCGAAAGAAATGCAGCCGGCCCGATCCGGGCCAAGGTGCTGCGACAGGCCCGGATCGGGCCGTTTGTGTAAAGGATCCTGCACATGTCCGAACAGTTTGATGTCGTTGTCGTCGGCGGCGGTCCGGGCGGTTATGTCTGCGCTATCCGCGCCGCCCAGCTTGGCCTGAAGGTTGCCTGCGTTGAAAAGCGCGGCGCCCTCGGTGGCACCTGCCTGAACGTCGGCTGCATTCCGTCCAAGGCGCTGCTGCATGCCTCGCACATGTACGAAGCCGCTGCCCACCATGTCGGGGATCTGGGTGTTGAGGTGGCCGGTGTCACCCTGAACCTGCCGAAGATGATGGCCCACAAGGATAAGGTCGTCACCGATAACACCGGCGGGATTGAGTTCCTGTTCAAGAAGAACAAGGTCACCTATGTGAAGGGTGCTGGCCGGATCACCGCTCCGGGCGCCATTGAGGTGACCGGCGAACAGCCGCAGACCCTGACCACCAAGAACATCGTCATCGCCACCGGCTCTGACGTCACCCCGCTGCCGGGCGTGCAGATCGACGAGGAATCCATCGTTTCCTCGACCGGTGCGCTGAAGCTGGCCTCGGTGCCGAAGACGCTGATCGTCATCGGTGCCGGTGTCATCGGGCTGGAACTGGGCTCGGTGTGGCGTCGTCTGGGGGCTGAGGTCACCGTCGTCGAATTCCTCGACTACATCCTGCCGCCGATGGATGGCGAAGTGCGCAAGCAGGCGCAGCGCACCCTGTCCAAGCAGGGCCTGAACTTCCTGCTCGGTCACAAGGTGACCGGTGCCGCCAAGACCAACGAAGGCGTCGCCCTGACCGTTGAACCGGCTGCCGGTGGCGATGCCCAGACCCTGACTGCTGATGTGGTGCTGGTGGCGATTGGCCGCCGCCCCTACACCGAAGGTCTGGGGCTGGAGTCGGTCGGCCTCTCCACCAACGCCCGGGGCTTCATCGAAGTCGATCACGACTATCAGACCAAGGCGCAGGGCGTGTTCGCCATCGGCGACGTCATCGGCGGCCAGATGCTGGCGCACAAGGCCGAGGAAGAAGGCGTTGCGGTGGCGGAACTGATTGCCGGTCAGTCCGGTCACGTCAACTATGGTGCGATTCCGTCGGTGGTGTACACCAGCCCGGAAATTGCCATGGTTGGCAAGACCGAAGAGCAGCTGAAGGCTGAAGGCGTCGCCTACAAGGTCGGCAAGTTCCCCTTCACCGCCAATGGCCGCGCCCGTGCCAATGCCGATACCGAAGGCTTCGTGAAGGTTCTGGCCGATGCCAAGACCGACCGCGTGCTGGGCTGCCACATCATCGGCCCGCAGGCCGGTGACCTGTTGCAGGAAGTTGTGGTGGCGATGGAATTCGGGGCATCGTCGGAAGACGTGGCCCGCTCCTCCCACGCTCACCCGCAGCTCGGCGAAGCGATCAAGGAAGCGATGCTGGCGGTGGACAAGCGCCCGCTGCACATCTGATCCTTCAGCGGTTTCCCTGATGCAAAGGCCCCGGAGAGACTCCGGGGCCTTTGTCATTTCTGGAATGGCGAAGATCCCTCAATGGGGGGGCCAGCCGCCCCCCGTTTTGGACTCAGAATAAGACCGGTCTTTACGCCACCAAGGACCGCAACACGTACTGAAGGATGCCGCCGTGGCGGTAATATTCCACCTCATCGGCGGTATCAATCCGGCACAGGGCGGTGATGGTTTCCTGTGATCCGTCAGCGCGGGTGATGGTCACGCGGACATCCTGACGCGGCTTGATATCTCCTTCGATGCCGGTGATATCAAAGACCTCGGTGCCATCAAGCTTCAGGGTTTTCCGGTCAACACCGGTCGGGAACTGCAACGGCAGAACCCCCATACCAACCAGATTGGACCGGTGGATCCGCTCGAAAGACTCCACCAGAACCGCCTTCACTCCCAGCAGGTTAGTGCCTTTGGCCGCCCAGTCGCGGGAGGAGCCGGTGCCGTATTCCTTCCCGCCAACGATCACCAGCGGGGTCCCTTCAGCCTGATAGGCCATAGCCGCGTCATAAATCGCCATGACGTCGCCAGACGGGATATGTTTGGTCATGCCTCCTTCGATTCCCGGGATCATTTCGTTCTTGATACGGATATTGGCGAAGGTGCCCCGCATCATGACCTCATGATTGCCACGGCGGGCCCCGTAACTGTTGAAGTCCTTTTTCTCAACACCGTGTTCCAGCAGGTAGCGGCCTGCCGGGCTGTCAGCCTTGATGGATCCGGCGGGGGAAATGTGGTCCGTGGTGACGGAATCTCCGAGAATCGCCAACGGGCGGGCCCCGGTGATGTTCTGGAGTGCCCCGCTCTCCTCAGCAATACGGGCAAAGTATGGGGGATTCTGCACGTAAGTGGATGTGTCGCTCCAGGTATAGGTTTCCCCTTCCACCACCGTGATGTCCTGCCACTGCTGCGGCCCGGTCCAGACATTGGCGTAACGTTCCTGGAACATTTCCCGGGTGACGCAGGCGGCGACGGTGGCCTGAATCTCTGCCGAGGTCGGCCAGATATCTTTCAGGTAGACCGGCTGACCGTCGGATCCGGTGCCCAGCGGTTCCGTGGTGATGTCCTTCTGCATGTTGCCAAGGATCGAATAGGCCACCACCAGCGGCGGGGAGGCGAGCCAGTTGGCGCGGACATGCGGGCTGATCCGTCCTTCAAAGTTGCGGTTCCCCGACAGCACCGCTGACACCACCATTTTGTTGGAGTCGATGGTATTGGCAATCGGTTCCGCCAGCGGTCCGGCGTTGCCGATGCAGGTGGTACAGCCAAAACCGGCGATGTTAAACCCAAGCTGGTCGAGGGAGGATTGAAGACCGGCCTTTTCCAGATAGTCCTGCACCACCTGCGATCCGGGTGCCAGTGAGGACTTCACCCACGGTGCGCGCTTCAGCCCCTTTTCAACGGCCTTTTTGGCGACCAGACCGGCGGCAATCAGTACGCCGGGATTGGAGGTGTTGGTGCAGGAGGTGATGGCGGCAATCACCACATCCCCCTGATGCAGATCGTAGGATTCTCCGGAGGCGGCAAACCCTTTACCGTGATCTGTCACTCCTTCCGCTGTCAGAACATCTTTCAGGGCGGAGGCGGCACCCGACAGGGCAACCCGGTCCTGCGGGCGCTTGGGTCCGGCGAGGGAGGCCTCGACGGTGGACATGTCTAGCTCAAGGGTGTCGGTAAACACCGGATCCCACTCGGGGGTCCGCCACAGGCCCTGTTCCCGGGCGTAGGCTTCGACCAGAGCAATCTGGTCTTCCGGGCGGCCGGTCAGCCGCAGGTAGGTCAGGGTCTCGGCATCGACCGGGAAGATGCCGCAGGTGGCCCCGTATTCCGGGGCCATGTTGGCAATGGTGGCCCGGTCGGCGAGGGTCAGGGTGTCGAGGCCGGGACCGTAAAATTCCACGAACTTGCCGACCACGCCCTTCCGGCGCAGCATCTGGGTGACGGTCAGCACCAGATCGGTGGCGGTCATGCCTTCGCGCAGTCTGCCGGTCAGTCTGAAGCCGATCACCTCGGGGATCAGCATTGACACCGGTTGACCCAGCATGGCGGCTTCGGCTTCAATCCCGCCGACCCCCCAGCCGAGCACGCTGAGACCGTTGACCATGGTGGTGTGGGAATCGGTGCCGACACAGGTGTCGGGATACACCAATGTCCGGTCACCCTCTTCGCCGGTCCAGGCAACGCGGGCCAGATGCTCAAGGTTGATCTGGTGGCAGATGCCAGCGCCGGGCGGAACGGCACGGAAGTTCTGGAACGCTTTCTGGCCCCAGCGCAGGAATTCGTACCGCTCGCCATTACGCTCAAATTCGACGTCCATGTTCTTGGTCAGGGCGTCGGCGGATCCGAAATAATCGATCATGACCGAATGGTCGACGACCAGATCGACCGGGGACAGCGGATTGATCTTCTGGGCATCGCCGCCAAGGATTTTCATGGCATCGCGCATGGCGGCGAGATCAACCACAGCGGGGACACCGGTAAAGTCCTGCATCAGCACCCGGGCCGGGCGGTAGGCGATTTCGCGGTCGGAACGTTTGTCCACAGCCCAGAGGGCGCAGGCCTTGATGTCATCGACGGTGACACTGCGGCCGTCTTCGTAGCGCAGAAGGTTTTCCAGAAGGACCTTCATGGAGTACGGCAGCCGGGAGATATCGCCCAGACCGCCTTCAGCGGCGGCGCGCAGGCTGAAGTAGTCAAATGTCTTACCGGCCACAGAAAGGGTCCGGCGGGTTTTAAGGGTGTCCTGACCGCTCAAAGGCATGGGGCGCTCCTGATTCTGGGGGTCTTGTTCAGGGGAGTCGGAACGGGCACCGGCCACAGGCCGGGGCCGGAGAATCCCGGCAGGCGGATGGAGGCTGAGGCAGGGTAGGAAGGGTAGGGGGCGTCGGGTAGGTCTTTTGCGCGGAGGGGTAAGATCTGCCAGAGGTTTCCGCAGGGCAGCTCTGATGGATCCGTTCCCTCCTTAGTTATGGGGATTCTTCCTAAGATTGCTACCCCGAAAGAGAGATCTCTGGCCCCACAGGCAGGCAGGAAGAGGGAGCGGTAAGGGGTGTCGGGTGGAAGGCCCGTAAGAGAGGGTCTAAAGGGGGTGGGTAAAAAGCAACCCGAAAGGGTGGTAATTAATCCGCGAATCGGCGTGTTTAATGCGCAAACCGTTTCGTCCACAGCAGGGGGATAGATCGTATACAGTCTCGTATACAATTCTGGAGCCGTAGAATGCCGGATGGCGAAAAATAGCCTTCAAAAGGCTGTTGCAGAGGCTGATTTTGCAAACTTGCTAAGGGTCAGTTGAGGCAGTTGACGCTACGGAAACCGTAACTTTTGTTGACCGGTTGGCAAAAGTGCGGTTAGCTACACACATGGCGCATGTCATGTATGCAAGAAGTGCATGACAAGGCGACGTGATCGCGGTACACCAGTGTCGGGATCGCTAAATACGGGCAGGACCCCTCCTTCCGGTGGGGGTATCCCGGCGGGATCCCGGTCAGGGACCCGCAGGACCCGTCAGAGGCAGGCCCGAACCCGGGTGGCCCTGATGGGATAAAAAACAGGGGTTGTTGTTTGCTGCACGGGTGGGTGGGCCGCCCGGATCATCTGTAACGCTTCTCCGCCGGGTATCCGGTCGTGAAGACGGTTCCGCCTCTGTCCTGTCTGCCCCGCCGTTCCGGCGGGCGATCGGACCGGGCGGCAAAAAAAGCCATCGGAGTCTGTCGTCTGTTCAAGGGGCGGCAAAACCGGGGCGACGATCCAGCAAGACCAAAAAATCACAAAATCACAAAATCACAAAAACAGTACGTTGTAAGAACGCGTGTTGCCTTCCAGCCGAGAAGAGGCCGGACCCGGGAAACCCCGATGAGTCCACACAAGCAGCCTCCCGTCTGAAAGGGCAGTGCCGCAGGGCCGTCACAATGACAGGCCCGGTGGCGTGGGAGTGAAACTGATGTCCAAGGAAACGTCCATGACGGAAACGTTCGTGAGCGGTTGCCGGGGTGCGTCTGCCGGTCTGTGGGGAGGGTCTGTCTGATGGCCTCCGCAATCACCACCACCCGGGCGATGGATACCCTGCCGAAGCTGCTCAAGCACCATGCAGAGGTCCGCCCCAATCATCCCGCCATGCGCGAGAAGGATTTCGGCATCTGGCAGACATGGTCGTGGAAACAGGTCCACGATGAGATCATGGCTCTTGCCGCCGGATTCTCCGCCCTTGGCGTAAGCCGCGGCGCCACTATCGCCCTTGTCGGCGATAACCGGCCCCAGCTGTACTGGTCCATGGTGGCCGTGCAGGTGCTGGGCGGTGTGCCAGTGCCGGTCTATCAGGACTCCGTCGCCCGCGAAATGCAGTTTGTGCTGGAGCATGCGGAAGCGGTCCTCGCCGTGGTCGAGGATCAGGAGCAGGTCGACAAGCTGCTGGAAATCAAGGATCAGTGCCCGAAGCTACAGACCATCCTGTTTGAGGATGACCGTGGCATGCGGGATTATCATCAGCCGTTCATCCATTCCCTTGCCTCGGTGCAGGAGAAGGGGCGGGCCCTGATGGCGGCCAATCCGGGCTTTCTGGATGGGGAAATCGCCAAGGGGAAGGGCAGTGATATCGGGGTGATGCTGTACACCTCCGGCACCACCGGCCAGCCGAAGGGCGTGATGCTGACGTTTGATAACGTGCTGATCACCGCCCGCAACAACGTCGAGATGGAAGGCCTGACCCCTGACGAGGACGTTCTTGCCTACCTGCCGATGGCATGGGTGGGGGACCATCTGTTCTCAATGGCGCAGGCCTATGTCTGCGGTTTCACGGTCAACTGCCCGGAAAACGGGGAAACCCTGCTGATTGACCTGCGGGAGTTGGGGCCGACCTATTTCTTCTCGCCGCCGCGCATCTACGAAAACATCCTGACCACGGTGATGATCCGGATGGAGGATGCCAGCCCGCTGAAGCGGAAGATGTTCGGCTACTTCATGGATGTCGCCAGGCGTGTCGGCGTTGATATTCTGGACGGCAAGCCGGTGTCGTTCGGCGATCGCCTGCTGTACGGGATGGGCAATGCCCTGGTCTACGGGCCGCTGAAGAATGTCCTCGGTTTCAGCCGGATCAAGCTGGCCTATACCGCCGGGGAGGCGATCGGGCCGGAGATCTTCTCCTTCTACCGGTCGCTGGGCATCAACATCAAACAGATCTATGGCTCCACCGAAGCCAGCGTGTTCATCTGCGTGCAGCCCAATGGCGAGGTCTATGCCGACACGGTCGGTAAGCCTGCGCCGGGCGTGGAACTGAAGATTGCCGAAAACGGCGAAGTGCTGTTCCGCAGCCCCGGGGTGTTTCAGGCTTATTTCAAGAAGCCGGACAAAACGGCGGAAGACAAGACGGCGGATGGCTGGGTGCATACCGGCGATGCCGGGATCTTTAATGAACAGGGCCACCTGAAGATCATCGACCGCGCCAAGGATGTCGGCCGGATGCTGTCCGGCCAGATGTTCCCTCCCAAGTATCTGGAAAACAAGCTGAAGTTCTTCCCCTTTATCAAGGAGGCGGTGGCCTTCGGCGATAAGCGGGACAGTGTCGGCTGCTTCATCAACATTGATCTGGAAGCGGTCGGAAACTGGGCGGAACGCCGGGGACTGGCCTATTCCGGGTTTCAGGATCTGGCCGCCCAGACGGTGGTCTACGACCTGATTCAGGAGTGCGTGGAAAAGGTCAACGCCGACCTTGCCGCCGACCCGATGCTGTCGGGTTGCCAGATCGGGCGCTTCCTGCTGCTGCATAAGGAACTGGACGCGGACGATGGTGAACTGACCCGGACCCGGAAGGTCCGCCGCAAGTTCATCAACGAACGCTATGCCGATCAGATCGAAGCCCTGTTCGACGGCCGCACCAGCGTGCGGGTGGAGACCGAGGTGACGTTTGAGGATGGCCGCAAGGGGGTGGTCCGCGCCGATCTGGCGATCCGGGCCGCCGCCGTTAAGCCGGCCCCGGCAACGCCGCTGCGGAAGGCGGGCTGAGGCCCGCCCCCCGTATCACCGGTTCCGCCTGACTTTTCCGGGGAGTTCCCCTATGTCCAGCACTGCTGTATCCGCTGCATCCGGCAGCGACGCCTTTACTGCCGATGGCCGCCACAAGATTGGGGGCGTGATCCTGTCGGTTCAGAATATCAGCCTGTCGTTTGGCGGGGTCCGGGCCCTGACCAACATCAGCTTTGATGTCCGGCAGCATGAAATCCTTGCCATCATCGGCCCCAACGGGGCGGGCAAGAGCTCCATGCTCAATGTCATCAACGGGTTCTATCACCCGCAGGAAGGCAAGGTGATCCACAAGGGGCAGGAGCGTAAGCGTATGCGCCCCTTTATGGCCGCCCGTGCCGGGATTGCCCGCACCTTCCAGAACATTGCCCTGTTCAAGGGGATGAGTGCCCTCGACAACATCATGACCGGTCGTAACACCATGATGAAATCCGGGGTTCTGGCGCAGGCCTTTTATCTGGGCCGGGCGCGGAAGGAAGAGACCGAACACCGCGAGTTCTGTGAAAAGATCATCGACTTTCTTGAGATCGAGGCTGTCCGCAAGACGCCGGTCGGGCGTCTGCCCTACGGCCTCCAGAAGCGGGTGGAACTGGGCCGGGCTTTGGCGGCCCAGCCGGAAATCCTGCTGCTCGACGAGCCGATGGCCGGGATGAACCTTGAGGAGAAGGAGGACATGTGCCGCTTCATCCTCGACGTGAACAAGGAATTCGGCACCACCATCGTGCTGATCGAGCACGACATGGGGGTGGTGATGGATATCTCCGACCGGGTGGTGGTGCTGGATTATGGCCGCAAGCTGGCCGACGGCACCCCGGATGAAGTCCGGGCCAATCAGGATGTGATCGACGCCTATCTGGGCGGCGGCCACTAGAGCGGTTTCAGCAAAAGTGGACACCGGTTTTGTGGTTGAAAACGCTTGGATCCGTTGGGGACGGGCATTTTCAGTCAACAGGGTTCTCTTAACCGGAAAATGCTCCTGCGGGACCCGGTTCAAGATGGAAGGATGAGTCCGATGGACTTCCTCTACAATTTTTTTATCAGCCCCTTTGTGCAGATTGCTGATTCCCCGCTGTTCTTCGTGGAAGTTCTGACCGGGGGCCTGCTGTCCGGGGTGATGTATTCTCTGGTGGCGCTCGGCTTCGTGCTGATTTTCAAGGCCTCGGGTGTTTTTAACTTCGCGCAGGGGGCGATGGTTCTGTTCGCGGCCCTGTTCTTCGCCGGGTTCATCGACAAAGGAGTGCCGTGGTGGGGATCGCTGATCCTGACCATCGGCGTGATGGTCCTGCTGGCGATGACGATTGAACGGGTGGTGCTGCGCCCGCTGGTCAACCAGCCGCACATCATCCTGTTCATGGCCACCATCGGCGTCACCTACTTCCTTGACGGGTTCGGTCAGACGGTGTGGGGGTCCAGTGTCCGCGTTCTGGATATCGGCCTGCCGCAGACCCCGCTGGAAATCGGCGGGGTGCTGGTCAACAAGTTTGACATCATCGCGGCGGTTGTTGCCGGATCTCTGGTGGCCGTTCTGGCGGTGTTTTTCCAGAAGACCCGTGTCGGCCGCGCCCTGCGGGCGGTGGCGGATGACCATCAGGCGGCGCTGTCGGTCGGGATTCCGCTGAAGACCATCTGGGCGATTGTCTGGACCGTCGCCGGTCTGGTCGGTCTGGTCGCCGGGGTGATGTGGGGATCGAAGCTCGGGGTGCAGTTCTCGCTGGCGATGGTGGCCCTGAAGGCCCTGCCGGTGCTGATCCTCGGCGGCTTCACCTCTGTTCCCGGGGCCATCATCGGCGGCCTGATCATCGGTGCCGGTGAAAAGGTGGCGGAAGTGTACTGGGCTGACGCCATCGGCGGCGGCATTGAAGACTGGTTCGCCTACATGCTGGCGCTGGTGTTCCTGCTGTTCCGGCCGCAGGGCCTGTTCGGCGACAAAATCATCGAGCGTGTGTAAGGAGTAAGCACAGATGCTGTACCGTGAGGCAGGCCAGTTCAAAACCTCCTACGCCGCTGATCAGCAGATTTTCCCGATTTTGCAGGACCGCGTTGGCATTGCCGTCATCGCCGCGATTGCCCTCGGTGTTCTACCGCTGGTTGCCACTGAATATCTGACCACCACCATCCTGATCCCGTTTCTGGTGATGTCGATCGCCGCCATCGGGCTGAATATCCTGACCGGCTATGCCGGGCAGCTGTCGCTCGGCACCGGCGGATTCATGGCCACCGGCGCTTTTGCCGCCTACAAGCTGTCCACCGCCTTCCCGGATCTGAACATTGTGTTCGTGTTTCTGGGGTCGGGGGTGATCACCGCCTTCGTCGGGGTGTTGTTCGGGATTCCGTCCCTGCGCATCAAGGGGTTCTATCTGGCGGTGGCGACGCTGGCGGCGCAGTTCTTCCTGCTGTGGCTGTTCAATAAGGTGCCATGGTTCACCAACTATTCGTCCTCCGGGGTGATTTCGGCCCCGCCGCGGGCGATCTTCGGGGACATCATGGTGACCGGGTCCAGTGCCCACTACACCGCCAAGTATCTGTTCCTGCTGGTGTTCGTCGGCTTTCTGGCGCTGGCTGCCAAGAACCTGACCCGCTGCCACCTCGGCCGGGCGTGGATGGCGATCCGCGATATGGATATCGCGGCGGAAATCATCGGGATCAAGCCGCTTCAGACCAAGCTTTCGGCCTTTGCCATCAGCTCCTTCTACTGCGGGATCGCCGGGGCGGCCTGGGCCTTCATCTACACCGGATCGGTGGAACCGCTGGCCTTCTCGATCGAGATTTCCTTCAAGGTCCTGTTCATGGTCATCATCGGCGGTCTGGGGTCGATCCTTGGATCATTCCTCGGCGCGGGATTCATGGTGCTGTTGCCGGTGATCCTGACCAACGCCCCGCACATTTTGGGCCTGAACATTCCTGTCGATATGATTTCGCACCTTGAATACATGATCTTCGGGGCGCTGATCATTTTCTTCCTGATCGTTGAGCCGCACGGGCTGGCCCGGCTGTGGCAGATCGGTAAGGAAAAGCTGCGTCTGTGGCCGTTCCCGTACTGATATCCCTCAGGGAACAGGCCCGGCCACAGCCGATACCAAAAACACGGGCAGGGGTGGATCAACCGCCCCGCCAAGCCCGGATCCCGCAGACCGGAAGTCCGGCTGCCTGATGAAGAAAAACGTCAGACCTCAAAAAGTCCATGGGAGGACGCGCATGATTTTCAAGAAACTCGCTCTCGCCGCTGTCGGTGCCACGCTGGCCGCCTCGGCCCTGTCGGTTGCTCCGGCGCAGGCGCAGGAAAACGGGCAGTTCGTGCCCGGTCTGGTGTACCGCACCGGCCCCTATGCGCCGGGCGGGATTCCGTGGGCGGACGGGTTCGCCGACTATGTGTCGCTGCTGAATGCCCGTGACGGTGGCATCAATGGCGTGCCGCTGGTCTACGAAGAATGCGACACCGCCTATAACAATGACAAAGGCGTGGAATGCTATGAAAAGCTGAAGGGCAAGGGCCCGACCGGCGGTGCTTCGGTGCAGCCGCTGTCGACCGGCATCACCTACGCCCTGATGGACCGTGTCCGCGCGGATAAGATCCCGATGATCACCTCCGGCTATGGCCGCGCCGATGCCTCCGACGGGGCGGTGTTTGAGTGGATCTTCACCGCGCCGGTGACCTACTGGGCCGGTGCTGACGCCATCGTCCAGCACATTGAGGCTCAGGAAAAGAGCCTGAAGGGCAAGAAGATCGCGCTGGTTTATCATGACTCCGCCTTCGGGAAGGAGCCGATCAAGACCCTTCAGGCGCTGGCGGAGAAGGACGGCTTCAAGCTGGACCTGTTCCCGGTGCCGCATCCGGGGCTGGAGCAGAAGGCGACCTGGCTGAAGATCGGCCGTCAGCTGAAGCCGGACTGGGTCATCATGTGGGGCTGGGGGGTGATGAACTCCACCGCCATCAAGGAAGCGGCGGCGGTCGGCTTCCCGATGAACAAGTTTGTCGGTGTGTGGTGGTCCGGCTCTGAAGTCGACGTCCGCCCGGCGGGCATGGATGCCAAGGGCTATCTGGCTGCCCAGTTCCATGGCGCCGGTGCCAACTACAAGGTCCATGAAGACATCCTCAAGAACCTGTACGAGAAGGGCAAGGGTGCCAGCGACCGCGATAAGGTCGGCGACATCCTGTACAACCGTGGCCTGATCTCCGCCGTGCTGATGGCTGAAGGCATCCGCACCGCCATGACCAAGTATGGCAACAAGCCGATGACCGGGGAACAGATCCGCTGGGGTCTGGAAAACCTGAAGCTTGACGATGCCGCTCTCGACAAGCTGGGCCTGAAGGGCCTGATGGCACCGCTGCAACTGTCCTGTAAGGACCATGAAGGCGGTGGGAAGGTGATGATTCAGCAGTGGTCGGGGGCTGCCTGGACCCCGGTGTCTGACTGGATCACCCCGCGCCGCGACGGCTTCCTGACCGAAATGTACAAGGAATCCGCCGCCCAGTACGCCAAGGAGAAGAACATTACGCCGCGGACCTGCAACTGAGGGGTCTCCCCAGTTCCGGGAAACCGGATGATGTGACCGGCAGCCCGCCCCCGTGTTCCCTGTCTTGACGGGGGCGGGCCTGCCCAAAAGGAAAAACCGCGTCGCTGTTCGGGCCGCAGGCCCCGGCGCAGTGCAGTGTTTTTAGGGAGTACCCGTCGTGAGCCAAGCCACCCTGCATGCCGTTCAGACTGCCAGCAGCCCTGCGGTTGCCGAGCCGATCCTGCGGGTTAACAACATCGAGGTGATCTACGATCACGTGATTCTGGTGCTGAAGGGGGTGTCCCTTGCGGTGCCGGAAGGGGGCATCGTTGCCCTGCTCGGGGCCAACGGCGCGGGCAAGACCACCACCCTGAAGGCGATTTCCAACCTGCTGCGGGCAGAGCGCGGGGAAGTCACCAAGGGAACCGTCGATTACAACGGCCGCAGCATTCAGAACCTGACCCCCAATGACCTCGTCAAGATGGGCGTGGTGCAGGTGATGGAAGGCCGCCACTGCTTCGGTCACCTGACGGTGGAAGAGAACCTGCTGACCGGTGCCTATACCCGGACCGAAGGGGCGGCGGCGGTGAAGCGGGATCTGGAGATGGTCTATGACTATTTCCCGCGCCTGAAGGTGCGCCGCAGCAGTCAGGCCGGTTATACCTCCGGCGGGGAACAGCAGATGGTCGCCATCGGCCGGGCCCTGATGACCAAGCCGAAGCTGATTCTGCTCGATGAGCCGTCGATGGGGCTGGCTCCACAGTTGGTCGAGGAAATCTTCGAGATCGTCAGGCAGCTGAACCAGAAGGAAGGCGTATCGTTCCTGCTGGCGGAGCAGAACACCACCATCGCCCTGAAGTATGCCACCTTCGGCTATATTCTTGAAAACGGCCGCGTGGTGATGGAAGGCGAGGCCCAGCGCCTGATGGAAAACGATGACGTGAAGGAATTCTACCTCGGCCTTGCCGCCGAGGGCCGCAAGAGCTTCAAGGACGTCAAGCATTACCGCCGCCGGAAGCGCTGGCTGTAAGGGAGGGAGACGGAGATGAGCGCACAGGACACCGGGCCGGACCATCTTGATGCTCTGGAGACCCGTTCGCCGGAGCAGCGGGAGCAGGATCTGTTTGCCGCCCTGCCGGGGCTGATTGCCCACGCCAAGGCCCAGACCGACTTTTTTGCCACCCACCTCAAGGATGTTGATCCGGCACAGGTGACGGACCGGGCGGCGCTGGCAAAGCTGCCGGTGCTGCGGAAATCTGCCCTGAAAGAGGTGCAGGCCCTGACTCCGCCGTTTGGCGGGTTGGTGGCGCGGGGCCGGTCGGTGGGGCGGATCTTTCAATCCCCCGGCCCGATCAACGAGCCGCAGGGGCTGGGGGCCAACTACTGGCGGGCGGCCCGGGCCCTGTATGCCGCCGGGTTCCGGGCCGGGGATGTGGTGCACAACAGTTTCTCCTACCACTTCACGCCGGGTGGCTGGATTCTGGATGACGGGGCGCGGGCGCTGGGCTGTCTGGTGTTCCCGGCCGGGATCGGCCAGACCGAACAGCAGGCGCAGGCGATTGCCGCCATGCGGTCGGTCGGCTACTGCGGGACCCCGAGTTTTCTGCGGATTGTCCTCGAAAAAGCCAAAGAACTGGGCCTTGATACCTCCTCGATGAAGAAGGGGCTGGTGTCGGGCGAGGCGCTTCCGCCCAGCCTGCGGGCCCTGATCCGGGATCTGGGCGTTGATGTCTATCAGGCCTATGCCACCGCCGATCTGGGCGTCGTCGCCTATGAGACCCCGGCGCTGGAGGGGATGGTGGTTGAGGAAGGGGTGATCGTCGAAATCGTCCGCCCCGGCACCGGGGATCCGGTCGAGCCGGGCGAGGTCGGGGAAATCGTCGTCACCACCTTTACCCCGGAATATCCGCTGATCCGCTTTGCCACCGGCGATATGACCGCCCTGCTGCCGGGCATCAGCCCCTGCGGCCGCACCAATATGCGGATCAAGGGCTGGATGGGCCGGGCCGACCAGACCACCAAGATCAAGGGGATGTTCGTGCACCCCGAACAGGTCGCCGAAGTGGTGAAGCGGCATCCGGAAATCCGCCGGGCCCGGCTGGTGGCGTCCTCGGTGGATAACGTCGATCAGATGCTGATCCGGGTCGAGGTTGCCGGGGCTGCGGAAGGATTCGATCAGATCCTCCAGCGGACTTTGCAGGACGTGACCAAGCTGAAGGGGCAGGTGGAACTGGTGGAACCGGGATCCCTGCCCAATGACGGCAAGGTGATTGATGACATCCGGACCTATGCCTGACCGGACGGGATGGCTGGAATCTGAGAAAAAGGCCGCAGGATCGCTCCTGCGGCCTTTTCTGTTCCCCGTGCGGGGCAGGCTATCGTGCCCCGAGAGCCTTCAGGCGGTCCTGTGCCATCGCATAGGCCGGGCTGTCCGGCGGCATCACCGCAGACAGTTTGGTCCACAGGGCAATGGCGGCGTCCGCCTGCTTCCGGCTTTCAGCGGCCAGCGCCCGCAGGTAAAGCCCGCCGGGCTCTTCCGGGGCGTTGGTTTCCATCCACTTCGCCTGTTCATAGAATGCGTCCGGCAGGCTGGGGGATTTGGTGTTTTCCGCCCGGGTCAGCAGGGCCATCCCGTAATCAAGGCGGGTCCCGACGTTCTTGCTGTCCTGTTCCACCGCGGTGGCATAGGCCTTGACGGAGCCGTCATAGTCTTTCAGCACGCCGAGGGATTTCCCCAGACGGGCCCAGCCTTCCGGGTCCTGCGGGCTGGTGGCCAGCCGGTCCTTCAGCCGCTGGATCATGCTGTCGACCATGGCCTTCTGGTCCGGGGTGAAGCCTTCCTCAGACGGGGCCTGCTGATCCGGCGGCGGAGCAGAACCGGACGGCAGGGCGACGGTTTCCACCGGGCGGGAGTCCAGCGGGTGACGCGGGCTGACCGACATCGGCGGGATGCCGGCTTCCTGCGCTGCCTGTGCGATCCGTGACCGCAGCATCCGCATCCACGGGGCATCCGGGGGGGAGTCCTGCGACAGATCGCGCCAGATGGCGATTCCGCGTGGGGCATCGCCCGCCTGTACCGCCGCCATGCCGAGATAATACCGGCTGCGCGGGTCGTTCCGGTCCTGCGCCAGCGCTTTCAGGAACGCCTCTTTCGCGCCGGGCATCACCTGCCCGTTGCTGGCCATGACGTTGGCTTCGCCCATCGAGGCCCAGCTGGCGGCATCAAGAGGACCCTTTTCAGCGGCCTGATCATAGGCATTCAGGGCCTTGGTATAGTCCCCCAGCTGCTGCCAGGTCTGGCCAAGGGCCACCCAGTCAGACTGTTTTCCGCTGCCATCGGACAGGGCTTTCGTCATGGTCTCGGCGGTGGTGCGCAGCGCCTTGGCCTGATCGGGGCTCAGCCCCAGCATTTCGGCCATCCGCTCGGTATGCGGGCGGTCCGGGTAGCCGGGAGACCCCAGACGCCCATACAGGCCAAAGGCCAGAACCGGCAGCAGGATCGCCAGCATGACGGTGGTCAGGATCCGGCCCCGCCGCCCCGGCAAGGCCCCCTGTCCGGCTCCGGCAGCCCGGGCTTCGGTATCGGCGGCCAGCAGGCGGCGGTGAATCTCAAGGCGGGCAGCATCGGCCTGTTCCGCCGTGACCACGCCACGCTCCAGATCCTTCTCCAGTTCCCGCAGCTGATCGCGGTAGACCTGCATGTCGAAGGCGGCCCGGATCACCGGCCCCCCCTGACGGCGCAGCAGAGGCAGGGCCAGCATCACCAGAACGGCGAAGGTCAGGCCGACAAAGGTTACCAATGTCAGGGTCACGACCCGCTCTCCTCAGTCCGCAGCAGTTTTTCCAGCCGTTTCCGTTCTTCCGCACTCAGCGGGGTGGCTGTCGGGGCGTCATCCGGGCGGGCACCGGCCGGGCGGCGGTACAGCCGCCATCCCAGCCCGAGGGCCAGCAGGGCGAACAGCGGCGGCCCGGCCCACAGGGCCAGCGTCGTCATCTTGAACGGCGGGCGCAGCAGCACGTAATCCCCGTAACGGTCGACGATGTACTGCATCACCTGATCGTTGTTATCCCCTTTGGTCAGCCGGTCCCGCACCAGCAGGCGCAGGTCGCGGGCCAGATCGGCGTTGGATTCGTCGATGCTTTCGTTCTGGCAGACCACACAGCGCAGATGTTTGGAAATATCCCGGGCCCGCTGTTCCATCTGCGGGTCTTTCAGCATTTCGTCCGGCTGCACGGCCAGCGCCAGCGGGGCGGACAGCATCAGGGCGGACAGGGCGAGGACAGCGAGGCGTTTCACTTGCGCAGTTCCTCCACCAGCGGCTTCAGGGTCTGTTCCCAGACCTCGGCGGTGACCGGACCGATGTGCTTGTAGCGGATGACCCCGTTCTTATCGACGACGAAGGTTTCCGGCGCGCCGGTCACGCCAAAGTCGATGGCGACCTTGCTGTCGGGGTCCAGACCGACCCGGGTGTACGGGTCGCCGTTTTTCTGGAGCCAGCGCAGGCCGTCCATCGGGTTCTTTTCCCGCCAGTCGATGCCGTGGATGGGAATGGCTTTCTGCTGCTTCAACTGCATCAGGAACGGGTGTTCGATGGCGCAGGCGACGCACCATGACCCGAAGATATTGACCAGAGACACCTCGCCTTTCAGGTCAGAGGAGCGCAGCGGCATGCCCCGGCCCGGCAGTTCTTCCAGCGCAAAGTCAGGCACCGGGCGGTTGATCAGCACCGAGGGGATGGTCTTGGGGTCGCGTCCGCTGAGGAGCTGGGCGGCGAACAGGCCGACCAGCACCACAAACATCACGGTCGGGGCGATAAAGATCAGTTTACGCATGATCGCTCTGTCTTTCCTCAGGCTTTGGCCGCTGCGGCAGCGGCGGCCCCCGCGCGTTTCCGCACCGGGGCGCCGACGCGGTGGCGGCGGTCAGTCAGCGAGACCAGCCCACCGGCGGCCATCAGCAGCGCGCCATACCACAGCAGCGGTACCAGCGGCTCGTGGTACAGGCGGGTGACATAGGCACCGGGCAGGGCCGGATCGGGGTCGCCGATCACGGTATACAGATCGGACAGGCCGTTGGTGTGGATCGCCGCTTCCGTGGTCGGCATCGGCGGGGAGCGGTACAGGCGTTTTTCCGGGGTCAGCACGGCAATCAGCGCGCCGTCCTTGCGGACCTCGAACACGCCGCGCTGGGCTTCGTAGTTCGGGCCGGGGACCGTGGTGGCCGCGGTCAGGGTGACGTCATATCCGGCAATGCGGACGGTTTCGCCAATCTTCTGCGACTGCACCAGTTCGCCCTTGTAGGCGGAGGAGGCGGTGACCCCGGCAACGACCAGCGCCATTCCGGCATGGGCAAGGGTCATGCCCCAGGCGGCGCGCGGCAGATTGGCGGCGCGGCGCAGGCTTTCCCCGGCCGGGGCGCGGAACAGCCTGATCCGCTCCGCCCATTCCACCAGCGTTGCCACCAGCAGCCACGCCGCCAGCCCGAAGCCGAAAGCGGCCAGCAGGTCATCCACCGTGCCGCCGACATACAGCCACGACCCGGCCATGGTGACGGCGGTGGCGGCCAGCGCCACCCACAGGCGGGACAGCGCCCCGCGCAGATCCCCGCGTTTCCACGCCAGCATCGGGCCGATGCCCATCACCACGATCAGCGGCACCATCAGGGGCACGAACACCGCGTTGAAGAACGGGGCACCGACCGAGACCTTGCCCAGCACCAGCGCATCAGCGATCAGCGGATACAGGGTACCGAGCAGCACGGTGGCCATAGCGGTGGTCATCAGCAGGTTGTTCAGCAGCAGTCCCCCTTCCCGCGAGATCGGGGTGAACAGGCCGCCGCCCTGTAGGGAGGGGGCGCGGAAGGCATAGAGAATCAGGGCCCCGCCGACGGAGACCGCCAGCAGCAGCAGCACGAACATGCCGCGGGTCGGGTCCGTGGCGAAGGCGTGCACGCTGGTCAGCACCCCCGACCGGACGAGGAAGGTGCCGAGCAGGCTCATGGCGAAGGTCAGGATCGACAGCAGGATGGTCCAGCTTTTCAGGGAGTCCCGCTTTTCCACGACGATGGCGGAATGCAGCAGGGCGGTCCCGGCCAGCCACGGCATGAAGCTGGCGTTTTCCACCGGGTCCCAGTACCACCAGCCGCCCCAGCCGAGTTCGTAATAGGCCCACCATGACCCCAGCGCGATCCCCAGCGTCAGGAAGACCCAGGCGGTCAGGGTCCACGGGCGCACCCAGCGGGCCCAGGCGGCATCGACCCGGCCTTCAATCAGGGCGGCGACGGCGAAGGAAAACGCCATCGAGAACCCGACATAGCCGAGGTAGAGCATCGGCGGATGGAAGGCGAGGCCGGGGTCCTGCAACAGCGGGTTCAGGCCCTTGCCGTCCATCGGCGGCGGATTCAGGCGGATGAACGGGTTGGAGGTCAGCAGGATGAACAGCAGGAAGCCAAAGGTGATCATCGCCTGCACCGACAGGGCGCGGGCCCGCAGCTGCGGCGGCAGGTTGCGGCCGGTCAGCGCCACGGCCAGACCGAAGAAGGTCAGCGCGGTGATCCACAGCAGCAGGGAGCCTTCATGGTTCCCCCACACCCCGGCGACCTTGTACAGCATCGGCTTGTCGGAGTGGGAGTTCTGGGCCACCACCGAGACGGAAAAGTCCGACACCACGAAGGAATAGGTCAGGCAGCCGAAGGCAATCGCCACCAGAAGGAACAGGGCGACGGCACCGGGGCGGGCCATGGCCATCATCGCCCCGTCGCCGCGCTGGGCTCCCCACAGGGGAACAATGGACTGGACCAGCGCCACACACAGTGCCAGCGCCAGAGAAAACTGGCCAAGTTCAGCAATACTTAAGGTCATGTAGCGCTCCTGCAAGGCGGGCGTGGCGGCTGTCGGAATGACTTAGTTTTTCGGGGCCTTGTGGGAGGCGGCCTCAGTCTGCGCCCCGGTCCACTGGCCGGACTTTTTCAGGGCGTCCGCCACTTCCGGCGGCATGTAGTTTTCGTCGTGCTTGGCCAGAACTTCCTTGGCGACAAACACGCCGGAGCGGTCGAGCTTCCCTTCGGCCACCACGCCCTGCCCTTCGCGGAACAGGTCAGGCAGGATCCCGGCGTAACTGACCGGCAGGTCGGCGTTCATGTCGGTGACGGTAAAGCGCACCTCGGATCCGGCCTTGATCACCGACCCTTCCTTGACCAGCCCGCCGAGACGGAAGCGGCGGTCTTCACCGACCTTTTTCGCCTGTACGTCGGTCGGGCTGTAGAAGAACACCAGATTGTCCTGAAAGGCGGTCAGGACCAGTGCCGTGGCGGTCCCCAGCAGCAGCAGGCCGGCAACGACCATATACAGGCGGCGTTTCTTACGGGTGGCGGCGCGGCTCATGCGGTTTCTCCCGGGCCGGAGGCAGGAGCGTCATCGCGGCGGCGACGGGCGGAGCGGACGCTGCTTTGCAGCAGCTCAAGGGTTTTCTGCTTCCGGCGCAGGCCGCTGACCGTGGCAACGCCCAGAGCCGCCAGAACCAAGAAGGTCAGGGCATAGGCGGGCCAGACATAGCCCCCATATCCCCCCATCGACAGAAAACCGTTCATCTCTCTCGTTCCTGACTCAATAAAATTTAATCTTGTTTCCGGTGCTGTCCTGATGCTCCCGGCCGTTTAGCCGTGAATCTCCGTCAGGCGCAGGGCTCGGATCTTGGCATCGGCGACTTCGGCCTTGATGCGCAGCAGCAGCAGGGTGACGTAATACGCCTTGAAGCCAATGGTCATCACCAGCAGCGGCACCAGCATCGCCGGATCAATGGCCGGGCCGCCCATCTTCACCACGCTGGCCGGCTGGTGCAGGGTATTCCACCAGTCAACGCTGAACTTGATGATCGGCACGTTGACGAAGCCGACCAGCGCCAGCACGGCGGCGGCTTTCTGGCCGCGCTGGGGATCATCGAAAGCCCCCTGCAACGCCATGTAACCGAGGTAGAGGAACAGCAGGATCAGCATGCTGGTCAGGCGGGCGTCCCACACCCACCAGGTGCCCCACATCGGCTTGCCCCACAGCGATCCGGTGACAAGGCACAGGAAGGTGAAGCAGGCGCCGACCGGGGCGCTGGCCTTGGCGGCCAGATCAGCCAGCGGGTGTTTCCAGATCAGGGCGACGGCACTGGCCACCGCCATGGCGGTATAGGCAAACAGCCCCATCCACGCGGCAGGCACATGCAGGTACATGATGCGGACCGTATCCCCCTGCTGATAGTCAGCAGGAGAAAACACAAGGGCCCACACCAGTCCGGCGGCCAGAGCCAGAACGGTGGCGGCGATGCTCCACGGCAGGATGGCGTCGGCCAGCCGCAGGAAGCGGGTAGGGTTGGCGAACCGGTGCATCAGGACTCCCGTGGTCTGGGCCCGATCGGACCCGGCGCCCGCAAAGTGGCGTCCGGTGCCGGGGATTACAAGATCCCGTCGAAGCGGGACAGTGTGCGGATCGGGGCTATTCATACCGTTGTCCCGGAATTAAAGCCAGTCTGGCCGGTTGCGCCTTGAGGCACGTCAAACCTTGATTAAGTTTAATGTGGGGTATCTGAACACTGTCTGAAGGATCGGGGCTGAAGAACCGGGGCTGAAGGACAGGGGGAATCCCCCGGCTGAAGACTGGACATCGGCCCGGCTTCGGGCCACAGTTCCGCCGGAATTCAGGGCACGGGGTCCCTGCCGCTTTTATCCCGGTTTCTGTCAGGAGTGCCGTTCATGTCCCAGACCGTATCGTCTTCCGCCGGGGTGTCCGGCCCGGTATTGACCTGTGATGTGGTGGTGGTCGGGGGTGGTCTGGTCGGCGGAACGCTGGCCTGCGGGCTGGCCCAGCACGGGGTCAGCACCATCTGCATCGACAAGGATGACGCCGCCGTTCTGCTGGACACCGGCTACGATGGCCGGTCATCCGCCATTGCGCTGGCCTGCCAGCGGGTGCTGGACGGCACCGGGGTGTGGGCGCATATGGTGGCGGATGTCCAGCCGATTCTGGATATCCGCGTCACCGACAGCAACAGCCCGCTGCACCTGCATTACGATCACCGTGAGGTCGGGGCGCCGATGGGCTATATGGCGGAAAACCGCACCATCCGCCGGGGAATCCTCGCCCGCTTTGCCGAACTGGAGAAAGCCACCCTGCTGGCCCCGGCCTCGGTGGCGGCGGTGGAGCGCCGGGTGGATGGGGCCACGGTCACCCTGACGGACGGCCGGGTGATCCGGGCCCGTCTGGTGGTGGCCGCCGACGGCCGCCGCAGCCAGATCCGTGAGATGGCTGGCATCCGCCTGCAACATGGCCTGCCGTACAATCAGGTCGGCATCGTCATGACCGTCTGGCATGAAAAGGACCATCGCGGCATTGCCCATGAACGGTTCCTGCCGTCGGGGCCGTTCGCCATTCTGCCGCTGCCGGGCGGGCATCATTCCTCGCTGGTGTGGACGGAGAAGGATCCGCTGGCATGGACCATCCTGAAGCTGCCGGAGGAAGAATTCCATGCCGAGCTGATGAGCCGGTTCGGGGATTTCCTCGGAGAGGTCAAGGTGGTCAGCAAGCGGTTCGGCTATCCGCTGACCCTTCAGCATGCCAGCCGCTATATTGATCTGCGGCTGGCGCTGGTGGGGGATGCCGCCCATGGCATGCATCCGGTGGCCGGACAGGGGATGAATTTCGGCCTGCGTGATGTTGCCGCCCTGATTGAGAAGGTGGTGGAGGCGAAGCGGCTGGGCGTCGATGTCGGGGCTGCCACCGTGCTGGAAGGCTATCAGAAATGGCGTCGTTTCGATAACGTTCTGATGTTGGGGATGACCGATGGTCTGGTCCGGCTGTTCTCGAACGATCTCGCGCCGCTGCGGCTGGCCCGCACCGCCGGGATGGCGGTGGTAAACAAGCTGCCCGGCCTCAAGCGGTTCTTCATGCGCCACGCCATGGGCGACGTCGGGGCCCTGCCGAAGCTGATGCAGGGAGAGCCGCTGTAAGCACTCCACCCGGTTCCGAAGGCGGGCGGCAGGCTTTTTACAATCCTGCCGTTGCCTTTAAGGCGCGGATCGTCTACCCCTGTGGGGTTTCATCCACAGCCCGGATCCCTGATCAGGACCGGGCATCGTCAGGATCCAGAGCATTTCATCCGCCATGCGCCTGTTTCGCCATTACGACGAGTTTTCACCGGAGTTCCGGGGCAGCGTGATTGCCCTCGGAAACTTTGATGGCGTCCATCGCGGCCATCAGGCGGTGATCGGCGAGGCGTTGCGCCGGGCCCGGCTGGCCGGGGTTCCCGCCGCCGTGATGACCTTTGATCCACATCCGCGCCGCCTGTTCCGGCCTGACCTGCCGCCGTTTGCCCTGACCAGCCTGCGCCTGAAGGCCCGCCTGATCGAGGCGCTGGGGGTGGATTTCCTCTATGTGCAGCATTTTGACGCCGCCTTTGCCGCCAAAAGTGCCGAAACCTTCATCGAGGAGGTTCTGGTGCGTGGTCTGGGGGTGTCGCATGTGGTGGTGGGGGCCGATTATGCCTTCGGCAAGGGCCGGGGCGGATCGGTGGAGGTGATGCGCGAACACGCCGCCCGCTGCGGCTTTGAGGTGACGGCGGTTGATCTGGTGACCGGTGATCTGGTCACCGGCGCCGATCAGGGGACGGTGTTTTCCTCCACCGTTGTCCGCACGGCGCTGGCCGACGGTGATACGGAGACGGCGACCGCCATTCTGGGCCATCCGTGGGAAATTGAAGGCCGGGTGGAACATGGCGATGCCCGGGGCCGCACCATCGGCTTCCCGACCGCCAATCTGCGTCTCGGCGATTACAGCCGTCCGGCCACCGGGGTGTATGTGGTACAGGCCGGAATCGACCGTGGCGGTAAAACGGACTGGGTCGGCGGGGTTGCCAATTATGGCCGCCGCCCCACCTTTGATAAAACCGATGACCTGCTGGAAGTGCATCTGTTTGACTTTTCCGGCGATCTGTACGGCCAGCACCTGCGGGTGCGGTTCCTGCACCACCTGCGCCCGGAACAGAAGTTCTCCGGTCTTGAGGCCCTGAAGGCCCAGATTCTGGCCGATGCGGCGCAGGCGCGAATTATGTTGGCCCGTGGTGCCGAAAACCACACGGCCTGATCCCTCCTCCGGGACCGGACAGGCCGGCTGCCCAGGACTGACACCGTATTCAGAGTTGAGAACCGTTCCATGACCGTGGATTACAAAGCCTCCGTTTTTCTGCCGAAGACTGATTTCCCGATGCGGGCCGGCCTGCCGAAGCAGGAGCCGGGCCATCTGGAGCGCTGGGAAAAGATGGGCCTGTATGCCCGTCAGCGCCGGGAATCGAAGGGGCGGGATAAGTTTGTCCTGCATGACGGCCCTCCCTATGCCAACGGCCATCTGCACATCGGTCATGCCCTGAACAAGATCCTGAAGGATGTGATCTCCCGCTCGCAGCAGATGCAGGGCAAGGACTCGGTCTATGTGCCGGGCTGGGACTGCCACGGTCTGCCGATCGAATGGAAGATCGAAGAGGAATACCGTAAGAAGGGCAAGGACAAGGACGCCGTTCCGGTGGCCGAGTTCCGCCGCCAGTGCCGTGAGTTCGCCGAAAAGTGGATTGATGTCCAGCGCAGCGAATTCAAGCGCCTCGGCGTGCTGGGCGACTGGTCCAATCCCTATGTCACCATGGATTACTTTGCCGAAGCGCAGACCGTGCGCGAGCTGGGCAAGTTCCTGATGAACGGCAGCCTGTACCGGGGGGCCAAGCCGGTGATGTGGTCGGTGGTGGAAAAGACCGCGCTGGCTGAAGCCGAGATCGAGTATCACGATCACACCTCCACCACCATCTGGGTGCGGTTCCCGGTGGTGTCGTCGCCGGTGGCGGCACTGGCCGGGGCCGATGTGGTGATCTGGACCACCACCCCGTGGACCATGCCGGGCAACCGGGCGCTGGCCTATGGCGCGGCGCTGGAGTACGCCGTGTACCGGGTGACCGATGTGGCCGAGGGGGCGCTGGTGAAGGCCGGTGACCGCCTGTTGCTGGCCCCGGCGCTGGCGGAAGAGGTGATGAAGGTCGGCAAATTCACCGCCGAGGTGGAAGCCGCCGTGTCCGGTGCCGATCTGGCTGGTACCCTCTGTGCCCATCCGCTGCGCGGGCAGGGCTATGACTTTGACGTGCCGATGCTGGCCGGTGAGTTCGTCACCGCCGATCAGGGCACCGGGATCGTCCATCAGGCCCCGGGCCATGGCGAGGACGACTTCATGCTGTGCCGTGAGCATGGCATCGCCGTGCCGGAAACCGTGCAGGATGACGGCACCTATGCCGCCCACATCCCGCTGTTTGCCGGGCAGCATGTCTATAAGGTCGCCCCGGCGGTGATCGAGGCCCTGACCGGGGCCGGGCGTCTGCTGGCCCATGGCAAGCTGGTGCATTCCTATCCGCATTCGTGGCGGTCGAAGGCTCCGCTGATTTATCGGACCACCTCGCAGTGGTTCATCTCGATGGAAGCCAACGACCTGCGCGCCAAGGCGCTTCAGGCCATTGACGATACCCGCTTTGTTCCGGCGGTCGGCAAGAACCGCCTGCGCTCGATGATCGAACAGCGCCCGGACTGGTGTGTGTCGCGTCAGCGCACCTGGGGCACCCCGATCACCGTGTTCGTCAACAAGGCCACCGGCGAGCCGCTGCGCGATCAGGCGGTGCTGGACCGGATCACCGCCGCCGTCGAGGCCCGGGGGGCCGATGCGTGGTTCGAGGACAATCCGCAAAGCTTCCTCGGTGACTCCTATAAGGCCGAAGACTATGAACAGGTCTTCGACGTGCTGGACGTGTGGTTCGACTCCGGCTCGACCCATTCCTTCGTGCTGGAACACCGGGAAGACCTGCACTGGCCGGCCGACCTGTATCTGGAAGGGTCTGACCAGCATCGCGGCTGGTTCCATTCCTCTTTGCTGGAAGCCTGCGGCACCCGGGGCCGGGCCCCGTACAATGCGGTGCTGACCCACGGTTTCACGCTCGACGAGCAGGGCCGCAAGATGTCCAAGTCGCTGGGTAACACCATTGCCCCGCAGGACGTGGTCAATGAATATGGCGCCGATATCCTGCGCCTGTGGGTGATCTCCACCGATTACGCCAATGACCAGCGGATCGGGCCGGAAATCCTGAAGCAGACCGCCGAGACCTACCGCCGTCTGCGCAATACCCTGCGCTATATGCTGGGGGCGCTGGATGGATTCACTGCTGACGAGGCGGTGACCGATGTGGCGGCGATGCCGGAGCTGGAACGCTGGGTCCTGCACCGTCTGGCCGAACTGGATGGGGTGGTCAGGCAGTGTTGCCACGACTTCACCTTCCACACCCTGTTCGCTGAGCTGAACGCCTTCTGCACCTCCGACCTGTCGGCCTTCTACTTCGACATCCGCAAGGATGCGCTGTACTGCGATGCGCCGAATGATCCGGTGCGCCGGGCCTGCCGCACCGTGATGAACACCCTGTTCAACGCGCTGGTGAAGTGGATGGCCCCGTTCCTGGTGTTCACCGCCGAGGAAGCGTGGCTGTGCCGTAACCCGGGCGAAGAGGTCTCGGTGCATCTGACCACCTTCGACGCCATTCCGGCGGACTGGCGCGATGACGCGCTGGCCGAGCGCTGGGAAGCGGTCCGCAAGGTGCGCCGCGTGGTGCTGGGGGCGCTGGAAGGGGCCCGCAATGCCAAGGTGATCGGGGCTTCGTTGCAGGCGCATCCGCAGGTTTATGCTCCGGCGGATCTGCTGGCGCAGATCGACGGTGTGGATATGGCGGATGTCTGCATCACCTCCGGCATCACCCTGAATGCGGCCGATGCTCCGGACGGGGCCTATGCCCTGCCCGACGTTGCCGGGGTCGGCGCGGTGGTGGAAACCGCTTCCGGTGAAAAGTGCCAGCGCTGCTGGAAGGTGCTGCCCGATGTCGGCAGCCACAGCCATGACGGTGTCTGTGGCCGCTGCGATGAGGCGGTGACCGCGATGGCCGGGGCGGTGGCATGATGATCCGCCGCCTGACTGACGGAATGGTTCTCAATCGGTCGTTCTGGCTGTGTCTGCTGCTGGCGCTGGTGGCGCTGACGGCTGATCAGCTGATCAAGCTGTGGGTTGTCGGCCTCTCCGGCGGCGATCCGATGCGGATCGAACTGCTGCCGTTCCTCAATCTGGTGATGGCCTGGAACCGGGGCGTCAGCTTCGGCTTCCTGCACGACAGTGCGCTGGGGCCGTGGCCGCTGCTGGCGCTGGCGGTCGGTTTCTCGGTGTTTCTGGTAATCTGGATGGCGCGGGCGCAGCAGGTTCTGCTGCGTCTGGCGCTGGCCCTGATGATCGGCGGGGCGCTGGGCAACGGCATTGACCGGGTCCGTTGGGAAGCGGTCGCCGATTACATCGACTTTTTCATCGGCGGCTGGCACTTCTGGGCCTTCAATCTGGCCGATGCCTTCATTTCTGTCGGGGCGGCGCTGCTGATTGCAGACAGCTTGTTCCGGCGGGAAAGCTGAAATACAACTGTGCTGTCTGTTTGTCGTTTCCGGCCCGTGCCGGACCGACCGGTTTTGGAGGATGGTTCATGTCTCGTCGGCTGATCGGATCTCTGTGCCTGCTGGTTGCGGCCGGTCTGACCCTGAGCGGGTGCGGTGGCGGGGCGAAGAAGATGCTCGGTCTGGAAAAGCAGACACCCGATGAATTCACCGTGGTGTCGCGGGCGCCGCTGACCGTCCCCCCGGACTTCAAGATGCGTCCGCCGGAACCCGGCGCAACCCGCCCGCAGGAAGGGACCACCGCGGATCAGGCCCGCTCTGCCCTGACCGGCGTCCGTTCTCAGGCCTACGCCCGGGCCGGGATGAGCAGCGGGGAGCAGTTTCTGCTGAAGGAAGCCGGGGCGGGCAGCGCACCGCCGGATATCCGGTCCCTTGTGAACAAGGAAAGCTCGACGCTGGCGGAAGAGGAAAAGAGCTTTACTGACCGTCTGGTGTTCTGGCGGGATCCGGAGCCTGAGGGCACCGTCGTCAACGCAGCGGAAGAGGCGAAGCGCCTGCGGCAGAATCAGGCTCTCGGCAAGTCGGTTTCCTCCGGCGACACCCCGCAGATTGAGCGCCGCCCGCGCGGCATGCTGGAAGGCATGTTTTAAGGCCGGATGGGCACAACGCCTTTCTGATGCCACAGTCTTTTCTATGATCATCGGGCCGGGGACTGGTATCTCCGGCCCTTTGTTTTTCTCCTGATCACCGTCCGCGACCTATCGAACCGGAATTCCCCGATGGCCCTCCGTTCTCCTCCCTTTTCCCGTCCGTTTTCACCGGTTGCCCGACGTGCCGGGGGCCGGGTGTCTTTCGGTCTGCCTGCTTTGGCGGTGTCTCTGCTGGCGTTGATGGCCCCGGCACAGGCCCTGCCCGGGACCGTGGTGCCGCCGACTCCGATGGTGACGGCGGCGGAGGCCCATCCGCTGTTCGATGCCAAGACCTTCACGCTGGAGAATGGCCTGACGGTGGTGGTGGTGGAAAACCACCGGGTGCCGGTGGTCAACCAGATGGTGTGGTATAAGGTGGGGGCGGCGGATGAGCCGCCGGGCAAGTCCGGCCTCGCCCATCTGCTGGAACACCTGATGTTCAAGGGCACGGCGGAGATCCCGCCGGGGGAATTCTCCCGCATCATCGCCCGCAACGGCGGGCAGGATAACGCCTTCACCTCCTCGGATTACACCGCCTACTACCAGACCATCGCCGTGGAACATCTGCCGCTGCTGATGAAGATGGAAGCGGACCGGATGCGCAATCTGCGTCTGGACGATGCCACGGTCCTGACCGAACGCGATGTGGTGGTCGAGGAGCGGTTGAGCCGGGTTGAGAACGAACCCTCCGCCATGCTGGGGGAGCGGGTGGATGCCGCCCTGTGGGGCGTACACCCCTACCGCAATCCGGTGATCGGCTGGGCCAACGAGCTGAAGGCCCTGACGCGGGAGGACGCGCTGGAGTTTTACCGCCGCTGGTATGCCCCCAACAACGCCACGCTGGTGGTGACCGGGGATGTGACAGTCGAGCAGGTTAAAACGCTGGCGGAACAGTATTTTGGTCCGCTGCCGCGCGGGCCGGAGATCACCCGCAGCCGCCCGCAGGACACCGGGCCGCAGGTACAGGCCGCCTTACAGATGCGTCATCCCCGGGTGGCGCAGCCGGAATGGAGCTGGACCCACCGCGCCCCGGGGGTGACGACCGCCACCGACCGCCAGCAGGTGCTGGCCCTTCAGGTGCTGTCGGAAATTCTCGGTGGCGGGCCGGTCAGCCGCCTGTATCGGTCGCTGGTGGTCAAAGATAAGCTGGCGGTCGGCGCGGGCAGCCGCTACAGCCCGCTGGCGGTGGATGAGGGGACCTTCACGGTCTACGCCCTGCCGCGTCCCGGGGTTTCTCCCGAAACCGTCCGCGATGCCGTCAAGGCCCAGATCGCCGCGCTGCTGGCGAACGGGGTGACCGAGCAGGAAGTGCTGGAGGCCCGGCAGCGGATGCGCGCCGGGGTGCTGTATGCCCGCGATACCCTGCAAGGGGCGTCGCAGGCGATTGGATCCGCCCTGACGGTTGGCTCCACGCTGAATGACATCGAACAGTGGCCCCAGCAGATCAATACCGTCACTCAGGAACAGGTGATGGAGGCGGCCCGGCTGGTCCTGCGGGAGGAGGGCGGAGTCAGCGCCCTGCTGCTGCCGGAAACGCCGCCCGCGCCTCCGGCGGCCCCGGCCAGGTCGAAGACCCCCGCCAAGCCCAAGACCGGCGCCAAGCCGTAACGGAGTAAGAATGATGACGATCGGTCTGTCCCTGAAAGCAGGGAAACTGTCCGGGCTTGTGGCTGGAGTGGTGATGGGTCTGTGGGCGGCGATGACGCTGTCTGCCTCCGCACAGGCGGTGGAGGCCCAGCGGGTGATCAGCCCCGGCGGCATCGAGGCGTGGCTGGTGGAGGACCATTCCGTCCCCGTGCTGTCGGTCAGCCTTGGCTTTAAGGCCGGGGGATCGGCCTATGATCCTGTGGGGAAGGAAGGGCTGGCGACACTGGTCAGCGGCATGCTGGATGAAGGGGCGGGGGATCTCGACAGTTTCGCCTTCCGCACCCGTCTGGAAAACACCGCGATCCATCTGTCCTTTTCCGCATCCCCCAACAGCTTTACCGGCACCCTGAAAACCGTTTCCGACCACCGGATGGAGGCGTTTGAGCTGCTGCGGCTGGCGCTGACCAAGCCGCGCTTTGATGCGGAGCCGCTGGACCGGGTCCGGCACCAGATTCTGGCCGGGCTGGCGGAAGAAGCCGAAGATCCGGACAGCATCGCCGGGGAGGCGCTGGACCGCCTGCTGTTCCCGGGGCATCCCTATTCCCGCCCGGCCAAAGGCACGGTCAAGACGGTCTCGGCCCTGAAAGTCGCCGATCTGCGGGCCTTCGTCGCTTCCCGCCTGACCCTTGATGGCCTGAAGGTCGGTGTGTCCGGCGATATCTCCCCGCTGGAACTGGGGCAGATGCTGGATAAGACCTTCGGCGCGTTGCCGAAGGTGGCAAACGTCCCCGCCCTCGCCGCTGTTGCGATCCCGGAACAGGGCGGCACCGCGGTGATTGACCGTGATCTGCCGCAGGCGGTGGCGGTGTTTGCCCAGCCGGGGCTGGATCGCGCCGATCCGGATTTCTATCCGGCCTATGTGGTCAATTACATCCTTGGCGGTGGCGGATTTTCATCGCGTCTGATGACCGAGGTCCGTGAAAAGCGCGGGTTGGCCTACTCGGTGTATGCCTATTTTCAGGATCTGGACGGGGCTCCGCTGATTGTCGGCGGTGTCTCCACCAATGCCGCCCGGGTCGGGGAAAGCCTGTCGGTGATTGCCGGGGAATGGCGGAAAATGGCGGAAAACGGCCCGACGCAGGAAGAGCTGGATGCGGCAAAATCCTATCTGATCGGATCGTGGCCGCTGCGCTTCACCTCCACCGGATCGGTGGCGGCGATGCTGATGTCGATGCAGATGGATGGCTATCCGCTGGATCATCTGAAGACCCGGAACGCCAGGGTGGAGGCGGTGACGCTGGAGGATGCCCGCCGCGCTGCCCGCCGCCTGTGGCAGGCGGATCAGCTGAAAACCGTGGTGGTCGGGCGCCCAAAAGGGGTGACGCCGACCCTGACCGTTCCGACGGCTCCGTAACGGTCGGCTCGTTATGGTTCAACAGTGGCCTCCCCCGGTCCCGGACCGGAGGAGGCCATTCTGTTTAAAGGGGACGGATCGGCCTGATGCCGTGTGTCTGATTCCGTGTGCCAGATTCCGTGTGCCAGATTCCGTGTGCCAGATTCCGTGTGAAGGTTGTGGGTAACCCCGGAGTCGCATCGCGCCGCCCGTTGACCTTACCGCAGGAACGGTTACGCTGATGGATGATACCTCAGGGGGATATCTCCCTCCGGCCTGTCTGTTCCGGGTCTGTTGATCCCGGAGAGAAGCGCGCGGACGGCCCCCGTTCCTTATTGGGTGCCGCATGTCGCTGCTTACCACGTCCCCGGCTGATGCCCGTCTGCGGGCCCATGCCGCGGAAACCGCTTCCCTGCATCTGCGCGATCTGTTCGATACGGATCCGGACCGGTTCCGGCGGTTTTCCCGCCAGCCGGGCGGTGATCTGTCCGGGCTGGTGGTGGATTTCTCCAAGACCCGCCTGACCGATGAGACGCTGGCCCTGCTGACCGATCTGGTCCGCGACCGGCAGGTGGAAGCGGCGCGGGACCGGATGTTTGCCGCCGACCGCATCAACTGTAGCGAACGCCGGGCGGTGCTGCATGTCGCCCTGCGCAACCGCAGCAACCGGCCGGTCCTGCTGGATGGCCATGATGTGATGCCGGACGTCAACCGCGTCCTCGGCAAGATGAAGCGGTTTGTCGATGCCGTGCGCGAAGGCATCTGGCGCGGGGCCTCCGGCCAGCCGATTGAGACGGTGGTCAATATCGGTATCGGCGGCTCCGACCTTGGGCCGCGGATGGTGACGGAGGCGCTGACTCCCTACCACCGTCACGATCTGACCGTCCGCTTTGTCTCCAACGTCGATGCCAGCGACATGATGGAGACCCTGAAGCAGTGCCGCCCCGATACCACCCTGTTCATTGTGGCGTCGAAGACCTTCACTACGCAGGAAACCCTGACCAATGCCCACACCGCCCGCCGTTGGCTGGTGGAGCATCTGGGCGAAGAGGCGGTGGCCAACCATTTCGTTGCGCTGTCGACCAATGAGAAGGAGGTCTCGGCCTTCGGGATCAATCCGGCGCATATGTTTGAATTCTGGGACTGGGTCGGCGGTCGCTATTCGCTGTGGTCGGCAATCGGTCTGCCGATTGCGCTGGCAGTGGGCTTTGAGCGGTTCGAGGAACTGCTGGCCGGGGCGCATGCCATGGACGAGCATTTCCGCACCGCCCCGCTGCACGACAACCTGCCGATGCTGCTGGGGATGGTCGGGGTGTGGCACACCACCTACCTCGGGGCTCCGGCGCAGGCGATTCTGCCCTATGATCAGTACCTTGACCGTCTTGCGGCCCACCTTCAGCAGGTGGATATGGAATCCAACGGCAAGGGCGTGACGGTGGATGGCCAGCGGGTGGAGTATACCACCGGCCCGATCCTGTTCGGGCAGGCCGGGACCAACGGTCAGCACAGCTTCTATCAGCTGATCCATCAAGGCAGCTGGCTGATCCCCTGCGACTTTATTGCCGCCGCCACCAGCCATAATCCGGTCGGGGACCATCACGCCAAGCTGCTGTCCAACTTCTTCGCCCAGTCGGAAGCCCTGATGCGGGGTAAAACCGCCGGGGAAGCCCGGGCTGAACTGGTGGCGGAGGGCCGTTCCGAAGCCGAAATCGAAAAACTTCTGCCGCACAAGCAGTTCCCCGGAGACCGGCCCAGCACCTCGATCCTGTTGCCGCAGCTGACGCCGTTCACCCTTGGGGCTCTGGTGGCGCTGTATGAACACCGGATTTTCGTGCAGGGGGTGATCTGGGGCATCAACAGCTTTGACCAGTGGGGGGTGGAACTGGGCAAGCAGCTGGCCAAGCAGATTCTGCCGGAGTTGACCGGCGAGGGCGAGGTGTCGTCGCATGACTCCTCCACCAACGGGTTGATCAACGCCTACAAACGCCTGCGGCAATAAGGTACAGTCGGGCGGGGTGCTCCTGCCCTGATCCGCGAGACTGTTCCGATGACCATCCGTCTGCTGCCCCCGACCCTGATCAACCGCATCGCTGCGGGTGAGGTGGTGGAGCGCCCGGCTTCTGCGGTGAAGGAGCTGGTGGAAAATGCCGTCGATGCCGGGGCCCGCCGGATTGACGTGACGATGGTGGATGGCGGCAAGGCGGCGATTATCGTCACCGATGATGGCCGGGGCATGACCCCGGCGGAGATGGAGCTGGCGGTGGAACGCCATGCCACCTCCAAGCTGCCGGACGATGACCTGTTCAATATCGGCTTTCTCGGCTTCCGGGGCGAGGCGCTGCCCTCGATCGGATCGGTGGCGCGCCTGACCCTGACCAGCCGCCCGGCCGGGCAGGACAGTGCCTGGAGCCTGCTGATTGAAGGCGGCCTGAAAGGCGCACCGGAACCGGCGGCGCATCCGTTTGGCACCCGGATCGAGGTCCGGGATCTGTTCTATGCCACCCCGGCCCGCCTGAAATTCCTGAAAGCGTCCCGCACCGAATATCAGCACGCCGAGGATGTGATCCAGCGGCTGGCGATGGCCCACCCGGATGTCAGCTTCACCCTGACCGGGGAGTCCCGCACCACCCTGCGCCTGAACGCGGCGCAGGGGGACCTGTTTGATGCGCGGCTGAAACGGCTGGCCGATGTGCTGGGACGGGAGTTCTCCGACAACGCGGTGCTGCTGAATGCCGAGCGGGAGGGCGTGCGCCTGTCCGGGCATGTCGGCCTGCCCACCTTCAACCGGGGCAATGCCCAGCACCAGTACCTGTTCGTCAATGGCCGCCCGGTGAAGGACCGCCTGCTGACTGGGGCGGTGCGCGGGGCCTATCAGGATTTTCTGGCCCATGACCGCCACGCAGTGGTGGCCCTGTATCTGGATCTGCCGCCGTCGGATGTGGATGTGAACGTGCACCCGGCCAAAGCTGAGGTCCGCTTCCGTGATCCGGGACTGGTGCGCGGGCTGATTGTCGGGGCGATCCGCCATGCCCTGAACGAGGCCGGGCACCGGGCTTCTTCCACGGTGGCGGCGCAGGCGCTGGGGGCACTGTTGCCGCAGGGGGACGCTGCCGTCACCCGCCCGGCCCTGCCGTTCACCGGGTCATTGTGGAACCGTCCGGCTCCGCCGCCGGCGGCGGTCCGCGATGCCGCCTTTCAGTCCCAGTCGCCCGGCTGGGGGGCGGCCACCCTGCCTTCTGATGGTTTCAGCGAGCGGATGGCCCCGGGATCTTACACCGCGGCCCCCTTTGCCCGGGCGGTGGAAACACCGGTTGATCCGGCCGATGAGGCCGCCCGCTATCCGCTGGGGGTGGCGCGGGGGCAGGTTCACAACACCTATATCGTGGCGCAGACGGCGGATGGTCTTGTGATTGTTGACCAGCACGCCGCCCACGAGCGGCTGGTCTATGAACGGATGAAGGAGGCGCTGGCCTCCGGCGGAATCCGGCGGCAGATGTTGCTGATCCCGGAAGTGGTGGAGCTGGATTCCGCTGCCGCTGACCGGCTGGTGGCCAAGGCGGCGGATCTGGCCGCTCTCGGGCTGGTGATTGAAGGCTTTGGCGACGGCGCGGTGGTGGTGCGGGAGATTCCGTCGCTGCTGGGCGATACCGATGTGCAGGGGCTGATCCGCGATCTGGCCGATGATCTGGCCGAAACCGATCAGGCGCTGGCCCTTCAGGACCGGCTGGCCGATGTCTGCGGCACCATGGCCTGTCATGGCAGTGTGCGGGCCGGGCGGGTCCTGTCCGCCCCCGAAATGAATGCTTTGCTGCGGCAGATGGAGGTGACCCCCCATTCCGGTCAGTGCAATCATGGCCGCCCCACCTATGTGGAGCTGAAGCTGAAGGATATTGAAAAGCTGTTCGGGCGGCGCTGATGCTGATCGAGTGGCTGAAACACACCCTGATCCGCTGCCCGGCAGCCCTGAAAGACGCCGGGGTTCTCTATGATCTGATCGCGCTGGAAAGCCGGGCGCACCGCCTGCGGCGGGCGTGGCAGCCGCATCATGAAACCTGCCGTCATCTGATAACCGCGTGGGCGGAGCAGACTCCGGGCCGTGACTGCGCGGTGATTCTCGGATCCGGCCTGTTGTTGGAAATCCCGCTGGAAGTCCTGACCCGGACGTTCCGCCGGGTGGTGCTGGTCGATCTGTTCCATATGCCGTCGGTGCGGCGGGCGGTTCGGTCTTTCCCCGGAGTCGAGCTGTGTGAAACCGACCTGACCGGGTGTCTGGACCGGATGGCGGAGACGGCGGCCCGGGGCAGCCTGCCGGACCCGCAGGCGGTTTTTCCACAGGCGGTGGAGGCCGATCTGGTGATTTCCGCCAATTGTCTCAGTCAGTTATCGCTGCGTCCGGCGGTGGTGGCGTGGCACGGCGGCGCTTTGATCCCGGACCGGATCCGCCAGTGGGAGGCGCAGGTGATCGCCGCGCATCTGACGGCCCTTCAGGCGTTGCCGGGGCGGGTCGGCCTGATCTGTGATACCGCCCGCATCGGGACGCATATCCGCACCGGGGCGGTGCAGGAACGGTATGATCTGGTGCATGGGGTGGCTTTGCCCGCTTTTGCGCAGGCTCCGCTGCATTGGGACTGGCAGGTGGCCCCGGCCGGGGAAGACCACCGCCAGATCCGTTACCACCACACGATGACCGGAGGGCTGCTGGCATCAGGGGGCTGACTTATCCTCCAGATAATTATCCCCACGGCCCTTTCCGGGGCGGGGAGGCCGGGGGCTGCCCCCACGGGCTGCGCGGCTGGGCAAACCCGGCGCTGCCACCGCCCCGGATGCCCATCTCCGCCGCCAGCGTTTCCAGCGCGGCAATGCGGTTGCGGGTGTTGGGATGGGTGGAGAACAGGTTATCCCGAACTCCGCCGTGCAGCGGGTTGATGATGAACATATGGGCGGTGGCCGGATTCCGCTCCGCCGCGCTGTTGTAGGTGGCGTGCGCCCCCTGTTCCAGCTTGGCCAGCGCCGAGGCCAACGCCAGCGGATTGCCGCAGATCTGGGCCCCCAGACGGTCCGCCTCGTATTCGCGCCCACGGGAGATTCCCATCTGCACCAGCATGGCCGCCAGCGGGGCAACGATCATCATCACCAGACTGCCGATCATGCCGAGTGGATTGCTGTTGCCGTTCTCGTCATTGCTGCGGGTGGCGGAGAACAGGAAGGCGAAGTTCCCCAGCATGGAGATTGCCCCGGCCAGCGTGGCGGTGATGGTCATGATCAGGGTGTCACGGTTGCGCACATGGGCCAGTTCATGCGCCATCACCCCGGCGACTTCCTCGCCGTTCAGGCGGTTGAGCAGGCCGGTGGTGGCGGCAACGGCGGCGTGCTGCGGATCCCGGCCGGTGGCAAAGGCGTTCGGCTGATCCGACTCGATGATATAGACCTTGGGCATCGGCATATTGGCCCGGCGGGCCAGTTCGGCGACGATGCCGTAGAAATTCGGCGCCTCCTGCGGGCCGACCTCCTGCGCGCCGTACATCGACAGCACCATGCGGTCAGAATTCCAGTAGGCAAACAGGTTCATCGCCACGGCTGCACCAAAGGCGATCAGCGTGCCGCCGGGGCCGCCGATCAGGTACCCGACGGTCAGGAACAGGGCAGTCATCGCCGCCAGCAGCAGGGCCGTCCGCGCAAAGCGCATCGGGAAATCCTCCAGTCCGTGTCCGGCTGACGGTGCCCGGCCGCTGCACCGGACGGCAGGCGGCGGGGCGGGGCGGGAAAAACCACTTGTGCCCGGCCCCTGAGTGTATAGGTAAACAGCAGAAGACAGCCGTCAAGAGGGGATCCGTCTCATTCGCGAATATCACGCTGAGGAAGGGGACACCCGCTGACGGTCTGGATGCATCTTTGGCTGAAGCCTGTGGAGAACATGATGGATAATTCTGAAACGACTCCGGCACATTCTGTGGATAACTCTGTGGAGATCCATGGGGCTGAGCCGATGGATAAGCCTGTTGAAAACAGTGTGGAGAGCGGTGAGAAAGCAGCGGAAGACTCAGAAAATAATAAACACGATCAGGAGATTGGTGGACCAAAAGGCCCTGAGCCGACCCGTTTTGGCGATTGGGAGCGGAACGGACGGTGCAGTGACTTTTAATGCTGTTGAGGATTTCCGGACGGGGGTCTGCGGGGGCTGGGGGTGAGTGGGGAAAAGGGTCCATTCTCCACAGAAGAAACCCGTGGAGGATTGCCACCGGGGTCGGGATAACCGCCTCGCAGACTCCTAAAGTGTTCTTGTATTGTTCTCTTTCCCCTTATAGGGTTTCCGGTAGGAGCCAGCAGGCGAGTCAGCATGTCATGAGAGTTTCCGATGCCGGTCCGCCGTTTTACCCGTTCTGTCTTGTCGGCCCTGCTGCCGTTGATCGGCCTTGGCGGGGCAGGTCTCGGTGCCCGGGCGGCGGAGGAGATCCCCGGTCCGGTTGATGCGGTGGTCCTGAAGGTGATTGACGGGGATACGGTCCGGGTCTCTGCCCGGATCTGGCTGAACCAGACCGTCGAAACTCTCGTCCGCCTGAAGGGGGTGGATACGCCGGAACTGAAAGGGGCCTGCCCGAGAGAGAAAGAGCTGGCGGCGCAGGCACGGGCCGTGGTGATGCAGTCCTTACCGGAAGGGGAAACTGTCCAGCTGCTGGATGTGGAGCCGGATAAATACGGTGGCCGGGTGGTGGCCCGTCTCCAGACGCCTGATGGAAAAGATCTTTCCGCTGTCCTGATCGCGTCGGGACTGGCGTATGCCTATCACGGCGGTCGTAAGATGCCGTGGTGCCCATAAGCCTGTCTGCCGAGGGCCGGGGTGTGGAAAATCTTTCCACACCTGTAAAATTCGCTACACTTGCCGGCGTAGCATGGCCGCGGGTGGGGGCTGGGGGCTTCGGGGGGACGGTACCCGGGCACCGGTGCAGCGGTGATGAGGCACAGGTGAGGCTTTTGGCGTTGGGGCAATGGCATTCTGGGACTTTTTGACCCGATTGCTGCAAGCGTCTCCTCAGGCGGTGGACGCCGGGGACGGCACGGCAGAGACCGTGGTGGCAGCGGTCGAGTCCGTCGTGTTGGTGACGGATTTTGAGAATGACAGCGGCGCTGTCAGTGATGCCGTGGCGGAAACGCTGCGGTCGATCCGGGGGGGCACCGCCCGCCGGGTCGGTGGCAGCTGCGGTGTGGTTGATGACGGCGAAGTGCTGCCGTCCACTCTGGCGGCGGCGACCCGCCTTGCCCGGCGCGGGGGCCTGAGCCGTGGGGCGCAGGCGGTGATTTTCGGGCAGGTGATGGGGGCGACCGTCCGGTTGCGCTTCGTTCCGACCCAGTTGGAAGGGGACTCTGGCTTCGGCACCCTTCTGCCCGGTGACTTCCTTGATCTGCCATTTCCGTTCGGCGAGCGGGGTGATCTGATTGCTGCCTGTGCGGTGGCTGCTCTGGCCTGTCCGGCGGATGCGGCCCGGAAGCATCGTCTGGACCGTCTGCGCGGACTGATGCCTGCGGCGGAGCGCCAGTGTCAGGCCCTTGCGGCCTCAGGCTCCGCCCATGCCTCGGCGTCAGCCAGCCTGTGTTATGCGGCGATGGTGGCGGAAGTCGGGTTCCGGACCGATGAGCCGGAGGTCCTGCGGCAATCCCTTGAGATGATCCGGACAGCCCTGTCCAAGGGGAAGGATCAGCTGACCTCGGCGCAGGTGGCGGCGGCCCGGGTCCGCTTCGGCGATATCCAGATGAAGTTCGGCATCGAAGACCGCAGCAATGATCTGCTGGAAGAGGCGGCCCACCACTTCAAGCTGGCCGCCGATGTGTTCACCTTTGAAACATTCCCCGAAGAGTTTGCTTTGCTGAGGGCGCAGGCTGGCCGGGCCCTGCACCGGCTGGCAGTGGCCGGGGGCAAGACAACGGTGATGAAGGAAGCGGTTCAGTCCTATTTTGATGCTGCAAAAGTGTGGACCAAAGGGGCAAATCCGGACCGCTGGGCCGAAATGCAGCAGAGCATGGGGGCCGTGATGAGCCATCTGGGTGAATTTTCCGGGAATTCGGAGATTCTCGGCCGGGCCTGTAAGATTTTTGAAGGGGCGGCGGAAGTCTGGTCGAAAGAAAAGGCTCCGCGCCGCTGGGCTGGCCTGATGAACAACATTGGGGCCTGCCGGTTTGCGCAAGGCAAGCGGTCGGGGGATCTCCCGGTTCTGCGCGAAGCGTCGGAGAGTTTTGCCAGGGCGCTGGAGGTTTATTCTGCGATGGGAATGAACCGGAATGTCTTTGTGACCCAGAAAAATCTGGCCCGGGTTGACCGGTTGATCTCGGTGCAGGAAGGGCGGGAATAGTCCCCCCGTTCCCTCCCCCGTCCCGGGGCGGCAGCGGATGGCCGGGCGGTGCGGAACCGGCTTGAACCCTGCCTTTTTGGGGTCTTTCTGTTCTGGTCATTTAAAGACGGGGGGAGTAGAGTGCCCCGCGTTTCCGATGTATTTTGCGGCCCTATTTACTATTGAATGATTGTAAATTGCGGTTCTTGCGGATCAGGTCGCCAAAACGGGATAATCCCGGGATCAGTCTTGACGCTGAGCGTCGGCACGACTAGGACCTGTCGGAACATGTGATCGTCGGCGCGGAAGAGAGAGCCCGCCGCCCTCTTGGACAGTACAGCGGAGAGTTGACCGCAGATGGCTTACGTCGTTACCGAAAACTGCATTAAGTGCAAGTACACCGACTGCGTCGAGGTTTGCCCCGTAGACTGTTTCTACGAAGGGGAAAACTTCCTGGTCATCAACCCGGATGAATGCATCGACTGCGGTGTGTGTGAACCGGAATGCCCGGCGGAAGCCATTTTCCCGGATTCCGAGGCACTGGCGGCCAAGTGGGCGGAATTTAACCGCACCTATTCGACCCAGTGGCCGAACATCACCCGCAAGAAAGACCCGATGCCGGGGGCTGATGACTGGCAGAACAAGCCGGGCAAGGCCGATATGGTCAGCACCAAGCCGGGCGGCTGACCTGCGGCCGGAGCTGCGGTTCCGGCACGGTTTCAGGATGATGCGCAGCCGTCCCGGTATCCGGGGCGGCTGTTGCTTTTTCAGGGGATGAAGCCGGAGGAGAGGCGGGGTCGAGGGGTTGCCCCGCCCTGCCATACCGGAAGCCGGTGGTGGCAGGGCGGGAGCCCCCATAGGCTGAATCAGCGCGCTGGCGCAGCCCGATTCAACCTGCCCGCCGCTGATGTACATCAAATCTGATCAGTTTCACGGTGACGGGCATCACAGCATTGCGGAAAAAGGCACGCTTCAGTGGTAATGCGATTCGGAATAGCCCGTGGAGGTCGTAAGCCTTTGGGCGATCTGGTGGAAAGTCAGGGGATCGGTCAACTTCCGGGCGGCGGCTCCGTCTGCGGGAATGACCTCAGATGTTTGATAATTAGACTGTTTATCACCTATGCTGTTTTAGCATGGGGTCATTACGGTTTTTTTACCTGACGGTACCCCATTTTTATGGTACATACTCTCTCGTCGCTCGGCCCTGTGGTCGAGCGTTTTTCTTCACAGAACGATATCAGAGGCTCCTGCTCCCAGACCCGGCGACGGAACACTGGTTGAGCGGGCGGTTTCTGCGCCCCGGTTCCCTCCGCCGTCTGTCGCGGCAGGGTTGAGAGAGACTGTCCGCCCCGGTTGACCCCCTTGCCGGTTTCGGACGTGTTGCCGCAGTGCGACGTAGCGACGAGAAAGCGAAAAGAAAAATGTCCACTCTGTCTTTTGGTCCCGGCGAATATGTTGTCTACCCGGCCCATGGGGTCGGTCAGATCGTCGATATTGAAAAGCAGGTGATCGGTGGCCACGAGCTGGAACTGATCGTCATCAGCTTTGACCGTGAGCGGATGACCCTGCGCGTTCCGGTGGCCAAGGCCAAGACTTCCGGCCTGCGTCGCCTGTCGACCAAGAAGATCATGGAATCGGCGCTGACCACCCTGAAGGGCCGCGCCAAGGTGCGCCGCGCCATGTGGAGCCGCCGCGCCCAGGAATACGAACAGAAGATCAACTCCGGTGATCCGGTGGCGATCGCCGAAGTGGTCCGTGACCTGTACCGCAGCAGCACCCAGCCGGAACAGTCCTATTCCGAACGTCAGATTTATGAACAGGCGCTGGAACGGCTGTCCTGTGAACTGGCGGCGGTCGAGCAGATCGAAACCGATGCCGCGACTGCCAAGCTGGAAAAACTGCTGCGCGCTGCCTGATCCGGCTGCGTGGTTTCCGGCTTTCCGTAAAGCCCAGAACGCCCGTCTGCCGGAAGGCTGCGGGCGTTTTGTCTTGTTTCGTCCACAGTGCCTGACCGGGGTTTCCTTGCCTTTCCCCGGGACATCCGCGACAGTGCGGGCGGTTGGGGACAATAACCCGGTGGAGTCGTCATGACGGTTTCGTTCCGCAAGATGCATGGTTTGGGTAATGACTTTGTGGTGGTGGATGTCCGCCAGTCCGGGGTCGGATTCACCGAGGAGCAGGTCCGCCGGATCGGGGATCGCCGCCGGGGGATCGGCTTTGACCAGTTCATCACCATCGAGCCGCCGCGTCAGGCCGGGGCGACCATCTTCATGGGGATCCGCAATCCGGATGGATCGGTCGCCGGGGCCTGCGGCAATGCGACCCGCTGCGTGTCTGCGCTGCTGATGGCTGAAACCGGCAGCGATGCCGTGGTGATTGAAACCGTTTCCGGGCTGCTGCCCGCGACCCGGACCACAGACGGCACGGTGACCGTCGATATGGGACCGGCCCGGCTGGACTGGCAGGATCTGCCGCTGGCCGAGGCACGGGATACCCTGCACCTTGGGATCGGGGCCGGGGATCTGCACGATCCGGTCGGGGTCTCCATGGGCAACCCCCACGCCGTTTTCTTCGTTGAGGACGTGGCGGCGGTGCCATTGACGGAGGTGGGGCCGGTGCTGGAAAACCATGCGCTGTTCCCCAAGCGTTGCAATATCGAAATTGTCGAGGTTCAGGCCCGGGACCGTCTGCGGATGCGGGTGTGGGAACGCGGTGCCGGAATCACGCAGGCCTGTGGATCCGGGGCCTGTGCCACGCTGGTGGCCGCTGCCCGCCGGGGGCTGGCCGACCGGCGTGCCGAGGTGATTCTGGATGGCGGCAGCCTGATGATCGAGTGGCGCGACAGCGATGGCCATGTGCTGATGAGCGGCCCGACCGCCACCAGTTTCACCGGCATTTTTGACGGATCCCTGCTGGCATGACGCAGTCCCGCCCTTCCCAGACCTCACCCGATGTTCCCCATATCCACGGGGATACGGATGGAGAGCAGCCGGTGCTGGAACCGGTGCTGGATGAGTCGCGGCCGGGGGAAGCCCGGCTGATGACCTTCGGCTGCCGGATGAATACTTATGAGTCGGAAGTGATGCGCGATCATGCCCGGTCCGCCGGACTGGACAACGCCATCATCATCAACACCTGTGCCGTCACCAAAGAGGCGGAGCGGCAGGCCCGGCAGGCGATCCGCAAGGCGCGGCGCGATAATCCACAGGCCAAAATCATTGTCACCGGCTGTGCCGTTCAGCTCGATCCCGACCGTTTCGCCGCCATGACGGAAGTGGACCGGGTGATCGGCAATGCCGAAAAGTTGCAGGCGGACAGCTGGCGGGTCGGCAGTAACCAGCCGGTGCTGGTGCAGGATATTATGACCGTCCGCGAAACGGCGGAACATCTGCTCAGCGGGTTTGAAGGGCGCGACCGCGCTTTTATTCAGGTGCAGCAGGGCTGCGATCACCGTTGCACCTTCTGCATCATCCCCTATGCCCGGGGGCCGAGCCGGTCGGTGGCCTTGGGGCCGGTGGTGGAACAGGTGCGCACGCTGGTGGCCAATGGCTATAAGGAAGTGGTGCTGACCGGCGTCGATATCACCTCCTACGGTCATGACCTGCCCGGTCAGCCGCCGCTGGGGCAGATGGTGCGGCGTCTGCTGCAACTGGTGCCGGAGCTGCCGCGCCTGCGGCTGACCTCGCTGGATCCGGTGGAAATTGATGCCGATCTGCTTGATCTGTTCGGGCGCGAGCCCCGGCTGATGCCGCATGTGCATCTGTCGGTGCAGGCGGGGGATGATATGATCCTGAAACGGATGAAGCGCCGCCATCTGCGCCACCATGTGATTGATCTCTGTGCCGATCTCCGCCGCCGCCGTCCGGATGTGGTGTTCGGGGCCGATCTGATCGCCGGATTCCCGACTGAAACCGATGAAATGCATGCCAATACGGTCCGTCTGGTGGAAGAGACGGGTCTGACCTATCTGCACGTCTTTCCCTATTCGTCCCGTCCGGGGACACCGGCCGCCAAGATCCCGCCGGTTCCGGCAGACATCGCCAAGGCCCGGGCGGCGGAGCTGCGGGCTGCGGGAGCCCACCGGCTGGCAGCGCACCTGCGCACCCAGATCGGGAACACGGTCGAGGTTCTGTTCGAGACCGCAACGTCCGGCCATGCCCCGGATTATGCAACGGTGCGGGTTGACGCGCCGGTACAGGAAGGTACCCTGCGCAGCGTGCGCCTGACCGGGGCCACCGAGACTGAGCTTTTGGGGACTGTGTGCTGATGAGCGATCCCGTTTCCTCCCGCGGTGCCGCTGACGGGGCGTCTGCCCCGGAGCAGAAAAAAGGCTGGCTGCGCCGTCTGTTCGGCGGCGGATCTGCCCCTGCTGAGGCCGCGCCGCAAGAGGCGGCTTCTGCCCCTGAACCCACTCCGGACCTTGCCCCTGAGGCCGATGCAGCCCCAGTTGAGGCGGTGTCGGGAGGACCGGTTCCGGATGTCGCCGTTTCTGAGGAGCCAGCGGCTCCGGAGAGGGTGCCAGAGGGTCCGTCAATCGGGATGGAGGATCAGGTCCCCGCCGCTCCGGTGGCGGTTCAGGAAAAGAAAAGCTGGTTCCAGCGGCTGAAGGATGGCCTGTCGCGGTCGTCATCCCGCCTGAGCTCCGGCATTTCCGATCTGTTCACCAAGCGCAAGCTGGACGATGAGGCGCTGGAGCAGCTGGAAGAGCTGTTGATCACGGCGGATCTTGGCGTTTCCACGGCGTCGAAGCTGACGCAGGCGCTGGCGAAATCCCGCTTCGGGAAGGATGTGACGGCAGAGGAAGTGCGTCTGGCTCTGGCGGAGGAGGCGGCCCGCCTTCTGGCCCCGGTGGCGCAGCCGCTGATCCTCGATAAAACCCGCAAGCCGCATGTGATTCTGGTGGTTGGCGTCAACGGGGCCGGTAAAACCACCACAATCGGCAAGATGGCCCGCCAGTTCCGCGAACAGGGACTTTCGGTGACCTTGGCCGCCGGGGATACCTTCCGGGCGGCGGCGGTTGAGCAGCTGAAGGTGTGGGGCGACCGCACCGGCTGCCCGGTGATTGCCCGGGAAACCGGGGCCGATGCCGCCGGTCTGGCCTATGACGCCCTTCAGGAGTCCATGGCCCGGCAGGATGATGTGCTGATGATCGATACGGCCGGCCGTCTGCACAACAAGGGTGCGCTGATGGAAGAGCTGCGGAAGATCCGCCGGGTGATCCAGAAGCTGGATCCCACCGCACCGCACACCACGCTGCTGGTGCTGGATGCCACCGTCGGCCAGAATGCGCATCAACAGGTGGATGTTTTCAAGGAAATGGTCGATGTCACCGGTCTGGTGATGACCAAGCTGGACGGTACGGCCAAGGGCGGCGTGGTTGTTGCGCTGGCGGAGCGGTTTGCCTTGCCGGTGCACTTTATCGGCGTTGGCGAAACGGCGGAGGACCTCCAGCCGTTCGCCGCCGAGGACTTTGCCCGCAGTCTGATGGGCCTGTCCTGAGTTTTACCAGTTCCGGCTCCGGCTCCGGTTCCGGCTCAGGGTCAGTCTCCGTCCTCGGCGAGGGCGGAGACGGTGACATCCTCGGTCTGCCGGGGGAACGTTTTCATCATCCACAGCAGCAGCAGCAGGCCCGGCAGGGCGGCGGCGGTGGAAATCAGGAAATAACTGATCCAGTCGACCCGGTCGGCCAGCCAGCCGCCGACAGAGGCGAAATACGTCCGTGCGAAGGACATGAAGCTGCTGACCAGTGCGTACTGGGTGGCGGTATAGGCGATGTTGCACAGGCTGGACAGATAGGCGACGAAAGCCGCCGTGCCCATGCCGCCGGTCAGGTTTTCCACACTGATGGTCACCATCAGCATCGGCAGGCTGGGGCCGGTCAGGGCCTGTAGGGCAAACACCAGATTAGAGGCCGCTTGCAGCAGCCCGCACAGCAGCAGGGACCGCATGATCCCCAGCCGGGCCACCACGATGCCGCCCAGCAGGCCGCCAACGATGGTCATAACGACCCCGTAGGATTTAGAGACCAGCCCGATATCGGTCTTGGTAAACCCGATCGACAGATAAAACGGGTTTGCCATCACGCCCAGCAGGGCGTCGCCGTATTTATACAGGGCGATGAACAGCAGGATCATGACCCAGTGCTGACGCTGGGTAAAATCCCGCATCGGCAGGATAACGGCGGCGTTGAACCACTCCGCGACTCCGCTCCGGTGGGGGATGGTCGCAGACGATGGCACCGGCTGATCTCCGGTTGGCCGTTTCGGTTCCGGCATCAGCAGGGTGATGATCATGGTCAGGCCGATCAGGGCGGCCATGACCGCATAGGCGACAAACCAGCCGAACTGATCGGCCAGAATCAGGGCTCCGCCCCCGGCGGCGATCATGCCGATCCGGTATCCCAGAACCACCGCCCCGGCTCCGGCCCCGAGCTGCCAGTCTTCCAGACTTTCAACCCGGTAGGCGTCGATGACGATGTCCTGCGTGGCGGAGGCAAAAGCCAGAGCGACGGCCCACAGGGCGGTCTGCCACAGGGCGGTTTCCGGGTTGCTGGCCCCGAGCCCGACCATGGTCAGGGCGGTTGCGGCCTGACTGGCCAGCAGCCAGCCGCGCCGCTGGCCCAGCCAGCGGGTCAGCAGGGGAAACGGCAGGCGATCGGTCAGGGGCGACCACATCCATTTAATGGCATAGGCGGTGCTGGCCCAGGAGAACAGGCCGATGGTGGTCAGGCTGGTGTTGCTTTCCGCCAGCCGGGTGGACAGCGTGCCATACACCAGCAGCAGCGGCAGCCCGGACGCAAAGCCAAGCAGAAGGATGATCAGCACCCGGCGGTCACGGTAGACGGTCAGGGCATCGCGCCAGGAGTGGGTCACAGGGGGCCTCGTCAGCGTCTCAAAACAGCGGGAAAACGGCAGGGTCCTCCACCGGCGGAAGGATGCCGCCCCTGAGCCGGGAAAGGAAGGCCTAAGCGCGTTTCTTTCCGGGAAAGAGGGTCGGGGATTTGTAAAAATTTATGGATATTGGGCCTTATGAACGATTGCATCAGCCCCTGAACCCAATGCTAATAAGGCAGGAGAGACCGGAGGGGTGCGCGCGCCCGGTCAGGAACCGGAAGGGAGAGGTGAAGATGGGGCTGTGCATTCTGATTGTTGATGACAGCCGGGTCGCCCGGATGTCGCTGCGGCGTCAGCTGACGGAAATCGCTCCTGATTGCTCAATCGTTGAAGCCGGATCCTATGATGACGCTCTGGTTCAGATTGAAGCGCATGTTCCGGAATTGGCCCTGATTGATTTCAACATGCCCGGTCATGATGGCCTGGAGCTGGCCCGGGTGCTGAAAGAGCGCCTTCCGGACCTGCGGATGGCTCTGGTGACGGCCAATATTCAGGATGCGGTTTCCCGCCGGGCCATTGAGATGGGAATGGCCTTTGTTGCCAAACCGGCCTCTTTGGCCCAGTTGCAGGCGTTTGTCGCCGGGGGGCAGGGATGACCGTCACCCTGACACCAGACCAGCAGGATGTGGTCACAGAACTGATGAATCTGGGGGTCGGCCGGGCTGCCGATGCCTTTTCCCGTCTGGTCGGGGATGAAGTGCTGCTGTCGGTGCCGGAAGTGCAGTTCTGTTCGCAGGATCAGGCGCAGACGCATCTACAGGCGACCGACAGCGGACAGATGGCCGGGGTGATGCAGACGTTCAGCGGCTTTGCGTCCGGCACGGCGGCGTTGATCTTTCCCGGCCCGCGCAGCATGGAACTGGTGCGGCTGGTGGTCGGGGATGATCTTCCGGCCGAGGATATCTCTGAGCTGGAGCAGGAAACGCTGGCCGAGCTGGGGAACATTATCCTCAACCATTGTCTGGCCACGATCGGCAATACCTTGCAGGCGGAGGTCCGGGCCTCGCTGCCGGAGACCTACCGGGGTCTGTGGCCGGAGATGTTTGAGGCCTTCCACCGGATTACTCCGGCCCCGCAGGTGCCTGCGGTGGACGAGGCGACACTGGTGATGCTGGTACAGATTGATTTTACATTACGGTCCAGAAATCTTCGCGGATACCTTGCCTTTCTGATCGATATGAATGCGGCTCAGGTTTTTCTGTCGTTGATTGACCGCTATCTGGACAGCCTGTCCGGCTAACGGAATGGCGGGGGGGAAAGATGATGCAGCTGTTGAGCGAACAGACGATATCGGGCAGCCGGGCCGGGGAAGGGGTTCCCCCGGGACCGCAGACGGTGGGCTATCCGGTTCTGGATGCGATGGGGTCCGGGGTGATCCTGCTCGACCGGGAACGGCGGATTCTCTACTGGAATCCGTGGATGAGCCGGATGGCCGGGATTGATGTCACCCATGTGAGCGGACGGCGGCTGGAGCAGGTCTTCGGGGAAGACAGGCTGGCCGCCGGGCTGCTGGACGGTATCAACGATGCGCTGACGCTGGGTGTGTCGCGGCTGCTGTCAAACAAACTGCATCACCATCCGATTCCCCTGCACCGCCCGCTGGATGCCCCCGGTGTTCTGCTGGATATCAGTGTCCAGATCCGGCCGGTGGTGGCCGGAGAGATCGGCTGCGTCATTCAGATCAATGATGTCAGTGCGGTGGTTCAGCGTGAACGCAAGATGTGGGAGCGCGAGAGTGAACTTCGCCTCCGCAACGGGGCGCTGGTGGCCTCCGGTCAGGGGATCCTGATCGTCAACGCCAGTGCTCCGGATTTTGAGATCCAGTATGCCAATCCTGCCTTTGCGTCGGTAACCGGACTGACTGACACCATGATTGTCGGGCAGGGGATCGACGCGCTGTTGTCCCAATGTGAGGACGGACCGGAACTGGAACGGATCCGGCAGGCCTTGCAGGTGAAGCGGGATGTGGCCTGTGATCTGGTCGCCCGCCGCGGCGGCGCTGAGGAATACTGGCTGGAACTGTCGGTTTCGCCGGTTTTTGATAGCACGGGCCGGGTTTCCCATTTCGCCCTGTTCCTGCGGGATGTGACCGCCCGGCGGATGGCCGAGGGGATGCTGGAACGGGCGCTGAGCGATGTGCAGGCTACCAACGCCCGGCTCAACCGGGAGCAGTCCTTTGTGTCCACTGTCCTGCGGACGGTGGCGGCTTTGGTGGTGGTGGTGGACCGCCGGATGCGGGTCGTCACCTTCAACCGCGCCTGTGAGCAGGTGACCGGATATACCGAAGTGGACATGGCCGGGGCCGCACTGGCTGATTTCGGTGCCGGAACTGATCTGGAGACGGCGGTTCATGCAGTTCTCACCGAAGGGTCGGCGCAGACACTGGAATCGACCCTGACGTCTGTCTCCGGCGAGCAGCGGCTGATCCGATGGGCGATGTCCCCACTGTTGCAGACGGGGGGCGGGACCATCAGCCATGTGGTCTGTGCCGGGAGCGATATCACCGAGCGCCGCCGCGCCGAAGCCCTGCTGCGCGGGGAGCGGGAACTGATGGAGCTGATCAGCCGGGATGAGGATCTGACCGTGGTGGCGGCGCGGGCCTGCCGCCTGCTGGATTCCCAGATTCCGGGCGCCAAGGCCAGCCTGATGCAGCTTTCAGAACAGAAACAGCTCAGTACGGTTGCCGCCCCCGGTCTGTCACCGGAGTATGGGGCGGCGCTCGGGGCGATTGAGATCGGTCCGGCCATCGGCTCCTGCGGGCGGGCCGCCTATACCGGCGAGGCTGTTGTCAGCACGGATCTGTTCCGGGATCCCTGTTGGGCGGATTATCGCTCCCTTGCGGAAACATTCGGGGTGCGGGCCTGCTGGTCTCAGCCGATTCTGGCCTCCACCGGCGGGGTGCTCGGCACCATCGGGATTTATTTCTCGACGGAACGGGCCCCGACCGACAGTGAACTCGATCTCCAGCGCCGGATCTGTGACATTGTGGCGATCAGCATTGAGCGGCGGCGGACGGTTGACCGTATCCGTTATCTGGCCCTGTACGACCAGCTGACCGGTCTGGCCAACCGCTCCCTGCTGTCGGACCGTCTGATGACCGCCATCCGGCAGGCCCGGCGTTCCTCCGGGCAGCTGGCGTTGCTGTTCCTTGATTTTGACGGCTTCAAGGCCATCAACGACCGTTTCGGGCATGATGCCGGGGACGAAGTGCTGGCGGTCAGCGGCCAGCGCCTGCGTCAGGCCCTGCGGGAGTCCGATACTCCGGCCCGTATCGGCGGTGATGAATTTGTCGTTCTGCTGCCCGATGTCACAGTGGTCAGCACGGCGGCGCATGTGGCGGAAAAGCTGCTGACGGTGATACAGGAGCCCATTCCGTGGATGCAACATTTCCTCCAGGTCGGGGTCAGCATCGGGGTTGCCCTCTATCCTGACCATGGGGACACAGCGGATGAGCTGCTATCCCATGCCGATGATGCGATGTATGCCGCAAAACTGGCGGGCAAGGGGCGGTGGACCCTGTTCGATCCGGCCCTTGCCGCTGGCCGGACGTAAATCCCGGGGGCCCCGGCAACGGGGGCAGGCTGGCCGGACAGGGCGGTTTCCGTCGATTTTCCTGCGTTTGCCGCCTTCGCTTTTCGGCAGCGAGACCGTATAGTCAGGGGATCCTTCTGTCCCCTTGTTCCGCCCCGGAGCTGTGTCTGCTGCCATGACTGCTGTGTCCAACCGCCCGAAGCCCGCCGTCCTGTGTATCCTTGACGGCTGGGGATACCGCCCTGAGACCGAAGACAACGCCATTGCGCAGGCCAACACCCCGACCTGGGACCGGCTGCTGCAACAGTATCCCAACAGCCTGATTGAGACGTCAGGGCTGGATGTCGGTTTGCCGGGTGGGCAGATGGGCAATTCTGAAGTCGGGCATATGAACATCGGTGCCGGCCGGGTGGTGATGCAGGATCTGCCGCGCATTGATGCCTGTCTGGCCGCGGGCGGGCTTGAAACGATCGCCACTTTCCAGTCCTTTGTCGCGGCAATGAAGGCCAGCGGCGGCTCCGTCCACCTGATGGGGCTTCTCAGCCCCGGCGGCGTGCACAGCCATCAGGATCAGATGGCGGCGCTGGCGGCGGCCCTGAATGCCCACGGTATTCCGGTCTGCGTCCACGCCTTCATGGATGGCCGCGATACGGCGCCCAAGTCCGGCAAGGGGTATCTGGAGGACTTCCTGAAAGCGACCCGGGATCTGCCGAAGCTGAAGGTTGCCACCGTCTCCGGCCGCTACTACGCCATGGACCGCGATAAGCGCTGGGACCGGGTGCAGCTGGCCTATGATGCGCTGGTGTCCGGCAAGGGGCAGGAAGCCCCCAACGCGATTGCCGCCATGGAGGCGTCTTACGCCGCCGAAAAGACTGATGAATTCGTGCTGCCGACCGTGATCGGCGGTTTCGAAGGCATGAAGACCGGCGATGGCCTGCTGATGGCCAATTTCCGGGCGGACCGGGCGCGGGAAATCACGCAGGCCCTGCTGGATGCGGATTTCGACGGTTTTGCCCGCTCGAAGGTGGTGCCGTTTGCCAAGGCACTGGGTCTGGTGGAATATTCCAAGGCCCATACCCAGTGGCTGGACACACTGTTCGAGCCGGAAACTCTCAGCGGTATTCTGGGTGAGGTGGTGTCCAAGGCGGGCCTGACCCAGCTGCGGATCGCTGAAACCGAAAAATATGCCCACGTCACGTTCTTCCTGAACGGTGGGGAAGAGACAGTCTATCCGGGCGAGAAACGGATTCTGGTGCCCAGCCCGAAGGTGGCAACTTATGACCTCCAGCCGGAAATGTCGGCGGCGGAGGTCACCGACCATCTGGAAAAGGCGATCCGGGATCAGGCCTTTGACCTGATCGTCGTTAACTTTGCCAACGGCGATATGGTCGGTCATACCGGTATTATGGCGGCGGCGGTTAAGGCGGCGGAGACCATTGATGGCTGCCTGACCCGGCTGGAAGCCGCCCTGAAGGACGTTGGCGGCGTCATGCTGGTGACGGCGGATCACGGCAATGCGGAGCTGATGAAGGATCCGGAAACCGGGGAGCCCTATACCCAGCATACGGTCGGGAAGGTTCACGCCGTTCTGGTCAACGGTCCGGCCGGGGTGACCTCTCTGGGGGATGGCCGTCTGGCCGATCTGGCCCCGACCATGCTGGCCCTGATGGGGCTGCCGCAGCCGGGGGAAATGACCGGGGCCTCCCTGCTGGGCGGCGTGTCGTCCCTGCGTCAGGCAGCGGAGTAAGACCGGCAGTGCAACGACTCCGGCACGGGGGCACGACAGTTCGGGGCAGGGCAGGGAACGCCTCCCGGAGGGAACGGCATCGGCCGTTCCTCCGGACGGGTTCCCTCTGCCGTCCGGCGGCCCTGTGGCTGGTGTCGGTGGCGCTTGGGGTTTCCCTCCAGTTTGGTCCGGCGATGGCGCAAACGCCGAAAGCCCCGGATCAGGAGCTGAAGAAGGTCGAAAAGCAGCTTGAGGAAAGCCGGGAAAAAGAACGGCAGCTTCAGGAAAAGGCAGAAAACCTGCAAAAGGAGCTGGACAGCCTGCGCGATGACATCGTGAAGGCGGCCCGCTCCTCGCAGGATTATGAGGAACAGCTTTCCGGTCTCGAAACAAAAGTGGCGGATCTGCGTAAGCGGGAGGCGGCGCTGAAAAGCCAGCTCAGCACGCAGGATCAGACCATGCTTCAGGTGCTGACCGGGCTGGAACGTCTGGCGATCCGCCCGCCGGAGACCGTACTGGTGCAGCCGGGGGATCCTGACGAGACCCTGCGCAGTGCGATTCTGCTGCGCTCCGCCATTCCGGCCCTGAAAGACCGGGCGGCGGCCCTGCGGGAGGAAATCCAGAAGCTGGCACAGGTCCGGCAGGAAATCGTCAGCCGCCGGAAGGAGATCGGCGAAACCTCCACCCGCCTTGACCGCCAGAACGACAAGCTGAGCAAGCTGTTTGAGCGGAAGGCGGCCTTGGTCAAGCTGACGGATAAGGAGCGGCAGGCGGCGGCTGACCGGGCGGCGGCGCTGGCGAAGGATGCCAGTTCCCTGCGGGAGCTGATGGCCCGTCTGGAAGTGGAACGGAAGCAGCGCGAGGACGAAGAGCGCCGCCGACAGGAAGCGGAACGGCAGGCAAAAGAAGCGGAAGCGAACCGTCTGGCCGCCTTGGGAAAACCGAAGGCCCCGGAAAAGCCGGTTCCGGCCGAGCGGGCAGAGGAAGTGTCCGGCGCCGGGCTGCCGGCCCGCGGCACACTGGTGACCCGCTATGGCGACACAGTGGAAGGCGGAACGTCAAAGGGTGTGGTCATCCGGACCCGCTCTGCGGCGCAGATTGTTGCCCCGGTTTCCGGGACCGTGGCCTTCTCCGGCCCGTTCCGGGGGTATGGGCTGCTCTTGATCATCGAACATCGCGGGGGATATCATACGCTTCTGTCCGGAATGGGGCGGATCGACGTAACGGTGGGGCAGCGTTTAAAGGCTGGCGAACCGGTCGGGGTTATGGGATCGTCAGAAGATCCGGCCCTTTATGTCGAAGTGCGTCAGGACGGACAGGCGGTGAATCCCCTGCCTTGGCTAACGGCTCGCAAAGGTTGAATACTGCGAACATGATGCGGAAGTCTCTGATTGCGGCGTGTGCCGTGGCGGCTCTCTCCTTCGGGGCGGGGGTTGCGTTTCAAACCACGGTGTCTGCGCCGGCACTGGCCGAGACCAAGGGAACCGAAGCCAGCTCGAACGAAGACATTTACCGTCTGCTCGATCTGTTCGGGAATGTCTTTGAACGGGTCCGCCGGGACTACGTTGAGCCGGTGACCGATCAGCAGCTGATCGAAGCGGCGATCAACGGCATGCTCAGCAGCCTTGATCCGCATTCGTCCTACCTGAATGCGGAAAACTACAAGGACATGCAGGTCCAGACCAAGGGCGAGTTCGGTGGTCTGGGGATTGAGGTGTCGATGGAAAACGGTCTGGTGAAGGTCGTTTCGCCGATCGACGACACTCCGGCCTTCCGCGCCGGATTGCAGCCGGGCGATCTGATCTCCCATCTCGACGGCAAGCCGGTGCTCGGCCTCAGCCTTCAGGATGCGGTGGAACAGATGCGCGGCAAGATCGGCACGGTGATCAAGCTGACCATCCGCCGGGATGGCAAGCAGCCGTTTGACGTCAACCTGACCCGCGATGTCATTCAGATCAAGTCGGCCCGCTGGCACCGCGAAGGGGATATCGGCTACATCCGCCTGACCGCCTTCAACGAAAAGACCTATGATGGCCTGAAGGACGGGATCGAAAAGCTGCGCAAGGAAATCGGCACCGATAAGCTGCACGGCTTTGTGCTGGATCTGCGCAACAACCCGGGTGGTCTGCTGGATCAGGCGATTTCGGTCTCTGATGCCTTCCTTGATGCCGGGGAAATTGTTTCGACCCGGTCCCGGAATGCTGAGGATACCCAGCGGTATAATGCCCGGAAGGGCGATCTGACCGACGGCCTGCCGCTGGTGGTGCTGATCAACGATGGGTCGGCCTCGGCGTCGGAAATCGTTGCCGGTGCCTTGCAGGACCATCACCGGGCGATCATCGTCGGCACCAAGAGCTTCGGCAAGGGCTCGGTCCAGACCATTATTCCGCTGGCCGGTCATGGGGCAATGCGCCTGACCACGGCGCGCTATTATACGCCGTCGGGCCGCTCGATTCAGGCGGTCGGGATTGAACCGGATATCGAGGTCCGTCAGCTGAAGGTTGCCGACGGTGCCGGGGAACAGCGCCGCCGGGCGGAGGCTGATCTGCCGAACGCCCTGAAGAATCCGAATGCTCCGGCGGACAAGAAAGACGCGGATAAGAAGCCGAAGGACAGCAAGGCTGCCCCGGATGCGGGTGAGGATGGGGTCGATGTGACTCCGGCCTCCGCCGCCGATGGCAAGGCTGAGGATTATCAGCTGTCCCGGGCGCTGGACATTCTGCGCGGTGTGGCGATCTTCCGCGAACGCCAGACCAGCGTTCAGTAAGATCCTGTGGAAAGAGAGAAGCCCGCCTGTGCGGGCTTCTCTTTTTATTGTATAGGCTTATTGGCATGTTTTTCATCGCCGTCGCAGGTGGTGCGGATTATAGTGCCCTAACGCTTCTTTAACGGGCCGTTCTGCATAGTTCGGGCGATAGTGCGTCCGGAGACCTGACGGTCTGCGTGTGGACCGTCAGGTCTCCGGACAGAAAAAGCCCACCGGAGAGGGCGGGCCCGGATCCGGGTCATAAACAGGCGACGGGTTTCTGGATACAGGGGAGCAGGGTGGCTTTTTCTCTTAAATCCTTGCTGAAGCGCAAACAGAAGGATTCGTCTGCCTACGATGCTGACGATGACGACTCGTTCGCGCCCGAGGAGGAGAAAAAATCGGCCCGCTCCGCCAAGCCGACCAAGAAGGGCGGTTCCGGAAAAGGCGGCTCCGGCAAAAAACAGCCGACGTCTGCTCCGCTGGCCTTCCTGAAGCCATTGGTGGCGAAGCTGCCGGGGTTTAAGTCGAAGGGGGCGTCGGCACAGGCGGCTGATCCTTTTGATAACCCGACCCTGCTGGCCCTGATCGCGTCTGAACTGGAAGCCCTGCCGCCTCCGGTGATTGAACGGCCGGAGCCTGCGGTTCCGGTGATGGGGGCCGCCCCTGCTGCCGCTGCGGCGAATGATCCGTTCTCCACCCGGGAAGAGCCGACCCTGCGGGGACTCGATGAGCCTGCGGCTTATGCCGGGGCTGAAGACGATTTCCCGGGATTGGATGGGGCACCGCCGGATGATCCGTTTGCCACGGATGCGGCGGATGATGCCTATCAGAAGCGCCGCCGCCGCCGTTCGGTGGTCGGTGTGGTGTCAACCGCTGCCCTGTTGATCGCCCTTGCCGGGGGTGTCTGGTGGCTGTTCGGCTCCCCGTCGGAGCCTGAGCCTTGGGTGGCGGAAGGCCTGACCGTTCTGAACGAGAAGGGTGTGCCGATTTCGGTACCGCCGTCAGAGGCGGTTGTCTCCGGGACCCGGGTCACCATGGCGATGCCGCCGCCGCCGAAATCTCCCCTGCAGGCAAAGGCCGAGACCGGGGCCGCGCTGGGGACGGAAAAATCGCCTTCGCGTCGGCCATGGCTGGCGCAGGGGCAGGAGGGGGCGGATCCGGCTGCTGCGACTCCGGCACCTGCCGAGCAGTCCGCTCCGGCGGCCCAGCCGGAGAAACCGGCGGAAACGGCGGCGGCCCCGGCGGATCCCGCTGCCGGAAAGCCGAAGGTCGTCGATCCGATGGCCTCCCTGCCGATGCTGGTTGACCCGCTGGGACCGACCCTGCGCACCACTGGAACCAAGCCCCCCAGCTATGCGGCCCTGCCGGAGCTGAAGACCCCGCCCGCCCCGCTGAAAGAGGCACCGGATCCGGATCTGGCCAAGCGCAGCCCGCTGGGGATCCTGCCGATTCTGGGCAAGGATGGCCGTGCCTCGTGGCAGGTCTATGCCCGCCCGTTCAAGGCACAGGCCCCGTTGCCTGCTGCGGCTCCGCGCATTGCGGTGATCATCGGTGGCCTTGGGATGAACCCCGATGCCACGGATGCCGCGATCCTGAAGCTGCCGCCGGAAGTGACGCTCGCCTTTTCCCCATATTCGCCCCGGCTGGATGAGCTGGTGAAGAAGGCGCGGGCCCATGGTCACGAAGTGATGCTGGAACTGCCGCTGGAACCGGAAAACTTCCCGAATCAGGACCCCGGACCGCTGGGCCTGCTGACCATCCTGCCGCAGATTGACAATCTGACCCGGCTGGAGACGATTCTGGGCAAGACCACCGGCTATGTCGGCCTTCTGGGGCGGATGGGCGGTAAGTTCGGGGCCTCCCCGGTGCATATGCGGCCGCTGCTGGAAGCCCTGAGCAAGTACGGGCTGATGTACGTGCATACGGCCAGCCCGAAGGGGCTGGGGGATATGCGGGGGATTTCGGTCCCGGTGGTGCAGAACATCGTGATGGTGGACGAACGCCCCTTCCGCGATGCCTTTGATGCCCGCCTGTCCTATCTGGTGACGGTTGCCAAACAGCGCGGAACCGCGATCGGTGTCAGTAATCCTTCGCCGCTGGCCTATGACCGGCTTCTGGCGTGGATGGCCACCTTGCAGGGGCAGGGGGTTGTGTTTGCTCCGGTTTCCGGTGTGACCGGGATGCCGTCAGGCTGACGGAGTGCCCCGGATCCCCTGTGCCGTGACCGCATGGCCTTGGTCCGGGCAGGAAAGTCCGCTAGAGTTCTGCCTCTGTCTCCCCCGGGATGTCTGGCTTGGGGGCCACCCGGCCCGGTCCTGAGCCTGTTCCGGCTGCCCTGTTTCGGCCGTATGGAGTCCGTCCATTCTCCGACGGGGTCTGTTTAAGGGGGCGGAGCGGTCTCAATCGCAAACCCGTACTGATGTCAGGAATGATCATGTCCCGTCCGTCTGTTCCGCCGGTTGATCTCTCGTCCCTGCCGTATCGTCCCTGTGCCGGGATTATGCTGGTCAATGCCGACAACAAGGTTTTTGTCGCCCGGCGGATTGATACGGATCAGGATGCCTGGCAAATGCCGCAGGGAGGAATCGACTCGGGGGAAAATCCCCGGGATGCCGCCCGGCGCGAGCTGCTGGAAGAAATCGGCACCAACGCGGCAGACCTGCTGGCTGAGACCGATGACTGGCTCTATTACGATCTTCCGGCGGATCTGGTCGGAAAGGTCTGGAAGGGCCGCTATCGCGGGCAGATGCAGAAGTGGTTCCTGATGCGGTTCACCGGTCAGGACAGCGATATCACGCTGGAAACGGAACACCCGGAATTTAACGCCTGGCAGTGGGTGCCGCTGGCCGATGTTCCGCGGCTGATCGTGCCGTTCAAGCGCGATATCTATCAGCAGATCTGTGACCGCTTCGGGCCGCTTCTGTCAGCCTGATCCGGTCGTTTCCCAAGGGGCGGACCGCCCGCTGCCGCAGCCTTCTGCACGAAGAGTGTGTGGCGGCAGGTTTTCTGTGACGGGGGGCATTCCGTCCCCGGTTTGTTCTGTTTATAGTGCCGCCCATGTCCACACGGAAATCCACCCGCCCCCGCCCCGCCGCCCCAGACCGGACCCGCCTTTTGCCGCCCGAGGCAAAAGAGGCATTGATCCGGCTGTGCCGCCGTCTGATCGGCCTTGCGCTGATTCTGCTGTCCGGCGTTCTCGCCGTGGCCCTGTGGGCCTATTCCCCGTCGGATCCATCCCTGAATACGGCCGGCCCCAAGCAGGTGGATAACCTGCTGGGATTGCCGGGGGCGGTGGCGGCCGATGCCCTGTTTCAGGGGTTTGGCCTGCTGGCTCTGGCCCCTCTGGCGCTGCTGATTTTCTGGGGCTTCCGGCTGCTGCTGGCCTCTCCGGTCCGCTGGATCTGGCTGCGTCTGGTGGTGTTGGTCATCGCGATGATTCTGGCCAGCGCTACAGCGCTGCTGTTCTCGCCTCCGGCGTTCTGGATTGCTCCTGTCGGGCTGGGCGGTGTCAGCGGTACCATGCTGATCAATACCCTCCGCCTTGTGGTCCGGGATCACGGTCTCTCGCCGTCTTTGATTCCGCTGGCGCAGATCGGGGCCGGTGCTCTCGGGCTGGTGCTGTATCTGTGGGTTGCCATGCTGCGCTGGCGGGAATGGCGGGCGATTGGGCGCCTCTTTGGCCTGATCCACGTCCGCCGTCCGGAGCAGGACTGGGACCGTCACCCGGCGGAGGAAACCGCGCCGGAGGCCTATGGGGCGGAGGACTCTGACGCTTCTGGACCGGAACCGGAGAGAGGGGCGGAGCACCGTCATTGGCGGGTGGGCCGGAAACTGATGGAAACCCTGCGCCGTGGCGATGCAGGGGCAGAAGGCGTTGAGCGCCGCGATCCGATTCTGTCGGCAACGGATACCGGTCTGACGGACCCTGCCCCGCTGGCGCAGGGGGAAGAAGGCCAGACCCCGGCCGCTCCGGTTGGTCCGGCACAGGGGCCGACACAGGGGAAGACACCCAGAACGGCCAAAGGGACCGAAAAAAGCACACCGCGCCGCGAGACGTCTGAGACTGAGCCGCCCCGGCCCGAGCCGGTGATTACAGCTCCGCCGCCGCCTGCTCCGGCCAGGCCAGCCTCGCGGAAAGAGCTGGCGGCCCGCCAGAGTTCGCTGCTGCCGGAAGAGGGCGGAGTTCCGTTCCGTCTGCCGCCGCTGGATCTGCTTCAGCCGCTGAAGGGCACCGGGATCTCTGCCTTCAATGAGGATGCCCTGACCCAGAATGCCCGGCTGCTGGAGGGGGTTCTGGATGATTTTGGCGTCAATGGCCGGATTGTCGAGGTCCGCCCCGGCCCGGTGGTGACCCTGTATGAACTGGAACCGGCCCCGGGCACGAAAACCAGCCGGGTTGTCGGGCTGGCGGATGATATTGCCCGTTCGATGAGTGCGATCAGCGTCCGTATTGCCGTGGTGCCGGGGAAGTCGACAATCGGGATCGAACTGCCGAACGGCAAGCGGGAGATGGTCAACTTCCGCGGACTTCTGGCCGCCGGAGAGATGCCGCGCCAGCCGGGGACGCTGACGCTGGCCCTTGGCCGCGATATTGGCGGGACGCCGGTTTATGTCGATCTGGCGCGGATGCCGCATCTGCTGATTGCCGGAACCACCGGTTCCGGGAAGTCGGTGGCGGTCAACACCATGATCTGTTCGCTGCTGTTCCGCCTCAGTCCGGCGGACTGCCGCTTCATCATGATTGACCCCAAGATGCTTGAACTGAGCGTCTATGACGGGATTCCCCACCTGTTGACCCCGGTGGTCACCGATCCCGGGAAGGCCGTCGTCGCCCTGAAATGGGCGGTCAAGGAAATGGAAAGCCGCTATCGGGCGATGAGCCAGATGGGGGTGCGGAATATTGCCGGGTATAATCAGAAGCTGCGCGACTCCAGTGCCAAAGGGCAGACCCTGACCCGTCTGGTGCAGACCGGCTTCGACCCGGAAACCGGGAAGCCGGAGTTCGAGGAACAGCAGCTGGACATGACCCCGCTGCCGTTCATTGTGGTGATCGTCGATGAAATGGCTGACCTGATGCTGGTCGCCGGAAAGGATGTCGAAGCTGCAATCCAGCGTCTGGCCCAGATGGCCCGGGCGGCGGGGATCCATCTGATCATGGCGACCCAGCGCCCGAGCGTTGATGTTATCACCGGCACCATCAAGGCCAATTTCCCGACCCGGATTTCCTTCCAGGTCACCAGCAAGATCGACAGCCGCACCATTCTGGGCGAACAGGGGGCGGAACAGCTTCTGGGGCAGGGCGATATGCTCTATATGGCCGCCGGTGGGCGGATCAGCCGCGTCCATGGCCCCTTCGTCTCCGATCAGGAAGTGGAGGACGTTGCCTCCTTCCTGCGCGATCAGGGGACGCCGGAGTATATCGAGGCGGTGATTGACGAGGAGGAGCAGGGCGGCTCCAGCATTCTGGACATGCTGACCGGCGGCGGTGCCGATGACGGGGCCGGGGGGGACGCGCTGTTTGATCAGGCCGTGGCCCTGATTGCCCGCGAACGCAAGGTCTCCACCAGTTTTATTCAGCGGCACCTTCAGATCGGCTATAACCGGGCCGCCCGTCTGGTAGAGCGGATGGAAAAGGACGGGATGATTTCCCGGGCCAATTCCGCCGGAAAGCGGGAGGTTCTGCTGCCGCCCCCGCAGGACGGGTTCTGATCACCCGTCCGGGGGGAGATGACGGTCATGGTTTGGCCATGATCGCCCCTTAGGAGTGTGACCGTCGGGAAAAAAGACATGACCCGGCCCGGCGGTCACGGTAACACCGTCGGGGAACCGTCCTGTCTCCGTCCGTCTTTTTTCTGTCTGTATTTTTCTGGAAGTGCCTGCCCATGCTGTCGCGCCGCACCCTGTTGTCCACTGCTGTTCTGGCGATGTCCCTGCTGGCCGGGGGCGCTGCCCTGTTGCCGCCGACGGCGCAGGCAGCCGCACAGGGTGGCCCTGCGGCCTATGCGCCGACGGCCGAGGACAAAGCCTTTCTGAAGACCGCAGAAACCTATATGTCCGGCCTGAAAACCCTTCAGGCCCGCATCCTTCAGATCACCTCTTCCGGCTCTTCGCTGGAAGGGATGGTGGCGATCAAGCGCCCGGGTAAAATGAATCTGTCCTATGATCCGCCGTCGCAGGTGAAGATCATCGCCGACGGGACCTGGCTGATTTACGTCGATAAAGACAGCGGACAGGTGACGCATCTGCCGCTGGATTCGACTCCGGCCGGAATTCTGCTGCGCGACAATGTCCGTTTCTCTGACCCCGATATCATCCTGACCGGTGTCCGCCGGGCAAAAGGGGTGAATGAGGTGGATGTGGTGATGGCATCCGATCCCGCTGCCGGGAAACTGACGCTGGTGTTTGCCGATGCCCCCTTCGAGCTGCGGCAGTGGCGGGTGACTGATGCGCAGGGCATCGAGACCATGGTGTCGCTGTTTGATGCAAAAACCGCCGTGACCTTTAAGAATGAGCTGTTCGTCTACACCGATCTTCCCGGCGACAACCGCTAAGGCGCTGTCCGGGGCGGATATCCCCGTCTGGAAGAAAAATCCGGGGAAAACAGGATGTTGAAGGTGCCAGACCGCACAGGGGATGGCTGATCTGCCTCCGGCCCGGGGATCTATGGATGAGTATCTTCCTCTATAATGCAACCGTCATGCGTTTGTCGCATGTCTGACATGCTGATGTTGATGTGGCGGATCAGACAATTTTGACTTAAATCAAATCCCGACACGGACAGTGCGAAATGCCTGTCCTTCCCCGGAAACGGTTTCCCCTACCGCTTTCCGGTGCTCCTAACGGAGCCGAACGCCCGGTCCCCCCCTGACCGGGCGTTCCGTTTTTTCAGCCCGACCTCCGGGGCCTTCCTGTCAGGGCTACCCTCTTCAACCGGCTGACGAACTGTGCGAAAACCAAGGACCATTGAGTCTTTGTCCGCCGCCCAGCACAGGATCTGCCTGCCATGACCTCCACTGTTTTTGCTCCGCCGCCCGCCGTCACCGTGGCTGTGTCCGGGCTGGACGCTGTCTTTCCGGTGCGCCGCATTTTCTGTGTCGGGCGCAACTATGCCGCCCATGCCCGGGAAATGGGTGGGGACCCGACCAAAGAAGCCCCGTTCTTTTTCTGCAAGCCTGCGGATGCCGTTGTTCCGTCCGGGGCAACCCTGCCGTTTCCGGTGGCAACGTCGGATCTGCACCACGAGGTGGAGCTGGTGCTGGCCCTGAAGTCCGGCGGCAGTGCCCTGTCGCCGGAGCAGGCGGCGGAAACCCTGTATGGTGTCGGGGTCGGCGTCGATCTGACCCGGCGGGACCTTCAGGCCGAAGCCAAGAAGGCGGGCCGTCCGTGGGATATGGCCAAGGGGTTTGACCGGTCGGCACCGCTGGCGGCGCTGCTGCCGCTGTCGGCTCCGCTGGATCAGGTCCTGCCCGCCAGCAGCCGGATCCGGCTGTCGGTGAACGGCGTTGTCCGTCAGGACGGGGCGCTGGAGGAGATGATCCTGTCGCCGCTGGAGATCATCGCCCATCTGTCACAGCTGGTGGAACTGGCGGCCGGGGACCTGATCTTTACCGGAACGCCGGAAGGCGTTGCGGCGCTGGTGCCGGGGGATGCGGTCCGGGCTGAGGTCGAAGGGCTTCCGGCCCTTGAATTCCGGCTGGCCTGACGGGGCCGGGCCGGTGCTGCGCCTGTGTTCATGGAATATCAATTCGGTCCGGCTGCGCCTGCCGCTGTTACAGCGGCTGGTGCAGGAGGCCGCGCCGGATGTGATCTGTCTTCAGGAAACCAAATGCCCTGACCCGCTGTTCCCGGCGGTAGACTGTGCCGCCTTTGGCTATCCGCATCAGGCGGTGGCCGGAATGAAGGGGTACAATGGCGTGGCGATCCTGTCCCGCCATCCCTTGCAGGAGATCCGTGTCCATGACTGGGGGGGAAAGCAGGATTGCCGCCATATCTCGGCCCGTGTTGCCGGGCTGACGGTTCATTCCCTGTACATTCCCGCCGGGGGGGATGAGCCCGATCCGGCGGTGAATCCAAAATTCGCTTACAAGCTTGGGTATCTGTCGGCGGTGGCAGAGGGGCTGCGGGCGCTGCATTCTCCGGAGGATCCGGCGGTGCTGATGGGGGATTTCAACGTGGCCCCCCTGCCGTCGGATGTATGGAATCACCGCAGGATGCTGCGGATCATCACCCATACGCCGGTGGAGGTGGACCACCTGCACCGGCTACAGGCCAGCAGCGGCTGGGTTGATGCCGCGCGGGAGTTTATCCCGCCGGACACCCGGATTTCCACATGGTGGAGCTACCGTGCCGCCGACTGGCGGGCGGCGGACAAGGGGCGCCGTCTGGATCATGTCTGGGTGACCCCGGCCCTGAAGCCGCAGCTGGCGGGATATCAGGTGCTGTCCGACGGGCGGGACTGGGCCCCGCCGTCGGATCACGCGCCGGTGCTGCTGGATCTGTACCGGTCCGGGGATCAGGCCTGTTCGTAGGCGGCGATCTGCCGGGCTGCATCGGCCAGAGTGTCGGCGATCAGGGTCGGGGTGCAGGTCCCGGCCGCTTCTGTTTTGGCGCCCTTGCCGGTGCGGACCAGAACGGTCTTTGCCCCCAGCGCCTGACCCAGCCCGATGTCTGCGTCTTTATCCCCGATCATCCACGCCTGCCGGGGATCAAACCCCAGGGCCTGCCGGGCCTGTTCGCCCAGACCGGGCAGCGGTTTGCGGCAGGGGCAGTCTTCATCCGGGCCGTGGGGGCAGATGAAATACCCGTCGAGGGTGATCCCCTGTTCCGCCAGCAGGGCCGTCAGCCGGTCGTGGATTTCCTCCAGACGGGCCCGGGTGAAGTAACCGCGGGCAATGCCGGACTGGTTGGTCAGCACGGCAAAGCGGAACCCCATATCGCGCAGCAGGCAGAGGCCTGCCACCGCGTCGGTCTCGAGTCGCAGCTCATCCGGATCAGACAGATAATGGGTATCGACGTTGATGGTGCCGTCGCGGTCGAGCAGCACATACCGATGGCTGGGAAAGGGGGCGGAGGCGGTCATGAAAGCAGATCCGGTGATTGAAAAGGGTGTTTCAAACGGGGCTTGCAAAACCGGATCCGCACGTCTATCTTGCGCGCCACACCGGCCTGAAGGCTGCCCGGGAACGGGATGCCTTTGATTAGCCGGTCCGGTCTGCCTCTGCAAGCAAAGGGATGGCCGGATGGAAAGACGATGAAGCTTCATCGCCTGTGTGTGCCGCAGTAGCTCAGTTGGTAGAGCAACGCATTCGTAATGCGTGGGTCGGGGGTTCAAGTCCCTTCTGCGGCACCATCCCCCTTTTTACGTACAGAAAAAGAATCAGCCCCTGACAGACTCAGGGGAAATGCTTATGGCCTTCCGCATATTGTGTCGGGGGCCGGGCAGGGGTACCATTTCCGCCAATCCGCCGAAATGCGCGGACCCGGAGCATGTTCCGTTCAGTGGCGAGCCGGTTGCGGGAAAGCCGGAGCCGGGGCAGGAGCCGGTTTAAAGGAACATGGGCAGGGAACGATGACCGGCACGGAATGGTGGGCCGGTCCGGACAAGGGGGCGGAATGCGTGCAGGCTTATCCTCCCGGTCAGCAGACTTTCTGAAGCACGCCAGTACGGCTGAAATCTTTCAGGCTGCCGGTGTTGTGGCGTCTGTCGGGCTGGTGGTGGTTGATGCGACCCGGACCGTCACCCTGATCAATCCACAGGCCGGGCGTTTGCTGGGGGTGGATCCGGCGCGGATTCTGGGAAGCCGGATTGACGCGCTGCCGCCCTCTGAGCGGGAGAGTCTGTCCGCCCTTGCCGCCGTTCCGGCGGACGATGCCGGGAAGACCGGCGATCCCGACCGGGGAACGGTTCTGCTGCCGGGCGCGGAGGACGGGGGAGCCGGAATCCTTGACGTCTCAGTGCAGGTGCAGGGCCGGGGGGAGGATGCGGTCCGTGTATTCACCCTGCGCCGGGTTGAGGGCATGGATCCGGCCCGGCCGGAACAGACCGGCGGCGCTGCGGCGGAAGACCGCCTTGGTATGCTGGCTACCGGCCTGCCGGGACTGGTGTTCCACCGGGTCATGCACCCGGACGGACGGATTGAGTATCCTTTCTTTTCCGGGGGGGTCCGCGATGCGCTGGGCTATGCCCCGTCGGAAATGCGGGTGACTCCGGACGGATGCCTTGGCTGTCTGCACTGGGCGGACCGCGATGAGTATATGGACCGGATCCGCCGGTCCGCGATTGATCTGACTCCATACAGCGAAACCGTCCGGGCGGTGACCCGCGACGGCAAAATCCGCTGGCTGTCAGGAACGGCCCGGCCGGAGCGGATGGAAACCGGAGAAATCCGCTGGGATTGCGTGCTGATTGATGTCAGCGAACGGATGCTGGCCGAGCAGCGCCTGAGCATGATCATGGATCATGCAGCGGACGGCATTCTGACCTTTGATGATCTGGGGACGATTGAACTGATCAATGTCGCCGCCGCCCGGGTCTTTGGTCTGCCGGAGGAGGCGTTGCAGGGGCAGTCCGTTTTCTCCCTGATGCCGGATCCGCAGGCCGGGGAATACCGGCAGGCGCTGGCCGGGCATATCGAGCGGGGTGGGGGCTGGATTATCGGGGCGGGACCGCATGAGATGACCGTGCAGCGTCGGAATGGCCATCTGATTCCGGTTGAGTTGACAGTTTCTGAGGTTTCTTCCGCCGGACAGCGGACTTTTGTGGCGGTTGTCCGCGATATTACCCACCGCAAAGAGACCGAGGCGCGTCTGCATGCCACGGAACACCGCCTGCTGAGCATCACGGAGAACCTACAGGGCATGGTGTTCCAGATGCGGGCCGTGCCGGGGAAGGGCGGTGGCCGTTTTGTGTACGCCAGCGATGGCTGCCGGGACCTTCTGGGGGTCCTGCCGGATGATCTGGTTCTGGATCCGCAGGTTTTTCAGTCCCTGATGGAGCCGGATCAGGCAGCGGTCTTCACGCAGGCGCTGGAACAGTCGGCCGAGCGTTTTGATCCGCTGGAACTGGATCTCTTCCTACAGGCCCGCAGCGGGATCGGGCACTGGGTCCGGTTTCTGGCGACGCCCCGGGTGACGGAAGACGGACAGGTGATGTGGGATGGCGTGGCGCTGGATGTCACCGACCGCAAGCGGGTGGAAGATGAGCTGACCTTCCTCGCCTATTATGACCCCCTGACCCGTCTGGGGAACCGGGCTTTATTCCTGGATCGCTTTCCGGCCGCCCGCGCTGATGCCGACCACAATCGTAGTATGGTTGCGGTCCTGATGTTGGGGCTGGACCGCTTCACCATGATTAACACCACCTGCGGCCATGATGTCGGGGATCAGGTGTTGCGTCAGGTCGCCGTGCATCTTCAGTCTCTGGCCGGGTCGGGGGCGCTGGTCTGCCGGACCGGTGGCGACCAGTTTCTGATTCTGGCCCCCGGCCTGAAAGACCGGGACGGGCTGGGAGCATTGCTGACGCGAATTGCCGAAGCCTTTGAAACGCCTCTGCTTCTTGGCGAAATGGAATTCGATCTGTCGCTGTCTTCCGGGGTGTCTGTTTATCCCCGGGATGGGCTGGACGCGGACACGCTGATCCGCCATGCCGAAGCGGCGCTGCACCGGGCCAAGGCGCAGGGGCCGGGCGGCATGGAAATCTATACAGAGGCACTGGGCCGCCGGGCCAGCCAGATGCTGACCCTGCGGCAGAAAATCCGCCGGGGTCTGGATGCCGGGGAATTCATTGCCCATTTCCAGCCAAAGGTGGAAACCGCGACCGGCAGAATTGTCGGGCTGGAGGCGCTGGCGCGGTGGTCCACGGCGGACCGGGGGTTGGTGCCACCCTCAGAATTTATTGAAATTGCTGAAGAATATGGCCTGATCGATGCGATTTGCGAGCAGGTGATGACGGATTCCTGCCGGTGGATCCGGGATTGGCAGGCGCAGGGGGCGATACCGGTTCCGGTGGCGGTCAACGTTTCGGGGCGGCAGTTCCACAACAGCAGGCTTCTGCTGGGTCAGATCCGCTCCGCACTGGAGACATGGCAGGTTTCCCCTGATCTTCTGGAGCTGGAACTGACGGAATCGTCGGCGATGGCCGATCCCGCACAGGCCATCTCTGTTGTTACTCAATTGAAAGATATGGGAATTTTCTGCGCGATTGATGACTTCGGCACCGGATATTCCTCGCTTTCCGTCCTCCGCCGGTTTCCGATCCGCTATCTGAAGATTGACCGCTCTTTCATCAATGGGGTGTCGCACAGCGGGGAAGATGCGGCCATCGTCCGGGCGGTGATCGCCATGGCGCGGGCTCTGGGTCTGTCGGTGGTGGCGGAAGGGATTGAAACCTCTGCACAATGGGCCTTCCTGCGTCAGGAAGGGTGCGATCAGGGGCAGGGCTATCTGTTTTCCCGCCCGGTTGCCGGGGCGGTGATCGCAGGACTGTTGCAGACGGTCTTTGTGGGTGCGCCGCAGGTCGGTTCATAAATCATTAAATATCAACAGGCTATCATTCTCTTGACCGGCCTTACTGGCAGAGCGGGTGCGCGTATTTCGCGTATTTTCCTAAGACCTCTCCTTGCGGCCATTTCGGAACCGCAGTGGATATCTGCGAATGTAGGTGATTTCCGAGGGATCACCAAGTCGGCGCCTTCTTCTGTAGGTGCGATAAAAATTTTTATAAAACAATGAATTAGTCTGATATTTTCATGTGCTTTCGGAGAGTCTCCTGCTGACGCCGCTGTCCGTCCGTGCGTTGGGCGCAGGGGCAGCCGGAAAAGAAGATTGCCAAGGGTGGTGTGGTCTGCAAATGTAGTTAAAATTATGCCTGCACCGGTGTTTCCGTTGCGAAATCGGTATGGTGGCGTGATCGGACACCGCCATTTTTTCGTGACAGGGCCGCAGGTTGACCAGACTCGGATGGTTTTTCTACCACTATGGCGACCTTAAAAGACTCTTATACCCTATCGTGCTCCTCGGCTTTCCGGGAGGCGGTCCTTGCGCTGGCGGAGCGCCGCCATGTCAATGCCGGGGATGTGGCCCGCTCGGTGATGCTGGTGGTGCCAGAGCCGGTTATTGAGGCCTTCGCCGACCCGGGGGAACCCCCGGAGGATGACCGCGAAACGGTTGTGCTGAAATCCGGCCGGGCAGAAGGGCGGCCGTGGAAGCGCAAGCCGCGGCTTCAGGTGCGCCTTCCCCCGGGTCTGACGGTCCCCTTCATCCGCAAAGCCTTGAATCTGGCCCTTGCACTCGATGGCGGAACGATGTCGCTGGATGTCGACCACCCGGATGCGCTGGATGCCCGGCAGGCCGAGGTTGCCGCAGCGGAAGCCGAGCGGGCGCGCGACGAGGAACGACGTCAGAAACAGAAGGAGCTGATGGCCCTGCGGGAGGAAATTGACCGCCTGCGGACGGTGATCAGTGTGCTGTCCTTTGACCCGCTGCCCAATGGCGTCACCACCCGGGCAGAAGCCCTGCACATTCTGGGATTTTCGCCTTATTCCGACCCCAGCGCCCGGGAAATACGGGCGCGGTTCCGGATGCTGGCGACGGTCCACCATCCGGACAGCTCCTATGGCAATCACAACCGGATGAGTCAGCTCAATGCGGCGATGGACATGCTGCGGAAGGCGGGCTGACCGGAGGGCGGAACCGGCGTATCACGTTCAGAATGCGCCGGACTCCCGCGCCAGCCGGTCAATCACCCCGGCCAGTTGCAGGTCCAGCGCCGTCAGGGTTCCGGCGTCGTGGGTGGTCAGGCTGATGCTGACCGTGGCATAGACGTTGCTCCAGTCCGGATGATGGTTCATCCGCTCGGCCTCCAGCGCGACCCGGGTCATGAAGCCGAAGGCGGCGGAGAAATCCTCGAAGCGCAGGCTGCGGCTGAGGGCCGCGCCGTCAGGCCTGACCGTCCACTGCGGCAGCATCCGGGGCAGGGCGTCCCGCTCGCTGGCGGTTAACGGCTGAGGGCAGGCTGCTTTTCTATCCGTCGTCATCCTGTGGTCCTTTCAGAAACCTGCATCCGCAGCGGGCCGAAGGGTGCGCCGCAACAGGGCTGCGGCCTGAAAACGCTCTGGAAAGTCTGGCATTTCCACCCCATCTCCGGGAAGATGACCCATCCGCCCCGTGACAGCAAGACGGGGCTGGCGGACTCCGCGCCGCCACATCCGGGTCTGGTCTGTCCTCAGGGAGTGCCGCGTGTCTTCTGCCCCATCTTATACCGTTGCCCCGTCTCTGGCCGAGATCGATACGATCGCCCGTGACGCGATCCTGACCCTGCCGGCGGAGATTGCGGACCATGTCACCCAGCTGGTGGTACAGGTCGAAGACTTCCCGGATGCCGAGGTCGAGCGGGAAATGGAGCTGGAAAGCCCGTTTGAGCTGCTGGGCCTGTATCACGGCATTTCGCTGGCGGAAAAAAGCGTCGGCACGGTCTCCACCCAGCCGGACATGATCTTCCTCTACCGCCGCCCGATCCTTGATTACTGGTGTGAGACCGGGGAAGACCTGAGCCATCTGGTCCGCCATGTCATCATCCATGAGATCGGCCATCATTTCGGGCTGTCGGATGGGGATATGGACCGCATCGAGGCCAGCGTTCCCTGATCCGTCCCACCCGGTTTTCCGCTTCCGTCCTTCCGTTTTACGGTCCGCAGGTGCCGCCGATGCCCGAGACATTCTCTCCGTCCCCGTTCTTTCCCGATCCGCTGCCGCCGGAGCTTCTGGCCCGGCGCATTGATCCGGCGCTGGTGCCCTATGATGTCTCCAGCGACGCCCCGCCTTTTGATCAGCCGATCGGGCAGGACCGGGCGATTGAGGCGGTCCGGTTTGCTCTGGGAATGAACGGTCCGGGGTATAACCTGTTCTGTATGGGGCCTGAGGGGACCGGAAAGTCCAGTCTGGTCCGCCGTTATCTGGCCGAGGCGGCGGCGGCGCTGCCGGTGCCGCAGGACTGGGTTTATGTCTATAACTTCGCGGATTCCTACCGGCCACGGGCGCTGACCCTTCCGGCCGGGCGGGCCCGTCAGTTCGCCCGCGATATGGATTCTCTGGTTGAGGAACTGCGCCACGCCTTGCCTGCGGCGTTTGAGGCCGATGACTACCGCCAGCAGCGCAAGGCGTTGGAGGAAGCGGTCAAGCAGCGGCAGGAACAGGCGCTGGACGACCACCGGGCCCGGGCCGAGGCGAAGGGGATTGCGCTGGTCCGCACCCCGATGGGGCTGGCGCTGGCCCCGGAGAAGGATGGCGAGGTCCTGACCCCCGATGATTTCCATAAGCTTCCGGAAGAGGAACAGCAGCAGCTGAAGGAGGCGATGGGGATCCTTCAGCACGATCTGGAAGAAGCCCTGCGTCAGGCCCCGCAGTGGGAGCGTGACAAGCGGGAGAAGATCAAGGCGCTGGATGCGGATACCGCCGACCGGGTGGTCAGGCTGGAGATCGCCGAGCGGAAAGAGATCTATGCCGACTGTCCGCAGGTGCTCGACTACCTCGATCAGGCCCATGCCGACCTGAAGGACAATGCCACCCTGTTCCTGACGGACCCGCAGGAGCAGGACCCGCAGGACGGGGTGCCGCCCTATTTGCGCAAGGTGGGGGATGAGGCCCGCTTCCGCCGCTACCGGGTCAATGTGCTGATTGATCACGACGGCGCAACGGTTGCCCCGGTGGTGATGGAAGACCATCCGACCCAGCCCGCGCTGGTGGGGCGGATTGAGCACCGCCAGCAGCTGGGGGCCTTGATCACCGATTTCCATCTGATCAAGCCGGGAGCCCTGCACCGGGCCAACGGCGGGTTTCTGATGCTGGAAGCCCGGAAACTCCTTCAGAATTCCTTCGCCTACGATGACCTTAAGCGGGCCCTGCGCAAGGGCGAGATCCGGATTGAGGTGCCCGGTGGGGCCTGGGGGATGTGGTCGACGCAGGCGATGGAGCCGGAACCGATTCCCCTTCAGGTGAAAGTCGTTCTGGTCGGGGAACCGGCGACCTTCTATCTGCTGTCGGAATATGATCCGGACTTCAGCGGCCTGTTCAAGGTGGTGGCGGATTTCAACACCCACATTGACCGCACCCCGGAGACGGTGCGCGACTTCACGCTGGTGCTGGCCGAGATGGCCCGGCAGAAAGGCACGCTGCCGCTGCACCGGCTGGCCGCCGCCAAAATCGTGGAATATGGATCCCGTCTGGCGGAAGATGCCGAGCGGCTGACCACCCATATGGGGGATCTGGCTGATCTGATCCGCGAGGCCGATCATTTCGCCCGCGGTGCCCGGCAGGAGGTGATTTCGGCGGCCCATGTGGCCGAGGCGATCGACGGGCGGCGGCGGCGGTCCGGGCGGATCCCGGAAGCCCTTCAGGATGAGATCACCCGTGACATCATCCGCATTGAGACCGATGGCGAGGCGATCGGTGAGATTAATGGTCTGGCGGTGATGGAAGTCGGCCCCAATGCCTTTGGGAAGCCCAGCCGGATTTCCGCCCGGGTCCGGGCCGGGCGCGGCGAGGTGATTGATATCGAGCGGCAGGTTGATCTGGGCGGACCGACCCATTCCAAGGGCGTATTGATCCTGTCGTCGTTTCTGGCCCACCGCTTTGGCACCATGGAGCCGCTGCGCCTGACCGCCACCCTGACCTTTGAACAGTCCTATGGCATGGTTGACGGCGACTCCGCCTCCTCGACGGAACTGTATGCCCTGATGTCGGCGCTGTCCGAGGTTCCGATCCGGCAGTCTCTGGCCGTTACGGGGTCGGTGGACCAGTTTGGCCGGGTGCAGGCCATCGGCGGGGTGAATGAGAAGATCGAGGGGTTCTTCGATCTGTGTCTCAGCCGGGGTCTGACCGGGGATCACGGGGTGCTGATTCCGGCGTCGAATATCGCCCATCTGATGCTGCGGGATGATGTGGTGGAGGCCTGCGCCGACGGCGCGTTCCACATCTGGCCGATCCATCATATCGATGAGGGAATTTCCCTACTGACCGGAATTTCTGCCGGGGAGCAGGAGGAGGATGGCCAGTGGACCAGCGGCAGCATCAACCGCCGGGTTCAGGCCCGGCTGCGGGCGTTTGCCAAGGTCGGGGCGCTGGATGATCACGGTCTGGGTGACGAGCCGCCGCCGCCGCGCCGGGGCGTGCGGATGGAGGAAGAGGCCGCCCGTCGCCGCCGTTGGTAACGGGACCGGGGCAGAAATGAAAAACGGCGGAGTCCATCGGGGCTCCGCCGTTTTTCCGTCTTCAGGGACCGGGGTTACACCACGGCGGCGATCCGGGTCAGGATCTTGCGGGTGGTGTCCAGATCATGGACCAGCGCCACGCGGATGTAGTCGGTGGCGCAGTTGCTGCCATCGGCGCTGGCCTGAGCCAGATAGGCCCCGGGCAGCACCTTGACCCCAGCCTCCTGCCACAGGCGGCGGGTGGCCTGCTCGCCGTCGCCGGTCTTCAGCCACAGGAAGAAGCCGCCTGCCGGTATCACCGACCCGAAGCGGGGGCCGAGCAGATCCTGCGCCAGAGTCAGCTTCTGCTGGTACAGCGAGCGGTTCTCAATGGCGTGGGCCTCATCCCCCCACAGGGCGGTGGCAGCGGCCACCACCGGCAGCGGCATTCCGGCGCAGGAATAGGACCGCAGCTTGGCGAAGCGGGCGATCAGGTCCGGATCCCCGGCCACGAAGCCGGAGCGCAGACCCGGCACGCTGGACCGTTTCGACAGGGAGTTGAACACCAGCACGTTCTTCAGCGAGCCGCCAAGATCCCGGCAGGCTTCCAGCGCGCCCGGCGGCGGGGTGTCGGAATAGATTTCGGAATAGCATTCGTCGGCGATCAGCACGAAGTCATGCTTCCGCGCCAGCTCGATCATGTGCTTCCACTGGTCCAGTGTCGCCACCGCGCCCTGCGGGTTGGCGGGGGAGCACAGGGTGACGACGGCGGCACGGGCCAGCGTCTCTTCCGGCAGGCTGTCAAAGTCCGGCAGGAAGCCGGTTTCTTCGGTGGCGTCCACCAGCACCGGCTCGGCACCGGTCATCAGCGCCCCGGCGTAATACACCTGATAGAACGGGTTCGGCATGATCGCGGTCGGGCGCTTGCCGTTCTTCAGCTCCGGGACGATGATCTCGTGGATCATGTACAGCCCCTCGCGGGAGCCGGATACCGGCAGCAGGTGGCGGTCCGCCTCAATCATGCCGTCGGGCAGGTCATAGCGGTTGGTCAGCCAGCGGGCGAGGGTGGCGCGGTAGTCCGGGGTGCCATTCACCGGCGGATACTTGCTCCACAGGGCATTGGCCGCCGCCAGCGCCGGGGCGACCAGCGCCGGAACCGGATGTTGCGGTTCGCCAATGGAACAGATCAGCGGATCCTGACCGGGGGTCAGCCCGTCCAGCAGGGTGTTCAGGCGGGCAAACGGATAGTCGGTTAGAAGGTCGGGGCGGCTGTTGAGGTGCAACATGGGAGTCACTCGCGGCGGACGCTGAAACAATGCCGGGAGCGTAGCCGGTTCCCGCCGCCGCCGTCCAGACGGCACCGGTCTCCGGGATGCCGCCTTTTTGTCATGAGGTCATGACGGAATGTACGGCCTCCGCCACCCGCTGCCGCAGGACCGGCAGGGCCTCAGCCTCAAACCACGGGTTCTTTTTCAGCCATGCGGTGTTGCGCCAGCTTGGATGCGGCAGCGGAAAGAACGCCGGGCCGTAGTCCCGCCAGTGGGCGACGGTGGCGGTCATGGTCGGCTGGCGGGCCGGGCCCAGCCACCAGCCCTGCGCATACTGGCCGATCAGCAGGGTCAAGGTCACGGCGGGCAGGGCGGCCCGCATCCAGGCCTGCCACAGCGGCGCGCACTCGGGGCGGGGTGGGTTATCGCCGCCTTTGGGGTTGGCACCCGGATAGCACAGACCCATCGGAACGATAGCGACGCGGTCCTCGTCATAGAAAACCTCCGGCGGCAGGGCCAGCCACTGCCGCAGCCGGGTGCCGGAGGCATCATCCCATGGGATCCCGCTGGCATGAACTCTGGTGCCGGGGGCCTGCCCGACGATCAGCAGCCGGGCCGGGGGATTGCCCCGCAGGACCGGGCGCGGGCCGAGGGGCAGGACGGGGGCACAGACCGTGCAGGCCCGGGCGGCGGCTTTCACCGTCTCCACCGTCTCCACCGTCTCCACCGGCTCCGGTCGGCCGGGGGGAAGGGCGGGTGTTACCATCCCGGAATATCCCCGCGCAGGATCCGGTCAACCACCGCCGGGACCACCTCGCTGGCCGGGCCGTACAGTCCGTCGTCGAACAGGCTGGCCCCTTCGCTGGGGGCGAGGTTGAGTTCCAGCGTATGGGCCATGCCAAGGTCTGACAGATGGGAGACAAATCCGGCGGCGGGATAAACTGTGCCGGAGGTGCCGATGGACAGGAACAGTCCGCAGTCATCGAGAGCGGCATAGATCCGGTCCATCTCCAGCGGCATCTCCCCGAACCACACCACATGCGGCCGCAGGGCTCCGGCGATGCCGCAGGCCGGGCAGGCAACGGCAGGGGAGCAGTCGTGATCCCACGGCAGAACCGTTGCGCAGGCGTCGCAGCGGATTTTGCGCAGTTCCCCATGCATGGGCAGGACGCAGCGGGACCCCGCCCGCTGGTGCAGGTCATCAATGTTCTGGGTGACCAGCAGGACCTCGCCGGGATAGTCCTGCTCCAGCCGGGCCAGCGCGTGGTGGGCGGCATTGGGCTGGATCGCCGGATCCGCCAGCTGAGCCCGCCGGGCATTGTAGAAGGCGTGGACCCGCGCCGGATCCCGGCGGAAACCGTCCGGGGTGGCGACGTCTTCCAGCCGGACCTGTGACCAGATGCCACCGGCACAGCGGAAGGTGTCGAGCCCGGAGTCGCGGGATATTCCGGCCCCGGTCAGAATGACGATCGGCGGCGGGGAGGAGGCGGGGGCAGACATCTGGCGGGGTTCCCGGACTTTTGAGGCCGGGGGCATGATATCTGAAGAAAAGGGGTTTTCCGACACCCGCTGTCATGGGACCATGGCGGGCTTCACCATCATGGGGTTTCCAGTGCCAGCAGCCGATCATGCCATCTCTTCTCCGGCGTCTGCCGCAGTGGGCCGTCCGGTCCGGGTTCTGTTCGTCTGCACCGGGAATATCTGCCGGTCGCCATCGGCGGAAGGCTTCTTCCGGGCCTTGGTCGAGCGGGAAGGCCTGTCCGGAGTGATTGAGACCGACTCGGCGGGCACCGGCAACTGGCATGTCGGGGATCCGCCGGACCGGCGGTCTCAGGCGGCGGCCCGGCGCCGGGGGGTGGAGCTGGCGGAACTGAAGGCGCGGAAGGTGGAGCTGGCGGATTTCCGCCGCTTTGACCTGATCATCGCCATGGATCAGGGGCATCTTGCCGCCCTGCGGCGGATGGTGCCGGCGGAACAGTCCCCCGAAGTGGTGACCCTGTTCCTGAGTTATCTCAGCGATCCGCCGATGCTGGATGTCCCCGATCCTTATTACGGCGGGGAAACCGGATTTGAATACGTTCTCGATCTGATCGAAAACGGCTGTGCCGCCCTGCTGAATCACATCCGGCAGCGCTACCCGCAGGTTGCCGCCGCCAGCCGCAGTGGTTGAAGGGGCGGCTGATGGATCCGGTCCGCGTGCCGCCGCCAGACCTTCCGCTGGAAGTGGATCTGATTGCCCACAGCTATGGGGCGGCGGTCCGGGCCCGGGGCGCGACCTCGCTGGGGGTCGGGTGGTCCACCACCGATGTGCAGATGCTGCGTCTGTCCGTCCTGTGTGATCTGCTCGATCAGGCGGACCCGGCGGTTCCGGTCCATGTCCATGATCTTGGCTGTGGCTGGGGGGCGCTGTGGGGCCTGTTGCAGGACCGTACCGCACCACCGGTTGCCCAGTACACCGGGTATGACATTACGCCCGAAATGATCCATACCGCCCGCCGGACCTATCCGGCGGCAGGCCAGCGGGTCCGCTTTGTCCTTTCCGCCCATGCGGAGGAACCCGCCGATTACGGGTTTGTCTCCGGGACCTATAATTTCAGTGATGGCGCGGCGCCCTCTGTCTGGGAGCCGTATGTGGAGGAGTCCCTCCGCCATTTTCTGTTCCAGTGCCGGAAAGGCATGGCCTTCAACCTGCTGCATCAGCGCCGTCGCACCGACCGGCCGATGTATTACACCGATCCGCAGCGCTGGCAGGACTGGCTGGAGGCGGAAGCCGCCCCCCGGGGCGGGCGGGTGTGGTGCCGTGACGATTATCTCGAAGACGATTTTACCCTGTTTGTCCGCTTTCCGGACTGAGGGGATAGGCGGCCAGTTCCTCATACAAGGGGCCGGACCGGCCAAGGTGGCTGCGGAACAGGGTCAGGTGACTGGGGGTGAAGGTTCCCCCCGGCCAGTCGGTATTGGCGGCGGCCACCTGCTCCACCCGCCCGGTGGCAGGCGGCGAGAACCGCGCCAGCGTCACATGCGGATGATACCGCTCCCGGCTGGCGGGCAGGCCGATCTGCTGACAGACCGTTTCGCATTTATCATGCAGGGCCAGCAGGGCCGGGGTCGGCAGGACGGGGATGAACAGCGCCCGCACCCCGCGTTTCGTGCTGAAGGTATCAAACCCCCGCAGGGTCAGCGGTCCCCCCGGAAACCGGGTCACCCGCAGCTGTCCGTCAAGCTCTTCGGCGCTGTCTTCCGGGACCTCGCCGATAAAGCGCAGGGTGATATGGGCATCCGCAGGGTGGATCCACCGGGCCTCCGGGATGCCGTTCAGAACGGTGGCGATCCGGTCGCGCAGCAGGCCGGGCAGGGCGATGCCAAGAAACAGCCTGAGCATGGCCTCAGGAGTTCTCACGCTTTTCGAGGACGCTGCGGATGACCTCTTCGAGGTCCGGCAGGATGCGGCGGGCAATTTCGCGGGTCCCTTGCTCGGTCGGGTGCATGCCGTCTTTTTGCAGCAGGGCCGGGTTTCCGGCGACCCCGTCCAGAAAGAACGGGTACAGCGGGACGCCGAATTCCGCCGCCAGTTCCGGGTAAATGCCGTTGAACTCGGTCATATCGTCCTTTGAATAAACGTTCGGCGGGGCCAGCATTCCGGTCAGGAGGATTCCGATCCGGGCCTCCTGAAGGGCCTGAATGATGGCGACCAGATTCAGCCGGGTATCATCGGGGGACAGGCCGCGCAGCGCGTCGTTGGCCCCCAGCTCGATGATCACCAGATCCGGGCGGTCGGTCAGCATCCAGTCCAGACGGGCCAGTCCCCCGGCGGAGGTATCCCCGGACAGACCGCCATTGATCATTTCGAGCTTTAAACGGTTCTCCTGAATCACCGGCGACGCCGCCAGCAGACGGGCCAGCTGGTCGGGGACCGACTGGCCGTTCGGCAGGTTATACCCGGCGGTCAGGCTGTCGCCGAGGGCAAGGATTTTCAGGGTCTTCTGGGATCCTGCCGGGGCCGTGGTCTGGGCCGCCGCCGGAGGAATTGGCAGCAGCAGCACATTGACAATGGCAAAAACTGCCGCATATGCCCACAGAGCCTGCCGCCGCAGGATGTCCGCAATTCGAAAATGCTGCCAGCAGGGCCGCAGGAGCGTCATGTCCGATCTTTCCTTCCAGACGGTCAGCAAGGTACAGGCCCCTGACTATAGGGTCGAGATGGCAGCGGTGGAAGTGACCCTGAGCGGGGTTTCCGGCACCGTTGATATTCTGCGGGGGGTGGACCTGACGGTTTCCCCCGGCGAGGCGGTGGGGCTGATCGGGCCGTCGGGGTCGGGAAAAAGTACGCTGCTGATGGTGATGGCCGGTCTGGAGCAGGCCACCGCCGGGCAGGTGCGGATCTGCGGGGCGGATTTCACCCGGATGGGGGAGGATGCACTGGCGGTGTTCCGCCGGGATCATATCGGCGTGGTGTTCCAGTCCTTTCACCTGATTCCCACCATGACGGCGCTGGAGAATGTGGCGGTGCCGCTGGAGCTGGCCGGGCACCGCGATGCCTTTGACCGGGCGGAGGCCGAGCTGCGCGCCGTCGGGCTGGGGCACCGCCTGCATCATTATCCGCCGCACCTGTCGGGCGGGGAGCAGCAGCGGGTGGCGCTGGCCCGGGCCTTTGCCCCCCGCCCGGCCCTGCTGCTGGCCGATGAACCGACCGGAAACCTTGACGGCACCACCGGGGCAGCGATCATGGATCTGCTGTTCGACCGCCGGGCGGCGGCGGGATCGACTCTGGTGCTGATCACCCATGATCCGGCTCTGGCTGCCCGCTGTGACCGGGTGGTCCGGGTGCAGGACGGGCTGATCGTTGCGGCTGCGTCTCCTGCCGTTCCGGCGGACCGTCCGGCCCCCGTGACCACACCGTCAGGATTGCCCGCATGACCACCGAGATGACCCAGCCCCGCCGCGAGACCTTTCATGCCGACCGGGCCCGCCGCTACGATGACACCATCCGCCGGGTTCTGCCGGGGTATGACACCCTGCATGCGCTGTCGGCGGTGATGCTGGAAACCGCCGGGGCCGGGGATGCGGCCCGGGTGTTGGTGACCGGGGCCGGAACCGGAACGGAACTGGAGCTGATGGCCCGCCGCAATCCGGGCTGGCATCTGGTGGCCTGCGATCCGGCGGAAGGCATGCTGGCGGTGGCGCAGGCGCGGCTGGAAGAGGCCGGTCTGGACCGGCAGGTCAGCCTGCATGTCGGCATCACCGACAGTCTGCCGCCGCAGGACCTCTTTGATGCGGCGGCCTGTCTGCTGGTGCTGCACTTTCTGCCCGATGACGGCACCAAGCTGGCGCTGTTGCACTCCGTGGCCCGCCGCCTGCGCCCCGGGGCCCCGCTGGTGATCGCCGATATGGCGGAAGATCCGGCCAGTCCGCGCTTCCGGCATCTTCTGGCCGCCTGGACCCGTTGGCAGGCTGAGGCCGGGATTGACCCGCAGGAGATTGAAAAAGGCCTGCGCCATATCGAGCGCGATATTCATTTCATCCCCGAAACCCGCTTTGCCGCCCTGCTGGGCGAAGCCGGATTTACCCCGCCGGAACGCTATTTCGGCGGGCTTCTGTTCACCGGCTCTCTTTGCCACCGGACACAGGATCTTTGATGCCGCCCCCGTCCCCGCTCCCCCGCTCCGCTGCTTCTGTTTCCGGCTGGTCTCTGGCCTGGCGTCTGGGCTGGCGCGATCTGCGCGGGGGGCTGGCCGCCAACCTGCGCGGGCTATGGGTGCTGGTCGCCTGTCTGGCGCTGGGCGTGTTTGCCATCGCCGCCGCCGGGTCGATGCGGTCGGCGGTGGAAGCCGGACTGGCCCGCGATGCCCGGATCCTCCTCGGCGGGGATCTGGAGATCCGCATGACCTACCGCGCCCTTGATCCGGTTCAGCGGCAGGCCCTGAGTCTCCATGGCCGCCTGACGGATCTGCGGGAGTTCCGGGCCACTGTCCGCCGGGGCGAGGGAGAGGCCGAACAGCGCGCCTTCAGCGAACTGAAGGCAATCGATCCGGCCACCTATCCGCTGTATGGCACGGTGGAACTGGATCCGCCGCTGCCGCTGGCGGAGGTCCTGCGGCCGGAAACCCTGCCCGATGGCACCGTTGTCTCCGGGGCGGTGGCCGAGGCCGGGCTGCTGGACCGCCTTGGGGCCACGGTCGGCGGTGAGGTGATGGTGGGAGAGGCCCGGGTGCGGATCCGGGCGGTGCTGGTGTCGGAGCCGGACCGGGTGGCCTCGGTGATGGCCTTCGGGCCGCGCCTGCTGGTCGGCCCCGGAACGATTGAGGCGTCAGGGCTGGATCTGCCGGGGGCGCTGATCCGCAATGTCACCAAGCTGCGGGTCGAGGACGGGTCTGCGGTCCCGGATCTGATCCGGGCGCTGAATGCCCGCTTCCCGGAAGCCGGGTGGGATCTGCGCGGAGTCGATGCGGCAACGCCGGGACTGGACCGCTTTCTCGGGAATATCACCCTGTTCCTGACGCTGGTCGGTCTGACCGCCCTGCTCAGCGGTGGTGTCGGGGTGGCCAATGCGGTGATGGCCTTTATGGACAGCCGCCGCCAGACGGTGGCGATTTTCAAAACCCTCGGGGCGTCCGGGGCGCTGGTGTTCCGGATCAGCCTGCTCCAGATCCTGACGCTGGCGCTGATCGGGGTGACGATCGGTCTGGCCGCCGGGGCCGGGTTGCCGTGGGGATTGGGGCCGCTGGTGGCCCCGTTCCTGCCGGCGCGGATGGAACCGGCGCTGTATCCGGTGCCGCTGCTGACTGCCGGGGCCTTTGGTCTGCTGGTGACACTGGTGTTCGGTCTGTGGCCGCTGGCGCAGGCCTACCGGGTTCCGGCGACGGCCTTGTTCCGGTCTCTGCTGGCCCCGGTGTCCGGCTGGCCCCGGGGGCGGTTCGCGCTGGGCGTCGGGCTGGCGGCGGCGGTGCTGGTGGCGGTGACGGTGCTGACGGCGGACCGGAAGGATATTGCCATCGGTTTTGTGGTGGCGGCAGTGCTGGCGGTCGGTCTGTTCCGGGGCATGGCGGCCGGGGTGATGGCGCTGGCCCGCCGGGTGGTGATCCGGGGCCGGGCCGTGCGCAACCGTCCGGTCCTGCGGCTGGCCCTGACCAATCTGTACCGTCCGGGGGCGTCGACGGCCCCGGTGGTGCTGTCGCTGGGGCTTGGGGTATCGGTGCTGGTGGCGTCGGTGCTGACGCAGGCCAATCTGACCCGGCAGGTTCATGAACGGCTGCCGGAATCGGCCCCGGCCTACTACTTCATTGATATCCAGCCCCGTCAGCTGGAGGCCTTCCGGAAGGCGGTGGCCAGTGTGCCCGGGGCGCAGGTGCTGAACACGGCGGATATGACCCGGGGCCGGGTGGTCCGGCTGAAAGACCAGCCGGTGACGCCGGAGAGTGTCAGCAAGGAGTCTGAATGGGCGGTGCGCGGCGACCGGGGCCTGACCTCGGCGGCGGCAAAGCCGGACGACGCGGTGATCGTGGAGGGCACCTGGTGGGCGGCGGACCATGCCGGGCCGCCGCTGGTGTCGGTGGCGGCAACTCTGGCCAAGGGGCTGGGCATCGGGGTCGGGGACCGGATCACCCTGAATGTGCTGGGCCGCGATATCACGGCGACGGTTGCCAACCTGCGGGAGGTTGACTGGTCGTCCCTGTCGATGAACTTTGCCTTTGTCATCTCCCCTGATGCACTGAAGGGGGCGCCACGGACGTGGATTGCCACGGTAGCGGCCCCGCCTTCAGCCGAACTGGCGGTGGAGCGGGCGGTTGGCAAGGCCCTGCGCAATGTTTCGGCGATTCCGGTGCGGCAGGCGCTGGAGACGGTGGAGCAGATCATGACCACGGCGGCGCAGGCGATCCGGGTGACCACGGCGCTGACCCTGCTGGCGGGGATTCTGGTGCTGGCCTCGGCGATTGCCGCCGGGCACCGCCGCCGGGTTTATGATGCGGTGGTCCTGAAGGTTCTGGGGGCACCGCGCGCCCTGCTGGCCCGGGCGTGGCTGCTGGAATACGGTCTGATCGGGGCGGCAACGGCGCTGCTGGCCGCCGGAGTCGGGACCGGGGCGGCATGGATGATCGTGACCAAGGTGATGAAAATGCCATGGGAGGCCATGCCCGGCCTGACGGCGGCGGTCAGCCTGATCAGTATCGCACTGACCCTCACCGGGGGGGCTGTGGGAACCCTGAAAGCCCTGTCCGAAAAGCCGGGGCGGGTACTGCGGGCGGAATAAACGGAAAAAGCCGTCTGTCTGCGCATGGACCGGAGCGCTGCGGGGCAGAATCTTTTTTCTGCCCCATTGCGGCGCGTGAAATTCATGCCATATTGACTCACATCATCGCTCTTTCGCGAAAACAGAGAGGACACTATGGCTTTCGAAGACCGTTCCACCTGGACCCAGGCGCGTTCGGCCGCCGAAGCGGTTCAGCTTGATGAGGGCCTGCGCGCCTATATGCTGCGGGTCTACAACTACATGGCCTCCGGCGTGCTGCTGACCGGTATCGTGTCGTGGCTGGTCGCCAACACCGGCCTGAGCAAGGTGTTTTACACCGTTGCCGCCAACGGCAAGACCCAGCCGGGCCTGCTGATGTGGGTCGCCCTGTTCGCGTCCCTCGGTATGGTGTTTTTCCTGTCCTTCCGTGTTGCCAAGATGCAGGCGGCGACGGCGCAGGCGCTGTTCTGGCTGTATGCCGGCCTGAACGGGGTGTGGCTGTCCACCATCTTCCTGACCTATACCGATACCTCCATCGTCCGGGTGTTCTTCATCACCTCGGCGGCGTTTGCCGGTCTCAGCCTGTATGGCTACACCACCAAGCGCAGCCTTGATGGTCTGGGCTCCTTCCTGATGATGGGCCTGATCGGGATGCTGATCGCCAGCGTGGTGAACATCTTCCTGCAAAGCTCGATGATGGACTGGATCCTGTCGGCGGTGGGTGTGCTGGTGTTCGCCGGTCTGACCGCCTATGACACCCAGAAGATCAAGGAAATGTATTTCGAGGCCGACGGTGCCGATGTTGCCTCCAAGAAGGCGATCATGGGCGCGCTGACCCTGTACCTCGACTTCATCAACCTGTTCCTGATGCTGCTGCGCTTCTTCGGTCAGAACCGCGAGTGATTTCTGAGATAGGTTTTGTAAGGGTATAAGTTTTCGGCAGGGCCCTCAAAACAGGGCCCTGCCGTTATTTTTGGGCGATGTTTCTGTCTGGAAGGACCAATTTCTTTTGGTCTTCCCGTTTCCGGGTAGCCCTTTCAGACGATCAGCGCGATGATGGTTTTTCCTGTGTCGGTGATCAGGATCAATCCCCCTTCCGGTCCCGGTCAGTCCCGCCGTTCTGGTCTCTCCCCCGCCGCTTGGTCTTCCCTCCATGACTGACAGTCCGCTTGCCTCCCTCCCCCTGACCGTTACCGAAGCCCTCAGTCCGGCCGAGCGGGAAGAGATCTTCCGTTTCCGCTATGACATCTATGTCCGGGAGATGGGAAAATTCGGGATGGTGGAGGCGGACCATGCCAATGGTCTGCTGCGGGATGTCGAGGATGCGGAGGCCCGCCTGTATGTGGCCCGCGCCGTCGGTAAGATCGCCGGGACATTGCGGGTTCTGTCCGGCAGCAAGGGGGTTCCGGCCCGTTTCGCACAGATGCCGGATTTTCAGCGGTTCCACGGTTTCGGGCCCGATGCCCTGTCCTTCAGCGCCCGGCTGATGGTGTCACCGGGGCTGCGCGGAACCCCGGCCCTGAATGCGCTGGTGGCCTGTGCCTATGGCGATGGCCTCAACCGCGGGACCCAGTTTGATTTCTGTACCTGTGCCCCCGGTCTGGTCGATCTGTACGAGCATCTGGGCTATCGCCGTTTCACCACTAATGTCGTCGATCCGGTGATCGGCTATCAGGTGCCGCTGGTGCTGGTGCTGCGCGATACCGAACATCTGGAGGCGATCCGCTCGCCGCTGCTGCGGATCCTGCGCCATCATCCGGATGCCGGTGATGGCGGCCCGATTGGGGAATGGCTGCGGCGGACGTTTCCGGTCAAATCGGTGGTGCGGGACTGGGTGGAGGACGAAGACCTGTACTGGCGGTTCCTGACTGAAAAAGTCTGGAACAGCGCCGCCGGGCAACCGTCGATCCTGACCGACCTGAGCGAGGATGAACAGAAACGGCTGTTCCGCAGCGGAACGGTGCTGGAGTGTCAGCGCGGCGACCGCATCATCACCACCGGAACGGTGGGGAAGGAAGTGTTTGTGGTGCTGTCCGGTCTGGTGGAAGTGCGTCTGCCGGGGGAAGACACGCCGCTGGCGGTGCTGGATACCGGGCAGGTCTTTGGGGAAATTGCCTTTCTGGCTGACACCACCCGCTCCGCCGATGTGGTGGCAGTGTCGGATGCCCGGGTGCTGGCCCTCAGTCAGAACTTCCTGCGGCGGCTGATGCGGACCTCGCCGACCATGGCGTCCAAGCTGCTGTTCAACCTGTCGCGGACCCTGTGTGAACGTCTGGTCACCAGCAACCGTCACCGGACACAGGAAACCGGGTTCTGATTGCGGGACAATAGAAGACTCTCCTTGTCGGATATCAAGGCGGCGGTGCCCCGGATTTGCGATTTTCAGCTATTCCAGAGAGGCGGGGATCCGCCGCGTGACAAGGATGGCTGAAAATGACGGCATTTACCTTTGACGACATGCGCAAGATTGACCGGAAAACCCTGGGCGGCGAGGTGCCGCTGGAGCTGTTCCGGACAATCCGTCTGATCGGCCTGCATCAGGGCCTGCCGATGGGGGGCAAGGCCACCACCCTGACGGTCGGGCGCAAAATCGGCGACAGCCTGCCGGTCCGGTCGGTGGACGATATCCTGAAAATCTTCGTCGATCTGAAGATCGGCCTGCCGAAAGTCATCCATCAAGATCCGGATCTGGTCCGGGTGGTGGTGGAAGACTGCTTCTGTGATGGTCTGCCCGCCAGCGGCACCTCGGTCTGTGATCTGGAGGGGGCGATTCTGGAAGGGGCGATGGCGAAGGTGACCGGGAAGACGGTGCGGGTCCGGGAAACCAAATGCAATGTCGCCGGGCATGAGCACTGTGAATATGAGATCCGGATCGGGGGCTGAGCGGTTCTGAAAAAAAACCGGCCTCCTGAGCGAAGGCCGGTTGCAGAGGTCTCTGTTGGTTTGGTCTCTGCCGGATGGATGGGGTGGCAGTGCCACCCCGCCGCAGTCCGGGATCAATACATGTGCTGGCCGCCGTTGATCGACAGGGTCGAGCCGGTGATGAAGTCCGCATCATCGGCGACCAGGAACAGCACACCCCGGGCGATGTCGTCGGCCTTGCCGAGGCGGCCGCGCGGGATCTTGGCGATGATCTTTTCCAGCACGTTCGGCGGCACCGCGCGCACCATATCGGTATCGACATAGCCCGGGGCGATGGCGTTGACGGTGATGCCCTTGCTGGCCCCTTCCTGCGCCAGCGCCTTGGTGAAGCCATGGATGCCGGACTTGGCGGCGGCATAGTTGACCTGACCGTACTGACCGGCCTGCCCGTTGATGGAACCGATGTTGACGATGCGGCCGAAGCTGCGGTCGCGCATGGAATCGATCACGCAGCGGCACATGTTGAAGCAGGAGGACAGGTTGGTCTGAATCACTTCATCCCACTTCTGGTAATCCATGCGGTGGATGGTGGTGTCACGGGTGATCCCGGCGTTGTTGACCAGTACATCGACCGGACCCAGCTCTTCGCTGATCTTCTTCACCGCCGCTTCGCAGGCGGCGAAATCGGCGACATCAAACTTGTAGGCAGCGATGCCGGTTTCTTCGCTGAACTTTTTGGCGGCGTCGTCGTTTCCGGCATAGGTGGCCGCCACCTTGTAGCCCTTGTTCTTCAGGGCTTCGGAAATGGCACGCCCGATCCCACGGGTCCCACCGGTCACAACCGCCACACGACCTTCAGACATTCTTGAACTCCCCTTGCATCAGCGTTTTTGCAGGTAAATGGATCTGTACACATGGTTTGTCCCGGCGTGACAGGGCACGGCGTTCCGGGGCTGGCCCGTGGGGCCAGCTGCGCTCTTACGGCGTCATAAGACTGAGTGTAATGAAATTTCCGGATAAAGAAACCGATATTTATGTAACAAAATTACAAGATGGCAGGGAGAATTCTGTCGCATTTCAGCATTGCTGCGCGACGTCCTGACGGGTAATCCGGGGGATATGCCAACAGCGGGGTGGCGGATCGGCCTTTCCGTTACGGTAACATCTCCGGTTGCAGAAACAAAGCTGCGTGATCTGCCCGGGATCGGTTTTGCGCTGCACACAGAAGACGGCCGATCAAGACAAAACCTTCTCGCTTCGTTCCGCCCCTGTGCGGTAGACTCCCCGCAATTGCGTGGTTTAGACGGAATACCGCCATGGCTTTACCGGAAACCCCGCCAGAGTCCCCGAAAGCCGGGGTTGCCGGGGCTGGTGTGACAGAACAGTCTGTGCCCCCGGCGGACTGTGGGGATCTGCGCCGCCGGATTGAATACCGCCTGCGCCTGATGCAGACCATCACCGGTCTGGAACGCCTGTGGCTGGAAAGCTGGGTCCTGCGGGCCCTGTGTCTGTCCTGTCTGGCGGTGATGCTGTCCGGCGTTCTTCCGGGATTGCCGGGCTGGCTGCATCTGGCCGGGTTGGCTCTGGCGGCGGGGGGGCTTCTTGCTGCTGCCGTGGCGATGGTCCGCCGGTTCCGCTGGCCGGACCGGCAGGACACGGTCCGCCGCTGGGAAGGTGGCCATGTGCACCGTCCTCTGACCGCCAGCTTTGACCGCCTCAGTCAGGGGGGAGATCCCCTGACCGAAGCCCTGTGGCTGGAGCACAAGCGGCAGGCCCGCGCAGAAGGGGCCGGTCTGGCCGTCGGCCTGATGGTCCCGGAGGTTGCCGCCCGTGATCCCTGGGGGCTGCGGGCGATCCCGGTGCTGGCGTTTGTCATTGCCCTGACGGTGGGGTGGCAGGATCCGGCCCACCGGCTGCGCGATTCCCTGACCCCGGGGCCGGTGTTTCCCGGGCGGGGCCTGACCGCCGAAGTCTGGCTGACCCCCCCCGCCTATACCGGTCTGCCGCCTTTGACCCGCAGTCTGACCCTGCCGGTTGCCACGCCGGAGGCTGAAGAGGCCCTGCGGGCGTGGAAAGGGCTGTTCAGCGCCCTTCCCTCCGGAACGCGGGTGCAGCTTCTGGTGCGGTCCGATGCCGCAGTGGATGTGCATCTGGGCGGCATGGCGCTGACGCCGGACGTGCTTGATCAGAAGGCCCGCCGCTGGGATCTGGTGCTGACGCCGGATGCGGAGAGGACGGCCCCGGAGATCCGGATTTCCTCGTTCTGGCGGACCTGGCTGACGTGGCCGGTGCATGTCGTGGCGGATCAGCCGCCGTCTCTGGCGTGGGTGGCTCCGCCGGTATCGGTTGCGCGCCCCGGCGCGGACGGCGCGTTGACCCTGCCGCTGCGGGGGGATGATGACTGGGGGTTCACCGCCCTGTCGCTGGAACTGCGGCGGGAGGGCGAGGAGGCACCCCCTGTGGCCCTGCCTCTCAGCGGTCAGCCGAAGACGCTCCGCTCTGCGGTGTCCGCAGCGCTGGCGGCCCATCCGTGGGCGGGGCTGGAGGTGCAGGTCCGGGTCCGCGGACAGGATGCGGCGGGACAGGACGGGCTGACGGACTGGGCGGCAGTCACCCTGCCGGAGCGCTCGTTCACCCATCCGGTGGCCAGAAAGATTATTGCCACCCGGAAGACCCTGATGACGGTGGCCCCGCCGGACATGATTATGGTCTCTGCCGCCCTCAGCCACCTGAGTGCGCAGCCCGGGGCCTTCGGCGGCGACCCGGTGACGTTTCTGGCGCTGCGCGTCGCAGCGTTACGGGCCGCCGTTTTCTCGGCCGGGACCGTAACGCCGGAAGCCCGGCAGGCGACGGGGGCGCTGTTGTGGCAGACGGCGGTCCGGGTGGAGGACGGGCGTCTGGCCGGAGCGCGGGATGCTTTGGAACAGGCCCGTCAGGATCTGGCAGACGCGGTGGAGCGCCATGCCTCGCCGGAGGAAATGCAGGCGGCGATTGCCGCTGTCCGCCGGGCGGCCGGGGCCTTCATCAATGAATTGCTGAACCGGATGGAAGGAATGGCGGTGCCGCTGCCGCAGATGTCCGGTCTGGCGATGTCGGCAGACAGCATTGACCGGATGGCGCAGGCGCTGGAAGACCTGAGCCGTCTGGGATCAGCCGAGGCGGCCCGGCAGATGATGGATCAGCTGTCCCGGGCGCTGTCGCGGTTGCAGTCGGCGGCATCGATGCCTGATGCCCGCCAGATGGAGATGGTCAGCCGGATGATGGAGGCCCTTCAGGAGGCGGTCCGCCAGCAGGAAGCCCTGCTGAAGCAGACCTTTGATATCCGGCAGGATGAACCGGCCCGCCGCAAGGGGACGCCGTCGCGCTTCGCCAGCCGGGGGATGGAGCTGGGGACGGAGCAGGAGCAGCTGGCGCAGCGGCTGAAGGACAGTGTCGGGGCGGCAGGGCCGGATCCGTCCCTGATGCCGGAGTCTCTGGCCGCAGCCCAGTCGGCGATGACAGCCGCAGCGGCTTCGTTGCGCTCAGCCCGCTGGGAGGAGGCGCTGGAGTCGCAGGCAGCGGCCCTGTCGGCCCTGAAGAAGGGGCAGGGGGAAGCGCTGGGAAACATGATGTCCCGGGGCGGGGGTGGGCCGATGGTGCTGATGTCCCCGGGCGGGCCGGGTCTGTCAGACGATCCGACCGGACGCGGCGGGGACTCGCTGGGGACCGCCGGTCAGCCGATCCCGGATAAGCCGCAGCGGGCCAAGGCGTGGGACCTGTTGCAGGAACTGCGGAGAAGGGCCAGCGACCGGAACCGTCCGGCAGAGGAACTGGAGTACCTGAACCGCTTGCTGAAGCTGTTCTGATTCAGGGTGCCGGTGACGGCAGAGCCGCCGTAGCAAGGGCAGTCCGGAAGGGCCGTTCTGCCCCCTGTTTCTGGAACAAAACCTGTGCCGTGAACAGAAAAAGGGCGGGCTCTCTGAAGAGCCCGCCCTTTTTGACGGAGGAGGCCAGCCCGGGGATCCGGACTGGCCAGTCCTTTACTCAGCGGCGTCGGACAGCGACCAGATTTCCGGGCTGCGTTCCAGACGGGCAATCTGCATCTGGCGATGCAGTTCCAGTTCCTTCGGCAGACGGTCGCCGAACTTGCTGAACATCACTTCCTGATCAATGGCTTCCGCCATGGCCGCGCCCTTGTAGATCTTCATGATCTCGTCGAACTTGGCCTGCGGGAAGTCCAGACCCGACCAATGCAGGTCGGAGTAATGCGGCATCCAGCCGATCGGGCTTTCGGTGGCGGCGGCACGGCCGTGGACGCGGTCAACGATCCACTTCAGGGCGCGCATGTTTTCGCCGAAGCCCGGCCACACGAACTTGCCGTTCTCGTCCTTGCGGAACCAGTTGACGCGGAAGAAACGCGGCGGATTCGGCAGCTTGCGGCCGACGTTCAGCCAATGGTCCCAATAGTCGCCCATGTTGTAGCCGCAGAACGGCAGCATGGCCATCGGGTCGCGGCGCATGGCGGCCTGACCGACCGCGGCGGCGGTGGCTTCGGACCCCATGGTGGCGGCCAGATAGACGCCGTGGCTCCAGTTGAAGGACTGGAACACCAGCGGGAAGTTCTTGGAAACACGGCCACCGAACATGAAGGCGGAAATCGGCACGCCGGCCGGGTTTTCCCATTCGGCGTCGATGCACGGCACCTGCGAGGCCGGGGCGGTGAAGCGGCTGTTCGGATGGGCAGCCGGGCGGCCGCAGTCCGGGGTCCAGTCGCGGCCGGTCCAGTCGATCAGATGGGCCGGGGCTTCATCGGTCATACCTTCCCACCACACGTCACCGTCGTCGGTCAGGGCGACGTTGGTGAAGATGCAGTTGGCGGTCAGGGTCGCCATCGCATTCGGGTTGGACTTGGTGTTGGTGCCCGGGGCGACGCCGAACAGCCCGTTTTCCGGGTTGATGGCGCGCAGCTGGCCGTTGGCGTCCGGCTTGATCCACGCGATGTCGTCGCCGATGGTGGTGACTTCCCAGCCATCGAAGCCCTTCGGCGGAATCAGCATGGCGAAGTTGGTCTTGCCGCAGGCGGACGGGAAGGCGGCGGACACATAGGTCTTTTCACCCTGCGGGTTCTTCACGCCGAGGATGAGCATGTGTTCGGCCAGCCAGCCTTCGTCACGGGCCATCACCGAGGCGATGCGCAGGGCGAGGCACTTCTTGCCGAGCAGGGCGTTGCCGCCGTAGCCGGAGCCGTAGGACCAGATTTCCCGGGTTTCCGGGAAGTGGACGATGTACTTGGTTTCGCTGCACGGCCAGGCCACGTCCTTCTGACCGGCTTCCAGCGGCGCACCGACGGAGTGGATGCACGGCACGAAGGCGCCGTCATCGCCCAGCACGTCCAGCACCTTGGTGCCCATGCGGGTCATGATCTTCATGTTGACGGCGACATAGGCGCTGTCAGAGATCTCGACGCCGATCTGGGCAATGTTGGAGCCGAGCGGACCCATCGAGAACGGCACCACGTACATGGTGCGGCCCTTCATGCAGCCGTCAAACAGCTTGTGCATGGTGGAGCGCATCTCGGCCGGATCGACCCAGTTGTTGGTCGGGCCGGCATCGTCCTTGTCTTCGGAGCAGATGAAGGTGCGGTCTTCAACGCGCGCGACGTCAGAGGGGTCGGAGCGGCACAGGTAGCTGTTGGCGCGCTTTTCCGGGTTCAGGCGGATGAACGTGCCCGCATCGACCATTTCCTGACACAGGCGGTCATATTCGGCATCGGAGCCATCGCACCAGTACACACGGTCCGGCTTGCACAGCTTGGCAACTTCATCGACCCAAGCCAGAAGCTTGGCATTCTTAGTCGGGGCAGCGGTCATTTAACGGATCTCCAGTGGACGATCCGCGCCCGGTCCTTCCGGCAGTGTGACGGAAAGAGGAGGTAAGGCGCGAACGGCGGTCAGTCTTGGGGAAGAAATACGGGCCTGCCGGGTCGGCAGTCCGGATTTCGCACAACAGGTTATCACCCCGGAGCGGACAGAACGGGGGTGCACCCGGGCCAGAGACCGGGTGTCAGGGGCATTTTTATTCTTACGAGCCTCGGGCCGTTTCGGTCCCTCTTGCATCGCCGGAATGCTCTCCTTCAGCCGGTGTGCCGGTCCATCCCGGAGGACGGGTGGCGCACGGGCTTCATGCCTGTTCGGGATCCCTGTCCGGCATGGCCTCCGGACAGTCCCGATGGGGACAATAAAGGGCCGGAGGGTGCCCCGCAACCGCTTGTTTCGCATTCCGGAGATTCGGCCGGGGATTCCGGAGCGGAAAACCCGGCCTACCCGGATGGGTTGGATACAAAATCCTGCGCGACAGGCGGATTACTGCGGTGCAGCACGGGCGGCACGGACCAGTGCCACCAATGTGGGTTGGAGTTCGTTTGCATCCTTCAGGGGGTTCGGAAACGGAATGCGCAGGCTGGTTTCACCATTGGCAAGATCAAGGCCATCGGCATCAACGGCGGTCATGGTCCAGCCGTCGGCGGCGTCCCGGTTACTGCCATAGGTTGCGGCCAGCAGGGCGACGGCATCGGCGTGATCGCTGTTCATGTGTCCGCAGGCCGAGGCGGCGACCGCGTCCAGTTCCCGGCACAGGGCGGCGGGCAGGCCGGGGCCGTCCTCAATCCACACCGCGCGGGCGAAGCCGCCGACGAAATGGATCCGCTCCACCGTCATGACCCAGACCGCGAAGTCGCCGAACCCGGCATACAGGGCTGCCCCCGGGTGGCGGGCGAGAAACCGGGACCGGGCCTGCTCCAGCTCTGCCCCTTCGGCCCGGTGCAGGGTTCCGGTGACCGTGGCGCGGGGACCGGTCTGCGGGTTTGGCAGCCCGGAGGCCTGTTCCACCAGAAAGGCCGCCCGGGGATCCCGCAGCAGATTTTGGGTGTGGTCTGCCAGTTCGGACAGCAGGAAGACGGGAGAGGCGTCGGGCAGGGTCGCATGGGTGACCAGAGAGACATAAGGCGTCGGGCCTGCTGCGTCTTCCTCTGTTGCTGCGGGCAGGGTTGTGGCAAGACTGCCGCTCCGGCAACCGCGCAGCAGGGCGCGGACACTCCGGCGGTGGCTATCAGAAGGTTTGATTTGCGGAATTTCGCGGGTCATGATGCCATCCGTGACACAGCACACAGGTCCAACGGGCAGTGGGACCCTATGGTGGGGAAGGTTGATAAACTTTCCTGATTCGGTAAATAGGGCATATGCGAATTCTGTATCATCACTGGCTGTCACCGTTCGCACGGAAGGTCAGGCTGGTCCTTGGCGAGAAGCGTCTGGACGTCACCGAAACCCTTCAGGCCGACTGGGACCGCAGTGACCAGTTTCTGGCGCTGAACCCGGCTGGGGAAGTTCCGGTTCTGATCGAGCCGAACGGGCTGGTCCTGTGCGATTCGCAGACCATCTGCGAATATCTGGAAGAAACCTATACCGAGGTGCCGCTGCTGCCGCGCTCGGTGCCGGAGCGGGCGGAAACCCGCCGTCTGGTGGCATGGTTTGACCGGAAGTTCCAGCAGGAAGTCACTCATCCGCTGGTCAGCGAAAAGCTGATGAAGCGGATGCTGGGCGGCGATCCGCCGGACTCCCGCTGGGTGCGGGTCGGGCGGACCAACATCCACACCCATCTGGCCTATATCACCTGGCTGACCGAGCGGCGGAAGTGGCTGGCGGGCGGGGCGATGACGCTGGCTGACATCACGGCGGCGGCCCATCTGTCGCTGATCGACTACATCGGCGATGTGCCGTGGGATGACCATCCCTTTGCCAAGGACTGGTACGTGCGGATTAAAAGCCGTCCCTGCTTCCGGCCCCTGCTGAAGGAAGTGATTCCCGGCGTTCTGCCGCCGAAGCATTACGCCGACCTTGATTTCTGACCGCCTGCCCGGCGGGTCCGCATCAGGAAAAACACCCCGGTCAGCGTCCGCTGCCGGGGTGTTCTGTTGTGGCAGGCATTGAGAAGGGGCAGGGCTGTTACCGGAAGTACTGCCAGAAGTACCGGCCGATCATGATCACGCACATGGTGACGATCAGCGGACGGATGTACTTCGATCCGCCCTTGACCACGGCGATAGAACCCAGACTGGCCCCGATCACCTGCCCGCACATCATGGTCAGGGCGATCGCCCACAGGATTTTGCCGCTGAAAATGAACACCCCCACCGAGGCAAGGTTGCTGGCAAAATTCATCGCCTTGGCATGGGCGGTGGCCCGCACCAGATTCTGGCCGCGCAGGGTGACTCCGGCCAGCGCAAAGAACGACCCGGTGCCGGGGCCGAACATGCCATCGTACAGCCCGATCGTGGGGACGACGAACAGGCGGTAGGCCAGCCGTCCGATCCGGGGTTTGCCGTCGACGTCCCCGGCCCGGGGGGCAAGGGCAAAGTACAGGGCGATGCCGATCAGCACGCTGGGGATAATGATGTCCAACGCCTTGGCATCAATGAAGTGCAGGGCAATGGTGCCAACCACCGATCCGGCGAGGGCGGCGACAAACGGCCACGCCACATCAACCGGGCGCAGCATTCCCATCCGGATCATGGTCAGGGTGGCGGTCAGGCTGCCGGAGCTGGCCTGCATTTTGTTGGTGGCCAGTGCCAGCAGCGGCGGAATTCCCGACAGCAGCAGGGCGGGAATGGTGATCAGGCCGCCGCCTCCGGCCATGGCATCGAGGAATCCGGCGACCAGAGCCACCGCAAACAGGATGGCCAGCACATCATAACCCAGTGAAAAATCCACGGCAGTCCTCGCCTGTTCCGGTCCAGCCGGGGCGTACTGTCAGCCAACAGTCAGGCCGGACCCCGGGGGAGGCCGACAATAGACCGCCCCCGGTGGGGCCGGAAGCCGGATTCTTGTCCGGTAGGACACCGGCTTTGCGCAGAGGTCAGGAAAACTCGTCGACCAGTGCGGCGATCCGGAGCGGATCAAATTCCGCCATCACCCGCCGGGCGAAGGCTTCGGTGTCCATATGGCTGATCCGCCGGATCCGCTGTTTCACCCGGGGCAGGCTGCCCGCCGCCATCGACAGCTCGCGGATACCCATGCCCAGCAGCAGCGGGGCAAACCGGGGATCCCCGGCAATTTCACCGCAGACACTGATCGGGATCCCGGCCCGCAGGGCGGCCCCGGTGGTGAAGTGAATCAGCCGCAGCACCGCCGGATGCAGTGGATTGTACAGATGGGCCACCGTTTCGTCGGTGCGGTCGATGGCCAGGGTGTACTGGGTCAGGTCGTTGGTGCCGATGGCGAAAAAGTCTGAGACCAGCGCCAGCGCATCCGCCGCAAGGGCCGCCCCCGGGATCTCGATCATGATGCCGATCGGCGGCAGGGTCTCCGGTACCGGGGTCCCGTTGGCCTTCAGGCGGGCATGGACGGTTTCCGCCGCTGTCCGCACCGCCCGGATTTCGTCGCAGTTGGCGACCATCGGCACCAGAATCCGCACCGGCCCGTGGACGGCGGCCCGCAGAATCGCTGCCAGCTGGGCCTCCAGCACCTGCGGTGCCGACAGCAGGAAGCGTACCGCCCGCAGGCCGAGGGCCGGGTTGTCCGGCAGGCTGGTGCCGCTGGCCGAGGTCAGTTTGTCGCCACCGGCATCCAGCACGCGCACCGTCACCGTACGGCCCTGCATCCGTTCAATCACCGACCGCAGCACCGCATACTGCTCATCTTCCGTCGGCCAGTCCGGGCGGTTCATGAACAGGAATTCGCTGCGCAGCAGGCCGATTCCCTCGGCCCCGGCATGCAGAACGGCCTCGGCTTCGGTCGGCAGTTCGATGTTGGCCATCAGGCGCACCGCCACCCCGTCGGTGGTGACGGCGGGCAGATCCTTCAGGCGGGTCAGGGCCCGGCGGCCCCGCAGATAGTCGGCCCGCTTGATCCGGTAGGCGGCGAGGGTGTCGGCGCAGGGATGCAGGATCACCTGACCGTCGAGGCCGTCAATGATGACGGTTTCGCCGCCCCGCACCGCCCGGGTCAGATCCGGCACCGCCAGAACGGCCGGCAGGTCCAGCGACCGCGCCATGATGGCGGTATGGCTCTGGGCCCCACCCGACTCGGTGGCGAAGCCATGGACATACTGCGGATCGAACATGGCGGTGTCGGCCGGGGTCAGCTCCCGGCTGATCACCACCGCCCGGCGCGGCAGATTGTCGAAGGCCTTGACCGTGGTCTTGGTCAGGTTGCGGATCAGCCGCTGCCCGACCTCGCGGATGTCATCGGCCCGGCCCGCCAGATAGGCGTCATTCATCGACGCAAAGGCTTCGGCCAGATCGGCGATGACGGTGCGGACGGCGGCCTCGGCGTTGATGCGGTCCCGCTCAATCCGCTGTTCCACCCCGCGTACCAGACGGGACCCTTGCAGCATGTGGCCGTAGGCATCCAGCATGAAGCCGAGTTCTTCCCCGGCGTGGGCGGGCAGTTTCTCCGCCTTGCCGCGCAGCACGTTCAGCTGCCGCTGGGCGGCGGCGACTGCCTGAGCAAAGCGCTTTTTCTCGGCGGTGACCCGGTTGGCGGCAATCCGGTATTCCGGGGCGCGCACATCGCCGGGGTCATGGAAATGGACAACACCGATCACCACCCCGGGGCCGACGGCGAGGCCCCGGAACACCTGTTCCTCGCGGGGGCCGCCGACGCAGCAGCGGCCGGGGGGTGGATCATTCTTCATCGAACTTGTCGTCCACCAGCTTGCCGAGTCCCTCCAGAGCCTCCCGCGCCTGCGTGCCGGTGGCCCGCAGCTCGATGGTGGTGCCGGGCGAGGCTGCCAGCATCATCAGCCCCATGATTGAGCGGCCGGAGACGGTTTCGCCCCGGTTGGTGACGCGGACGTCGGCGTCAAAGGTTTCCGCCAGTTTGACGAACTTGGCGGCGGCGCGGGCATGCAGGCCCCGGCTGTTGGTAATGGTGGCCTTACGGAACACCGAACCGTCGGTATCGGTGGAAATCAGGCTGTCAGCGGCGAGATCGGACATAACGGGTTCCTCCCGGGCGGTTTTTTGCCTTTGGATGACGGGGTGGGCCCGTCATCGGGCCCGTCATCGGGGACGTCTTCAGGGGCAGGCTGACAGATTATTTGTTCAGCAGCTTCGAGGCGACATTGATGTATTTCCGTCCGGCGTCCTGCGCGGCCAGAACGGCATCGGCAAGGGCCATGTCGTTGCGCACGCTGGCCAGCTTGATCAGCATTGGCAGATTGACCCCGGCGATCACTTCCACCTTGGCCTTGCCCATGATCGAGATCGCCAGATTGGACGGGGTGCCGCCGAACATGTCGGTCAGGACCACGACCCCGCTGCCGTCTTCAACCCGGCCGACGTTGTCGAGAATATCGGCGCGCCGCTGTTCCATATCATCGTCCGGTCCGATGCAGACCGAGGCCACCCCTGCCTGCGGGCCGACCACATGCTCCAGCGCAGCGATCAGTTCATCCGCCAGCCGGCCGTGGGTGACGAGTACCATTCCAATCATCCGCGCGTTTCCCCTCAGGTTCAGTATGCCGTGTCTGCTTCTTTGGTCCGGCCCCGGCAGGGTCCGGTGGGCAGCTCAGACGCCGCCACGGAGATGTGGGGCATCCGGTGTGGACGCCGAGAGTGTGCCCGGCATATCGCGATGCCGCAAGGTCGGACGTCGCCCGATCGTCGCCAGCCAGTCAAAAAGGTGTTCGGCCACAAAGACGGAGCGGTGTTTGCCGCCGGTACAGCCGACGGCAATCGTCAGATAGGACTTTCCCTCGTCCTCATAGCGGGGCAGCAGGGGGCCGATCAGGGTTTTCAGGCTGTCGAGGAAGCCGGGCAGGGCCGGATCGGCGCTGATATAAGCGCCGACCTCGGGGGACTGGCCGGTTTTCGGGCGCAGCTCATCGACGTAGTGCGGGTTGCGCAGGAAGCGCACGTCAAACACCAGATCGGCTTCCCGCGGCAGCCCGTTGCGGAAGCCGAAAGACATCACCACCACACTCATGCCGGGGTTGGCATCGGTGCCGAACTGCTTTTCCACCAGCGCCCGGAAGTCGGCCACCGGCAGGCGGGAGGTGTCGATCACCGCGTCGGCGCGGTCCCGCAGCATGGAAACCATCTGCCGTTCCAGCGCGATGCCGTCGGGCAGTGGCAGGTCCCCGCCAATGGGGTGGCGGCGCCGGGTTTCGGTGAAACGCCGGGCCAGAACATGGTCGTCGGCATCGAGAAACAGCAGATCGACGTCCAGATCCGGGTGGGTGCGCAGGGCTTCGGTCACGTTCAGCAGACGGCTGACGTCAAAGTCCCGGGTGCGGATATCAATGCCCACCGCCAGCGGTTTGCGCATCCCCGGGCAGGTGTCCCCGACCAGACGTTCCAGCAGGCCGAGCGGCAGGTTATCCACCGCCTCATAGCCCATGTCCTCAAAGGCCTTCAGGGCGGTGGATTTTCCGGCCCCGGACAGGCCGGTGACGATGACGACCCGTTCGCCGGGGGGAAGGGGGGAGGGGGAGGTATTCATGAGACCAGCACCACATCACCGGTGATCATACGGACAGCCAGCCGGACCTTGGCCGGGGCGGAGGTCTGGAACGGGTCCAGATGCAGGCGGGGCACGGCGACCCCGAAGAGGTCAACGGTTTCCCGGGGGGGGAGCCGCTCCGGCACCTGCCCCGGGCACAGATCGAACAGCAGGCGCACCGGGGCCTCCTTGATATGGCCGACCCGGACCAGCCCCAGTCCCCGCACTTCCAGCACTCCGGCCATTTCGGGGCGGGAGGTGGCGATCAGGGTATCCCCGTCCCAGCCGGATTCCGTGTGGTACGCGCAGTAGTCATCCCCGACCAGAACGGCCCCGCCCTCAATCAGGCGCAGGGCCAGATCGGACTTGCCGCTGCCGGATGGGCCGCGTAGCAGAACCCCATGACCATCAATGGAAACGCAGGTGGCGTGGATCATCGTCATGATCAGAGAGTGTGTTTGCCGGGGGGTAAAGTCAACCGATGGGCCGGTTTTGCCCCGGATTTCTCCCCGGTGGGTCCGGTGATAGTCCGACAGAACTGCTCGTCTTTGCTGCCTTCATGCTTTAGTAAGAGTGTCCTGCGACACTCCAGCAAAATGGCCGGGGCTGTGCCCGCGCCGCCTGTCCCGATTTTTCCTGTTCCGGATCCCCGCACCGCATGATTCCCCGGTTGCTCCAGACGCTGACCCCGATGCTGCACTGCGGACTCCGCTGTGCGGTGGTGGCGGCTGTCTGTGCCGGTCCATGGATCGCCGGGGCCCCGGAAGCCCGGGCGCAGGCGATCAGTCTGGATCAGATCTACCGGGATTCCCTGCGCGAGGAAAATGCCGGGGCGTTGCCGGGATACGTTTTGAACCGTGGCCTGCCCCCGTATCCGGAACCGAAACCGCCGGTGCCGGGCAGCGGCGAGGGGCGCCTTGGGGCGGGTGTGGTTGAAACCCAGCTGAACACGCAGATGGCGTGGAATGAGGTGCTGAAAAGCATCGCCGGCGGGCAGCCGAGTCCGTTTGCCGTTGATGCGGTGCGCCGCCGGGCAGAGCGCAGCGATCCGCAGGCGATTGAACTGCTGGCCTGGATGTTCACCAATGGCGTCGGTGTCAAACGCGACCTGACGCAGGCGTTTGACCTGTACGTCAAGGCCGATGCGCTGGGCATCGCCAACGCCAAAGAAAACGCCAAGGCCGTGCTGAAGTCGATGCGGCCCGAGGAGCGCCGGACGGTGATGAATCCGTTCGGCTGACCGTATCTGTTCTGCTGTCGGCTTGCGCCGGGGGCCGGGGATGATACTGTTTTCGCCCCTTTTTCGACTCGCCGCACCCGGATCCCTCCCCATGCTGATGATTTTGTTCAATGTTATTGCGCCGGTTCTGATTCTGGCGGTCATCGGCTATGTGTGGGCGCGGCGGCAGCTGCCGTTTGATACTCCGGCGATGACCCTGCTGGTGACGGCGCTGGGGGCTCCGGCCCTGATTGTCGAGACCCTGCTGCGGGTGAATCTCGACCTGTCCGTGCTGCTGGAAATGATGCTGGCCGCCCTGCTGACCCATCTGGCTTTCGTGGCGATCGGCTGGCTGATCCTGAAGGCGGCGAAACAGCCGATTTCGGCATTCCTGCCCTCTCTGGCCTTCGGCAATACCGGGAACATGGGGATTCCGCTGTGCCTGTTTGCTTTTGGCGATCATGGGCTGGCGCTGTCGATCGGGTATTTCACCCTCAATTCCATCTTTCTGTTCACGCTGGGATCACAGCTGGCCTCGGGGAAGGCGTCGCTGACCGATCTGGCACGGACCCCGATTGTCTATGCGGTGCCGGTGGCGATCCTGATGATTGTGGCCGGGATCCAGATGCCGGTGTGGATCGGTAACACCCTGAAACTGCTGGGTGGAGTGATGATTCCGCTGATGCTGATCGCGCTCGGGGTGTCGCTGTCGCGGCTGAAAATCACCAGTATCCGCCGCAGCGTCGGTATTGCCCTGATGCGGATTGTCATGGGTTTTGCTGTCGGCTGGGCAGTGGCATGGTTGCTGGGGCTGGACGGGGCGGCCCGGGGTGTGGTGGTGGTGCAGAGCGCCATGCCGGTGGCGATGTTCAATTATCTGTTTGCGGTCCGTTATAACAACCGGCCGGAAGAAGTGGCGGGCATCGCGGTGGTGTCGACCCTGATGTCCTTTATCCTGCTGCCGTTTATCCTGATGACGGTGATGGATTTCTGATCCTGCGCCCGGTCCCGTCCGGTTCTGTCCCGGCAGATGCCGGTCTGCCCTGCACACCCCGGGCTGGACATCCGGGGCGGAGCGGTGCATGTATTGGCATCTTTTTGACAGTATGGGGTTGCCCCACCGATGAACTGGCTGACCAACTTCGTCCGCCCCAAGATCCAGCAGCTTGTCCGCCCGAAGGAGGTTCCTGATAACCTCTGGATCAAGTGCGGTGCCTGCGAACAGATGATCTTCCACCGGGAGCTGGAGAAGAATCTACAGGTCTGCACCCACTGCGGTCATCACATGCGCCTGCCGGTGAAGAAGCGGCTGGAGCTGCTGTTCGATGACGGCAACTATAAGCGCATCGAGCTGCCGAAGGTGGCCGAGGATCCGCTGAAGTTCAAGGACCTCAAGGCCTATCCCGCCCGCATCAAGGAAGCCCGGTCGAAGACCGGGGAGCATGATGCCATCATCGTTGCCCATGGCGCGATGGGCGGCATGGATGTGGTGATCGCCGCTTTTGACTTCTCCTATATGGGGGGGTCGATGGGCATGGCGGTCGGCGAGGGTCTGGTGGCGGCCGCCGAGCTGGCGATCGTGCAGGATGCGCCGCTGATCGTGGTTCCGGCCTCGGGCGGTGCGCGCATGCAGGAAGGCATTCTGTCGCTGATGCAGATGGCCCGTACCACCGTCGCGGTGGAAAAGGTGAAGGAACATGGTCTGCCGTACATCGTGCTGCTGACCGATCCGACCACCGGCGGCGTCACCGCCAGTTTCGCGATGCTGGGTGATATCCATGTCTCCGAGCCGGGGGCGACCATCGGCTTTGCCGGGGCCCGCGTGATTGAAAGCACCATCCGCCAGAAGCTGCCGGAAGGGTTCCAGAAGGCGGAATACCTGCGCGACCATGGCATGGTGGATGTGGTGGCCAAGCGCCATGATCTGCGCAAGACGCTGATCAATATCCTTGATCTGCTGCGCAACCGTGGCCCGGCCGGGCAGGTCGTGCCGCTGCGGACCCGGGTTGCGGCGGAATAACCATGTCCGTCGTTCCGGCTGATCCGTCCGCCGCCCTTGACCGCCTGACGGCGCTGCACCCGAAGATCATCGACCTGTCGCTGGATCGGGTGTGGCGTCTGCTGGCGGCGCTGGGCAATCCGCAGGATCACCTGCCACCGGTCGTCCATGTGGCCGGAACCAACGGCAAGGGATCGACCGTGGCAACGCTGCGGGCCTGTCTGGAAGCGGCGGGCAAGACCGTCCACGTCTATACCTCGCCGCATCTGGTCCGCTTTAATGAACGGATCCGTCTGGCCGGTGAGATCATCAGCGATGCGGCGCTGGTGGCCCTGCTGGAAGAGGTGGAAGCCGCCAATGCCGGTCAGCCGATCACCTTTTTTGAGGTGACCACCTGCGCCGCCTTTCTGGCGTTCTCCCGCACTCCGGCGGATGTGGTGCTGCTGGAAACCGGTCTGGGCGGGCGGCTGGATGCCACCAATGTGGTGACCCGTCCGGCGGCGACCGTACTGACCTCGATCTCTCTCGATCATCAGCAGTATCTGGGGGAGACACTGGCCTCAATCGCCGCCGAGAAAGCCGAGATCATGCGCCCCGGTGTGCCCTGCATCGCCGCCGCCCATCCGGCGGAGGCTGCTGCGGTGGTGGATCAGGCTGCGGCCCGGATCGGCGCGGTCCTGTGGCGGGAAGGGCGGGATTTTACGGCCACTGCCGCAGAGACGCAGACCCTGTCTTTTGTCGTCGGGGATCTCCGGCTGACCCTGCCCCGGTCCCGTCTGCCGGGGGATCATCAGATCCAGAACGCCGGTCTGGCGCTGGCAGTCCTGACACGGGTGCCGGAGCTGGCTGTGCCGGAACAGGCCCTGCGTGACGGTCTTCCGGCGGTGGAGTGGCCCGCGCGGTTGCAGCCCCTGAGCCGGGGCCCGTTGGTGGAAGCTCTGCCACAGGGCTGGGACCTGTGGCTGGATGGTGGCCATAACCCCGATGCCGGGGAACGCCTTGCCGCTTATCTGCGTCAGCAGGGGGAGACCCGACCGCTGGATCTGGTGGTTGGGATGATTGATACCAAGGATGAAGCCGGGTTCCTGCGTCCGCTGCTGCCGCTGGTGCAGCGGGTCCGCACCGTGCCGGTGCTGTCCAGTGCCGCCGGGCGTCTGCCGCAGGCGGTGGCGGAGACGGCCCGGGGCTTGGGCGCTGCTGATGTCTCGGCCTGTGACAGTGTGGCGGCCGCGGTGGCCGCGCTGGTGGCTGATCAGACCGCTCCGCGCCGGGTGCTGATCTGCGGGTCGTTGTATCTGGCCGGGGATGTTCTGGCGACGAACGGGTGATACCGCTTCCGGATGCTGCGGTCATGTGATGAGAACAGGGGGGCCCGATGGACCCCCTGTTCTGTTTCCGACCGGTGAATCTGTCGGCTTACAGGGTGTTCTTCCGGGCACTGCGGGCGAGAATCCAGTAGGTTGCCATCGACAGGACCCCCATGATGCCGATGCTCAGGCACATCGGCAGGGTGGTGCCATTGTGCAGCAGGCCGACCAGATATCCGGCGATGGCCCCGCAGCCCATTTGCAGGAAGCCCAGCAGGGCGCTGACCGATCCGGCGATTTTCGGGAACGGGGCAATCGCCCCGGCGGTGCCGTTGGGCAGGGTCAGGGCGCAGAAGAAGAAGTACAGCGAGATCGGCGCAATCACCCCGACCGGGGTCTGGATCCCGGCCAGCGCGACTCCGGCGGTCAGCAGCCCGGCGGCACCGATTCCCAGTGTTCCGAAACCGAGAACCCGGTCCAGCCCATAGCGTCCGGTCAGGCGGGCGGCGAGGAAACCGCCGCTGATGTAGCCGACGACGACGCAGGCGAAGGCAAAACCGAAATGGGCGCTGTCGATGCCCAGCACGTCGATGATTACAAACGACGAGCCGGAAATGAAGCTGAACAGCCCGCCGAATCCGAAACCGACGGTCAGGGTATAGCCCATGAACACCGGCGATTTCAGAAGGTTGCCATAGGTGCGCAGCAGACGGCCGGGCCGGGTGGCCTGTGGATCCATATGGGCGTTGGTTTCCCGCAGCAGCAGCAGGGTTGCCGCCAGCACGCAGACCCCGAACACCACCAGCGCCACAAAGTTTGACCGCCAGCCGAAGCTGCCATGCAGCCAGCCGCCGATGATCGGCCCGACCGCCGGGGCCAGAGCCATGGCGCTGGCCATATAGGACATCATCCGCGCCGCCTCATCGCGGTGATAGACATCCCGCACAATGGCCCGGCCCAGCACCGGCCCGGCGCAGGCCCCGAACGCCTGCGCAAAGCGGGCAAGGATCAGGGCATCGATGGTCGGGGCCAGCAGGCAGGCGACCGAGGCCAGCAGGTACAGGATGATGCCGCCAATAATCACCGGGCGCCGCCCGAAACGGTCCGACAGCGGGCCGTAAATCAGCATGCCGCAGGCAAAGCCGAGGGTGAAGGCCGACAGGGTCATCTGCACCTGACTGACGGTGGTGCCGAAGGCCCGGGTCATGTCCGGCAGGGACGGCAGATACAGGTCGGTGGACACCGGGCCGAAGGCGACCAGAAAGGTCAGCAGGACGGCGACGGTCGGGGTCCGGGGATCAGGTTTGACGAACATGGGGGAGGGGGACTTCCGCGCTACTTGTTTCATTTGCAACTATGACAGGGCGGTCCGCTGACGGGAACCACCCGAATCGGCGGGGCGGGGCAGGATCGGGTTACCGGATGGTAACCCTGTCAGGACGGAGACCTCAGCCGTAGAGATGCAGGCTGCTGCCATGCCGCTTCAGCCAGTCGCGGGGGACGGCGTGATCCGGCATCAGCCGTGCCACCTCCGCCCAGAACCGGGGGGAGTGGTTCATTTCCGCCAGATGGGCCAGCTCGTGCGCCACCACATAGCGCAGAACCGGCGGCGGAGCCATCACCAGCCGCCACGAGAACGACAGATCGCCCAGTGTGGAACAGCTGCCCCAGCGGGAACGGGTGTCGCGGACGGTGATCCGTCGCACCCGCCCTTCTGCGAGGGGGGACAGGCTCTGGCAGCAGGCGGTGATTTCCTGCCGGGCCAGCCGGGTCAGATAATCCCGCACCCGGTTCTCCGGTTTTTCCACCGGTCCGGTCAGGATCAGCGCCGTCTCGGTCAGAGTGATTCCCCGGCGGCCCTGTGGATCATGGGTGATCAGGCGGTCCTGCCCGGCCACCGGAATGCGGTGACCGGGCAGGAATGGCACCCGTCCGGGGGCGGTGGTCAGCCGCCGCCCGATCCAGTCGGCATGGTCACTGACAAATCCCCGGATAAAACGGGCGGTGACTCCCGGCGGCGCGGTGACGGTCAGGCAGTTGTCGCGGGGGATGTAGCGCAGGGTCAGCCGGACCGCCCGGGGCGACACCCGCACCCGGACCGGCAGAACCTGCCCGCCGACCTCCACCGACAGGGTTGCTGACCGGGGCTGTGGGCTGCTGCTCACAGATCCGGCCAGTCAACGATGTGGTGGTCCAGCGGCCCGGCCTTGCGTTCGGAAATCACCCGGCCCCGGACGCTGATCCCGGCCTCATGAATGGTTTCGGCGCTGCCGGAGACCAGCGGGTGCCACCACGCCAGATCCTTGCCTTCGTGCAGCAGCCGGTAGGCACAGGTGGTCGGCAGCCAGACCGCCGTCTCAATGAACTGCGGGAACAGCTGCACACAGTCGGGCACAAAGTCCCAGCGGTTGGGGTAGTCGGAACATTGGCAGGATCCGAGGTCGAGCAGACGGCAGGCGACATTGGTGTTGTGGATTTCACCCGGTTCGCCGTCTTCGTCCTCGTCCTGAAGTTTGTGCAGGCAGCATTTTCCGCAGCCGTCGCACAGGGATTCCCACTCATCGCGGTCCATCTCCTCCAGAGATTTCCGTTTCCAGAACGGAAGCTCTCCGGAGGGGGCGGACGGCGGTGTCAGGGGGGCGGCAGCCTCAGGCGGCGCGCTGCTTTTCGGCCCGCGCCCCGTGGGCGCGGATGAAGTCTCGGACATGGGGCAGGATTTCCTCGCGCCAGCGGCGCCCGTTGAAAATACCGTAATGCCCCACTTTGGGCTGAAGATGATGCTTGCGCAAGTCATCCGGCAGGCTGCTGCACAGGCTATGGGCGGCAATCGTCTGTCCGGCCCCGGTGATGTCGTCGCGTTCGCCTTCGACGGTCAGCAGGGCAACATCGGTGATCGCCTTGGTGTCAACCCGGCGGTCGTGAATCATCAGGGTGCCTTCCGGCAGGGCATGTTCCTTGAACACCCAGCGGATGGTGTCGAGGTAGAACTCTGCCGGAAGATCCATCACCGACAGATATTCGTCATAGAATTCCCGGTGCTTTTCCGCCGAGTCGCCGTCACCTTTGATCAGGTGGCGGTAATAGTGCAGATGGGCGTTCATGTGGCGGTCCATGTTCATCGACATGAAGCCGGACAGCTGAAGGAAGCCCGGATAGACCCGCCGCCCACGCCCGGCGTAGCTCATCGGCACGGTGTGGACCACCTTGCTTTCAAACCAGCTCATCTCGTGGGTATCGGCGAATTCGTTGACGGCGGTCGGGCTCTGGCGGGTGTCGATCGGGCCGCCCATCATCACCATCGAGGCCGGACGGCAGGGGTCCTTGTCCTCGCTCATCAGCGACACCGCGGCCAGAACCGGCACGCTGGGCTGGCAGACGGCCATGATGTGGGTGTTGGGGCCAAGGAAGGTCAGGAAGCTGCGCAGGTAGTCCACATAGCTGGCGAAGGTGAAGTCGCCCTTTGACAGCGGCACATCGCGGGCGTTGACCCAGTCGGTGATGTAAATGTCGTGGTCGGGCAGCATCGCTTCAACGGTGCCGCGCAGCAGGGTGGCATAATGGCCCGACATCGGGGCGACCAGCAGCACCTTGGGGTCGGTCTTCGCGGCACCATCGCGGGCGAAATGCAGCAGGTTACAGAACGGCAGCTGCATCACGACTTCTTCGTGCACCGCAACCTTATGGCCGTTGATTTCGGTGATGGGCAGATTGAACGGCGGTTTGGGGTACTGGCGGGTGATCCGCTCGAACAGTTCCGCCCCGGCGGCGAGACTGCGGCCGGTGTTGGTATGGGCAAACGGCATCCACGGGTTGGTGAACATCGTCTGCATGGTCTGGGCCATCAGCCGCATCGGCGCCAGGGCCGCATGCTGCATTTCGTGAAAATGATACAGTGGCATCCTGCTCGTACCCTCCGACATATCCGCACAACGTGACACCGCCTGTTGCTCCGGGCCGGGTGGGGCGGGAGGGGGTGCCGTCTTTTCGGGGTTCCGGTTGCCTCCGGATTTGTAATTTTGTTGCGACCGTAACCGGACCGTCATTTGATTTATTGCCGGAGATTCGAGACCCGGCAAGACAGAATCTGGAAATGGTCCATAAGACCCGTACAGTCTTTTATGTTGCAATGCAGCATAGCACGGCGGGGCTCTGCCGTCAGCGATTTTAAAAATCTTCCAGATCAATCATATGCAGGAATGACCCGGCCACGGAGCCCCGGCGCAGGCCCATGGCGGGCAGCGCGGTGCCGGTGGCGTCATGGGCCCGGAACAGGCGGTCGGCGGTGGACTCGTCCTCCCGCACAATGCTGGCGTAGTGGAATTCGTGACCGCGCAGAGGGGTTCCCGCCGGTCCGAACCCGCTGTCGGTCAGGGTCACGACCCGCCGGTAGCCCAGATGCAGTTTCCGTCTGGCAAAGCTGGTCTCAACCGGCAGCAGCCCCAGCATCGGATGGGTCTGGCCGTCGGCGTCGGTCAGGGCGTCGCCAAGGGTCATGTAGCCGCCGCATTCGCCGATAATGGTGGCACCCCGGGCGGCGGCCTCCCGCATGCCCTGCCGGAACCTTTCCGCCGCTGCCAGACGCCCGGCATGCAGCTCCGGATATCCCCCGGGCAGGTATACCGCATCGGCGTCGGGGGCAGGGGATTCGTCGGCCAGCGGGGAGAACGGGACCAGCTCTGCCCCCCGTTCCTGCCAGCCGCGCAGCAGACCGGGGTAGGCGAAGGCGAAGGCGATATCGCGGGCCACCGCCACCCGCTGCCCCGGCGGCGGTGGAAACGGGCGATGGCGGGCGATGGCGGGGGGCCGCGGCGGGCGGCTCAGGGCCATCACCGCCTCCAGATCGACATGGGCGGTCACCGTATCGGCGGCGGCTTCCAGAAATGCCTCCAGATCGGCGTGTTCCTGCGCCTGAATCAGCCCGAGGTGCCGGTGCGGCAGATCAAGGGCCTTGGCCCGTGGAACACTGCCAAGCACCGGCACATCGGGAACCGCCTCGGCAAGGGCCTGCCGGATGGCGGCTTCGTGGCGGGGGCCGCCGACCCGGTTGAGGATCAGGCCGGACAGGGTGACACCGGGGCGGAAGGTCTGGAAGCCTTTGGCAACGGCGGCGGCGGACGCGCTCTGGCCGCTGACGTCGAGGACAAACAGCACCGGGAAGCCGGTGCGCAGGGCCAGCGCCGCCGTCGATCCATCAGCCAGACGGTCGTCGACGAAAGCCCCGTCAAACAGCCCCATCACCCCTTCGGCCACCGTCATATCGCCGTCCAGCCAGCGCAGGGAGGTCAGCAGCGTTTCCGGCCGCATGCCCCAGGTATCCAGCGACAGGCAGGGATGGCCGCTGGCGGCGGCGTGAAAGGCCGGGTCGATGTAATCCGGCCCGGTCTTGGCGGTGCGCACCACCAGCCCCCGGCGGCGCAGGGCCCGGACCAGACCAAGGGTCAGGACTGTCTTGCCGCTGCCGGAAGAGGCTGCGGAGACAATCAGGCCGGGGGCCAGATGGGGGGGCGCAGACAGGGAGTGGGGCATCACAGCGTGGCCGACAGTGGAGTGCAGGGGGGGGCGTTACAGGGCGGCGGCCAGCTTTTTGGCCATCTCTTCGGGGGTGGTGTCATGCCCGAAGTAGGACAGGAACCGTCCGTCCGGCCCCATCAGGTAGGTGATGGCGGAATGGTCGACCAGATAGCCTTCGGTGTCGTTTTCCTTGCCTTTTTCCTTGGCGTAATAAACCCGGTAGGCTTTGGCGATGGCGGCGGTCTGGTCTGCGGTGCCGACCAGACCGACCAGACGCGGGTGGAAGGCGGCGACATAGGCGGTCATCTGCTCCAGCGTGTCGCGGGCCGGGTCAACGGTGACGAACAGCGGCTGAATTTTGTCGGCCTTGGCGGCAGGCAGGCTGTTCAGGGCCTGCGACAGGGTGGTCAGGCCGGTGGGGCAGACATCCGGGCAGTAGGTATAGCCGAAGTAGATCAGCATATATTTGCCCTTGTAGGTTTCCTGCGTCACCGTCTTGCCGGTAGTGCCTGTCCCCGTCGTGGCTGTCATGGTGAACGGGCCGCCGAGGGCAGTGGCTTCGTTTTTCTCCAGAAAGCCCGGGGCAAACCGCAGGCCAAGGGCGACGGCCGCGACGGCGATGACGATCAGGATGACTTGCAAAGGCTTCATCGGGGGGTCCTCCGCTCAGGGGCCATCAGTCCGCGTGCCGGGCCCCGGCTGCTGCTGAAAAGGATCGGGCTACACTCAGACAAACAGGGAGACGGCCAGCCACGCCAGCACCCCGGCGTTCAGGACCAGCAGCACCGGGGCGGCCTGCGCAATCAGGCCGCGCCAGCGCTGCCCGGCCAGATGTCCGGCCAGCCCGACGGCAAACAGGTTGGGCAGGGTGCCCAGACAGAAAGCGGCCATGCCAAAGGCTCCGGCCACCGGATCGCCGGTGGCGGCGGCGGCGGCAAGGGCGGCGTAGAGCAGCCCGCAGGGAATGAAACCGAGAACCATCCCCAGCCCATAGCCACGCCAGCCCAGCGGGGCGGCGAACAGCGGGGCGGCCAGCCGGTTGATCCAGCGCCCCGCCGCCGGGGTGCTGACGGTGGCTGACGGCTGCCACAGCCGCTTCAGGCGGGGAATCGCATGACCGGCAAACAGCACGGCCGCCAGCAGCAGCAGGCCGGAAGACAGCCAGCGCAGGCCGCTGAGGCTGTTGATCTGCCCGGCCAGCGTGGCCCCGGCCGCGCCGAGCAACGAATAGGTGGTCATCCGGCCCAGCTGATAGGGCAGCAGGGCGGCACCGGTCAGCCGGTGCCATTCCCGCATCCGGTCAGCCGGGATCTTTTCCAGACGGGCCCCGACCTGCGACAGCACAAACGGGCCGCACATGCCGATGCAGTGGCTGACGCCACCGACCAGACCGGTCAGGAACAGGCTGGTCAGCAGGCCGCCCTGTTCCGCCACCACGCCGGAGCAATGGCTGAGACCGGCGGCGATCAGGGCAAAGGCGGTGTCGGGACTGGCCATGGCTTACGGTCCGGCCTGCCGCGCCCCGGCGGCGATGATCTGCCGTAGGGAGACGACCTCGCCGACCACGACGATGGCGGGGGGATGCAGCCCGGCGGTGCGGATGGCCTCGACCAGTGTGCCGAGGGTGGCGGTGACCACCCGCTGGCGTGGGGTGGTGGCTTCGGCCACCGCAGCGGCAGGGGTGTCGGCAGACCGCCCGGCGGCGACCAGACGGTCCACGATCACCGGCAGATGCTTCAGGCCCATGTAGAACACCAGAACCGGCGAGGCATGGGCCAGCGCGTTCCAGTTCAGGCTGTCCGGAACCTCGCCGTTGGCGGCATGGCCGGTGATGAAGGTGATGGCGGCATTGGTTTCCCGCACGGTGGCAGGAATCCCGGCGGCGGCCAGACCACCGATTCCGGCGGTGATCCCGGAGACCACCCGGAACGGGATGCCGTGGGCGTGCAGGAACTGGCATTCCTCCGCCCCGCGTCCGAACACGAAGGGGTCGCCGCCCTTCAGCCGCAGCACCCGGCGGCCGCTGCGGGCCAGTGCCACCAAAGTTTCAGAGATATCGGCCTGTTTCGCGCTGGGCCGTCCGCCGCGCTTGCCCGCATACAGCCGCTCGGTGGCGGGCGGGGCCAGGGCGAGGATGCGGTCGTCGACGAGTGCGTCATAAACGATCACATCGGCCTGCTGTAACGCCTGAAGGGCGTAGAGGGTCAGCAGGCCGGGATCGCCGGGGCCTGCCCCCACCAGCCAGACCCAGCCGGGCAGGAACTCAGGATAGTCCACCCCGGCCGGGCGGAGGGCCGGGCCGGTTGCCGTGTCCGGTGTATGTGCAGCGGTGTCCGTCATCATGAAACAGGTTCATACACCTCCGCCGGACTGCCTGCAAAGACTGAAACAGTCATATCCGCGTGAGCGGGGCGATCCGCTTTCGCCGGGCAGGATTTTCGGGCGCTCGGTTGCGTCGGGGCCGGGCCTGCGCTAGCTTCAGGCGGAGTGCCCGTTCATTCAGCGTCCGAGGAGCCCCATGGCGTTCAAGCTGCATCCGCCCCGTTTCCTGTCCCTGTCCACCGGCCTGCGGGCAGGCCTGCTGGGGGCGCTGGTGCTGCCGGTCCTGCTGGCGGTGGCGTCTCCGGCCCGTGCCGACATGGACCTTCCGCTGGAAAGCCCGATTGTCAGGACGATGATGAACCAGAACTGGGACGAGCTGAAGCGCGCCTTTCTGGGGGGCACCAATGTCAACGGCACCGATAATTCCAAGCAGCCGCTGATCGTGCTGGCCGCCCGCAATAACCTGATCCCGGCCATCGACATCATGCTGGATCAGCGGGCGAAGGTGGACCAGCCGGATCCCTTCGGCAATTCTGCCCTGCTGTGGGCGGCTGACCAGAACAACGTTGAAATCGTCGACCGGCTGATCAAGGCCGGAGCCAACATCAACCTTCAGAACCGTCAGGGGGTGACCGCCCTGATGCGGGCATCGGAAAAGGGATCGGTCGCGGCGGTGGAAAAGCTGCTGAAGGCCGGGGCCGATGTCACCCTGAACGATTATACCGGCCGGGATGCGCTGTCGTGGGCGCAGGCCGGAGGGAACGGCAAGATTCAGCGCCTGCTGGAAAAGGCCCGCTGACCGGTCGGCGCGGGATGATGACCCCGGCGGCCCTGCTGTTCGATATGGACGGCACCATTGCCGAGACGGAAGAGCTGCACCGCTGCTGTTTCAACAGGGCGTTTGCCGCCTTCCATCTGCCGTGGCACTGGGATGAACCGACCTATCACCGTCTGCTTGATGTGCCGGGGGGACGGGAGCGGATTGCCGCCTATGCCACCCGGACCGGGACGGCGGACTATGTGGCCCTGACCGACAATCCGGCCCTTGATGCGTTGCACCGCTGGAAAACCACCGATATGGCGGCGCTTCTGGCCTCCGGTGACAGCGGCCTTGTCGCCCGCCCCGGGGTGGCCCGCCTGTGCCGGGAGGCTTTATCCGCCGGTGTGGCGCTGGCGCTGGTGACCACCAGCCAGCGTCCGGTGGCGGAACAGGTGCTGCGGCAGACCTTGGGGGAAGAGCTGGCGGCCGGATTCCGGGTGGTGATCTGCGGGTCGGATGTCCGGGTCAAGAAACCGGATCCGGAAAGCTATCTGCTGGCCTTGCAGCGGCTGGGGGTGGACGCCGGGCAGGCGGTGGCGGTCGAGGATTCCGCCGTCGGCCTGCACTCCGCCCGCTCTGCCGGTCTACGCTGCGTGATCACGGAAAGTCTGTATACCCGCGAGCAGGATTTTTCCGGGGCGGCGCTGGCGGTGTCGGATCTGGGCGAGCCGGACCGCTGGCCGGTGCCGGTGCGGCCGGTACGGGGCGGGGCTCCGGTGGCACCGGTGACAGTGGCCAGTCTTGGGCGGCTGTTGCAGGCGGTTCCGGCCTGAAACGGCACCGTCTGTCTGATATAAAAACCCCGGCCAGAGAGTTCTGGCCGGGGTTTTGTCTTTATGGGCCGTCGGGGCGCTGACGGAGATCAGTCGCGCTCGATGGTCAGGGCAACGCCCATACCGCCGCCGATGCACAGGGTGGCAAGGCCCTTCTTGGCATCGCGCTTCTGCATTTCGTGCAGCAGGGTGACGAAGATACGGTTGCCCGAGGCCCCGATCGGGTGACCCAGCGCAATGGCCCCGCCGTTGACGTTCACCTTCGACACGTCCCAGCCCATTTCGTGGTTCACACTCATCGCCTGCGCGGCGAAGGCTTCGTTGGCTTCGATCAGGTCGAGATCGGCAGCGGTCCAGCCCGCCTTTTCCAGCGCCTTTTTAGAGGCCGGGATCGGACCGGTGCCCATGAAGGCGGGATCCACCCCGGCGGCGGCGAACGACTTGATGCGGGCCAGCGGCTTCAGGCCGCGTTTGGCGGCGGCTTCGGCGCTCATCAGCACCACGGCGGAGGCGCCGTCATTGATGCCGGAGGCATTCCCGGCGGTGACGGTGCCGTCCTTGGCGAAGGCCGGGCGCAGCTTGCCCAGCGAGTCGGCGGTGGAGCCGAAGCGCGGGAACTCGTCGGTGTCGAACAGCTTCTGTTCTTTCTTAACGGTGTAGGTCACCGGGACGATTTCGTCCTTGAAGCGGCCGGAGGTGATGGCGGCTTCGGCCTTCTGCTGGGACGCGGCGGCGAAGGCATCCTGTGCCTCGCGGCTGAAGCCCCACTTGTTGGCAATGTTTTCGGCGGTGTTGCCCATGTGATAGCCGTTGAAGGCACACCACAGGCCGTCCTTGATCATGGTGTCGACCAGTTCCGCCGACCCCATCTTGACGCCGGAGCGCAGATAGGTGCAGTGCGGGGCATTGGTCATGCTTTCCTGACCGCCGGCGACGACGATGTCGGCCATGCCGGACAGGATGCTCATTGCGCCCTGCGCCACGGTGCGCAGGCCGGAGCCGCAGACCATGTTCAGCACATAGGCGGGAACGGTATCGGGCAGACCGGCCTTCAGCACGGCCTGACGGGCCGGGTTCTGGCCGGTGCCGCCGGTCAGGACCTGACCCATGATGACTTCGGAGACTTCGGCCCCGTCAACACCGGCGCGGGCCAGCGCTTCCTTGATGACAATCCCGCCCAGTTCGGCGGCGGAAAAGGCCGACAGGCTGCCGCTGAAGGCGCCGATGGCGGTACGGGTTGCGCTGACGATAACGACTTCGGTCATGGATCGTGTTCCTCCCTGATCCTGCCGTGGGGCTTTGCACCGCACGGGCTGACTGCGTTGCCGACATCGAAGCGTCCTGGTGTCCCGGTGTGGAACCGGGCGCCGGTGCCGGACCGCCCGAAAGAGTAGCGAGGGGGGCGGTGCAAGTCCATGGGATATTGCGCCGCAAAATAGTATCGGGCCGGTTTCCTGCCGTCGCGTCAGCCGGGCTGTTCTGCCGGGGTTTCGGCGCAGGCCCGGCGCAGCCAGCGGGCCAGCGGGCCATAGACCGTCCGCACGGCGGCGCTGCCGGTCATCATGCCGATGTGGCCCAGCGGCACATCCAGACGGGTGGTGCCGCCGGGAGCACCCCGCAGGGCATCGGACAGGGCAATGGCGGATCCGGGGGGTACGATCCGGTCATTCAGCGGGACGATGGTCAGGGACGGGATGGTCAGGCCGCCGGGCCGTATGGTCTGGCCATCCACCGCCCATTCCTGCCGGAAGGTGCGGTTCTCGCCGTACCAGTGCAGCAGGCATTCCTGCGCTGCCGGTCCGGCCAGAGGCACCCCGTCGTTCACCCAATCCTCCAGGGCGACAAAGGCCTTGGCCTTGTCGGAAGATTGCGGCAACCCGGAAAACATGCGGAATTTGCGGGAGATCGACCCCGGATCGAGCCCGGAGAACATCGCCTGAAGAATATCGACCGGCAGGAAGCCGAGATGTTCCACCGCCTCCGCCACTTTCTGGCGGGTTTCCAGCAGCAGACGCAGGCCGCCGCCGGATCCGGCATGGAAGTTCCACGGGGTGGCCAGCCCGACATAGGCGGCGCACAGGTCCGGGCGGCGCTGGGCCAGCGCCAGCGTCAGCACCCCGCCCATGCAGTACCCGATGACCGCCGGTTTCCGTCCGGTCAGCCGCAGAACTTCCGCCGCCGCCGGTTCCAGCCGGTGCAGGACGTAATCCCCGAGGGAAAACCGGCGCTCCTCCAGCGGGTCGCCCCAGTCTACCAGAAACGGCCGGAAGCCACGCCGGGCCAGCCAGCGCATGAAGCTGCGCTTTCCGTTCAGGTCCAGCACATAAGCGCGGTTGACCAGCGACGGAATCGCCAGCACCGGCAGGCCGTCCTCCGGCCCGCCGTAGCTGCGCAGGCTGACGCCGCCCGCCTGCCAGACCACCGGGGCATCTTTCAGGCGGCGGCGGTAGGGGTGATGGCGGTAGAGATCCAGTCCGTGCAGGAACTGGTTAAAGCGGCTGCGGGATTCCGCCTCGAATGCCTCGGCGAATTCAGCCGGGCTGGCGTCGCCGAGCAGGGTTGCCATTTCCTCCGGCAGGTCGGGATTCCAACGCGTGGACCCGCTCTTCAAGAGCTGCGATGCGGCGCAGCAGCTCAGCAGTGAGGTCAGCTCCATTCCCAGAAACATCGGCAGCGGGCGCGGCCCCAGTCGCGGGGCCCGGCTGTGCAGCGGCGGGGGCGGGCTCATCGGCGGGCGTCTCTCCGGGCTGTGGGGCGGAAGCGGCGGCAGTGTGGGCGGCGGAGTGGCCCGCCGGTGCGGCCTGTGCGGTCTGTGGCCACAGACCGGCCAGATCCCTGGCGGCCTTCGGCAGGTCGTGCAGGGCCTCGCTGCCTTTGGTCATCATCGAGAAGGTCCGGGTCATCAGGTCCAGCGTTGCCGGGTCCTGCGACATCCTGCCGATCTGATCCTGCCACAGATCAAGGGTTTTGCGGGCCAGTGCCGACAGATCGGGCGGGGAGGCCGGGCCGCCGCTGTCGCCGCCGGGGGGAGAGGAGGGTTTTGTCATGGCCGCACCGAACGGGTTGAAAGAACAGTCTGAGAGAACACAGAGTACAGCAGGAAATTGCTGCCGCACTTGCATTTTTCTTGCTGCAAAGCGGCATCGCAGGCACTGTTGAAGCTGCAATGACGCAGGGAAAGCCGGATGACGGCGCGGGAGACTGAACCCTGCCATAACAGGGAAACGCACAATGGCTGAAACCAGGAACAGCCCGATCACCATTAAAAAGTACGCCAACCGTCGGCTGTACAACACGGCGACCTCCAGCTATGTCACGCTGGACCACCTGTGTCAGATGGTGAAGGACGGGACCGAATTCGTGGTCTATGACGCCAAGAGCGGCGATGACATCACCCGCTCCGTCCTGACCCAGATTATCGTCGAGGAAGAAAGCAAGGGTGGCCAGAACCTGTTGCCGATCGGTTTTCTGCGCCAGTTGATCGGCTTTTACGGCGACAGTCTGGGCGGTCTGGTACCGCGCTATCTGGAACACAGCATGCAGGCGTTTTCGCATAACGAAGAGCGGATGCGCGACATGATGCAGAACGCCTTCGGCGGCATCTTTCCGCTGCAACAGTTTGAAGAGCTGAACAAACAGAACGTCTCCTTCTTCGAGAATGCGATGAAGATGTTTGGCCGGTTCTATGGAGAGGATGGGGTTCCGGGGAAGCCGGGCACCGCCCGCCCGGCGGCCGGGGAATCGAGCATTGATGACCTGAAGGCCAAGCTGAATGCCATGCAGGAACAGCTGGATGCCCTGAGCAAGAAGGGCTGAGATCCCCTGTTATTTCAGATCCGCGTGATCTGATGCCAAGCGGCCACCGTATCGGAAGACGGTGGTCGCTTTTTTGTTGGGGCACGCCAAAGGGGTGTTTATCTGCGTGTATTTGCAAAATGCACACGATTTTCCGACCAGAAGTTCATGTATTCGCATTCTGCAAAGGCTGCTTTGTTCTTTGGTGTATGAAAAAGGATATTATCGTATCAGGAGTAGTTCCGAGGGATCACTTGCAGCAATGGCGCGGGGAGCGTATCCCTTTAGTTGATCAGGGGGACAGAATATGGTCGCAGAAGATGACCGGTCCCGATCCATATCCAGCCGAAAGCCGCCAGTCCCGTTGGTGGTCCGTTCCCGGAAGATATGCCCGTGCTTGAGATGAGAGGGATGTCGATCATGAACTACTCGCCCACCACCGTGCGCCCCGACCAGCCCGCCAACCGGGCCACTGACACCGACCGTCACGTCGGCACCAAAATCCGGGAACGCCGGATCATGCTGGGGCTGTCGCAGCAGCAGATGGCCGATATGATCGGTGTGACCTACCAGCAGGCCCACAAGTACGAGCGCGGCATCAACCGCATCTCTGCCGGTCGCCTGTATGAGATTGCTCAGGTCCTGAATGTGCCGGTCAGCTATTTCTTTGAAGGGCTGGATGACGCCCGGGGGACCGATCTGGCCCCGCGTCAGCGGATGTGTCTGGAACTGGCCCGCAATTTCGCGATGATCCAGAACGAACGCCATCAGGAAGCGCTGTCCGGCCTGGCCCGGGCGCTGGCCTCCGATCCGGCCTGACCGGGATCTGTTCTGACCGTCAGGGTCCCTCCCGCGCCCCCGTGATGTCTGTCCGGGGGCGTTGGCGTTTGTGTGGGGGGGGGGGGCGCTCATCTCACGGGTCGGCCGTCTCGCGGACCGGTTGTCTTCACGCGATTGTTTACACACGATTCCTGCCCCTGTACGGTCACTTCCGCGTGTATTGGCGGATGGACGGGACCGGAACAGAGATGACAGCGCATGTGCGGACGGTGGCCTTTGCCGGTATCGACACCATTGATATCGACGTACAGGTGCAGCTGTCCAACGGCCTTCCGGCATTCTCCATCGTCGGGCTTGCCGACAAGGCGGTCAGCGAGTCGCGGGAACGGGTCCGGGCGGCGCTGACCGCCATCGGTCTGGCTCTGCCGCCCAAACGCATCACCATCAATCTGGCCCCGGCGGATATCGTCAAGGAAGGCAGCCATTACGATCTGCCGATTGCCTGCGGGGTGCTGGCGGCCATGGGGATTCTGCCGCTGGAGGATATCGACCGCTATCTGGTGCTGGGGGAACTGGGGCTGGACGGATCGGTGGCACCGGTGTCCGGGGTGCTTCCGGCGGCGATGGCGGCGGTGGCGGCGGATCTGGGCCTGATCTGCCCGCAGCGTCAGGGGGCGGAAGCGGCGTGGGCCGGGGGCGATGATATTCTGGCAACGCCGTCCCTTCTGGCCCTGATCAATCATTTCAAAGGCACCGTGCTGCTGCCGCGTCCGGAGCCCCGGATGCCTGAAGACTCCGGCCACATCCCGGATCTGGGGGATGTCAAAGGGCAGGAGACCGCCAAGCGGGCGTTGGAGGTTGCCGCCGCCGGGGGCCATAACCTGCTGATGATCGGCCCGCCGGGATCCGGAAAATCCATGCTGGCGCGGCGTCTGCCGGGACTTTTGCCGCCGCTGACCCCCCAGGAAGCGCTGGAGGTTTCGGTGGTGCAGTCGATTGCCGGACTGCTGCCGGACAGCGGCCTGACCACCCGCCGTCCGTTCCGGGATCCGCATCATTCCGCCAGTATGCCGGCCCTGATCGGCGGCGGGTTACGCGCCAGACCGGGCGATATCAGTCTGGCCCACAACGGGGTGCTGTTTCTGGATGAGCTGCCGGAATTCCCCCGGCAGGTTCTGGAAGCCCTGCGGCAGCCGCTGGAAAGCGGGCGGGCGGTGATCAGCCGGGCCAATGCCCATATCAGTTATCCGGCCCGGGTGCAGCTGGTGGCGGCGATGAACCCCTGCCGCTGCGGCTATCTGACCGATCCCGGCATGGCCTGCTCCAAGGCACCGCGCTGCGGGGATGATTATCAGAACCGGCTGTCCGGGCCGCTGCTGGACCGCATTGACCTGACTGTGGAGGTGATGGCGGTGCATCCGCTGGATCTGGCCGGGGCCCCGGCCGGGGAGACCTCCGCCCCGGTGGCGGAGCGGGTGGCGGCGGCATTGGACCGGCAGCGGGCCCGCTATGCCCGGCTGGACCCCTCCGGGGCGGTGCGCCGCAATGCCGAGGCGGACGGCAGTATTCTGGATCAGGCGGTGCAGCTTCAGGCGTCCGGGCAGGCCCTGCTGGCGGAAGCGGCGGGCCGCCTGCGGCTGTCGGCCCGGGGGTATCACCGGGTGCTGCGGGTGGCGCGCACCATTGCCGATCTGGCCAATCAGGATCAGGTGGACCGCCTGCATATCGCCGAGGCCCTCAGTTACCGCCGGGCCCGGGCGATGCCGGGGTAAGGGATTCCGGGGTAGGGATTCCGGGTAGGGATTCCGGGGTCAGGTTTAGGCGACGTCGGTGCGCATCCGCCGGTACAGCCAGACGCCGATCAGGCCGGAGACCACGAACAGCACCGCCGACAGGGCGATCTGCGCGGTGGCATCGACCTGCACCCCGGTGCCGAGCAGAACGAAGACAACGGTCTGCGGCAGATAGCCGACCAGCGTGCCGGAGAGAAAGCGTCCGGCGGGAACGCTGGAGACCCCGGCGCCCATGTTGGTGGCCAGATTCGACCCCACCGGCAGCAGGCGGATCAGCAGGGTCATCGAGAAGGGATGACCGCGCAGCAGCGTGTCCAGCCGTTCGATCCGGGCCGCGAACAGCCGCCGGACCAGCGACCGGCCGAGCAGGCGGGAATAGAAAAAGGAAACGGTACAGCCGATGATCTGGGCAAGGCTGGAAATCAGGATGCCCATGCCGAACCCGAAGGCGTAGCCGCCGCCGAAAGCGACCAGCTGACGCGGCACCCCGATCGCCGAGGTCATCGCGCCGAGTCCGATGAAAATCAGTTCCCCCAGAATCCCCTTGCCGATCACCTCGTGATCCAGCCAGCTGGTGGAGAGGGTATCGGCCAGCCCCAGCTTGCGGGCAGCGGTGCCGATCACCACCAGCGACGCAATCATGATCAGCCCCTTCATCAGGGACTTCAGGCCGCTCTGCTTCCGGGCGACGGTATCGCCGTCCTCCACCAGCAGGGAACTGCCCAGACCGGAGTCGGGGGAAAGGGACTCAGACAGCGGGGCCTGATCCGGTTTATCGGCGGAAACGGGCATCGCTGTTCCCTCAGTCCTGGGCTTCGACCTGCGGGTTCCGGGCGCGGCGTTGCAGCCACATCACGCCGACCAGATCGTAGAGGCTGACCCACAGGCGGTTCCACACCCCGTACTTCGACGTGCCGCGTTCCCGCGGGCGGTGGTTGACCCGCACGCTGACGACATGGCCGCCTTCCCGCAGCATCAGGGCGGGAAGATAGCGGTGCATATGGTCGAAGCGGGGAAACCTGAGGAAGGTGTCACGGGCGAACAGCTTCAGGCCGCAGCCGGTATCCGGGGTATCATCCTTCAGCAGCCAGGCGCGCACCCCGTTGCCGACCTTCGATGACAGGCGGCGGATTTCGTTGTCCTGCCGCTTCTGGCGGTGACCGGCGATCATCACCATGGTCACCGGCTTGCCGGAGCGGGTGGCTTCTTCATCCCGGCGGGCCAGCATGGCAGGAATATCGGCCGGATCATTCTGTCCGTCGCCGTCCAGCGTGGCGATCCAGGTGCCGCGCGCCATCCGCACACCGGTGTGCACGGCCTGACTCTGCCCGCAGGAAAAGCGGTGGCGGGCGGTGCGCAGATACGGGTACTGGCGCTTGGCATCGGCCAGAACAGCCGGGGTGCGGTCGTCGGAACCGTCGTCAACGTAGACGACCTCAAACGGGGTGACGCCGTTGAGGGCGGCATGGATCTCTGCCAGAAGCGGCAGAATGTTGTCCTCTTCGTTCTTCACGGGAACGACGACAGTCACGTCAGGCTGAGTCAGATCAGTCATGGTCCATCACGACGGCGCGGGAAAAAAAGGGGCGGCAGACGCGACCCCGGGTGGCTGCCTGTCCGGGGTGCCGGGGCAGCCAGAACTGGCGCGGTTGTACTCCTGCTGCCGGATCAGGAAAAGGGAAAAGACGGAGCGGTGCGGAGATAATGGCGGGCGGTCCTTGTCTCTGTGGCCACGACTTTATCACGGTCTCCTGTGACCGTCCGCACAGGGGGTAACACCGAATCGGGCTACTGTTCACCCGGTAAAAGGGGGCTCTGGGGTGCTGATGCAGCCCGGAGATATACTCTTTTCTTTCCGGGCATTCGGTTTCCGGGGTTGTCCCCGGGAAAAACTTCCGCCTATATCTTCCTCGGCTGGGAGGGGCAGTCGCGCAGACCGTTAGGGGGATGTCACCGGATGAAACGTATGCGACACGCTGCACCCGAGCGTAACACCGGGGCAGACGAGGCCTTCCGCTGGGCTCTCCGCGCTTTACGCACGGGCGGACGCTCCACCCTGCTGGGGGCGGCTCTGGCCGGAACCCTGGTCTCCGGGCTGGGGCTTGACAGCCCGCGCGCCGCCGCGCAGGGCCTGCGGCTGGAGCAGGTGGCCACCCAATCGTCCAGTCTGACGTCATGGCGTCTGTCCGATCAGGACATGGATCTGTATTCCCGTATCTTCTCTTTGCAGGGCGAAGGGCATTGGGATGCCGCGGCGGCGCTGATTCCGCAGGTGCAGGATCCGCTGCTGATGGGGTATGTCCACCATCAGCGGCTGATGGCCTCTCCGCAGAAAGCCCGCCTGACGGAACTGCGGGACTGGCTGGACAGCTATGCCGATCTGCCGATGGCGGAAATCGTCTATTCGGTGGCGCAGGGGCGGATGACCCCGTCGCGTCCGGCCCCGAAGGCGGCCCCCCAGAAATCCTCTTCCCAGAAATCCTCTTCCCAGAAGTCCGGTCCCCAGAAGTCCGGTCCCCAGAAGGCGGCGGAGGCCCGGAAGGGCGCTGCCGGAAAGCCTGTTGCCGGGAAGAAAGACCAGAAGGTGGCGCAGCAGCCCCCGCCGCCGCCGGTTAAGGCCGAGCCGCCGGTGGTGCTGCGGTCCCCGGCCTCGGCCCCCCGCTTCAATGCCGGGGGAACCGGGGAAAGCATGTCGGCCCTGTGGGAGCTGGCCGGGACCTATTCCAGCAGCCAGTCGCAGAAGGCCGCTGCCCTGTGGGCCAAGTTCCGCACCGCATTGGGGAAGCAGCCGACCACACAGGTGGCGCGGACCGTTGATACCAAGGAAGTCGCCTCGACCCTGACCGCCCTCGACCATGACCGGATGCGCGGCACCCTCGCCTATGCCCTGTTCGTTGAAGGCAATGACGAAGAGGCGGTGGAATGGGCGGAAAAGGCCGTGGCCCGGTCCGGTGACCGGATGTCGATGGCGCTGTGGGCCGGTGGTCTGGCCCATTGGCGGCAGGGCCGGTACGATCAGGCCCGCGACTGGTTTGCCCGTCTGGCCCGGTCCAGCGATTCCTCGCCATGGCTGACCGCCGGGGGGGCGTTCTGGGCCTCCCGCGCCGCCCTGCGCACCGGGCGTCCGGAAGAAGTTTCCTATTGGCTGAACGAAGCGGCGAAAGAAACCCGCACCTTCTATGGTCTGACTGCCCGCCGGGCTCTGGGGCTGCCGTTGTCCTTCGCGTGGGAAGGGGACTTCCTGAGCGCGGCGGACAGCGAGACGCTGGGCCGGACCGCCGCCGGGCGGCGGGCGCTGGCTCTGGCGCAGCTGGGCCGGATTGATTACGCCGAGGAAGAACTGCGCCGCCTGTATGCGGTGGTGGATGAACGCACCAAGGATGCCATCGTCCGGATGGCCGATATTTCCGGCATGGCGTCGTTTGCCCTCGGGCTGGCGTCCTACCGCAGCCGGACCGATGAGGGCAGTGTGTCGGTGACCGATGCCGCCCGCTATCCGGTACCGTTCTGGGAGCCGGAAGACGGCTGGCGGCTGGACCGCGCCCTGCTCTATGCCTTCATCCGGCAGGAGTCGGCCTTTAATCCGGAAGCGCGGTCGGTGGCCGGAGCGCAGGGGCTGATGCAGATGATGCCGGCCACCGCCCGGCTGGTGGCCAGCTGGGATGGCAACGCCAATGGCTGGCTGACCGGATCGAAGACGGTGATGGTGCCGGAAGTGAACATGTCGCTGGGCCAGAAATATCTGGAAACCCTGCTGGCCCAGCCGGAAGTGGACGGGAACCTGTTCTTCGCCGCTGCCGCTTATAATGCCGGGCCGGGGAATCTGGCCAAATGGCAGAAGCGGGTTCAGTACAACGATGATCCGCTGCTGTTCATCGAGGCCATCCCGTCCCGCGAGACCCGCCTGTATATCGAGCGGGTGGTGGCCAACCTGTGGATCTATGCCGACCGTCTGGGGCAACCGGCGCCGTCGCTGGATCATGTTGCGGGCGGGGCCTGGCCGCGCTATGTCCCGACAGAGCAGGGTGGGGCCAGAGTGGCGCAGGCGCGGAAGCCGGGAAGTTGATTTCCGGTAAGGACGGCATCGCCGGTCTGCCGTAAGCCCCCTGTATTGACGTTTGGAGAACCATCATGTCTCAGGTTGCTGAAGGCGCGCCCTTTCTGCCGGTCAACATTGCCGTCCTGACGGTTTCCGATACCCGCACGCTGGAGACGGATACCTCCGGGCAGGCGCTGGTGGACCGGCTGACCGCCGCCGGGCACCGTCTGGCGGACCGGGCGATCATCCGCGATGATGCCGATCTGATTGCCGCGCAGTTCCGGCGCTGGATTGAGGATCCGGCGGTGGATGTGGTGATTTCCACCGGAGGCACCGGTCTGACCGGGCGGGACGTGACGCCGGAAGCGCTGAACCGGGTGATCGAAAAAGAAATCCCGGGATTTGGCGAGCTGTTCCGCTGGATCAGCTTCCAGAAGATCGGCACCTCGACGATTCAGAGCCGCGCCATGGCCGGTCTGGCCAATGGCACTTATCTGTTTGCCCTGCCGGGATCGACCGGGGCCTGCCGCGATGGCTGGGACGGGATTCTGTCGTCTCAGCTCGACAGCCGGTTCCGCCCCTGCAACTTTGTCGAGCTGATGCCGCGCCTGAAAGAGCATCTGCGCTGAAAGCCGCGCCGCTGCGGAAGGCGGCCCGGCACAGGGCTTGCCTTTTCGCGGGGGGCGGTGTATAAGTCCGTCTTGACATTCTCTGGTGTGCCCGTCCGGGCTTGCGAGAGTGGGCCGCTGGCCCACTTTTTTTGTTATGGGCCGGACGCAACCGTCTTCAGCCCCTGACCGGGACGAGGCAGAGAATGCCGGAAGATCAATAAAAACCATTTGTCTGTGGAACCCGGTATGGACCTGACCGAACGACTTGCTGCCATCGTCGAACCGACCATTTCCGATATGGGATATGATCTGGTGCGTGTGCTGATTCAGGGCGCCAAGCACCTGACGGTGCAGATCATGGCTGACCGTAAGGACGGTGCGCCGATGACCGTGGATGACTGTGCCGATATCAGCCGGGCGGTGTCCGCCCTGCTTGACGTCGAGGATCCGATCTCCGGCGCGTACAATCTTGAGGTCAGCTCCCCCGGCATTGACCGGCCGCTGACCCGCGCCAAGGATTATGTGACCTGGGCCGGATTTGACGTGAAGATCGAAACCAAGGTTCTGCTGGATGGCCGCAAGCGCTTTTCCGGCAAGCTGATGGGGCTGGACGAGGCCGGGACCGCCGTGCAGGTGCATGGCGAGGACGGCCAGTGGTCCATTCCGCTGGAAGCGGTGTGGAAGGCCAAGCTGGTTTTGACCGATGCACTGATCGACCATGTGACCCGGAGCCTGCCGGACGCCTGAGGGCGCTGCGGCTTTTCCCCGGAATGACCCGGGGCCGGATACTCCTCATTTGACCGTTTAACGACTTTCGATCAAGGGCTTGAGAACGATGGAACGTACCGTTGGCATGGCGCGGCCGGAACTGGTTCAGGTCGCCGACACCGTGGCCCGCGACAAGAACATCGACCGGGAAGAAGTGTTCGCCGCCATGGAGCAGGCGATCCAGAAGGCCGGGCGCTCGAAGTATGGCCACGAGCACGATATCCGCGCGCACATCGACCGCCGTACCGGCGAGATCCGTATGGCCCGCTACATTGCCGTGGTCGAGGAAATCGAGGACGAGTTCACCCAGATGACGGTGGCGCAGGCGCGCCGCAAGAAGCCGGATGCCGCTGTCGGTGATTCTCTGGTCGACCCGCTGCCGCCGATCGATTTCGGCCGTATCGCTGCCCAGACCGCCAAGCAGGTGATCGTGCAGAAGGTGCGCGATGCCGAGCGTGAGCGCCAGTTTAACGAATACAAGGACCGTATCGGCGAAATCGTCAACGGTCTGGTCAAGCGCGTTGAATTCGGCAATGTGGTGGTCGACCTCGGCCGCGCCGAAGCCCTGCTGCGCCGGGATGAGCTGATCCCGCGTGAGCACCTGAAAAACGGTGACCGCGTGCGTGCCCTGATCAAGGATGTCCGCAAGGAACAGCGTGGCCCGCAGATTTTCCTGTCCCGGACCGATGGCGGCTTCATGAGGCAGCTGTTCGCGCAGGAAGTGCCGGAAATCTATGATGGCATCATCGAGGTGAAGGCTGCCGCCCGTGATCCGGGCTCCCGCGCCAAGATCGCCGTGACCTCCCGCGACTCCGGCATTGATCCGGTCGGTGCCTGCGTCGGGATGCGCGGGTCCCGCGTTCAGGCGGTGGTCGCCGAGTTGCAGGGCGAAAAGATTGACATTATTCCGTGGTCGATCGACCCGGCGACCTTCGTTGTTAATGCGCTGGCCCCGGCGGAAGTCGCCAAGGTCGTGCTCGACGAAGAGCGGAACGTGATTGAAGTGGTGGTGCCGGATGACCAGCTGTCGCTGGCGATTGGCCGCCGGGGCCAGAACGTGCGTCTTGCCTCTCAGCTGACCGGCTGGAACATCGATATCCTGACCGAAGAAGCCGAGTCGGAGCGCCGTCAGGAAGAGTTCCGCACCCGCACCAAGCTGTTCATCGACGCGCTGGATGTGGATGATGTGCTGGCGCACCTGCTGGTGACCGAAGGCTTCGAGACCGTTGAGGAAGTTGCCTACGTCGGCACTGAAGAGCTGTCGGGCATCGAAGGCTTCGATGAAGACGTCGCCGCCGAGCTTCAGCAGCGTGCCCGGGTGTTCCTGGAAGAACAGGCCCGTCAGGCTGAGGAAGAGCGCGTTGCTCTGGGCGTCAGCGATGATCTGGCCCAGACCGAGGGGCTGACCGTCACCATGGTGGTCGCCCTTGGCCGCAATGGCGTCAAGACTCTGGATGACCTCGCCGATCTCGCGTCTGACGAACTGGTCGACTATGTCGGCAAGGATGTCATGGGTGAAGACGAAGCCAACGGAATCATCATGGAAGCCCGGGTCCGTGCCGGATGGTTTGAGGACGGTGCGGTCTGAGACCTGACGTCAGGAGTGATACGGTGACCGGATCCGGGGCAGACACGCCCGCTCCCGCTGTTCCGCCGCAGGCTGATGAGTCTGCGGCGGGCGCCGCTGCCCTTCCGGGCAAGGGGCGGAAAAAGGGCCATCGCAAGGGTGGCGCGGCGGCGGACGGCAAGGGCAGGTCTGCCGGGGGCCCGGAAAAGCGGGACCAACAGGACGGGCCGCTGCGCCGCTGTATTGTCAGCGGGGCGGTTCTGCCGAAGGACTGGCTGATCCGTTTTGTCCTTGGACCGGACGGAACTGTGGTACCCGATCTCGACGGAAAACTGCCGGGACGGGGTTTGTGGTTGAGTGCGCGCCGCGATATGATAGAAACGGCGGTGCGAAAGCGCGCCTTTTCCAAGGCCGCCCGTTGCCAGACCGTGGTTGACCCGGGTCTGGACGGGCTGGTGGAAGGGCTGTTGCGGCAACGCTGCCTCAACCTTCTTGGATTTGCCCGCCGCGCCGGAACCGTGGTGGCGGGGTTTGACAAGGTTGCCGCCGCCGCCCGCACCGGACAGGTGCGGATACTGGTGGAAGCTGCCGAGGGTGCCGACGATGGCCGACGTAAGGTCATGGCGGCTGCCGCACAGGCCGCCCGCGAGGGCCGCCGCCTGCCAGCGGTGATTGAGTTGTTTACGGGGGCCGAACTGGCCGCCGTTCTGGGTCGGGAACACGTCGTGCACGTGGCCGTGACCCACGGCAAACCGGACCAGCGCGCGCTGGCCGACCGGTTCGCCGCAGAGTGTGAGCGCCTGGCGGTTTACGTCGGGCAAAAGGATCTGCCAGTTACCGCAGCCCCGGTTGAAGCCGGTGCCGGGGATGGCGAAGATCCGGAGCGCCGCGGGACGGAGCCGGAAGTGGCCCCGGACAGCGGAGAGTAGTGCCAGAGTTGGACGCCTAGAGACCGGGACGCATGTCGAACGAGAACGAAAAAAAGCCGCTTAGCCTTTCCCCGCGGGGAAAGCTGGAACTGAAGAAGGGCGTGGAGGCCGATAAGGTCGTCCAGAGCTTTTCGCATGGGCGGCAGAAGGAAGTGGCGGTCGAGCGCCGCAAGAAGCGCATTGTTGGCCCCGGCTCCGAACACCATGGCGTCGAAGGGTCTTCGCAGACTGTCGCTGCCCCGGCCGCTCCGGCTGACACCTCCTCTAAGGTGATGCTGGACGACGAGCGGATGCACCGCCTGCAGGCCCTGCAGAACGCCCAGCGGGAAGCGGATGAACAGCGCCGCCGTCAGGATGCTGACCGCACCACTGCTGAGGCAGAGGTCCGGAAAGCGGCTGATGCTGACGTCGGCCGGAACGGCCCGGCGGCTGAGGCTGCTGCTCCGGCAGAGCCGGCTCCGGCGCCGCAGGCTGCTGCTCCGGTTACCCCGGCACCGCAGGCGGCCCGTCCGGCGCAGCCCGCCCGTCCGGCTGAACCGGAACGCCCGGCGCAGGCCGCCGTGTTCCGTGCCCCGGACCAGCAGCGGGCGATTGATCGCACACCGCAGCGCTCCGGTGCTTCCGGCCACAGCATGGGCCGGACCTCCAGCGATGGTCAGTCGGCGGTGTTCCGCTCCGGCCCGCGCCCGCCCCGCGATGGTCAGTCGGCGGTTCTGCCGCCGCGCCCGCCGCGCGAGGCTCAGGGTCGTGAAGGCGCTCCCCGGGATGGCCAGTCGGCCGTGTTCCAGGCGCGTCCGCAGCGTGAGGGTGGCTTCAACCGCGATGGCGGGGCTCCGCGCGAAGGGGGCTTCAACCGTGACCGTGATGGTCAGCGCGATACCCGTCCGCCGCGTGAAGGTGGCTTCAGCCGCGATGGTCAGCCGCGTGGTGATGGTGCCGCCCGTCCGCCGCGTGACGGTCAGCGCGATGGCCGCCCGGGCGGGTTCTCCCGCGATGGGCAGGGTGCCGGTCCGCGTCCGCCGCGTGAAGGTGGCTTCAACCGTGACGGTGCCCGTCCGGCCGGTGCCGGTCCGCGTGGTCCGTCGACGGGGGCTCCGGGTGCCGGGGCGAATCAGTTCGGCCCGCCGGCCCTGACCAAGAACGAGCATCCGCTGCGTGATGACCGTGGTGCCGCCCGCCGTGTCGAGGTTGACCGCGACGAGGACACCGAAGAACAGCGCCGCAACCGGGCTGCCGTCAAGGTGGCTCCGAAGCGGACCGCCGGTCCGGGGACTCCGGCCACGGTTCAGAAACGTCAGGGCAAGCTGAATGTGTCCGCCGCCCTGTCGGGCGATGAGGAAAGCGCCCGTGGCCGTTCGGTCGCCGCTCTCCGCCGTGCCGCGCAGAAGGAAAAGCGCAAGGCACAGCAGATGCAGAAGGCGCCGGAGAAGGTCGTGCGTGACGTGGTCGTTCCCGACACCATTACGGTGCAGGAACTGGCCAACCGTATGGCGGAACGCTCCGGCAACGTGATCAAGGCGCTGATGAAGCTGGGGGTGATGGCGACCATCAACCACACCATCGACGCCGATACCGCTGAACTTGTGGCTCAGGAATTCGGCCATGAAGTGAAGCGTATCTCCGAAGCGGATATCGAAATCGGTCTCGACACCGGGGCTGATGTCGACGTCGATCTGATGTCGCGTCCGCCGGTGGTGACCGTGATGGGTCACGTCGACCACGGGAAGACCTCGCTGCTTGACGCCCTGCGTCACACCGATGTGGTGTCCGGGGAAGCCGGTGGCATCACCCAGCACATTGGGGCTTATCAGGTCACCATGCGGTCGGGTGCGAAGATCACCTTCATTGACACCCCGGGCCACGAAGCGTTCACCGCGATGCGTGCCCGTGGAGCCCGCGTCACCGACATCGTCATCCTCGTGGTGGCGGCAGACGACGGCATCATGCCGCAGACCATCGAAGCGATCCGCCATGCCAAGGCGGCGGGCGTGCCGATTGTCGTCGCCGTCAACAAGATGGATAAGCCGGCGGCCAACCCCGAACGCGTCCGCATGGAACTGTTGCAGCACGAAGTGGTGGTCGAGCAGATGGGCGGGGACGTCCAGTGCATCGAAATCTCCGCCAAGCAGCGGCTGAACCTCGAAAAGCTGGAAGAAGCCGTTTTGTTGCAGGCGGAAATTCTGGAACTGCGGGCCAACCCGGACCGCGCTGCCGAAGGCACCATCGTCGAAGCGAAGATGGAAAAGGGCCGTGGCTCGGTGGCGACCGTTCTGGTCCGCCGTGGTACCCTGCGTGTCGGCGACGTGTTCGTCGCCGGTAAGGAATGGGGCCGCGTCCGCGCCATGATCGACGACAAGGGCAACCGCGTCGAGGAAGCCGGTCCGGCGACTCCGGTGGAAATCATCGGTCTCCAGGGCGTTCCGGCAGCGGGTGATGACTTCATCGTGACCGAGGACGAAGCCAAGGCGCGTGACGTCGCGGCCTACCGTCAGCGGAAGGAACGCGAGGCTGCCGCCGTTAAGGCCGCCCGTGGTTCGATGGAGCAGATGTTCGCCAAGATTCAGGCGGGCGAAGCCAAGGAACTGCCGGTCGTCATCAAGGGCGACGTGCAGGGCTCGGTGGAAGCGCTGATCGGAACGCTGGAGAAGATCGGGACCGACGCCGTCAAGGTGAAGGTGCTGCATTCTGCGGTCGGTGCGATCAACGAATCCGACGTCACGCTGGCCAAGGCTTCCGACGCCCTGATCGTCGGGTTCAACGTCCGTGCCAACCCGCAGGCCCGCGAAATGGCCCGCCGCGAAGGCATCGACATCCGCTACTACTCGATCATCTACGATGTGGCCGAGGACATGAAGCGGGCCCTGACCGGGATGCTGGAACCGACCTTCAAGGAAAAGTTCATCGGCTATGCCGCGATCCGCGAAGTCTTCAACATCACCAAGGTCGGCAAGGTGGCCGGGTGTATGGTTACCGAAGGCGTCATCAAGCGCGGCTGCAAGGTCCGCCTGCTGCGCGACAACGTGGTCATCCACGAAGGCGATCTGGGTCAGCTCAAGCGCTTCAAGGACGATGTCCGCGAAGTCCGCGAAGGGTTCGAATGCGGGATGTCGCTGGCCAGCTATGGCGACATTCAGGTTGGCGATGTGATCGAATGCTTCGAAATGGAGCAGATCGCCACCGAACTCTAAGGTGTGTGAGACAGGCGCGGGGCCGGGCTTCCATCCAGTGCGGATGGTGCTCCGGCCCCAAGCCGTTTTATAGCAAGCCGGTGGCAGGCCCCTGACCGGGCAGGCCGGTGGTGTCAGAGAGAAACCGGAACTGTGTCCGCTGCGGCCTGTCATAACGGGCCTGCCTGCCGGGCCGGGCGTCCGGCACGGATAAAGGGGATAGCCATGATCCGTCCGAGCAATCAGGCCCCGACGCAGCGCCAGCTGCGCGTTAATGAAGAAATCCACCATGCCTTGGCCTGGGTGCTGGAGCGCGGGCAGTTCCGGGATCCGGTTCTGGCGGCAACGCCGATCACCGTGACCGAAGTGCGGTGCAGCCCTGACCTGCGCAATGCCACCGTGTTCTTCACGCCTCTCGGCGGGCAGGGCAATGCAGAGGCGCTGCGCGATGCGCTGACCCGGGCCCAGTCCTATCTGCGGCACGAACTGTCGCGGACGGTGGAGATGAAGTATCTGCCCCGTCTGTCGTTTCAGGTCGATACCAGCTTTGATGAATATGCCCGCATCGACACCCTGCTGCACCGTCCCGATGTGATGCGGGATACCGCTGTTTCTGATGAGGATGGCGACGATCAGGACGCCGACGGTCAGGAGGAAGGGGACCGCCATGACGCGTAAGCGTCGCGGAGAGGCGGTTCACGGCTGGGTGGCCGTTGATAAGCCGCTGGGCATGTCCTCGACGCATGTCGTGACGTTGGTCCGCCGGGCGTTTAATGCCCAGAAGGCCGGTCATGGCGGCACGCTGGATCCGCTGGCGACCGGCATTCTGCCGGTGGCGTTGGGAGAGGCGACCAAGACCGTTCCCTATGTGATGGATGGTCGCAAGATCTACCGCTTCACGGTCTGTTTTGGTGAAGAACGCTCCACCGATGACAAGGAAGGTGAGGTGACGGCGACGCACCCTCATCGGCCGACCCGCGAGGAGCTTCTGGCGGCACTTCCGCAGTTCCTGGGTGAAATCCAGCAGATTCCACCGAAGTATTCGGCGGTCAAAGTCGATGGCCAGCGCGCCTACGATCTGGCGCGGGACGGAGAAGAGGTGGATCTGAAGGCGCGGACGATTCTGATCGAGTCGTTTGAACTGGAGGATATGCCCGATGCCGATCATGCGGTGTTCCGGGTCCGGACCGGGAAAGGGGCCTATGTCCGGTCTCTGGCCCGCGATCTGTCGCGGGCGGTGGGCACGGTCGGCCATGTTGCCACCCTGCGGCGTCTGGCCTGCGGCCCCTTTGATGAGCCGTCCTCGATTTCTCTGGATAAACTGGATGCGGTGCGCCATAGTGCCGCCCCTGCGGATTTCCTGCTTCCTGTTGTGACCGCGCTGGACGACATCCCGGCGCTGGCCTTGACAGAAGCGGAAGCCCGCCGCCTCTCCAACGGGCTGACGGTGGCCTATGCCCCGGTTGCCGCCCGTCTGGCGCTCTCTGATCTTGCTGACGGCACCACGGTGCGGGCGATGGACGGAGAGCGGCTGGTGGCGATTGCCCGGCTCCACGGCCCGGAAATCCGGTCCGTGCGGGTCATGAATCTCTAATCTTACGAAGACCAAAGGAGTCTGCGATGTCGATCACCGCTGCCCGCAAGCAGGAACTGATCAAGGAATACGCCGTCAAAGAAGGCGATACCGGTTCGCCGGAAGTGCAGGTTGCCATCCTGTCCGAGCGTATCCGCAACCTGACCGAACACTTCAAGGATCACAAGAAGGACAACCACTCCCGCCGTGGTCTGCTGATCATGGTCGGTCAGCGTCGCAGCCTTCTTGATTACCTGAAGAAGAAGAGCCAGAAGCGCTACGAGACCCTGATCGAGCGTCTGGGCCTGCGTAAGTAAGCTTGTGGTTAAAGGTTTCGGGGACGCCTTCGGGCGTCCCCTTCCTTTTGGGGAATCGGCACCGCATCTGCCGGGCCGGAAACCGTCCTCCACGCAGGCGTCCCCCAGTGTGACGCTGCTGTGATGAATTTGCGGGCGGCGACAGATTTTCAGCGCCAGATGGCGCGGAACAGAGTATAGATTAGGCACTATTACAAAGAGAAAAGACCGCGACCGGACAGTCCGGTCCGCCGATCCAGTGACGGGATCGCGCCATGGGGTGCGGTACCGGGATCCGGGCGGATGGGGCAAACACAAGGCGCCGGTCAAAATTGGTAAGGAAAACAGACACATGTCTATGTTCAAGGTGTACCGTAAGGAAATCGAATGGGGTGGCCGCAAGCTGGTTCTGGAAACCGGTCGCGTCGCCCGTCAGGCCGATGGGGCCGTTCTGGTGTCTTACGGGGAAACCACCGTCCTGTGTACCGCTGTCGGCGCCAAGTCCCCGAAGCCGGGTCAGGACTTCTTCCCGCTGACCGTCAACTATCAGGAAAAGACCTTCGCTGCGGGCAAGATCCCGGGCGGGTTCTTCAAGCGTGAAGGCCGTCCGTCGGAAAAGGAAACTCTGGTTTCCCGCCTGATCGACCGTCCGATCCGTCCGCTGTTCCATGATAACTACAAGTGCGAAACTCAGGTGGTTGCCACCGTTCTGTCGCACGATCTGGAAAACGATCCGGACATCGTCGCCATGATCGGGGCCTCCGCCGCCCTGACCATTTCCGGCCTGCCGTTCCTCGGCCCGATCGGCGCGGCCCGCGTCGCCCATGTCGATGGTCAGTATGTGCTGAACCCGACCTCGGACCAGCACAAGTCCTCCGTCCTCGACCTCGTGGTCGCCGGGACCTCGGAAGGCGTGCTGATGGTCGAATCCGAAGCGCAGGAACTGACCGAAGAGCAGATGCTGGGTGCGGTGACCTTCGGTCACGAAGCCTATCAGCAGGTGATCAACGCGATCATCGATCTGGCTGAGATGTGCGCCAAGGAACCGCGCGAGCTGTCCGCTCCGGCCCCGGAAAAGGCCGTGGTCGAGCAGGCGTTCGAAGCGTTCCGCGCCGAGCTGGAAGCGGCCTACAAGATCGCTGCCAAGACCGAGCGTCAGAATGCCGTCGCCGCCGTCAAGCAGAAGGCTCTGGCCTCGCTGGATCCGGAAAACACCGCCGCGCTGGCGCTGGCCGGGGAAGTGTTCAAGCATCTGGAAGCGGATGTCGTCCGTTCCAACATCCTGAGCACCGGCCTGCGGATCGATGGCCGTGACACCAAGACCGTCCGTGCCATCGAATCCTATGTCGGTGTGCTGCCGCGCACCCATGGTTCGGCCCTGTTCACCCGTGGGGAAACCCAGGCGATGGTCGTTGCCACCCTCGGCACCGGTCAGGATGAGCAGATCATCGACGCGCTGGAAGGCGAATACCGCGAAAACTTCATGCTGCACTACAACTTCCCGCCGTACTCGGTCGGTGAAGCCGGTCGCATGGGGTCTCCGGGCCGCCGTGAAATCGGCCATGGCAAGCTGGCGTGGCGTGCGGTGCATCCGCTGCTGCCGGCTAAGGATGCCTTCCCGTACACCATCCGCGTGGTGTCGGAAATCACCGAATCCAACGGTTCTTCCTCGATGGCGACCGTCTGCGGCACCTCGCTGGCGCTGATGGATGCCGGTGTGCCGCTGACCCGTCCGGTGGCCGGGATCGCCATGGGCCTGATCAAGGAAGGCGAGAAGTTCGCCGTCCTGTCCGACATTCTCGGCGACGAAGATCACCTCGGCGACATGGACTTCAAGGTTGCCGGCACCGAGCGTGGCGTGACCAGCCTTCAGATGGACATCAAGATCACCTCGATCACCAAGGAGATCATGGACATCGCCCTGCGGCAGGCCAAGGATGGCCGTCTGCACATTTTGGGCGAAATGTCTCAGGCTCTGGGTTCCGCCCGGACCGAAGTGTCCTCGACCGCTCCGCGCATCACCACCCTGAAGATCGATCCGTCCAAGATCCGTGACGTCATCGGCTCCGGTGGTAAGGTGATCCGTGAGATCACCGAACAGACCGGCACCAAGATCGACATCGAAGACGATGGCACCATCAAGGTTGCCGCCGTGGACAACGAAGCTGCCCAGAAGGCCGTCAACTGGATTAAGGGCATCGTCGCTGAACCGGAAATCGGCGAGATCTATCAGGGCAAGGTCGTGAAGCTGATGGACTTCGGCGCCTTCGTGAACTTCCTCGGGAAGCGCGACGGTCTGGTCCACATCTCCGAAATGTCGGAAAAGCGGGGCACCAAGCCGTCTGACCACGTCAACCAGGGCGATAACGTCTGGGTGAAGTGCATCGGCTTCGATGACCGCGGCAAGATCAAGCTGTCGATGAAGCAGGTTGATCAGGCCACCGGCAAGGAAAAGGTCGGGGATTCGGAAGAGGTCTGAGCCTTACCGTTTATCGGATGACCGGATGATTGCAGGCCCCCGCCGGAAACGGCGGGGGCCTCTGCATTTTCAGCCGCTGAAACCGAACGGAAAGACACAAAAACGCGCTTTTCCGATTCTCTGGGGAGGAGTAGGGTTCTTGCCGGATTGGCGCATTTTTGGCTGCGCCTGACTGTCTCTGGCTCCTGCAAGGACTCTCTGCCTCATGTCATCGAAGCTGTATCCGTTCTGGGTGGTTGGTCACCGTGGGGCCAAGGCTGTGGCCCCGGAAAATACACTGGTCTCGGTGCGCCGTGCCGCCGCTGACGGTGCGAAAATGGTCGAAGTGGACATTAAGCTGACTGCTGATGGCCGGGCGATGGTCCTGCACGATGAACTGCTGGACCGCACCACCGATGGCAGTGGCCCGATGGAGCAGACCCTGTTCGAGGCGGTGAGTGCTCTTGATGCCGGATCGTGGTTCTCCCCGGACTTCAAGGGCGAGCCGGTGCCGACTCTGGAAGAGCTGATCGATGTTCTGGCCGAACTCTCGTTGGCGGTGAATCTGGAAATCAAACCGTGTCCGGGGCGGGAAGCGGAAACCGCCAAAGTGTGCATTGACGTGGCACGGGCGGCCTGGCCGTCGCATCTGCCGCCGCCGGTGCTGTCCAGCTTCTCCCGCACCAGCATGGAAGTGGCCCGTGATCTGGCCCGTGACTGGCCCCGGGCCTGGCTGGATGAAAAACTGTCCGAGGATTGGGACGATCTGGCGGTGGCGCTGGATGTGCAGGCGGCCCATCTGGGCACCAAAGACCTGACGGAGGCGGATGTGCGCCGGGTTCTGGCCAGTGGCCGGGAGCTGGCGGTGTGGACGGTCAATGATGTTGCCCGTGCCAAACAGCTGCGGTCGTGGGGGGCTGCGGCGATCATCACCGATAACCCGGCCCTGCTGATTGCCGGCGGTGATGGCCTCGCCTGACGGGTAACCCTTCACTATCAGGGTGTTATCATTCCCTGCTGCGGAAACCCTGCGGCAAAAGCGTAAAAAACGGCTGCGGATCATGGGTCTGTGGCCGTTTTTGTCATCTTCCCTAGGCATAAAACATCATCGACAAGCACGGCTGAAGGGGGGATAACACTGTCTGGCGTCCACGGCATGTGGCCATGGGCGAACCTCACCGGCTGGTCTGTCATTGCCCCGCCCGGGGGCGACTCCGACAGGTGCAGCCATCACATAATTGGGACCGCGAAGGCCCCTGGGCGCCGTAAGGTGTTCGAAACGAGGGAGTACATGCTGTGAAAGCCATCAATCCCGTGGTCATTTCTGGCCGGGAAGTGCACCCCATTGTCGAAGGGGGCAAGGGCGTTGCCGTTTCCACCGGTCTCAGCGCCGGGGCTTTTGCCGCAGCAGGGGCTGTCGGCACCTTCTCCGGGGTGAACCCGGACTTCTATGATGAGAATGGCAATACCATCCCGGTGGCCTACAAAGGCAAAACCCGGGCTGAACGCCATGAAGAACTGGTGGAGATGGGCATCCGCGGCGCGGTGGCGCAGGCGAAGATTGCCCATGAAACCTCCAATGGTCAGGGGCGGATCCACATCAACGTCCTGTGGGAAATGGGCGGCGCTGAACGGGTTCTGGAAGGGGCGCTGGAAGGCGCGCCGGGCCTGATTCACGGTGTCACCTGCGGGGCGGGCATGCCGTACAAGGTGGCGGAGATCGCCGCCCGCTATAAGGTCTGGTATTATCCGATCGTGTCTTCGGCCCGCGCGTTCCGCGCCCTGTGGAAGCGCAGCTACCACAAGATGCCGGAATGGCTGGGCGGCGTGGTGTACGAAGATCCGTGGCTGGCCGGTGGTCATAACGGCCTGTCCAACGTCGAAGACCCGCGTCAGCCGCAGGATCCGATGCCGCGTGTGCGCGAACTGCGCACCATGATGCGGGAGCTGGGCGCTCCTGAGGTGCCGATCTTTATGGCCGGTGGCGTGTGGTGCCTGAAGGACTGGGCCGACTGGATTGATAATCCGGAGCTGGGCCCGATTGCCTTCCAGTTCGGGACCCGCCCGCTGCTGACGCAGGAAAGCCCGATTTCCGCAGAGTGGAAGCGCCGTCTGCTGACCCTGTCCAAGGGGGATATCTCTCTGCATCAGTTCAGTCCGACCGGCTTCTATTCCTCGGCGGTCCGGAACACTTTCCTGCGGGGTCTGGAAGACCGGACCGCGCATCAGGTGACCTATAGCCGTGAGGCCACGGCAGACCTGAGCGACTCCGTCGCCGTCGGGGCGCGGGGCCGCGAAATTTTCGTTTCTCCGGCGGACAAGGCCCGCGTCACCGGCTGGATCGCCGAAGGTCGCACCCAGGGCATGCGGACCCCGGACGAGACGATGATCTTTGTGACGGAAGAGGATGCCCGCACCATCCTGACCGACCAGAAAAACTGCATGGGTTGCCTGTCCGCCTGCGCATTCTCCAACTGGTCGCAGCATGGCGAAGGCTTCAGCACCGGACGCACCGCCGACCCGCGCAGCTTCTGTATTCAGAAGACCTTGCAGGATATCGCCCATGGGGCCGATCCGGAGCACGAGCTGATGTTTGCCGGGCATAATGCCTATCGGTTTGCCGATGACCCGTTCTACGCCAATGGCTTTATCCCGACCGTGAAGCAGCTGGTTGACCGGATTCTGACCGGCGAGTGATTTGGTTCCGCCCGCATCCCCCACGGAAAAAGTGGCTTTGCGGGCGGTCTTGATCTAGCTCAATGCAATGATTCCAAATTGGGGTGATGGTGCGCCTAACAACGCACCATCACCCCTTTTTCATTCTGCTCCCCGTCTTCACTGCTCATGGCTGCCGCCGGATGATGGCGCGCCGCCAAGCGCTGAACGTTTGTCTGCGCCCCGGCTCGGTGGCGTCAGGAACACCGGAAGACCGGTCGGACCGCATAAGGACTCGGCTTGCCATGAACATGATGCGCCCCACTCTCAGCCTTGTTGACCGTCTGCGTGCCAGCGGCCTGCGCCCGACCCGGCAGCGGTTGTCTCTGGCGAAGATTCTGTTCGATCATGGCGACCGTCATGTCTCGGCGGAACAGCTGCACACGGAAGCGATGGAGCAGAATGTGCGGGTGTCGCTGGCGACCGTCTATAATACGCTGCATCAGTTTACCGATGCCGGTCTGCTGCGGGAAATTGTGGTTGATGCCGGGCGGTCCTATTTCGATACCAACACCTCCACCCACCATCATTTTTTCTTTGAAGGATCGGGCCGTCTGGAAGATATTCCGTCGGAACAGGTCCATCTCGACCGCCTGCCCGATGCTCCGGCCGGGCACCGGATCCGCCGCGTTGATGTGATCGTCCGCGTCGAGGGCTGAGCAGGTCATAAGTTTGGCTTAGTCTCAGGCTGAGCCGACAAGGGGTTGACGCCCCGTCTTTGCTTCACACATTCTGAATATGTCCAATCTGCGCCGCTATTCCGGAGACGGGATAGCGGCTGTTGCATTTAAGGGGCTTCCGGCGCGGGAAGCCCACGGATTGGATGGTTTTAAGCACATTCAAGAGGGTATCGGCCTTAAGCGGTACGGTATCAAGGTGAAGCAATGGATATGACGACAAGCCTCGGAACACGGGGCGACCATCACCACACCGGCGGAAACAGCTGGTGGGAAGAAACGCGGGCGATGCTGCTGCTGGGCTGGCCGCTGGTGCTGACCAGTCTGGCGCAGGTGATGATGAATGCCACGGATGTGCTGTTCATCGGCCGGGTTGGGCCACAGGCTCTGGCGGCGGCGGCCTTGGGGACAAACCTGTATATCGCCGCCTTTGTGGTTGGTCTGGGGTTGGGGATTGCCACCTCAGCCATGCTGGCACAGACCCTTGGCCGGTCCCGCCATGCGGTCCGGGATGTCCGCCGCACGGTGCGTCAGGCCTTGTGGATCTGCGTCTTCACGGTGATTCCGGTCTGGGTCGTGCTGTGGCAGGCCGAAGCCATTCTGCTGCGGATCGGTCAGGCACCGGATTTGGCGGCGGAAGCCGCGCGGTTTGTTCATGTTCTGCAATGGGGCATGCTGCCGATCTGGATCTTTATGGTCCTGCGGTCGTTCTGTGCGGCGCTGGAACGGGCGCATCCGCCGATGTTGGTGACGATTCTGGCGATCGGGCTGAACATCCTCCTCAACTGGCTGCTGGTGTTCGGTCACTTTGGCTTTCCGGCGCTTGGCCTTCAGGGGTCGGCTCTGGCGACACTGATCAGCAGCGTCTTCATGGCCCTGACACTGCTGGCCTACATCCTGCGCGACCGGCATCTGCGCCGGTTTTACATTCTTGGCCGCTTCTGGCGGGCCGATTGGCCGCGCCTGCGGGAACTGGCGAAGCTGGCCGGGCCGATCATCATCACTTTGGCCTTCGAGATGCTGGTCTTCAACGTCGCCGTCATGCTGATGGGGTTGATCGGGAAGGATGAGCTTGCAGCACACTCCATCGCTATTCAGATGGCCTCGCTGACGTTCATGGTGCCGGTCGGTCTGTCGCAGGCGGCCGTGGTCCGGGTCGGGTTGGCAGCCGGACGGGGGGATATGATTGGTGTGGCCCGCGCCGGATGGGTGGCGATTGGGCTTGGTGTGGTTTTCATGAGCTGTACGGCGCTTCTGTTTGTGACGATGCCGTCGCTGATCGTTGAGCTGTTTCTGGGGGAAATTACCGAAGACAAGGTGGCAGTGGCCCGGCATGCCGCCGTGTTTTTGGGGATTGCCGGGATTTTCCAGATTGTTGACGGCGTTCAGTGTCTGGCATCCGGTGTCCTGCGGGGACTGAAGGACGCGACCATTCCCATGTTGATTGCCGCCGTCGGCTATTGGGTGATCGGCCTGCCGGTCGGGGCCTGGCTGGCGTTCCGGGGCGGAATGGGCGGTGCGGGTATCTGGGTCGGCCTTGCGGTTGGCCTTGGCTCCGTTGCGGTGATGATGCTGGTGCGTTGGTCGTGGCGGGATCGGCTGGGACTGCTGACGCCATACCGGCAAGGATGATTGACCGTCCGGGCGGCAGAGAGATGCCCTGCCGCCCGGATCCTTCAGAAAAGAGTCATTTTCTTGAAAATAGTGTTTGACGGTTGTGCTGCGCGGACCTATAAAGCGCCTCCCGACGACGCGGGCCGCAGCGAAGAGCTGGTGGGAAGCGGAGTTTGGAAGTCACCTTGGTGGCGCCGCTGTTAGACAAGTGAAGAGAGGGAAGGGATACGTGGGTATCTGGCCGGACGAATGGCTGGAACCTGAGTAT
>NZ_JACIIX010000004.1 GCF_014205675.1 Novispirillum itersonii
GCCGACGCGAACGCCGTCACCACCGCCAGCGGGTTGGAGCGGGCCGCGTCGTCGAAGGACCGTCGCAGCGTCTTGCCGTCGATGGCGATCACACCCTCTCCGGCTGCCCCCAGCTCATTGAGGAAGCGCCCGAAACACGCCGCAAAAGCCGCCGGGTCAAGCAGCCGAAAAATGCGCGAGAAGGTGTCGTGGCTTGGCACCCCATGCTCCAGCCGCAGGAACTCGCGGAACAAGTCCTCTCGGTCCACGGCAAAGTCAGCAAAATCCGAGCAGCTTTCCGCTCCGCACACTGTCGCCGTCAGCGCAATCGTCAATATCTCAAGAAGATCATGCCGTGTGGCATTGCCGGTCCGAGGGTCCGGCAGCGCGTCGAACGCCTTGTCAAACCATGACATCAGGGGGGCTCCTGCCTTCGCTGAGGGAGCCCCCTAAAGAATCCTTTTTAGCGCTCAGCGCTACTCGCTTCTTTCAAATGCGATGACCGTGGCCCCGGTTTCGACCGGATCTCCGGGAAAAACGGCAGGGAGATCTGCCCGCATGGGGAGGTGGAATCCGCGCTGGCATCATTGCTGACGATTGGGGCGTTCTGATGGCGGGGTATGTGGAATATTATACTTGATTAAAAAAGTCGGTTATAATGAATGGCGCGGGTCTGATCCGCTGTGTGGCTGTGTTCGTATTGTGTTTTGCATCGAACCGCTGAGCCGTTCGCGAAGAGTTTAAAAATTAATTCGCGAAAAATTTTCCCTTTGATAAATCCTGCAAATTTCATTCAGGAAGCATTCAGGTTCATCCCTGTAGACAGGTACCATGAATTCGGCGGTGAACCGGTCGGCCTCAGGTGGCGTATAGGTTCATGAACTGATGGAGATGGAGGGTTATCCCATGGCAAAATCTGGTGTGAGCATTCCTATGATTGCCGCAGAGGGTGGGTTGACCCGGTACATGGACCAGATCAAGCGCTTCCCGCTGCTGAGCCCTGAGGAAGAGCAGGATCTGGCGCACCGGTACCGTGACAGTGGAGAGGAAGAGGCCGGTCACCGTCTGGTGACCAGTCACCTCCGGCTGGTGGCGCGTATTGCCATGGGCTACCGCTTCTATGGCCTGCCGATGACGGACCTGATCTCTGAAGGCAATGTCGGCCTGCTGCGGGCAGTGAACAAGTTTGAACCGGAAAAAGGGTTCCGTCTCGCCACCTACGCGATGTGGTGGATCAAGGCCTCGATCAACGAATACGTCCTCAGCTCGTGGTCACTGGTGAAGGTCGGGACCGTGGCGGCACAGAAGAAGCTGTTCTTCAACCTGCGCCGCCTGAAGGCCCAGCTTGGCGTCTATGACGACACCAATCTGACCCGGGAGCAGGCTGACTGGATCGCCGAAGAGCTTTCCGTTCCGGTGGATGAAGTGTTCAGCATGAACCAGCGGCTGTCCCGTCAGGACACCTCGCTGAACCTTCCGGTCGGTGAGGAAGGCGACATGCAGCGGATGGATCTGCTGGTCGATGACCGTGCCGATCAGGAAGAGGTTCTCGGAAATCAGCAGGAACGACGCCTCGGCACCGTTCTGCTGCGGGATGCGATGGAGCAGCTGAACGACCGTGAGCGGCATATCATTACCGAGCGCCGTCTGCGGTCTTCGCCGATCACTCTGGAAGATCTCGGCCGTCACTATGGCATTTCGCGGGAGCGGGTCCGGCAGATTGAAAACCGGGCGTTCTCCAAGCTCCAGTCGGCAGTCCGCAAGGCTGCCGAAGCCCTCGAAGGGCGGGGTCGCCGGATTGAGTGTGCCCCGGTCTGATTGCCCCTGTCTGATGCGTTTGGTGTCTGATGTGTCTGGTCCATGAGGGGCCGGGGCGGCGTCTGCCGGAGCGGACAAGGCCCCGGGTGTCAGGTGTACCCTGTTTGGTCATCACTGGGGGCTGATTCCTTGCACGGGATCGGCCCCTTTTTTACGGGGCTCTGCATCCCGCACCGCTTTCCCCTTGCCGGAAATCGCGCTGCCCACCACAGTGGGCGGACCTGCCGGGGTGTCAGGCAAGGCCTGAAGCGTGCGGGCTGGCAGGGAATGAAAAGCGCGGAACGGGAGACGCGGCAATGAAACTGGTTACGGCGATCATCAAGCCCTTCAAGCTGGAAGATGTGCGCGAGGCGCTGGGCGAGATCGGCATTCAGGGGATGACGGTCAGCGAGGTTAAGGGCTACGGGCGGCAGCGCGGCCAGACTGAGATTTACCGTGGCGCGGAATATGTCGTGAATTTCCTGCCCAAGGTCCGGCTGGAGATCGTCGTCAATGATGATCTGGCCGATAAGGTGGTGGAAACCATTCAGGCAACAGCCCGGTCCGGTAAGATCGGGGATGGCAAGATTTTCGTGATGGATATCGGGCGGGCGGTGCGGATCCGCACCGGGGAGCAGGACGAAGAGGCCCTGTAACCTCCTCATCCCTTTTTGCTGAAGGCGGGTTCCGGCGGGGCAATGCTCCGACCGGGCCTGTCAGTCCTGTTTCCCGGGGAGGTGCCCGGTAGGGGGATGGCGGGGCGTCTTCAGCGGCTGAAGCAGCAGGCGGACCGGGGCCTGATCGTGTGGCGACCGAAAGTCGGGCAGCCCGACAGCCATCGTCTCCTGCGGCTGGCGCGGGGTATGGCGCAGGGTCCCGGCCAGACGGTCCCAGAGGGACAGGCAGAAGCCAAAGTTGCTGTCTGTCTCCTGCCGCTCCGGGGAGTGATGAATCCGGTGCAGGTCCGGCGTGATCACCAGCAGGCGCAAAAACCGGTCCAGCCGCTGCGGCAGCCGGATGTTGGCATGAGTCATCAGGGCCGTGGAGCTGAGAAGGATCTCGAAGGTGACGATTGCCGTGGCGGGAATGCCGAGCAGAATGACCGCCCCACTTTTCAGCAACAGCGAAAGCAAGATTTCCACCGGATGAAAGCGGACCGCTGTGGTGGCGTCCATTTCCGGATCGCTGTGATGGACACGGTGCAGGCGCCACAGCCATGGCAGATGATGGAAGATCAGGTGTTGTGCCCAGATCATGCCATCCAGCAGGACCACGGACACCCAGAATGGCAGAAGGTCCGGCAGCGGAACCAGCCGGAACAGACCGTTTCCGGCCTGCTCGGCCCATAACGCTGCGGCAACCGGCGACAGGCTGCTGATGGCCTGCCCGCACAGGCTGCCCAGAGCGCTCAGGCTGAGATTGCCGACCCAACGCGGCTGCCGGTGCTGTTTTGTGTTGCGGCGGGGCCACAGGGTCTCTGCGGTCATCAGGCAGAGCAGAAGCCCGATGAACAGGAAGAGGCGGGTGGCCGGAAGAGACGGGAGAACGTCGGTCATTGAAGTCAGTGAACGGTATTTTCTGTCTGCCGACAAGAAAAACACGCTGTCATGCGACGTGTAAGACCATGGTATGACGCATAATCGGTTGCAGCGGCGGCGCAGCTGTGCGACGACAGGGGGGCAGTTTGGCATGCCAGCGGGGAGAGATCTGAACGTGGCCGACGAGATTGCGCAGAACAGCCTTGACGGTATTGACCTTCTGGCACCTCTGTCCCCGGATGAGCGGGCAGCCGTGGCCCGTCAGTGCCGCTGGCGGCGTTATGCTCCGCAGGAACAGATCATCGACCGCCAGAGTCAGAACCGCGATGTCTATCTGGTGATCAAGGGATCCGTCCGGATCGTTATCTATTCCCTTTCGGGCAAAGAGCTGACGCTGGACGATCTGGGGGCCGGATATTATTTCGGTGAACTGGCCGCCATCGACGGTCATCCCCGTTCCGCCAGCGTGATGGCACTGGTGGAGACACAGGTGGCGGTGCTGCCTGCGGAAGTCTTCATGCGGTTGGTGACCACCCATGAGGGGATGATGCATATGCTGCTGAAGCGGCTGGCATCCATGGTCCGGACCTCGACGGACCGCATCATTGATCTGTCAACGCTGGGGGCCAATAACCGGGTCCATGCGGAGCTGTTGCGTCAGGCCCGGGTCGCCGGGATCGGCGACGATGGCAGCGCCGTACTGTCGCCGATTCCGGTTCACGGTGATATCGCCAGCCGGGTTTCCACAACCCGTGAAACGGTTGCCCGGGTGCTGAACGATCTGGCCCGCCAGCGTCTGGTGCGGCGGGACCGCGACGCGCTGGTGATTCTCGATGTCGAAAAGCTGGAAGAGATCGTGGAAAGCGTGCGGGGGGAATAACTCCCGGGGGGGGCTTCACGGCTCCGCTTTAGGCCTTCCTCATCGTGCCGGGAGGGCACAAAAAAACCCCGCCGAGTGAGGCGGGGTTTTTGTTGGTGCAGAACAGAGGCTTACTGCCCCATTTCCACGCCTTTTTCCTCGAACAGCTTGGCGAGGTCGCCGCTGGCGGCCATCTCGCGGACGATGTCGCAGCCACCGACGAACTCACCCTTGACGTACAGCTGCGGGAAGGTCGGCCAGGAGGAATATTCCTTCAGGCCCTGACGCATGTCGTCATTTTCCAGAATGTTGACGGTCTTGTACTTCACGCCGAAATGGTTCAGCACCTGCACCACGGCGGCGGAAAAGCCGCACTGCGGAAACATGGCGCTGCCCTTCATGAACAGAAGCACCGGGTTGGCGTCAACTTCAGCCTGAATCTGCTGGAAGAGCGGATTATCCGACATTCTATGTCGCCTTTCGCATGGGCCGGATGAACACCATCCGGGTCAGTAACGGTTGGGTGAGGATATGCGGGGCAAAACCGCCGCCGTCAATAGCTTTGCCGCAGTTGCCCTGCCTTGACTGCTGTCAAGCAGTCTCTGTGCCGGGGGTTTTGCGACGGAGCAGTGGCAGGGAATAGACCACCACGCCAGCCCAGATCAGGCCGAAGGTGATGGCGTGGGCGGTTGTAAAGGGCTCGCGGAAAACAAGGACGGCAACGGCAAGCTGGACTGTCGGGCTCATGTACTGCATCAGGCCGAGGGTGGAAAGGCGGAGGGTGCGGGCACCGACCCCGAACAGATACAGGGGCAGCGCGGTCCACAGCGGGCAACCGATGGCGAGAAGGGCCAGCAGATGCCAGTCAGCCCCCGGCAGCAGCAGCCCGGAGAAGAAACCGGCACCGAGGCTTTCCTTCCAGAGCAGCCAGCCAATCGCAAAGGGGGTCAGCAGCAGGGTTTCAACAAACAGGCCGGTCAGGCTGTCTGCCGGAGCCATTTTGCGGATCAGCCCATAGATGCCAAAAGTCAGGGCCAGAGACAGGGTAATCCACGGCAGTTTTCCCAGACCGGCAATCATCACGCCGACACCGGCGCAGACCAGAAGGACGGCAAGACCTTGCTGGCGGGAGAACCGTTCCTTGAGAAAAACTGCGCCAAGAGCAAGCGTCACCAGCGGGAAAACGTAGTATCCAAGGCTTCCATACAGGGCCTGATGGGAGTTGATGGCATAAACAAAAATAAGCCAGTTCACCGAGACCATTACGGCGGAAGAAGTGAAGACGACAAGCCGCCTCGGGGTCCGGAGGATCTCCAGAACCTGCGCCGGGCGGTTTCCGCGCAGCATGAACGGCAGCATTGCCAGCACGCTCCACAGGATGCGGTGGCTGATGATCTCATCCGGGGGCAATGCCGCCAGAGACCGGAAGAACAGACCGGATCCACCCCACAGGCAATAGGCGCCAAGGGCGGCCAGAAGTCCGGTCCGCTGGGAGGGAGAATGGGCAGAAGACATGGGGAGTCATCCGAGAGGGCAGGGGAACCACACCTACCGGAAGCGGAATAAATCGCAAGGTTTTTTGGGGTGCAGAGCTTTCAGGATGGAGGATTTTCTTAAAGTAAGAGATTAAAAAACTAATCTATTGATCTGTTTTAAATCATATATATATCAATCGCATGGTTCTGCTAAGGGCAACAAAACCGGAGTCTCACCCCGGATCGCGGCGATCCGGGAAATCACCCGGTTTTCTCCGTTGCGGCAAACCGTTCCGGTCTCGTAGGCGATAACCTGCAAGGGATATGTGCGCTCAAGCAGCTCCCCGGCGCGTAAGAGATGGTCGGGGTTTCTGGGGCGACCGAAGTGTTCATTCCCTTGGGCAAATGTTTCGTACAGCAGGATTCCGCCGGGGGAGACGGCCTCGATCAGGGCGGGGAAAAGCGGCCGGTGCAGGTAGTTGGTGACGATCACCGCATCAAAGGCCCCGGGGGGAAAAGGCCAGGACATGCCCGGGCCGTCACCCGGCATTTCCAGATCATGGGCAATCACGGTGGCTCGCCCGGTCAGGTCGGCAACACCGGAAGGGTCGCGGTCTATGAAGGTGACGTCGCAGCCTGAGTCCAGAAACAGCCGACCATGCCGCCCGCGGCCGCAGGCAACATCGATGACGCGGGAGCCCGGTGGGATCAGTGAGGAAAACCGCCGGATCCATCCGGACGGGGGCAGGGCCGGGGCCGGGTGCTGACTTTGGCTTGTCATGATGCCTCATGATGGTTAAATGCTTGTCTCCCCGGCCTTGGGCCGGGGGCGGATGCAAGGGCGATGACGACCGCAGATGATCAAGTACGAACTGCTGTGCGAGCATGACCATACCTTTGAAAGCTGGTTCCGTGACAGTGCGGCCTACGACCGCATGGCGGAGCAGGGGGTATTGCAGTGCCCGGAGTGCGGCAGTACCCGCGTTTCCAAGGCGCTGATGGCACCGCGTCTGGCCCGGAAGAAGGGCCATGATGACCGGGAGGATGCCCGCCGACGGAGCGCCGCGGCAACGGCAGCGGCCGTTGTCGGCCAGATGGCTGCTGCTGCCCCGAAGATCCCTGCGGAGGCCGGAGGGGAGATGCCGGACCCTGCTGCGGTGCGGCAGGTGCTGCGGACCGTCAAGGCCTATGTTGAGCAGAACTTTGATTATGTTGGGAATACCTTCGCCGAGGAAGCCCGTAAGATTCACTACGGCGAAAGCGATGCCCGTGCTATTTATGGCGAAGCAACGCCGGAAGAGCAGGCGTCTTTGCAGGAGGAAGGGGTAGAAATTTACACCCTGCCAGTCCCGCAGGATGATGCCTGAGCCTTGTTCCGGTGTTGGTGTGAAGTGCGGAAACGGCTGAAATCGGGGGATTTCCAAGGGCAGGCCGTTTTCATGACACGGGCGCGGATGGGTGGCTTGCCTGCCTGCCGCCGGAAAAGCTAATCGGGGAGGATGGCGTGACAGGCGCCATCAGCAGGCAACAATCATGAACCAACCCGCATTTACCCTGAAGCCGGTCCTGTTTGTCCTGGGGGAGCTGCTGGCCATTCTGGGCGTGTTCATGGTCGTGCCGGGCCTTGTGGATGCCTGGTCCGGCGATGCCGACTGGATGGGGTTTTTCATCGCCGGTGGCTTCACCGCGCTGATTGGTCTGATGCTGGTGTTTGCCAATTTCGAGCGCCACCTGACCCTCAACCGCCGTCAGGCCTTTCTGTTGACCGTCTTGTCGTGGGTGGGGATTTCCGCTTTTTCGGCGATGCCCTTCACTTTCTCCCGCCTGTCCCTGAGTTATACCGATGCCCTGTTTGAGGCCGTTTCCGGGTTGACCACCACGGGATCTACCGTGATCACCGGTCTGGACGTGGCCCCGCCAGGAATTCTGCTGTGGCGCTCGCTGCTGCACTGGCTGGGGGGGATCGGGATTGTGGTGATGGCCATCTCCCTGCTGCCGTTCCTGCGGGTCGGCGGGATGCAGCTGTTTAAGATGGAAAGTTCCGACACCAACGATAAGGTCGTGGCCCGTGTCAGTCAGTTCACTCTGTCTCTGGTGCTGATCTACGCCGGGTTGACCGCCCTGTGCTGTGTGGCGCTGGTTCTGGCCGGTATGACGTTTTTCGAGGCCATTAACCATGCGATGGCGACCATTTCCACCGGCGGTTTCTCAACCTCGGATGCCTCTGTCGGGCATTTCAACAGTCTGGCGGTAAACTGGATCATTATCATCTTCATGATTGCCGGTGGCCTGCCGATCACCCTGTTCATCCGCGCCCTGCGTGGCGGTGGCTTCTCTGCGTTCAATGAGACGCAGGTCCGTGGTTTTCTGATTTTTGCACTGTTCGCGACGCTGGTGCTGACCGGGGAGCAGGTTTTCCGGGGGGCGGAGGATGTGTTTGCCACCTTCACCCATGTTGCGTTCATGGTGGTGACGATTGTGACCACCACCGGGTTTGCCAGTACGGATTATACCCTGTGGGGGCATTTTGCCGTGGCCTGTGCCTTTGCGCTGACGTTCGTCGGGGCCTGCACCGGATCAACCGCCGGGGGGATCAAGATCTTCCGGTTCCAGATTGCCTGGAAGCTGTATCGCTCCCATATTCACCGGCTGATCAGCCCCAACGCGGTCGAGGTGGCCCGGTTCGGGGATCGCCGCATTACCGAAGACGTTTCCGCCTCGGTGATGCTGTTCTTCTTCGTTTACATCGGCACCGTCGGGGCGATTACCCTGTTTCTGGCCTCTGTGGGGCTGGATTGGGTGACGGCGGTCAGCGGTGCGGCAACGGCGGTGGGCAACGTTGGCCCCGGCCTTGGCAACATCATCGGGCCAGCCGGTAATTTTCAGGCGCTGCCGGATGCCGCCAAATGGGCGCTGTCCTTGGGGATGCTGTTGGGCCGTCTGGAGTTTTTCTCCATTCTGGTCCTGCTATCAGCTCGGTTCTGGAAGGCCTGAGGGGGAATGCTGTATCACTGGAAGGGGTGTTGCGCCCCTTCCGTCAGTGGGTTTTCTCAACAACCACGCTCAGCTGACTGTTCCACACCGGGGTCAGGGTTTTGTCTGCGACGGTGATTTCCGTGACCCCGATGTTTCTGCCGATGATGAACAGGCGGTTTGCGCCCTGAAGGTAAACATCAGCCACTTCCGGATGGGACAGAATAACCGCCTGCCCCGGCTGGGTCAGCCGGATCACCTCGATGGTGCCGACCACCACTTCCATATCTTCCCGCAGATTGGGGTCGATGATCGGTTCTTTCTGCTTCATCTTCTCCCACGGCATCATGAATTCCTGCGCCGAAACCCCGGAGAACGGGGCCAGCAGCAGGAGAATGCTCAGGCATGTTGCTGTGGTGCGGACCGCGCGGGCCATGGGCCGGTTCCCTTCTGTTGCCGGAAATTCCGGGCACTATCATCCAAAAATATTAAAAACACGGCAACAGCGGCGATGCCTGCGTTGAGAAAACCGCCGTCTTGGCCTATAAGGCCCACAGTTTCCCTCCCGGCAGGTCACAGCAGACAGGATAGCAGACATGATTCCTCGTTACTCCCGCCCCGAAATGGTCGCCATCTGGGATCCGGCCAACAAGTTCAAGATCTGGTTTGAGATTGAAGCCTATGCCTGTGATGCGCAGGCCAAGCTGGGGGTGATTCCGGAAAGCGCCGCCAAGGCGGTGTGGGAACGCGGCAATAAGCCCTATACCCCGGAACGGATCGCCCGGATTGATGAGATTGAGGCCGTCACCAAGCATGACGTCATCGCCTTCACCACCGAGCTGGCCGAACACATCGGGGATGACGCCCGTTTCGTCCATCAGGGCATGACCTCTTCCGACGTGCTGGATACCTGTCTGGCCGTGCAGATGGTGCAGGCCGCCGATCTGCTGCTGAAGGATATGGACGCCCTTCTGGCCGCGCTGAAGACCCGGGCGATGGAACACAAGCTGACCGTCTGCATGGGGCGCAGCCACGGCATCCATGCCGAGCCGGTGACGATGGGGCTGAAGTTTGCCGGGTTCCATGCTGAATTCCAGCGTGGGCGGGAACGCCTGCTGCGCGCCCGCGAAAACATTGCCACCTGCGCCATTTCCGGTGCGGTCGGCACCTTCGCCAATATCGACCCGTTCGTCGAAGAATATGTGGCGGAAAAGCTGGGTCTGAAGCCGGAGCCGCTGTCCACTCAGGTGATTCCGCGTGACCGTCACGCTGAATACTTCGCGGCCATGGGCGTGGTCGCCTCGTCGATCGAACGGGCGGCGACCGAGATCCGCCACCTCCAGCGCACGGAAGTGCGTGAGGCTGAGGAGTTCTTCTCCAAGGGGCAGAAGGGCAGCTCGGCGATGCCGCACAAGCGCAATCCGGTGCTGACTGAAAACCTGACCGGTCTGGCCCGGATCGTCCGTTCCGCCGTGGTGCCGGCCCTGGAAAACGTTGCCCTGTGGCACGAGCGTGATATCAGCCACTCCTCGGTGGAGCGGATGATCGGCCCTGATGCCACCATCACCCTCGACTTTGCTCTGGCCCGCCTGACCAATGTGATCGCCAATCTGGTGCTTTATCCGGATGCGATCGACCGCAATCTGAACCAGATGGGTGGTCTGGTGTTCAGCCAGCGTGTGCTGTTGGCCCTGACGCAGGCCGGTGTCAGCCGCGAGGACTCTTACCGTCTGGTGCAGCGCAATGCCATGAAGGTATGGGAAGGCCAGGGGGATCTGCTGTCGATCCTGAAGCAGGATGACGAAGTGACCGCGCGCATTCCGGTGCCGCAGCTGACTGAGCTGTTTGACCTTGGCTATCACACCAAGCATGTCGACACCATTTTCCGCCGTGTCTTCGGCGAAGCCTGAGCGTGTTTTCCCCCGGACGGCCATGCTGTCCGGGGGGACCACATACAAAAAGGGCCAGCTCCATAACGGGGCTGGCCCTTGTGTTATTTACGGACCGCAGAGGACAGATCAGCGGGCGGCATCGCCGTAGATCTGATCGCGGGCAATCGCCATCATCTTTTCCAGTTTGATGCGCAGACGGCCTTCGGTCATTTCAACGTTGTGATCGGTCAGGTCTTTCAGGACCTTGCGGATCACATCGTCATCGCCGGGCTCTTCCAGATCGGCGGCGACCACGGCGCGGGCATAGGCATCGGCGTCGGCAACGCCCATGGTCTCGGCAGCCCACAGGCCCAGCAGTTTGTTACGGCGGGCCCGGGCCCGGAATTCCAGTTCCTGATCCAGCTTGAACTTGGCTTCGAAAGCCTGTTCGCGATCGTGGAAGGCGTCAGCCATGGTGCGCGTTTCCTCGGATTAAACTATATGATACCGGTTTTCCCGGCTAAAAACGGGTCCGTTATACCCTTTGGGCTGCCGGTTCGGTACTTCTTTTTATGCAGTCTGCGGTTTTGGCGCGACAGGCGTTCAACAGGCGGCGGTCTGCGGAGGAACTGCGATGTGTACAGTTGTCATCCTGCGTCGCCCCGGGCATGCGTGGCCGGTCCTGATCGGGGCTAACCGCGATGAGATGCGGGACCGTCCGGTTCTGCCTCCGGGGCGTCACTGGGCCGACCGGCCGGAGGTGACAGCCGGTCAGGATCTGTTGGCCGGTGGGTCGTGGATGGGGCTGAATGATCATGGTGTCATGGCGGCAATCCTGAACCGGTTCGGCACGCTGGGGCCTGCCGCCGACAAGCGGTCCCGCGGTGAGCTGGTTCTGGAGGCCTTGGATCATGCTGATGCTGCCGACGCCGTCATGGCGCTGGCAGAGCTGGATGGCCGGGCTTACCGCCCGTTCAACATGATTGTCGCCGACAACACCCACGGGTGGTGGCTGCGCCATGCCGACCGGGCTGACGGAATTATCGAGGCGTTGCCGTTGCCGGATGGCCTGTCAATGATCACAGGATTTGATCTGAACGATACCGGGGCGGATCCGCGTCTTCGCCATAATCTGCCTGCGTTCCACGCGGCGGCGGTGCCGGAGCCGGAGGCGGGCAGCTGGTCGGGTTGGATGTCCCTGCTGGCCAGCCGCGATGCGGGCGGGGCGGAGAATGATCCCCGCACCGCCATGTGTTTTCTGCGGCCGAATGGGTTCGGGACGGTTTCATCCAGCCTGATGGCTCTTCCGGCCGTGGGGGCGGCGGACCCGGCGGTGTGGCTCTATGCGGCCGGACCGCCGGATCAGGCGGAATGGACACCTGTCCCGATGATGGGGCCGGGCTGAGGCCGGTCAGGCGCGGCCGGGGCGGGCAACCACCAGCACTTCGACGGTCGTTTCCGGAGCCCGCAGCTGAAGGCGGCTGGCGCCGACAACATCGGTCAGCCAGAATACGCCGTCGTCGGTGGTGCAGCGGTAAACCAGCGCGGGGGTGCCATCAAGGGCGCTGACCGGCCCGAAAGCGGTGTTGTGGGGAACGCCGGTCAGGGTCAGGGGGGCGAGGGTGGTGCGGACCATGGTGTGGTCTCCTTATGGCTTTTGTTGTTTGTTTTGGTTTTGCTTGTTTGTGGGGTGGTGTCAGGGGCAGGGTTCTGTGGGGAATGTGCGCACCCTGTACGCTCTTAATATGCGCATACAGTGCGCAAAATTCAATAGACATTATGCACTAAGTGCGCCTAAAGTTGCCACCGGTACCGTGAGTTCCTTCGGGAAACACAGTACATCCCTGTTTTGAAATGACTTCTTGATGCTCTGCCTGCATCATACAGTCCTCTGCCCTTTTTGACCGGAGCGCCGCATGGCTACGATGTCACCGAAGGATTTCCGCCGCTGGCGTAAGGCGATGGATCTGTCGCAGAAAGATGCCGCCGAAGCCCTTGGCCTGAAACGCCGGGTCGTCCAGTATTACGAAAAGGGCGAGCGGGACGGCGAAAGCGTTGATATCCCTAAATATGTCCGCCTTGCCTGCTACGCCCTGATGCAAGGGGTGAAGGACTATAAGGGGCCGCCGAAGGATGAGGCGGACGAGAGTGTGGCGGCTGCCGAATCGGATGTGGTTGAGCCCGCGAAGGCTGAGGCCGTTACCGGCCCGGCCCCGGTCAAGGAAAAACCGGGCAGGGCACCGGGGAAGGGCAGGGTCCGTAAAGCCGCAGGAAAGGCCGCCACGCCAGCACCGGCGGGCAATGTGGAAGATTCTGTCTGAAACCGGATCTTTTGAGTCATTCCCGGACCGAATGGCTGTTCTTCTGTCATAAAGCGCGTCGCAATCATTGTCGGGCGGGCCGACACCTGCTATACCGCACTCGAATCAGGAGACAATGCGCGGTCAGGCTATCGGTTTTACAGCCGCGCGGTCGTCTTTCCCCTCAGTTCATCCGGTCGCGGCGGGGTGTGCCGCTGCCGGGACCACAGCCGGACACCGCTCCATGGTACGTCGCAAGCAGATTTACGAAGGCAAGGCCAAGATCCTGTTCGAAGGGCCGGAGCCGGGGACCATCGTTCAGTACTTCAAGGATGATGCCACTGCCTTCAACAATCAGAAGAAGGGCACCATCACCGGGAAAGGGGTGCTGAATAACCGCATCACCGAGTACCTGTTCCAGAAGCTGGGCGAAATCGGCGTGCCGACCCACTTTATCCGTCGCCTGAACATGCGGGAGCAGCTGGTGCGGGAAGTGGAGATCATCCCGATCGAAGTGGTGATCCGTAACATTGCCGCGGGTTCGATCAGCAAGCGTTTCGCGATTCCGGAAGGCACACAGCTGCCGCGTTCCATCGTCGAGTACTATTACAAGAACGATGCCCTCGGCGATCCGCTGGTGTCGGAAGAGCATGTCACGGCTTTCGGCTGGGCAACCATCCAGGAACTCGACGAGATCCTGTCCCTCAGCCTGCGCGTCAATGACTACCTGTCCGGTCTGTTCCTCGGCATCGGCCTGAAGCTGGTTGACTTCAAGCTGGAATTTGGCCGGGTGCAGCACGAAAACGGGGAAGTGCAGATCATTCTGGCTGACGAGATCAGCCCGGATAACTGCCGCCTGTGGGACACCAAGACCAACGAGAAGATGGATAAGGACCGCTTCCGCCGCGATATGGGCGGTGTGGAAGAGGCTTATCAGGAAGTTGCCCGTCGCCTCGGCATCATGCCGGAAGGTGGCCCGCGTGATATGCCGGGTCCGGCAACCATGCAGTAAAGACGACAGGGGCCGCCGTGCGCGGCCCCTTCGCCTATTGTTCCCCCTGTTTCTCCCCCTTTCCATTTTTTGATCTTTCCTGACGAGAGGATTTTCCCGTGAAGGCCAAGGTACACGTCACTCTGAAGAACGGCGTTCTCGACCCGCAGGGCAAGGCGATTCAGCATGCTCTGGGTTCGCTCGGTTTCTCTGGCGTCGATGACGTGCGCCAGGGCAAGTACATTGAACTCGATCTGGCGGAAACCGATGCCGCCAAGGCCCGTGAGGCCGTCGAGCGGATGTGCAAGGAACTGCTCGCCAATACCGTGATCGAGAACTACGCCATCTCCATCGAGGGCTGATCGGCGCGGATGCCGGAGGCGGAGCCGGAGGATGTTCCGTGGCTCGCCGACCCCCTGCGCTGACTTCTCAATCCACTGATATTGAAGCGAGACGTGACATGAAAGCCGCCGTCATTGTCTTCCCTGGTTCCAACTGCGACCGTGACCTCGCAGTGGCCTTGGAAAAAAGTTCGGGCAAGGCCCCGATCATGCTGTGGCACCGGGAAACCGAAGTGCCGCAGGGTCTTGACCTGATCGCCGTCCCCGGCGGGTTCTCCTACGGGGATTACCTGCGGTCCGGCGCCATGGCCGCCCACAGCCCGGTGATGCGTGAAGTGAAGCGCATGGCCGAAAAGGGCGTGCGCGTTCTGGGCGTCTGCAACGGCTTCCAGATCCTGACCGAAGCCGGTCTGCTGCCCGGTGCGCTGATGCGCAACCGTGACCTGAAGTTCATCTGCCGCGATGTGCACCTGAAGGTCGAAAACACCGAAACCGCCTTCACCCGCCCTTACACCAAGGGGCAAGTGGTGCGTTTCCCGGTCGCCCATCATGACGGCAACTTCTTTGCCGATGACGAGCTGCTGAAGCGGATTGAGGGCAACGGGCAGGTTGCCTTCCGCTATGCCGGTGCCGATGGCACGGTCTCCGACGCCACCAACATCAACGGCAGCCGTAACAACATTGCCGGGATCGTCAACGGGAAGGGCACCGTGCTCGGCATGATGCCGCACCCGGAACGCCTGATCGAGCCGAAGCTTGGCGGCGCTGACGGCAAGCCGATGTTTGACGCTCTGGTGGAGGCCCTGTCGTAATGAGCAAGATCACCCCTGAAATCGTCGCTCAGCACGGGCTGACCGCCGATGAATACAAGCTCGTGCTCGACATTATGGGCCGCGAGCCGAACCTGACCGAACTGGGCATCTTCTCGGTGATGTGGTCGGAGCACTGCTCCTACAAGTCTTCGAAGAAGTGGCTGAAGACCCTGCCGACCAAGGCGCCGTGGGTCATCTGCGGTCCGGGTGAAAACGCCGGTGTCATCGACATCGGGGAAAATCTGGCCGCCATCTTCAAGATGGAAAGCCACAACCACCCGTCGTTCATCGAACCCTATCAGGGTGCGGCGACCGGTGTCGGCGGCATTCTGCGCGACGTGTTCACCATGGGGGCCCGTCCGGTCGCCAACCTGAACGCCCTGCGTTTTGGCTCGCCGGACCACGCCAAGACCCGCCATCTGGTGTCCGGCGTGGTGTCGGGCATCGGTGGTTATGGCAACTGCGTCGGCGTGCCGACCGTTGGCGGGGAAGTGAACTTCCACTCCTCCTACAACGGCAACATCCTCGTCAACGCCATGACCGTTGGCGTCGCCCAGCAGGATAAGATTTTCTATTCCGCCGCTGCCGGGATCGGCAATCCGGTGGTGTATGTCGGCTCCAAGACCGGCCGCGACGGTATTCATGGGGCCACCATGGCCTCGGCGGAATTCAATGCGGATTCCGAGGAAAAGCGCCCGACCGTGCAGGTCGGCGACCCGTTCACCGAAAAACTGCTGATCGAAGCCTGCATGGAACTGATGGCCACCGATGCCATCGTCGCCATTCAGGACATGGGCGCTGCCGGTCTGACCTCCTCCTCCTTCGAAATGGCGTCCAAGGGCGGCATGGGCGTGGAGCTGGAGCTGGACAAGGTGCCGATGCGTGAAACCGGCATGACCCCGTATGAGCTGATGCTCTCGGAGTCGCAGGAACGCATGCTGATGGTGCTGGTGCCCGGCAAGGAAGACATGGCCCGCGCCATCTTCGAAAAGTGGGAACTGGACTTTGCCGTTATCGGCACCCTGACCGATACCGGCCGGATGGTGCTGAAGTGGCACGGCGAAGTGGTCGGTGACCTGCCGATTGATCCGCTGGCCGCTGCCAGCCCGGAATATGACCGTCCGTGGATTCCGACCCCGAAGGCACCGGAAGTTCAGCCGTCTGACGTGACCGAGCTGGCGTGGAACGAGGCTCTGGCCCGTCTGATCGCCTCGCCGGACCTCGCCAGCCGCCGCTGGATCTGGGAACAGTACGACCACATGGTGATGGGCGACACCGTCGGCCGCCCGGGTGGCGATGCCAGTGTGGTGCGCCTGCACAGGTCCAACCGTGGTCTGGCCGTGACCACAGACTGCACCCCGCGTTATGTGAAGGCCGATCCGGTCGAGGGCGGCAAGCAGGCCGTGGCCGAAACCTGGCGTAACATCACCGCCGTCGGTGGCCGTCCGCTGGCGATCACCGACAACATGAACTTCGGCAACCCGGAAAAGCCGGAGATCATGGGCCAGTTCGTCGGGGCCTGTCAGGGCATCGGCGAAGCCTGTATCGCGCTGGACTATCCGGTCGTGTCGGGCAACGTCTCGCTGTACAACGAAACCGCCGGTCAGGCCATTCTGCCGACCCCGGCCATCGGTGGCGTCGGTCTGGTTGATGACCTCGACAAGACTGCCAGCATTCCGTTCAAGGCCGAAGGTCAGGTTCTGGTGCTGTTCGGGCAGGGCGATCGCAAGGGCTGGCTGGGTCAGTCCCTGTACCTGCGTGAAATCGCCGGTCGTGAAGAAGGTGCTCCGCCGCCGGTGGATCTGGTGCTGGAACGCAAGGTCGGTGACTTTGTCCGTGGCGTGATCACGGCGAGTGATACCAATACCGTGCATGACATTGCCGATGGCGGTCTGCTGGTGGCGGTTGCCGAAATGGCGATGTCCTCGGGCATCGGCGCGGCGTTGACCGTCGATTTCGGCGGCCCGCTGCATGCGGCGCTGTTCGGTGAAGATCAGGCCCGTTATGTGGTTGCCGTTGATGCCGCGAAGGTTGATGCGGTGCTGGCGCAGGCTGCCGCTGCCGGGGTTCCGGCGGTGAAGATCGGCGTCACCGGCGGTGATGCTCTGTCGGTCAACGGTGGTGTTGCCGTGCCGGTTAAGGCCCTGCGCGATGCCAACGAAGCCTGGTTGCCTGAGTACATGTCCCACGGTGCCTGATGTGGCACCCCCTCCGGCTCCATGATGGGACCGGGGGAGGGATTACCCCTTGCTGATGCCCCGTCCGATGGCTATCTCCAGTGCGTCAGCACCGGCCATCGGGCGGGGCATCTGCCGTTCCGGCCCTCCGTTTCGGCTCCCTGTTCCGGCCCGTTGCATTTCCTGCTGCCGTTCAGCGGGGAAAACAGTGTAGTCTTAGAAGCGGTTATCTAACCGCATAAAACCAAATGCGCTTCAGAGGGAGACAGACCATGGCCATGGATGCCGCCGATATCGAAAAGATGATCAAGGAAGCGCTGCCGGATGCCGATGTGACCATCGAAGACCTGCGGGGCGATGGCGATCACTATGCCGCGCTGGTGATTTCCAAGGAGTTTGTCGGCAAGAGCCGCGTGCAGCAGCACCAGATGGTTTATGCCGCGCTGAAGGGAAAGATGGGCGGGGAACTGCATGCGTTGGCGTTGCAGACGCAGGCCCCGGCCTGATTTTCCGCAGAATACCCGGATGAATGCAGGGGCGGGCAGCCATGGGTGCCCGCCCTTTTGAAACAGGCGGATCCCGGGACATCTGTTCCGGGGTGATAAAGGATCAGGGCTTTGGTTCATCAGGTCTTTGACCGTCGGGCGGTATCCCGGCATCAGGCCCGCGCCGCAGGGGCCTTTCAGGAGTTCTCCTTTCTGGCGGAAGAGGTTGCCGACCGTTTGACCGAGCGCCTTGAGGATATCACCCGCAGCTTTCCCATTGCGGTTGATCTCGGCAGCCACGGCGGACTTCTGGCCCCACGCCTGCGCGGGCAGCACGGCATTGAGACCCTGATTTCCACCGATCTGGCCCCGGCCTTTGCAGCCCGGAGCCGTGGCCCTGCCGTGGCCTGCGATGAAGAAGCGCTGCCGTTTGCCAGCGGAACGCTGGATCTGGTCCTGTCCTCGCTGGCCCTGCATTGGGTCAATGACCTTCCGGGGGCTTTCGTCCAGATCCGTCAGGCGCTGAAGCCGGATGGCCTGTTCATCGGGGCCATGCTGGGGGGGGAAACCCTCAAGGAGCTGCGGGAGTGTCTGGTTGATGCCGAAGTTGAGCTTGAGGGGGGGCTGTCACCCCGCACATCCCCGCTGACCGATGTGCGGGATCTGGGGATGCTGTTGCAGCGGGCTGGCTTTGCCCTGCCGGTGGTTGATACCGACCGCATCACCGTCACCTATGGCTCCGCCCTGAAGCTGATGCAGGATCTGCGCGGCATGGGGGAAAGCAATGCCGTGTTGGAGCGGCGGAAAACCTTTTCCCGCCGGAACACCCTGCTGCGGGCGGCGCAGCTGTATCATGAGCGGTATGCGGGCCCTGACGGCCGGATTACCGCAACCTTTCAGGTGCTGTGGATGCTGGGCTGGGCCCCGGCAGAGAATCAGCCGCAGCCGAAGAAACCGGGCAGTGCCACCCACAGCCTTGCCGAAGCCCTGGGGGCGCAGGTCTGCGGTGTGGAGGCGTCCAGCCCTCTCGACGACACCAGCGGAAACGGCTAGGGTATTTGCATGCAATTCTCAACAGACCTGATCTCCGGCACCCTGATCAAGCGGTACAAGCGGTTTATGGCCGATGTTACGCTGGATGACGGGACCGTGGTGACCGCCCACACCGCCAATTCGGGCTCTATGCTCGGCTGCTCAACCCCGGGGTCGCGGGTGTGGCTGTCGCCAGCCAGCAACCCGGAGCGCAAGCTGAAGTACACCTGGGAAATGGTGGAGGTGGACGGGGCCCTGATCGGCGTTAACACCAGCCATCCCAATGCACTGGCGGCTGAGGCGATTCAGGCCGGTGCCATTGCCGAACTGACCGGTTACACCGGCCTGAAGCGGGAAGTGAAATACGGCAAGAACAGCCGCATTGATGTTTTCCTGACCGCAGACGGGCGCCCGGACTGCTATGTCGAGGTGAAGAACGTCACTCTGTTCCGGGATATGGCGGGCGGGCAGGGGGTTGCCCTGTTCCCCGATGCCGTCACCGAACGCGGGGCCAAGCATCTTCAGGAACTTTCCGATATGGTGGCTGAAGGCAAGCGGGCGGTGATGCTGTATATGGTGCAGCGGTCAGCGGTCGGGCTGGAACGGTTTGCCATTGCGGAAGACATTGATCCGACTTATGCCGAAGCCCTGCGCCGTGCCCGTGCCGCCGGTGTGGAGGCGCTCTGTTACACCTGCACTCTCAGTCCGCTGGGGATTGATGTTGGTGCGCCCCTGCCGGTTACCGTATAAACCGACGGTGCCCGTATCCATCTGTTTTTTGATCTGCTGAAAGCTGACTCCCGATGACCCGATCTGCCCGCCGCTCCGAAATCACCCTGCATGGCCCGGAAGGCTTCGCTGCCATGCGGGAAGCCGGACGCGTTGCCGCCGAGCTGCTTGACCACCTGACCCCCCATATCGTTCCGGGGATTACCACGGCGGCGATTGATGATCTGGTGGTGGCCTGGACTCAGGAGCGGAAGGTCCCGAACGGGCCGTTCGGATACCGGGGGTTTCCGCGTTCGGTCTGCACATCGGTCAACCATGTCGTCTGTCACGGGATCCCCGGTGATAAGAAACTGGATGATGGCGATATCATCAACATTGACGTCACCCCGATCGTCAATGGCTGGTATGGCGATACCAGCCGCATGTATTACGTCGGCAATCCCGGGGTTAAGGCCCGCAAGCTGGTGGAAGTGACCTACGAGTGCCTGATGCGGGGGATTGAGGCGGCTAAGCCCGGGGCGACGCTGGGCGATATCGGCCATGCCATTCAGACCTATGCCGAAGACAACCGCTTCTCGGTGGTCAAGGACTTCTGCGGGCATGGCGTCGGGCAGGTGTTCCACTGCGAACCGAGCGTGCTGCACTATGGCTCGCCCGGCACCGGGCTGGAACTGAAGCCGGGGATGATTTTCACCATCGAGCCGATGATCAATTCCGGCAAGGCCGATACGAAAGTTCTGGCCGACGGCTGGACCGCCGTGACCAAGGATCGGTCGCTGTCCGCCCAGTTTGAGCACACCATCGGCATTACCGAGGACGGCTGTGAAATTTTCACGCTGTCGCCGAAGGGCTGGCATTGCCCGCCGTATGCCTGATCTGCTGCCCGGATCCTTCCGATGTCTGAGACACCTGCCCCCCTTCACGCTGGCCACCGGCAGCGCCTGAAAGAACGCTTTCTCGCGTCCGTCCGGGCTGAAGCGCCGGAGGGGTTGCAGGATTATGAATATCTGGAGCTGCTGCTGTTCCTCGGGATTCCCCGCAAGGATGTCAAACCTCTGGCGAAGCAGCTGCTGGCCCGGTTCGGGTCTGTCGGGGCGGTGCTGACAGCGGAGCCGGATCAGCTGATTCCGATCACCGGTGAGTCCGCCGCCGTGGCCCTGAAGGCCGCCGCTGCGGCGGCACAATGGATGTTGCGGGAAGAGGTGGTCGGGCGGCCGATCCTCGGCTCGTGGGACCGGTTGCTTGATTACCTGCATGCAACGATGGCCTTCCGCGAAAAGGAGTGCTTCCGGCTGCTGTTTCTGGATCGTAAGAACAGATTGATCGCCGATGAGTTGCAACAGAAGGGGACCATCGACCACACGCCGGTATATCCGCGGGAAGTGGTGAAGCGGGCCTTGGATCTGGCCGCCAGTGCCATCATTCTGGTGCATAACCACCCCAGCGGCGACCCGCAGCCGTCGAAAGGGGATATCGCCATGACCCGGCAGATCCGTGATGCGGCGTTGCCTTTGGGGGTGATCGTTCACGATCACATCATTCTGTCGCCAACCGGCTACACGTCGTTTAAATCTGACGGATTGCTGTGAATTTTACGAATTTTCTTGTCGACCCGCCGCGTGGAGAGTAAGTAGCCGTAGTGGCAGTTTTGGGCAGCATGGGGTCAGTGCGTAAGATGTCCGGCTTAAGCGATACGACTTTCGGTCTGGTGCAGATTATTGAGCGTCTGCACCGCCATTATCTTGATGTCCTGCGGACCGAGCTACGGCGGCTGGGGATCGAAGAGATCAACGCGGTGCAGGCTCTGCTGCTGGCCAATATCGGAACCGAGGAAGTGGTGATCCGGGACCTGAAAGATCGCGGCTATTATCATGGCTCCAACGTTTCCTATAACATCAAAAAGCTGACGGAACTCGGCTATATCGGGCAGGAGCGTTGCTCCCACGACCGGCGGGCGATCCGGGTTGGCCTGACCGATAAGGGCATGGATCTGTGTGAGCGGATGCGGGAACTCCAGAAGCATCTGAGCGCCGAGATGGACGCTCTGGGCCTGCCGGATGCCAAGCTGACCGATGCCATGCGCGATCTGGAGACCGTGGAACGCTGCTGGACCGACTTTATCCGCTACGGGCGGCGCTGAGCCGGGTTTGCACAGCAGCGGGGTGAGGGCAGATGCTGTCTCCCGTCAGGCCGATCCTGCGGTTTGCTCTCAGCCTGATTATGCCGCATCGCTGCCTGCGGTGCGGCGAGACGGTGGGGGCGGCACCGGGGCTGTGTGCGGTCTGTTTTTCCAAAGTTGACTTTCTGGGAGAGGAAGGCTGCCCCTGCTGCGGGGTTTCCGTTCCTCAGCCCGGCCTGCTGTGCGGTGCCTGCCTGAAGCAGCCCCCGGTCTGGAGCCGGGCGCGCTCGGCATTTTCCTATACACCGGCCAGCCGGGACCTGATCCTGCGTTTCAAACATGCGGACGCCACCCATATGGCGCCAGTTCTGGCGGCCTGGCTGCACCGCGCCGGCGGAGCTCTCCTTCCGGAGGCCGATCTGCTGGTGCCGGTCCCTCTGCATTGGCGACGCCTGTTTTTCCGGCGGTACAATCAGTCGGCTCTTCTGGCCCGGCACCTTTCGGCCCTGTGTGGGGTGCCGGCCGATGTGACCGTTCTGAAACGGATCCGCCATACCACCCCACAGGGAACCCTGCGCCGGGGCCAGCGGCAAGACAATGTGCGCACGGCCTTCCGTGTGACTGTGCCATCCCGGGTGGCGGGAAAGCGGATTGTTCTGCTGGATGATGTTCTGACGACCGGCGCCACCGTGTCGGCCTGTGCCCGTGCCCTGCGGGCGGCGGGGGCGGCGGATGTGGCGGTGCTGACGCTGGCGCGGGTGATGCGGCCATAGGGCGGGGCATGCACCCGGTGCGCGGCAGCCTTGCCGCCGGGCTTTCACCTTTTCCTGTGGCCGCAAACTCTCTACAGTCAGGGTGTTTTTATGACGCCAACTCCCCGACCGACAGGACTGACGATGGCTTCTATCGAAATTTATACGTGGTCGCATTGCCCCTACTGCATCCGGGCCAAGGCCCTGCTGGACCGGAAGGGGGCTGCCTACACCGAGATTGACGTGCTGCACGACAGCGTCCGCAAAGCGGAAATGGAACAGCGGGCCGGGCGGACGTCCGTTCCGCAGATTTTCATCGATGGCAGGCACATCGGTGGCTGCGATGACCTGCATGCGCTGGATGCCAAGGGCGGCCTTGATCCGCTGCTGGGGGCGTAAATACCATGACCAAGGGTGCTTTTACCGCTGCCTGCATTCAGGTCAATGCGCTGAACGACATGACGGCGAATATCGCCGAAGCCGAACGGCTGATCCGTCTCGCGAAAGAGAAGGGTGCCGATATGGTGTTCATGCCGGAAAACGTGGTGATGATGGAATGGGGAAAGGCCAATATTCTGGCCAAAGCCTATTCTGAGGAAGACCATCCCGGTCTGGCCCGGTTCCGGGCGCTGGCGAAGGAACTGAACCTGTGGCTGCACTGCGGTACGCTGGCGATCCGGGTTGATGGCGGTGACCGGGTGGCCAACCGCACCTATGTGGTCAATCCGGTGGGGGAGGTTGTGGCCTCCTACGACAAGATTCACATGTTTGATGTCGATCTTGATAACGGTGAAAGCTACCGGGAATCAGCGACCTTCCGCCCCGGCGAAAGCATGACGGTGGTGGATCTGCCGTGGGGCCGTCTGGGGCTGGCGGTGTGCTATGATATCCGCTTTCCGTATCTGTTCCGGGCGTTGGCCAAGGGCGGGGCGGATTTCCTGACCATTCCGGCCGCCTTCACCAAGGTGACCGGCGAGGCGCATTGGCACATCCTGCAACGGGCCCGCGCCATTGAAACCGGCTGTTATGTGATCAGCCCGGCCCAGACCGGCACCCACATCAATGACCGGAAGACCTACGGCCATGCGGTGATTGTTGACCCGTGGGGCGATGTGCTGGCCGATGCCGGGACCGAGCCGGGGCTGATCATGGCCCGCATTGATGCCGCCAAGGTGGCTGAGGTCCGTGGCAAGGTGCCCAGCCTCCAGCATGACCGGCCGGTGTGCTGAGGCAAAACTGTCTGCGCAGACAAAAGGCTGCCCTGTCAAAACGGGGCAGCCTTTTGTCTGATCCGGCCTGTCTTATTCGGCGGGAACTGCCGTCAGCAGATAGTTCACCGACAGGTCGCCGGTCAGAGACCAGCTGTTTTCCAGCGGATTGAAGGTCAGGCCCTTCAGGCTGTTGACCTCAAGCCCCCCGGCGCGCAGACCGGCGGCGAACTCACTGGGCTTCAGGAATTTCTTCCAGTCGTGGGTACCGCGCGGCAGCCAGCGCAGGATATATTCCGCCCCGATTTTCGCCATGACCAGAGACTTCATGGTCCGGTTCATAGTAGCGCCGACCAGCATGCCGCCGGGCTTGACCAGCCGGGCGCAGGTGGTCAGAAACAGGTCAACATCGGCGACGTGCTCCACCACTTCCATGCACAGCACGACGTCGAATTTTTCTCCTGCTGCCGCCAGATCCTCGGCCAGACAGGCGCGGTAATCAATATCCAGTCCGACCTTCTCCGCGTGGACGGAGGCGGTGCCGATGTTCTTGGCCGTGGCATCAATGCCGGTGACGGCAAAGCCCAGACGGCGCATCGGTTCCGACAGCAGGCCGCCGCCGCAGCCGATATCGACGAGGGACAGCCCGGTGAACGGCTGATCGGCAGCGATCTCCCGCCCGAAACGGGTGGCGGCCGCATCGCGGATAAACTCCAGCCGGACCGGATTAAAGGTATGAAGCGGCTTGAACTTTCCGTTGGGATCCCACCAGGAGTCCGCCATGGCTTCAAACTTGGCCACTTCTTCCGGTGAAGCGGTGGTGCGGACATCGGCCATCGGCTACTCCTTTCATTATACTTTTGACACGGAATGCGCCGGGCAATCCTTGCGTCAGGCAGGGTGACAGAGTATGTATACCCGCCCGCCGGTTACGGCAACCGATGGCGCATGATTTTTGATCTGTTGAAGGGATCGCTTCCCATGGCCCGCATTGTAATGAAGTTCGGCGGCACGTCGGTCGGTGATGTTGACCGTATCAAAAACGTGGCCCGCCGTGTCAAAGCCGAGGTGGACGCAGGCAACGAGGTGGCCGTGGTTGTGTCGGCCATGTCGGGCGAGACGAATAAACTGGTCGCCTATTGCCGCGAGATCGCGCCGCTGCATGATGCGCGCGAATACGATGCGGTGGTCGCGACCGGCGAACAGGTGACCATCGGCCTGCTGGCGCTGGCGTTGCAGGAAATCGGCGTCAATGCCCGGTCGTGGATGGGCTGGCAGATTCCGATCCGCACCGACGGTGCCCATTCCAAGGCCCGCATCACCGAGATCGAGACGGATGATCTGATCCGGCGGATGCAGGACGGTCAGGTGGCGGTTGTCGCCGGGTTCCAGGGCATCGGCCCGGATAACCGGGTGACCACGCTGGGCCGTGGCGGCTCCGATACGTCGGCAGTGGCGCTGGCGGCGGCCCTGAAGGCGGATATCTGCGACATTTACACCGATGTCGACGGGGTTTACACCACCGATCCGCGGATTGTCGCCAAGGCCCGCAAGCTTGATAAGATCACCTACGAGGAAATGCTGGAAAGCGCGTCCCTTGGCGCCAAGGTCCTGCAGGTCCGTTCGGTTGAAATGGCGATGAAGCATGGCGTGCGGGTGCAGGTCCGCTCCAGCTTCTCCGACGCCCCCGGCACCATCATTTGCGATGAGGAAGAAATCGTGGAACAGGAACTCGTCAGCGGCATCGCCTATTCCCGTGACGAAGCCAAGATCACCCTGGTGAAGGTCGCTGACCGCCCGGGCGTGGCTGCGGCCATTTTCGGTCCGCTGACCGCGGCCAACATCAACGTCGACATGATTGTGCAGAACGTTTCGCACGGTGGCGGTGCCACCGACATGACCTTCACCGTCTCCAAGGGCGATCTCGACCGTGCCGTCAAGGTGCTGGCCGAAAAGAAGGGCGAGCTGGGCTATGAAGACCTGTGGGCTGATGCCAATGTGGTCAAGGTGTCGGTGATCGGCGTCGGCATGCGCAGCCATGCCGGTGTGGCGCAGACCATGTTCCAGGCTCTGTCGGCCAAGGGCATCAACATTCAGGTGATCTCGACCTCCGAAATCAAGGTTTCGGTCCTGATCGCCGAGGAATACACCGAACTGGCCGTCCGTGCCCTGCATACCGCCTACGGGATGGATGCGGCGTAACAGCCTGCCGGAACCCTAAAAACACAATAAACCTTGATAAAGAGGGCAAGCATGGACGCACAGGCGCAACTCTCCTCGCTGTGGAGCCGGGGCCGGGATTTTCTTGGGACGGAGGTCGCTATTCTCGGCGGCGCGATGTCCTGGGTCTCGGAACGCCATCTGGTGGCGGCGATCTCCAACGCCGGGGGCTTCGGGGTTATCGCCTGTGGGTCCATGTCGCCCGACCTTCTTGATGCCGAGATCAAGGGCACGCAGGCCCTGACGGTGAAGCCGTTTGGCGTCAACCTGATCACCATGCATCCGCAGCTGGATGCCCTGATTGACGTCTGCCTTGCCAACAAGGTGTCGCATGTGGTGCTGGCCGGTGGCCTGCCCAGCGGTGCGTCGATCAAGCGGGCCAAGGATGGCGGTGCCAAGGTGATCTGCTTTGCTCCGGCGGTGGTGCTGGCGAAAAAGCTGGTCCGCTCCGGCGCTGATGCGCTGGTGATCGAGGGATCGGAAGCCGGTGGTCATATCGGGCCGGTGGCGACCAGTGTGCTGGCGCAGGAAATCCTGCCGGTGATCCGCGATGTTCCGGTGTTCGTGGCTGGCGGAATCGGGCGTGGCGAGGCCATCGTTTCCTATCTGGAGATGGGGGCGGCGGGGGTGCAGCTTGGCACCCGATTCGTCTGTGCGACGGAATGTATTGCCCACGAGAACTTCAAGAAGGCCTTCCTGAAGGCCAATGCCCGGGACGCGATGCCGACCGTGCAGCTGGATGCCCGTTTCCCGGTGATTCCGGTGCGGGCGCTGGTTAATAAGGGCACGGACCTGTTCATGGAAACCCAGCGGGTGGTGATCGAGCGCTTCAATAAGGGTGAGCTCGATCAGAAAGAAGCCCAGCTGGAGATTGAACATTTCTGGGCCGGGGCGCTGCGCCGGGCCGTGATTGATGGCGATATCGAGAATGGTTCGGTGATGGCCGGTCAGAGTGTTGGACTTGTGACCCAGGAACAGCCTACAGTGGATATCATTAAAGAGCTGGTTGATCAGGCTGTTACCGCGTTGCAGCTGCGGGCGGCCTCCTGAGGCTGCCGCTTTCCAGCACTGACCCTTCGCCGGAAAGGAGGCGGGCAGAATGACCACAGACGCCGACATCGCACGCCGCCTGCTGGCCCGCCTGCGGGACGTCATGGCCGGGACCGGGGATACCCAGACCCGGCTCGATAAGGTCACCCATGCCATTGCCGACTCTTTCCGGGCGGATGTGTGTTCCATCTACGTCATGCGTGCCGGGGAAGTGCTGGAGCTGTTTTCCACCGAAGGTCTGAAGCAGACTGCGGTGCACCAGACCCGCCTGCGCGTCGGTGAAGGTCTGGTCGGCGAGGTGGCGGCCCATGGCCGGGCGGTGGCTCTGGCGGATGCGTGGTCGCATCCATCGTTCGCCTATCGCCCGGAAACCGGTGAAGAACTGTTCCATTCCTTCGTCGGGGTGCCGGTGGTGCGCGGGTCGCGCGTGATCGGCGTTCTGGTCGTCCAGAACCGCGAGGAACGGGTCTATTCTGACGTCGAGGTCGAGACGCTTGAAACCATTTCGATGGTTGTGGCGGAACTGATGGCGACGGCGGAGGTGGTCAGCCGTGACGAACTGATTCCGGCTGACGGGATCGGTCTGCTGCCGCTGCGTCTGGAAGGGGCCGGTCTGGCCCCCGGTGTCGGTATCGGCACCGTGGTGCTGCACCAGCCGCAGATCCGCGTCAAAAAGCTGGTGGCGGAAGACCCGGAGCTGGAGCTGGAGCGGCTGAAAACCGCCCTGTCGGCCCTGCGCACGCAGGTCGATGCCATGCTGGCGGCGGACGACGCCAGCGACACCGATTTTCTTGATGTTCTTCATGCCTACCGGATGTTCGCGCAGGACAACGGCTGGCGGAACAAAATGTCTGATGCCATCCGCACCGGCCTGACGGCCGAGGCGGCGGTGGTGAAGGTGCATGACGACACCCGCGTGCGCATGCAGCAGGTGACGGATCCCTATCTGCGCGAACGCCTGCACGATCTGGAAGATCTGGCCAACCGTCTGCTCAGTCATCTGGTGGGGGAAGACGGGCAGGGTGGAGCCCGTGATCTGCCGGATGATGCCATTCTGATCTGCCGTAATCTGGGGCCGACGGAGCTTCTTGACTACGACCGCACCAAACTCCGTGGTCTGGTGATGGAAGAAGGCTCCCGCACCATGCATGCGGTGATTGTTGCCAAGGCACTGGGAATTCCCGTGGTGGCCCGGATTGAGAACATTTTCTCGATCGTCGAACCTTGGGACCCGGTGATCATTGACGGCACCCACGGGCAGGTTTTTGTCCGTCCGTCGGAGGATGTGCGGCGGCAGTTCACCAAGTCCCTGAAAGTCTATCGTCGGAAGCAGGCTGAATACGCCCAGCTCCGGGATGTTCCGGCGGTGTCGCTGGACGGCACGGAAGTGTCGCTGATGCTGAATGCCGGGCTGATGATCGACCTGCCGCATCTGGATGAAACCGGGGCCAGCGGAATTGGTCTGTACCGGACTGAACTGCCGTTCATGGCCCGCCCCTCGCTGCCGGATGTATCGTCGCAGCGGGCCCTGTATTCCAAAATTCTGGATCAGGCCAACGGTCGCCCGGTGGTGTTCCGGACCCTTGATGTCGGGTCTGACAAGGTTCTGCCGTACTGGCATGGCACCCCGGAAGATAACCCGGCCATGGGCTGGCGGTCGATCCGCATCACGCTGGACCGCCCGGCAATCCTGCGCGAACAGCTGCGGGCGCTGATTCAGGCGGCCAGCGGGCGGGAACTGCGGGTGATGTTCCCGATGGTTGCCGAAGTGGATGAACTGCTCCAGTCGAAGAAAATCCTGAAAATGGAGCTGGAAGAGCAGGCGGGAGCCGGGTTTATCCCGCAGTCGCTGAAGGTTGGCACCATGCTGGAGGTTCCGGCGCTGGTCTGGCAGCTCAAGGCACTGTTGCCGGAAATCGACTTTCTGTCTGTCGGCTCCAACGACCTGATGCAGTTTCTGTTCGCCTGCGACCGGGGCAATCCGCGCATGTCGGAGCGGTATGACGTGCTGTCTCCTGCGGCCCTGAGTGTGCTGAAGCAGATTATCGATGCCTGTAACGAGGCCGGAGTAAGTTGCTCGGTCTGCGGTGAGATGGCAGGGCGTCCGCTGGAGGCGGTGACGCTGGCGGCGCTGGGGGTGAAGACCCTGTCGATGTCGGCCTCCGGCCTTGGCCCGGTCAAAGTGGCGTTGCGCTCTGCCGATCTGGGTCGGGTGCGCGATTATGTCACACAGCAGCTGCAAACGGCCCCGCATTCCCTGCGGTCCCGGTTGCGGAACTATGCGGTGGACATGGGCATCCGCCTCAGCTGACCACGGGCGGCACCTCTGTGGGTGATTATTGTTTTAATTCATGATCGTGTCATGGCGGATGCCCGTCCGGCGCAGCGGTAACTGTTGCGGCGGCTGGGGGCATTTGTTAGCGTTGCCCTCGCAAGTTAAACGGGCCTGAAAGCGGGCTCAGCACCGGGATCATCAGAATGACCGCTGAAAACCAGATGACGGGAAAAACCGGAGAAGTCGGCCGCCTGCTGAAGGCTGCGCGGGAGGAAAGCCGCCAGAACCTCCGCGATGTGGCAGAGCGCCTGCGGATCCGGTACCAGTTTCTGGAAGCGATCGAAGAGGGCCGGTATCAGGATCTTCCCGGGGCTGCCTATGCCAACGGGTTTGTCCGGGCCTATGCTGAATATCTCGGCCTTGACGGGCTTGAGATCGCCCGCCGTTTCAAGGAAGAGGGCGCGGTCGGCAAGGTCGGGAATGAACTGTCTTTTCCGGTCCCGGCTGCTGAAAGCGGTCTGCCGTCCCGGTCCCTGCTTCTGGCAGGGGTGGCGATGTTGGGCGTTGTTTACGGTGTGTGGCATTATGTCGGCAGCCCCGACAAGCCCTTGGCCGACGTGGTGCAGGATATCCCGGACCGGATTGCCGCGCTGATGCGCAGCACCCCGGATGCGGAAGATGCGCTGAAGCGGGAACCGGTGATTGCTCCGGCCTCCCAGAGCCCGGCTCCGGCCCCGCAGGTTGCCGTCGCCCCGGCAGCGCCGCCTGCTCCGGTAACCCCGGTGGTTGCCCCGGTGGTTGTTCCTCCGGCACCGCCGCCGCCTGCGGCTCCGGCAAAACCGGCGCATTCGGAAACGGCACAGGAACCGATCAGCACTGCTGAGGCTGATATTGAGCCTCCGGCTGAGGAGCACGAAGATCCGCCTGCCGCCGTGGCTCCGCTGCCTGCCCCGACGGCGGCCCTGCCATCAGTTCCGGCAGCCCCCGCAACGGGGTCAGCTCCGGCGGTTCTTCCGGCGGTGAAGCCCGTGGTTCCGCCCTCAGCGGCGCATCCGTCTTCTCCGGCGACCCCTCCTGCTCCGGCTGCCGTCCCGGCCGCAAAGCCGGTCACGGCTGCCCCTGTTTCCGTTCCGGCGGTGCCTCCGGCCTCCGCTCCGGCCTCCGCTCCGGCGGCGCAGACCGCAGCCGCACCTGCCAAGCCGACAGCACAGTCGCCCGCTCCAGTTGTGCCTCCGGCTCCGGCCGCTGCGGGGAAGCCTGTTACGGCACCTGCCTCTCCTCTGGCGGCGCTTCCGTCCCAACCCTCTGCTGCACCGACGCCACCGGCTCCGGCGGCCGCCTCTCCGGCTCTCGCAGCCACCCCGGCGCGGGTTGAACCGACCACGGCCCCGGTGGAACGGCAGGGAACCGATGCGGGCGCGGATGGGGCTTCCTCTCAGGGCCGGGTCTTCGGCGAGGAAAACGGCGGGGCCCGTGTCGTCCTCCGGGCCCGGGCTGACTCCTGGGTTCAGGTCCGCAACGCTGACGGTCTGCTGATGAGCCGCCTGCTGCGCAAGGGCGACAGCTACATGGTTCCCAACCAAGGGGGGCTGGAGCTGATGACCGGGAACGCCGGAGGTCTGGATATCGTGGTCGATGGCAAGACATTGCCGACGCTGGGGAAGGCGGGGGAAGTGCGGAAAGGGATTCCGTTGCAGCCCGAGGCCCTGAAGGCGGGTGCCGCTCAATAATCGGGAACACCCGGGCCGTATTCTCCTGCGACAGGGGCGGTCCGGGGTTCCGCCCGGACCGGGGACAGGCTATATAGCGCGTGTCCCCGGTGTCGTCGGCCCCTGTGCCGTCGGGTCCGGGGCAAACTCCCCGTCGCGTTCACAGCAGGCCCGTCATGAGCAGCGCTCCCGAATACCGTCAGATTCTCCGCCGTAAGTCGCGCCAGATTTTTGTGGGTTCGGTCCCGGTTGGCGGTGGTGCACCGATTTCGGTGCAGACCATGACCAATACCCTGACCCATGATGTGAAAGGGACGCTGGCCCAGATCCTGAAGTCGGCGGAAGCCGGGGCGGATATTGTCCGGGTGTCTTGCCCGGATGAGGCGTCAACGGCGGCGCTGAAGGAAATCGTCCGGGAATCCCCGGTGCCGATCGTGGCGGATATTCACTTCCACTATAAGCGTGCGATTGAGGCTGCCGAGGCCGGAGCTGCCTGCCTGCGGATCAATCCCGGTAACATCGGGTCAGAGCAGCGGGTGCGGGACGTCATCAAGGCGGCCAAGGATTACAACTGCTCGATGCGGATCGGTGTCAATGCCGGGTCGCTGGAGCGGGATCTTCTGGAGCAGTTCGGCGAACCGAACCCGGCGGCGATGGTGGAAAGCGCCCGTCGCCATATCCGCATTCTGGAAGACAACGACTTCTTCAATTTCAAGATCAGCGTCAAGGCTTCTGACGTGTTTCTGGCGGTTGCCGCCTATCAGGAACTGGCCGAAGCCTGCGATTATCCGCTGCACCTTGGCATCACCGAGGCCGGGGGCCTGCGCGGCGGCACCGTCAAGTCCTCCATCGGGCTCGGCATGCTGCTGTGGTCCGGCATCGGCGATACCATCCGGGTGTCGCTGTCGGCCCCGCCGGAAGAGGAAGTGAAGGTCGGCTTCGATATCCTGAAGTCGCTGGATCTGCGCCATCGTGGGGTGCGGGTGGTGTCCTGCCCGTCCTGTGCCCGGCAGGGGTTTGACGTGATCAAGACGGTGGCGATGCTGGAAGACCGCGTCGCCCATATCCAGACCCCGATCACCCTGTCGATCATCGGCTGTATCGTCAATGGCCCCGGCGAGGCGCGGGAAACCGACATCGGCCTGACCGGCGGCGGCAACGGCACCCACATGGTCTATCTGGCCGGACGGCAGGATCACCAGACCAGCACCGAGCAGATGGTCGATCATCTGGTGGAGCTGATTGAAAAGAAGGCTGCGGCGGTGGAAGCGGCCAAGGCCGAGGCGGCAATGGCGGCTGACAAGCCGTCTGCCGCAGAATAATATCTTTCTTTATTTGTTTCTCAGATAACGGAGTACGGATCGTGGCTTCCCTGCAACCTGTTCGTGGTACGCATGACCTCCTGTTCGAAGACATGCGCCGCCATCACGCCGTGATCGAACGGGCGAAGGGCATTGCCGGTCTGTATGGCTTCGAAGAGGTCATCACCCCGATCTTTGAATTCACCGAGGTGTTCACCCGCACCATCGGAGAAACCTCGGACATCGTTTCCAAGGAAATGTATGCCTTTGAACGGTCCGGCGATCAGCTCTGTCTGCGCCCGGAAGGGACGGCGGGCGTCTGCCGGGCGTTCGTTTCCAACGGGTTGCAGCAGCAGGTGCCGTTCAAGGCGTTCTATGCCGGGCCGATGTTCCGCTACGAACGCCCGCAGAAGGGCCGTCAACGCCAGTTCCACCAGATCGGGGTGGAGCTGATCGGTGCCGATACCCCGAAGGCGGATGTGGAAGTACTGGTTCTCGCCTCGCACATTCTTGATGCGCTTGGCCTGAAAGGGCAGGTGACGCTGGAGCTGAACACGCTGGGCGATACCGCCAGCCGGGCCGCTTACCGTGACCGTCTGGTGGAATTCCTGACCCCGTACCGCAATGATCTGTCCGACGACAGCAAGGTGCGGCTGGACAAGAACCCGCTGCGGATTCTGGATTCCAAGGATGAAGGCGACCGCCGCCTGATCGCCGAGGCCCCGAAGATGGAAGAGAGCCTGAATGCGGAATCCCGCGCTTTCTTCGAGACCGTTCAGGCTGGCCTGACCGCCCATGGCATTTCCTATGTGGTCAACCCGAAGCTGGTGCGCGGTCTGGATTATTACTGTCACACCGCCTTTGAATTCGTCACCACCGCCCTTGGGGCGCAGGGGACGGTTCTGGCCGGTGGCCGGTATGATGGCCTGATCGAGGCCATGGGCGGTCCCTCCACCCCCGGCGTTGGCTGGGCCGGTGGCATCGAACGTCTGGCCCTGTTGCTGGCTGATGTGCCGGGTAAGGCCCGCCCGATTGCTGTCATCCCGATGGGGGATGCGGCGGAAGGGGAAGCCGATGCCATCACCGGCCGTCTGCGCCGGGCCGGGTATGCGGTGGATCTGGCCTATTCCGGCAACATGAAAAAACGGATGAAGCGGGCCAACACCGTCAACGCCCGGGTCGCCGTAATCCTCGGCGAGGATGAGCTGAAGCAGGGTGCGGCGGCGGTCCGTGATCTGGACAGCGGCGAGCAGGTTCTGGTGCCGCTGGCGGCTCTGGAAACGGATCTCGCCCGGTTCCGCTAGGATCGGGCAGGGGCCGGAGGGATGACCCACCGCGCCGCCGCCCGGCTCTGCATTGTCGGCCTCAACCACCGGTCCAGCGCCCTGTCCCTGCGGGACGCGCTGGCGGTGGATGACCCGGTCATGCCGCAGGCCCTGTCGGAGGCGCGGGCCCTTGGCCTGACCGATACTATTCTGTTGTCCACCTGTGACCGGGTGGAACTGATTGGCTGCGGGGATGACAGTGCAGCCACCCTTGCCGCCATGACCCGTTTTTTTGCCAGCCGGGCCGGACGGGATGAAACCGATCTGGCCGGGCATGTCTATGCCCTGACCGGGGTTGATGCCCTGCGGCATCTGTTCGCGGTGGCGGCATCGCTCGACAGCATGATTGTCGGGGAGCCGCACGTACTGGGGCAGGTGAAGGCCGCCCATCGCATGGCGCGGGATGCCGGTCTTCTCAGTGGCGATCTGGATACCTGCGTGCAGGCGGCTTTTTCCGCGGCCAAGCGGGTCCGGCACGAAACCACCATCGCGGAAGGTCCGGTTTCGGTCACCTCGTCTGCGGTGCAGACGGCCCGGGACCTGTTCGGTGATCTGAAGCGCTGTACGGTCCTGCTGGCCGGGGGGGCCGATATCGGCCCCCTGACGGTGGAGGCTCTTCAGGCCGCCGGTGTGCAGCGCCTGATGGTCACCGCCCGCCGTCCGGTGCGGGCTGAACAGATTGCCCGGACCCTTGGCGGCCAACCTGTGCCGTTTGATCAGGTGTCCCGGCTGATTGCCGAGGCGGATGTGGTGGTGACCTCCATCGGCAGCCGGACCCCGGCGGTAACGCCGGAAGCGGTGACCGCCGCCCTGAAGCAGCGGCGGCAAAAGCCGATCCTGTTTCTGGATGTCGGCGTTCCCGGCGATGTGGAACCGGCAGTCAACCGTATCTCCAACGCATTTCTCTATGATCTGGAAGATCTGGAGCGGGTGGCCCATCAGGGCCTGTCCCGGCGGGAGGCCGCAACCTCGGCAGCGTGGGGGATCATCACCGCTGAAGTCGAAGGTTTCCTGAAGGCGCAGGCGGAGCGGGCCGCCGTTCCCGCTATTGCGGCTTTGCACCGGCTGTTTGAGGCGGAGCGGCAGCGGATTTTGCATGACGGGCACCCCGATGCGGAAAAAGCCACCCACCTGTTGGTGGCGCGGCTGCTGCACGGTCCGTCGGAGGTTCTGCGTCATCTGGCGGCAGGATCGGCGGAGGAACGGGCGCAGGCGGCACAGGCCGAGGCGCTTCTGCTGCGGCTGTTCCAGCCTTCCGGCGCGATACGACACCGGGGCGGCACGGCTCCGGCGGACAATGAAGACGAAGGATGACACCGCGTGTCTCTGGATGAAAAGCTGACCCGGGTTCTGGCCCGGCATGATGAACTGAGCGATCTGCTGGCCCACGACCCGAAGGCCGATATCGCGAAGCTGTCGAAAGAGCTGTCGGATCTTGATCCGGTGGTGGAGCAGATCCGTGCCTTCCGCAAGGTTCAGGCCGACTTTGCCGATGCCGAGGCCCTGATGGCCGACCCGGACATGAAGGATCTGGCGGAGGAAGAGTTCCATCGCCTGAAGAAGCTGATCCCGGAGATGGAGCAGGCCGTCCGTCTGGCCTTGCTGCCGAAGGATGAGGTGGATGAGCGCAACGCCATTCTGGAAGTCCGGGCTGGAACCGGGGGCGAGGAAGCCGCCCTGTTCGCCGCCAGTCTGCTGCGGATGTATGAGCGTTATGCGGCCAGTAAAGGCTGGCGGTTTGAGGTGATGGACGTCAACGAGACCGGATTGGGAGGATATAAGGAAGCGGTGGCCCAGATTACCGGGCGCAACGTTTTCGGTCGCCTGAAGTATGAGTCCGGTGCCCATCGGGTGCAACGGGTGCCAGAGACGGAATCCGGCGGCCGGATCCACACCTCGGCGGCGACGGTGGCAGTGCTGCCGGAGGCGCAGGAGGTTGACGTGCAGATCAATGAAAATGATCTGCGGATTGACACCTACCGCTCGCAGGGAGCCGGGGGGCAGCATGTGAACACCACCGATTCCGCAGTCCGCATCACCCATGTCCCGACCGGCGTGGTCGTGGCCTGTCAGGAAGAGCGCAGCCAGATCAAGAACCGCGCCAAGGCGATGTCGATGCTGCGGGCGAAACTGTATGACGAGCAGCGGCGGCGGCTGGATGCCGAGCGCTCGGCGGACCGGCGGTCGCAGGTCGGCTCCGGGGACCGCTCGGAACGGATCCGCACCTATAACTTCCCGCAGGGCCGGGTGACCGACCACCGCATCAACCTGACCAGTTACACCCTTGAAAAGGTGATGCAGGGCGAAGGTCTGGATGACTTCATCGACGCCCTGACCGCCGAGGATCAGGCCAGCCGTCTGGCGGAGCTGGACTGATGGTTACGGTTGCCGCCGCCGTTTCGGCGTTGACGCCCCGCTTTGCCGCCGCCGGAATTGACACCGCGCGGCTGGATGCCCGGCTGCTGGTGGCGGCGGTGGCGGGGATCCGGGCGCAGGATATTTTGCTGCGGCCGGATCTGGAGCTGACGGTGGAGGCGGAGGAGCGTCTGGCGGAGTTTGCCCGGCGGCGGGAGGGGCGGGAGCCTGTCAGCCGCATTCTGGGGGCCCGGGGGTTCTGGACACTGGATCTGGAAGTCGGGGGGGCAACCCTTGATCCCCGCCCTGACACAGAAACCGTCATTGAAGTGGTGCTGGAGCGCCGGAAGACGCCACCGGGCCGGATCCTTGATCTTGGCACCGGCACCGGGGCCATCCTTCTGGCACTGCTCAGCGAGTATCCGCAGGCGGTCGGGGTTGGGACCGACCTGATGCCTGCTGCGGTCGATCTTGCCCGCCGCAATGCCGCCCGCTGTGGTCTGGGCGGGCGGGCTGAGTTTCTTCTGGGCAGCTGGACGGATGGCGTTACCGGCCCCTTCGAGGTGGTTGTGTCCAATCCCCCGTATATTCCGGCGGCGGACATCCCGGTACTGGAGCCGGAGGTCCGGAACCATGACCCCCTGACCGCATTGGTCGGGGAGGATGAGGATGGCCTCGGCTGCTACCGGATCCTGATCCCGAAAGCGGTGGCGGTTTTGGCCCCCGGCGGCCTTCTCGTGCTGGAAGTCGGGATCGGGCAGGCTCCGGCGGTTACTGACCTGATGAATGCGGCAGGCTTTGAGCATCTTCAGGTCCGGGCCGATCTGGGTGGGGTTGACCGCTGTGTTTCCGGGCTTTTGCCCTCCTGAGACCGATGGGAGAGGCCGCAGGACCCAATCCATTAAAAAAATCAGTCAAAGATGCAAAAAGAGCTTGGAACCCGGTCCCCGCCCGCTTAGGGTAGCGAAATGCGGCGCCGAAACCGACAGGGGCGCGCAACCAAGCCAATTCCACACAGACAGGCAGCCCCGATGACAGATCCTGTCATGATGGCGGGATTGTTCTGGGCAGACGGACTGATGGTCCCTCTGCCGGGCTGGCTTCAGGATAAAAGCCCCCTGCACCGGCGCCACATACCATTCATCTCCCTGTGAGATCGCCCCCCGCCGCCAGCGCGGCGGGATCATGGGTTCCGCGAGGAAACCGGCGGGGAACGGCTGTGTTAACGCGGTCTGCCCTTTTTTGTGGTGGCAGCCGCCTGCATGATGTTGACGGAGTCATGAAGTCAGGCTCGAACAATAAAGGCCGCATGCGCGGCCGGAACAACAATCCGCCCCCCAAAGGGCGTGGTCCGTCCCGCAATCACGTTTACGACAGCAACGGCCCCGGCATCCGGGTGCGCGGTAACGCCCATCAGGTGGTCGAGAAATATCAGGCCCTTGCCCGCGATGCGGCGGCACAGGGTGACCGTGTGCTGATGGAAAACTACCTCCAGCACGCCGAGCATTACTACCGTATCATCGTCGCGATGAACCAGAACAACCCGCAACGGGTGATCCATCTGGTCGATCAGGCTCAGCTGGGCGACAGCCCGGATGACTTCTATGATGAAACCGAAGAGGCGGTGGTGGAGCCGATCGGTGCCGCCACCGCATCGCTGATGGCTGCCGGGCAGTCCCATTCCGTTGCCAGTGATGACGGTTCTTACGGAGATGGCGACGGCTACGAGACTGAAGAAGGCTATCGCCGGGACAATCGTGGCAACCGGGGTGAATACCGTGACCGGGGTGACCGGCAAGGGAACGACCGGCAGGGCAACGATCGACAGGGCGGTGACCGGCAGGGTGACCGTCGCGACCGCAACCGTCCGCGCGGGGAAGGCGGTGACAACCGTGAAGGCCGCCGCGACCGGGATAATCGTGATAACCGGGACCGGGATACCCGGACGGATCGGCCTGAACGGGGTGACCGCGATAACCGGGATCGGGGTGAAGGCCGCGATTTCGAACGTCGCCGCGATCGCAACCGCAACCGCCGGGATCCGCAGCCGTCTGACGCCCCCGAGGGCGTGACCGACATCGCCGCCGTTACCGAGGCCCCGGCTCCGATTAATGCTCCGGTTATGGTTGAGGCTCCGGCTGTGGCGGCTCCGGCCGTTGCGCCGAAAGAGGAGCCGGTGGCTGTGGTCCCGGCCCCGGCTGAAGCCCCGCCGACCGTGCAGCAGGATGCTGAGGCGGCCCCGGTCAAGGCTCCGCGCCGTCGCCGGACACCGGCTGCCGCAGTGGTGGAGGAGGCCGCTCCTGCGGCTGCTCCGGCAGAAGCCGCCCCGGTTGCCGCCGCTGCTGAGGACGGTGCCGAACCGGTGAAAAAGCCGCGTCGTCGCCGTGTTGCCACTCCGGAAGCCACTGAGGGCTGATCCGGTCACAGGCAAGACAAAAGACAGTAAAAAAAGGCCGGAGAGCATTTCTCCGGCCTTTTTGTTCAGGACGTTTCCGTGATTCGCCGGGGTCACGCTGTCGGAACAAGGGCTTGGGGGCAAGCCTCCGGGCCTTGGGTCAGCGCTCGACGGGGCCGTGGATCACCACCGGATCCCCCAGACGGATGTCTCCGCCCTCAATCACCCGGGCGTAAACGCCGAAGCAGCTGTGGCCAAACCCTTTTTTCAGGGTCAGCGGAACATTGATGTCGATACTTCCGCTGTCGAGGTCAACGCTGGTGGCCGTGCAGCGGCCGATCTTTTCCTTCACCCACAGCCGGGTGGAGCCGATGCTGATATCGCAGCCGATCCAGTTGAACTCATCCCACGCTGCCGGGCCGCTGACGGTGACGTTGCCGCGGAACCGGCGCATGTCGAGAGGCCGACCGGCCACCCGTTCCAGATCCGCCAGACTGGCCGAGTTCAGCAGGGCCACCACCGGCTCATCATGGTCGGAGAAAACCACGCTGTCGCCGCCGTCAATCACCTTCGGCGTCCCCCGGACCTCATCCTTCAGGAAGGCGGTCAGAAAGTCAGACAGCCGGGTCCGTCCGATCGGGCTGCCGATATTGGCCGAGGCCACTTTGCGGCCATCCCGTTCGATGGTCAGGGTGGTGGTGGCTTCGTCCCACACGGTGGTCAGGGCGGCCAGACGCGGGTTTTTCGCCAGCATCAGGAAGTTTTTCTTGGCCAGCCATTCCGGGGCGGCGGCATCAATGGCCGTCGATCCGTGGGCGATGGCAAAGCGGCGGTCTCCGACCATCCCCTGACCCGGCCGCAGGGCGGCGGAGGAGAGGGGTTCCGGGCTCAGTCCCTTGACGGGATAGCGGTAAAGCTGTGTGACAGTGTTCATGATGTCCGATCATTTGCCGCGACGCAGCGTAAGTCAACGGACTAGAGCGGTTCCAGCCAAAGAAAAATGCGATTTGCGGCGGCTCGCGATGTCTTTTGCAAATACCCCTTGCAGGGGAAGGGAGACCGCCTATCTCAAGGACTGTGGTATACTGTCGTTGTGACGGTAAACCGGGGTTGCCGAGACCGGGGCCCCACCCGTATGTCGCTCATTCCGAGGGCAAGAGATCATGAATTTTGAGACTTTTACCGACCGTGCCAAGGGGTTCATTCAGGCGGCGCAGACCATTGCGCTGCGCGAGGGCCATCAGCAGGTTACGCCGGAACATCTTCTGAAGGCGCTGCTGGATGACCGCGAGGGTGTGGCATCCGGGCTTCTGACCAAGGCCGGGGCCTCGGTCGATGCCCTGCGCCAGAAAAACGATGAGACCGTCAACCGCCTGCCGAAGGTGGAAGGCGCCAACCAGATGTATTACTCGCAGCCGCTGTCGCGGGTGCTGGTAATGGCGCAGGACATGGCGGAGAAGGCGGGAGACAGCTTTGTCACCGCTGAATATCTGCTTCTGGCTCTGGCATCCTATCCCGGGACCGACGCCGGAACGGCGATGAAGCAGGCCGGTGTCACCGTCAACGGCCTGAATGCCGCCATCAAGGAGATGCGGAAGGGCCGCACCGCTGACAGCGCCGGGGCGGAAGGCCAGTATGACGCCCTGAAGAAATATGCCCGGGACCTGACGCAGGCGGCGCGGGATGGCAAGCTGGATCCGGTGATCGGCCGGGATGAGGAAATCCGGCGGGCGATTCAGGTGCTGTCCCGGCGGACCAAGAACAACCCGGTGCTGATCGGGGAGCCTGGTGTCGGCAAGACCGCCGTGGTCGAAGGGCTGGCGCTGCGGATCGTCAATGGCGATGTCCCGGAATCACTGGTCGGCAAGACCCTGATGGTGCTGGACCTCGGCTCGCTGATCGCCGGGGCCAAGTTCCGCGGAGAATTCGAAGAACGCCTGAAAGCGGTTCTGAACGAGGTGACGGCAGCCGAAGGCGGCATCATCCTGTTTATTGATGAAATGCATACGCTGGTCGGGGCGGGGAAGGGCGACGGCGCGATGGATGCCGCCAACCTGATCAAACCGGCGCTGGCCCGTGGGGAACTGCATTGCGTCGGCGCGACCACCCTTGATGAATACCGCAAGCATGTGGAGAAGGACGCGGCGCTGGCCCGCCGGTTCCAGCCGGTGTTCGTCAACGAACCAAGCGTTGAGGATACCGTTTCGATCCTGCGCGGGATTAAGGAAAAATACGAACTGCACCACGGGGTGCGGATCGCCGATGCGGCGCTGGTGTCGGCAGCGACCCTGTCCAACCGCTATATCGCTGACCGCTTCCTGCCCGACAAGGCGATCGACCTTGTCGATGAGGCCTCCAGCCGTCTGCGCATGGAAGTGGATTCCAAGCCGGAGGATCTGGATGAGCTGGACCGCCGGGTGATCCAGCTGAAGATCGAACGCGAGGCCCTGAAACGGGAAACCGACGAGGCGTCTCACGACCGGCTGGAAAAGCTGGAAAAGGAACTGGCCGACCTTGAAGAGAAATCAGCAGCGCTGACCGCCCGCTGGCAGGCCGAGAAGGATGTTCTGGCCGGGGCGACCCGCCTGAAGGAAAGTCTGGATCAGGCCCGTCTGGAGCTGGATCAGGCCCGTCTGGAGCTGGATCAGGCCCTGCGCAACAGCCAGTACGAACGGGCCGGGGAGTTGCAGTATGCCGTTATTCCGGCCCTGCAACGGAAGCTGGACATCGCCGAGGACCGTCAGGGCAAGGGCGGGCTGGTGCAGGAAACCGTCACCCCGGAACTGATTGCCGCCGTGGTGTCCCGCTGGACCGGGATCCCCGTTGATAAGATGCTGGAAGGGGAGCGTGATAAGCTGCTGCGGATGGAGCAGGCCCTGTCCCGCCGGGTGATTGGTCAGTCGGAGGCGGTGACGGCGGTGGCCAATGCCGTCCGTCGGTCGCGGGCCGGGCTGGGGGATCCCAACCGTCCGATCGGGTCTTTCCTGTTCCTCGGCCCGACCGGGGTCGGGAAGACCGAGCTGACCAAGGCGCTGGCTGCTTTTCTGTTCGATGACGAAACGGCGATGGTCCGGATTGATATGTCGGAATTTATGGAAAAGCATGCGGTGTCGCGCCTGATCGGGGCCCCTCCCGGCTACGTCGGTTACGAGGAAGGCGGAACCCTGTCGGAGGCGGTTCGGCGGCGGCCCTATCAGGTGGTGCTGTTTGACGAAGTGGAAAAGGCCCATCCGGATGTCTTCAACGTGCTGTTGCAGGTGCTGGACGATGGCCGCCTGACTGACGGACAGGGGCATACGGTCGATTTCCGGAATACTCTGATCATCCTGACCTCCAACCTTGGGGCGGAAATTCTGGCGCATCAGCCGGAAGATCAGGACTCTTCGGCAGTTCGTGGCGAGGTGATGGAGGTGGTCCGGGCTTCGTTCCGGCCGGAATTCCTGAACCGGCTGGACGAAGTCCTGCTGTTCCACCGTCTGGGGCGGACCCATATGTCCGGCATTGTTGATATTCAGCTTTCGCGTCTCCGTCAGCGTCTGGTGGACCGCAAGATGGAGCTGGAGATTGATGACAAGGGCCTGCACTGGCTGGCCGATAAAGGCTATGACCCGGTCTACGGGGCACGTCCCCTGAAGCGGGTGATCCAGCGGCATCTGGAAAATCCGCTGGCGATGCTGCTGCTGGAAGGGGCGATCCGCGATGGCGGGATTATTCACGTCAGCGCACAGGACGGGCGGCTGACTATCAATGGCACTCCGGTGGTGGTGGATCTGGATACCGCGCCGACCCCACCGACCCGGGCGGTCCACTGAGTGTGAAACCTTAAAAAAGGGGAGCAGGGAATTGTCTCTGCTCCCCTTTTTTCTTTACTCTGAAACCGGCATCATCACGGTTGCCACGGCCTGACAGGCGATGCCTTCCCCGCGCCCGGTAAAGCCGAGCTGTTCGGTGGTGGTGGCCTTGACGCTGACCTGGGCGGCGGAGATCCCCATGGTGTCCGCCAGCCGCTGTACCATCGCCAGCCGGTGCGGGCCGATTTTCGGCATCTCGCAGATTAACGTCAGGTCCACATTGCTGATCCGCCCGCCGCAGGCGGTGATCAGGGTGGCGGCATGGCGCAGAAAAATGTCGGACGGTGCGCCTTTCCAGCGCATATCGGTTGGCGGGAAGTGTTTGCCGATATCCCCAGCTCCGATTGCCCCATACAGGGCATCGGCCAGCGCATGGATCCCGACATCGGCATCGGAGTGTCCGGCCAGCCCATGGGTATGCGGAACCTCCAGTCCACAAAGGGTTACGAAGGTTCCTTCGCAGAAGGCATGCACATCAAATCCGCTTCCGGTCCGGGGCTCCAGCAGAGTCGGGGCCTGATGATCCAACCCGGAGAGGTCATCGCGGGTGGTCACCTTCAGGGTTCCGGGGTCGCCTTCGACCATCACCACCGTTCCGCCTGCCGCTTCCAGAACGGCGGCGTCATCAGTTAGGGCGCGGTCGGCGAAGTGGCGGTGGGCGGCAAGAATTTCGGCAAACCGGAAGGCCTGTGGGGTCTGGGCCCGCCACAGGCCTTCCCGTGGCTGTGTGGCGACGATGCGCCGGTCACCGTCCACTTTCTTCACCGTATCCACCACCGGCAGGCCGGGAATTGCACCGGCTGTTTCCTTCAGGGCGGTCAGCAGGCTGTCAATCACCCGGCGGCTGATGAACGGTCGGGCGGCATCATGGATCAGAACAGCATCAAAGTTCTTTCCATCAAGGGCTTCCAGTCCTTTTCTCACACTGTCCTGACGTTCAGCGCCGCCATGCACCGGCGGTAGAACGGTCAATCCGGCGGCGGCGACCTCGTACAGGGCCTGATCGTCGGGGTGGATGACCGTCACCACCCCCCGGACCGCCGGATGGGCGCAGAAGGCTGCCAGACTGTGCCGCAGCAGCGGTTGACCGTTCAGGGGCAGATACTGTTTCGGAATGGTGGATCCAAAGCGCGATCCGCGCCCGGCGGCAACGACGACAACGGCAACTTTCATGGCGGACACGTCCGGTGGCAGGCGAAGAAAGAGGGCGCCACTTTACCGCCTTCCCCTTGGCGGGCAAGACCGGTGTTTGGATGTTGCTGTCAGGTTGTCTTTATGGCGGAACCGGGTATGATCGCGCCATGTCCGCAGAAACTCTTCATTCCCTGACGGCCCTTGCCACTCTGCTGCCCGCCGTACTGCTGACGTTTCGCCCCGGGGCGAAGCGGGGCATGGCTTTTTGGGCCAGTCTTGGTCTGGCCCTGACCGGGACCACGGCCCAAAGTGCGTTTGTGCTGCGGGCGGGCTGGGTCAGCGGCCTTGCCCCGGCCCTGTGGGTGGTGATTGCCATTACCTGGGCGATGTTCCTGATCGGCGCGGTGATCCTGCGGCAGGGCTGGCGGCTGATGCCGCTGCTGGCACCTTACCTGCTGTTGCTCGGGCTGTTTGCTACGGTGTGGCAGCATGCGGTGGGTAAGCCGCTGACAATGGAATTCCCCACCGGCTGGGTGGTCCTGCATATTGCCGTCGGGGTGATGACCTACGCCTTCCTGACCTTTTCGGCGGTGGCGGCCTGCGCCGCCTTCATTCAGGAACGGGCGCTGAAACGCAAGCAGCCCAATGCCTTCAGCCGCCAGCTTCCTTCTGTGGCTGACAGCGAACATCTGTCCACCTCCATGTTGATCCATTCCGAAGTGGTTCTGGGGGTCGGTCTGCTCTCCGGGATGGCGGTGGAGTGGATGGAGCGGCACCGGCTGCTGACGCTGGATCACAAGACGACCCTGAGCATTCTGGCCTTTCTGGTGATCGGGGCGCTGTTGGCGGCCAAACGGCTGATCGGTACCCGGGGGCGGGTGGCAGCGCGGATTGTGCTGTTCGCGTACCTGCTGCTGACCCTTGCCTATCCCGGGGTGAAGTTCGTCAGCGAAGTTCTCCTCAGCCGCGCGTAAAAGCGGGGGTGGTGCGGGTGCCATTTTTTTTGGCGTCCCCCGGGTGCTTTTTCATTGCGCTGATCGCTTCTGCCTAATTACCATGCATGGTCTTGCAGGTGTGTTCCGTCTGGCGGTCTGGTGACCGGCCGACCCTTTTTTTGGATGACTGTTCCGGCTATGTCCCTTCTGCCAGCCCTGAAGATCGGCCCTCTGGTGATCGACCATCCGGCCCTGATGGCCCCGATGTCCGGGGTGACTGACCGTCCGTTCCGGCGGCTGGCCCATCGTTTCGGGGCCGGATTGGTCTATTCGGAGATGATCGCCAGCAGCCAGATGATCCGTGCCCACGCCGACACCCTGCGGATGAGCACCCCCTGTGACGACGAATTCCCGATGGCGGTGCAGCTGGCGGGGAACGAGCCGGAGGTGATGGCCGAGGCGGCGAAGATGAATGCGGATCGGGGCGCCGCCCTGATTGACATCAACATGGGTTGCCCGGTGAAGAAGGTGGTCAAGGGCTATGCCGGATCGGCCCTGATGAAGGACGAGATCCTTGCCGGGCGGATTATGGAAGCGGTGGCGAAGGCGGTATCTGTTCCGGTGACGGTCAAGATGCGTCTGGGCTGGGATGCCGATCACCTCAACGCTCCGTCTCTGGCCCGGATCGCTGAAAACAGCGGCATGCGGATGGTGACGGTCCATGGCCGCACCCGCTGCCAGATGTATACCGGCACCGCCGACTGGACACAGGTGCGGGCGGTGAAACAGGCCATTTCGCTGCCGGTGACGGTCAACGGCGATATTCTGGATGTTGAAACGGCCCGGCAGGCATTGGAACAGTCCGGGGCTGACGCGGTGATGATCGGGCGGGGGGCGCAGGGGCGCCCGTGGCTGCTCGGCCAGATCGGGGCCGCCCTGCGCTATGGCGCGGCCCCGCAGGAGCCTTCCGTGGCGGAACGGCTGGAAATCCTGCTGGAACATTTTGATGAGATCCTCGTCCACTATGGGCGGGAAAAGGGCCTGCGGGTGGCGCGGAAGCATGTTGCCTGGGGGATCCATGGTCTGCCCGGCAGCAAGGACTTCCGCGAAACCTTCCAGACCGAGGACTGCGCCGACACCGCCCGCCGCAAGATCGTTGATTTTATGTCAGCGCAGGGCGGCGGCGGTGACCGGCAGCAGGCGGCATAAGGGGGAACGATGAGCGACAGGACACCACAGGCGCGCATCGGCGCGGATCTGGGGGCGGTGCTTTCCACCCTGCCCAATGCCATTCTGGTGATTGATGACCGCACGGTCATCCGCGATGCCAATCTGTCGGCGGAACAGCTGTTTGAGGCCAGCGCCACCATGCTGCGCGACCGCCGTCTGGATGAGCTTCTGCCGGCGGATTCGATTGTCTGCGCGCTGGTGCGGCAGTCTCTGGAAACCGGAAGCCCGGTGTCGCAGCACGGGGCGGTGCTGGATTCCCTGCGCACCGGCCAGCGGGAAGTGACCTTGCAGGTTTCGCCGATGGTGGACCGCTCCGGCTGGGTGGTCTTGTCGATTGTCGAACATACTCTGGCGATGAAGATCGGGCAGCAATTGGTCCATCGCGGCGCGGCACGCTCGGTGACGGCGATGCTAGCCCACGAGATCAAAAACCCGCTGTCGGGCATCCGGGGGGCGGCCCAGCTGCTGGAGATGGTGGTCAGCGAGGAAGATAAGACCCTGACCAAGCTGATCCGGGACGAGACGGACCGGATTGTCAAACTGGTTGAGCGGATGGAGGTGTTCTCCGATGAACGGCCGCTGGAACGGACGCCGGTCAACATCCATGAGGTTCTGGAGCATGTCCGCCGGGTTGCCGAGAACGGCTTTGGCCGGGCTGTGCGATTTATTGAGCGTTATGATCCGTCGCTGCCGCCGGTCTCCGGCAACCGCGACCAGCTGATTCAGGTGTTCCTCAATCTGGTCAAGAATGCGGCGGAGGCCTGCCCGGAGGAGGGGGGGGAAGTGGTGATCAGCACCGCCTACCAGCATGGGGTCCGTGTCGCCCTGCCGGGGGCGCGGACGATGATGAGCCTGCCGCTGGTGGTCGCCGTGCAGGATAACGGCAGCGGCATCCCGGAAGACCTGCGGGAAAACCTGTTTGATCCGTTCATCACCAGCAAGCCGAAGGGCTCCGGCCTTGGTCTGCCGCTGGTGGCCAAACTGATCAATGATCATGGCGGGATCGTTGAGTTTGAGAGTACCCCCCGGCGCACCGTCTTCAAGGTGATGCTGCCAATTGTCCGCAGCCGCCCGGCCCCGGATTGGGCCGCCCCTGCCTCCACTACTGGAAATGCCACCCGATGAGCAGCACCATCCTCGTTGCCGATGACGACCACGGGATCCGGACCGTTCTGACGCAGGCCCTGACCCGGGCGGGCTATGATGTGCGGACCACCAGCAACGCCGCCACCCTGTGGCGCTGGGTCAGTGATGGCGATGGCGATCTGGTGATCACCGATGTGGTGATGCCTGATGAAAACGGGCTGGACCTGCTGCCGCGGATCAAAAAGTTGCGCCCGGACCTGCGGGTGATTGTGATGAGTGTGCAGAACACCCTGCTGACGGCGGTGAAGGCCAACGAGCGCGGGGCGTTTGAATATCTGCCGAAGCCGTTTGACCTTCAGGAACTGGTGGCGGTGGTGCGCCGGGCCCTGTCCCTGCCCAAATCGGCCCCTTCCGCCGCGGCGGTGGCCGAGGACGAGGAACGCCTGCCCCTGATCGGCCGCTCCACGGCGATGCAGGATATTTACCGCACGCTGGCCCGCCTGATGAACACCGATCTGACGGTGATGATCACCGGGGAATCCGGGACCGGGAAGGAACTGGTGGCCCGCGCGCTGCATGAATACGGCAAGCGCCGCAACGGCCCGTTCGTGGCACTGAATATGGCGGCGATCCCCCGGGAACTGATTGAGTCGGAGCTGTTCGGCCACGAGCGCGGGGCCTTCACCGGGGCCACCGCCCGGGCACAGGGCCGGTTTGAACAGGCCGAGGGCGGAACGCTGTTTCTCGATGAGATCGGCGATATGCCGATTGAGGCGCAGACCCGCCTGCTGCGGGTTCTTCAGCAGGGCGAATACACCACGGTCGGCGGCCGGTCGGCGATCAAGACCAATGTCCGCATTGTGGCGGCCACCCACCGGGACCTGACCCAGCTGATCCGGCAGGGCCTGTTCCGCGAGGATCTTTACTACCGCCTGAATGTGGTGCCGATCCGCCTGCCGCCGCTGCGGGAGCGGTCGGAGGATATCCCGGAGCTGGCCCGGCATTTCCTCAGCAAGGTTGCCGAGGAAGGGCTGCCCCTGAAGGCCATGGACAATGCGGCGATGGAGCGCCTGAAGCGCCACCGCTGGCCGGGCAACGTCCGTGAACTGGAAAACCTGATCCGCCGTCTGGCGGCCCTGCATGCCGAGGAAGTGATTCCGCTGGATGCGGTGGAGATGGAGCTGGTTAATCTGGAGGCTCCGCCGCCGCAGCAGGGGGATGTCAACGAAGGCCTGTCCGAGACCATCGAGCGGCATCTGCGGGCTTACTTCGATGCCCATCCGGGCAGTCTGCCGCCAAGCGGCCTGTATGACCGGATCCTGCGGGAGATGGAGCGCCCGCTGATTGCCCTGACGCTGGAGGCGACCCGGGGCAACCAGATCCGCGCCGCGCAGGTTTTGGGCTTGAATCGCAACACATTGCGCAAGAAGATCAAGGATCTTGAAATTTCCGGGCTGAAGGGCCTGAAGTAATCCGATGTTGCAGGCCCTCAGCCAGCTGATGAAGTCCCCCCGGTTCCTTATGCGCCTTGGGGTGTGGGGGCGGCGTATGCATCTGGGGCGGAAACTGGCGATTGGCCTGACGCTGGCGGCGCTGACCTCGGGCATTGCCACCTATGGGGTGATGACCGGGGTCTGGGCACCATCCAACCCGGATTCCAATGCCCTGCTGGTGCTGATCAATCTGGATCTGGTGCTGCTGCTGATTCTGGCGGCGGTGGTTGCCCGCCGGTTGATCCGGCTGTGGCTGGACCGGCGCAGCGGTGGGGCCGGGACCCGCCTGCATCTGCGCTTCGTCGGCCTGTTCAGCGCGGTGGCGGTGACCCCGGCGATTCTGATGGCAGTGTTTTCGGCCCTGTTTTTTGATATTTCGATCCAGTCATGGTTCGGCGAGCGGGTGCGGACCGCCCTGTCCGAATCACAGGCGGTGGCACAGTCTTACCTGCGGGAACACCAGCAGCAGATTGCCGGACAGGCGCTGGTGGTGGCGAATGACCTGCAACGCAACTGGGCCCGGCTGTCGCTGTCCCAGCAGAATCTGGAACGGTTTCTGGCCAGTCAGGGCAATCTGCGCGGGCTGACGGAAATTGTCGTCTTCGACACCGCCGGGAAAGTGCAGGCCCGGGCGGGGTATACCTTCTCGCTTCAGTTTGAGGATGTGCCGTTCTGGGCGATTGAACGGGCGCAGAACGGGGAAGTGGCGGTCCTGACCAGCGAGAACGACGACCGGGTCCGGGCGCTGATGAAGCTCGATACCTTCCCGGAGCTGTACCTGTATGTCGGGCGGTTTGTTGACCAGTCGGTCATCCAACATATTTCCCGCACCAACCGGGCGGTGAAGGATTACCAGTCCCTCCAGACCGGCCGGTCTGACCTTGTGATCAAGTTCTCGCTGATTTTCGTGGTGGTGGCGCTGCTGCTGCTGTTTGCGGCGGTCTGGGTCGGCCTGAGTATCGCCACCCGCCTGACCCGCCCGATCGGGGAACTGATTGATGCCGCCGAGCGGATGCGCACGGGAGACCTGTCGGTCCGGGTGTCCGAGATGACGGCCTCAGATGAGATCGCCGCCCTGTCACGGGCCTTTAACCGCATGTCCCGGCAGATTTTCTCCCAGCAGCAGGACCTGCTGAACACCAACCGGGTTCTCGATGAACGGAACCGCTTTACGGAAACCGTTCTTGCCGGAATGACCGCCGGGGTGATCTCCATCGCACCGGACAGTACCATCACGCTGGTCAACCGGTCGGCATCACAGCTTCTGCATCTGGAGCCGGAAGCGTTGGTCGGCTGTCCGCTGGCTGACTGCCTGCCGGAATTCGTTGATCTGCTGGAACAGGCGACCCGGCGGGAGGACCTGACGGCCCAGACCCAGATGGAGCTGACCCGCGATGGCAGCCGCCGGATCCTGCTGGTCCGGGCGGCGGGGGAAAGCCTGTCGGGGGAAGTGATCGGTACGGTGTTCACCTTTGATGACATCACCGCCCTTCAGGCCGCTCAGCGCACCGCCGCCTGGGCGGATGTTGCCCGCCGGATTGCCCATGAAATCAAAAACCCGCTGACGCCGATCCAGCTGTCAGCGGAACGTCTGGAACGGAAATACCTCAGGCAGATTGCCGAGGATCCGGAAACCTTTTCGCTCTGCACCAAGACGATCATCCGCCATGTCGGCGACATCGGCCGGATGGTGGATGAGTTTTCCTCATTCGCCCGGATGCCGCAGCCGGTGATGCGGGCGGAAAATCTGAATGAACTGCTGTATCAGGCTGTTTTTCTCCAGAGGACCGCGTATCCTGCCATCACCTTTACGCTGGAGCAGCCGGAGACGCCGGTGCGCTTGCTCTGTGACGGGCGGTTGCTGGTGCAGGCCTTCACCAACCTGTTGAAAAATGCGGTCGAGGCGATTGATGGGCGGGATAGCCCGGTTGATCCGGGGCGGATTGCGGTGGTGATGCGGGCTGATCTGCTGGAGGCGCAGCAGGTGCGCCAGATCCGTATTTCCATCACCGATAATGGCAAGGGGCTGCCGAAGGAAAACCGCTCCCGCCTGACGGAACCGTATGTGACGACCCGGGCCAAGGGGACAGGTCTTGGACTGGCCATCGTCAAGAAAGTTATGGAAGACCATGGGGCTGATCTGATACTTGAAGATGCAGAGGGGGGAGGGGCGCGCATCAGCGTGCTTCTGAGCAGTCCAATGGAAACAGAACCGTCTTTGACTGAAAACACTGGCAGCGTGACCGACCATGGCGCGTGAAATTCTCATTGTTGATGATGAGGCGGATATCCGCCTGATGCTCTCCGGTATTCTGGAGGATGAGGGATACGTCACGCGGGAAGCCGGATCCGCCGAGGCGGCCCTGTCTGCGGTGAACGAGCGTCGCCCCGGGCTGGTTCTGCTGGATATCTGGCTTGAAGGCTCGAAAATGGACGGGCTGGAGGTTCTGGAAACCATCCGCCGCGATCATCCGGATGTACCGGTGGTCATGATGTCCGGGCACGGCAATATCGAGACGGCGGTTTCCTCGCTGCGCCGGGGAGCTTACGACTTCATCGAGAAGCCGTTCAAGACCGACCGCCTTCTGGTGACGGTTGAGCGCGCGATCGAAACCACGGAGCTGAAGCGCGAAAATCAGCAGCTGAAGTCTGTTGCCGGCGGCCCTGATGATCTGCATGGCACTTCCACCGCTATCAATCAGGTCCGCAATGCCATTGCCAAGGTCGCCCCGTCCGGCTCGCGGGTGCTGATCACCGGCCCGGCCGGATCGGGGAAGGAAGTGGCGGCGCGGATGTTGCACGCCAAATCCCGGCGGGCCAATGGTCCGTTTGTTGTCGTCAACTGCGCGGCGATGCATCCGGACCGGATGGAGACCGAGCTGTTCGGCACCGATGGTGAAGGCCCGGCGCGGAAAGTCGGGTTCTTCGAACAGGCGCACGGCGGAACCCTCCTGCTGGACGAGGTGGCTGATATGCCGCTGGAAACGCAGGGGAAGATCGTCCGTGTCTTGCAGGATCAGGTATTTGAGCGCGTTGGTGGAAACACCCGGGTTTCGGTGGATGTGCGGGTGATTGCCACCACCACTCGGGACCTGCAAAGCGCGATTGTGTCCGGCGATTTCCGCGAAGATCTGTATTATCGGCTGAACGTGGTGCCGCTGAAACTTCCGGCGCTGCGGGAACGGCGGGATGACATTCCGGTTCTGGCTGCCCATATGATGGAGCGGGCGGCGGTGGCGACGGGGACAACCCCCCGGCGGATCGGGGATGATGCGATGGCGGCGCTTCAGGCCTATGACTGGCCGGGCAATGTGCGTCAGCTCCGGAATGTGATTGACTGGCTGCTGATTATGGTGCCGGGCGATAACCGCGATCCGATCCGGGCTGAAAATCTGCCGGCCGAGATCGGTTCGATTGCTCCGGCGGTGTTGCGGCTGGAAAACTCGACGGAAATCATGGCACTGCCCCTGCGGGAAGCCCGGGAAATGTTCGAGCGGGAATATCTGTTGGCGCAGGTCACCCGGTTTAACAACAATATTTCCCGCACCGCTGAATTCGTGGGGATGGAACGCTCCGCCCTGCACCGGAAGCTGAAGTCGCTGGGGGTGACCGGCGATGAAAAACCAAAGGCATAAGGCCCGCAGCCCGTCCGCTGACGATTACAGGAACTCTGACAGATGAAAGTCTTGATCTGCGGGGCCGGACAGGTCGGCCACAATATCGCACGCTATCTGGCAGCGGAAAAAACCAACGATATCACGGTCATCGATCAAAGACCTGAACTGATCCGCAAGATTCAGGATACGCTGGATGTCAAGGCCGTGGTCGGCCATGCCAGTCACCCGGATGTTCTGGAGCAGGCCGGGGCCCGTGATGCCGATATGCTGATTGCCGTCACCTATGCGGACGAGGTCAATATGGTGGCCTGTCAGGTGGCGCACTCTCTGTTCAATGTGCCGACCAAGATAGCCCGTGTCCGCAACCAGTCCTATCTTGACCCGGTGTGGGGGACTCTGTTCTGCCGGGAACATCTGCCGATTGACGTGATCATCAGTCCGGAAATTGAAGTGGCGCGGGCCGTCATTCGCCGCCTGAAGGTGCCGGGGGCGACGGATATCATCCCGCTGGCCGACAATAAGGTGCAGCTGATCGGGGTGCGCTGCCATGAGCAGACGCCGGTGGTCAATACCCCCCTGCGGCAGCTTTCGGCTCTGTTCCCCGATCTTCAGCTGGTGGTGATCGGCATTGTCCGCGATGACGTTGCCATCGTTCCGGCGTCGGAAGATCAGATGCTTCCGGGGGATCAGGTCTATTTCGTGGTCTCCACCGCCCATGTCGCCCGGGCGATGGAAGCCTTCGGGCAGGTTACCGGCGATACCCGGCGGGTGCTGATCCTCGGCGGCGGAAACATCGGCCAGTTTCTGGCCCAGTCGCTGGAAAAGAACCACCCGCAGATCTCTGCCAAGCTGATCGAGGTCAATAAGGAGCGCGCCGAGGCCGTCGCCCGTGGCCTGAACCGCACGGTGGTGCTGAACGGGGACGTTCTGGACCTTGACCTGCTACAGGAGGCCAATATCGGGTCCGTCGAGGCGGTGGTCGCCGTGACCAACGATGACGAGACCAATATCCTCGCCTCGCTGCTGGCCAAGCGCTATGGTGCCAAACGGGCGATCACCCTGCTGAACAAGACCGCCTATAACTCTCTGGTCAATCCGCTGTCGATTGATGTGGTGGTCAATCCGCGGTCGATCACGGTCTCCAACATCCTGCTGCATGTGCGGCGCGGCCGGATCCATTCGGTGCATTCCCTGCACGAGGGATTCGGGGAACTGATCGAGGCGGATGCCATGGAAACGTCGCCGCTGGTCGGCAAGCCGGTCAAGGATGTGAAGCTGCCCAACGGGGTGGTGCTGGGGGCGGTGGTGCGTGGGGATACGGTGATCACCCCGCGCGGGACGACGGTGATTGAAACCGGTGACCGGGTGGTGCTGTTTGCCGCTGCGGATGCGGTGAAGAAAGTGGAAAAAATGTTTTCCGTCCGACTGGAATACTTCTGATGGCTGCTGTGTCCTTCCCCCGGGCCGTCCTGTTCGACTGGGATAATACGCTGGTTGATACCTGGCCCTGCCTGATCGCCGCCCTGAACCGGACGCTGGTGAAGATGGGGCAGGAGCCGTGGACGGAAGCCTATGCCCGGGTTCATATCGCCAAATCCCTGCGCGACAGCTTTCCGGAGATGTTCGGGGCGCGGTGGGAGGAGGCGAGGGACTTTTTCTATAAATCCTTCGCGGAAATCCATCTGGAACAGCTGGTTCCGCTCAGCAGTGCGAAGGCGGTGCTGGAGGAGTTGCAGGGGCTTGGTGTCTGGATCTCCGTCGTCAGCAACAAAACCGGCACCTTCCTGCGGCAGGAGGCTGACCATCTCGGCTGGACCCCCTTGTTCCGCCATCTGGTCGGGGCGGGAGATGCCGAGCGGGATAAGCCGGATCTGGCCCCGGTGACCATGGCGCTGGAAGGATCCGGGATTGTGCCGGGGCGCGATGTCTGGTTTGTCGGTGACAACCGCATCGATATGGAATGCGGGCATGGGGCCGGATGCTGGCCGGTGCTGATCAACCCCGATCCCCCGGGAGGCGATCACTTCGTGCCCTACACTCCCGGGCAGGTATTTCGCAGTTGCGATGAGTTTCTTATCTTCTTGCGAAATCTTGCAGTTTCCAAGTGACCTTAGAAATGATACCAAAGGAGCCCCGGATGCGTGATGCCGGGGTTTAAGCCGGATGCTCCGGCAACACACGACCCCTACAGGGGCAACAATAATCAGCGGAAGGTGTGAAGACATGTCGAATGAAAAGACACAGAACGTGCAGGATGTTTTCCTCAATTATATCCGCAAGAACAAGACTCCTGTGACCGTGTTCCTGGTGAACGGGGTTAAGTTGCAGGGTATTGTCACGTGGTTCGATAACTTCTCGCTGCTGCTGCGTCGGGACGGGCATACTCAGCTTGTTTACAAGCATGCCATTTCCACCATCATGCCGGGCGGTCCGATTCAATTGTTTGAACCCAACAAGGATGATGGCGACGCCTGAGGCGGCCAACCCTTGTCCGGGGCTCTGAAAGTTTCCGAGTGTCTGAAGACTCGCGTAATGCTCCCGTAAAAGCGTGTGTGATCCACCCGGCCCTGCGAAAAGGGCCGGGGGTTTCCATGCGTGATCCGCAGGCCCGGCTTGAAGAAGCCGTTGGCCTTGCCCTCGCCATCAACCTTGACATCGTTCTGTCAGAAGTGGTGCCGGTTTCGGCGCTCAAGCCTGCCACCTATCTGGGGGGTGGTGCGGTCGAGCGTCTGGCACAGGAACTTGCTGACGCCGATATCAGCGTTGTCATCATGGACTGCCACCTGACCCCGGTGCAGCAGCGTAATCTGGAACGGGACTGGAAGGTGAAGGTCATTGACCGCACCGGCCTGATCCTTGAAATCTTCGGGGAGCGTGCCCGCACCCGCGAAGGTCAGCTTCAGGTGGAACTGGCCCATCTCAACTATCAACGGTCCCGTCTTGTCCGGTCGTGGACCCACCTTGAGCGTCAGCGGGGCGGCTTCGGCTTCCTTGGTGGTCCGGGGGAAAGCCAGATTGAAATTGACCGCCGCCTGATCGGTGAGCGGGTTGCCCGCCTGCGGAAGGAGCTGGAAGAGGTCAAACGGACCCGCCATCTGCACCGTCAGGCGCGTCGTCGGGTGCCGTACCCGATCGTGGCGCTGGTTGGCTATACCAACGCCGGAAAATCGTCCCTGTTCAATACCATGACCAAGGCCGAGGTCTTCGCAGAGGATCTTCTGTTCGCGACGCTGGACCCGACCATGCGGGCTCTGGAGCTGCCATCAGGCCGTAAGATCATCCTGTCCGATACCGTCGGCTTCGTCTCTGACCTGCCGCATGAACTGGTTGCCGCTTTCCATGCGACGTTGGAAGAGGTGCTGGAAGCGGACGTGGTGGTTCACGTCCGCGACATCGCTCACCCCGACAGCGAAGCCCAGAAGGCGGATGTAGAGCGGGTTCTGAAGCAGGAACTGGGGCTGGAAGAGGAGGTCGAGCACGGCCTTCTGGAAGCCCTGAACAAGATCGACCTGCTGGATGAGGATGGCCTGACCGAGGTGCGGACCCTTGGCAGCCGCAGTGACTCACTGGTACCGGTTTCCGCCCGCACCGGCGAAGGGCTGGACCGGCTGATGCGGACCATCGACGAGCGTCTGAATCTCGCCCGGGTGGTGCTGGAAGTGACGGTGCCGGTGCAGGATGGGGCAACGCAGGCATGGCTGTACCGCCGTGGCGAAGTGCTGTCGCGCACCGATGCTGATGATGTGGTGACGTTTCTGGTCCGCCTTGATCAGGCTGATGCCGGACGGTTCTCCGAACGGCGGGAGAAAGAGGATGCCTGGGCCTCCGGTCCATGGGATTCCCTTGCCCAGCAGGCTGACGGCGACACAACACCCTGAGCCCGGGTTTCCGCCGGGAATAAGCAGGAGGGCCCGTTCCGATGGCAACGACCGCCGCCCAGACCCGTTGGCGGAACCGGAACCGTTTCAGCAAAAAACAGCTGAACGTGATGGCCCGTCTGGAAACCCATCAGGCCCTTGAAGACATCGCCTCTGCCTTTGCCCTGCGGGGCAAGGCGGAGGCGGTGACGTTTTCCTGCTTCGTGCTCCGCTGGCTGATGCAGCAGCAGGACCTGAATGAGGAAGCCCGCCGTCTGCTTGCGTTATTGACCGAGTCCTATCATAACGACCGGGATATTTACGCTCCCTGATTCTCTGGCTGACGGTTCCGATGATCCCGCCTTTTGACCATGTTGCCGCCCTGATCCGGGATGTCGCCCATCGGGAAATCCTGCCGCGCTTCAAAACGCTGGGGGCGGAAGCGATTCATGCCAAATCCCACGCCAATGATCTGGTGACGGATGCCGATCTGGCAGCCGAAAAGGCACTGACGGCCGGTCTGCTTGCTCTGCTGCCCGGATCGCGGGTGGTGGGGGAGGAAAGCGCCTATGACGATCCGGCGCTGCTGGACCGGCTGCGGGACGCAGGCTGGATCTGGATCGTCGATCCGGTTGATGGCACATCCAATTTTGTGCATGGCCGACCCACGTTTGCCGTGGCGGTGGCGTTGGTACGGGATGGCCAGACCGTGGCCGGATGGCTGTATGCGCCGATTGGCGATGAAATGATCCATGCTGAACTGGGCAAGGGAAGCTGGAGCGCGGACCGCAGGCTGACCGTGGGCGCACCGGACCGCCCCCTGTCGGCGCTGACCGGCAATGCGGGATATCGAGTTCCCGCGGCCCTTCAGGGGCGGATCGGGCAGCAGATGCGCCATGGCAGTGCCGCCCATGATTACATGGCGATTGCGACCGGACGGATGGATTTCGCGGTGTTCCGCCGCCTGATGCCGTGGGATCACGCGGCGGGCGTCCTGATCTGTCAGGAGGCCGGGGCCTACGTTGCCCTGCTGGATGGCAGGCCCTATGCCCCCAGCATCCGCGAAGGCGCCATCCTGACGGCACCGGGGATCATCCCCTGGCAGCAGATGGCAGCCGCCCTGAAGCCCTGAAACGCTTCAGCCCTGACAGCAAAAAGCCCCGCCAGATGATCTGACGGGGCTTTTCTATGGCTTCAGAACGGATTACTTCGCGTTCTTGAAGTTTTCGTTGACGAAATCCCAGTTGACCAGATGGTCGAGGAAGGTCGCCAGGAAGTCCGGACGGCGGTTCTGGAAATCCAGATAGTAGGCATGTTCCCACACGTCGCAGGTCAGCAGCGCGGTCTGGCCGTGCACCATCGGGGTTTCGGCGTTCGGGGTCTTGGTGATCTTCAGTTCACCGTTTTCGACCACCAGCCAGGCCCAGCCGGAACCGAACTGGGTGGCGCCAGCCTGCTTGAAGGCATCCTTGAAGGCATCATAGGAACCGAAGGCGGCGTTGATGGCATCGGCAATCGCACCGGTCGGGGCGCCGCCGCCATTCGGCTTCATGCAGTTCCAGAAGAAGGTGTGGTTCCACACCTGCGCGGCGTTGTTGAACACGCCGGCGTTCTTGTCCTTCCAGGAGGACAGAATCACGTCTTCCAGCGCGGCATCGGCCTGCGGGCTGTCCTTCAGGAGGTTGTTCAGGTTCACCACATAAGCGTTGTGGTGCTTGCCATGATGGAAGTCGAAGGTCTGGGCCGACATATGGGGCTCCAGAGCGGTCTTGTCATACGGCAGGGCCGGAAGTTCAAAAGCCATAACAAACCTCTCTCTATCCACGAAGGTCCCGGCAGGCTGTGTGCTGCGGAGATGGCGAAAACATAGGGGGAGAGTCGGCTTTTGTGAAGCCCGGAGTTTGAAGAATCCCAGAGATTGAACGGTTCAGCAGGTTTTTTGCATGTTCGGAAACCATAGTGGTTTCAGTAGACACCAAGACCGGCTTTGCTGTTGAAAAGGTTCTAACTTTTTAAAAACAGGGCATTTTCTTCGAACGGGCATCATCTACGTGATTGGTACAGCTCACGGTCGAAGGTGCCGTATTACCGCCAGCGCAGCCATCCGGCCGGAGCGGGCTGCCCCTTCGAGGGTACAGGGTAATCCGGTCTGTACCCAGTCTCCGGCCAGCCACAGGGTTTCCGGCCACCCGGAGACGGTGGGGCGGGTCTGTGGGCGCAGGCGGTCGGTGTCCGGGGTTTGCAGCAGGGTGGCCCGGCGTTCGGTCAGCAGGCGGGCGTCCGCCGGGCACCGTAGGGGAAGGTCGGGATAAACCTGCCGGATCTCCCGCCACACGGTCCCCGGAAGATCTGGATCCGCGAGAAGATCCGCCCGGGGAGCACTGATGGTGACGGCACAGTGGCCGGGGCGGCGGAGGATCCATTCCGCTGCCCCGCCGCACAGGCCGGTGAGCTCCGCCAGAATCTCCGGCCCCCGGTCCGGCATGGGATAGTGCAGGTTCAGGATCGGACTTTGCGGCAGATCGGGCAGCAGATCGGGCAACAGGCGGTGGGCCTGCGCCGGATCGATTGCTAAAATCACCGGATCCCGACCGCAAAAAACCGGCCCGGCGGGGCCAGACAGGCGAAGCCCCTCCGGGGTCTGCTGAAGTTCAGAAACCGCAGACCGCAGGCGGATTTCTACCCCGGCGGCAGACAGGGCCTCGGTCAGGGGCGTAATCAGATCCTGCTCCAGAGATGTGCGGCACAGCAGCGGGGACAGGGCCTGACCACCCCGATAGAGGCTGTCCCGGAGGGTGCGGCGCAGCAGGGGCAGAGAAGCGATCTCTGCCGGAGTGTTGAGTAGTGCAACCGTCAAAGGGCCGATCAGACGGCGTCCGGCGACAGACCGGAGATCCAGAGCTGCCCCGACTGTGTCGGCACGGCTGGTTTCCAGCGTCAGCAGAGCGCGCAGATGGCCGGTCAGGCCCAGCCCGGCCACCCGGCGGGTGGGGTCCAGCAGCCACCCCGGCCAACGTCCGGCACCGGGATAGAGGTTCCAGTCCGTTCCCTCTGCCAGATCCCGGAAGCGGAACCGGGGCGGCAGCCGGATCCAGTCTTCAGCCCGGCCATAGCGGCGGATCAGGCCGCAGACCGTGTCATTCCCGGACAGAAGCAGATGGGTGCCCCGGTCCCGGCGCGGCGCTCCGGGGGCCGGAGACCAGCCCCCGCACCGGCCGCCGGGGCGGCTGTTAGCATCATACAGGCGGGGGCGCAGCCCCTGCTCCTGAAGGAACAGGGCGGCGCTCAATCCGGCCAGTCCGGCCCCGATGATGTGCACCGATGTCATCGCCAGCTGTCCACGAGGGTACGGGTAGCAACCCGGATCAACCGCCATCGCGGGATCCTGACCGGATTCCTCAGGACGGATGGAGAGAACCCCCGGTGACAGAGTTCCCGTAAAAGATCCTGATAAATCAGAATAAACCCGGTGGCGGCGGCCATCTTCCGCTGCCGCTGACGGGGCAGGGTCGCCCGTTGCATCAAACACTGCCGGAACAGCCGCCCGGCTTCTGCCGCCAGCTCTTCCGGGGCCATTCCGGCGGGAAGATAGCAGCGGCCCCGGTCCCGGTCTTCGGCGAGATCCCGCAGGATGTTGGTGTATTGCAGGGCGCGCCCGGCGGCCTGCGCAAAACCGGGCGGGTCGGAGGGCGGGAAGCCGCTCAGGCACAGGATCAGGGTTCCGACCGCACCGGCAACCCGGTCGCAATACCGGTTCAGTTCCGCCTGCGACGGATGGGACAGCGGATTGGTAATATCCTGCTGGCATCCTTCAATCACCGCCAGCAGGGCAGGCATGGGCAGGTCATACCGCTGCCGCAGGGCAAAAACGGCCCGGGCCAGCACCGGATCATCCGGGTTTTCTCCACTGTCGAGCGCCCTCTGCCAGACCTGCAACCGGGCAAGCCCTCCGCCGGATCCATCGTCGGCGCAATCGTCAACGGCCCGGCAGTACAGATACAGAATGGTCAGGGACTGCCGCAGCGCCGGAGGCAACAGGAAGATCAGATGCCGGAAGCTGGATCCGCTGCGGTGCAGGCGCGGGGCGAGGGCTTTCGCGAAGGAACGGAGATCCGAGGTCATGCCCGCCACCGTAGCCGCAGAAACAGAAAGAGGCCATGGCCGACGGCGGCAGACAGGCTGAAAAAGCCAAAGTGCGGGGGCTGGCGCCAGTCTCTCCGCCGCCGCAGCAGCCCGGCCAGCCGGTCGGCGCAGGCCAGTGTCACCGCCGCCTGAAAGGCAAGGCGGGGATCGCGGATCTGCCGGATCAGGGGGCGGGCGGCGGTCAGGAGCGGGCGGGTTTCCGCCAGCATCCGGGCCAGCACCGGGGCCGGATCCTGCCCGGCCTCCCTCAGCCAGTCCAGTGGCAGATAACTGCGGCCAAGGGTCTGCCGGTCGGCCTCGGCATCGCCGATATGATTCAGCAGTTGCAGGGCGGTGCACAGGGCGTCGGCGGCAGCGGCGGCGTGCTGATCGTCCCCGTCATGCAGGATCAGCAGCATCCGCCCGACCGGAGCCGAGGACCGGCGGGCAGAATGCAGGGTCGCGGCCCAATCCGGGCAGGGTGGGTTGGCGCAGTCTTCGGCAAAGGCATCAATCAGGGCTTCAGCGCAGGGGGCAATCTGTGTCGGCAGGGCGGATGCGGCCTGCCGGAAGGCTGACAGGGCGGCCCTCTTTTCCGGGACCGGAAGGCCGGGCGCATCCGCCAGATCGTCAGCCGCCCTGACCAGCTGATAGAACCGCCGGACCGTGGGCCGGTGCCGCCGGGCCAGCAGCATCGCCACCGGAAACGCCTCGTCAGACTCTGTCTTTCCGGCAGAGGAAACAGGAAGCCTGCAAGGGGCAGCAGCACTCTTTGATTGACCGGACTGATTAAAAAGTGTCATTCGGGGATCCCTATTCCGCCGCGCATCCCTATATACCGGGAAGACGGCGGGTCCGGCACGGCCGGGTCCTGCGGATACTCTTGTGCCAGACGATAAACGAGCCCCCCTGTCGATGACCACCCCCGTTCTGTCTTCCATTGCCGACGACCTGCGTCAGCGTGACCCGGACCGCTTCTTCACCAGCCTGCTGGCCCCGGCTGACCGTCGGGATGACCTGATGGCGCTCTATGCACTGGATGCCGAACTGCGGCAGATCCGGGCGCTGGTGTCGGAACCGATGCTGGGCCGGATACGCCTGCAATGGTGGTTCGAGCGGGTGTCGGCCTTGCAGACCGGAGAGGAACAGCCGAGCGGCCCGCCGCTGATGTATGCGCTGGATGCGCTGATCCACCGCACACCGATGCCGGAAAAACGCTTCTGCGACTATTTCTGTGGCCGCAGTAATGACATGGAGGAAGCGCCGATCCTCGATACGGCATTCTTCCAGCACTATACGCAAGGGGTGGGCGGCAGTCTGGCGGTGCTGGCTTACCGCGTGCTCGGCGGTGATTTCGATCATCCTGCGGCCGAGGCTGCCCGCCTCAGCGGCGCGGTGTGGGAAACCGCCTATGTTCTGCGGTCGGTGCTTCAGCACAGCCAGAAAGGTATTATGATGCTGCCGCTGGCGGATCTGCCGGAAGCGATCCTGTCTTCCAGTGATATTGACAGCCCGGAGGCGGTGCGGTCTTTGGGGCCGCTGATGGTGCAGCTGGCGCAGCAAGGACTGGATCAGGCCCGGCAGGCCCGGGCCCTGTGCCCACGCCCGCCGGAAGGAACGCTGGCGGCATTTCTGCCGATGGTCATCGCCGAGGCGTGGCTGACCCGGCTGGTGCGCAATGGCGGTGATCTGCTGGATGCCCGGCTGGCCCTGCCGCACCGCCGCCCGCTGGTGATGCTGTGGCGGCGGATGCGGGGGGTCTACTAGGAGATTCCTGATCCATCCCTGAGCCCCCCGTCTCCGAAGCGCCCCGGCTGATCAGCCAAGGGCGATGCCCTGACGTCCGGCGAGATCCTGAATATACTGCCACGCCACGCGGCCGGAGCGGCTGCCCCGGGTCATTGCCCATTCCACCGCTTCGCGCTTCAGGTCTTCTTCGCTGATCGTCAGGCCAAAAGCCGCGACATAGCCCCGCAGGACATCGAAGTAGGTATCCTGATTGAAGTTGTGGAAGCCAAGCCACAGGCCGAAGCGGTCAGACAGGGAAACCTTTTCCTCCACCGCTTCCCCGGCATGGATCGCCGTGGACTGTTCGTTCTCGATCATCTGCCGGGACAGCAGATGGCGGCGGTTGGAGGTGGCATAGAAGATCACGTTCTTCGGGCGGCCTTCGACCCCACCTTCCAGAACCGCCTTCAGGGATTTATAGCTGTTGTCATCCTGATCGAAAGACAGGTCATCGCAGAACAGGATGCAGGGGCGACCGCTGGAACGCAGCAGGGTCAGCAGCTGCGGCAGGGTGGGGATGTCTTCCCGGTGGATTTCCACCAGCGCCAGCCGTCCGTCGGTGGCGGCATTGACAGCGGCATGCACCGCCTTGACGAGGGAGCTTTTGCCGGTGCCGCGTGCCCCCCACAGCAGGGCATTGTTGGCCGGAAGGCCTTTTGTGAAGCGCAGGGTGTTGTCAAACAGTTGCTGCTGTTGCAGTTCAACACCTTTCAGCAGCCCGATATCAACACGGTTGACCTGTAGGATCGGTTCCAGCCACTGGCGGTCAGCATGCCAGACGAAGGCGTCGGCCGTGTTCAGGTCGTTGGCGGGCAGGGCCGGAGGGGCCAGCCGTTCGAGGGCTGACGCGATCCGTTCCAGAACGGGCAGAAGATCGGGGTTGAAGGTGGTCACTGGCAACCTCATCTGATGCGGAACAGGGGCGGGGACGGTAACACAGCCCTCCGGGCTTTCCCAAGGGGGGTTCTGTGGGAAACCGCAGGGGCAATCATGGGAATGTTGCTGATTTAAGATGTCTGCACCTGATTGCCCTTCAGGCGGCATGTCCTCCGGTTTGGCTTTGCTTTCGCGTATTGTCCCGGTATAGTCCCGCCAACCCGTATCCCTCCGGCACGCGTGGCCTGTTGTGGCCCGCCGGGGGCTGACTGACCCAGTGGAGATTTCCTGATGTTCATTTCGCCAGCCTATGCTCAGGCCGCTGCTGCCCCGGGTGCCGAAGCCGGTCTCATGCAGTTTGCGCCGCTGGTTCTGATCTTTATCGTCTTCTACTTCCTGCTGATCCGTCCGCAGCAGAAGCGCATGAAGGCCCACAAGGAGATGCTGTCTGCCGTCAACCGCGGTGACCGTGTTGTGACCAACGGCGGCATCGTCGGCGTGGTGCAGAAGGTGAACGAAGGCGAGAACGAGCTGGTCGTTGAAATCGCCGAGGGCGTGAAGGTGACCGTGATGCGCGACATGATCGCCGCCGTCACCTCCAAGACCAAGCCGGTTTCCGGTCAGCCGGCGGCTCCGGCCAATGATGCCAAGACCGAAGAAAAGCCGAGCGGCCTGAAGAAGCTGTTCGGCGGCAAGTAAGACCGGCCCGGTCTGTTGCCCGTCTGAAAAAAAGGAAGGTCGTGCCGCTGGCGCGGCCTTCTTTTTTGCTCCATATCTGCGGGGCTTCCTCCGTCCTTCCTGTCTGGGACTGCCGCCATGAAAAATTCCTCCTCCGGCTTTATGGATATCACCCCGGCGATCCCGGAAGGGCGGCAGGTGATCAGTGCCTATGGCGATGGCCGGTTCCGGATTTCCGGAACGGTGTGGGAGCAGCCGGTGCTGGTGTTTCCGACCCGGACCATTCCGTGGGAGGTCAGCACCCTCTCTGATGTCACGGAAGACAGTCTGGCCGCCGTTTTTAGCGCTGATCCGGCGGTGGAGGTGCTGCTGCTGAGCACCGGCCTGAAGATGGCCCTGCCGCCGCCAGCCCTGCGGCAGGCCTTGCAGGCGCGGGGGCTGGCCTTTGATGTAATGGATACCGGGGCCGCCTGCCGGACCTATAACGTGCTGGTGGCGGAAGACCGCCGGGTGGCGGTGGCCCTGCTGCCGGTGTGATCCCGGCCGGGATATAAGACAGAAAAAGGCGGCTCCCGGCGGGCCGCCTTTTTCTGTCTATCGTTCCTCCTGATCCGGCCGGATCAGGAATGCATGGACTTCAGGAATTCACCGACCCGGCTGTCCAGACCGCTGGCCTGACCGGACATGCTGTCCGCCGCATGCTTGACCGTATTTGCCGCCGATTCCGCCTGATCGCTGACCGTCAGCACCGCGTCCATATCGTTGGCCATGCCGTGGCTGTCGTCTGATGCCTTGGAGACGGAAACCCGGATCTGCTGGGTGAAAGCGCTCTGGTCTGCCACGGCGGAGGAAATGGCGGTGGTGATCTGTTCCATCTCGGCGATGGTTCCGGCCACCTGTTCAATCACCTGCGCCGCCTCGGTGGAAGCCTCCTGCACATTGCGGATCAGGGTGCCGATGTCTTCCGTCGCGGTACTGGTCTGGTGCGCCAGCTGTTTCACCTCGTTGGCAACCACGGCGAACCCTTTGCCGATTTCTCCGGCGCGGGCGGCCTCGATGGTGGCATTCAGCGCCAGCAGATTGGTCTGATTGGCGATGGAGGAAATCAGGCGGGTGGCCTCGCCGATCCGGCTGACCGCATCTTCCAGCCCGGTGATGACCAGTCCGGCTTCCCGGGCCTGCTGAACGGCGCGTTCGGCGACGGTGGTGGCATCATGCACCCGCTGCTCAATCCCCTCGATCACCTGCACCAGTTGCGCGGTGGCCGAATGGATGGTCTGGACGTTGTTAATGGTCTGGCGCACCGCTTCCGATGCCGCACCGGACCGCTGACGGACATCACCGACCGAAGACGTCATGCCATGGGCGGCTGTCGCAAGCCGGGCGGCGGCCATCTGTACCACCTGTGCCACGCCTTTGACCTCCTTCTCGAAGTCGTCGGCCAGCTGCACATAGGAAGAGACGTCATCCCAGTTGATCATCGCCCCCAGAAAACGCCCGGAGCGGTCGTAAATGGCGCTGACGGTGCTTTCCACCGTGACATCCCCACGCCGGAACTTGACGGCATAGGGAAGCTGTGCCGGATCGGCCAGACGGTCGGGGATCACCGCCGGATTATCGAGGAACACAGACACCGGCTTCCCGACAATCTCTTCCGCCGGGCAGCCGATGTGATCCTGCATCCGCTTCAGCAGGGCAATCGCCGCATCGTTGGCATAGGTGATGGTCTGCCCCTGCGGGTCGCACAGCATGACGCGGGCGGGCTGTACCCCAACCATCTGCCGCAGGCGGTAGGCTTCCGACACCGAGGTTTTCAGGGTGCCGAGGGCCCGCGCCATGCTGCCGATCTCATCCCGCCGCCCCATGCCGGGGACGTGGGTGGCGTCATCCCCTCCGGCAAGGTCCAGCAGGGCAGCGCTGATGGCATTGATCGGGCGGTAAATGGAATTGGCAATTGCCATCGACAGGGCGGCAATCAGCAGGGCGACGGCCACCGCCCCGATCAGCATGATCCGCTTGGTGACGGCGCGGCCGGTTTCGGCATCCCGCTCCGCTTCGGCGGCGTGGCTGCCAGCGGTGGTGATCGCGGCATCGGCCAGTCCGGTCAGGGTCCGCAGGGTCTGCTGAAGGCTCTCCAGCGATGTTTTCCGGCGGTTGACCGCCTCGGTATAGCTTTTCAGGGCTTTGGAATAGCGGGTGATTTCGCCGGACAGCGCGGTTTTGGTCTCCTGCCCGAAGGAGAACCCGAAAATCTGGAAGTCCAGCTCATTGGCTGTTTTTTTCAGTTTTCCGAGGCTGTCATCATTGGGATCGATCAGAAACTGCTGCTCAAACCGTTTCAGCCGTTGCAGAACCCCCATCAGGCTGCCGACATTCGGCCATTGGGAGAATTCCGTTTCGATGGCGGCCACCGGTTTCGACAGGTCCCCCCGGATCCCGGTGTCGGCGGACAGGCCGATGGCCAGCGTCTGATCGGCATAGGCGGTGAAGGCGTCTTCCGAACGGTTCAGCATCTCCTGCATCTGTTGCAGGGCATCGGTCATGCCGGAGGCGGCGATGTCGGCCTGCGTGAAGCCGAGGGCCCGGTCGATATCAGCCCGGGCGGTTGCCAGCTCTTCCGAAAAATCCTTCCGGGCCTGATCCGGGGCCTGCGTGAAGCGGGTCACCGCCAGCTCCATCCCGACGATATGGCGCTGTGCTTCCCGGGTGGCGGTGGCAAGAGAGGCCATCACCGTGCTGCGGATGCGTAAGGAATCCTGTGCCGCATCGCTGATGAAATGAACGGCTCCACCACCGATCAGCCCCAGCATTCCGAGGCCAAAGATCAGATAGATACGGACCGCGATGGGAAACCGGGCCCAGAATGACTGCGATCCGCCGTCACGGGGCGGACGGGTACGGGCGGAAGGGGATGCCTGCATCGTCATAATCCAAAAGTCGAAGCCTGCCGCCCGTCCTCTCCCCCCCTGGGAGACCGACTGCCAGCAGGCCCGACCGGATGTGACTCCGTCGCCCCTGACCCGCTGCTAACGGCGGGCGCAGAGTATGCGTTCGCGCATGCACATAACGGTTAATCTTCCATGAAACCTATCGACAACCTGTCATGTCGTCTAATCAGGGGGTTGGAAATTCTATCCGAGGTCGTAATTATCGTGGAGGGGATCCGGTCAGGGTCCGCAGGCGTTCAATCAGGGCCGGAACGGCATCGGGCGTGACCCCGTTGAGAAGATCATGACCGACAATGCGCAGGTTGGGGCCAACCGAGCAGTAGCCAAGGCAGGGGCCGGTTTCCACCCGGACCTGCCCGTCAAGACCGGCCTCTGTCAGGGCCGAGCGCAGGGCGGTGAGGGTCTCGGCCGAGCCCTTGCGGTGGCAGCAGTCGGCGTATTGGGAATACCGGTTGGTCTGGCATGACAGAATGCGGATCGCTGCCATATTTTGCGACATCTTTGGCCCCATAGTCTGGCCCGGCGGGTCTGGTCTCAGCCGGGCTGTCCCGATTAGGTTTCCCCTGCATCAGTTTACCCTGTAGCATCGTCCTCAAGCAGTAGAAAAGACTGCATAATCACAGAAGGCAGTGTGATGACCGACTCCCCGAGCGCTTCCCCTCCCGACGGGGCCAAAACCCCGATTGTCCGCATAACTCTCGGGGCGCGGCTGAAGGCCTATCTGTTCGCCGGGATGCTGGTGACGGCCCCGGTGGCGGTGACGCTGTATATCGCCTGGAACCTGATCAGCTTTGTCGATGAAAAAGTCGGCAGTGTGCTGCCACACGGCTATTCCCCCAACGACTACCTGCCATTTTCCATCCCTGGGGTTGGCCTGCTGGTGCTGCTGGTGTTTCTGGTGCTGGTCGGCATGCTGGCAGCCGGTTTCCTTGGTCGTTTCGTGATCGGCCTGAGTGAATCAATCTTGGCCAGAATGCCGGTGGTGCGCAGCATTTACTCGGCGGTGAAACAGATTTTTGAAACTGTGCTGAAATCTCAGTCCAATGCCTTCCGGCAGGTGGTGCTGGTGCAGTTTCCCCACCCGGGGGCGTGGACGCTGGGCCTGATCTCCGGCTCCACTCAGGGCGAGGTGGCGGAAAAACTGGGACAGCACCATGGCGGAGCATCGCTGGTGACGGTTTTTGTACCGACCACCCCCAACCCGACCAGCGGCTACATCCTGTTTGTCCGCGAAACGGATGTGATCGCGCTGGATATGACCGTCGATGACGGGCTGAAGTTCGTCGTCTCCGGTGGGATCGTTACCCCGCCGATGCGCGACAAAATCGCCGAATATGAAAAGAACGCGGTTCCCTGAGGCGATTGGGGGGCGTCAGCCGGAACGCAGGGTCTTCACCGCCGCATCCCGCTCAAACAGATACAGCAGGGTACGCAGGGCCGGGCCGCGCGGCCCGCTGAGGTCGGGGTCCCGCAGGCAGATCAGCCGGGCATCATCCCGCGCCGTCGCCAGAAGCTCCCCATGCACCGCCAGATCGGCGACCCGGAATTCCGGCAGGCCGCTCTGGCGGGTGCCCAGCACCTCGCCGCCGCCGCGCAGGCGCAGGTCTTCTTCGGCGATCAGGAAGCCATCCTCGCTCTGGCGCATGATTTCCAGCCGGGCCTTGCCGGTTTCTGACAGGGGGCCGCCATACAGCAGCAGGCAGGTGGAGGCCTTGTCGCCGCGCCCGATCCGGCCCCGCAACTGATGCAGCTGAGCCAGCCCGAACCGTTCGGCATGTTCAATCACCATCACCGTCGCCGCCGGAACGTTGACGCCGACCTCAATCACCGTGGTGGCGACCAGCACATCCAGCCCGTCACCGGAGAAAGCCGCCATCACCGCATCTTTCTCGGCGGCCTTCATCTTGCCATGCACCAGCCCGATCCGGGAGCCATAAAGGTCCTGAAGGACAGCATGCCGCTCCTCGGCAGCGGCCAGATCACTGGTCTCGCTTTCTTCCACCAGCGGGCAGACCCAGTAAACCTTGGCCCCGGCGGCGACGGCCCGGCCAACCCCGGCCATCACCTCTTCCAGCCGGGACAGGGAAACCAGCCGGGTGTCCACCGGTTTCCGGCCCGGCGGCTTTTCATCCAGTTTCGAAACGTCCATGTCGCCGTACAGCGTCAGGGTCAGGGTCCGGGGGATTGGCGTGGCGGTCATCACCAGCACGTCGGTCATCCGGCCCTTGGCCGTCAGCTCCAGCCGCTGCTGCACCCCAAAGCGGTGCTGTTCGTCAATCACCGCCAGCCCGAGATCGCGGAACTGGACATCGCTCTGGAACAGGGCATGGGTGCCGACCAGAATATCAATCTCTCCCGCCGCCAGCGCCTCCAGCAGGGCGGCACGGGGCTTCCCCTTATCCCGCCCGGTCAACACCGCCAGCCGGATGCCGATCGCTTCGGCCAGCGGGTGAAGCGTTTCGGCATGCTGACGGGCAAGAATTTCTGTGGGTGCCATCAGCGCCGCCTGACTGCCGCATTCCACGGCATTCAGCATCGCCATCAGCGCCACCACTGTCTTTCCGCTGCCGACATCCCCCTGCACCAGCCGTAACATCCGCTGCGGCGTCTGCATGTCGACATAGATTTCCTCAAGAGAGCGGCTCTGGGCTCCGGTCAGGGAAAAGGGCAGGGCGGCGGCGGCGGCGGCGCGCAGGCGGCCATCCCCGGCAAAGCTGCGGCCGGAGATGGCGCGGCTGGCATTGCGGACCAGCAGCAGGGCCAGCTGGTTGGCGAGAAGTTCATCATAGGCCAGACGCTGCCGGGCCGGGGTCAGGGCTGACAGGTCATCCTCTCCGGCCGGGCTGTGGGCGGTGCGCAGGGCCTCCGTCCAGCCCGGCCAGTTCTGCCGGGCCTGATAAGCGGGGTCCAGCCATTCCGGCAGATCCGGGACCCGGGCGAGGGCGGAGCGGGCGCATTTGGCCGCCACCTTGCCGACGATCCCGGCGGTCAGCGGGTAGACCGGCTCGACGGTCTGGATTTCCTCCCGCTTCGCCGGGCTGACCACATGGTCCGGGTGCGGCATCTGCCGTTCCCCGCCGAACACTTCCACCCGGCCCGAAATCACCACGGTGGCCCCGACCGGCAGGGTGCGTTCCAGCCAGTCGGCGCGCGGATGGAAGTAGGTGAGGGTGATGAAGCCGCTGTGATCCCGGCAGCGCACCCGGTATGGGCTGCGGCTGCGCGGCGGCGGCGGATAATGGGTATCCACCTGCACGGTCAGGGTGGCGATCCGGCCATCCGGGGCCTCGGCCACCGCCGGGGAATAACGGCGGTCAATCAGCCCGACCGGCAGGTGCCACAGGGCATCCACCACATGCTCCCCGCCGACCAGCCGGGCATAGAGCGGGGCCAGCCGCTTGCCCAGTCCGGGCAGGCTTTCGAGGGGGGAAAACAGAGGATAAAGGCTTTCCGGGCGCATGGTTCCGTTCGGGGCTTTCCTGAAAGGTCGGAACGCTTTATACCAGCATCAGGAAAAAATGGAACAAATGCAGGACGGATTTCCATGGCTGACCAGACCCACGCCCCGCTTGACCTGTCCACCCTGCCGGAACGCCGCAAGCGCCTGCTGTACCGCAGCACCCACCGTGGCATGAAGGAAGCCGATGTGCTGCTCGGCGGGTTCGTCACGGCCCATATCGGTACCCTGTCCGATGATCAGCTCGACCGGCTGGAAACCCTGCTGGAGGAACTCGACGTTGATATCATGGACTGGGTGATCGGCAAGCGTCCGGTGCCGCCGCAGTTTGATACCGATGTCTATCAGATGATCCTTGCCTTCAAGCCGTATGCTGACTGATCTGCTCCCGGCTGCTTCGCATCCCTGACCATTCTGTTTCGCTGATTGAGGACTCCCCCGTGTCCGCTGACCAGACCTTCCGCTTTGCCTCGCTGTTGCCTGCCCGCCTGCCTGCCGCCGTTGCCCATGGGCCGCAGCGCCTCGCCCTTGGCGGCGTCCCGGAAGGGTTTGATGCCCTGCTGCTGGCAGCCCTGCATCAGGATGGACTGGCGGCTGATATCCTGCACGTCTGCCGGGATGACGTGCGGCTGGCGACGCTGGCCTCGGCGCTGCGGGCCCTGCGGCCGGGGGCGGCGGTGCTGGAGTTTCCGGCGTGGGACTGTGTGCCCTATGACCGGGCCTCGCCGAGTGTGGAAGTGGTCGGGCGGCGGGTGGATACCCTGACCCGGCTGGCCGGGCCGCGCCCGAAGGGGGAGGAGGGACGGCGCATCGTGCTGACCACCGTCGCCGCCGTCACCCAGCGGGTGCCACGGCGGGAGGTGTTCAACGGTGCGGTGTTCCGGATCATCGCCGGTAAAGACGTCAACATGGATGCCCTGATGGGCTATCTGGTCCGCAACGGTTACGTGCGGTCGGAACAGGTGATGGAACCCGGCGAATACGCCGTGCGCGGTGGCATCGTTGATCTGTTTCCGCCGGGGGGAGAGGAGCCGTTCCGCCTCGATTTCTTCGGGGATGAGGTTGACAGCATCCGCACCTTCGACCCGCTGTCGCAGCGGACCACCGGCACGGCGAAGGAACTGCTGCTGAAGCCGATGTCGGAAGTGATCCTGACCGAGGACAGTATCTCGCGCTTCCGCACCCAGTACCGGGAGCTGTTCGGCGCGGTATCCCGGAAGGATATGCTTTACGAGGCGGTCAGCGAAGGCCGCAAGATGCAGGGGATGGAACACTGGCTGCCGCTGTTCCATTCCGGTCTGGATACCCTGTTTGCCTATCTGCCCGATGCGGTGATCACGCTGGACCATCAGGCCGAGGAGGCATGGCAGTCCCGCGTTGAGCTGATCCGCGAATATTTCGATGCCCGTATCCAGCTGGAACAGCAGGGGATCGAGGAAGACGGCCAGATTTACCATCCGGTTCAGCCGGAGCGGCTCTATCTGTCGCCGGAAGAATACGCCCGCCTGCTGGCGGCCCGTCCGGGGGCGGCGTTCTCTCCCTTTGCCGCCCCGGATGTCGGCAGCGCGGCGCAGGAAGCTTCTGGCCGGGCCGGACGGGACTTCGCCGATGTCCGCGCCCGGACCGGGGAAAATCTTTATGATGCCGTCCGCCAGTTTGTGGTGGCGGAACAGGGGCGGGGGCAGCGGGTGATCCTGACCTCTGTCTCGCTGGGATCGCGGGACCGGGTCAGCGGTGTGCTGCGCGATCACGGCACCCCCGGCCTGCTGGCGGTGGACAACTGGCAGGATGCCTTCACCCAGCCTGCCGGAGCCGTCCCGGTGCTGGTGGCGGGGATGGATCACGGCTTCACCTGCCCCGGCCTGACGGTGCTGACCGAACAGGACATTCTGGGCGACCGCCTGTCGCGTCCGGCCCGGAAGAAGCGCAAGGCTGATAAGTTCATTCAGGATGCCTCGGCACTGGCCCCCGGCGATCTGGTGGTGCATGTGGAACATGGCATTGGCCGGTATGACGGGCTGGAGACGCTGGATATCGCCGGGGCCCCGCATGACTGCCTGAAGGTGATCTACGACGGCGACGACAAACTGTTCGTGCCGGTCGAGAATATCGAGGTCCTGTCCCGCTACGGCAGCGAAACCGCAGGAGTGCAGCTGGACCGGCTGGGCAGCCCGGCATGGCAGGCCCGCAAGGCCCGCCTGAAGGAACGCATCCGCGACATGGCGGAAAAGCTGATTCAGGTCGCCGCCCTGCGCCAGCTGAAACAGGCCCCGGCCCTGCTGACCCCGGAAGGGCTGTATGATGAGTTCTGCGCCCGCTTCCCCTACACCGAAACCGAAGACCAGCTGAAGGCGATTGCCGACACGCTGGAAGATATGACCAAGGGCCGCCCGATGGACCGTCTGGTCTGCGGTGATGTCGGTTTCGGCAAGACGGAAGTCGCCCTGCGCGCCGCCTTTGTCGCCGCCATGAGCGGGGTGCAGGTGGCGGTGGTGGTGCCGACCACCCTGCTGGCCCGTCAGCATTACCTGAACTTCTGCCAGCGGTTTCAGGGCATGCCCCTGCGCATTGCCCAGCTTTCCCGGCTGGTCAGCCCGAAAGAGGCCGGACTGGTCAAGGCAGAGCTGGAAAAGGGCACCATCGATATCGTGGTCGGCACCCATGCCCTGTTCGCCAAGTCGATCAAGTTCAAGTCCCTTGGCCTGCTGATCGTTGACGAGGAGCAGCACTTCGGCGTTGCTCATAAGGAACACCTGAAGCAGCTGAAATCTGACGTTCACGTTCTGACCCTGTCGGCAACGCCCATTCCGCGGACGCTGCAACTGGCGCTGACCGGGGTGCGGGAACTGTCGATCATCGCCACCCCACCGGTGGACCGTCTGGCGGTGCGCACCTTTGTGCTGCCCTTCGACGGCGTGGTGATCCGCGAGGCGATCCTGCGGGAACGCTACCGGGGTGGCCAGTGTTTCTACGTCTGTCCGCGCCTGTCGGATATCGACGGTGTGGTGGAACGGCTGCACCGTCTGGTCCCGGAGATCCGCACCGTGGTCGCCCACGGACAGATGAGCCCGACCCAGCTGGAAGACGTGATGCAGGCCTTCGCCGAGGGCGAATACGATATTCTGCTGGCCACCAACATCATCGAAAGCGGCCTTGATATGCCGCGCGTCAATACCATCATCATCCACCGGGCCGACATGTTCGGTCTGTCGCAGCTCTATCAGCTGCGGGGCCGCGTCGGCCGGGGCAAGCAGCGGGGCTATGCCTATCTGACCCTGCCGCCGGGCCGGGCAATGACTCCGGCGGCGGAAAAGCGGCTGACGGTGATGCAGACCCTGGATACGCTGGGGGCCGGTTTCAATCTGGCCTCGCATGACCTCGACATCCGTGGGGCCGGGAACCTGCTGGGGGATGAACAGTCCGGCCACATCAAGGAAGTCGGGATCGAGCTGTATCAGCATCTGCTGGAAGAGGCGGTGGCCTCCGTCCGCAATGGCGATGGGGCTGAGGACAGTGCCGAAGGCTGGTCGCCGCAGATCAGCCTTGGCATGCCGGTGCTGATCCCGGAAAGTTACGTTAAGGATCTGGGGGTGCGGCTGGGCCTGTACCGGCGGATTGCCGACCTGACCGAATATACCGAAACCGAATCCTTTGCCGCCGAACTGATCGACCGCTTCGGCAAGCTGCCGGAAGAGGTGAACAACCTGTTGCAGGTGGTGGCGATCAAAAATCTCTGCCGGACCGCCAATGTTGAGCGGTTCGACAGCGGCCCCAAAGGGGCGGTGCTGACCCTGCGCGACAACAAATTCCCCAATCCGATCGGGCTGGTGCGCTTCATCAGCCAGAATGTGGCGCTGGTCAAAGTCCGGCCGGATCACAAGATTGTTTACATGCGCAACTGGACCAACCCGGCGGACCGCCTGACCGGCCCCCGCCGCCTGATGGAGCAGTTGGCCCAACTGGCGCAGGAAACCGCCTGAGGACAGCAAAAAGGCCCCGCGCTCTGCCGGGGCCTTTTTGCTGCTGACACATTTCTTGAAAGAGGTGGCTTATTCCGCTGCCGGGGAAGACAGCGGGGTCGGCTGAAAATTCTCCAGCGCCAGATCAATCATCCGCAGCAGCACATCGGTATCCTGCGCCCCGGCAATGCCATAGGCCCCGCCGAAGATGAAACAGGGGACGCCGTTGATGCTCATCCGGTGGGTCTGGCTGTTTTCCGCCAGAACATCCTGCCGATAATCCGCATGCAGATGATCGGTGAAAAAATCTTCGTCAGGAAGATCATTCTCGCGGGCAACCCCCTGGAGAACAGCCGGATCACCGATGTTTCTGCCTTCAACAAAATAGGCCTGAAACAAACGTTCCACCACCGCACCGGCCTTGCCGTAACGGGCGGCAAAGGCGACCAGACGGTGGGAATCCACGGTGTTGGGGGTGATGTCGATGGCATCAAAATTAAAGGTGATACCCTCGGCGGCGCCGATATCGCCCAAGGTTGCCAGCATCCGGCTGACCCGGGCCGGGCCGCCGAACTTCCGGTCCAGATAAACCCGGCGGGAGATTCCTTCCGCCGGGGCATCCGGATTGAGGAGAAACGGCCGCCACACCAGATCGGCACTGACCGCCGGGCGCAGGGCCAGCGCCTTTTCCAGACGCCGCTTGCCGATAAAGCACCACGGACAGACCGTGTCGAATATCACTTCGATCCGCATTGCAGTTCCTCCACAGCGCATCCGGGGCGGTCGGTTACCAGGGGGCCATGTCTTCCCCAACCACAGCCGTGGCCCGTGCCAGCAGGCTGGCCGGGGTATCGCCCGCCACCACTTCGGCCGCATTGACGAAGGGCCACACCGTCACCACCCGGTATACATCTTTCGCGGCGAATTCCGTATTGGAAATCACCCCGGCGATGCGGTGCATCACCACCTGTGCTTCCGAAAGCGGGGTATCCGGCAGCACCACGGCAAACCGGGACCCGCCGAGGGAGGCCACCATGTCTTCGGCCCGGACCAGCAGGGTCAGCCACTGGCCAATCTGCGAAATCAGGCTGAGTTCACTTTCCTCACCGAATTCATGGCGGATGGATTCCACCCCGGCAAAGGCGAACTCAATCACCGAAAACCGCCGGATCCGGGTCTCGGCACCACTGAGGCGGGCGGACAGGCACAGATCAAGGAATGCCTGCGAATAAACCCCGGGGATTACCGGGTCAACCGTCGCCGGGGTCAGCTGACCGCCAAGGCAGCGGCGCAGCGCCCAACGCAGACGCTGGCGGCGCACCAGAACCCGCAGGGTGAAGCGCAGCTCCGCCACCCCGGCATCAGCGCGCAGGGCGGAGCTGGCTCCCATCGACATGGCGGTGTTCAGGTCATCCGCCCCATCGGCAGGGCTGACGAACACTACCGGCAGATTGAACAGGCGGACATTGCGGCGGATTTGCAAACATAGATCCAGATAGGGCTGTGGGTTGCCGCCGGGGGCCATCACCGCCGCATCAAACAGCCGTTCATCCATCAGTTGCTGGGCTTCGATCAGATCGGCGGCAACCATCACCTGTGCATCGGTCAGGGCGTGGGTGACGGCCTGTACGGTGTCATCCCCGCCGATGACCAGAATGGACGGGGGACTGTCGCTGATCACGGCTTCCGGGATTTCCGGGGACAGGCTTTCCGCATCCATCACCGCCCGGCGGGCCATATATTCGGTGCGCATGGTGGCCACCCGCGCCAGCGGCCGCAGGCGGGCCAACACCAGATCGGGGGTGCCCGGCCAATGGACCGCGTCATCAATCCCCAGATCCAGCAGGCCGTCACCGGTCTGATCCAGCGGGTCCGCCGACAGGTAAAACAGCGGAATCCCCCGGGTGGCCGGGGCCGCCTTCAGGTGCCCGGCCAGTTCTTTCTGGTCAATACCCGACAGCCCGGGGCCAATGATCAGCACGTCCGGGGAATGGGTGACGACCAGTTCATCCACCGCCGCACCGTCTGCCGTATGAGTGCAGGTGTACCCCTGCGCCGACAGGGCCCGGCTGAGGGCTTCAGCGGCCTCGGACTCCCCGATGGCGATCAGGGCTTTCGCCAGATGAATCATGCTGTTTATTTCCCCCCTTGGAGCGCTTTCAGCAAAAATGGACACCGGTTTTGCGACTGAAAACGCTCCGTCGGGATCCTGTTCCAGATTATCGGTAAGACTAACCGCTTGCGGATGAGTTTGGTAGAACCCATGCACGCGGAAAACGATAATCAGTCCCGCTCGAAGCGGGCCACCAGTTCCAGATGCGGCGACCAGACGAACTGATCGACCGGCACCACCTGTACCAGCCGGAAGCCCCCGTCACACAGGGTGCGGGCATCGCGGGCAAACGTGGCGGGGCTGCAGGAGACCATCACCACCCGGCGCACCGAAGCCCCGGCCTTTTCAGCCAGTGCCCGGCACTGGGCATCGGCCCCGGCCCGGGGCGGATCCAGCACCACGGTGGTGACGTCTTTCAGCTCTTTTCCTTCGACCGGATCCCGGAACAGATCGCGGACGGTGGCCGTCACCGGGCGTTTCAGGGCCTTGGCGGCGCGGGAGAGGGCGGCGATGGCGGTTGTTTCGCTGTCAAAGCCTTTGACGGCACGGCCCTCAGCCGCCAGCGGCAGGGCAAAGGTGCCCAGACCACAGAACAGATCCAGCAGGGGTCCTTCGGTTCCGCTCAGGGCCGCCCGGACCGCCGCCAGAAGGGCATCGGCCCCGGCCCGGCTGGGTTGCAGGAAGGCCTGCGGCGGCAGGTCAACCGAGGCCCCGTCAAACCGCACCAGCGGCGTGCGCGGGGTGAGAAGAGGGTGGTAAACGCCGTCAATCCGGGCCCCGATCCGTGCTGCCGCGTGGGTTTCGCTCCAGCGGCCGATCTGCTCCAGCGCTTCAAGTCCCGGATAGTCCGGCAGATCCAGACAGAGATCAATGCCGCTGTCAGTCAGGGTGACAGACAGATCTCCCATGCTGCCCACCGGGGCGACATCGGCCACCAGAGTGCGCAGGGCCGGGAGCACGTCAGCCAGCGGGGTTTCCAGCAACAGACAGGCCTGAAGATCAATAATCTGATGCGAGGCGCGCTGATTGTACCCCAGCACCACCCGGTCCCGCAGGCGACGCCACGCGAAAGTGGCCCGCTGCCGGGTTCCGGCACCGATACGGATCACCGGGTCCACCACCACCGGGTCAAGCCCCCGGGTGCGCAGGGTCTGGCGCAGGACCTCCCGCTTCCAGTCCGCTTCCGCCGCCGGGGCATAGTGTTGCAGGCTGCATCCGCCGCAGGCGCTGAAATGGGGGCAGGGCGGCTCCACCCGGTCCGGCGAGGCGCTGTCCACCGAAACCAGATCGGCAGCCAGTCCGTCCCCTTTTTTGCCGCTGGCCCGGGCGGTGACGGTTTCCCCCGGCAAGGCCCCGGCGATGAACACCGGAGTGTCGCCATGGCGGGCCAGCCCATCCCCCTGCGCCCCAAGGCCGCTGACCGTCAGGGTCATCGGCTCCTTCGGCAGGGTGGATTTTGCCTTCTGGGGCTTTCCGGCCGGACGGAAACCGGAATGGCGGCGCTGGGACATCGTATGAACTCTGATTCAGAGGGAAGGGGTGGCCTTGGCAATACCGGGCCACCCCTTTCTCCGTCAAGCCAAGATCTCAAGGGGCGAAAATCCGGCCTGACTTATCTTTTCCGCGCGGGCAGCAGAACGCAGGCGACCCCGGTCAGGATCAGGGCCAGCGCAATCACCAGCGTCGGGGTCAGGGTATCCCCCAGCAGCAGGACCGATCCGCTGACCCCCACCACCGGAATCAGCAGGGTGCTGACCGCCGCCTGACCGACGGACACCCGGCTGACCACCACGAACCACAGCACCTGTGCCGCACACAGCGACAGCAGCAGGTGCCAGCTGATGGCAACCCACACCGGCAGGGGGAAGGTGGCGGGATCCGGCGGGGTTTCGAGCAGGCTGGCCAGAATCACCATCGGAATGGCTGAGATCACATACTGCCAGCCGGTCACGGCCATCACCGCGCCGCCCCAGACGTGGCGTTTCATGACGATGGTGCCGATCGCCCAGGAGACGGCAGCAATCAGCATCAGTCCCGGCCCGAAGCCCTGTTGCAGGCCATTTGGCCCCAGCAGTACCGCCAGACCGGCCATACCACAGACCAGACCGGCGATCTGCTGGCGCCGGGGCCATTCCTTCAGCACCGGAATGGCCAGCAACGTGGCCCACACCGGCATGGTGAAGGCAATCACCGCCGCCCGGGATGTCGCCATCCCCAGCTGCGCAAAGGCCGTACACAGATTAAACACCAGCACATTGCAGACCCCGGCGGCCACCAGAGACGGCCAGTCCCGGCGGGGAATCGCCAGAGACCGCCCGCTCAGGCGGGTCAGCGTCAGAATAATCACCGCGCCCAGCGTAAACCCGACAGCGCGCAGGGTCAGGGGCGGAACCTGCGACAGGATGGTCTTCACCGCTGGCCAGTTCAGCCCCCAGAACAGGCTGATCGCCAGCAGCATCAGATATTTGGTCAGGTCCCGTCTGGGCTGGGTGACTATTCCATCACTCATGATGCCGGGCTTTCCTTCAGTTCCACCTCGACGAAGGCGAAAGCGGTGCCACCGGTATTGACCACATTGTGGGCCGTCCCCGCCGGACGGAAGTAGGAGACGCCGGGAACCAGCGTCACCTCCCGCACGTCTCCGTCCGGCCCGGTCAGCCGCATGGTGCCGGGGTTGAGGGGGACAATGGTGTAATCATACTCGTGAACATGAAAGCCGGTCTCCGCACCGATGGCGAAGCGCCATTCCGTCACGCGGACACGGTCGTTATCGACATGCTGGACCGGAACAGCGGTGGCAGTGGTGGAGCACATGGGTGTTTCCTCCCGAAACGTTTTCTTCTGTTACCGATCAAACGCCCTCGAACCCGTCAAGGAAGCTGCCGAGATTGGCGGCCAACGCATCAACGGCATATCCGCCTTCCTGCACCAGAACGGTCGGCAGACCGGCACGGGCAATCATCTCCCCCATCACCCGGAAGCCCGGCGTGGTGACGCCGAAGGCCGCCAGCGGATCATCCTTGAAGGTGTCAAACCCGAGGGAAATGAACAGGATTTCCGGCGCGAAACGGGCGACGTCGGCCAGACTGTCGGCGATGGCGGCAAGGACCGTGGCTTCGTCCGAGCCCATCGGCAGCGGGCGGTTGATGGTGTAGCCCTCACCGGTGCCGGTCCCGCGCTCATGGGCATGACCGGCCATATAGGGATAGAACACGTTGGGATCGGCATGGACGGACAGGAACAGCACATCATTGCGGCTGTAGAAAATGTCCTGCGTGCCGTTGCCATGGTGGACATCGACATCAAGGATGGCAACGCGCGGCGGACGGCCCTGTCCGGTCAGCAGCGGCAGGGAAGCCTGTGCGGCAATGGCGACATGGTTGAGGTAGCAGAACCCGCCGCCCATATCGCGGGTGGCATGGTGCCCCGGCGGACGGCACAGGGCATAGGCGCTGCGGGTCTCGCCGGTGGCGACCAGCACCGCCGCATGGGTGGCGGCATGGGCGGCGGCCACGGTGGCGGTCCAGGTGTCCGCCGCAATCGGGGCGGAGGTGTCGTACAGGTGATATCCGGCCTGCCCGACCACATGGGTCGGGTAACTGGCCGGAGCATTGGAGCGGTGAACGTTGGGGGTTACCACCTCGCTGGCGCCGGGTAAGGCCACCCACCGGTCATGGACCGATTCCAGAAAGGCCAGATACTCCGGGGTGTGCACGGCGGCGCGCGGGCCGGGACCGTAATCGGGCGGGGTTTCCAGCACCCCGCCACGGGCGGTCAGCACGCTGGCGAGAGCTTCGGCCCGTTCCGGCTTTTCCGGCATCGGGCGGCGTTCGCCGCGCTGGATGTAGTTGGGCGGACGGTGGCCGAGGGCGTCGGGATGGAAGATGTAACGCATGATCGGGTCCTCCTGTCAGTGGCCAGCGGTGGCCAGCAGCACATCAAACAGCACGGATGCGCCGCGCTCCGCCTGATCCGGGCTGATATTTTCAACTTCGTTGTGGCTGATCCCGCCTTCGCAGGGGATGAAGACCATGGCGGTCGGCACCTTGCGGGCGATGTAGACGGCATCGTGTCCGGCCCCGGAAACGATATCCCGGTGGCTGTATCCCCGGCGGGTGGCGCTGTCACGCACCCGGCTGACCAGAACCGGGTCAAACGGAGTGGTCGGGAAGTTCCAGAACTCGCTGATGCTGACCGTCGCCCCGGCGGCAGCGGCCAGACCGGTGATCTGCTGCCGGAAGGCGGCTTCCATCGCCGTCAGGGTGGCGGTATCAGGATGGCGGAGATCCACGGTGAAGAACACCTCACCGGGGATGACGTTGCGGGAATGCGGGCGGACATCGAGAATGCCGACGGTGGTGCAGGCATCCCCCGGCGTGGTCATGCCGATCTCATGAATGGCCTGAACCATCCGCGCGGCCGCCACCAGCGCATCGCAGCGCAGGCGCATCGGCGTCGGCCCGGCGTGGGCTTCGCGCCCGGTGACGGTTACTTCAAACCAGCGCTGGCCCTGTGCCCCGGTCACCACGCCGATCTGTCTGTTCTCCACCTCCAGCACCGGGCCCTGCTCGATATGGGCTTCCAGATAGGCGGCCATCGGATGATCGGTGGCGGAACGGCTGCCGTTGTAGCCATGACGGATCAGCTCATCGCCCAGCCGGGCCCCGTCCTGTGCGATCTGATCGAGGATTTCCTGCACGGTGAAGACTCCGGCCACCACCCCGGATCCCATCATCGGCGGAGAAAAGCGGCTGCCTTCCTCGTTCATCCATACCGTCAGCTCCAGCGGGTGGCGGGTGGTGATGCCATGGTCATCAAGGCTGCGCAGCACTTCCAACCCGGCCAGAACCCCAAAGATGCCGTCAAAACGGCCCCCGGTCGGCTGGGTGTCCAGATGGCTGCCCATCACCACTGGCGGCAGGCTGTCATCCTGCCCGGCGCGGCGGGCAAACAGGTTGCCGACCTGATCGACCGACAGGGTATAGCCCGCCTCGCGGCACCAGCGGCTGAACAGATCCCGCCCGGCCTTATCCTCGTCAGTCAGGGCCAGACGGCAGCTGCCCCCGGCGACGCCGGGCCCGACCTTGGCCATCTCCATCAGGGTGTGCCACAGGCGGTCAGCGTTGATGCTCAGGCTGCCGGGCAGCCCGCTGTTCAGGGAGTCAGTCATGGCGGGGAATCCTTAAGATGTACGGGTCAGGCCGCAATACCGGGGGGATAGGTCCGGGTCCGGGCCCGCAGGTCGGTCAGGGCCAGAACGGACCGCAGCGTCGGCACATCGACACCGACCCGTCCGGCCAGTTCAATAACGGAACCAATGATCGCTTCCAGCTCCAGACGGTTGCCCGCCTCGTAATCCTGAAGCATCGAGGTTTTGAAGTCGCCGATGGTGGCGGCCATGGCAATCCGTTCATCGGCGGTGATGGGGAACTGGATGCCCAGCCGTTCCGCCACTGCCTGTGCCTCCAGCATCATGGTGCGGCCGACGCCCCGGGTTCCGGGGTCGTTGCACAGGGTGCCAAGGGTGGCGGAGGTCAGGACGCTGAGGGGGTTGAAAGCCAGATTGCCCCACAGCTTGACCCAGATCTCATCGCGGATACGGTCGGTGGCGCGGGCGGCAAACCCGGCCTTGCCGAACAGGTCCACCAGCTGCTTCACCTGCGGCCGGTTGCGCCCGGCGATATCGCCGAACACAAACCGCTGGTCGTTGATGTGCCGGATCCGGCCCGGCCCATGGTTTTCCACCGCCACATAGGTGGCAACGCCGATGATCCGCTCCGGGGCTACAGTCCGCCACAGCACCCCGCCGGGATCGACCGAGGTCAGGGGCTGGTCGGCCAGTGGGGCGGGCTGGCTGTAGGGATACCACCACGGAATGCCGTTGACGACAGGCACCACAATGGTTTCCGGCCCCAGCAGCGGATGCAGGCTGTCGATCACTCCGCGCAGGGCATAGGCCTTGACGCAGAGGAACACCACATCCTGCGGCCCCGGCTCCAGCGGGTCATCGGTGACGGTGGGGAAGGAGCGGAGCACCCGGTTGCGCGGGGTGATCAGCGAGATGCCATCACGGCGGATGGTATCCAGCGGGGTCCCGCGGGCCAGCAGGGTCACGGTGGCCCCGGCATCGCCGAGGCGGGTCGCCAGCAGGCAGCCGATGGCCCCGGCCCCGATCAGCGCAACTTTCATGACGGATGTCCCCCGGCTGAGTGCCCGGCCCGTTCCGCCAGAAGTTCCGCCGGGATTTCCCACGCCTTACCGGGAATGGCGTCCAGCAGGGTGCGGGTATACTCATGCTGCGGATCGCCGAACACCGACCGCGACGGGCCGATTTCCACGATCTTGCCCCGCCGCATGACGGCGATGGTATCGCAGACCTGCGCCGCCACCCGCAGATCGTGGGTGATGAACAGCATCGACAGGTTCAGGCGATGCCGGATGTCATCCAGCAGTTTCAGGACCTGCGTCTGAACGGAAACGTCCAGCGCCGAAACCGGCTCGTCCGCCACCAGCAGGGTCGGGTCCATCGCCAGCGCCCGGGCGATGGAGATGCGCTGACGCTGCCCGCCGGAAAACTGATGCGGATAGCGGTCAGCGGCGGAGCCATCCAGCCCCACCAGTTGCAGCAGCTCCCGCGCCCGGGTCAGCGCCTTGCCCTTATCCTCGCCAAAGGCCACCGGCCCCTGCGAGATGATATCGCCGACTTTGTGCCGCGGATTGAGGGAGGCATAGGGATCCTGAAACACCATCTGAATATCACGGCGGAACGGCCTGAATTCCCGGCGCTTCAACCCCAGCAGGTTCTGGCCCTTGAACAGGATCTGCCCGGAATTCGGGGTCATCAGGCCGACAATACTGCGGCCAAGGGTGGACTTGCCGGAGCCGGATTCCCCGACCAGTCCGACGGTTTCCCCCGGATGGATGGTCAGGCAGATGTCATCCCCGGCAACCACCTGACGGCCCTTGCGCAGAAAGCCGCCGCCGACATTGAACACCTTGTTGACGTTCCGGGCTTCCAGCAGGGCATCGCCGGATTTGGTGAAATCGGCACGGTGTTCAATGTAGTGGGGGACCGAGGCGATCAGGTGGCGGGTATAGGGGTGGGTCGGGGCATTCAACACCTGCCGGGCCGGGCCGATTTCCACCAGCTTCCCGTGCTGCATCACCGCCACCCGGTCGGCGATTTCCGCCACCACGCCAAAATCATGGGTGATGAACATCACCCCCATGTGGCGTTCGGCCTGAATGGACCGGATCAGTTCCAGAATCTGCTTCTGGGTGGTGACGTCCAGCGCGGTGGTCGGTTCGTCGGCGATCAGCACATCCGGTTCACAGGCCAGCGCCATGGCGATCATCACCCGCTGGCGCTGCCCGCCGGACAGGCGGAAGGGATAGGACTTTGACAGGTCAGCCGGGTTAGGCAGGCCGACCTGCGTCAGCAGTTCCACCACCCGGGCGGCCCGGGCCGCTTTGTCCAGCGAGGTATGAACCCGCAGGCTTTCCTCAATCTGATCACCGACCTTTTTCAGGGGATTCAGGGCGGTCATCGGCTCCTGAAACACCATGGCGATCCGGCCACCGCGCAGGGCGCGCTGTTCCGTTTCCGACATGGTGAAAACGTTGTGGCCCCGGAACAGAAGCTCCCCGCCGGTCACCTTGACGTGCGGCTTCGGCAGCAGCCCCATGGTGGCATGGGCGGTCATCGACTTCCCGGAGCCGGATTCCCCGACCACACAGAGGATTTCATTGGGGTTAAGGGTGAAGGTCAGGTTCTCCACCGCATACGGGCGGTCAGCCCCGTCAGGCAGGGAAATGGTCAGGCCGCGCACGTCCAGCAACGGTTCGACGGCGGTGGCAACAGAACTCGGAGACATGGCGGAACCCTCGGTCTGGGGGGCGGAGGCCCGGCGCGGGGCCGGGAAGGGGGTAACGGTGCCGGTCATGCGGTGTTACCTCCCCTTGCGGGCCAGTTTCGGGTTCAGGGCGTCGTTCAGGCCTTCGCCGATCAGGTTGAGGCTGAGGACGGTCAGCAGGATCGCCAGACCGGGGAAGAAGCTCATCCACCACGCCTGCCGGATCACCGTGCGGGCGGCCCCGACCATGTAGCCCCAGCTCATCTGATTGGGGTCACCAAGGCCGAGGAAGGACAGGCTGCTTTCCAGCAGGATGGCGGTGGCCACCATCAGCGAAGCGGAGACGATGATCGGCGACAGGCTGTTGGGCAGGATCTGGCGGACGATAATCGTCAGGTTCGACTGGCCGGTGGTGATGGCAGCCTGCACGAATTCCCGCGACCGCAGCGACAGGAACTCACCCCGGGCCAGACGGGCCAGCGGCGGCCACGAGACGATGGCGATGGCGGCGACGATGCTGGTGCTGCTGGGGGTGAAAATGGCCACCAGAACAACGGCGAGGACGAAGTTCGGAATGGTCTGGAACAGTTCGGTGAAGCGCATGATCGCATCATCGACCACGCCACCGAAGAACCCGGCCAGTGCGCCCAGCGAGACCCCGATCAGCAGGGCAACCCCGGTGGAGACCAGGCCGATCCACAGCGACATCCGCGCCCCGTGGGCAATTCCGGCGGCAATGTCGCGGCCCAGCGTATCCGTCCCCAGCAAAGCACCGTCACTCATCGGCGGCAGGAAGGGCGCGTTGACCATTTCCCACGGGCTTTCCGGGAACAGGACACCGGAGAACAGCGCGAGGACGATCACCACCGCCACGATCAGCAGGCCGAACACCGCGCCCTTGTTGCGGGCATAGGCCGCCCAGAAACCGGAAGAGGTCTTCATTTCGCCACCTCGATGCGCGGATCAACAAGCGTGTAAACAAGATCGGTCAGGATGTTGAAAACAATCACCATCACCGAGCTGACAAAGAAGATGCCCAGCAGAACCTGATAGTCGCGCTGCAACACCGCATCAAAAGCCAGACGGCCGATGCCGGGCCAGGCGAACACGGTTTCCACCAGAATGGAGCCGCCGATCAGATGGCCGCCCTGCACCCCGGCGACAGTGATCACCGGCAGGATGGCATTGCGCAGGATGTGGCCGAAGACGATCCGGCTTTCGCGCAGGCCCTTGGCGCGGGCGGTCTTCACAAAGTCCATATCGCGGACTTCAAGGATGGAGGCACGGGTCATGCGGGCATAGACGGCCATATAGAACAGGCCGAGGGTGAATACCGGCAGCACCAGATGGGCAAGGATATCGCCAAGGCGGTCCAGTCCGGTCAGCCCGGCGCCGACGGTTTCAAACCCAAAGGCGGGCAGCCAGCCGAGGGAGACCGAAAACAGCAGGATCAGCATCAGGCCGACCCAATAAATCGGGGTGGCATAGGCCAGCAGGGCAACAACGGTGATGGCGCTGTCCGACCACTTTCCGGAATTGATGGCCGCCAGTGTGCCGAGGAGAATCCCCCCGACCAGCGCCACCACAAAGGCCGACAGGGTCAGCATCAGCGTGGCGGGCAGGCGGTCGGCGATCAGGTCCCACACCGGGCGCTGCTGACGGTAGGAAAAGCCGAGATCGCCCTGCGCCACGGTGCCGACATAGGTCATCAACTGTTCGTGCAGGGGCTTGTTCAGGCCAAACTGCTCCCGCAGCTGTTCGACAAACTTGGCGTCGGCGGCACCGGCTTCCCCGGCCATCACCATCGCCGGGTCACCGGGGGCGGCATGAACCAGCAGAAAGTTGAGAACGACAATCGCGAACAGGATGACGACGGCCTTGACCATCCGGCCCGCAAGAAACGGGACTAAACCGGCCATGCGCGGGATCTCCTTAAACAACAGGGCGGGAAAAAATGGGGCGGAACCGGTAGGGGAGTAGTCTGGGAGACCTTGGTTCCGCCCCGAGGGGGGGATAGGGCTATGTTTACGGTTTGCTCAGGTAAACCGATTCATAGCTCTCATTCACCCCGATTCCGGTGGTGATGACATTGTTGAACTTCTTCGACACGAAGGTCGGGAACTGCATTTCCAGCAGCCAGACCACCGGCACGTCATCGACCAGAACCTTCTGGACCTCGCTGTACATCGCCTGACGCTTGGCCGGGTCATTTTCCTTGGCGGCGGCGGCGAACAGTTCATCCACCTTCGGGTTGGAATAGCCCATGGTGTTGGAGAACATCACACCCTTGCGGATGTTGTCAGACACATAGGTGCGGGACACGCCCAGCGCCGGATCACCGTACTGATAGGTGAAGTTGGTGGTGATTTCGTAATCCCAGTTGGAAACGCGCTGCACCCACCCGGCAACGTCGGTGCTTTCCAGCACCACCGCGATGCCGACCTGCTTCAGGGACTGCTTCAGGTATTCACCCAGCCGCTGCCAGGTTTCGCCATAGGGCATCGGCATCAGCTTGACGGTGGCGCGGACGCCTTTGGCATCAGGCTTCAGGCCCATTTCGTCCAGCAGGGCCTTGGCCTTGTCGACGTTTTTGGCATAGGGGACGATGCTGGAATCAAACCCCTTGGTGGAGGAGTTGAACGGGCCGGAGGCAACATTGCCCAGACCGAACCAGATCTTGTCGCGGATGAATTCGCGGTCGATGGCGTACATGATCGCTTTACGGAACCGCTTGTCATCCAGCGGCTTCACCCGGTGGTTGATTTCCAGCCACGACACCGGGGCGACGAACTCATAGCCCTTGGTGGTGAAGTTCAGCGACTTCACTTCCTTCAGGCGGGCCACGTCGAACGGCTCGATATCGTTGTACTGCGACTGGTCAACCTGACCGCTTTCCAGCGCCAGCGCGCGGGAAGCCGCATCCGGGATCACACGGAAATAGATGTTGTCCAGATACGGCAGGCCCGGCTTGTAATAGTCCTCGTTGCGGACGAGGTGAATGTAGCTGCCCTTGACCCATTCCTTCAGCTTGAACGGGCCGGTGCCGATCGGGGTGGCATTGGCCGGGTTGTTGCGGAAGTCGGTGCCTTCATAGAGATGCGCCGGGATCATCGGGGCCGAGGCCACTTCGAAAGCGCGGATGAAGGCCGGGAACGGCTCTTTCAGCTTGAAGACGACGGTATAATCATCCGGTGCGGTGATGGATTCACAGCGGGCAAAGTTCGCCCGGGCGCGGGAATGCACTTCCGGCAGGAACTTGGTGGTGGAGAACAGGACGTCCTTGCTGGTGAAGGGCTTGCCATCATGCCACTTGACGTTTTCGTGCAGCTTGAAGGTATAGGTCAGGCCATCATCGGAAACCGTCCAGCTTTTGGCCAGCGACGGCAGCGGGTCCAGCTTCTCATCATAGGTCAGCAGACCCTGATAGATCTTACCGGCGACGGTCTGGGTCGGGCCCTGCTGATTCAGGCCCAGTTGCAGCATCGGCGGCTCCGGCTGCACGATGATGTTCATGGTGCCACCCCGGGCAGGGTCAGCCGCCAGCGCCGGAGAGATAAAGGACGGCACGGACGGAGACAGGGCCGGAACAGCCAGGGCCAGAAGGCTGGCCGCGGCGAGGTGACGGAAGCGGTAGCTGATAAAGCTCATTGCAGGGTCCTCTCCAGAGTGTCGTTACAGACGTTCAGCTTCCCGTGCTGATCAGAAAATGGGACGGGCGGTTTCCGCTCCGGGTGGGTGCGCAGGGGCAGGGTGGGCAGGCTGCGGCGGCACACCGGCGCCGCAGCCACTGGGGAACTGTCAGGCGCGGAAACCGGTGCCGCCCTTGTTTTCAATCCAGCGCAGCACGGCGTCCCATTCCAGAACCCCGGCGCGCGGATATTTGTGCTCGTACTGCTGCGCGGTCCGTTCGCAGACCTCCGGGGTCGGCAGATAGAGATCGCGGCCACCGGCCAGCGTCGCCACCTGACACTTGCAGGAATCCTCAAGGTAATACATCAGCACTGCCGCTTCCGGCACGTCAGCGCCAACTGTCAGCAGACCATGGTTGCGCAGGATCATGCTGTGATGGTGGCCAAGGTCGGCGGCCAGACGTTCCCGCTCCTCCAGATCCAGCGCGATCCCTTCGTAATCGTGATAGGCAATGCGGTTGTACCAGCGCAGGCTGTGCTGGTTCAGCGGCAGAAGACCATCGGCCTGACTGCTGACCGCCATGCTGGCAACGGTGTGCAGATGAATGGCGGCCCCGATATCCGGGCGGGCATGGTAGAGGGCGGAATGGATGGTGAACCCGGCCGGGTTCATGCCGAATTCACTGGGTTCCACCAGATTACCGTCGATGTCCACCTTCACCAGATTGGAGGCGGTGATCTCGTGGAACATCAGGCCATAGGGATTGATCAGAAAGTGATGCGGTGCATCGGGGACCCGCGCCGACATATGAGTGTAGATCAGGTCGGTCAGACCCAGAAGATCAAACCAGCGGTAGGCGGCGGCAAGATCGACACGGGCTTTCCATTCAGCATCGGACATGCCGGGGCGCGGGGCGAGCTCAACAGCGGAAACGGACATGGCGGGGAGACTCCGGTCAGGAAGATCGCAGGGCAGGGCTTTGTTATTGTTCAACAATCGGCTCAAGGCCGCACCAGCGGGCGATAAACAGGGCCAAAACGGCAGTGACCTCCTGTACCGAAGCCAGATCGACGGACTCATCAATGCCGTGGATGCGGCTGGCATGCGGGCCATAGCAGGTGGCCGGGGTATCCCCGTACAGGGCGAAGAAGCGGGCGTCGGTGGTGCAGGTCATTGCCACCCGGCGGGGGATGCCGCCGGTAACGGCGTGGTGGCTTGCTTCCAGCTCGGCCAGTACTTCGGCATCTTCCGGCAGGGCAAACCCTTCTGCCTGAAAGCCGCCATAGCTGACCTCGGCCTTGACGCCGTTTAAGGCAGGATCGGTGCGCAGGGCCTGCGCGATGGTGTCTTCCACCGCAGCCCGGACGGCGGCGGGATCCTGCCCCGGGTGGAAACCGATCCGCATATCCAGCGTGCAGCGGGTGGGGACGGAGGAAGCCCACTCCCCGCCCTCGATTTTTCCGAGATTGAAATGAATCGGGTGGTTGTGGCCGTCAAAGGCAGCGTGACGGTGCGGACAGGCCCGGTCGTTCCAGGCCTGTTCCAGCGGCTTCAGATGCCCGGCAATGGCATAAGCCGATTCAATGGCGTTGCGCCCGGCCCCGGTATCCAGCACATGGGCCGGGGTGCCGGTGACGACGATCTGTAGCCACATCACCCCGACCTGTGCCGTCATCAGGGTCTGGCCGAAGGGCTCCGGGATAACCGCCGCATCGGCACGGTATCCCCGGTGCAGGCAGGCCAGCGCGCCGTTGCCGGTACACTCTTCCTCGACGACGGACTGGAAGAACACCGGGGCAGCGGGTTGATACCCCATGCGGCGCAGGGCGGAAAAGGCGGCAATGTAGGCGGCGATCCCGGCTTTCATATCGCCGACGCCGCGCCCGTACATGCGGCCATCGCGGATCACCGGATCAAACGGATCCGCCGACCACAGATCCGCCGGGCCGGTGGGCACGACATCAATGTGTCCGTTCAGGATCAGAGAGCGCCCGCTGTGGACGCGCGGCTGATAAATCCCGACCACATTATCCCGCCCGTCCGGAGCGGTAACGGCAGGGGAAAAGCCGGGCATCGACCGCAGGGCATCAAGATCAATGGAAAAGCGGTCAACGGTCAGGCCGAGGCCGGTAAAAACACCGGCAATCAGATCCTGCGCTGACTGTTCCTGCCCCAGCAGGGACGGATGGCGGACCAGATCAGCCAGAAGGGTGATACAGGCTTCATGACCATCCGCAACCGCTTGGGTCAGGGCAGGGAGAAAACCGGGGGAGCCGGCAAGGGACATCGGATCGCTGGCGGGGGCCATCAGCGTTGTCTCCTGTGATCGGGCAATCCATCAGTGGTCCCGGGCCGCAGGGATGGGCCGGGGTGATGGATGTCCGCAGATGTGAAAACCGTCCTGTCGGGCGCCGTCCGGTTTTTGTCTCGGCCTGTTTGGTGGCCGGTCCGGTATCGGTTTATGCCCTGTTGCTATGATTAGGCCCGTGGAGAACCGGGGTCGCAAATTGTCATTTTTCATTTGCCATATAAACTGTATTTATGGGAACCCCACCCCGGAGACCGCCGATGCCACCATCCCGCCCCGATGATCACGCCTTTGACCGCTTAAGCCATGATCTGGACTGGAATCTGCTGCGCACCTTCATGGTGATCGTGCAGGAAGGCAGCATCACCGGGGCCGCCGCCCGCCTTTACATCACCCAGCCTGCGGTCAGTCTGGCCCTGAAGCGGCTGGAAGAGCGGCTGGGGCGACGGCTGATTGACCGTGGCGCCGGAAAATTCCGGGTCACCGCCGCCGGGGATGTGGTGTTTAACGAGGTGGTGGAGGTGTTTGGCGCCGTTTCCCGCCTCGGCTCGCTGGTGCGTGATGTGAAGGAAGAGGTCACCGGCCATGTCCGCATTCTGATGACCAGCCGTATCCAGACCGACATTCTGGATTACGTGCTGCGGACCTTCCATCAACGTTACCCGCAGGTGACGACGCGCATTGACGTCATGGCCTCGGCTGATGTTCACATCGCACTTCAACAACGGGTCGGAAGCTTTGGAATTTGCCTGATGCGGGAACCCATTCCCGGATTAACCAGCGAGGTTCTGGTCCACCAGACCTACCGCCTTTACTGCGGACCGGACCATCACCTGTTCGGCAAAAAGGATATCAATCTGGCGGAGCTCCGGCACGACAACTTTGTGTCGTTCACGTCTGACCAGATTGACGGTGCGCTGTCACCGCTGGCGCTGTTCCGGGCCCGGGAAGGCTTTGCCGGACGGGTGATCGGCGCATCGGCCAATCTGGAGGAGGTCCGGCGGATGATCGTCTGCGGGCTGGGGATCGGCCCGCTTCCGGAACATATTGCCGCCCGCGATGTGGATGCCGGCCTGCTGTGGGAGCTTCCACCCTATGAGGGTATTGCCCCTGTTGATGTGCATATAATCTGGAATCCTGACGGGCGCTTCAACCGGGCCGAGCGGGCCTTTATTGATGAGTTGGTCGGCCACGTCAAAGGCCGCCCGGTGGAGGAACGGGTACCGTCGATGAAGCCCCGCGAGTCACCATAGCCCATAAAGTGGCCTTATCTCCCCGCCGGTCAGAACATGTACCGCAGGGAGAAAACCAGTTCGGTGGCGGAAAAGCCGCCGAAACCATCACTCAGCAGGTTGCGGCTGGCCGGCATCCCCCAGTCGGCCTTGCCGAGATCAACATACCGCAGCTCGATATCATTCATCACCTGCGGACCCAGCTTGAAACTGGCACCGACCCCGGCGCTCCAGGCCAGACTGTCTGTCGCATGGGTGTTCTTGACCATAGTGCCGCCGGTGGGCGTGAATTCGCTTTTGACGGTGTTGCGTGACAGTCCGACCCCACCGGAGACAAAGGGCCACCACATGGTGCTGCCAACCGGAAAATACCAATACCCCTTGGCCATCACCGTCACATTCTGCACCGAACTTGCCAGTGCGCCGGGCTGACCCGCAAGGACGGGGCTGGCATTATAGGCCATGTCTGTCCGGTTCATGAACTCCAGCTCGGTCCGCAGCGGGATGCGGTAGCGGTGAGCCCACTCGTACCCGGCAGCCATCCCGAAGGCTCCGACGACATTGGCGGCATCGCTCTCGGTCGGAGATCCGCCCCCAGTGGCGGCGACACCGCCCAGTGCGGTAAACGACGGTCCGCCCTTCCCCTGAAAATACCAGCCCCGATCCGAATCTGTCTGCACAACCGGTTTTGCCGGGGCGGGCTGCGGTCCTGATCCGGCAGCCAATGCAGATGATGCGGCCAGACAGGTTGCCAGCGAGACAGGCAGAATGTGCAGAAGACGAAGGGAGAGGGTCGGCATGGCGCAGGCTTTCACAGGAAGGGGGCTGTTCTCCGCATCTAAGTGCATCTTGCTGACAGTAACCTGACAGGCAACCTGACTGTTGTAGGGGCTGGTTGGGAAAGGGGGATGCCCCTATGCAGCCGCCTTGGGCGCCACCTGCGATCCGCGTCGGGTCGCGACAAGGATCAAGGGGATCACCAGCAGATTGAGACCGGCCACCAGTAACCAGACCGCTCCGGGCCAATCGGTGCGGATGGTGGAGTAGAAATGAGAAAATCCCAGCGGGCTGAGGATGGAGGCAAGGCTTGCCATGGAGGTTAAAAGCCCCTGAAATTGTCCTTGCCGATCAGCGTCTACGCTCCGGGTGACCAAAGCCAGCAGGGCAGGCATGCCGATGCCGCTGAGAACAAAGACAGGCATGCTGGCATAAACAACCCAGCTCTGCCGGGTAAACGCCAGAAGCGTCAGGGCGCAGCCGCCGCAGATTATGCCGGTGATCGCGGCCCGCCGCTCCCCCAGCCAGCGCGACAGCCGACCCGGCAGGCTGGCTTGTGCAACGGCCTGACAGACCCCGAAAGCACCGAGAGAGAGCCCGGCCTCCAGCCCGGACCACTGGAACGTGTCGGTCCCCCACAGGGTCCAGCAGACACCATAGGCTTCTCCGGCCCCGGCCATGATGAAGGAGACGAGCAGAATGGGCGTGACACCGCGCAGGATCCGGATATCAAGAAAGGGACGCAGCGGATTGATATGCATAAACCCAATCTGGAGGGGGGACGGCTGTCGCGTTTCCGGTAACGAAAATAAGGCCAGCAGGAGGGTGCCTGCCGTTAGCGCGGCGGCGGCGATGAAGGGAAGCCTGATCCAGAAATCCCCCAGAATACCCCCAAGAACAGGCCCGACGATAAATCCGGCCCCGAACATGGCATTGAACAGACCGAAGCGGCTGGCCCTTTCCATTGGTGGGGTTATGTCGGTGATATAGGCTGATGCCACAGACATATTGGCACTGGTGAGTCCCGCAATGGCCCGGCCCGCCAGCAGCATCCAGAAAGACGGCGCCACTGCCATGATGGCATAATTGATGGCGGCCCCGGTCAGCGACAGCAGAAGCACCGGGCGGCGGCCAAAGGTATCGCTAAGGGCACCGAGGGCCGGGGACAGCAGGAACTGCATAGCCGCATACAATGCCGCCATCAGCCCGATCCCGGAAGCGGCATCCTGCCCGTGGGTCACTTCGGCAAGAAGCTGCGGCAGGATCGGGAAAATCAGACCAATGCCGACGGCATCAAGGAAGATGATCGCATAAGCGATGATAAGGGGGCTGGCGGCAACGCGGGGTGGCCGATGCGGCATTTTGGACTCGTCATAAAAATAGACTCAGTACATTTATGCGTATCCAGCCCAGGTCCTGCCGTCAATGCAATTCTGTACTCAGTCCATCTTTCCGTGGTATGCAGGAGCCATGACTGACACCACAGACCGCCGCAGCCGGAAGCGTCAGGCGACCCGGCAGGCCATCTCCAATGCCGCCACCCGCCTGTTCTGGGAACGCGGCTTTGATGCCGTCACCATCGACGAGATCGCCGCCGCCGCCGATGTCGGGCGGATGACGGTGTTCAATCATTTCCCCCGTAAGGAAGACCTGTTCTTTGACCGGGAGGCAGAGGGGCGGGAGCTGTTGCGGACAACAGCCTTGCATCGGGAGAAGGGGGTTTCTCCGCTGGAGGCGTTCCGCAGGCTGGCGCACCGGCTGATCGCGGAACAGGCCCCTTATGTCGTCTTCTCTGCGGAAAGTCAGGCGTTTATCAGGACCGTCGAGGAGAGCCCGACCCTGAAAGCCCGCGCCCGGGCGATCCGGGATGAACTGGCGGCCGAAATCGCCTCAGCGCTGATTGATGCAACCGGAGCGCAGGGGGCCGATCCCCATGCCCGGCTGGCGGCATCTTTGCTGCTGGCGGCATGGACAACCGCTTTTATCGAAGCACATCGGACCTATCAACAGACGCAAAGTGCTGAAGCGGCGCAGGCGCAATTCCTGCACCTGATTGACCGGGCAGGGCAGGGGATTGCTGTAGCCCTGCAGGGGACGGCTTATGCTTAGGCTGCCTCTGCTAGATCGTTTAATAGTGCCCCCACTCACCTAGAATGGGTACAATTTACGACGAATGGGTTTCCGTCCGGCGATGTGTAGCCGTATATAGACGGAGCGCCCTCTTAAACTATTGTGATTGACTGAAAAGTACGATTCGTCCGCGAAAATCAATGTGTGCGTTGATGCAGGCGCTATAGTGGTATCGGGGTCGATGTTGCCAAAATCCCTGTCGCTGACGAGCTCTTCTTTTTGGAAAGGACAGACGCTCGATCCGTAAAAAACATCCCAATACTTTAAAATAAATGGTTTAGTTGATAGGTTTCGAATACGTATTTCGTGCCCGACTTCAGGGTTGCCAACGAAGGTACAGCCGATATCCAATCGGAAGCGGTCGCGCCAGATCTCCCAAACTTTGACTACGGCTAAAACAGTAGAAAGCGCAGCGCCATATAATGCTATAGTGATAGCGTCAGGGAGTCTGATCATTAATTCAGGCATCTCTGTGGCTTCCTGCTCAACAGGTTTTTATAAAGGACTGATATAATATTTTCCGGGATATATTTTTTTATTGAGAATTTGGCGGAGGGGGTGGGATTCGAACCCACGGTAGGCTTACACCTACGGCGGTTTTCAAGACCGCTGCCTTAAACCACTCGACCACCCCTCCGCAGGGGGCCTGTGCGGGGGTCATTCCCGGCAAAAGCCTGAGTGGATTTCCTATCTAGCCGGGAAATCCGTTGCCGTCCAGAGGGTTTCTGACAGAAACCCCGCTAAAGTTCCGGGGTTGGGCTGCGGGAAATGCGGTGCGTCAAGGGTTGAACCCACCATCGGCCTGTGCCACAGATGGTCTGAAAGCGGTGTCGGCTTTGCTGCCGATGCCGGAGGAATGACTGTACTGTATGGGGCAGGGCGGATGATCAGCCATAAGGTTCCGGGAGTATCCCCGATCTGGAAAAACGCGGCTTTGGCGTGTGGGGTGGTTGCGCTCCTGTCCGGCTGCGCCGCCAATGGCCGCGAAACCCCGAAGGCTGCTGCATCCGGCACCGTTCCACCTGCGGCAACAGCCGTCGCCCCCGCTGCGGCGGCGGGGCAGTCCGCCCCGGCGGAACGGCAGGACCTTTCCTTCGCCGAATGGAAAGCCCAGCTGCGGGCTGAAGCCCTGAGCAAAGGCATCTCCGCCCAGACGTTGGACCGCGCCCTGCCGGGCCTGACCTTCCAGCCCCGGGTTCTGGAACTGGACCGCACCCAGCCGGAACTGGCCCAGACGGTCTGGACCTACCTGCGCCGGGCCGTCAGTGACCAGCGGATCAGTCAGGGCCGGGCGTTGCTGCAAAAGCACAAGACGTTGCTGACCCGGATCGAGGGGCAGTATGGCGTTCCCGCGCCGGTTCTGGTGGCGTTCTGGGGGATGGAAACCAATTACGGCAGCAATTTCGGCGGCTTTTCTGTCCTGAGTGCGCTGGCGACGCTGGCCTACGACACCCGCCGTTCTGCCTTCTTCCGGAAGGAACTGTTTGATGCGCTGGCCATCGTGCAGGCCGGTCATATTACCCCGGATAAAATGGTTGGCTCCTGGGCCGGGGCCATGGGCAACATGCAGTTCATGCCATCCACTTTCAAAGCCTATGCCGTTGATGGCGACGGAGATGGCAAAATTGACATCTGGAACAGCCTGCCGGATGCCTTTGCCTCAGCCGCGCACTATCTATCCTCGGTTGGCTGGAAGGCGGGGGAAACATGGGGGCAGCAGGTCTCGCTGGCCCCCGGCTTCAATCCGGCACTGGCCGATTCCGAGATCCGCCGGTCTTTGACCGAATGGCAGGCCGCCGGGGTCCGCCCTCTGATCGCCGGTCAGGCGGCAGCTCCGTCCGCAAATCTGGGGCTGTCCCTGCCTGCTGGACTTGACGGCCCGGCCTTTCTGACCGGATCTAATTTCCGGACGATTATGGTCTGGAACCGGTCGGCCCTCTATGCGCTGGCCGTCGGATCCATTGCAGATCAGCTAACCGGTGGCCCGGCCATTCGGCTGGAAGGGTATCCGGAAAAGCGGGCCTTAAGCCGCACTGAAACGCTGGAATTACAGGATCTTCTCGGGCGTCTTGGGTATGACGTGGGAGCCCCGGACGGCGTTTTCGGGGCGCGCAGCCGCGCCGCCCTGAAGGCGTTTCAGGGGGCGCAGGGTCGCCCTGCCGATGCCTATCCGGATGATGAAGAGCTGGCAGCCCTGCGACGCGCGGCCGGGCGCTGAGGCCGGGTGTTATTACGGTTCCGCATCGACCGTATTTTTTATTGATGACATGCCGCATTGCGCGGGTTGCAGCCGGAAGGGCAGGGCGCGTATAGTGTTGACCAGACTGATACCCCGGGAGTACGGGCCGCTCCGATGATGCCGATCCTGCTGACCTTGACCCGATGGGGTCGCTCCTCTGCCTGTTCGACTTCCGGTGCCGGTGGCACGGGAGAGGCTACCATGCCTGCACGCCCGACTGCGGCCCTGCGGGCCGCCCTTCTGTGTGCCACCGGGATGGCCCTTGCCGGGTGTGCAGAAACCCAGTTCGCCGCCCAGTCCGCCAAATCCATCAGTGGCAGCACCAATGAATGGGGGAAGGTCGGGGCCTATAAAGTCGGCAACCCTTATCAGATCAATGGCCGCTGGTATTACCCGAAGGAAGATTGGGACTATCAGGAAGAGGGTGTCGCCTCTTGGTACGGTGCCGAGTTTCAGGGAAAAGACACCGCCAATGGCGAACGCTTTGACCAGAACGCTCTGACGGCGGCCCACAAGACCCTGCCGATGCCCAGTCTGGTGCGGGTGACCAACCTGCAAAACGGTCGCGCTCTGGTTCTGCGGGTCAACGACCGCGGCCCGTTCTCCAATGACCGGGTGATTGACGTGTCCCGCCGGGCATCGCAGCTGCTGGGCTTTACCGATCAGGGGACGGCAAAGGTCCGGGTTGAGGTTCTGGCCGAAGAAAGTCAGGCCCTGAAGCAGGAAGCGATGGGCGTGCAGACCGGCACCCCGGTCGCAACCAGCGGTGCCCCCAGTGTGGTGCCTGCGCCGCGCCAGAAGGTGGCAACGGCGGAAAGCCTTGATGCCCCGTCCGGGACCCGGGCTTCGACATCGGCCCCGTCCTCTTCCTCTCTGCCGCCGCCGTCCGCCGCCGTTCCCCAAACGCGTACCGCGCCTGCGCCGCAGCAGGCCGGGGCGACGAATAAGACCGTCTCGGCCCCGGTCGTCGCGTCTCCGGCGCTGGCGTCCAGCGTGGCGGCGGCATCCGGCCGGGGCACATATGTGCAGGCCGGGGCGTTCTCCAGCAAGGTGACGGCGGAGGCCCTGCGCGGCAAGCTGGCATCTGTCCACAAGGGGGCCATCTCGCCGGTCAAGGTCAATGGCCGGGAGATGTACCGCGTCCGCCTTGGCCCTCTGAACACATCGGCGGAAGCTGACCGTATTCTGGCGGCCGTCAAGGCGCAGGGTGTGAAGGATGCCCGCGTTGTCATCGACTGAGCCGACGGGAAGGGTGATCTGCCTTTCCCTTGCCACAGTTGCCTGATACGAGGCTCCTGAGATACTAGAGTCCCGTTTTCCGGGCCCTTGCACCCCGTGGTTCACATTCTTGATTAAAGTAGGTCTGCCCCATGCTCGTTTCTGCCCTCTGCCAGTCTGTGTCTGCCCCCCGGAAGATCCTGCGTCATCTGGCTCTGGCGGCGGTTTCGGCAGCCATGCTGTCTTCCACTGCCCTGATTGCCCCCGCCGGGGCCGTCACGCTGGAAACCAAGGCGCGGGAAGCCTATCTGGTCGACTTCGAAACCGGTGCCGTGCTGTTTGACAAGAACGGCACCACCCAGATGCCGCCGTCGTCGATGAGCAAGCTGATGACCGCCCTGATGGTGTTTGAACGCCTGAAGGAAGGATCGCTGTCGTTTGAGGAAAAGTTCCGGGTGTCGCAGAATGCCTGGAAAAAGGGCGGGGCCGCCTCCGGTGGCTCGACCATGTTCCTTGATCTGAACAGCGAGGCAAAGGTCGAAGACCTGCTGCGCGGCATGATCATTCAGTCCGGGAACGATGCCTGCATCGTTCTGGCGGAAGGCCTGATGGGCACCGAAGACGCCTTTGCTGAGGCGATGAACCGCAAGGCCAAGGAAATCGGCCTGAAGGACAGCCACTTCGCCAATGCCACCGGCCTGCCGGACCCCAATCACTATATGACCGCCCGTGATCTGGCGACGCTGGCGCGGTACCTGATTGTCACCTTCCCTGAATACTACCGGATCTATTCGGAAAAAGAGTTCTATTACAATAAGATCCGGCAGCAGAACCGCAATCCGCTGCTGTTTACCATGCCGGGGGCCGATGGCCTGAAGACCGGGCATACCTCGGTTGCCGGATACGGCCTGACCGGGTCTGCCCAACGCGGCGAACGCCGCCAGATCATGGTGATCAATGGCCTTAACTCCATGGCTGAACGCTCTGAGGAATCTCAGAAAATCATGGACTGGGGTTTTGCCAACTTCGAGAACAAGACCCTGTTCACCGCCGGGGAGAATATCTCGACCGCCGAAGTCTGGCTTGGGGATGTTGATGAGGTTCCCCTGACCGCCCAGAAGGATATCCGCCTGACCCTGCCGCGCCGTGCCGCCCAGAACCTCGATGTCCGGGTGGTCTATAACGGGCCGATCCCGGCCCCGATCCAGAAGGGGGCGCAGATTGCCACCCTGCGGGTCAACGGGCAGGATATGGATGCGCCGATTGATGTTCCGCTGTATGCCGCTGCGGATGTGGAGCGTCTGGGCTTTATGGGCCGGATTGCGGCAGCCCTGCGCCACATGGTGGTTGGTCCGGCCAGCCAGAATGTGACGGATATGACCAGCAAGGCCCTGACGGTTCCGTCAACGGCCCAGCCTGCGAAGTAATCCGGCGTGCGCGGCCGGTTCATCACCTTTGAAGGCGGCGAAGGGGCGGGGAAATCCACCCAGATTTCCTTTCTTGCCGCCGCCCTTGAGGCGCAGGGCCTGCCGGTGCTGCAAACCCGGGAACCGGGAGGCTCGCCGGGGGCTGAGGAAATCCGTGGCCTTCTGGTGCGGGGAGAAGCCGGTCGCTGGGATGGCGTCAGCGAAACCCTTCTGCTGTATGCCGCCCGCCGCAACCACCTCCAGACGGTGATTCTGCCCGCGCTGGAGCAAGGGCGCTGGGTTCTCTGTGACCGTTTCAATGATTCCACGCTCGCCTATCAGGGCTATGGACGCGGCCTTGCCATGGATTGGTTGGACAGCCTGTATCAGGCTGTTTCCGAAGGACTTCAGCCGGATCTGACGCTGTACATTGATGTTCCGGTTGAGGTCGGTCTGGCCCGAGCCGGTCGGCGTGGGGATGACGAAAACCGTTTTGAAGGGCTCGCGGACAGCTTCCACCTGAAAATCCGGCGCGGCTTTCAGGAGATTGTCCGGAATAACCCAGACCGCTGCGCGACGATTGACGGTATGGGAAGCGTGGACGAAATCCGCCGTGTCATCCTTGAAACCGTTCTGTCGCGGTTGCCCCATCATGGCCGTTAACGGAAGCGGCGATGACTGACTCCGGTCTGCTCCCTCCCAAAGAAAACAGCCTCCTCCTCGGCCACGCTGATGCCGAACATCAGGTTCTGGACGCGTGGAATGCAGGCCGGATGCACCATGCCTGGCTGATCACCGGTCCCCGGGGGATCGGCAAGGCCACTTTCGCATACCGGGTGGCCCGGTTTGTCCTGTCGCAGGGAGATGGTCCATCGGGCCTGTTCGGGCCACCGGATACACTGGATATCCCCCCGGAGTCCCCGGCTTTCCGTCAGATCGCGCAAGGGGCGCACGGCGACTTCCGGGTGGTTGAACGCCAGTGGGACGAGAAGAAGAAACGCTTCCGGGGTGAGATTATTGTCGACAGCGTCCGTGGCGTCGGCGAATTTCTCGCCATGACCGCCGGGGGCTGGAAGGTGGTGCTGGTTGATGCCGCCGATGAGATGAACCGCAATGCAGCCAATGCGATCCTGAAGGTTCTTGAGGAGCCGTCAAAACGGTCCCTGCTGCTGCTGCTGGCGCATAACCCGGCCCGCCTGCTGCCCACCATCCGGTCCCGCTGCCGCCATCTGGCCCTGCGCCCCCCGTCAGAGGCTGATGCCCTGACTCTTCTGGCCCGGGCCCGGCCGGATCTGCCCCGGGATGATGCGGAAGCCATGCTTCGGCTGTCTGACGGCAGCATCGGCCGGGCGCTGGAGCTGGCGGATGAAGGCGGGCTCCAGCATTATCACGCCATGATCACCCTGCTGCGCAGCCTGCCGAAGCTGGACGGCATGGCCCTGCATGCCTTTGCGGATAAGGTCTCGCGCAGTGAGGAAACCTTCACCATCACCGCCGACCTGCTGCAATGGTGGCTGGCCCGTGCCATCGCCGCCGGAGGGCGCAGGCAGGAACCGGTGGAGATCATTCCCGGAGAAAACGGCCTGACCCGCAGCCTGCTTGCTGCGGCGCCTCTTGATCGCTGGGTGGAGGTGTGGGAAAAGATCGGTCACCTGTTCGAGCGGACAGGGGCCGTGGCGCTGGACAAAAAAACCGTCCTGCTGAGTGTCTTCGCGCAGATTGAGCGCGAGATGACCCGCCGCTGACCGTCACGCCGCCCCGACAAGACCGCACCCCACGCCCAACCGGGAGATACCGCGATGGCCGGGCAAAAGCCCTTTTATGTCACCACGCCGATCTATTACGTGAACGACAAGCCGCATATCGGCCACGCCTACACCACGCTGGCGTGCGATGTTCTGGCCCGGTTCAAGCGGCTGGATGGCTACACCGTCAAGTTTCTGACCGGCACCGATGAGCATGGCCAGAAGGTCGAGAAGTCGGCGATGGCCAAGGGGATTGCTCCGCAGCAGTTCACCGATGACGTCTCGCAGAACTTCCGCGATCTGGCTGCCGCCATGGGCTACAGCAACGACGACTTCATCCGCACCACCGAAGTCCGCCACAAGGCCGCCTGTCAGGCGCTGTGGACCCGGCTTCTGGAAAAGGGCGACATTTATCTGGATAAGTATGCCGGGTGGTATGCGGTCCGTGATGAGGCCTTTTATTCCGAGTCCGAACTGAAAGCGGGCCCGAACGGCGAGAAACTGGCCCCGACCGGTGCCCCGGTGGAGTGGGTGGAAGAGGCCAGCTATTTCTTCCGTCTGTCGGCGTGGCAGGACCGTCTGCTGGCTTTCTATGAAGCCAACCCCGATTTCATCGCCCCGGAAAGCCGCCGCAACGAAGTGCTGAGCTTTGTGCGGGGCGGCCTTCAGGATCTGTCGGTGTCCCGCACCACCTTCAAGTGGGGCGTCCCGGTGCCCGGCGATGATGCCCACATCATGTATGTGTGGCTGGATGCGCTGACCAACTACATCACCGCCGTCGGCTATCCGGATACCGACGCCTCTGACTATAAGCAGTTCTGGCCCGCCAACCTGCATATGGTCGGCAAGGATATCCTGCGGTTCCACGCCGTTTACTGGCCGGCGTTCCTGATGGCGGCCGACCTGCCGCCGCCGCAGCGGGTATTTGCCCATGGCTGGTGGACCAACGAAGGCCAGAAGATCTCCAAGTCCCTCGGCAACGTGATCGACCCGTACCAGCTGGTGGAGCGGTATGGGCTGGATCAGGTGCGGTTCTTCATGCTGCGCGAGGTTCCGTTCGGCAATGACGGAGACTTTTCGCATCAGGCGATGGTCGGCCGCATGAACAGCGAGCTGGCCAACGATTTCGGCAACCTGTCGCAGCGGGTTCTGTCGATGATCAACAAGAACTGCAATGCCGCCGTGCCAAACAAGGGCCCGCTGACGGAAGACGATGAAGCGATGCTGGGCAGTGCCTATGCGCTGCTGGAAACCGTGCGCGGTCAGCTGGACCGGCAGGTGTTCCACGAAGCGCTGGAAAGCATCTGGGTGGTGATCCGTGCCGCCAACGGTTACGTCGACCGGCAGGCTCCGTGGGGCCTGAAGAAGACCGATCCGGCGCGGATGGAAACCGTCCTGTGGGTGCTGGCGGAAAGCATCCGCAATCTGGCCCTGCTGATGCAGCCGTTCGTTCCGACCAGCGCCGGAAAGATGCTGGATCAGATGGCGGTTGCCGCGGATGCCCGTTCCATGGCCCATTTCGGTGCCGCCGGGGCGCTGGTGCCGGGTTCGGCCCTGCCGAAGCCGGAAGGCGTGTTCCCGCGTTATGTTGAAGCTGAAGCGACCGCTTCCTAAGCAGAGAGTTACCCGGTCCCATGCTGGTGGATAGTCACTGTCACCTTGATTTTCCTGACTTTTCTGAAGAACTGCCGGATGTGATCGCCCGGGCCGAAGGGGCAGGGGTCAGCACCATGCTGACCATCTGCACCCATCTGTCCCGGTTTGAGCGGGTCCGTGCGGTGGCGGAACGGTTTGATAATGTCTGGTGTACGGTCGGTATCCACCCGCATGAAGCGGGATCGGAAACCCTGCTGGATGCCGGGACACTCCTGACGCTGGCCGATCACCCCAAGGTGGTCGGCTTCGGCGAGACCGGGCTGGACTATTTCTACGAGCACAGCCCGCGGGACGATCAGCAGCGGGCCTTCCGTCTGCATATCGAAGCCGCCCGACAGGCGGACCTGCCGGTGATCATTCACACCCGTGATGCCGACGAGGATACGCTGGCCATCCTGCGGGAAGAGATGAAAGCCGGTCCGTTCCGGGGCCTGATCCACTGCTTCAGTTCCTCCCGCGCACTGGCGGAGGAATGCGTGGAGATGGGGCTGTATATTTCGCTATCCGGCATCGTGACCTTCAACAAGGCGGAAGAATTGCGGGAGACTGTCCGCGACCTGCCGGTGGAGCGCCTGCTGGTGGAAACCGATGCGCCGTATCTGGCCCCGATTCCCAAGCGTGGGAAGCGGAATGAGCCAGCTTTCACCGCCTATACTGCTGCAAAGGTCGCAGGCCTGAAAGGTCTGTCAGCAGAAGACTTTGCGGCGGTCTCGACCGCCAATTTCCACCGCCTGTTCAGTAAGGTTGTCGCCTGACTTTCAGCCGGGCAGGGCAGCCTGAATATCTCCTAGTAGACGATCAAGGCGGGCCGGAGGGTTCATGAAGGTCACAATTCTTGGCAGTGGTCCCTCCGGCGGCATACCGGCCCTTGATCATGGCTGGGGGGCCTGTGACCCCGCCAATCCGCGCAACCGCCGGACCCGCTCCTCAGCCCTGATTGAGGCGATTTCGCCGCTGGACGGGCAGGGGAAGCGGATCCTGATTGATACATCTCCGGATCTGCGGTCCCAGTTTCTGGATAATGGCATCCGCACACTGGACGGGGTGATCTTTACGCACGGCCATGCTGACCACACCCATGGGGTTGATGACCTGCGGGCCATCAACCGCAATATCGGTGGTCCGCTGCCAATCTGGGGCGACGGTCCGACGCTGGACAAGCTGCGGGATTCATTCGGCTACGTCTTTGGCGACATTCCCCACGGGAAGCCGATTTTCCGGCCATGGCTGGAACCGCATCTGATCGGGGATAGCCCGTTCTCAGTGGCGGGAATTCCCGTGATCCCGTTTGAGCAGGATCATGGCTGGGGGCTGACGCAGGGCCTGCGGATTGGGGATTTTGCCTATTCAACCGACCTGATGCATTTGCCGGAAGAGGCATTTCCGATTCTGGAAGGGATCAAGGTCTGGGTGATTGGCGTCTTTGGTCCCAAGCCGCACCCGACACATGCCCATGTCGATCTGGCCCTTGAGTGGATTGAGCGGGTTAAACCGGAGCGGGCCTGGCTGACCCATCTGGGGCCGGGACTGGATTATGCGGCGCTGGAGGCCTCTTTGCCATCCCATGTCCGGCCAGCCCATGATGGTCTGGTGATCAGCATCGATTGAGACCGGAACTGCCAATTTAACAGATCATATTCGTTATATATATACGGTTAGCAGAATTTGCGACCGCTGAGGACTTTGCCATTTGCCTTCCATTCCGGATTCAATGCTCTTCATAATATATATTATGCGACAATAACTGATTTGGTTATCTCTGTAATATCAATGTGCTATTAGGGCATTTCCATCAATCTCTGCGGATCTTGCCCCGCTCAGGGTCGGGTTGAGCCCGAAGAATGATCTCTTAAAAGGCAAGTTCCGCGCTGTCGGCCAGCCGCATTCCCCGGGCTTTCATCGTCGAGAGAAAGTCACGACCAAGCTGAGGAAAGTCAGGGCCGCCGGGTAAGGCCGGAACCGGGCTCATGCAATCCGTCAGCAGCGTAAAGCGGCGGCAGCTTTCCGGGCCAACCATATCGGCAATATCCGTCACCGTTGCCTTGACGCAATGACTGAGGGCTTCACCCGCCACCAGAACCTGCCCTGCCCGCTTCAGCTCCTCCAGAAGAATCCGGTTCGGCTGTGTTGCCGGATCAGCGCTATCCGGAACCTCGGCAGCAATTGCCGAATAATGCTCGGTGTATGGATTCAGGCCCTTCAGGACAAAATTGACCGACCGCTGATACGTTTCCTGCCACGTCATCAGGGCCGCCAGAAGATCAGGATGCACGGCATGTCCGGGGCTGCCGATCAGGCAATGCGGTGGCCAGATCACCAAAGCGTATTTTCCCCGGCGTTCCAGATCGAGGAGATAGGCCTCGGACCGGTGTTGGGCTGCGGGATTGGCCGCCCGCCACAGACCATCGGCCACCGACCCGGCGGTGATCACCGTAAACGGAGCCGGTGACTGCCCCTCCGCATCCTGCCACCATGCCGGATGGGCGATATCCAGCAGATTATGACTGTCCAGCGTGACATGGATGGCGTCAATCCCCTGCCCGGCCCTCCGGATCAGCTCCGCCAGCCGCCGCATATCAGCGTCCGCGCCGGGAACCGCCAGAGCCCCGTCGCATGGGCCATCGCAAAAATCCCGCTGCGGATCGATCACCAAAAGGTGGACACCAGTCGCTATCATTGCCCTGCCTTCCGTACTGCTGTGGCATTCTTCACCAATATCCCGGATCAGGGCCGCAGGTAAACCCCTGCCCGGTGCTAAGCTTTTCTTGCAAAGCCCCTGCGTTCACGGGAAAGTCTTCCCCTGATTATCCCGCCTGAGGGTCCAAGGGGTCCCCCGTTATGATGTTGAATCTGGCGTCCCGCGCCTATGACCGCCGCTGGCGGATTGACCCGATCGTCCGGTCCCTGCTGGATACGGATTTTTACAAGCTGCTGATGCTTCAGATGATCTGGAAGCATCATGCCGACGTACCCGTTACGTTCTCCCTGATCAACCGCTCGACCGACGTCCGGCTGGCCGAGATTATTGAGCGGCGGGAGCTGGAGGCCCAGCTTGACCATGTCCGCTCTCTGGCCCTGACCAATCAGGAACGGATCTGGCTGGCCGGGAATACGTTCTACGGCACTGAAGGGATCTTTCAGCCGGATTTTCTGGCGTGGCTGAAAACACTGCGGCTGCCTGAGTATGAACTGCGGATCCTTGATGGCCAGTACGAGCTGCGGTTCTCCGGCCCCTGGTCACAGGTGATGCTGTGGGAGATTTACGCTGTCACCATCGTCAATACCCTGCGCAACCGCGCCGGTCTGGCCCGGCTGTCGGAGCTGGAGCTGGATGTTCTGTATTCCCGCGCCAAAACCCGCCTGTGGGAAAAGCTGGACCGTCTGGCTGAGGCCGGTGTGACCGGGATTGCCGACTTTTCCACCCGGCGCCGGGGTGATTTCCTGTTTCAGGAATGGGCGGTTCTGGCGGCACAGGACCGGCTGGGAGCCGCCTTCAACGGAACATCCAATGTCTCTCTGGCTCAGAAACATGGGATTGAGGCGATCGGGACCAACGCCCATGAACTGCCGATGGTGCTGACCGCCCTTGCCGATACGGATGAGGAGATGCGGTCCGCCCAGTACCGTGTTCTGGATCAATGGCAACAGATGTATCAGGGGCGGCTTTTGGTCTTTTTGCCGGACACCTACGGCTCCACGCAGTTTCTGGAAGAGGCTCCTGACTGGGTTGCCGACTGGACAGGCCTGCGCGTGGACAGCAAGGACCCGTTTGAAGCCGGTGAGGAGGCAATCCGCTGGTGGCAGGCCCGGGGCCGGGATCCACGGGAGAAGCTGGTTCTGTTCTCCGACGCCCTTGACCTTGACGACATTCTCGCCCTCGACAGGGCCTTCCGCGGGCGCTGTCGCCTTGGTTTTGGCTGGGGCACTCTGTTTGCCAACGATTTCCGGGGCTGCCATCCCCGTCATCGGGATGACCTGAACCCCCTCAGTCTGGTCTGCAAGATTACGGAGGTGCGGGGTCGCCCTGCCGTAAAGCTTTCCGACAATATTGCCAAACCCACCGGGCCGGAGACGGAAATTACCCGGTACCGGCGCCTGTTCGGCGATGCCGGGGCCGCCTTCCGGCCGATTGTCGCCTGAAAGCGGCGATCCTTTCCTTGCTGCGGCGACAGTGCTAAACAGTCCCCCACTTTACGTGAAGAAGGCACCGGACCAATGACCACAGAAATCATTGTCTGCGAAACCTGCCGTCATCCGGATGGCACCCGGGAAAAAGACGGCCGTACCGGCGGCGACGCACTGACAGAGACGCTGCGGGATGCCGTGGCGTCGGAGGACGGCATCGTTATCCGCACGATGAAGTGCCTGATGGCCTGTGACCGGAACTGCACAGCCCATGTCCGCGCCCCCGGCAAGATGGCCTACACCCTTGGCCGTCTTTCGGCCGAGGATGAATCGGCGGGGGCGCTGCTGGAGTATGTCCGGGCTTATCAGAAATCTGAAACCGGTGTGGTGCCGTTCCGCGACTGGCCGCAGGGGGTGAAGGGAAAGTTTGTTTCCCGCGCCCCGGCCATCGGCTATGACGGTTAACCCCCTTCCCCATCGCCTCAGAAAACCCTTCTAACAGGTTGAAGAATGTCGGATTCACAGACTTCCGTTAATGCCGTGCATGTGGTTGGTGCCGGACTGGCTGGCAGCGAGGCCGCATGGCAGCTGGCTGAAGCCGGGGTGCCGGTGATCCTGCATGAAATGCGCCCGGTGGTGAAGACCGAGGCCCATCAGACCGATGGCTGCGCCGAACTGGTCTGTTCCAATTCCCTTCGCTCGGATGATGCGGAATACAACGCCGTCGGCCTGCTGCATGAAGAACTGCGCCGCTGTGGATCCCTGATCCTGTCCTGCGCTGATGCCACCAAGGTTCCGGCCGGCGGGGCGCTGGCGGTGGACCGTGACGCGTTTTCGGCGCTGGTGACGCAGAAGCTGCATACCCATCCGCTGATCACCGTTGACCGGGCCGAGGTCATCAGCCTGCCGCCGGTGGAATGGGGCCCGACCATCTTTGCCACCGGCCCCCTGACATCAGGGAAACTGTCGGCGGCAGTGCAGGCAGAGACCGGGGAAGACTCGCTGGCCTTCTTCGATGCCATCGCCCCAATCCTCTACAAAGAAAGCATCAACTTTGACCGGGCATGGTTCCAGTCCCGTTATGACAAGGGGACCGGGACCGACTACATCAACTGCCCGATGACCCGTGATGAGTACGAGGCTTTCCTCGATGCGCTTCTGGCCGCCGAGAAAACCGAGTTCAAGGACTGGGAAAAAGACACGCCGTACTTTGAAGGTTGCCTGCCGATCGAAGTGATGGCGGAGCGTGGCCGCCAGACTCTGGTTTATGGCCCGATGAAACCGGTGGGGCTGACCAACCCGCATACGCCGGGAGTCAAACCTTATGCGGTGGTTCAGCTTCGGCAGGATAATACGCTGGGAACGCTGTATAATATCGTCGGTTTCCAGACCAAGCTGAAGTATGCGGAACAGGCCCGGATCTTCCGGATGATCCCGGGGTTGGAGAACGCGGAATTTGCCCGTCTGGGCGGGATTCACCGCAATACCTTCCTGAACAGCCCGCGCCTGCTGGACCGGACCCTGCGGCTGAAGACCCTGCCCCGCCTGCGCTTTGCCGGGCAGATCACCGGCTGTGAAGGATACGTCGAGAGCGCTTCTGTCGGGCTGATGGCCGGCGTTTTCACCGCCCGTGAGGTTCTCGGCCTGCCGGAGGCCCTGCCCCCGGAAACCACCGCTCTCGGGGCGATCCTCAATCACATCACCCTCAACGCGGCCGCAGAAACCTATCAGCCGATGAACGTGAATTTCGGCCTGTTCCCGGAGCCGCCGGAAGAAAAAGATGCCCGTGGCCGCAAGATCCGGGGCCGGGAGCGTAAAGTGCTGTACAGCCGCCGGGCATTGGCCGACCTGCCGCAATGGACTGCGGCAATTCCGGCCCTGAACAAGGCCTGAGTCTTGCTCGTTTGAGCACTGAAAAAGCGCGGAGCCCTTTCAGGTTCCGCGCTTTTTCTTATCGGCCAGAAGCCGTGGCGTTATCGCTTTTCCATGTACTGCGTCGGATCGACAGCTGCCCCATCCTTCCGGACTTCGAAATGGACCTGCGGCGAGGTGACGGAGCCGGTAGCCCCGGCTTTCGCGATCACCTGCCCTTTTTTAACGATATCGCCGCGCAGAACGGCCAGCTCGGCATTGTGGGCATAGGCCGTCATCCAGCCATCGGCATGTTTGATCAGCAGAAGGTTGCCGAAGCCCTTCAATTCATTGCCCGCATAAACGACCACACCATTCTCGGCCGCCCGGACACTGCTGCCCGGCGACGCCTGAATGTTGATCCCGTCATTGCGCAGCCCGGCGGCATCAACGCCAAATCCGGTCAGGACCTTGCCCTTGATCGGCCAGGCGAACAGTGACCCGGCCCGCTTCGGCGGTTCAACGGACATATCTGCCTTTGCAGGAACCGTTGATCCCGTCTGTGCCGCAGGCTGAGGTTGAGCGGGCTGGGCCTGCGGTTCAGTCGCCGGAGCCGGAGTGGCAGCCGGCGGCTGACCGACTGGGGCCATATCCCGCGCAGCGGCAGGGAGTGGCTGCTTCGGCTCATTCTGGGGGATGCCCAGAACCTGACCGACCTTGACCCCGTAAGGGGCCGGAATATCGTTGATCCGCGCCAGCTGGGTCATATCCACGCCGTAGCGGTTGGAAATGCCGGTCAGCGTTTCCCCGGAAACCACGGTATGGGAACGGATCGCCGGAACCTTCAGAACCTGCCCTTCTGACAGGGTATAGGGGCTTTTCAGGTCGTTTTCAGCGATCAGAAAACGGGACGGAATATCCAGCCGTCGCGCCAGCGAAGGCAGCGTTTCGCCTTTTCCGACGGTCACGGTGCTTGCCTGTGCCGTTGCGACCGGGGGCCCGGATGCTGCCGGAGCAGGAGCAGGTTGAGGTTTTTTAGCGGAGGTCGTCGCCGAAGCAGACGGTGCGGACGCGGTCGAAGAGGTGCTGTGCGGCTGCTGGGACTGCAACCAGGGCGGATTATACTGATCCGCCGGTCCACAGGCGGCCAACGCCAACGGCCCGGCGACCGTCATCACAACACCCATGAATCTGGCGGAAACTGCTGTCATGGCTCGCACTGTTGACCCCGATTAACTGTTCCAAGGCCGGAACGGTGTCCCGGTCTGGAACACGCCCCGTCAGGCACCGTAGCGACCCGCTCCCGGAAGCCCCTGAATCATTGGCACAAAGCGGACCGGGAACATCCGTTCTCCGGCGCAATGGCCTGTCTCAGGATCCTTCACAAAGCGCCACAGCTCCTGTGTGTCGAACTCAGGCCCGATCGGGATCACCAGCACCCCGCCCGGCGCCAGCTGCTCAATCAGGACCTTCGGCAGCTCGACGGCGGCTGCGGTCACAATGATCCGGTCAAATGGTGCCTGCTCTGGCCATCCCTTCCAGCCATCGCCCACCTTGGTCGTAATGTTACGGTACCCTAATGACTTAAACCGCTGTTCTGCCTGAAGATGCAGGTCACGGTGACGTTCCAGACTGTACAGACGACGGCACAAACGCGCAAGTACCGCCGCCTGATATCCTGATCCCGTACCAATTTCCAGCACCCGGTGCCGGTCACCGATGGCAAGGGCCTGAGACATCAGCCCGACCACCACCGGCTGGCTGATGGTCTGGCCGGAGCCAATCGGCAGGGCCCGGTCCTCATAGGCCTCCGCATCCAGATGCGGGGGAACAAACAGGCTGCGCGGCACCATCTCCATCGCCGTCAGCACCCGGGGATCGGTGACCCCGGCCTGCCGCAGCTCCATAATCAGACGGGCGACGCGCGCATCCTTCACGCCAGACCTCCAGCCCGCAACCGGTCCAGAGTGCTCTGCGCTGTCAGGTCAACACACAGCGGGGTAACGGCGATCTGCCCGGCCTGAATGGCGGCAATATCGGTTCCCTCGTCCGCCCGCTCCCGGGATCGCTGCGGTCCGATCCAGAAATAGGGCCGACCGCGCGGATCGAAGCGCTGATCAAGATCATCACCGATCTTGCGGGAGCCCTGACGGGCAGCGACAACCCCTTTGACCGCATCAGCGGCAACATCGGGGAAGTTGACATTCATCAGCTCCGTCGTCGGCCAGCCGAGAGAGGTCAGGGTCCGGATCACTGCCGGGCCATGGGTCTCAGCCGTTGCCCATGGCACCGGGTTGTCATCGGTATAGACCTGTGACAGGGCAATGGACGGAATGCCCAGCAGGGTCCCTTCCATGGCGGCGGCAACCGTGCCGGAATAGGTGACATCCTCGCCCAGATTGGCCCCCCGGTTGACCCCGGACAGAACCAGATCCGGACGATGATCCTTCAGCAGGTGATTGACCGCCAGCAGAACGCAGTCGGTCGGGGTGCCGGAGACGGCATAGACCCGGTCCCGCACCTGCCGCATCCGCAGGGGGTGGTGCAGGGTCAGGCTATGCCCGGCCCCGCTCTGCTCGTGTTCCGGCACCACCACCCAGACATCGTCGGACAGGCTTTCGGCGATGCGGATCAGCACCTCCAGCCCCGGCCCATGCAGACCGTCGTCATTCGAAACCAGAATCCGGGAGTTTTTCAGATCGGTGATCGGTTCAAACATCGGTACGGATCACTTCCAGCCCACCCATGTAGGGGCGCAGGGCCTCCGGCACGAGGATGGAACCATCCGCCTGCTGATAGTTTTCCAGAACGGCCACCAGACAGCGGCCCACCGCGACGCCGGATCCGTTCAGGGTGTGAACGAAGCGGGTCGCCTTTTCGCCATCCGGCCGGTACCGGGCCTTCATGCGGCGGGCCTGGAAATCGCCGGTGTTGGAGCACGACGAAATTTCGCGATACCGGCCCTGCCCCGGCAGCCAGACCTCAAGATCGTAGGTCCGGCGGGCCGAGAAGCCCATATCGCCGGAGCACAGCGCCAGAACGCGGTACGGCAGGCCAAGGCGCTTCAGCACCTCTTCCGCGCAGGCGGTCATGTGCTGATGTTCGGCTTCCGACTGCTCCGGGGTGCAGACGGTGACCATCTCCACCTTTTCGAACTGATGCTGACGGATCATGCCGCGGGTATCTTTCCCCGCCGAACCGGCTTCAGAGCGGAAACACAGGGTGTGGGCTGTCATGCGGATCGGCAGCTTGGCCGGATCCAGAATGCTGTCGGCCACCGTATTGGTCAGGGTGACTTCCGCCGTCGGGATCAGCCAGTGGCTGCCGGTGGTGCGGAACAGATCTTCGGAGAACTTCGGCAGCTGGCCGGTGCCGACCAGCGGCGCGTCCAGAACCATCACCGGGGTGTTCATTTCGGTGTAGCCATGATCGCCGGTGTGCAGATCCAGCATAAACTGCGCCAGCGCCCGGCTCAGGCGGGCCATCGCCCCTTTCAGGATCACGAAGCGGGCACCGGACAGCTTGGCGGCCCCTTCAAAGTCCATCAGGCCGCCGCCGAGGTCAAAATGCTCTTTCGGCTCAAAGTCGAAGGTTTTCGGCTCACCCCAGCGACGGATTTCGCGGTTGTCATTCTCATCCGCCCCATCCGGAACCTGATCGTCCGGCAGGTTGGGAATCCCCAGCATCAGGGTGTCCAGATCCGCGACCAGAGCGCGCTCTTCGTCCTCAAGGGCCGCCATCCGGTCCTTGATCGCAGCCACTTCATCCATCAGCGGCTGGGCATCGCCGCCGGACTTCTTCACCGCGCCGATCTGACGGGACGCATCGTTGCGGCGGGCCTGAAGGCCCTGCAGCTCGGTGGTGACCGCCCGCTGCTTCTCGTCGAGAGCCACAATGGACGCCGCCAGCGGTTCCTTACCCCGACGGGCCAGACCGGCATCCAGAAGGTCCGGGTTCTCACGAACCCATTTCAGATCAAGCATGGTTATCCTCAATACACACGGAAGACATTCAGGGGACGCTGACAGCCTGTGTCGGCAGAAAAAGACAGGCCCCCGCGATCTTTATACGCGAGGGCCCGGTCATTCAGCGATTAAAATCTGTTTCCCCGACCCCAAGTTCCGGGTCGATGGTCTGCGATGGTGCCGGAAGGGCGGCATTGGCCTCCCCGGCCTCTGCTGTGGCCGCCCGGGCAGCCTCGGCGTCTGCCTCAGCCGCTTCAGCCGCAGCCAGCTCGGCGGCCTCGGCCTCCTCCGCCTTGCGACGGTTGCGTTCAATCAGCCGGGCCGACCAGATCGAGGCTTCATAGAGCGCCATCAGGGGAACTGCCAGACCGATCTGGCTGATCACGTCCGGGGGGGTTAGGACCCCGGCGACGATGAACACGCCAACGACCGCATAGCGGCGCTTGGCGGCCAGACCGGCGCTGGTCACCACCCCGACCTTGGCCAGCAGGGTCAGCAGCACCGGCAGCTGAAAACAGATGCCGAACGCGAAGATCAGCTTCATCACCAGACCGAGGTATTCACCGACCTTGGCTTCCAGCTCGATCGGCAGAACGGTCTGCTCAGCATTGGTCTGGAACCCGAGCAAAAAGCGCCAGGCCATTGGAATAACAAAATAGTAGACCAGCGCCGCACCAAGCGCGAACAGGATCGGCGACACGATCAGATAGGGCATGAACGCCCGGCGCTCATGCTTGTACAGGCCGGGCGCAACAAACATCCAGATCTGGGTGGCAATCACCGGAAAGGTAATTACTCCGGCACCAAACATCGCCACGGTCAGATAGGTGAAGAAGGCTTCGGTCAGGGCGGTATAGATCATCCGCTGCGAACCGCCGATCTCATGCATGATGTCGGCGAGCGGCTTGATCAGAAAGCCGTAAATATGGGTGGAAACGGCGTAGCAGAGGAAAAATGCCAGAACGAAGGCAATGGCCGAATACAGCAGTCTGCGGCGGAGCTCCAGCAGGTGCTCCATCAACGGCATTTTGTTGTCTTCGGGATTATCCTGATAGCTCACGTTTCACCCTGACATAAAAGAAAGCATCGCGCCGGCCGGCCCCATCGGGCCGCCGGAAACAGGACCGTCACCCCTGCGGCGGAGGCTCTGCCGGGCCGGAAGACGGCCGGATCGGCGGCAGCGGGGATGGCTTTACGGGCTCTGCGGCAACCGCCGGGCGGGCGGCAGGCGGCAGAGACGGCAGCGCTGAAGACGGGGTCGAGGCCGTGGGGGCCGAAAAGGCCCCCGGGGATGGCGGCATCCCGCTGAATCCCTTCTGGATTGATCCGTCAGGGTCGAGCAAAGACCGCGCCTGTTCATTCAGGGTTCCGGGGGAGATGATCCGGGCCTGATCGCGCAGTTCGTGCAACTCGGTCTCCCGCATCAGATCGTCCATCTGTTTATGGACTTCTGATGTCAGGGACCGGACCTTCCGCAGGGCCTGCCCGACCATACGCAGGGCCTGCGGCAGCTCTTTCGGCCCCAGCGCGACCAGAGTGACGATCCCGATCAGAAGGATCTCGGACCAGCCCAGATCAAACATGTGTTAAACCCCGAAAACAACAGCCCGGCCGATGCGACCGGTGCTGATAGGACCGGTGACAATGGATACATCAAGGACACCGGCGGGCAGGAACCCCGCCGGACGGGGTCTTCCTGCCACCGGCCGGTGGCCATCATCGTCTCAGGCAGACGGGGTCTTGTCTTTGGCATCCGCCTTGGCGGTGTCGGTCGCGGTTTCAACGCGCGGCTGGGCCGGAACGTCCGTCTTGGCCGGATCGGCCTTGGCCTCATCTTCGTTAAGACCGCTCTTGAACGCCTTGATACCCTTGGCGAAGTCACCCATCAGGCGCGGAATCTTGCCGCCGCCGAACAGCACCAGAACGATAACGAGAATGACAAGCCAGTGCCAAATGCTGAAAGTACCCATGACGTCAGAAAACTCCGCGCAACTGTGGTCGGCAAAGGGGGTTGGGCGCGGATCATCGCAGAAAGCCTGCCGCGCCGCAATGTTACAAAGTCAGTCGCAGAGTTACAAATCTGCGTCAGCCGCGAAAACGAACACCTGAGAGCGGTCCGGGACAACAGCCAGAGGCTCCCCCGGCGGGGGCAGAAACAGCCCCGGCATCCGGGAGTGGAGATGGAGCGGACCGGCACCGGTGTCAATGCGCAGATGCACCAGACTGCTCCGCCCCAGCATCCGGCTCTCGGCGACTGTCGCCAGAACGGCAGGCTCCTCGCCATCCTGAACCGCGTCCAGACGCAGCCCCTCGGGCCGGATCAACACCTCGACCACGCCGTCACGCAGTCCATCCGGAGCCTCAAAAACCCCCAGCGGTGTTTCCACCCTGCCATTGCGGCAGGATGCGCGCAGGCTGTTGACCTCTCCGAAAAAACGGGCGGCAAAGGCTGTCTTCGGGCGACAGTAGAGTTCCACCGGGTTTCCGACCTGTTCCAGATGGCCATCCCGCATCAGCGCGATGGTATCGGCCATGAACATCGCCTCTTCCGGGTCATGGGTGACCATCAGGGTTGAGACGCCGCTGTCCTTCAGCAGATGCAGGGTCTGATCCCGGACCTGATCGCGCAGCCGTTTATCCAACCCGGAAAACGGCTCATCCAGCAGCATCAGGCGCGGTCGCGGTGCCAGCGCCCGCGCCAGCCCGACACGCTGCTGCTGCCCCCCGGACAGCGTATGCGGGTACACTCCGGCGTAACCGTCCATGCCCACCCGCTTCAAGGCCGCCATGGCGTTTGCCACGCCCTCCGCCCGGGGAAGATGGGTCATGCCGAAGCGTACATTCTCCAGAACGGTCAGATGGGGAAACAGGGCATAATCCTGAAACAGAAATCCAATGCCCCGCTGCTCCGGCGGGATAAACACGTCAGGCCCGGCGACAGTCCGGTCGCCGATCCAGACCGTGCCGCCCGCCGGTTCTTCCAACCCTGCGGCGATGCGCAGGGTTGTGGTCTTGCCGCAACCACTGGGCCCCAGCAGACACAACAGTTCCCCGTCGGCGATCTGGAGTGACAGATCGTGCACCACCTGCCGGGTTCCGTAGGCATGACGGACCCGGTCCATGGTCAGTCCGGTCTTCTGGAGAGACGGTGTTTCCCTCAGGCGGGTCGGGCGTACCGGATCAACATGCATCGCTGCGCAACCTCTGTCAGAGCCCCTGCGGAGACACCGGGGCGCGTTTGCAACTCATTCTCCATCTTTCTTCCCACAGGACTGACGGTAAAGGCAAACGACAATCGCAGCGGAAGGCACCCCGATCAGATATCCGGCAGATCCATCTGATCGGGATCCGGACCGTCCTCCCCATCCATATCCACCAGCGGCCCTTCATCCCGGGCCCGGGCACCGTAGGCAGCAATCGAGGGCCGCTGATCCAGCAACCCGGCCGCCCGCAGATCCTCCAGCCCCGGCAGATCCCGCAGGGAGTTGAGACCGAAGTGATCCAGAAAGGCATCGCTGGTGCCCCACGTCAGCGGCCGCCCCGGCGATGCCCGGCGGCCACGGGGCCGGATCCATCCGGCTTCCAGAAGAATATCAAGCGTCCCCTTGGAAACGGCAACACCGCGGATATCCTCGATCTCCGCCCGCGTCACCGGCTGGTGATAGGCGATGATCGCCAGCGTTTCCAGCGCCGCGCGCGACAGCTTCCGGGTTTCCTGCTGCTCCACCACCATGTGCGGGGCAAGGTTTTCCGCAGTGCGGAAAGCCCAGGAGGATCCGGTCTTCCGCAGCTCAACCCCCCGCCCCTGATACTGTTTCTGCAACAGATCCAGCAGGCCGGGAACATCCGCATCCGGCAGCCGTGCCTTCAGGTCTTTCTCTGCCTGCGCCTCCGGGGCTGAGAACAGGATCGCCTCCAGCAGGCGAAGGTGAAAAAGGTCTTTGTCCGTCAGGCCGGGATCGGAAAAACCGGGTCCGTTACTCATGATTTGGCAGATCCTGAGGGTGGGGAGCATCGATGGCGTCGGCGGTGGCATCGCGGGCGCGGATCAGCAGCGGAGAATAGGCTCCGCCCTCCTGCCGGATATCGAGCCGCCCCTGTTTTGCCAGCTCCAGCGAGGCAATGAAATGGGCACAGACCGACGACCGCCGCATCAGTGGATCCGCAATATTTTCCGGCAGATACCGGCGCAGGTCAACCCAGGCTGGCAAAGCCCCCACATTCAGGAGCGCCTCCAGACGGCTGAGGGCCTCATCGACGGAAAACAGGGTCAGCGGCTCAATATGCAGGGCCGAGGCCCCTTCCCGCCGCTTGTGGTCGGCATAGGCTTTCAGAAGGTCGTACAGCGTGACATCCCACACCGATGTGGTGGACAGCCGCACCCCTTCCGCCGAGCCTCGGGCGAAGACATCCCGCCCGCGCACCGGCCGGGATGTCAGGGCCTGCGCCGCCTCCTGCATCGCTTCCAGACGTTGTAACTGGAACTGGAGGGCCGCCGCCATCTCCTCGGCGGAGGGTTCCGGTCCTCCCGGTTCCGGCGGCAGGAGCAGGCGGGATTTCAGATACGCCAGCCATGCCGCCATCACCAGATAGTCAGCCGCCAGCTCCAGATGCTCCTTCCGGGCTTCGGCAACAAATTCCAGATACTGTTCGGCCAGATGCAGGATCGAAATTTTCGCCAGATCAACTTTCTGGTCCCGCGCCAGCTGAAGCAACACATCAATCGGGCCATCGTAGCCGTTGAGATTGACCACAAGGGCATGGACCGGATCCGCCCCCCCCGCTTCCCCTTCAAAGGAAAGCGGTGCTCCTCCGGCCTCCGGCTCAGCAACCATCAAGGGAGCCCTACCAGAGACAGCAGCCCCCCGCTGAGGGCCCGCACCGTCGGGCCGATCAGCCAGGACAGGATGTTCAGATTCATTCCCAGCTGGCTGCCGATCATCGGCAGGATCATCACCACCCCGATCATCACGCCCATCCCGAACCGCTCCATCCGGGCCAGCGGCACCGCCAGCGCCTGCGGCAGAATCCCGACCGCCACGCGGCCACCATCAAGCGGCGGCAGTGGGATCATGTTAAAAATCGCCAGCAGGCAATTGAACTGTAAGGCATTAACGAGGTTAAGCCCCACCCATTGACCGAAATCAGTGGAGACACCCCGGCCCCCAAGCAGAAATGCCAGACCAAACGCCGCAGCGGTCGCCATCAGGAGATTGCTGCCCGGTCCGGCGGCAGCAACCAGCACCATATCCCGGCGCGGGGACCGCAGGCGCCGGAAATCAACCGGCACCGGCTTGGCCCAGCCGAACAGAAACGGCGCACTGAACAGCAGCAACAGGCCCGGCAAAATCACCGTCCCCATCCGGTCAACGTGCCGCAACGGATTCAGCGACAGCCGCCCCAGCATCCGCGCGGTCGGATCACCGCACAGGGCCGCGACATAGCCATGGGCAACCTCATGCAGGGTAACGGCCAGCAGAACCGGAAGCACCCATGTCGAGGCGGTATAGAGCCATTCGGCATTAAAAATATCGGTGATCACGGCGCTGTCAGCTCCCGGCGTCGAGGCAATATCTGGCCTCAATATAACGCCCCTCCGGCAGGGTGCCAGAGGGGCGCTTCTCGTTGCGGCACAAAAGAAAGGGGTCAGGCGGCCGCCAGCGGCAGTCCCAGCCCCCGGGCGATCTCGCGCCGGGCCTCTTCCACATCAAAATCCGGGGCTGCCGCAGGCAACAGCGCCCGGGCCGCCAGCCACTGCGACCAGCAACCTGCGGTCATCGCCCGCATCCCTTCGGCGACAGCGGTCATTTCCGCCATATCGCCGTTGCAGTGCAGAACCAGATCACAGCCCGCATCCAGTGCGATCCGTGCCCGGCTGGTAAAGTCCCCTTTCAGGGCCTTCATCGACAGGTCGTCCGTCATCAGAATGCCGGTAAAGCCCAGCTCCCCCCGGATAATGTCGCGGATCACCGTTGCCGACTGCGTTGCCGGGATATCCCCGTCGATACTGGGGAAGACGATATGGGCCGTCATGCCGAAGACCGCATCCTTCAGATCGCGGAACGGCAGGAAATCTGACCCGCGCAGCTCGGGCAGAGGGGTATCAACAACCGGAAGGGTATGGTGGGAATCCACATGGCTGCGGCCATGGCCCGGCAGATGCTTGATCACCGGCAGGATCTGCCCTTCCAGACAGGCGTCATAGGCCACCCGGCCCAACGCCGCAACGCAGGCCGGGTCCGTGGAAAAGGCACGGTTGCCGATGACGTCATGGGCCCCTTCGACCGGAACATCCAACACCGGCGTGCAGTTGACCGAAATGCCAACGGCCCGCAGATCCGCATCCAGCAGCAACGTGTTCAGGCGCAGCAGCCGGGCGGCCTCCGCCGGATCCCGCCGCCAGAGGTCCCCGAAGGGCCGCATGGACGGATACTCCGCCCAGACCGGCGGGCGCATCCGCCGGACCCGCCCACCTTCCTGATCAATCAGTACCGGGGCATCAGCCCGCCCGACACTGTCCCGCAGGTCATCCGTCAGGCGGCGCAGCTGATCTTTATCCTCAACGTTACGGGCGAAGAGAATGAATCCAAACGGATCTGCATCCCGGAAAAACCGCTTCTCTTCCACACTCAGGCGGGGCCCGGCGCAGCCATAGACCACAGCCTGCGGCAGATGGTTACTTCCCGACAAAGAGGCACCCCACTTTCTGCTTGGCCAATTCAGTACACAGAACCCGGGCGGACTCCTCCGTCGGCAGGCCGGTGGCCCGCAGGCGGTAGAACACCCCCTTTTCGCCCAGATCCGCCTTTTCAATGCCCATGGAATACGGGCCGAGCAGATCCGGATACTTCGTCTTCAGGCTGTCCCACTGCTTCCGCACCGAGACTTCATCCCGCAAGGCCGCCAGCTGGACCGAGAACGAACCGGTCGCCGCCGTCCGTGCGGGCGGAGGTGTCACCGGAGCCGCAGCCTGCGGCGCAACGCCGACAGTTGCGGTGGCTGTGCCGGATGGCCCGGTAACCGGCGGCCCCAAAACCGCCGGGCCACGCGGCACTTCTGCCACCGCAGGCTGCGGCGACGAGAAGGACGGCGGCGGCGTGGTGGGAACCGGAGCAGGAGGAGACGCCACCATCGGCGGGGCCGCGACCTGCCCGACCGACACTGCGCCGCCCGGAGCCGGAGGTGCAGAAGCCGCCGGGGCCGGAGCCGCAGACGGGGCCGGTGCAGCGGCTGTTTCCATCGCATGGGGACCAGCCGGAATCACCGCCTGTGCGGGGCGTTGCGGTTCGCTGACCTCCGGGGCGCGCGGCACCGTCGGCTCCGGCAGCAGTTTTTCGATCCCGGGCTGCTGGGCCTCATCCGGACTGATCCGCTCATAGACCATCTTGTCCTGATTGGCGACCTGCATTCCCCCCGGGTCCGCCGGACGGACCTTATAGGGCGACGGATCCGCCATAATGGTCGGCGCGCCCAACTGCCCGTCAGCTCCGGCCCGGCTGTGCATCAGGAACCACCCGGCACCCCCGGCGGCCAGAACCCCGGCGGCCACCGCCATCCACAGCATCAGCTTGCTGCGCTGCTGCGGAGTTCCCGGAAGATCGGTGATCGGGAATGGCGACGCCATGCGCGGCTTGCGCGGGTCAATGTTTTTCAGACGCAGGCCACTCAGAGGGCCACTGCGTTCCTCTGCGGCAGGGGCCGCCGACGGCTCCCGCCGGGGCGGCGGACGGCGCGGTGGCCCCTCACCACCCACCGGTGGCTCATTGAAGGACGGGTCCCGAAGCTGAGGGGCCATTGGCGGCTCAGACACCCCCTGAGAGGCACCGCGACGCGGGCCAGCAGGGAAAAAGGCATCCTCATCCTCGACGGCATAGCGGTCCGGCTCAGGCGCGGGGCGTGCTGCCGGGGTAACCGGTCGGCCTCCCCAGGCGCTGTCGTCCGGTTCTTCGTATCCGCTGTCGTAACGGACTTCGCCATAGGGATCCTGCGGAAGCTGGGCCCGGAATGGCGGTTCCGCAGGCACGGCGCGACGCGGCTCCTGCGGCACCATGACCGGCTCCCGGCGCATATCAGCAGACGGATCAAGGGCCGGGCGGGACGAAAACGGCGTTGCCGCCGGTTCATCCCATTCCGGATCATGCCATCCCGTTGCCGCGGGGTCCGTGCTCAGCGGGGCCGGATGGAACGGATCGCGGGGATCGACAGCAGAAACCGGCCCCACACTATAGGCGGCGGTGGCCGGGGCACGCTGTGGCCGGTTCGGCTGTATCTGCGGCTGCGGCTGGGGCGCCATCTGCTGCGGGCTGCGGCCGAACGGGTCCGGATAGTCCTCAGCCGGACTGAAGGCCGCATTCCGCGAAGCCGGGGGCACCGCATAAGGATCGTGCCCGGCAGGCGTCTGCGCCACGGACGGATCCGGATACGCAGGCGTCTGCGGCGGATAAGCGTCCCCGTCCCAGCCCTGCGGGTCATTCCGGCCGGGGAACAGATCGAACAGGTCAGGCTCCTGCCGCGCCGGACGGGCGGGACGCCCGAAGGCAGCTTCCCGTCCCGCTCCCTGCTGCGGGGTCGGACGTGTCAGACGCGGCTCCCGGGGCTCGCGCATAGTTTACATCTCCTCAACCGGAACCACACCCAGAACCTCCAGACCGGAGGCAATCACCGTCGCCACCCCTTCCAGGAGGGCCAGACGGGCCAGCGACAGCGCGGCATTCTCTGCGATCAGGAAGCGGAGATCGGCATTCTCCCGGCCCTTGTTCCACAGGGCGTGGAACGCGGCGGCGACTTCCCCGAGGGCAAAGGCAATCCGGTGCGGCTCGTGCACTTCCGCCGCCGCCTCAACCAGACGCGGCCAGCAGGCGATCAGCTTCACCAGCGCCTGTTCGTCACTGTCGGTCAGCAGCGCAAGATCAGCCCCGGCCAGAGCCTGAGGAGACAGATCGGTGTCCGGCATCGCCGCCACAAAATGGCGCTTCACCGACTGAATGCGGGCATAGGCATACTGGACGTAGAAAACCGGGTTATCTTTGCTCTGTTCCGTGACCTTGGCGTAATCAAATTCCAGCGCCATGTCATTTTTACGGCTGAGCATGATGAAGCGCACGACATCCTTGCCGACACGCTCCACCACCTCGCGCAGGGTGACAAACGTCCCGGCGCGCTTGGACATTTTCACCGGCTCGCCGTTATCCATCAGCTTCACCAGCTGGCACAGCTTGACGTCCAGCTCCGCCTGATGGTCAGACAGGGCCCGCACCGCCGCCTGCATGCGCTTGACGTAGCCGCCGTGGTCAGCCCCCAGAACGTCAATCATCTGGGTGAAGCCCCGCCGGTACTTGTCGGCGTGATAGGCGATATCGGAGGCGAAATAGGTCCAGCTGCCATCGCTTTTCATCAGCGGGCGGTCAACGTCGTCGCCGAAGTCGGTCGCCTTGAACAGGGTCTGCGGGCGCGGTTCCCAGTCTTCCGGGGTCTTACCTTTCGGCGGCTCCAGCACGCCGACATACAGCAGGCCTTTGCCGTCAAGCAGCTCCTTGGCCCGCACCACTTCGCCCGACTTGACCATTCCCAGCTCGGACGTGAAGACGTCATGCTGAACACCAAGAAGATCAAGGTCTTCGCGGATCATCTTCATCATTTCGGCGATGCCGAATTCCCGCAGGGCCGGGATCCACTCTTCCTCGGTGGCAGTGACCCAGCGGTCGCCGTCACGGTCCTTCAGGATCTGTGCGGTTTCTACCAGATATTCGCCGCCATACTGAATTTCCTTGGCAGCCAGCTGGCGGTCAAATTCGTCCTGGGTGATCGCGCCGCAGGCGACCAGATAGCGCGCCCGCAGGGCCCGGGCCAGCACATCCACCTGCGCCCCGGCATCGTTGATGTAATATTCCTTGGTCACATCAAACCCGGCCTTGGCCAGCAGATTGGCCAGCGCGTCGCCGATGCAGGCCCCACGGGCATGGCCGACATGCATCGGCCCCGTCGGGTTGGCGGAAACGTATTCAACGTTGACCTTTACCCCCTGACCGACGGTGGAATTGCCAAAGGCCGTCCCGGATCGCAGGGCATGCCGCAGGACATCCGCCCACAGGCCAAAGGCAACCCGCAGGTTGATGAAGCCCGGCCCGGCGATATCCACCGCCGTCACCCCGTCCACCGCCTTCAGTCCGGCAGCGATATGGTCGGCCAGATCGCGCGGCTTCATCCCCGCAGCCTTTGCCAGCACCATCGCCGCGTTGGTCGAAATGTCGCCATGGCTGGGGTCGCGCGGCGGCTCCACCGTGACGGCGGCGGTCTTCAACCCGGCAGGCAGGGTGCCCGCAGAGACAAGACCGTCGATGACGGCGAGAACGTGGGAATGAAAGAGAGTGAAGAGATTCATGGCTTTACCGAAGGGTCAAAGAGGCGGCGATGCTCATCAAGAGCGAAACGGTCAGTCATTCCGGCTATATAATCCGCCACCCGGCGGGCGGTGCGCGGGTGGTTAACCCCCTCGCAGCCCCGCTGCCAGTCCGGCGGCAACAACCTTGGTTCTTGCAGGAAAAGAGTAAATAAATCGCGCACAACGCGGCGGGCTTTGCTGGTCATCCGGTTGACGCGGTAATGGCGGTACATGTTGGGGAACAGGAAGCCTTTGAAAGCTCTGTCATTTTCCACCATTTCCGCCGAAAACGAAACGATCGGCCGATGATTGCGCCGCACGTCCTCCACCGTCTGCGGACGGTCTTCCTCCAGACGGCGGCGGGTTTCGGCCAGAAGATCATACACCATGGCGGTGATCAGGCGGCGCACTGTCTCATACACCAGCCGGGTCCGTTCCAGATCCGGATGCTTCTGCCGCAGATCTTTCAGGATCGGGCCGACCAGCGGCACGTCATACAGCGCGGCCTCTTCAAACAGCCCGGCCCGCAACCCGTCGTCGATATCATGGGCGTTATAGGCGATGTCATCGGCCAGTGCCGCCACCTGTGCCTCCGGACCGGCAAAGGTGTCCAGCTCCAGATCATGCAGGGTGGCGTATTCGGTGATCGCCAGCGGCAGGGGCTTCAGATCCTTGCCCCGCTCCGCCGCCATGGCCTGCGCCAGCGGTCCGGTCAGGGGGCCATTGTGCTTGACCACCCCTTCCAGGGTTTCCCACGTCAGGTTCAGGCCGTCAAAGCCGACATAGCGGCGTTCCAGCTTGGTCAGGATCCGCAGGGACTGGGCATTATGGTCAAACCCCTGATACTCCGCATCCATACAGGCCTTCAGGGCATCCTCCCCGGCATGGCCGAAGGGGGTATGGCCAAGGTCATGGGCCAGCGCCAGCGCCTCGGCCAGATCCTCGTTCAGAAACAGGGACCGCGCCACGGAACGGGCAATCTGCGCCACCTCCAGACTGTGGGTCAGGCGGGTGCGGTAGTTTTCCCCTTCATGGTAGACGAAAACCTGCGTTTTATACTGGAGGCGCCGGAAAGCCCCGCAATGGATAATGCGGTCGCGGTCACGCTGGTAAGCGTCGCGTTCAGCGGTTCCGTCTTCCGCGTACAGGCGGCCGCGGGTCTGGCGCGGATCTGACGCGTAAGAGGCCAGCGGCGGGGGCGTCTGGGTCATCATGTGCGCACACTACCCCCAAGCCCACCGCGGAGGCAACCCTGCCCATGCAGCCCGGCCTTGCCAGTCTGCGGAAAGGGCCCTAAGTTTGGAATAAATCCACTGTCTTCTGATCGGGTATTCCATCATGGCTCAGGCCCTGTCCCCCCAAGATCTTGACCTGTCTGAATCGGCCGCCCGGCGGATCGGCCAGCTGATCACGCAGGAAAACAACGCTGCCCTGATGTTACGGGTCGAGGTTTCCGGCGGCGGATGCTCCGGCTTCAAGTACGGGTTTGATCTGGACGCAAAAACCCGCGACGATGATCTGGTGCTGGAACGCCACGGCGTAAAGGTGGTCATTGATGAAGGATCCCTTGACCTGCTGCGGGGCTCGGTGATTGATTTCAGCGAGGACCTGATGGCGGCGGCCTTTGTCATCCGCAACCCCAATGCCACCTCGACCTGCGGTTGCGGCACGTCCTTCGCCGTCTGATTTCTCTCCGTCCGGACATTTTTATGATCACCATCGCCACCTGGAACGTCAATTCGGTCAAGGCCCGCCTCGATAACGTGCTGGACTGGATCGGATCCGCCGCGCCGGATGTTCTGCTGTTGCAGGAACTGAAGTGCATGGATGAGGCGTTCCCTTTCAGCGCGCTGGAGGCGGCGGGCTATGACTGCCACGTCCACGGGCAGAAGGCCTATAACGGGGTGGCTCTGCTCTCGAAGCTGCCGGTCAGTGATGTGATGCGTGGCCTGCCCGGCGATGACACCGATGTGCAGGCCCGCTATATCGAGGCCACCATCGCCGGAGCGGTGCGGATCGCCAGCCTCTACCTGCCGAACGGAAATCCGGTCGATACCGAAAAGTACCCCTACAAACTGTCGTGGATGGAACGGCTGTATGACCGTGCGCAGGCCCTGCTCGGCTGCGGTCTGCCGGTGGTTCTGGGGGGCGATTACAATATCTGCCCGACGGATGAGGACGTCTACGACCCCACCGGCTGGGCCAATGACGCGCTGTGCCGCCCGGAAAGCCGGGCCCGGTTCCGCGCCCTGCTCCACCTTGGCTATACCGAAGCCTTCCGGGCGGTGAACAAAGAACCCAACCGCTATTCGTTCTGGGATTATCAGGCCGGAGCATGGCCGAAAGATAACGGCCTGCGGATTGACCATTTCCTGTTGTCCCCCGCCGCCGCCGATTCCCTGGAAAGCTGCGAGATTGACCGGGGGCCGCGCGGGAAGGAAAAAGCATCCGACCACACGCCGGTTGTGTGCCGTCTGCGGCTGGACTGACCCTGAGATACGTCTCCCCCGACACAGAATGTGACCGAAATCACTGAAGCAGCGGCTGTCCGGGGTATACTCGGACATTCCCTGTTCTTAGTACCGGCCCCCATGGTGCCGGTGGAGGTCGCAATGCATTCCTCCCCCTGGGATGTCCTGACAGCCTTTGCTGCCGCCGATCGGGCCGTATGGCCGGAGATCGACCGCGGTCAGGTGGCTGAAGCTGTTTTCTCGCTGTGTGCAGACGGTGACACGCCGCTGACACCGTCGGAAAATGCCATCGCCTTTGAAATCCTTGAAAGGCTTTACCCGCAGATTGAGCGGACGGTCCGGCGGGTGCTCGCCGACCGGCTGGCAGACCGCGATACGGTCCCCGCATCGCTGGTTGCGCTTCTGGCACGGGACAGCATCGACATCGCCAGACCGGTTCTGGTCCGCAGCCCGCTGCTGGATGACACAGCGCTGATTGCCATTGTGATGGAACGCGGCGTAGACCACCGCCTTGCGATCAGTGAACGGAAAAGCCTGTCAAGCCCGGTGACCGACGTTCTTCTGGTTTTGGGCGATGATACCGTCGCAATGCTGATTGCCTCAAACCCGCAGGCCGCGATTTCCTCCAACGGAATGTTGCGCCTGACCGAACGCGCAGCCCATGCGCCTGACCTGCACTGGCCTCTGGCCCGACGGGCGGAACTGACCCCGGTTCTGGCGTCCCGGCTGTCTCTGTGTGCCGGATCTGCCGTCCGGGCTTTTCTGGCCGATCTGTTTGGGCCGACTCTGCCCTCCGGCGTCGAGCAGGACCTGTTTGCCGCAGCGGAGGATGCTTCGGGCATTTTCGCTACTAGGCGGACGCCCGGAACAGCGGCAAGTCCCGATGTTCCGATGAATTCGCTGCTGGATGCTTTCCTGAAAGCCCTGCGGGATGGGCAGTCCGAGCGGGCTGATGCCCTGATGGCGCAGGTAACACGCCTGCCGGCCTCCGCCGTGGCGCAGGTCCTCTACACGCCTGCGGGCCGGGCGCTTGCCGTCATCTGCCGGTCCGGCGGCGCATCCCGCACGGTCTTCGCCGAACTGTACGCCCGCCTGAACGGAATAGCCCCTTATGGCACCAGCCAGAGGTCTGATGGCCTTCTGGCCGCGCTGCGGGTGTTCGACCGTATCACATCTGCCGAAGCCGACCGCATCCTGGATGGATGGCGGGCCGACCCCGGCAGTGTGTGGGAATAACCGGTAATCAGCCGCGCGGATCGTTGCGGCTGATGTCGTAGCGGTGCAGGCAGGAGTCGATGGTCTGGCTGGTGATACCGCGCCAGAAGTCCAGCGCCTGCTGGCGGGCGAACGGACCATAAACTTCCAGCTTCTTACCGGCGGCGATTTCATGGAAATCGCTGTCGGCATATTCGCCGCCCACCACGTAATACTGGCTGTCTTCCAGATCCTCGTCCGCCTTCACGACATAGCGCACCATGGCGTTGTCAACCGTGCGGCCGGTGATGTCGCGCCAGAAAGCGCGTGCCTCATCGGCGGTATACGGACCGTACTTCTCAAGGGTCTTGCCCGTGGCAATCCGGGTAAACGCGGAATCGGCGTATTCACCGCCAATGACGTAGAACTTTTTCTCACTCATACCGGTCATCCCTTGGCCGATGGAAGACATGCACAAACCCGCGTTCTTATACGTCCTCCGCGCCCGGAAGAAAACCCTTCCCGCATCATGCCGATCCCCCTCTATCGCAGATGCGGCAACCTCTGCTATCACAGTGCCATACCGTGCATTTCCTTTCCACACAGAGGACCCTGCCCATGTCCCGCTCCCCGCTGCCGATCCCGACCCATTCCGATCCGGTGCAGCGTCTGCTCGCCATCATGGAAAGCCTGCGCAACCCTGACGGCGGCTGCCCGTGGGATCTGGAGCAGAGCTTCGCCACCATTGCCCCCCACACCATCGAGGAAGCTTACGAGGTGGCGGAAGCAATCGAGCGGAGCGACATGGAATCCCTGAAGGATGAGCTTGGAGACCTGCTGCTTCAGGTGGTCTTCCATGGGCAGATTGCCAAAGATGCCGGGGCCTTCAGCTTCACCGATATCGCGGAACGCTGCGCGGACAAGCTGATCCGCCGCCATCCTCATGTTTTCGGGGACAGTGTTGTGGCTGACGCCGAGGACCAGACCCGGGCGTGGGAGGATATCAAGGCGGCCGAACGGGCGGCGAAGGCCAAGAGCCCCGATCACAGCGTGCTGGATGACCTGACATCCACCCTGCCCGCCATGACCCGGGCCCTGAAACTGCAAAACCGTGTTGCCCGGGTCGGGTTTGACTGGACGGATGCAGCGGATATCCTTGGTAAAATTGAGGAAGAGCTGGAAGAAGTCCGGGTCGAATTCAGCGCTGCGGAGCAAAATCCATCGCGGATCCGCGATGAAATCGGTGATCTGCTGTTCACCGTGGTCAATCTGGCCCGCAAGGCCGGAATTGAACCGGAAGGGGCCCTTCGCAGTACCAATATCAAGTTTGAACGGCGCTTCCGCCGGGTTGAGGCCCTGCTGAAAGACCGGGGCCGGACCCCCGAACAGTCAACTCTGCCGGAAATGGATGCCCTGTGGACCATTGCCAAGGAGGAAGACCATGCCAAGGAGGAAGACCATGCCAATGGCCTTTAAGAGGATCACCGGCTGGATCAGTCTGCGCTACCGGTCCCTGCGGGCAGTTCTGGTTTTGCTTTTTCTGGCACCGCTGGCCGCCAGCTGTTACATGCCGGACGACTTCCTGACTGAAATCAGAATTGCAAAAAATGGCGATTATGCGCTGATCTTCAAGGGAAAAATGGTCTGGGTCCCCTTATACAAAGACATCGTGACGGGAGCCCTGAAAGACGTCTCGGAAATCCGGGACAAGGAAGCCGCCATCCTGCGGGACCTTCAGCGGGACGAGGGGTTCAAGCAGGTCCGCCCCATCGGGCGGGGCACCTTTGATGTGTATTATGAACGTCTGGGCCGCTTCACCGGAACGTCTCAGGTCAGCTTCCCCCGCCGGGGCATGGAAATCCTGCGGATGGAAGTCCGCAAAAATGGTGTCCTCTACGTGGTGGCTGCGACCGGTGCCAAACCTGGGGCCCGGGAAGAGCTTCAGGCGCTGGGCCTGACCCCGAACGGCAAGGTCCGGGTCATGACCGACGCCACCGTCATCAAAACCAACGCTGAGAACAAATCAACCGGCATCCCCGGTTATCCCGGCTGGGTTGTTTATGACTGGTCTGTCAACGGACCGAACCAACCCGCCCCGATCGTCCACATTCAGATGTTTCCCCCACCACCTGCGCAGGGTGCGAAATAAGGCAGGGTCTTAGGCATTCTGTCGGTAGGCCTGCAATTGATGGCTCTATCCTTCAGGATAAGAAAACAACATTTGTATTGGCTTTCCTCCTCCCTATAATCGACATCACCGAATCGGCCCGCCAGGGGAATGGTTTTGTTGCGGAAGAATACGGATTTTTCGTCTGTGCGCCGCATCACACCGGATGATGGTGCCGACCGGGTTAATGGCAACAAATTTGACCATTGAGGCGCCCGTGATTGAATTTTTGGTGTTCGCCTTGCTTCTGACCGTGCCGTTCGACCTGTTGCGGAAACGGTTTCTTCGCCGTCAGAGGCGCCTTGATGAAGCGTTTAACCGGGCCCGCTTTCTTGGTATTGGCCGTGCCCGCTGACACTGCTTCCTGACGGATAAAACTGCCCGGGGCCGCATCCTCAGAAGATGCGGCCCCGGTCGTTTTTGGCGCATGCCTCCTCACCTTTCCGGCTCAGGCCAGAAAGCGCTGCATCAGCAGGGCTGCACAGTCCTCCGCCCCGGAAGTCCTCAGGCCAGAGGGGCCGGGATATCCGGCGAGGCGGGTGGAAATAGGTTTGCTGGCAGCCAATCCAACAAGCGGCCCGGCTTCAGAGAAACTCTCTTCCGGCACATCTTCCGCCGGCAGCCCCAGCCCCTGATACCAACGGATCAAGCCAGTGGTCTCCGGCCAATCAGGCCTTGAGCGGCTGATCAGATGAGCCCAGGCAAGAGCCGCCTCGACATAGGTTCCGTAGCCCGGCTTGGTCACCACAGCAGACGCAGAGGCGATCAGATCGCTGATGCGCAGACCCGTGCGGGAGGCATCCTGCTGCGTCAGCAGCCTCCATCCAGAAGGGCAGAGCCAGCGCTGATACGGAACATCTTCCTGCATGCCGCCCAGACTGGCAAACACCACCCGCTCCCCATCCCGAACGATCCCGCGCCGCAGCAATTCGGTCCGCCGGTCAAAGCCACCAAGGCCAACCGGCCCCACCGTCAAGGCTTCAGGGCCGGAAACGGTTGGCTTGACGTGCGGCGTCGTTAACAGGAATGCGGATGCGGCCTGATAGCCAGCGGCCATCTCGCTCAGAACATCAACAGCTCCGGGGGCGTATGCCTGTATAATATCGTGCCACAGGAACGGGCCGGCCGTAACCGCAGGAACGGAAAGAGAAGATGCCGCCGCAACCGCCATATATGACGCCGAGGACACCACGAGAGAGGGCTTGAGACGTCCAAGCAGAGAGCGCCATTCCAACAGGGCTTCACTGCCCTGCGCATGGACTGTGCGATAGCGGTCGAGTGTCTCAGGCAGCCTGATGCGGGTGGTGGATGACATCATCATGCCGAAATCTGTCGGGCACTGATGCGGCACCACCTCATAAGCACCAGAGAAGCGCTCCCGCAGCACAGCTTCCGGGACTGTGGTCACCAATGTCTGGCGAACGGCCGGATACCGTACCGCGACAGACGCCATGACGGCGGTCAGAATGGCCGCATGGCCAAAACCATGAGGTGTCGCTGTATAAACAATGCGCCGGGTCACAGCTCTGTCAGCGCTTCAAGTTATCTGAATACCATCACGCAACCATCTGAAAAACTTCAGCAGTCCGGACGAAGCTATAATCACCGGATGCCATCTGCCCTTGTGCATAAACAGATTTTGCACGCTGAAGCCGGACAAGGAACGCGCTGCGATCGGGCTCCGCACTGACCGCATCTTCATTGGTCACAGATGCGCCCTCCGCTACGGCACCACCTTGCGCGGAGGTTTCCTTTGGCCGGAGCCCTCCGGCAGCCCCTGACAAGCCACCTTGCCCCACGGAAGCGTCATTTTCTTCCGACGCATCGCTGATGCCCTCAGATTCAGCCTCAGCGTCATCCTCTACGGACTTGCGCTTTTTATCAAGGGCAGCCCCTTGCGTCTCTTTTTCAGGTGTTACTGTTGCCTGCGTCTGGGCAGGAAGGGCCATATGCCGCCCCAGCTCTGCCAGCAGCGCTGACGACAGGAGGGTGGCTGATCCGCCGAACCCGCGCAGGGCCTGTTCCTGGGCTGCGGCACCCCGATCGGCCTGCTCCCTTTTTCGGGAAGCGGCAGTATCCTGTTCGGGCGCAGAAAATGGGTGCTCATTCGCCCGCCCGATCCGGGGAGCTGGCCGCACCTGTTCATAAAGCTGAACCGGAGAGAATGGCGAGAGCGAGAACATACCTTCCACCCTGAAGGGAAAACCCTAAAGGGAAGTATATCCTTCCTTCCGCTTAAAAGAGAAGGATATTTACACTGCTGTGTCAGTGGGAAATTTGGGGGAGAAATGGTCGGAGTGGCGGGATTTGAACCCACGGCCCCTTGACCCCCAGTCAAGTGCGCTACCAGGCTGCGCTACACTCCGACCGTTTCAGACTGCTGCTTTCGCGGCAGTGCCCGCCATCAGCGGGGAACGGGACTATAGCCAGACCGGGCCATAAGCGCAATGCCTGATTCTGGCATTTTCTCAAAAAAGTCGCGTCAGCGTCAGCGGGGGCACTTCCAAAGCAACCCTCTGAACAAAAAAAGAAAAGGGCTGCCTTTTGCGGCAGCCCTTTCCGAACGGGTGAGATCAGGCCATCACGAAAACGCTGAACTCAACAAACGCTGTACCGACGTCAGCTCATCAATAATGGCACTCAGTTCGCGCCGCTGCCTGTCTTGCAGGCCTTCAGCGGCAACCTGACGCTCGATCGCCATAAAAATGTCGATCTGCTCCGGCTCTTCAGGGGCCTCAAGAGACGGTTCGGCCGGAGAGGGGGCCTCCTCCTCCGGTGCAGAAGCAACGACAGACGCAGTACCGGCGACAACGGTCTCGGCATCCAGCAAAGCGGCGGCGACCGGCTCTCCCGGTGCAACACCCCCTTCCCGCAGAAGTTTCTGAACCCCCTTAATGGTGAAACCATCATCATACAAAAGGGCCCGGATCCGCCGGAGCAGGGTAACATCTTCCGGCCGGTAATACCGCCGCCCGCCGCCCCGCTTCATCGGGCGGATCTGCGTGAACTTGGTTTCCCAAAACCGGAGAACATGCTGCGGCACATCCAGATCGTCCGCAACCTCACTGATCGTCCTGAATGCCGTATCCGATTTTGCGGAACGGCGAGTATCCTGCTGAACCATTGCGTATCCCATGCCGCCTCCTCACCCATTTCTGTAAGCAGGACGCGGTAAACCCCGGCATCATCACGGGAGGTGAAGGGGAAAAGCCCCCTCCCCTCTTCCAGTCAGTCGCCGAGCCCCGCGTTAATCTGCGCTTTCAGAAGTTGTGACGGGCGAAAAACCAGAACCTTCCGCGGAAGGATTGGCACTTCATCCCCTGTCTTAGGGTTGCGCCCGACGCGCTGCCCCTTCTGCCGGACCGAAAAACTGCCAAAGGAAGAGATCTTCACAGCCTCTCCTTCCGCCAGAGCCTGCGAAATTTCATGCAACACCATCTCAAGGAGTTCGGACGACTCGTTCCGAGACAGACCGACTTCCTGATATACAGCTTCACTCAGCTGGGCCCGCGTAATGGTATGTCCCGACATAATCCGACCTCACCGAAAGGAGATGATCCTTTGCAACGGTATCCCTGATATGGAAATCCGTCAATATCAGAGGTTTGAGGATGCCTCTTACAGTGCGCAGAAAAGCTTTCGCCTTAACTTGGAACGGCTTTCCCGCTGAAATGATTAGTCTTTTAAAAAAGAATACGGGTGCCGGAAGGCCCTCAAAGCCCTCCGGCACCCGGTCTTAAGAGGAAAGCCCGCTGAGGCTTACATCCGAATCAGGGCAGACCCCCACGTGAAACCACCCCCCATGGCCTCCAGAATGACAACCTGTCCTTCCCGGACGCGGCCATCCCGGACAGCCTCATCCAAAGCAAGCGGGATGGAGGCGGCAGAGGTATTGGCGTGGCGGTCAACGGTGATTACAACCTTATCCGGGCTGACCCCCAGCTTCTTGGCGGTGCCATCAAGGATGCGGCGGTTCGCCTGATGCGGAACCAGCCAGTCGATATCAGCGGAGGTCAGTCCGGTTGCCTTCAGGGCTTCATCCACGACAGCGGCCAGATTGACCACGGCATGACGGAACACTTCACGGCCCTGCATCCGCAGGTATCCGGTGGTCTGGGTCTTCGACGGGCCGCCATCAACGTACAGGAGATCATGCTGACGCCCGTCAGCATGCAGGTGCGTGGTCAGGATGCCCCGGTCAGAAGAGCTGCCATCCCCCTCTTCAGCCTTCAGCACCACGGCACCGGCACCGTCCCCGAACAACACGCAGGTGGTGCGGTCATTCCAATCCAGAATACGCGAGAACGTCTCAGCCCCAATCACCAGAGCCGTCTTAACCTGCCCGGCTTTGATGAAATTATCGGCAACCGTCAGGGCATAGACAAACCCGGAACAGACGGCCTGCACATCGAACGCCGGAACACCGGCGCACCCGAAATGGGCCTGAACGGTAACGGCTGTCGAGGGGAAGGTATAATCCGGGGTCGCCGTCGCGAGAACGATCAGGTCGATGTCCTTGCCATCAACGCCAGCCGCAGCCAAGGCACGCTCAGCCGCCTTGATGGCGAGATCGGAGGTGCACTCGCCTTCCGCAGCGACATGGCGCTGGCGGATCCCGGTCCGCTCGATGATCCAGTCATCAGACGTATCAACACGCTCTGCCATTTCGGCATTGCTGACGATCCGTTCCGGAAGGTATGACCCTGTGCCTGCAATAACCGAACGCCAGACCATGCTGTTTCAGCCTTCCGCATCAGTACGTGAAGGGCCACCCCAAGCCATAGGGACAGACCCCGCACTGGATATCCGTCACGAATTACAGAGCCTGCGCAGCACCATCAGATGCAGCAGGTCCCGTGGGTGATCCGGGGAGAACAACAGCATCCACAGGCTGCCCGGCTTCTGCCGGGGCAGCGGCACGCTGTTGGACACGTTCGCCAAGGTGGCGGCACTCTTCCTTGATTTTTTCGTTCAGCTCATTGCTGACGAGATCAACGGCAACGCCGATGGCATTGGCAAAGCCGACATGATCGGTGCCGCCATGACTCTTCACGCAGATCCCATTCAATCCAATGAACATCGCGCCGTTATAACGGCGGGGGTCGGTGCGCTTCTTCACACGGTCCATTGCGCCCTTCGCCAGAAGATACCCGATCTTGGCGAGGAAGCTTGCCTCAAAGGCAGACTTCAGGAACGTGCTGTAAAGCTTCGCGGTCCCCTCTGCGGTCTTCAGCGCAACGTTGCCGGTAAAGCCGTCGGTGACAACGACATCCACCGCACCGGCACCGATATCATTACCTTCGACGAAGCCCTTGAACTCCATGCTCTCAGGCGCATTGTCGCGCAGCATCTGGGACGCAAGGCGCAGGGTGTCGGTGCCTTTCAGGTCCTCGGACCCGATATTCAGCAATCCGACCGTCGGACGGTCAAGCCCGAGAAGCGAGCGGGCGAAAACTTCGCCCATAATCGCGAATTCCACCAGATTATTGGCGTCGCATTCCGCGTTGGCGCCAAGATCCAGCATCACGCTTTCCCCCCGGATTGTCGGCAGGAGAGTCGCGATGGCCGGACGGTTCACGCCCGGCAGGGTCCGTAAAATCAACTTGGCCATCGCCATCAGGGCGCCGGTGTTTCCGGCAGAGACGATACCGGCCGCCTCCCCATCCTTCACCGCCTTGATGGCCAGCCACATACTGGAATTCCGCCCCTGACGAACAGCCTGAGACGGCTTATCGTCATTGGTAACGGCATCCGGGGTGTGGCGGATGGTGCAATATGGACGAAGCTTCTTTTTCAGCAGTGGCCGAATTTTAGCTTCATCTCCAAACAGCAGGTAATGCACGTTTGGATAGCGTTTCCGCGCAATTTTAATGCTCTTGACCACCATCTTCGGGGCAAAGTCCCCTCCCATGGCATCAAGCGCGAGAACGAGCGGAGCGCTCAAAGCACCACCTCACACCTGTCGGTCAGACGCATCCCGAGGCCTTAAGCGGCCTCGGACGCCACGACTTCACGACCGTCATAGTGGCCGCAGGAGCCGCAAACGTGATGCGGGCGCTTCATTTCGCCGCAGTTCGGGCATTCGTTGTGGGCATGAGCCACGACGCCATCGTGCGAACGACGCATGTTGCGACGGGACTTGGAGGTCTTCTTCTTAGGAACGGCCATTTTCTGCTACTCTCAATCCGGTTCTCAGGGCCAGTCTGGCGATGGCACCGGCACGGTGCCCTTGGCTGCCCTGACTGGAAGGTCAGCCTTATTATACAAAAAGGCGGTGGACCGCAACTGCCACCTTACTCTTTAAGCGGATTTTTATTCTTCAGCCCGGCAAGGGCGGAAAACGGATTCTCTTTTTCCGGTCCGTTGACGGTCACACCGATTACCGCATCAGGCACGGTAAAGGCAACCCCTTCTGCCCGCGGGTAAGGATCAATCGACAGCGCCAGCTGTTCAGCGACAATTTCGCCAAGATCAATCATGCCGTCAACCACCGGGTCAGGAAGATCTTGATCCTCCACGGTCCACTCCACTTCCAGCGGCAGCTCCTTCGGGGCATTGAAGCTGAAAATCCGGTCAATTTCTTCAGAAATCGTAGTGCTCAGCGGTTGCAGGGTCACCACGCAGTTCTGTTCCACCACAGCGGTCATGGTCCCCGTCACCTTCAGGAGACTGCCACCGGCAAAAGGCTTGACGTGCAGCACCCCCTTCAGGGATGTCAGGGCAGTCAGGCTAAAGCGCCCCGCCAGCGCCAGCGCCTCCTCCGCCGTGGGCTCCACCGTCCAGTGGCGGCCAAGATCAGGCAGACGCTCCACATTGACAGGGCGGGAAAACTCCGGGGCGGCCGGGGTTGCGCTCCCCGTTTCTGGCTGGTTCTGGGTCATCACACCCTCCCTCATCCTTGCGCCAGCGTGCCGAATGGCAGCCATGGCGTACAATAACGTTTCAATGAAATCTTGCCCCATACGATCTCGGCAATGGAGCAGACATGAATGATGCTCAGCGGGCGCGGAAGGAAACCTTCCCAGCGATCAGCTCACCGATGGGCTGATCGGCAAGAGCGGCAGCCTGCGCCCGGACATAAGACGACATCCTGTCAATCTGAGCCGGATCGGGTTCGGTCCCGCGGTAGAGATTCCGCGTCAGCGCATCAGCCAGCGGGCCGGGTTCCGTTACCGTCACCCCTTCCTCATAGGCAGCGATACGGCCATAGAGGGCTTTCGCCATCCCCTTGATATGTTTACCGACGGACAGATCTCCGACCCCCATTTCACGGAGGTTGCGATCCATATCCTGAAACATAAGGTCGAAGACGGCCTGCGCCAGCTCCGCCGCATCCGGCGTCTGCTCCGCCTTCAGGCGGCGCAGCACGAGAAAGGCATGCAGACAGATCATGTCAAAACGGCCGTCGACAGTATCTGGCACACCATCCCCGACATAGAACTGCTCCTGGCGGGACTGCGCCACCAGGGACAGATACAGCCCCTCGGCGGGCTTCTGCCAGCGGCGCTTCCTGAAAAAGCCGAACATGGAGGTTCCTTCTTTACGGTCGTCAGTATCGTTAGCCCTGCATTTAGCCCAGCCACCCTGTGGTGTCGAGCAAAAGGGAGCGGAGCCGGTCCCAGCTTTGCAAATGAAGTGCGCTGCTGCTATAAGGTTGCGTGGCTTGGCATCTGCCGCAAGAGGCGGGCCACCGAACGCCGAACCCTTTTTTAGGATGAGTCTGGACAGATGGCCTTAGGTACGAGTCGGATTGTCAGATTGACCGCCATCCCCGCCCTGATGGCCTGCGGAATTCTGCTGGCTGCCTGCTCTCCGGAAGTCCGCACCCATGGGGCCATGCCCCCGAAAAGCGCCCTCTCCCAGATTGAACCGGGCAAAAGCACCCGCGCCGACATCGCGCAGGTTCTGGGTACACCGTCTACCACGTCGATGTTTGATAACGGAGAGGTCTGGTACTACATCGGCTCCCGCCATCAGCAGGTTTCATTTCATGCGAATGAAGAGCTGGAGCGTCAGGTGATCATTTTCACCTTCGACAAAAGCGGCGTGATGGACGAAATGAAGACCCTCGACAAAAACTCCGGGAAGGAAATCACGCTGGTTTCCCGCAAGACCCCCAGCGCCGGGCATGAGCTGACGATCATGGAACAGTTCCTTGGCAACATCGGCCGCTTCAACAGCGGCGGCCAGGGGTCCAAGTAACGGCCACCCGCTATCCAGCAATACAGACGGGGCCCTCCACAGCGGAGGGCCCCGTCTGCTGTGCGCTCTATGACGCGATCAGCGCCAGCAGCAGAATGGCCACGATGTTGGTGATCTTGATCATCGGATTAATGGCCGGGCCTGCCGTATCCTTGTACGGATCCCCGACGGTATCGCCGGTCACCGCTGCCTTATGGGCATCGGATCCCTTACCGCCGAAATGACCGTCCTCAATGTACTTTTTGGCATTATCCCAGGCACCACCGCCCGATGTCATCGAGATGGCGACAAACAGCCCGGTGACGATGGTTCCCAGCAGCATCGCCCCCAGTGCCGTAAAGGCAGCAGCCTGCCCCGAAAACAGCCAGACCACCCCTGTCAGGATCACTGGTGACAATACGGGCAGCAGGGACGGCACGATCATTTCCCGGATGGCAGCCCGGGTCAGCATATCGACGCAGGTTCCGTATTCCGGTTTGGCGGTCCCCTCCATAATCCCCGGGATTGTCTGAAACTGGCGTCGGACCTCCAGCACCACAGCCCCGGCCGCCCGCCCGACAGCCTGCATGCCGAGGGCACCGAACAGATACGGTAAAAGTCCGCCGATAAACAATCCGACCACCACATAGGGGTCCTGCAACGAAAACTGCACCGACAGATCCGGAAAGTAGTGATGCAGATCCTCAATATACGCCGCAAACAGCACCAGAGCAGCGAGACCGGCGGATCCAATCGCATATCCTTTGGTCACGGCCTTGGTGGTATTTCCAACCGCATCAAGGGCATCCGTAATCTTTCTGACCTCCGGGGGAAGGTTTGCCATCTCGGCGATCCCCCCCGCATTGTCCGTCACCGGCCCATAGGCATCCAGCGCGACGACAATCCCCGCCAGCGCCAGCATAGTCGTGGCAGCGATGGCAATGCCATACAGGCCAGCCAGACCATAGGCGACGAGAATACCGATACTGATCACAGCCACCGGCAGGGCAGTCGCCTCCATCGACACCGCCAATCCCTGAATGACATTGGTTCCGTGCCCGGTTTCCGAGGCCCGGGCCACCGAATGAACCGGCCGGTGATTCGTTCCCGTATAATATTCGGTGATCCAGACAATCAGCCCGGTAACGGCCAGTCCCGTAAAGGAACATCCGATCATCGCGGCAGCACTGATCATCTGCCCGCTGCGGGTGACGGCACCGTCCGGAAACATCAGGAGGGTAACGCCGATGATCAGCACCGCAGAAACTCCGGCGGCACCGATAAATCCCTTATACAGCGCCTGCATGATATTGCCCGAAGGCCCCAGATGAACAAAAAACGTGGCGATCACCGATGCCACGATGCAGACAGCCCCGATCATCAACGGAAACATCATCATCGACGCGGCCTGTCCGTCGGGGAAGAAAATTGCCCCCAACAGCATGGTCGCCACCACCGTAACGGCGTAGGTTTCAAAGAGGTCCGCCGCCATCCCGGCACAGTCGCCGACGTTGTCCCCGACATTATCGGCGATGACGGCCGGATTGCGGGGATCATCCTCGGGAATTCCGGCCTCAACCTTGCCGACCAGATCGGCCCCGACGTCGGCCCCTTTGGTAAAGATCCCCCCGCCCAGCCGGGCGAAAATCGAAATCAGGGATGCCCCGAAACTGAGAGCGACCAACGCTTCGAGAATCTGCCGCTGCGCCAGCCCCCCGGCCAGCAGAACGGCATAGTAGCCCGCCACCCCCAGCAGGCCGAGACCAACAACCAGCAGACCGGTAATCGCCCCGGAGCGGAACGCCACCTGCAATGCCGGAGCAAGGCCACCACTGCGGGCTGCCTCTGCCGTACGGACGTTTGCCCGCACCGAAACATGCATTCCGGCAAAGCCGGTGAGGGCGGAAAGCCCGGCCCCGATGGCGTAACCGACGGCCACATGAAGGCCAAGGCGAGCCCCGAGGAGAATCCCGATCAGGGCCCCGACAACGGCGATGGTTTTGTATTGTCGCTTAAGATAGGCCGCAGCCCCTTCCTGCACGGCGGCGGCAATTCTCTGCATTTCAGCAGTGCCGGTTCCGGCGGATAAAATCGACCGGGTGGCGAAGGCAGCGTACCCAATCGCCAGCAAGCCACAGGCGATGATGAACACGAATGAGGCGGCCATCGGACCCTCCCCTGCCAGTTATGTCAGGTCAATGGTCGCAAAAGCCCGCACAGACCGCAAGGTTACAGAATCCACACTCTTCGGAGGTTATTCGCGAATCGGGTCCGCCCGCCATAATCCCCCGCCCAGCCTCACGGCACGGGCAGTCTCAGGTCCGGTCACTGCAAGTCTTACCGGATGAAGGCCGACATGATGATGATCTCCTTCACCTGCCCTGTCCCGACGACTCGCTCGGTAATGACTTTCAGGCGATCTTTGATTGCCCGGAAATCAGGGGTGGTCCGCCGCTCCATCATCTCCGGCACCATCTGGAACAACGCCCGCAGATACAGGTCATGCAGCTGCGGCAAAAACTTCGCGACAGCCGACTCTGTTCCGGGAGCCAGTTCCAGCCGGAGGGCAAAGTAGATATTGCTGCTGACGGTCTTGTTCTGGATGATCGGCACCGAGAACGGCGCCATTCCCAGAAAAACCGGATCGACACGCGGGGGCGGCCCCGGCGGCGGGGCAGTCTCGGCTTTTTGATCGACCGGCTTGATCAGGCCCCCGGTAATATCCGGAATAACATTGAAGTGAACCAGCCCACCCAACCCCAGCATAACGGCGACAATCAGCGCCACAACGATCACCAGAACCCGGATCATCGCCGCCTCCTTAAAAGTGGGTAAAGCCCGTCCGGACAGGCGTCCATGCCTGACCGGCAGGGTCGGTCAGGTGCAGCCCGGTTCCTTCGGTAAAGGTGCCGATCACCGTAACCGGTGTGCCCCCTGAGGCATTCCATGCCGCAATGATGTGGGCCGCAGACGCGGGAAACGCCATCAGCAGCTCGTAATCATCACCGCCGGTCATAATCTGCTCCCAGCTCCCTCGGCCCTCGGCAAGCCACGCCTGAGCCGCCGCAGACAGAGGAACCCGGGCCATATCAACGGTCGCGCCGACGCCGGAAACCTCGCAGACATGCCCCAGATCCTGCACCAGACCGTCAGAAATATCCATACAGGCGTGCATATGCCCTGCCAGCCCTGCTGCGACATCAAGGCGGGGCTGCGGGACCCGGTAACGGTCTGCAAGAAACGCCTGATGCGCCCCCCCGGAGCCATCAGCCTGACGGGCCGCAAGCAGCCCCAGCGCCCCGTCACCGATGGTTCCGGTCACAGCCAGAAGATCTCCGCCGCGTGCCCCGGAGCGCAGCACCGCTGTTCCGGCCGGAACCAGACCAAGAGCCGTCAGGGTAAAGGTCGCAGGGCCGGGGGTGGAGACAGTATCTCCCCCGGCAATCGGCATCGCAAAGGCCGCCACATCTGCGGCAAGCCCTGAGGCAAAGGCCTCAATCCACTGATCGTCAAGGCCTTTCGGGAAAGCACAGGTCAGGAACGCAGCGCGGGGCTTCGCCCCCATGGCCGCCAGATCGGACAGATTGACCCGCATCAGCTTCCGGGCAATCGTCTCCGGGGGATCATCCGGCAGAAAATGAACGCCCGCAACGATCGCATCCACCGTTGTCACCAGCTGATACCCGGCAGGAAGATCCAGCACCGCGGCATCATCGGTAAGCGCAAGCGCCCCCGGCTCCGACGAAGCCAGGGGCGCAAACAGATCGGCGATCAGGCCAAATTCGCCACGACGGCTCATGGTCCTTCCGTCACGCCATTACGCGCCGTCAGCCGGGCGCGGCCGACGGGCGGCTTCCATCTCGTCCGGGCGGATCTGGCGGGCCAGCTTATCCAGAACGGCGTTGACCATCCCCGGCTCAGCCCCTTCAAAGAAGGACCGGGTGATATCAACATATTCCGAAATGCAGCCGCGCGCCGGCATGGTCGGACGCTCCAGCAGCTCATACAGGCCACAGCGCAGGATCGACCGGGTCAGCGGCTCCAGCCGGGTGGCATCCCAGCTGGTCCCCAACGAGGCGTCAATCACCTCGTCAAGGCGCTTTTTCATGGCATCAACGCCGCGCACCAGAACGGAAAACAGTTCAGCGTGCATCTCGATCAGCGGCACGACCTCTTCCGTTTCCAGATCCGGGTTCTCGGCGATAACTTCGCCGCCGATGGCACCGCTGATCAGGTCGGACAGAGCATCTTCCAGCCGACCGTCGGTCAACGACAGCTGATAGGTGGCCTGAACCGCCGCCAGACGGGCGGCACCGCGGCGCAGCGCCGCATCGGAGGGTTTTTTCTGTGTCGTCATGGGGTCCGGGGGCCGATTACAGGCCCAGTTCCTTTTTAATTTCAATCATACGCATGCAGGCGGCGGCAGCTTTGCCGCCAAGGTTCTTGCCGTCCACGCGCGACCGCACCACTGCCTGATCCCAGGTCTGGCAGGTCAGGATGCCGTTGCCGATGGCGAGGGAATAATCCAGCGCAAGCTGCTGAACGCCCCGCATCGCTTCGTTGCAGACGTGTTCGTAATGGTCGGTTTCGCCTTTGATCGCGCAGCCCAGCACGATGTACCCGGCATAGCGGGTATCGGTCGCCCGCAGCTCCATGGCGCGGATAGCAAAGCGGATCACCGCCGGAATTTCCAGAATTCCCGGCACGATGACGCGCTTGTAGCCAGCGCCGCGGGCCGTCAACTCCTGCACCGCACCCTTCACCAGCTGATCGGCCAGCTCATCATAAAAACGGGCCTCAACGATCAGGATGCGCGGACCGGAAGCAGAACTCATGGTGTCACCTTTTCCGTGGCAGGAGAGGACTTAATCAGTACAGAAATGGTACAGGAGCAACAGGCAGGATCACACAGAAATCGGCTTGCGCCCGGTGACCCGCAGGCCGTAGCCGTCCAGACCGATAATGTGGCGCTCGGTATTCGACAGCAGGATCATGTCACGGACCCCAAGATCCAGCAGGATCTGCGCCCCCACACCATAATCCACCAGCCGCGACCCGGCATCCGGGGCCCCCAGCCGTTCCTTCAGGCGGTCAGACAGAGTGGTGCGGTTGGCTTCCCGCAGCAGCACCACAACGCCCCGGCCTTCCGCCGCAATCATTTCCATGGCGGCCTGCAACTGCCCATGGCGGCCGCCGTGGGTATCCCCCAGCACATCGTCCAGAACATGCATCGCATGCATGCGCACCAGAACCGGTTCATCCGCCGCCTGAAGATCACCCTTTACCAGAGCAATATGTTCAGCATAGCCGATGGTATTGATGTAAACATTGAGTGACCATTCACCGCCGAAAGCCGACTCAAAACGGCTCTCGACCTCTTTGCGCACCAGCTTTTCGGTCCGGCGACGATAAGCGATCAGGTCGGCGATGGTGGCAATCTTCAGGCCGTGTTTCTGGGCAAACGGAATCAGGTCCGGCATCCGGGCCATGCTGCCGTCGTCATTCATAATCTCGCAGATCACGCCGGACGGATTCAGCCCGGCCAGACGGGAAATATCGACCGCCGCCTCAGTATGCCCGGCCCGGACCAGTACGCCGCCATCCCGCGCCATCAGGGGGAAGACGTGGCCGGGGGTGGCCAGATCATCCTTCCCCTTAGACGGGTCAATCGCCACAGCGATGGTGCGGGCGCGGTCAGACGCGGAAATACCGGTCGTCACCCCTTCTTTCGCTTCGATCGACACCGTGAAAGCGGTGGCAAGGCGCGACTGGTTATGGCTGTCCATCATCGGCAGCTTCAGCTGATGGCAGCGGTCCGCCGTCATCGACAGGCAGATCAGGCCACGGCCATACATCGCCATGAAGTTAACCGCCGCCGGAGTGGCAAACTGCGCCGGAATGACCAGATCGCCTTCATTTTCCCGGTCTTCATCATCGACCAGAATGAACATGCGGCCGTTGCGGGCGTCTTCGATAATGTCTTCGATCGGCGACAGGTGCGCAGCAAGAGAGGTGGTCACGGGCTTATTCCTTCTCCAGAAGGCGGGATACATAGCGCGCCAGCATGTCAATTTCCATGTTTACCCGCTTGCCCACAGCCAATTCCCCCAATGTCGTCGCCGTCTGGGTGTGGGGAATGATGTTCACGCCGAACCGCCGACCGTCAACCTCGTTCACCGTCAGCGAAACGCCGTTGATGGTCACAGAGCCCTTGGGGGCGACGAACTTCTTCAGGGCTTCCGGGGCTTCAAACACAAGGCGGCGGGATTCATTGTCCGGACGGATCTCGACAACCGTCGCCACGCCATCAACGTGACCGGAGACGATGTGCCCGCCCAGCTCGTCACCGACCTTCAGGGCGCGCTCCAGATTGACCCGGGTCCCGGAAGCCCAGTCACCGAGCGTGGTCTTCGACAGGGTCTCTTCCGACACTTCCATCACAAACCAGTTTCCGCCAGCGTCGCGGCCCTTTTCAACCACGGTCAGGCAGACACCGTCACAGGCGATAGACGCCCCCAGATCAATACCATCCGCGTCGTAGGCGCAGGAAAACACAAAGCGGGCCTCGCCGCTGCGGTCAACGGAGCGGACCTGCCCCACATCAGTGATAATGCCGGTAAACATTTCCTGCCTCAGATCTTTCGTTCCAGAAACTCTACACTGTCTTCCCCGGCCGTGACCAGCCTGACGCGCCGGTACTGCGGGCTATCGCTCAGACGCGTCAACCCCAGCGCACCAATCCCGGTACGGGCGTCGCCGCCCAGGATCTTCGGAGCCCGGAACCACACGGCACGGTCAATCAGACCCGCCTGTAGGAAGCTGCCCGCCACCTGCCCACCCCCTTCGATCATCACCCGGGTCAGCCCCCGCGCGCCCAGTGCTGCGGCCACAGCGTGACAGTCATGCGGATCGGAAAGCGGGAGGATCTCAATCCCGGCGATTGTCAGCTGATTGACTTTTGCAGGCTCTGCCTTCAGAGCTGCGTCCGAAGTCACGACCCATACCGGAGCCTCTGCCGCCGAGCGCACCAGCGCTGCGTCCGGTGGCATCCGCAGGCGGGCATCCAGAACCACCCGCACCACCGGGCGCGGGTCCACCCCCGGCAGACGGCAGCGCAGGTCCGGATCATCGGCCAGAACCGTCCCGGAGCCGACCAGAACCGCATCATGTTCGGCCCGCAGGCGATGGGTCAGGGCCCGGGCTTCCGGCCCGGTGATCCACTGACTGGTGCCATTGGCCAGCGCAATCCGGCCATCAAGGCTGGTCGCCGTCTTCAGCGTGAACAGTGGCCGCCCTTGCTCCACCCGCAGGAAAAACCCCAGATTATGCGCCCGCGCCTGATCGGCCAGAAGACCGTTCTGCACCAGAATTCCAGCGGCACGGAGGCGTTCCAGCCCACGCCCGGAAACCCGGGGATCACTGTCGGTCAGGGCGGAAACACAACGGCTGATCCCCGCCTCCACCAGCGCATCGGCACAGGGCGGAGTTTTGCCGAAATGGCTGCACGGCTCCAGCGTCACATAAGCCGTTGCCCCCCGGGCCTTCTCCCCGGCCTGCCGCAGGGCCATCACTTCGGCATGGGGGCGTCCGCCCGGCTGGGTCCAGCCCCGGCCAACCACCAGCCCATCGCGGACAATCACGCAGCCGACAGCCGGATTGGGCCATGTATTGCCCAATCCCCGGCGTGACAGCCGCAGAGCGGCTGCCATGTGGGCACGGTCAGAGTCAGAGAAATTCGACATCGTGGGCAGCCCTCAGGACAGCAGGTAACTCAGCAGACCAACCGGTGTCAGGCGCTTTTTTCAATTCCGCCAAGGCTTTCCACAAACTCCTCAAAGTCACGGGCCTCGCGGAAGTTCTTGTAGACCGAGGCATAACGGACATAGGCAACCGGGTCGAGGGCCTGCAAGGCCTCCATCACCATTTCGCCGATGCTGGTGGACGGGATATCGCTTTCCCCGGAGCTTTCCAGACGCCGCTGAATGCTGTTGACCACACGCTCGATCCGTTCTTCATCCACCTTGCGCTTGCGGCAAGCGATGCTGATCGAGCGCACCAGCTTGTCGCGGTCAAAGGGAACCCGCTGGCCATTCTTTTTGGTGATGATCAGGTCCCGCAGCTGAACCCGCTCAAACGTGGTGAACCGCGACGAACAGGCCGGGCAGAACCGCCGCCGCCGGATTGCCGAATTATCTTCGGTCGGGCGGGAATCTTTGACCTGTGTATCATCGTGACCACAAAACGGACAGCGCATCCATCATCCCCGTAACTGCGGCGGCTGGCCGGATACCCCGGCGAACCCCCGATGATGTGGGTATATCGCCAGACCCTACACCATCTTGTTGAAAAGAGTGAGAGCCTTTCCCCGTGCCCGGCAGGAAAAGGCCCTGAAAAGAAAAGACCGGCGCGGCAGGGCACCCCCACCGCGCCGGTCCCGCAGAAAAAATTACAGGGTCGGGTAAATCGGGAAGCGACCGCACAGTTCCGCCACTTCCGCCCGCACCGCAGCCTCAACCGCCGAATTGTCTTCACGGTTGGCGGCCAGACCGTCGAGGACGCGCACGATCAGGCGGCCGATCTGACGGAACTCTTCTTCCCCGAAGCCACGGGTGGTGCCCGCCGGGGTGCCCAGACGGACGCCGGAGGTAACAGTCGGCTTTTCAGGGTCGAACGGGATCCCGTTCTTGTTACAGGTGATCCCGGCCTGCTCCAGAGCATGCTCGGTGATGTTGCCGGTCAGGCCCTTCGGGCGCAGGTCCACCAGCATCACATGGGTGTCGGTGCCGCCGGAGACGATATCCAGACCGCCCTTGACCAGTTCCTCGGCCAGTGCCTTGGCATTGGTGACGATCTGGGCGGCATAATCCTTGAATTCCGGCTTCAGCGCTTCGCCGAAGGCAACGGCCTTGGCGGCGATGATGTGCATCAGCGGGCCGCCCTGCAACCCGGGGAACACCGCAGAATTGAACTTCTTGCCCAGATCCGGGTTGTTGGACAGGATCATGCCGCCACGCGGACCGCGCAGGGTCTTGTGAGTGGTGGTGGTGACCACGTCGGCGTAGGGCAGCGGGTTCGGATGGGCACCACCGGCGACCAGACCGGCGAAGTGAGCCATATCGACCATCAGATACGCCCCGACCTTATCGGCAATGGCGCGGAAACGGGCGAAATCGATCTGGCGCGGAATGGCCGAGCCACCGGCGATGATCAGCTTCGGCTGATGCTCAACAGCCAGACGCTCGACTTCATCATAGTCGATCAGGCTGTCTTCCTTGCGCACACCGTACTGCACGGCCTTGAACCACTTGCCGGACTGGGCCGGAGCGGCACCGTGGGTCAGGTGGCCGCCGGCGGCAAGGCTCATGCCGAGGATGGTGTCACCCGGCTGGAGCAGGGCCATCATCACCGCGCCATTGGCCTGGCAGCCGGAATGCGGCTGAACGTTGGCATATTCAGCGCCGAACAGCTTTTTGGCACGGTCAATCGCCAGCGCTTCGGCCACGTCGACGAATTCACAGCCGCCGTAGTAGCGCTTGCCCGGATAGCCTTCAGCGTACTTGTTGGTCAGCACGGTTCCGGCGGCATCCAGCACCGCCTTCGACACAATGTTTTCCGAGGCGATCAGCTCGATCTGGTCCTGCTGACGGCCCAGTTCGCTGGTGACGGCCGCCATCAGCTCCGGATCAGCATCCGCGAGGGAGGAGGAAAAAAAGCTGGAGGGCACTGCGTACGTCATGAGTGAGTGTATCCTCTGACAGAAACCCCGCTGAGGGGCGAAATTCCGGGACCGGGCGGCAAAGACACAGGATCAGGCTGCGCCCACAGTCAACTGAAAGGCTTGAATAAGCCCTCCCGCCGTCAGCTCATCTTCTCGATGCGGCGGGCATGGCGCCCCCCGGCGAACGGGGTCGACAGGAACAGGTCAAGGCAATCCTTGGCCGTTTCCGGGCCGGTGGTGCGGCCCCCCATCACCAGAACATTGGCGTCGTTATGTTCGCGGCACATCCGCGCCCCGTAGCCGTCGTGCACCAGAGCGGCGCGGACATGACGGTGACGGTTGGCAGCAATGGAGATGCCGATGCCGCTGCCGCACAGCAGCACACCCCGGCTGGCGCGGCCATCCTTCAGAGCCCCGGCGACAGCGTCGGCAAAATCCGGATAGTCGACCGACTCAGTCCCGTGGGTGCCGAGATCCAGAACGGTCAGACCCTTCTGTTCCATGTGCTGCTTCAGCAGCGCCTTCATCTCCAGGGCACCGTGGTCGGAGGCGATCACAATGACGTCATGACTGCTCATCGGGGTAACTCTCTCGTCGGAGCGGCGAAAACTGCGCGTTCCTTAACACAGGATCTGCATCAATTCCAACCGGCGCCTTTACCCTGCGGCGGGAAAAGGCGTCCTACCGGACAATTATCGCAGATTATCCCACCGAAACCGCTTGTCACCGCAGCCACTGCGGACGGGCGACAGACAGTTATCCCGCTCTCTTTGCCAGCACCGACTGCAACCGGCGTAACGCTGCCAGCTGCATCGATGACCGCGCCAGAGTCGCCGGACAGGTCACCTTGACCTCGGTTCCGGTCGCGGCATGGATCGCCGTCACCTGCGCCGCGTTGCCCAGAACCCGGATCTCAAAGTACACAGGGCCGATATCATCGGGTTTAGTGGGCAATCCGGTCATCGCGCAGGCTCCGGCAGAAATGAAAATCGGCAGAGGCCTGACATAACGCTGTCAGCCCCCTGCCGCAAGCCACCCGATTTCTTCGGGGCTTATTTCATATCGCCGTCAAGCATCTTGATAATGCCGGAAAAATCGACCCCGCCGAGCCCGGCATTGCTGAACAGCTGATACAGGGATTCCGCAGCCGCCCCAAGCGGGGTGGAGGCCCCAGCCCGGGCCGCCGCTTCCTGCGACAGCTTCAGATCCTTCAGCATCATGTCCGCCGCAAAGCCGGGGGTATAGCCCCGGTTGGCCGGCGAGGTCGGAACCGGCCCCGGAACCGGACAGTAGGAGGTCATCGACCAGTTCTGCCCCGACGCCTTCGACGAGATATCAAACAGCTTCTGGGCATCCAGACCCAGACGCTTGGCCAGCATAAAGGCTTCAGAGGTGCCGATCATGCAGATGCCCAGCAGCATGTTATTGCAGATCTTGGCCGCCTGCCCGTTGCCCGGCCCACCGGCATGAACGATGGTCTTGCCCATCGCCTCCAGCATCGGGCGGGCGCGTTCAAAGGCCGCATCCGGTCCGCCGACCATGAAGGTCAGCGTGCCGCCTTCAGCCCCGGCGGTGCCGCCGGAGACCGGGGCATCGACCATCGCCATCCCCGCTTCTTCCGCCGCCTTGGCGACCGCCCGGGCGCTGTCGACATCAACGGTGGAGCAGTCAATCATCAGCGCGCCCTTCGGGGCCACCGACAGCACGCCGCCGTCGTTGCAGTACACGGCCCGCACATGCTGACCGGCCGGCAGCATGGTCACCACCACATCGGCCCCGGCTGCTGCCTCCGCCGCTGAAGCCACGGCAACGCAGCCGCGCTCCACCGCCTTGGCAACAGACTCCTTTGACAGGTCAAAAGCCCGCACCGTGTGCCCGGCCTTTGCCAGATTGCCTGCCATCGGGCCACCCATATTGCCCAGACCGATAAACCCGATCACCGCCATGACGTTTCACTCCAGATAGTTCGTTATCAGCCTGTTATCGGCTATTTATAAAAAATTACGCGAAGGTCAGTTCGCCTGCGTCAGCCGGGGCGAAGAAGCCTTCAACCACCGCCGGATCCACATCAGCCAGCGCCGACGGCGACCATTTCGGCGCATGGTCCTTATCAATGATCACCGCCCGCACGCCTTCGGCCAGATCCGCCGTCATGCCAATGCGCGGCGACACCCGGTATTCCAGCTGCATGGCCTCATCGAAGGTTTCCAGCGCCGCGCCTTTGCGAATCTGCGCAAAGGTGATCTTGAGAGAGCTCGGAGACATTTTTCCAAGCAGATGCAGCGTCTTGTCCGCCCATTCTCCACCCTCTTCCTGAAGGGCGGAAACAATCGCCTCGACGCTGTCCTTGCTGAAGCAGCGGTCAATCGCCGCACGCTGATCCGCCAGCGGGGCCGGACCGGGATCCTGATGGAACTGATCGAGAACCGCCGTCACCGCAGCAGAACCGGAAACCCCTTGCAAAGCCGCAATCAGGGCCTCCTGCTTTTCCGCCGGAACATAGTGGGTGGCAACCCCGGTATACAGGCAGTCCGCCGCCTTCAGCCGGGCCCCGGTCAGGGCCATATACATGCCGATGGCCCCCGGCAGACGCGGCAGAAACCATGTTCCCCCGACATCAGGGAACAGCCCGATCGCCGTCTCCGGCATGGCGAACAGCGTCCGCTCGGTGGCAACCCGGTGCGATCCATGCACCGACAGCCCGACGCCGCCGCCCATGGTCACACCATCCATCAGCGCGACATAGGGTTTACCGTAGACCTTGATCAGCCGGTTCAGGCGGTATTCCTCGCCAAAGAACGCCCGCAGATAGGCCACATCCCCGGCGCGGTTGGCTTCCCACATCCGGCGGATATCGCCCCCGGCGCAGAATGCTTTTTCCCCGGCCCCTTCGACCACCACGACGGAAACGGCATGATCCGCCGCCAGACGGCGGAGCAGCGGGTCCATGGCGCGGACACCGTCCAGCGTCAGGGCGTTGAGCGCCTTCGGGCGATTGAGGGTGACACGGGCAACGCCGTTAGTGACGGACGACAGAATTTCGTCAGCAGTTTCAACAGATGACATGGGAGTCCTCAAAATTCAGATCAGAAAGAAAAACAGCACCGCCCGCAGATACCGGATCAGGCATCAAGCATCTTGCGGGCGATGATCACCCGCATGATTTCGTTGGTGCCTTCCAGAATCTGGTGCACGCGAAGATCGCGCAGCAGGCGTTCAATCGGGTATTCCCGCACGTAGCCATAACCGCCATGCAATTGCAGGGCATCGTTGACCACAGTGAAGCCGGTGTCGGTGGCCAGACGCTTGGCCATGGCGCACAGCTTGGTGGCATCCGGGGACCGGGCATCCAGTGCCGACGCGGCGCGGTGCAGCAGCAGCCGGGCAGCCGTCAGTTCCGTCTCCATATCCGCCAGCCGGAATTGCAGGGCCTGAAACTCGGCCAGCGCCTTTCCGAACTGCTTGCGGACCTGCGTGTATTCCAGCGCCGCCGCCAGTGCCGCCTTGGCACCCCCAAGGGAACAGGCCCCGATGTTCAGGCGGCCACCGTCAAGACCCATCATCGCGATCTTGAAGCCCTGTCCTTCTTCGCCAAGGCGGTTCTCCACCGGTACCCGGCAGTTTTCGAAGATCACAGCAGAGGTCGGCTGACTCCGCCACCCCATCTTTTCTTCCTGCTTGCCGAAAGACAGGCCGGGCGTATCCTTCGGCACCACCAGCGTCGAAATACCCTTCGGCCCCTCGCCGCCGGTGCGGACCATCACCACGTAAACATCCGAACGGCCACCGCCGGAGATGAACGCCTTGGAACCGTTGAGGACATAATGATCCCCATCCCGCTCGGCCCGGGTCTTCAGGCTGGCGGCATCAGACCCCGCCCCCGGTTCGGTCAGGCAATAGCTGGCGAAGTGCTCCATGGTGCACAGCTTCGGCAGAAAGCGCTGGCGCTGTTCCTCGTTCCCGAAGCGGTCAATCATCCATGCCGCCATGTTATGAATAGAGATATAGGCCGCCGTCGACGGACAGGCTGCCGCCAGCTCCTCGAAGATGATCGCCGCATCAAGCCGGGTCAGTGACGACCCACCGACATCATCCCGCACATAAATCCCGGCAAAGCCCAGCTCCGCTGCCTTGCGCAGGGTGGCTTCGGGGAACGTATGGTTTTCATCCCAGTCTTTGGCAAACGGGGCCATTTCGGTCTGGGCAAAATCACGAGCCACGTCCTGAAACTGGCTCTGCTCCTCGGTGAGGGCGAAATCCATCGGTTTCCTCCTGGGGGTCCCCCGCCTGTGGCTCTGGCCACGCCGGGATGTGTGTTTTGTCCGATGATACCGCCTTCCCGGCCGCTGTCAAATCTTGCATACAATTTGCCGAGACATTCCATACACAGCGGCAATGACCGCCATAACACAGAATCACCTTGTTGTATGTTTTCCTAAAACAGCATGCGGCGATACTATGTCTCCTTGACAGGCGATCCCGGGTCCGCAACTCTCGTGGCGGAATAGCAAGAACTGTCACCCCGGAGCGCCCAAAGAATGGATTTCAAGAGCACCAATCCCGAGACGCTGGCCCTGCACGCGGGATACCGCGCCGACCCCACCACCGGGGCCGTCGCCGTGCCGATTTACCAGACCACCTCCTACCAGTTCCGCGATACCGAGCATGCGGCCAACCTGTTCGCCCTGAAGGAACTGGGCAACATTTACACCCGCATCATGAACCCGACGCAGGACGCGTTCGAGCAGCGCATTGCCGCCCTTGAAGGCGGGGCGATCGCGCTGGCGGTGTCCTCCGGGCAGGCGGCCTCCACGTTTGCCGTTCTCAATCTGTGTCAGGCCGGGGACAATTTCGTCACCTCCACTGACCTTTACGGCGGCACCTGGAACCTGTTTGCCAACACCTTCAAGCAGTTTGGCATCGAAGCCCGCTTTGTTGATCCGTCTGACCCGGAAAACTTCCGCCGTGCCGTCGACGACAAGACCCGGCTGTTCTATGCCGAGACCCTGCCGAACCCGAAGCTGAACGTCTTCCCGATCGCCGAAGTGGCGAAAATCGGCCGGGAAATCGGGGTGCCACTGATCGTCGATAACACCGCCGCCCCGCTGATCTGCCGCCCGCTGGAACACGGCGCGGCCGTGGTGATGTATTCGGCCACCAAGTTCATCGGCGGCCATGGCACCTCCATCGGTGGCGTGGTGATCGACGGTGGCAACTTCCCGTGGGAACAGTACCCGGACCGCTTCCCGACCCTCAGTCAGCCGGACCCGAGCTACCATGGCGCGGTGTGGACCGAAGCGGTGAAGCCGCTGGGGCCGATCGCCTATGGCCTGCGCATGCGCGTCACCCTGCTGCGCGACGTCGGTGCCTGCATCAGCCCCTTCAACGCCTTCCAGCTGATTCAGGGCCTTGAAACCCTGCCGCTGCGCATGCGGGCCCATGCCGAGAACGCCGCGAAGGTTTCCGCCTTCCTGTCGGCCCACCCCAAGGTCAGCCGGGTGATTCACCCCAGCCGTCAGGACGGCGAGCTGAAGCGCCGCGCTGACACCTACCTGAAGGGCAGCTACGGCTCCCTGCTTGGGTTCGAACTGACCGGCGGTGCCGAAGCCGGGCAGAAATTCATCAATGCCCTTAAGCTGTTCTACCACGTTGCCAACATCGGGGATTCGCGGTCTCTGGCCATTCACCCGGCTTCAACCACCCATTCCCAGCTGTCGGCGGAGGAACAGCTTGCCTCCGGCGTGACGCCGGGGTATGTCCGTCTGTCTGTGGGGATTGAGCATCCCGACGATATTATTGCCGATCTGCAACAGGCTCTTGAACAGGTCTGAGGCAGACCTGTTCAGGAGGGACGCCCGTGACCACCGAGACCGTTTTCGGCCCCTTTCCGCGCACCCGGATGCGCCGCAACCGTCAGACTGACTGGTCGCGGCGTCTGGTGCGGGAAAATACCCTGACCGTCGATGATCTGATCTGGCCGGTCTTCATCATCGACGGCGAAGACAGAACGGAACCGGTGCCGTCCATGCCCGGCGTCGTGCGTTACACCATTGACCGTCTGGTGGCGGCCGCGGGTGAGGCACGGGCGCTGGGCATTCCCTGCATTGCCCTGTTTCCCAAGACCGATGCCTCGGTGAAGGATACTGTCGGCACCGAAGCCGCCAACCCGGACAATCTGGTTTGCCGGGCCGTCCGTGCCCTGAAGGCGGCTCACCCCGACCTTGGTGTTCTGTGCGATGTGGCGCTGGACCCTTATACCGACACCGGCCATGATGGTATCTGTCGTGACGGCATTATCATCAATGATGAAAGCGTTGAGGCCCTGATCCGTCAGTCGGTATCGCAGGCCAAAGCCGGGTGCGACATTGTTGCCCCGTCGGACATGATGGACGGCCGCATTGGACAGATCCGCGATGCGCTGGACGCCGAAGGGCTTCAGCATGTGCAGGTCGTGTCCTACGCGGCGAAATACGCTTCCTGCTTCTACGGGCCGTTCCGCGATGCGCTGGGCACCGGCGCATCGTTGAAGGGTGGTGACAAGAAGACCTATCAGATGGACCCGGCCAATTCCGATGAAGCGCTGCGCGAAGTGGCGATTGATCTGGAAGAAGGCGCTGACGTGGTGATGGTCAAACCGGGCATGCCCTATCTCGACATCATCCGCCGGGTGAAGGATCAGTTCGGCGTGCCGACCTTCGCCTATCAGGTCAGCGGCGAATATTCGATGCTGAAGGCCTCCATCAACAACGGCTGGTTTGATCATGACCGCACCGTTCTGGAAAGCCTGATGTGCTTCAAGCGTGCCGGAGCCGATGCCATCCTGACCTATTTCGCGGTGGATGCCGCCCGCCTGCTGGCGGCGCGGGGCTGACCCGTTCCACGATACCGAAGAAAACGGCGGCTCTGTCACGGGCCGCCGTTTTCGTTTAACTCAGACCGATACAGACATCAGCCAGTCGCGGACCAGAGCAATCTGGGCCGGATCCATCAGCGCTGGGGCATGGCCGCAGCCGGGAACTTCCGCCACCGTCACCCCGGGACGTTCCGCCATTCTCGCCAGCATGTCCCGGTCCAGCAACGGGGACTCCGCCCCACGCAGAACCAGTGTCGGCACCCTCGCCGCATCCCAGACCGCCCACAGATCCACATCCTGCTCCGGCAGGGCCTGCAACGGCACCGCCAGTGCCGGATCATAGGCCAAGCGGAATCCACCGGTTTCCACCGGGCGCACCGACTCCCGCGTCAGGGCCGCCCACTGCGGGTCGGTCAACGCCCCAAACCCGGCATGGGCAAAACGGAAGAACCGCTCCGCCTCCTCCAGTGTCGCAAAGCGCGGGTCCGTCCCGACATAGGTCTTCAGAAAGCGGATGAAGTCAGCCCCGATCACCGGGCCGACATCGTTCAGCACCAGCCGCCGGATCGGCGTGTTGTGGCTCGCCGCCAGAAACAGACCGATCAGCCCACCCATCGACGTTCCGATCCAATCGACCTCCGCAGCCCCGCTGCGGGCAATCAGGGCTGCCATATCGCTGACATACCCGTCGTAAGCGTAGCCTGCCGGCATTGCCAGCCACTCAGAGTCCCCGCGCCCCAGTACATCCGGACACAGCACCCGATATTCTGACGACAGTGACTCCGCCAGCGGATCAAAATCAGCCGCATTCCGGGTTAACCCGTGAACGCAAACCAAAACCGGGCAATCCTCTCCGCCATCCCCTCTCCATTCCCGATAGGCCATCTGGCGGAACCCTTCCGGGCGCAGGCAGGGCACTGTTTTCCGGCTGACTTTGGACACACTTTCCTCCATGGCTTAATAGATTGTTTTTTCTGATGAATATTCTTACAGAAGCGCTTTTAGCCGAGCATTGTGCGCCGCAATGTCATTTTTTGAATACCAATTCCCCGCTTTATGTATACAATTATAGTCGAGGAAACGGAACAGATTGGCGGCAAGCCCCCGCACCGCCCGCAAGACGGGCCTTCCCTTAGGGAAGATAATCAGCAACAACAGGGGCCTCCGTTGATCACCAAGAAGGTACCAAGGGCCAATGCCCAAGCAAACCCCCACCCGGGCGGATTTCCTCCGCCGTACGCTGGAAGAAGACATCTTCAACGGCCGCCTGAAGCCCGGCGACCGGCTGGATGAGCAATCCCTTGCCCAGCGGTTCAACGTCTCGCGCACCCCGGTGCGGGAAGCGCTGCGCCAATTGTCCGCCTCCGGCCTGATTGAGGTCCGGCCCCGGCAGGGGGCTGTCGTATCTGTCATCACCCTGCCCCGCCTGATCGAGATGTTTGAGGTGATGGCGGAGCTGGAGGGCATGTGCGCCCGCCTTGCCGCCCGCCGGATGACCGAAGCGGAACGCCAGTCCATTTCCGACGTGGTGACCGAAGCGGAAGGCTTCGCCGAACAGGTCGATCTGGATTCCTATTACATCAATAACTGGAAATTCCATGATGCCATCTATTCCGGCAGCCACAACCATGTGCTGGAAGAGATGACCCGCAGCCTGCATCACCGCACGGCCCCCTACCGGCGGCACCAACTCAATCGCCCCGGCCGCGTTCATGAGTCGCTCGCCGAGCACAAAAAGGTCGTCGAGGCTCTGCTGGCCGGGGATGCCGAGGCCGCCGGAAAAGCCATGTACCGCCACGTCAACGTGCAGGGCGATGTCTTCGCCGACTTCCTCTCCACGCTGCCGACCGGCTACCTCAAGGGTTAGTTTTATTATCCATCCACCGGCGGAGCCTGCCTCCGCCCCTTCGTGAGATCACCGGAGAATCCCATGAGCGGAACCCTTACCCTGAATACCGACCCCTTTGCTCTGGCCAAGGAACTCTCAGGCAAGCACCTGATTAACGGCACCCTTGTTGCCGCCGTGTCCGGGCAGACCTTTGACGTGGTCAATCCGGCCACCGGGCAGGTGGTGGCGCAGGCCGCCAAAGGGGATGCCGCCGATGTGGATGCCGCCGTTGCCGCCGCCGTCGCCGCCCAGAAAGAATGGAAGCGCCGCCCGGCCCGGGAGCGCGGCAAGCTGGTCGCCGAATGCGGCCGCCGCCTGACCGAGCACACCGAGGAACTGGCCCGTCTGGTCGCGCTGGAAACCGGCAAGGCCCTGCGGACGGAAAGCCGTGTCGAAGCCGGTGTTCTGGCGGATGCGTTCGTGTTCTATGGCGGTCTGGCGTCTGAACTGAAGGGAGAAAGCGTCCCCTTCAACCCGGATATGCTGACCGTCACCGTGCGGGAGCCGATCGGCGTGGTCGGCGCGATCATTCCGTGGAACGTGCCGCTGATGCTGATGGCGCTGAAAATCGCTCCGGCGCTGGTGGCGGGGAACACCGTTGTCGTCAAGTCGGCGGAAGAAGCGCCGCTGACTGTGCTGCGGGTCTGCCAGATCCTGAATGACGTCCTGCCGCCCGGCTGCTTCAACATGCTGTCCGGCTTCGGCCCGGACTGCGGCGCCCCGCTGGTGGCCCACAGGAATGTCGGCAAGATCACCTTCACCGGTTCCGTTGAGACCGGCAAGATCGTCTACAAGACCGCCGCCGAGCGCCTGATTCCGGTAACGCTGGAACTGGGCGGTAAGAGCCCGATGATCGTGATGGGCGATGCTGATCTTGACCGCGCCGTCGGCGGGGCCATTTCCGGCATGCGCTTCACCCGTCAGGGCCAGAGCTGCACCGCCTCCTCCCGCATCTATGTGCATGCGGACCTGCACGATGCCTTCGTCGCCAAGCTGACCGAGAAGGTCAACGCCCTGAAGATGGGCGACCCGCTGGACGAGGCCACCGATATCGGCACCATCATCTCCCGTGATCAGTACGAGAAGGTGAAGGGCTACGTTGAGGCCGGTATCAAGGCTGGCGGCACCGCCAATGCCTGCTCCGCCCTGCCGACCGATCCGGCACTCGCCAAGGGCCTGTTCCTCCAGCCGGTGATTTTCACCGATATCGCCCGCGATGCTCCGCCCGCACGGGAAGAAATCTTCGGCCCGGTCTGCTGTATCTTTAAGTTCACCGATTATGAAGACGTGATCACCGAAGCCAACAACAGCGAATACGGCCTTGCCGCCACCATCTGGACCCGCGATCTGCGCACCGCCATGAACGCCGCGCAGCGTCTGGAGGCCGGGTTTGTACAGGTGAACCAGAATCTGGTGGTGCAGCCGAACCTGTCTTACGGCGGCATCAAGGCCTCCGGCCTTGGCAAGGAAGCGACGCTGGAAGCGATGCTGGAACACTTCACCGAAAAGAAGACGATCATCATCAACATGACCTGATCGCCTGCCACGCTGACCGGATGCCCGCATTTCATCCGGTCAGCGTGTATCTCTGATGTCAAAGAAAAAGCGGCAGAGACGGTCTGCCGCTTTTTTCTATTCTGCCGACCTGTTCAGGCGGCAGGGGCTGTAGTAACGCCTCAGGCCCCGTCTTTCAGGGTGGCATAGGCCCCCCGATAATACAGAAGCGGCTGACCACCGGCCTGCGCATCCAGATGCTCGACCCGCCCGATAATGATGGTGTGATCGCCGCCATCCACCACAGACTGCACCGAGCAGTCAAAGTGCGCCAGACAATGATCCAGCACCGGAACATCATCAGTTCCCTTGTGCCAACCGATCTCCGACCAGTTCTTTCCTTCGCGGCTGGCAAAGGCAATCGAAACTTCCTTCTGGTCTTCCCGAAGGATGTTGATCACAAAGCGCCCGCGGCTGAAGGCCGGAAGGGCACTGCTGCGCTTGTCCAGACAGAACAGGACGAGGGGCGGATCCAAAGAAACAGAGGTGAAGGAATTGACCGTAACTCCCACCGGAGCCCCGCCCGCATCCACGGTGGTTACAACGGTCACGCCGGTGGCAAAGCATCCCATCGCTTTGCGGAACGTGCGTTCATCAAATGGCATCGGCGGGCATCCAATTGCTTACCGTCGGGCATTCTCTCCCGACCCGGACTCTCCGGAGAATAACAGATTTCCATGCCGCAGTAGCACAAAAGCCCCTGCTCCGTCATCAGGTTTTTCCGGTTCCGGTTGCAAAGGCGTGAATAGCGTCTTGATTTTACCGGTATAACAAGGCTCCCGATTGATGTTTGCGGAAACCTTGGGTACAACAGTCCTGAGACGATGGACTGGACAGAAGGTCTGGCCCTTCTGGACCTCCCGGAGAACTGGACTGGTGGCCGCATGCTGATCATCATTGGTACACTTATCGTTCTGGGCAGCGTGATCGGCGGTTACATGGGTGGCGGCGGTCACCTTGGCGTCCTGTGGCAGCCCTTCGAATTCATCATCATCTTCGGCGCCGCGCTGGGATCTATGGTCATTGGCAGTCCCAAGACCGTTCTGGTCGGCATCGGGAAGGCCATGGGCCCGATGATGAAGGGGCCCCGCCATCACAAATCCAGCTATCTTGAGCTGCTCAGCATGCTCTATTCGGTCTTCCGCCTGGCCAAAACCAAGGGCGACCTGGCCCTTGAAAGCCACGTCGAACGCCCCGACGAAAGCCCCCTGTTCCAGAAGTTCCCCGGCTTCGCCGGAGATCACCATGCGCTGGTATTCCTCTGCGACTATCTGCGCCTGCTGACGCTGGGCACCAACAATGCCAACGAGGTCGAAACCATTATCGGTGAAGACATCGAGGCCCACCATCATGAACACCATGCCGTCTCCACCGCCGTGAACAACATGGCGGACGGGATGCCGGCACTGGGGATTGTGGCTGCGGTGCTCGGCGTTATTCACACCATGGGCTCGATCACCGAGCCGCCTGAAGTCCTCGGGCATCTGATCGGTGCGGCGCTGGTAGGAACCTTCTCCGGTGTGCTGCTGTCTTACGGCTTCTTCGCGCCGTTTGCCCGCGCCATCGAATCTGCCTACAACTCCGAAACCGAGTACCTGAACTGCATCAAGGCTGCCCTGCTGGCCCATATGCAGGGCTACGCCCCGCAGGTCTCGATCGAGTTCGCCCGCAAGATCCTGCCGCCGCACGTGCGCCCGACCTTCCAGGAAGTGGAAGAAACGGTCACCAACCTGACGCATGATTAACGTCTGACCACGTCAGGGCAGCGCTGCGGTGCGCCCTGACAGCAGAGACCTGTTCCGGTCCGGGGACTGGAAAATAAAGAGGACGGCATGGCCGAAGAAGAAGGCAAAGCGCCAATTATCATCAAACGCATCAAAAAGGGCGGCCATGCCGCCCATGGTGGTGCGTGGAAGGTTGCATACGCCGACTTTGTGACGGCAATGATGGCGTTCTTTCTCCTGCTGTGGCTGCTGAACTCCGTCACCGAGGAACAGCTTCAGGGGATTTCCAACTATTTTGCTCCGACGGCCGTCTCGCAGAGCCCCAGCGGGGCCGGTGGCATTCTCGGCGGTCAGGTCATCGGCGAGGGCGCTTCGCAATCCCGCTCGTCCTCTCCTGCCACCAGCATGAACCTGCCACCGACAACCGTCGGCTCCGGCGGATCTGACTTCACGGATCCGAAGGAAGGGCAATCTGATAAGAAGCAGGATGCTTCGGCAGACTTCAACGATTCAGAAAATGCTCAGTCTGTCTCTGCCAAGGTGCAGGAAGAAGAGCAGGCCAAAAAGTTGGAAGCGGAGCTGAAGCAGGCCCTACAGGCCTTGCCGGAGCTGAAAGCCCTCCAAAACAGTCTACAGGTGGATACCACACCGGAGGGAGTGCGGATTCAGATCATTGATCAGGATCAGATTCCGATGTTCCCGGCTGGATCTTCGGCGATGTACGAGCGGACCAAGCAGCTTTTGTTGCTGGTCAGCAAAGTCATCAAACTTCTGCCCCAGCAGATCGCCATTGCCGGACATACGGATGCCATGAGCTTCAGCGACCCAACCGGATACGGAAATTGGGAGCTGTCGGCTGACCGCGCCCTGGCTGCCCGGCGCGTGCTGCTGACCGGCGGCGTGGCTGACCAGCGGATCAACCGTGTTTCCGGCCGGGCCTCGGCAGAGCCCATGCCGAAAGAAAACCCGGACAGCCCGCGCAACCGGCGGATCAGCATCATCCTGCTGCGCGATACTCCGGTTCCGCCCGGAGGGCCAGATCCACGGGCCCCGATTCCGAGCATTCTCAAGACCAACTGATCGGGACGTCTTCACGTTCCGCACCGACAAGCCCCGGACGGCCCTCCCCGTCCGGGGCTTGTTTTTTCAGCCTATTTTTCAACAGACATCGTCCCTCTAGTGCCGTAGCACTGGTTTACAAAGGCAGGCCTGACACTCCATAGTCATAGAATGAGTTGGTACGGGAAGGCAGATACAAGGGTGCGCCATGGAACACTTACCCCTTCTCAGGCCCCATTTTTTCTTCACGACGGCCCCAATGCCCTGCCCGTATCTGGACGGCCGCATGGAGCGCAAGATTGTCACCGAACTGACCGGCAGCGACGCCCGCGGGTTCCACGATCAGCTGTCCCGGGCCGGTTTTCGCCGCAGCCACTCTATCGCCTACACCCCGGCCTGTGTCGGTTGCAACGCCTGCGTCCCCGTGCGGGTGGCGGCTGATTCTTTCAAGATGAGCCGGACATTCCGCCGCCTGTGGGAGCGGAACGCCGATCTGCGTCCGCGTATTGTCCCCGCCCGCGCTACAGCCGAGCAATACCGCCTGTTCAATACCTATCAGGAAAGCCGGCATGCAGGCAGTGATATGGCTTTGATGGGGTTTTACGATTACCGCGCGATGGTCGAAGACAGCCCGATTGACACCAGTCTGGTGGAGTTCCGCGACGGAGAGGGCAGCCTGAAGGCGGTTTGCCTGATGGACCGCATGGATGACGGAGTTTCCGGGGTCTACAGCTTCTATGAAACGGTGGATCCGTCCCGGAGTCTGGGAACCTATGTAATCCTCTGGCTGATCAAAACCGCCCGCAGTCAGTCCCTGCCCTATGTGTATCTGGGGTACTGGATCAGCAACAGCCGTAAGATGGCATACAAAACCCGATTTCAGCCGCTGGAGACTTACGGGCCGGGGGGATGGACCCCTATGCCATCAAGCCCTTAAGGGGTTTTCGCGTAAGACTCAGCCATTGCCCGTAACTTTCTTTCATTTATACTGACATCGAAGCGTCAGCCTGACTGTCCTGCTGCGGCTGGCTGGAATTCTGTTTCGCCCATAAATATTCCGAGGAAACGTCTGACATGAAACGTCGTGAGTTTTTGAAGGGTGCCACTGTCGGTGGGGCCGGTGCCGTTGTTGCCGCCGCCGCTGCGTCGTTCCCTGCCCCGGCCATTGCCCAGACCATGCCGGAAATCAAGTGGCGCCTTGCCTCCTCCTTCCCGAAGAGCCTGGACACCATTTATGGTGCCGCCGAAGTCATGGCGAAGTATGTCAGCGAAGCGACTGACGGCAAGTTCCAGATCCGCGTCTTTGCCGGTGGCGAGCTGGTTCCGGCCCTCCAGGTTCTGGATGCTGTCCAGGCTGGCACCGTGGAAATGGGGCACAGCGTTTCTTACTACTACGTGGGGAAAGACCCGACCTTCGCCTTCGCCGCTGCCGTTCCGTTCGGCCTGAACGCCCGCCAGCAGAACGCCTGGATGTATGAAGGCGGCGGGATGCCGCTGCTGCGGGAATTCTTTGATGGCTACAATGTCGTCAACATGCCCTGCGGGAACACCGGCGTGCAGATGGGCGGCTGGTTCCGTAAGGAAGTGAAGACCGTCGCCGACATGCAGGGCCTCAAGTTCCGCATCGGCGGTCTGGCTGGCCGGGTGATTTCCAAGCTGGGCGTCGTTCCCCAGCAGATCGCCGGGGGCGACATTTATCCGTCCCTCGAAAAGGGCACCATCGACGCCGCCGAATGGGTCGGGCCGTACGATGATGAAAAGCTGGGCTTCAGCAAGGTTGCCCCGTTCTATTATTACCCCGGTTGGTGGGAAGGCGGCCCGAACGTCGATGCCTTCATCAACAAACAGCAGTTTGAATCGCTGCCGAAGCACTATCAGACCATCCTCCAGATGGCCTGTGATCATGCCAATATCGCCATGCAGGCGCGGTATGACGTCGTCAACACGCAGGCCATGAAGCGCCTGATCGGTTCCGGCACCCAGATCCGTCCGTTCTCCAAGGAAATCATGGAAGCCTCCTATAAGGCCGCTCATGAACTGTACGACGAACTCGCGGCCACCAATCCGAAGTGGAAGAAGATCTACGAACAGTGGAAGCCGTTCCGTGACGATCAGGTGTCGTGGTTCCGCGTTGCGGAGTTTAACTACGACGCCTTTATGGGCGCGATGTTTGCCCGCAAGTAACCCAGCCCTTCAGGCTGTTCCGGAAAACCCCCGCATGAAAGTGCGGGGGTTTTTCTTTTGCGATTGGTCAGACCCAATGACCAAAGCCGAGAACCTTCCGCCGTCATAGTCCTCCGGGGAAATTGCATGCAATCTTGTCTTTAAATGCACATTTATCAAAATCCCCTCAAATTCTGCCAATCCTGAAACTTTCCATACGTCTGTGAATCATTCTCACCACCATAATGGGTGCTAACTTACGATAAGCCTCTTCCCTGCTGCTGTGCTGCCTGATGGAATTTTCTTGCTAAAAATTGACTATGAAATAATTAAATATAATTTTTTCAATAAGATACAGTGATATGGCCTTACCATTTAACCATTGCAACCGCTCTTGGGTTGATTATAATCCTAGCCATGCCAAAAGCGCAGCTCTGCAATGCAAAAATATGCGGCTGCGTATGCAAAACTAAAATAATTGTGTTCTTTCAATGAACCTCTGTCATTTACGGAGCAAGGGAGCGTCCAGAATGAAGCGTCGTGAATTTTTGAAAGGTGCGGCCGTTGGTGGGGCGGGCGCAGTCGTCGCCGCTGCGGCTTCTTTCCCGAAGCCGGCCATCGCCCAGTCCATGCCGGAACTGAAGTGGCGCCTTGCCTCTTCCTTCCCCAAAAGCCTCGATACCATTTACGGCGCCGCCGAAACCATGGCCCGCTTCGTGAACGAAGCCACTGACGGCAAGTTCCAGATCCGCGTCTTTGCCGGTGGCGAACTGGTTCCAGCATTGCAGGTTCTGGACGCCGTGCAGGCCGGAACCGTCGAAATGGGGCATACCGCCTGTTACTACTACGTCGGCAAGGATCCGACCTTTGGTCTGGCCACGGCAGTTCCGTTTGGCCTGAACGGTCGCCAGCAGAATGCCTGGCTGTATCAGGGCGGCGGGATGCAGGTTCTCCGGGAGTTTTTCGCTGACTACAACAGCGTTAACCTGCCCTGCGGGAACACCGGCGTGCAGATGGGCGGCTGGTTCCGGAAAGAAGTCAAGACCCTCGCCGACATGCAGGGCCTGAAGATGCGCATCGGTGGGCTGGCTGGCCGCGTGGTCGCAAAGCTGGGTGGCGTCCCGCAGCAGATCGCCGGTGCCGACATCTATCCGTCCCTTGAAAAAGGCACCATCGACGCCGCTGAATGGGTTGGCCCCTACGACGATGAAAAGCTGGGCTTCAACAAAGTTGCCCCGTTCTACTATTACCCCGGCTGGTGGGAAGGCGGCCCGACCCTCGACGCTCTGATCAACAAGCAGCAGTGGGAATCCCTGCCGAAGGCTTATCAGTCGATCCTGACCGCCGCCGCCGCCTATGCCAATACCGATATGCAGGCCCGCTACGACGCCCAGAACCCGGCAGCCCTGAAGCGCCTGATCGGCTCCGGCACCCAGATCCGCCCGTACTCCAAGGAAATCATGGAAGCCGCCTATAAGGCCGCCCATGAACTGTACGACGAACTATCGGCCAGCAACCCGAAGTGGAAGAAGGTTTACGATAACTGGAAGCCGTTCCGCGACGATCAGGTTTCGTGGTTCCGTGTTGCCGAATTCAACTACGATGCCTTCATGGGTGCCATGTCGGTCCGCAAGTAAGCCCAACGCCACCACGTCATCCACCCCCGTGCCATCAGGCACGGGGGTTTTTCTTTGCTCTTTCCTCAATACTGACCTGAACAGAGATGGAAAGAGCCCGATGCCACAAAAGAAAACGCCCCGCAGCAGACCTGCGGGGCGTCAGGATCAGATGACAGGTGTCATCAGTTCTCATACGGGTTGGCAGAGCCCCCGCCGTAATCAATTTCCGGCACCTGAATGGTGATGGTGCTGGTATCGATCTTCTCATGCTTATCCAGACCGGCTTCCACCAGTTCGGGGAACGCAATCACAATACCGACCATGATCAGCTGAATGATCACATACGGCACCGCACCCCAGTAGATCTGGCCAGTGGTAACCTTGGCGATCTTTTTGCCAGTAATTTTATCCAGATAATCGGCCTTCGGTGCCACACTGCGCAGGTAGAACAGTGCAAACCCGAACGGCGGATGCATGAAGGACGTCTGCATGTTGATGCCCAGCAGCACCCCGAACCAGATCAGATCAATACCCAGCTTATCGGCCACCGGGGCCAGCAGCGGGATGACGATGAACGCAAGTTCGAAGAAGTCAAGGAAGAAGGCCAGCAGGAAGATCATGATGTTAACCACGATCAGGAAGCCGACTTTCCCACCCGGCAGGCTGGTCAGCAGGTGTTCAACCCACAGATCGCCGTTCACCGCACGGAACACCAGACCAAAGACGGTGGCACCAACCAGAATGAACACCACAAATGCGGTGAGCTTGGTGGTGGAATCCATCGCCTGCTTCAGCAGCGACAGACTGAGCTTGCGCTTCATCAGCGCCAGAATCAGCGCCCCGGCAGCCCCCATGGCACCCCCTTCGGTCGGGGTGGCAATGCCAAGGAAGATCGTCCCGAGCACCAGGAAGATCAGAACCAGCGGCGGCACCAGAACAACCAACGACTTGACCAGAAGCTTCAAGCCACGGTCCGTCCGCGCTTCAGGCGGCAGCGCCGGAGCATAGCTGGGACGGAAGATGGTCACCAGCACGATGAAACCAAGATAAAACATCGTCAGGGTCAGCGCCGGAATGATTGCCCCGGCATACATATCCCCGACCGAACGGCCAAGCTGGTCAGCAACAATGATCAGAACCAGGCTGGGCGGAATGATCTGCGCCAGCGTCCCGGACGCCGCAATAACGCCAGCGGCAATGCGGCGGTCATAGCCATAGCGCAACATGATCGGCAGCGAGATCAGCCCCATGGAGATCACCGAAGCGGCAACCACACCGGTGGTGGCCGCCAGCAGCGCCCCCACAAAAATCACCGCAAAGGCAATGCCCCCACGGATCGGCCCGAACAGCTGGCCGATGGTATCCAGAAGGTCCTCTGCCATCCCAGACCGTTCAAGGATCAGCCCCATGAAGGTGAAGAAGGGGATCGCCAGAAGGGTATCGTTGGCCATAATGCCGAACACGCGTTCCGGCAGAGCCTGGAACAGCACCGGATGTAGCAGCCCCAGCTCTATGCCGACCAGGCCAAACAGCATGCCGTTGGCAGCCAGCGCGAAGGCAACCGGAAAACCGCTGAGCAGGAACAGAACCAGCACAGCAAACATAACCGGTGCCAGATTGGCAGCGAGAAATTCCATTATTTCGCTCTCCTGTCCGGCGTTACGGTTTCTGCGCTGCGGTCAGGTCTTCGGCTTCATCAACCGAAGGCGGATGACCGCCGTGACCGCCCGGCAGCTCGGCCAGATGGCCGGTCAGGAAGGCGACGCGCTTAATCAGTTCCGACACGGCCTGAAGGGTCAGAAGACCAAATCCAACCGGCACCAGAAGACGGGCAGGCCAACGGATAAGGCCACCGGCATTCCCCGAAATTTCCATGGAATGGAAAGAGTTCATGAATACCGGCCACGACAGAACCAAGATCAGCCCCGCCATTGGAAGCAGGAAAAACAGCGTTCCGAAAATATCCAGCCAGGCATGGCCACGCGGCGACAGCCGGTGCGACAGAATGTCGATGCGGATATGCTCGTTACGAAGATGCGTGTAGCCAGCCCCCAACAGGAAGACACCGGCAAACAGATACCACTGTGCTTCCAGCCAAGCATTTGAACTCATGCTGAAAGTGTAGCGGACGCTGGCGTTGACAGAACTGATCACCACAGCGATCAGCACCAGCCAGGTTACGGACTTGCCAACCATCTCGTTAAGACGGTCGATAAGCCGACTGAAGAGCAATAGCAGGGACACAGCGCCTCCTCCCAGTCACGGCAGAACCATATGCGTTCAGGTATGCGCGGATTTTTCCGTCGCAGATCTCCAACAGATCCACCTTGTATACACATGGTCAGACCACTTTTCCAGTAAGCAACACCGAAAAAGCGGCCATGCCATGCCAAAAAAACGCTTGTGTTATCCGTCAAACCTATTGCTGCGCGGGAATCCCGTCGGCGGCAGCTTACCCTGCGTCCCGCGGGCCGCCCGCCATGGCGTCAGGTCCGTCTCAGTCCGGACCTGCTCACCCCGGCGGTAACTCAGCCCCCCCTCCCCGGCAAAGACCTTAATGTCAGAGACCCCGCCGTCCTTATATTTCTGAAGGATGACGCCACGCCCCTTGGCCATGACCGGAACCTCTTCCAGCGCAAAGACCAGCAACTTACGGTTCTGGCCGATGATCGCCACGGTATCGCCATCCACCGGCAGACAGAAGGCCGCCGCCTCCCCTTCATCGCCCAGCGTCATGACCTGCTTTCCGGCCTTGGTCTGGGCAACCACGTCATCCTCGGAAACCCGGAAACCGCGCCCGGCGGAGGTTGCCAGCAACAGCTGACGTCCCGGCGCATGCACAAGGAAATGAGCCACCTCGGCATCCACCGGCAGATCAATCATCAACCGCAGCGGTTCGCCAAAGCCGCGCCCCCGAGGGACCCTCTCGCCGGTAAGAGTATAGAAGCGGCCATTGGTGCCCAGCACCAGAATCTTGTCAGTGGTAAAGGTTTTAACGGTCAGCTTCAGCTGATCACCATCCTTGAACTTGGCGTCTTCCAGATCGTCAGTATGCCCCTTCACCGCACGGATCCACCCCTTTTCGGACAGCAGGATGGTGATCGGCTCCTTCTCGATCACCGCCTCCAGCGGCACCACAACCCCACTGGGGGCATCCGCGATATCAGTACGCCGCCGCCCGAGGGCCGTGTGCTGGCCAAACTTCTTCTTCGATTCCTTAACCTGCACGGCAATGACGTGCCAGCGGCGGGTTTCATCGCCGAGCAGGTCAACCAGATCCGCCTTTTCGGCCGCCAGAGTGTCGTGTTCGGTCCGGAGCTCCATTTCCTCCAGACGGCGCAGGGATCGCAGCCGCATGTTCAGGATGGCTTCCGCCTGCACATCGGTCAGACCAAATGCCGCCATCAGGGCCAGCTTGGGCTCATCTTCCTCCCGGATAATGCGGATCACCTCATCAAGGTTCAGATAGGCAATCAGATATCCGCCGAGAACCTCCAGACGATGTTCGATTTTTCCCAGCCGGTGGCGGGAACGCCGGATCAGAACCTCATGCCGGTGATCCAGAAACGCCCGCAGCACCTGCTTCAGGCTCATCACCCGGGGGATGCCATCGCCCCCCAGAACGTTCATGTTCAGGCCGAAGCGAATCTCAAGATCGGTCTGGCGGAACAGATGCTCCATCAGCAGATCGGGGTCGACGGTCCGGTTCCGGGGCTCCAGAACAATCCGCACATCTTCTGCGGACTCATCCCGCACGTCAGACAACAGCGGAAGTTTTTTGGCGTTCAGCAGGTCCGCGATCTTTTCAATCAGCTTGGACTTCTGAACCTGATAGGGGATTTCCGTCACCACCACCTGAAACAGGCCATGGGACATCCGCTCCACCGTCCAGCGCGCCCGCAGACGGAAACTGCCGCGCCCGGTGGCATAGGCCTCCCGCACCGCCTCAGCACTTTCCGCCAGAATCCCTCCGGTCGGAAAATCCGGCCCCTTCACATACGCCAGCAGCGCGTCATCGGCGCAGGCGGGATCCTTGATCACATGCAGCAGGGCGTCACACAGTTCCCCGGCATTGTGCGGCGGGATGTTGGTGGCCATGCCCACCGCAATCCCGGTTGCCCCGTTGGCCAGCAGGTTCGGAAAGGCAGCCGGCATGACAATCGGCTCCTGCTCCTCCCCGTCATAGGTAGAGCGGAAATCAACCGCATCCTCATCCAGGCCATCCATCAGGGCGATGGCGACCTCGGTCAGCCGGGCTTCGGTGTATCGCATCGCCGCAGCGCTATCACCGTCGATGTTGCCGAAGTTGCCCTGCCCTTCAATCAACGGATAGCGGACGGCAAAGTCCTGCGCCAGACGGACCAGCGCATCATAAACCGCCACGTCCCCGTGCGGATGATATTTACCGATCACATCGCCGACGACACGGGCACATTTCTTAAAACCCGTCGCCGGATCAAGCTTCAGCAGCCGCATCGCATACAGCAGCCGGCGGTGGACCGGTTTCAGGCCATCCCGCACATCCGGCAGAGACCGGGAAACGATGGTCGACAGGGCATAGGCCAGATACCGTTCCGACAACGCATCCTTCAGTGGCTGAAGGCGGATTTCCTCTCTGGGCTGAGCATTGGTCATTGGTATGATGCCCCTGTCTGGCAGATCCTGTCACGGCAGGCGGCCGCTCTCCGGCCGACCCTGCCCCTGAAAACGCACTATATAGTCTGTTCCCGATGTGTCCCGTCAATCGGGCAGAGTCATTTCTTTCACGCCGCGCTCTGCCAACCGCTGCAAACGGGACAGCAGGAGGGTCCGGGCTTCCGGCAAACCGGGCCGGGTCTGCCGTACCGGGAGAAGAGCATGGCGGACAAGGAAAAACCCGGTCAGGGTCAGCCCCTGTTCCAGCATCAAGGCATCTGCGGGGGTTTCATTCCGGCCGGGGCGTAGAAACTCCGGCAACGGCAGAAGGCGATCACGGTAAACACCGGCTGCCGCAGCGGAAACCGCCCGCCCGGTGCGCGGAGAAACGTACTGCAAGTCCTCAGCGGAGCCGGAAACCGCACAGACACCCAGATCCAGCCCAAACCCAAGCCCGGACAGAAGAGCCAGCTCCCAGCGGACGTAAACTTCCAATGGAGCCCCGTCGCGCAGGGCTGCCAAAAGGGCCAGCGTGGCGTCGTACAGCTCGGGGACCGGCATACGCTCGCTCGCTGTCGCCTCCAGCATCGCACAGGCGGAAGACAGTGCGAACAGGCGGTCAGGGTCAGACAGCAGATCCGGGGCGGTTGCCTCTAAGGGCTCAAACGACAGAGACCCGAGCTGATCTTCCAGCCGGGCCTGCCACGTCGCGACACCGATGGTACCGGGCTCCAGTTGCCCCCGGCGGTTCCGGCTGGCACCGCCTTTGATCAATCCGGACTGCCGTCCGTGGGAGGCGGTCAGCAGAGAGGCGACTACATGGGCTTCCCCATGCCGCCGCACCCGCAGGACAATCCCGGCGTCCCGCCACTCCATTCCGCCTCCTCAGCCTCAGACGTCGAACTCAAGGCCCCATTCGCCATAATGGCCACGGTCATCGGCCCAGTTTTCCTGCACGGAAACATGCAGGAACAGGTGGACCCGGCGCTCCAGCAACCCTTCCAGCTCTTCGCGGGCGGCGGCACCGATGGAGCGGATCTTGACCCCACCCTTACCGAGAACGATCATCCGCTGGCTGTCCCGCATCACCACGATGGTCTGCTGGATTTTGACCGAGCCATCAGAACGTTCTTCCCAACTGTCCGTATGCACGGCAATGCTATACGGCAGTTCCTGATGCAGCAGCAGGAAGACTTTTTCGCGGGTCAGTTCAGCCGCCAGAAGGCGCTGCGGCAGGTCGGAGACCTCGTCCTCGGGGAACATCCACGGACCAACCGGGGCATGGGAGGACAGATAATCCAGCAGAGCCCCGATCCCGTCCTCTTTCAGGGCCGAGATCATGAAGACCTGCCCAAAAATCCCTTCCTCATTCAGGCTGGCGGCCAGCCCCAGCAGCGTCGAGCGCTCCACCAGATCGACCTTGTTCAGAACGAGGATGACATCGCGCTGGCCGTCTTCCTTCATCCGCTCGATAATCGCGCGGGTATCGTCACTGACTCCACGCTGCACATCGACAACCAGCATGGCGTGGTCGGCATCCGCCAGACCACCCCAGGCCGCCGACACCATCGCACGTTCCAGCCGCCGCTTGGCAGTCCGGAAAATACCGGGGGTGTCAATAAAAACAATCTGGGCACCACCGCGCATGCACACGCCGCGCACGCGGCTGCGGGTGGTCTGCACCTTGTGTGACACAATGGTCACCTTGGTGCCGACAAGGGCATTGACCAGCGTGGATTTCCCCGCGTTGGGGGCTCCGAGGACGGCGACGAAAGAGCACCGCTGCTGTTCTTGTTGTTCTTGGATACCGGTCATGACGTCAACCTTTTCAGCAGGGCTTGGGCCGCAACCTGCGCCGCAACCCGCTTCGAATTTCCCGAAGCATTTTCAGGGGGATACCCCTTAACACTCACCTGAATCCGGAACACCGGACTATGGTCCGGGCCGGATGTTTCCAATGTATCATAGTCCGGCAGCGGCAGGCCGCGCTGTTGCGCCCATTCCTGCAACGCCGTCTTGGCATCTTTCGGTGGCGCGGCGCTTTCTTCCAGCATCGGCAACCAGTTGGCGCGGATAAAGGCCTGAGCAGGCCCCAGACCGCCATCCAGATACGAGGCACCGATCACCGCTTCGCAGGCATCGGCCAGCATCCCCGCGTTACTGCGGCCACCGGCATCTTCTTCTCCGCGTGACATCCGCAGATAGCCCCCAAGACCGATTTTCTCAGCGACCCGGGCCAAGGCCTCTTTCCGGACCAAAGCAGCATGACGGCGCGCCAGCGCCCCTTCGGCCTCATCCGGAAACCGGCCATACAGAAGCTCGGCAATCACCAGACCGAGAACCCGGTCCCCCAGGAACTCCAGCCGTTCGTTATGGTGGCTGCCTCGCCCATTTCCGAAGCTCCGGTGGGTAACAGCCTGCTGTAAAAGCAAAATATCCGAGAAGGAATGCCCGATTGCATCCATCAGCGGGGTCAAGGACTGTTTCATTGCGGCGCCTGCCCCAGATCTCCGCCCTTTTTCAGACTGTTAAACAGGCGCTCCCAGCGGATTGCCGAAGGCCATTTCCACAGTTCCCAGATCCGGGCGGATCCGTTGGTCGAGAAAAAGAGAACCTCGGCCCGACCCACAAAATTTTCCGCCGGAACAAACCCGACATCCGCACGGCTGTCCGCAGAGTTGTCCCGGTTATCCCCCATCATAAAATAGTGACCGGCGGGTACTGTATACTCCGGGGTATCATCATAAGGACCATGGTCGGTGACCTCGATGATCCGATGCCGGATATCACCGGGAAGGGTTTCCATGTACTGGGCGAAACGCAGGACGTTGCCCCGCGGATCAACATAAACATAGTCCTCAATCCGTTCCCGCAGCACTTCAGCGCCATTCAGGAACAGACGCCCCCCCTTCATCTGGACCCGGTCGCCGGGCAGGCCGATCACCCGCTTGATGTAATCAATGCTGGTGTCGCGGGGGAACTTGAAGACAGCGATATCGCCGCGTTCCGGGGTGCTTTCAAGAACGCGGCCATCAAACGCCGGGACGCCGAACGGCAGGGAAAACCGACTGTACCCATACGAATACTTCGAGACGAAGAGATAATCCCCGATCAAAAGGTGAGGAATCATCGACCCTGACGGAATATTGAACGGCTCGAAGGCGACGGTCCGGACCAGCAGGGCGACGACAACCGCATACACCACCGTCCGAATGGTTTCCCCGATACCGCCGGGTTTCTTATTCGACATCCTGATCGCTTCTCTTGCTCTTGTTACACCTTACCACCGGCACGGAACCGGTGGCATCAGATTTTCCTCATGCCCCGGACTTACAGCGCCGCGCGGCGGGCATCATCCATCCGGCGCCGCATTCCGGCAATCGCCTGTTCCAGACCGACGAAAACCGCCTCGCCGATCAGGAAGTGCCCGATGTTCAGCTCCGCGATAGTCGGAATGGCCGCGACCGGGGCGACGGTCTCATAGCTCAGTCCATGCCCGGCATGGCATTCCAGCCCGAGCACCTCGGCGTGGGCGGCAGCCTGAACGATCCGGGCCAGCTCACGGTCACGGTCTGCGCCCGAGGCCGCATCACAATAACTGCCGGTATGCAGCTCGACAACCGGGGCACCAATGGCCCGGGCCGCATCAAGCTGCCGGGGGTCAGCCTCAATAAACAGGGAAACCCTGATCCCCGCCGCAGCCAGCTCTCCAACCATCGGTTCCAGACGGTCACGGCCACCGATAACATCCAGCCCGCCTTCCGTCGTGCGCTCCTCGCGCTTCTCGGGCACCAGACAACAGGCATGCGGACGAGTCTTCAGCGCAATGTCCACCATTTCACGGGTTGCCGCCATCTCAAAATTCAGCGGACGCGAAATGCTGTCCATCAGCCGGGCAATATCACTGTCAATAATGTGGCGGCGGTCTTCCCGAAGGTGTGCGGTGATTCCGTCCGCCCCGGCCTCAATCGCCAGCAGCGCGGCACGCACCGGATCAGGCGTCAGACCGCCCCGGGCATTCCGAACCGTCGCAACATGGTCAATGTTGACCCCAAGACGCAGCTTTCCCGGCACAATGCCCTCCACAGTCATCAGATCCGGCGAATATCCGGACCGGCAGCAAAACCCACAATCACCGGCCCGAGGTGAACCGAGGCTTAAAATTACCGGCCCGCCCCGGACGGAAAGAAATCAGCCCGATCATAAACCAGTGCCGGACAGATGCAGAGATATTGCACTGCCGCCCGGCTGTCCAGCCCGGCCTTACGGGACGGCAACGCCCTGCCCCATCCGTCCGGACAGCCCGGCACGTGCGCCACAGCACTGTTGCACAGCAGCAACAGATTGTGGAAAGTTGATAAAGGGACAGCCCTTAGGGCCGTGTTTTCCTTGTATCTCAGAAGCCCATCCTTAAGATGGCTACAGTTTTCTATGATTCCGCGTGGGGAGTTACCACTATGCGTTCCATTAAGGTTCTGGTTACGGCGGGCCTGCTCGCCGCTCTGCCGGTCGCTGCCCAGGCCGAATGGTATCTGGGTGCCGATGTCGGTGCCTCCTACCTGCAGGACTCCGACAGCAACATCGGTGCCAACGGCTTCACCACCGATTTCGACTGGGGTCCGGTCGTGCTGGGTCAGCTCGGCTATTCCTTCGGCCGCTTCAAGGTTGAAGGCGAACTCGGCTACCGTAACAACGGCATTGACTCCGTCAAGGGCTCGGGCATCACCTCCAGCTCTTCGGGCGATGTGTCCTCGTTCTCCACCATGGCGAACGTCGTTTACGACCTGATGCCGCAGAGCAAGTGGCATCCGTTCCTCGGCGCCGGTATCGGTGCTGCCGACGTCATGGTTGACGGTGTCCGTACCAACACCTTCACCGGCAAGGACAGCAACAGCTGGGAATTCGCCTATCAGGGCTTCGCCGGTGTTGCGTATGACCTGAACGATAACTGGTCGCTGAAGGGGCAGTACCGCTACTTCGCCACCACCGACTATGACGTCAAGACCACTGCCGGTCAGAGCTACGACGGCGAATACCGTCAGCACGCCCTGCTGGTTGGCCTGACCTACCGCTTCAACAACCCGGCTCCGACCCCGGTTGCCGCTCCGGCCCCGGCTCCCGCCCCGGCCCCGGCTCCGGCCCCGAAGATGACCCCGCCGCCGAAGAACTACATCGTGTTCTTCGACTTCAACAAGGCGGATCTGACCCCGGAAGCCGTGGCGATCCTGACTGAAGCCGCTGCCGCCATTAAGAAGGGCCAGCTGGCTTCCGTCGACCTGACCGGCCACGCTGACCGTTCCGGCTCTGACGCCTACAACCTGAAGCTCTCCCAGAAGCGTGCTGACGCTGTGAAGGGCTTCCTGGTCAAGCAGGGCGTTGCCGCTAAGGACATCAATGTTGCTGCGAAGGGCGAAAGCGCTCCGCTGGTTACGACTCAGGACGGCGTGCGTGAACCGCAGAACCGTCGCGTCGAAATCAAGCTGCCGAAGTAATCCGGTCAGTTTTGATGTGGAAAACCCCGCTTCGGCGGGGTTTTTCATTTTCAGGGCAGCTGTCACCGCATTCTGAAGCCCCTGCGCGACGAGCACAAAAAAAGACCGGCCTCCGTCAGGAGCCGGTCTTTTTGAGTCTCCGCAAGGAGATCAGATACCAATCGCCATGCGGTACAGGGTCAGCAGCTGCTCTTCCTCTTCCAGCTCATGGGGCTGCTTCTTCCGCAGACTGATCACCTTTCGGATGATTTTTGTATCATAACCCATTGATTTTGCCTCTGAATAAACATCTTTAATGTCAGAGGCGATATTGGCCTTTTCTTCCTCAAGGCGTTCAATGCGTTCAATAATGGAACGCAGCTGCTCGGCAGCCGAGTTGTCCATGGTTTCCATTTTTTGTCCCTTTAATGCGCGGGTGCCGAATTTCAGCCCCGTGTAAACCTCAACCAACCGCCGGGGTCAAGGGCAACAATCACAGCAGCAGGTCACGCCCGGTCTCTTCAATCAGAAACTCAGCAACCTCCCGTAAGGCCTCTGCGTCCGTACGGCCCGCCGAAATCGCCTGCTGATACAGTGCCACCTGCCGGTGGGCACTGGTGCCCCGTTGCAGAATGGTTCTGCATCCCGCCAGCTCAGCCTGACAGTCCAGTGCAGCGGCATCCTCGGCGATCAGCTGGAACAACTCCTCCAGAAGGTCGGCATACGGAATGATCCGCCCCTTGCCGAAATCGACCAACCCTTCATCCGTGCCATACCGCTGGGCCCGCCAACGGTTTTCTTCCACCAGCATATGGGCATACATGCGCCAGCGCTGATTGGACCGGCGCAGCCGCCACAGCATCCGCAGAATGCAGACGTACAGGGCCGCCACCGCCGCCGCGTCGTCAACCGTCGTGCAGACATCACTGATCCGCATTTCCAGCGTCGGAAAGCGGCAGGACGGACGGACATCCCACCACAGCTTGCTGGCATCCTGAATCAGACCGGCATCGACCAGAACATTAACGTGCCGCTGATACTCCCCCCAGCTGTGAAACTGCTCCGGGAGCCCGGTCCTTGGCAATTCCTTGAACACCGACAGCCGGTAACTCTTGAGGCCGGTATTCCGCCCCCGCCAGAACGGCGAGGATGTCGACAACGCCAGAAGATGCGGCAGGAAGTAGCTCATCTGGCTCATCAGATCGATGCGCAGATCCGGATCTTCGATCCCGACGTGTACATGCATCCCACAGATCAGCAGACGCCGCACCGGTGCCTGTAAATCCTGCGACAGGGCGTTGTAACGCTCTCTGTCGGTGTGCTTGACCGCATCCCACTGCGCGATCGGATGGGTCGAGGCCGCCACCGGAGCCAGCCCATAATGCCCGCAGACCTCCCGCGCCCGATGGCGGAGCTGACCCAAGGCCTTCCGGGCGTCCCGCACCGTGGTGCAGACCGGCGTTCCGACTTCCAGCTGCGACCGCAGAAACTCCGGGCTGAAGGTTCCGTAATCAATCGACTGACCGCATTCCTCCACCATCCCTTCCGGCGGATCAATCGCCAGATCGCCGGTGGCGCGGTTCACCAGAAAATATTCTTCTTCAATACCAACCGTAAAGCGTGGCTCTGCGTGCATCATGGCCCTCAGAAATGAATGACCCGATGGAGATCCGGGCGCCCGAGAAGCGGGCTCAGCACGGTTGCCAGACGCTCCGCCCACTGTTCAGCACCGGCCTGATCCCCGATCAGATCCTGCCGGATTTCCAGCCCGACATGGGCCAGCCCCGCCGCCGTCGCATGGGCATCCAGAGTATAGGCGCTGTCCTTGCCGCTGTACGGCTCATTCAGGCCATAACAGACATCCGGATAGATTGCGCTAAAGCGCTCCGCCATCGCGTGCGTTAACCGTTCATCCCGGTTGAACAGGAAGCCAAGATGCCACGGCCGGGGCGTCCCGCTGCGCATGCAGGGGGTAAAACTGTGCACCGAGATCACCACCGGGGGCGTCTGCGGCTGGCGACGCCAGATATGCGCCAGCGCGTCGCCAACCGTCTGATGGTATGTCCAGAAAATTTCCGCCGTCCGCGCTTCTTCCTCAACCTCGCTCAGGCCCTGATTGCCCGGCACCGGAGTGGTGTCGGACACCGGCGGAATGGAGGTTGGCTCCCCCGGCTGACGGTTGCAGTCAATCACCAGACGGGAATACTGGCAGAGGACGGCCGGGGCGTTCAACAGGGCGGAAAGCCTGCGGGTCACGTCTGCCGCACCGATATCCCAGCCGATATGACGGCCAAGCTCATCCTCTGTCAGGCCAAGAGTGCCCAGAGACCGGGGAACCCGGCGGCTGGCATGGTCACAGACCAACAGCAGCGGCGCACTGCCCTCCGGGCATAAAACGTCAAACGGGCGCGGCTCATCTTCCGCCAGAAGCGCCGGATAGGGGGACGGGGACTGAACAGTCATGGGGAGTTCCTGTCGGCAAAACCCGGCCTCGCCGGGGGATCTGCTGTCACTGACATCGGCACCGGTCAGGCAAGGTGCCATTACCGTTCTGTGATACGGCGGCTTTGCGGCAGGAGCAAGAGGGAGAAGGGATTACCCCCCCACCCCTACCCCACCCGCGCGGATAGGTTCTTTTTGTTTTTATAAGCGTTCGTTTTTGTGCAAAAATATGCGAACGAAATATAATTATCACACCAAGCCCCCTCTCCGGCGAATTTTCCATGACAGAAACCCGCCTTCGCCGCAGTAACTTCCTGAAAAACAACAAAATTCTCCGCTTTTGTCCTCAGGCCGGATCTGCGCCCACCCCAACGGGCGGCTCGTCAGAAGGTGAGTTTTCTGCTAAGACTTTGACGTAGCATAGAATAAAATTTCACTCTGCTTCGGGAAAGCTGGCCTGCCCGTCATCGCCGCCCCTAAAAGCCTCCTCCCGGATCCGTTCGGCGACGCGGGGCTTCTCACTGGAAACGGACATCGAATAAAGCCATGAAGCGCGACCGCCACGCCAAGATTATCGCCACACTCGGCCCCGCCAGCTCGACCCCGCAGGCCATCGAAGCTCTGTTCCGCGCCGGTGCTGATGTGTTCCGCCTGAACTTCAGCCACGGAACCCACGACGATCACCGCGCCCGCTACGAGATGATCCGGCAGGTAGAAGCCTCCATTGGCCGACCGATCGGCATTCTGCTCGACCTTCAGGGGCCGAAACTGCGTGTCGGTCAGTTCGCCGCCGGAAAAATCGAACTGGCTCCGGGGCAGGAGTTCCGCTTCGATATGGATAAAACCCCGGGCGATGAAACCCGGGCCTGCCTGCCGCATCCGGAAATTTTCTCGATCATTCAGGTCGGCACCGAGCTGCTGCTGGATGATGGGAAGATCCGGGTGCGGGTGGAAAACCACGGCCCGGATTATGCCAACGTCCGCGTATTGACCGGGGGTCCGCTGTCGGACCGCAAGGGCCTGAACGTTCCGGGCGAAGCCCTGCCGATCTCCGCCCTGTCCGATAAGGACCGCAGCGATCTGGAATTCGGCCTGTCGCTGGGCGTGGACATTGTCGCTCTCAGCTTTGTCCAGCGCCCAGAAGACGTCGCCGAAGCCCGCAAGCTGGTTGCCGGGCGGGCATTGATCCTGTCCAAGCTCGAAAAGCCGCAGGCGATTGATTTCCTTGATGAGATCGTCGAACTCTCCGATGCCATCATGGTTGCCCGCGGCGATCTCGGGGTTGAATGTCCGCCGGAAGTGGTTCCGATCCTGCAAAAGCGGATCATCGAGACCTGCCGTCATCAAGGCAAGCCGGTGGTTGTCGCCACCCAGATGCTGGAAAGCATGATCAGTGCCCCGGCCCCGACCCGGGCCGAAGCGTCTGACGTTGCCACGGCTGTTTATGATGGCGCGGATGCGGTGATGCTGTCCGCCGAAACCGCTTCCGGGAAATATCCGCTCGAAGCGGTTTCGATCATGAACAAGATCATTTGCAGCGTTGAGCGGGATGGTTATTACCAGCGCATCATGGATGCCCGTGCCGAGGAGCCGGAAACCACAGCGGCTGACGCCATCTGCGCCGCCGCCCGTCAGGTCTCCGCCACCATCGGCGCCAAGGCGATTGTCACCTTCACGTCTTCCGGCTCGACAACCCTCCGCGCCGCCCGCCAGCGCCCGCCGGTGCCGATCCTGTGCCTGACAGCCGACATTAAGGTGGCCCGGCGTATGGCTCTGGTCTGGGGGGCCCACGGCGTGGTCACCGCCGACATCTCCTCCTTCGCCGATATGGTGCAGAGCGGATGCCGGATTGCCCACCGCGATGAATTTGCCCATGCCGGGGAACGGGTGGTGATTATTGCCGGGGTTCCGTTCGGCACGCCGGGCACCACCAACATCCTTCGGATCGCCTGGATCTCTGACCAGCACTGACCCTGTTCCGGAAAGCGGCCACTCAGGCCGCTTTCTGTTTATCCGGCGAATGCAGACAAACAAAAAAGGCACAGGGCATATTCCCTGTGCCTTTTTTACGCTCCGGAAACCAGCCGGTCAGTGCGGCTTGGCAGCCTGATCAGCAGGCTTAGCAGCCGGTTTCGGCTTTGCCGCCGGCTTCGGCTGGGTCTTGGAGGCATCAGCCACCTTCACCGGCTTTTCAGGGGCTTTCTTCGGGGCTTCGGCCTTCCGCTGCTCGGTCTTGGTGCAGCGGCCAACTTCTGCCGGAACCGCGATCACTTCCCGGGCGAGGTCATCCACCTGATTGGCCGGCAGGGCAACAGCCTTGTGCAGCAGTTCCAGATTGCTTTCACAATAGCCCATCTGGGTCTGGGCCTGACTGGAGGCATCGTTGGCCAGACGGGTGATAAAACGGTCAAACTGGCGGCTGCTGTCCCCGCCGTAGGTCTTCTGGAACAGGGACCGCAGGCTCTGCGCATTCCCATTCAGCACCGAGTTATGCTTGCTGACGTAAGCGCCGTAGCTGTCCCGCAGCCCAAGGGAGTCATCACACTTCAGGGCGGCAACCATCAGCTGCACATGCATCTGGCGGATCTGAACCGCATTGCGGTCAGACGCGGACAGGCACTCCCCCGCCGATGCGAAGGCCGGGGCAGCGGCCGACATCAGGGATGCTGCAACGAACATGGCAGTAGCCACGGATTTCATGGTCATCGGACTCACCTGTAGTCACCGGGTCAGGCATGGCAATTCAGGATCCTCTTTTACATGACTTTTGTCAGGCTGCAACCACCCGCCGCCATCAATTTGCTGCAAATCCGTACGATCAGCGGAAAAGCCATTCCTGCCCGGCGAATCCATCGCCGCGCCCGATAGTCCGGGCGGAATGAACAAACGGTCGCGACCGGACACCTTCCGCTTGCCCCTGGCACCCGGCATGTTTATTGTTCATTCCCTTCAACCACCACTCCACGACCCAACGGAGTTCACCATGCTGTTGCAAGGGTCCATTACAGCCCTCATTACCCCGTTCACCGCTGACGGGGCCATTGACGCCAAGGCCTTCCAGGACTTTGTCGCCTGGCAGATAGCCGAAGGAACCGACGGCGTCGTGCCGGTCGGCACCACCGGGGAATCGCCTACCCTCAGTCATGACGAGCACAAACGGGTCGTGGAACTGTGCATCGAAGTGGCCAAAGGGAAGGTGCCGGTGATCGCCGGGTCGGGTGCCAACAGCACCCACGAGACGATTGACCTGACCCGCCATGCGCAGGAAGCGGGCGCCGATGCGGCGCTGCTGGTGGTTCCTTACTACAACAAACCGACGCAGGAAGGGCTGTATCAGCACTTCAAGGCCGTCCATGATGCCACTGACATTCCGCTGGTGCTCTATAACATTCCGGGCCGCAGCGTCGTCGATATGTCGGTGGAAACGATGAAGCGTCTGGCAGATCTGCCGCGCATTGTCGGCGTCAAGGATGCCACTGCCGATCTCGCCCGCCCGCTGCGCACCCGCGTGGTGATCGGCACCGAGTTCATCCAGCTGTCCGGCGAGGATGCCACCGTCACCGCCTTTCTGGCGCAGGGCGGGCATGGCTGCATCTCCGTCACCTCCAACATCGCGCCCCGCCTGTGCGGCGACCTGCACGATGCCTGGGCTGCCGGGGACTACGCCAAGGCCTTTGAGATCCGTGACCGGCTGATGGCGGTGCATGATGCCATGTTCTGCGAAACCAGCCCGGCCCCGGTGAAGTACGCCGCCAGCCTGCTGGGCAAGTGCACGGACTATGTGCGCCTGCCGATGCTGCCCGCCACCGAAGGCGCCCGCGCCAAGGTGCGGGAGGCGATGGAGCAGGCCGGTCTTCTGTAAAGTTCGTTTTCTTTCATAAAAGGTTTATCTGTACGCTATGTCTGGCAGCGGCCTCATTACCACGGGCACCGTCGCGCAAAACCGGCGCGCCCGTCACGATTTCTCGATCGTTGAAACTTTCGAGGCCGGGATCGTGCTGACAGGGACTGAAGTCAAGTCCCTGCGGCACGGTCGTGCCAACGTCGCCGAGGCTTTTGCCGGGCGGAAGGACAGCCTTACGCCGGAAATCTGGCTGTATAACGCCTACATTCCGGAATACCAGTCCAAGACCCCCTTCAGCCATGAGACCCGTCGCCCGCGCAAACTGCTGATGCACAAGCGGGAGATCCGCCGCCTGCTGGCCGCGGTGGCGCGGGATGGTATGACCCTTGTGCCGATGTCGCTGTACTTCAACGACCGTGGCATGGCCAAGATCCAGATCGGCCTCGCCAAAGGTAAAAACAAGGTCGACAAACGGCAGTCCATCAAGGAACGGGACTGGAACCGCCAGAAACAGCGGCTGATGCGCGATAAGGGCTAACCCCCGGTCGCATCTGCGTGACAGCGTGACCGCCCGGCTGGACTTCCCCTGCCCCCGTGCCATTCTGAACGGGTTCCGCAGCAAGGACGCACCCGCCGTGACTGATGACGACACCGCCCCTCCGCCCCCGACAAAACTGACCGCCACCAAAACCGACTGGGCCAGCAGCCGACGGGGCATCGCAGCCGCTGCCCCTGAACGCCAGAGGCTGCCTCCGGGACAACATCTTACCAGCAGCGGTCTGCCGATCCTTGATCTTGGCACCCAGCCTAATCTGGTTCCGGCGGACTGGGCCCTATCCTGTGGCGGGCTGGTCGATGCCCCCCTGCGCTGGTCCTGGGCAGATCTTCTGAAACAGCCACAGATAACACTGACCGCTGATATCCATTGCGTGACATCATGGAGCAGTTACGACAACACCTTCACCGGCGTGCCGTTCCGTCATTTCTTACGGCAGATCCACCCCCGCGCCGGAGCCACTCACGCGATGCTCCGCAGTTTTGACGGTTATTCCACCAATCTGCCGCTCAGCGATCTGGACCGTGATGACGTCCTGATCTGTCACCAGTGGAATGGCAAGCCCTTACCGCGGGAAAACGGTGGCCCCGTCCGGCTTCTGGTACCCCATCTCTATTTCTGGAAAAGCGCAAAGTGGCTGCGGCACATCACGGTTATGGACCGGGATCAGCCGGGCTATTGGGAAGCCCGTGGATACCACATGCGCGGCGATCCGTGGCGGCAGGAGCGGTACGGGGATTAAGTAAAAAAGAGAGCGGCACGCCATTCCACACAGGAAACGGCCGATGACGAAAATGGCGGCCGGTTGGCGAAAGCACTCCCCACCCAAAAGAATGTCGGAGCGCTTTCCCCAGAAATCTCACGATCCACATTTGCAGATAAAAAGGTCAGCCATCAGCAAGGGCAGGCAAAAGCCCCGCCACCACAGCCTCGAACATCCCGACGGTCAGCCGCCCGGTGTTCACGTTATAGCGGGACGTATGATAGGTATCGGCCAGAACCATCCCATTCGGCAGGCGGTGCCGGGCCCCATGCGCAAAAACGTACTCAGCCTTCCGCAGGGCGAGCGTGCTGAGAACGGCATCATGGGCGATCCGCCCCAGCGCCAGCAGCACCCGCAGATTTGGCATTGCTGCAATCTCGTCCTTCAGGAACGGACGGCAGGTTTTTTGCTCCTGCGGGGTTGGCTTATTCTCCGGCGGCACACAGCGGACCGCATTGGTGACCCGGGCCCGCAGCAGGGTCAGCCCATCCTGCGGGTCTGCCAGAAACTGCCCATCGGCCAGCCCGAACTTCAGCAGGGTCGGATACAGCAGTTCTCCGGCATAATCACCGGTAAAGGGCCGACCGGTCCGGTTGGCTCCGCGCAGACCGGGGGCCAGCCCCACCACCAACAGCTCCGCCGTCAGCGGGCCAAAAGACGGAACCGGCGCATTATGCCAGTCCGGCTGCGCCACCCGATGCCCGGCGATGAAATCCGCAAGGCGCGGACACAGGGCACAATCGCGCCCCGGACCGGCAAAGACACTGTCAGCAAACATCAGGATCAGCCCGCATCATCCGTTGACGGCTGCGGGGCCACCGCCGGACGCTCGGTCCGGTCCTCATGATTGACCCGGTAATTCTGGCGGGCAATCACCGGACCCAGCTCCTGAAGTTCCTGAAAGCTGTCGGCCTGTCGGCGAAGCTCATCGGCAACCATCGGCGGTTGGGACTTTATGGTCGAAACCACGGTGACCCGCACCCCTTTGCGCTGTACGGCCTCGACCAGACGGCGGAAATCCCCGTCGCCGGAAAACAGGACAATGTGATCGACATGCTCGGCCATTTCCATCACATCGATGGCCAGCTCGATATCCATGCTGCCCTTGACCTTACGTCGCCCGGCCGCATCGGTGAACTCCTTGGTCGGCTTGGTGACCATGGTGTAACCATTGTAATCCAGCCAATCTACCAGCGGGCGGATCGGCGAATACTCCTGATCTTCCACCAGAGCCGTGTAGTAAAAAGCCCGGATCAGTTGACCTTTCGCGGCAAAAAGTTCCAGCAAACGCTTGTAATCAATATCAAACCCCAGAGAGCGGGCGGCAGCATAAAGGTTGGATCCATCAATAAAAAGAGCAATCTTTTCCTGCGGATAGAAGATCATCATAAACTCCGGTCAATATACATTGGTGACGAAAACGGGGGGATCCGAAAAGGGGAGCCGGATAACGGCAACCGCCCCTGCCTGTCTGTTGCCACACGAAAGATGGGCGTGACGGCTCGGTTGCTTCAATCGGTATCAGCGCAAGGCCGTCATCAAACCGCCGCAGGCCCGCCCCCCGCCTAATGGCAAAGACATTAAAGCAAACCCGCGCGGCTGATACCAAGCGGCATAATAGTTATAGAGTAGGTTTACGTCCGGTCAAGGTCGGACCCCAAACATATTGCCCCAATGGACAGCCCACTCGCTTCCCGCCATACTCCGCCTCCATTTCCCCGCCATGAGTTACCTGATGAAACTGATCGCGATCGGCGCCAATCTGCCAAGCCGGTATGGCACACCGCAAGAGGCCTGCCAGGCCGCACTGGCCCTGCTGGAAGCCACCGGAACCATTCAAGTCACCGCATGCTCGGGGTGGTGGGAAACCGCTCCGGTTCCGGCTTCCGATCAGCCTTGGTACGTCAATGGCGTTGCCGTGATTGAAACCGCACTCTCGGCATCAGACCTGCTCCATCAGCTGCACATGGTCGAGGCTGAGATGGGCCGGGTCCGTACCGTTGCCAATGCGGCCCGGGTGATCGACCTGGATCTGATCGCCTATGACCACGTCCTGTCCGATGACAGCCACCTCCAGCTGCCGCATCCGCGCATGCATCTGCGGACCTTCGTTCTGGCGCCCTTGTGTGACATCGCCCCCGGATGGATTCATCCTGTTCTGCTGAAGGATGCCCGCAGCCTGCTGAACGCCCTGCCCGCCGGGGAAAAGGGTCCGCAGGCCCTCAGGCGGGCCGCCCAGCCGGAATGATCAATCCCCACCGTTGATGCAGACTTGCATTCCGGGGGCACACGCGATATATAGCGCCTCTTGCAATATATTCCTGCGTCCAGGTTCCGGGAGTTTCCCCCTATGGCTCGAGTTACCGTCGAGGACTGCGTCCTCAAGGTTCCCAACCGCTTCGATCTGGTGCTGCTGGCTGCCCAGCGTGCCCGCGAAATTTCCTCCGGCGGCGCCCTGACCGTGGACCGCGACAACGACAAAAATCCGGTCGTCTCCCTGCGTGAAATCGCTGAAGAGACCGTCGGCGTGGAAATCCTGCGTGAGTCTGTGGTCCAGAGCCTTCAGAAGCACGTCGAGGTTGACGAACCGGAAGAAGACGATTTCGACAACCTGTCTCTTGATGTGGTCGGCGAACTCAGCGCCATGGTCGTCGCCGATACTGACGAAGACCTGCTGACCATTCAGGACGAGCCGGATTCCGGCCCGATCGAGACCGAAGAATAATCTGGCCGCATAGCCGGAACTGTCTGAAAAGCCGGGTGATCAGCACCCGGCTTTTTTTGTTTTCAGTCTCTTGCAGGATGCGCCATCCATCGTCACTATAGAGAGGTGACGCCCGGCGGAAGCGGAGATGCCCCACGAATGATGCGCCAATACGAACTGGTTGAACGGGTACGGTCCTATGACCCCAACGCGGATGAAGATGCCCTCAACCGTGCGTATGTTTATGCGGTGCAGAAACATGGGGCACAACTGCGGGCCAGCGGCGACCCCTATTTCTCCCATCCGGTGGAAGTCGCAGGCATTCTGACGCATTACAAGCTGGATGCGTCCACCATCATCACCGCCCTGCTGCATGACACCATTGAAGATACCGATGCGACCTATGAAGAAATCCGCTCCCTGTTCGGGGAGCAGGTTGCGAAGATGGTTGATGGCGTCACCAAACTGACGCGCCTGCAACTCCAGTCCGACCACACCAAGCAGGCGGAGAATTTCCGAAAACTGCTGCTGGCGATGAGCGAGGATATCCGCATCCTTCTCGTCAAGCTGGCCGACCGTGTGCACAACATGCGCACGCTGCATTACATCAAAAAGCCGGAAAAGCGTCGGCGCATCGCGCTGGAAACCATTGAGATCTACGCCCCGCTGGCCGAACGCATCGGTATTCAGGAGTTCAAGACCGAACTCGAAGAGAATGCCTTCGCCGAGCTGCACCCCGATGCCCGCGATTCCATCATGGCCCGCCTGCGGTATCTGGAAGAACAGGGCAGCAGCCTGATCGACCGCATCATGGACCGGCTGCGCGCCACCCTGAAGGAAGCCGGGGTCGAAGCGACCCTGTCCGGACGCGAAAAGACCCCCTATTCGATCTGGCGGAAAATGCAGCGCAAGGACGTGGCGTTCGAGCAGCTGTCGGACATCATGGCCTTCCGGGTCATGGTGAATTCGCTGGAAGACTGTTACCGCGCCCTTGGCGTCCTGCACTCGGCGTTTCCCATGGTCCCGGGCCGGTTCAAGGATTACATCTCAACCCCCAAGCCGAACGGGTACCAGTCCCTGCACACCGGGGTGATCGGGCCGGAACAGCACCGCATTGAAATCCAGATCCGCACGCAGGATATGCACGGCGTGGCGGAAATGGGGGTGGCCGCCCACTGGCGGTATAAGCAGAAGGGCAATTCCGAAACCGCCGACGGGCCGCAGACAGAAGGCAAGCAATACCGCTGGGTGCGGGAACTGCTGGAAATTCTGGAGCACACCAACAATCCGGAAGAGTTTCTGGAACACACCAAACTGGAAATGTACCAGGATCAGGTGTTCTGCTTTACCCCGAAAGGCGATCTTTACGCCCTGCCCCGTGGTGCCTGCCCGGTGGACTTTGCCTATGCCGTGCACACACAGGTCGGGGATACCTGTGTCGGTGCCCGGGTCAATGGCCGGATGGTTCCCCTGCGCTCAGAACTGAGCAACGGCGATCAGGTTGAAATCATCACCAGCCCGAAACAGACCCCCAATCCGGAATGGGAACGCTTCGTCGCCTCCGGTAAGGCCAAAGCCCGGATCCGCCGTTACGTCCGCAACCAGCAGCGCGACCAGCATATCGACCTTGGCCGGAAGATCCTGTCTCAGGCCTTCAAGGCTGAAGGGTATGACCTGACGGAAAAAGGTCTGCAAGGGGTTGTCAAAAAGTTCAAGGTTGATGCGGTTGATGACATTCTGGCCGAAGTCGGATTGGGTCACCTGACCGCCAGTGAAGTGGTTCTGGCGGTTTATCCGGGCATCCGGATGTCCAAAACTCAGCCTGTTACACAGGAAACCGTGATCCGCAGCCCGTCCGGCCCCAAAGGCAAGGATGGGTATCCCGCCCGCCATGCCGTGCCGATCAAGGGGCTTATTCCCGGCATGGCCCTGCATTACGCCCGCTGCTGCCATCCTCTGCCGGGGGACCGTATCGTCGGTATTGTTTCCACCGGCCGCGGAGTCACCATTCACACTATTGACTGTGATCAGCTCAGCCAGTTCTCTGAACAACCGGAACGCTGGCTGGATCTGGCATGGGATGTTGACAACAACACCCACAATCACGTTGGCCGGATCAGTCTGGTCGTCTCCAACGAACCCAGCAGCCTGGGGACCCTCTCGACAATCATCTCCAAGAATATGGGGAACATCACCAATCTGAAGGTGACCAATAGAACATCAGATTTTTATGATATGATTGTTGATATTGATGTCCGCGACGCTAAACACCTGATCAACATCATTGCCGCCCTGCGGGCAACGCCGGAGGTCAACTCCGTGGAACGTGCCCGGCACTAATATCGCACTCACCGGCCACGGTCCCGAAGCGGCCCCTTTTCCTCAAGGGGCGGCACCGGTACACTGTGGCCGGTTTATTCGCTTTCCCTGAAGCAGCCCCCCGCATCCGGAGCTGACATGTCTTTCCGCACCACGCCCTCCCTGCATGCCCAGATTTCCCGCACGGCTCTCGCCTCAGCTTTGGCTGCGTCCCTGCTCGTTGCCCCGGCGGTGATCGACGCCGCCTTTCCGGGCATGAAGGGGATGGTTTCCGTTGCGCAGGCCGCGGTCCTGTCCGACTCTGACCGGCAGGCCTATGCCAATGCCTTCGATGCGGCTGACGCCGGTCAATGGGGCCGGGCGGAGCAGTGGGCTGCACAGGCGCGGTCGCCGGTTCTGCGGGATGTCATCCTCGGCCGGTCGCTGATCGCTGCGGGAAACACTCCGTCTTTTGCTGACCTTCGGGCTTTCATCGGAGATCATCCCGGCTGGCCGGAAATGGCCGCTCTGAAACGTCGGACCGAAGAGGTCCTGACCGGTCAGGAGTCCGCCCGCGAGGTTCTGGATTGGTTTTCCGCCAATCCTCCCCGGACCGGGCATGGCAAACTGATGTATGCCATCGCGCTCGACACACAGGGAAAGCACCAACAGGCGGCAGCGGTCGCGCTGGAGGCATGGCATAATGAAGCTATGTCAATGGCCGATGAAAAGAAGCTTCTCAGCTTGTTTGGGGATAGTTTTTCAGGGGCTGACCATCAAAAGCGGGCCGATGTTGCGCTGTGGGAAGGTCGGGCATCGGACGCCCGGGAAATGATGGAACGGGTCGATGCAGGGTATAAGGCGCTGATTCAGGCCCGCCTTGCCTTTCAGGACGGCAAAGGCAATGTCGATGCGCTGGTGAAGAAGGTTCCCGCCTCCCTCAGTGCGGATCCCGGCCTGCTGTTTGACCGTATCGAATGGCGCCGCAAAAAAGATATGGATCAGGATGCCGCCGCCCTGCTGAAGAGCCCCGGCGCCGATAAGGCCTTCCCCGAGCGCTGGGGCAAAGAGCGCCTGATCATCAGCCGGTCTTTACTGGAAAAGGGGCTGGTCTCGCAGGCCTATGAAACCGCCCGCCGCCACCGGCTGACCTCCGGCGCGACCTACGCCGAGCTGGAATGGCTGGCCGGATGGATCGCATTCCGTCACCTGAAGGACGCCAAAAGCGGACTTACCCATTTCCGGGCATTTGAGGAAGCGGTCAGCACCACTATCAGTATTGGGCGTGGTGCCTATTGGCATGGCCGCGCCGCCGAAGCCCTTGGGATGACGGAACAGGCCCGCAGCGCCTATCTCAAGGCCGCCGAGGAAGGCACCACCTTCTACGGTCAGCTGGCGGCTGAAAAGCTGCGTCAGCCCCTGACCTTGCCGGCAACCCCGATGCCATCGGCAGAAGACCGGGCCGCCTTTAACCGCAACCCTCTGGTCAAGGTGGTGCAGGCTCTGGGGGACCTTGACCGCAACCGCGACATCCTCCTCTTCAGCACCCGTCTGGTAGAGGATGCACCGACCCCGGGGCAAAGGACGCTGGCCCTTGAACTGGGCCGCACGGTCGGCGGCGTGGACACCGGGGTCGCCCTGTCCCGCAAGGCCGCCCTGAAGGGGCATATCAACCTTGATATTGCCTACCCACTGCCCGGCTTTGATCTGCCGGACAGCCCGGAGTCTGCCCTGACACTGGCGATTATCCGGCAGGAGAGCAATTTCTCGACCAATGCCACCTCCCGGGTCGGGGCCAAGGGCCTGATGCAGCTGATGCCTGCCACGGCAAAAGGTGTGGCCAGCAAGCTTGGTGTCGGCTTTCAGGAAGCCAGCCTGACAGCAGAGCCGCGCTACAACGTCCGCCTTGGCTCGTCCTATCTTTCCGATCTCGTCGATCGCTTCAGCGGATCTTATGTGATGGCGATTGCCGGATACAATGCGGGCCCGGGCCGACCGGCCAAATGGGTAAAAGAGTTCGGCGATCCGCGGGCCGGTGAGATTGACGTGATCGACTGGATTGAGTCGATCCCATTCACAGAAACCCGCAACTATGTCCAGCGGGTTCTCGAAGGGGTGCAGGTATACCGGTTCCGTCTCGGGCACGGGGAACGCAGCCTGCGGCTGACCAACGACCTCCGCTGATCCCAGAGGACTTCCAGGTCAGGGCTTCACGTTCCCCGAAAACACACCCCTCCGGCCATTTTGCGGACGGCACTCACGACACTCTCAGAGACAGCCCCAAAGACACAAAAGGGGCCGCACCCAATGCCGGTGCGGCCCCTTTTTTCATCTGAAACGTGACTGATGACAGAGGCAATCAGCTGGCCGCAGCGGCAACAGCCTTATCCGCAAGCAGGCCATCCACCTTGCCATCCCCTTTGCTGGCGTTGGCAAGCTTCAGGTCACCCTTCCGGCTTTCCAGCGCAGCGCTGTCGGTCATGCGGCGGCAGTGCCCTTCCATAAAAGCACCCGGCTCAATTGCCAGACTCTCATGGGTGACGTCACCGATCATCCGCGCCGTCGCCGCCAGGAACACGGTGGCAGCCCGGACCTGCCCGGTCACCCGGCCATGCAGGCGCACCGTTTCTGCCTTGATTTCCCCGGTCACGCTGCCATTCACTCCGACAATCAGGACGCTGCACTGAATGTCGCCTTCGACGGCACCGTCAATCTGGATCTCGCCGGAACTGGCAAGATCACCGGTGATGGACAGATCGGCGCTGATGATGGACGGCACAGGGCGCCCCGACGCCTGCTGACGGTCCACGGCATGCGATTTGCTAGCTTTCGAAAACATTGCTTCCCGCCTTGATGAATCTGTCCGGATTGCGCGGCCTGTCGTTAACAATCACCTCGTAATGAAGATGAGCGCCGGTCGATCGTCCGCTGTTCCCCAGGAGCCCGATCAGGGACGTTCTGTCCACCTGCTCCCCCTTCTTCACCAGCACCCGATTCAGGTGCCCGTACCGCGTTTTAAGACCGTTCCCATGGTCAATTTCGACCAGACGGCCATATCGCCCTCGCCACCCTGCGTATATAACCTTTCCCGAACCCGTTGCATAGACGGGAGATTTATACTCCGCTGACATATCCATCCCTTCATGGATGGCCGCCGAGCCATTGATCGGATCTTCCCGCACGCCAAACCCGCTGGTGACATGCCACGCCACTTCCAGCGGGGAGGCCAGCGGCAAACCGTCCACCAGCGACTGCAACGATGTCATATGCAGAACCTTGGTATTCAGGGCCCCCAGCGTCTCCTTCACCGCCGGGCTGCTCTGCACCCCCAGCTCAGCCGGAATAAAGGGGCCACCCTGCCCGTCCTTCCCCCCGGCGTCTTCCGGCATGTCATCCAGAAGATCCTGCGGGTTCAGGCCCGCCTTGCTGACGGCCGCCCGCAGCTTGGAGGACCGGTCCGAGGCAAGGTTGGTGAACTTCTGAACCAAAGCCAGCTGCTGTTCCTCCATCCCGACCAGACGGGTCTCCAGCTCCTTGACCCGGGTCCGGGCCTGCTCACGCTCCCCGATTGCCAGATCGCGTTCCAGCGTCACTTTCTTCAGCTGAACCTCAACGCCGTCCAGCGCCTTCTCCATTGCCGCACGCTGGGCCAGAGACGCCATTTCCGTATCAAGGCGGGCCAGCTCGCCATACAGGGCTTCCCGCTCCCGCTGCGCGTGAGTCTGATACAGTTCGCGGCTGACCGCCGGATCAACGGATACATCGCCAAGGGCTGACGCAGCCTTCGCAGGATCTGCCTCAGCCTTAGCCTCAGGCTTCTGATCGGATTTCGGGTCGGGTTTGGGGTCAGGTTTTCGGGCCGGAACAGAGGCCGCAGCCGGTTCCGCCTTCGCAAGCTGGACGGCCCGGGCGTGATTCCGCTCCAGATCCGCCGTCACGTCAGAAATCTTGTTCCGATAAACGGAAACCTGCGCCAGCAGCCCTTCGTACGCTGCCTGTGCCGCAACCCGGCCGGCGTCATGCTCCGCCACAACCGCCTGCTGCCGGACCATCGCCGTGGTCGCGAACGCCGCCCACCCCAGAAAAAGAGCAGTCAGAGCCAAAAATCCGATCTGCCCGACAGGGGTCAGCCGGACAGTCCGCAGGCCACCCTCACTCCGCAGGATCAGCTGCCGCTCCGGAACGATCCTCCGGAGAAACAGACTGGCCCGACCGACATTGCGGTCCCGAGGATCATAAATCGACATGCCTTGCCTTGCTGTTGCCGGTCACAACTGCCCTGCGGCTCCCGCGCTGACGGACCTCCCCCGCACCGCGCACAGAACACCCGTGACCGCCCGTCATCCTATCCGCGGCGCATCGCCTGCCCACGGTCGAAACGTACCCATCTGCGGTTTCGGTCACAGCCCGGACAGGCCCCACCGAAAAGAACAGCATCCCCCGCCCACCCCCGGCACAGAGGCAGGCACAAACAAAACGACAGATCCCCGATCATTGCCCCGGCAATGACAGACCCGGAGACAGACTCAGGCTGTCGATTTTCCCTATTCCCCGCAGTTGAGGAGCGGAGTAAACCTATCCCTCCAGACGCGCGGCGTGCAAGAAAAAGGTTTCCTGCTTGAGTCGCAGGCGTTTGCACCCGGTTTTTCGAAACAGGATATTCTGATGTCCACCGGCCCTGATGCCGAGTCCCGCCCCTCCGGCGCTGCCGGGGCACGGCGCGGACACTCTCCGGTCCTCGTCACCCTGCTGGCCACATGGTTCGGCTGCGGCCTGTCCCCGAAGGCGCCGGGAACGGTCGGCTCCCTCGGGGCCATTCCCCTTGCCGCTGCCCTGTCAGCTCTGGCCGGGCCGGATCTGTCACCGGTCGTCCTGACTGCTGCCGCCGTTCTTTTGTTTCTCATCGGCATTCCGGTTTCTGCCCGCTATGCCGATGCGATCGGACGGGAAGACCCCGGAGCCGTGGTGATTGACGAGGTTGTCGGCATCCTGCTGACGCTGGCCGTCGCCCCGCTGGATCCGTGGGCTTATGCGATTGGCTTTCTCGCCTTCCGGGCCGCAGACATTGCCAAGCCCTTTCCGGTCAGCCTTGCCGACCGCCGGGTGGGGGGTGGACTGGGCATCATGCTGGATGATGTTGTGGCGGCCGGATATTCGGCGCTGGCCCTATGGGCCTTTGTTCGGTATGGTCTTCCGATAATCCATTCATAAGCTATGGGTAAGCCATGTTTCCCGATGCCCTGATCCAGCAGGCGGAGGCCGTCCTGTACCGTTGCCGCGCCAACGGCATCCGTCTGGTGACGGCAGAATCCTGCACCGGCGGCCTGATTGCCGCCTGTCTGACTGCCGTTGCCGGAAGTTCCGACGTTGTTGAAGCGGGGTTTGTCACCTACGCCAATGACGCCAAGGAGAATATGCTGGGCCTCGCCCCATCCCTGATCCGCCGCCACGGCGCGGTCAGCGAGGAAGTGGTTCTGGAAATGGCCCGCGGGGCCTTACAGAACAGTTCTGCCGGGATCGTCGTGGCTGTGTCCGGCATTGCCGGACCCGGCGGCGGCAGTCAGGAAAAGCCGGTCGGGCTGGTCCACATCGCCGCGATGCGGGAAGACGGCCAGCATCTGCACCGGGCCCCGGTTTTTGCCGGAGACCGCCAGCAGGTCCGGCTTCAGGCTGTCTCAGAAGCATTCACGATGCTGATCACTCTTCTTGAATCTGAATAAAATCAGCGTCCTGTACTCAGTTTTCAACAAATCACCTGAGAAGACGACACCACCCCTGCATCCGTAGATTGCACCTACATATGCAGGATTAGCCATAGAGGGCTTTTGCCCGCTCTTCAAACGCGGTGACCATCCGGACCACGGCCTCGCCGAACAGCGCGCCCATCAGCTTCTGAAGCAGAACGGAACGGAATTCAAAATCGACGTAAAAATCGATCCATGTTCCGCTGCCATCCGGGTCTTCAATAAAAACCCAATGGTTATTCAGATACTTGAAGGGGCCTTCGGTATAGGTCACATCAATGCGGGATGGCGCATGCAAAGCAACCCGCGAGGTGAAGCGTTCCTTCACCATCTTGAAACCGATCACCAGATCCGCCCAGAACACATCGCCGTCGCGCTTACGGATCCGTGATGCCTGACACCACGGCAGAAACTCCGGATACTTTTCCACTTCGGCGACCAGAGCAAACAACTGGGCCTGCGTGTAGGGCAGCTTGCGCTTTTCGGCGTGTGTCGGCATGACCTGTCCCGGAACATCTGTGTCTAAAGAAGAAGGGCTCCGGCGAGATACTGCCGAAGCCCTGATTCCGTCAAGGATAATCGCCCGGCCTGAGAGGGCTTCAACCCTGCGCGGCCTTTTCTTCCAGCAGCTTGCGACGGTTTTCCCGCAGGGTCGCGAAGTCACGGTCGGCATGGTACGACGACCGGGTCAGCGGCGTGGAAGAGATCAGCAGGAAGCCTTTGGCCCGCCCCATGGTGGCGTAGTCGGCAAACTCGTCCGGCGTCACGTAACGCTCAACCGTCGCATGCTTCGGGGTCGGTTGCAGGTACTGGCCAATGGTCATGAAATCGACATCGGCCGCCCGCAGGTCGTCCATCAGGTTCAGTACTTCCTGACGGTCCTCGCCCAGACCGACCATGATGCCGGACTTGGTGAAGATGGTCGGATCCAGTTCCTTCACCTTCGCCAGCAACTGAAGCGAGCCGAAGTAACGGGCCCCGGGGCGGATGGCGTTGTACAGGCGCGGCACGGTTTCAAGGTTGTGGTTATAAACGTCGGGCCGGGCCTCGACCACCACCTGCAACGCGCCGTCCTTATGCCGGAAATCCGGGGTCAGCACTTCGATGGTGGTATTGGGGCTGGCAGCCCGAACGGCCCGGATGACCTTGGCAAAATGGGCAGCGCCGCCGTCGTCCAGATCATCGCGATCGACGGAGGTGATCACCACATGGTTCAGCCCCATGTTGGCAACCGCTTCCGCCACATTTTCCGGCTCACGCGGATCCAGCAGGTTCGGCTTGCCGGTCTTGACGTTGCAGAAACGGCAGGCCCGGGTGCAGATTTCCCCCATGATCATCATGGTGGCGTGCTTGCGCTTCCAGCACTCCCCGATGTTCGGGCAGGCGGCTTCCTCGCACACCGTATGCAGGGATTTGGACCGCATCAGTGCCCGCGTCTCCGCGTATTCCTTCGAGGTCGGGGCTTTCACCCGGATCCAGTCCGGCTTGCGCTGAACCGGCTTTTCGGCGGAGTGCGTATCAACAGTGGTCATGCGGTCCTCACCTTTACTGCCAGAGGGCAGTATCTTTTTATTGCACATCATTCCAGTGCCGAAGGGGGCGGAGCCAGACAGCCCCGCCCCCGACCGGCATTAGAAATGGATGGCCCGCCCGTAGGCGTCAAGTACGGATTCATGCATCATTTCCGACAGGGTCGGATGCGGGAATACCGTATGCATCAGGTCTTCTTCAGTGGTTTCAAGGGTTTTGGCAATACCATAGCCCTGAATCAGCTCGGTCACTTCCGCGCCGATCATATGTGCGCCCAGCAGTTCGCCGGTCTTGGCATCGAACACCGTCTTGATCAGGCCTTCCGGCTCGCCAAGAGCGATAGCCTTGCCGTTGCCGACGAACGGGAAGCGCCCGACCTTGACCTCGTATCCGGCCTCTTTGGCCTTCTTCTCGGTCAGCCCCACCGACGCCACCTGCGGGTGGCAGTAGGTGCAGCCCGGAATGGTGGCGCGGTTGAGCGGGTGGACACCCTTCACCCCGGCGATCTTCTCGACGCAGATCACCCCTTCATGGCTGGCCTTATGCGCCAGCCACGGGCCCTGTGTCAGATCGCCGATGGCATAGACGCCCGGCTCATCGGTTTCACACCACTCGTTGGTCAGGATGAAGCCGCGATCCTGACGGATCTTGGTGCCTTCCAGACCGATCCCCTCAACGTTCGGCTGAATGCCCACGGCGAGGATCACGCGGTCAACGGTGATATCCTGCACCTTGCCGTTCTGTTCGACGCTGACCACGGCGTTGGTGGCGGAGGTTTTGATCCCCTTCACCCCGGCCTTGGTCATGATCTTCAGGCCCTGCTTCTCCAGAGACTTCTTGAGTAGACCGGAGATTTCCTCGTCTTCGGCCGGAACGATGCGGTCCATCACCTCCACCACCGTCACATCCGCGCCGAGGGCGTGGTAGAAGCTGGCGAATTCAATGCCGATCGCGCCGGACCCGACCACCAGCAGAGACTTCGGCATGGTGTTGGGAACAAGGGCGTTCTTGTAGGTCCAGACGATGTTACCGTCGGGTTCCAGCCCCGGCAGCACGCGGGCGCGGGCACCGGTGGCCAGAATGATGTGCTTGGCAGCCAGAGAGGTCACCTTGCCGTCCTTTTCGACGGCAACGGTGCCTTTTCCGGCCAACTTGCCCTGACCGTCAAAGACAGTGACCTTGTTCTTCTTCAGCAGGTGCTTGACGCCACCGGACAGCTGCGAGGCAACGCCGCGCGACCGCTTGACGATGGCGTCCAGATCGAACGAGGCCCCCTGCACGCTCAGACCGTAGTCCTTGGCGTGCTTGAAGGTGCGGTACACATCAGCCGAGCGCAGCAGCGCCTTGGTCGGAATGCAGCCCCAGTTGAGGCAGATACCGCCAAGATGTTCCCGCTCCACCACGGCGGTCTTCAGACCCAGCTGAGCGGCGCGGATGGCGGCCACATAGCCGCCGGGACCCGCGCCCACCACGATGACGTCAAAAGAAGTGTCAGACATCAATGATCTCCTTCAACGTCCCGGATCACAGCATCAGCTGGATCGGATCTTCCAGCAGCGGCTTCAGCGCGCTGAGGAATTCCGCACCGACCGCGCCATCGACGGACCGGTGATCGACCGACAGGGTGACGGTCATCATCTGGCGGATCGCGACGGCACCGTCACGCACCACCACCCGTTCCTCACCGGCCCCGACCGCCAGAATGCAGCTCTGCGGCGGATTGATGATGGCGGAGAAGGTCTTGATGCCGAACATGCCGAGGTTGGAGATGGTGAACCCACCGCCCTGGAACTCTTCCGGCTTCAGCTTGCCGTCGCGGGCCTTCTTGGCCAGACCCTTCATCTCGTTGGAGATGGTGGACAGGCCCTTACGGTCGGCATTGCGGATCACCGGAGTGATCAGCCCGGCATCGGTCGCCACCGCCACCGAAACGTCGACGTCGTCGAAGGTCAGGATGGCTTCATCGGTCCACATGGCATTGGCGGCCGGAACCTTCTTCAGGGCCAGCGCGCAGGCCTTGATGATGAAGTCGTTGACCGACAGCTTGTAGTCCGCGCCCGGGCGGTCGTTCAGCTGCTTGCGCAGGGCCAGCAGGCCGTCCAGCTCGATATCCACCGACAGGTAGAAATGCGGCACGGTCTGCTTCGATTCCGCCAGACGGCGGGCGATGGTCTTGCGCATGCCGGTGTTGGCATGTTCGGTGTAGCTCTGCCACGGCATCGGCTTCAGGGCCGGGGCCGGTTTCGCAGCCGCCGGGGCCGGAGCCGCCGCCACCGGAGCAGCAGCCGGGGCTGCCACAGCCGCCGGAGCCGCCTTGCCGACGCCCGCCGCCAGAGCGGCTTCCACGTCATGCTTGACGATCCGGCCACGCGGACCGGACCCGGCAACCTTGGTCAGGTCCAGACCGGCGTTCTTGGCAATCCGGCGGGCCAGCGGGCTGGCGAACAGACGGGTGCCATAGGCGCCCATCGGCACCGGCTGGGCCGCCACCGGGGCCGCAGAAACCGGCACGGAAGCCGGGGCAGCAGCTGCCGGAGCCGCTGCCGGAGCGGAAGCCGCAACCGGAGCAACGGCGGCCGAGGCATCGTCGCCTTCTTCCAGCAGGATGGCGATCGGGGCGTTGACAAGCACGCCCTCGGTGCCTTCAGCCACCAGAATCTTGCCGATCACGCCTTCATCGACGGCTTCGAATTCCATCGTCGCCTTGTCGGTTTCGATTTCGGCGATGACGTCCCCGGCGGCGACGCTGTCGCCTTCCTTCTTCAGCCACTTCGCCAGCTTGCCCTCGGTCATGGTCGGCGAGAGGGCCGGCATCAGGATGTTTTGAGCCATTGTTTCAGTCCTCTCGCGCTCAGGCCTTGTAGCAGACGGCCTTGGCGGCATCAGCGATGCGCTTGGCGTCCGGCAGAACCATCTTTTCGAGGTTCACGGCATAGGGCATCGGCACGTCGATACCGGTGACCCGGCGGACCGGCGCATCGAGATAGTCGAAGGCGGATTCGGTAACGACGGCAGAAATTTCCGAGCCGATACCGGCGTACGGCCAGCCTTCTTCAACGCTGATGCAACGGTTGGTCTTCTTGACCGAAGCCAGAATGGTCGGAACGTCCAGCGGGCGGATGGAGCGCAGGTTGATGACTTCGGCATCAATGCCCTCAGCCGCCAGCAGGTCCGCCGCTTCCAGCGAGGTGCCGACCATGCGGGAATAGGTGACGATGGTCACGTCCTTCCCGGCGCGTTCGATCTTGGCCTTGCCGATCGGCAGCACGAAGTCCGGATCATCCGGCACATCGAAGCTCTGACCGTAAAGCATTTCGTTTTCGAGGAACACGACCGGGTTCGGGTCGCGGATCGCCGCCTTCAGCAGGCCCTTGGCATCCGCCGCCGACCACGGGGCCAGAACCTTCAGGCCCGGGCAGTGGGCATACCACGAGGCATAGCACTGGGAATGCTGGGCGGCAACGCGGGCCGCGGCACCGTTCGGGCCACGGAACACGATCGGGCAGCCCATCTTGCCACCGGCCATATACAGGGTCTTGGCCGCCGAGTTGATGACGTGGTCAATCGCCTGCATGGAGAAGTTGAAGGTCATGAATTCCACGATCGGACGCAGACCCTTGAAGGCTGCGCCGGTGGCCAGACCGGCAAAGCCCATTTCGGTGATCGGGGTGTCGATCACGCGGCGCGGGCCGAACTCGTCGAGCAGCCCCTGCGACACCTTGTAAGCGCCCTGATACTGGGCCACTTCCTCGCCCATCAGGAACACGGCATCGTCGCGGCGCATTTCTTCGGCCATGGCGTCGCGCAGGGCTTCGCGCACGGTCATCCGCACGAACTTGTCGTAGGTCTTTTCCGGAATGTCGGTGGTGGTATAGGCGGTGGTGGTCAGCACTTCCGGCTGGAAGGGCTCAACCGTACCGGCAGCCACCGGCACAGAAACCGGAGCCGCAGCAACGGCAACCGGAGCAGCAGCCACCGGAGCCTGGGCAGCAGCCGGAGCGGCGACCGGGGCCGGAGCAGCGGCGGCATCAGCGGCAGAGGCATCCTCGCCTTCCAGCAGCAGCACGGCGATGGCGGCATTCACGGCCACGCCTTCGGTGCCTTCAGCCACCAGAATCTTGCCCAGAACGCCTTCATCGACGGCTTCAAATTCCATCGTCGCCTTGTCGGTTTCGATTTCGGCAATGATGTCACCGGCGGCGATGGCGTCGCCTTCTTTCTTCAGCCACTTGGCCAGCTTGCCTTCGGTCATGGTCGGCGACAGCGCCGGCATCAGTACGGTAATCGGCATGGTGTTTCGTCCTTGGAAGAAGGGGCCAGCGTTCTCAGGCGTCGACCAGAATGTCGGTGTACAGTTCCGACGGATCCGGTTCCGGGCTGTTCTGCGAGAACTCGGCGGCTTCGGTGACGATCACCTTCACCTCGCGGTCGATCTCCTTCAGACCGGCTTCGTCGATCGCGTTCAGCTCCAGCAGCTTGGCCTTCAGCTGGTCGATCGGGTCATGCTCGGTCCGCATCTTGGAGACTTCTTCCTTGCTGCGGTACTTGGCCGGGTCAGACATGGAATGACCACGGTAACGGTAGGTATTGGCTTCCAGAATGTACGGGCCCTTGCCGGACCGGGCATGTTCGGCGGCCTCAAGGGCAGCATCCCGCACGGTCAGGATATCCATGCCATCAACCGGGGCACCCGGAATGCCATAGGCGGTGCCGCGCTCGTACAGGGCGGTGGAGGCCGAGGCGCGCTCGACGCTGGTGCCCATGCCGTACTTGTTATTTTCGATCACATAGACCACCGGGAGCTTCCACAGCGCGGCCATGTTGAAGGATTCATAAACCTGCCCCTGGTTGACGGCACCGTCCCCCATGTAGGCAAAACAGACGCCGCCGTCACCGGAATACTGGTGAGCAAAGCCCAGACCGGTTCCCAGCGGGATCTGGGCCCCGACGATGCCATGACCGCCGAAGAAACCCTTCTCCAGCGAGAACATGTGCATCGAGCCGCCCTTCCCCTTGGAATAGCCGCCGATGCGGCCGGTCAGCTCGGCCATCACGCCCTTCGGGTCCATGCCGCAGGCCAGCATATGGCCATGATCACGGTAGCTGGTGATGACGGTGTCGACGCCTTCCAGCGCCGCGGCCTGCATGCCGACGACCACCGCTTCCTGCCCGATGTACAGGTGACAGAAGCCACCGATCAGGCCCATGCCATAAAGCTGCCCTGCCTTTTCCTCAAAGCGGCGGATCAGCAGCATGTCACGGTAGTAGCGGACCAGCTCTTCAGTATCCGGCACTTCGGAAGATTTTGCGGAACGGGGTTTGCGACGGGGTGTGGTAGCCATGGTCCCTCCGTGTCTGGGGGCTTGAGACTCAACGACAGCGTCCGGCAGCGGTGTCCGCAGCGGACAGGATCTGGCTGGACCGGCCTTCATTACAAGCCCGCCCCTTACTTGCACTAACGAACCTGAAATCCTGTCCGGCGTACCGACGATCCCAATTCGGGCGAGCGTAACGGGGCAAGCCTGCTACGGCAGGTGCCAACACCGTCACAGTATGCAAACCGCTGTCGGTTGCAAGTCAGAAAATCGTGCTAAGTGCTTGTATCGCAATGCACAATGATAATTTAACTGATTTCTGGTTAAATCCCGAAAATCCCACACTTTCCACAAAAACCTACCCGCAGGCGATATAATTTTATATCTCAATGGGAGGCAGACTGGAAATTTATGGGAACATAACTGTGCAGTGCGGAAATTTTTATGAAAATCCCCGACCTCCTCAGGAAAGGCAGAAAAATGAAAAACCCCGCCGGGTAGGGCGGGGTTTCCGTCAACCTGCCTGACTGAAGATCAGGCCAGACCGGGAGATCGAATCACGGGGTGTCTTTTTCAGCCCCGGCATCCGGCGGCAGCAGGATCACCTTCTCACCCCGGTACCCCATATTCAGCATCACCCGGGCCCGCTCTTCCAGAATATCCGGATCCATGGCCTCCGGCTGCATCAGGGCCACCCGGTTTTCCAGATCCTTGCGGCGGGCCGAGACCGTTTGATGCAGGGCTTCTGCCTTGGTGATTTCCTGCCGCAGCTGCCACCAGGCAAAAAGACCACGGTCCCCCTGCACAGCATGGAACAGAAAATACGCCACCCCAGCAGCCCCCAACAGGGGCCCCAGCGCAGTGTGCATCCAACGGCGGATCAGATCATAGCTCAGCATGTTTTAAGAGGATCACGGATCCGCCCCGTCGGTCAAGATCAACCAGCTGAAACTCAGACGGAATTCTGCGGCAGATCACCGCCCCCGGCCCAGACTTCCACCGTCAGGTGAGAAACCAGCCCGATGGCAGCAACCTGCCGATGCACGGCAGCCACGACATGTTCCCCCTGCCCGACCCGCACCCCGACAGAAACCGCACAGGCCCGGTCATCGGCCCCAACCCGCCACAGATGGAAGTCATGGATCGCCGCCACACCGTCAACAGCCGCGATCTCCTGACGCAATTTTTCTACTAGTAGAGAATTGTCACCTGTATCCAGAAGCGCCGATCCGGCATCCCGCAACAGCCCCCATGCCCACAGCAGCACCAGAACGGCCCCGACAATGCCCATCAAGGGGTCCAGCCACGCCAGCCCCCACAGCTTGCCACCAATCAGAGCAATGATCGCCAGCACCGATGTCGCCGCATCCGCCATGACATGGACATAGGCCGAGCGCAGATTGATATCCCCGGTGCCATGGTGATGCCCGCCTTCAGAATGCGGATGGTCGTGATCGTGATCGTGATCGTGATGATGGTGGTGGTTGTGATGCGCATGATGATCGTGATGGTGATGCCCTGCACCCGGCCGCGACAGGATCCAGCCACACAGCAGGTTCACCAACAGCCCGACCACCGCCACCATCATCGCCTGATCATACAGCACGAGATCCGGGGTCAGCAGTTTCTCGACCGACTGCACCGCCATGCCCAGTGCCACCATCACCAACAGCAGCGCGCTGGTATATCCCCCCAGAACCTCAATCTTCCAGCCCCCGAACGGAAACCGCCCCGAGCCGGAAAACCGGCGGGCCAGCGCGTAGGCTAACGCGGAAATCCCCAACGCGATGGCATGGCTGCCCATATGCCAGCCATCGGCCAGAACCGCCATCGATCCGGTCACTGTACCGCCGACGATCTCGGCAGCCATCGTGATGACCGTCAGACCCAGCGCCCAGCGCGTGGCCCGCTCCGCCAGCGGCGTTCCCGCCGGGGCGGGATGGTGATGGAGCCTCTTGTCGAAAACCGCATCTGTCTGCATGGTAAGGATCCGGAGAAAACTGAAAATATACTATACCCCAGTATCCTATGAATCAGAGACCGTCAAGACATGCCCCATACCATTAAAGACCAAAAGAAGCTGCTCGCCCGCGTCCGCCGGATCAAAGGGCAGACAGAAGGCCTTGAACGGGCTTTGGAATCCGGGACTGACTGCTCAGCCATCCTGCAACAGATTGCCGCCATCAGAGGGGCGGTCAACGGCCTGATGGCGGAGGTTCTGGAAGGGCACATGCGGGATCATCTGGGGGCGGAAGACCGCACCCCGCAGCAACGCCACGACGATCTGGAGCAGGTGGTTTCGGTCCTGCGGTCTTACCTGAAGTAAGCCCGACCCGCCATCATCGCCGGGAATACCCCCCGGGGGTATTCACTATACTCCTCCGGGGTATCCCCCCCCCCGGAGGCATCAGGCCGGACGCCGGAACGCCTGCCGTGCCGCCTCCGCCATCGGCCGTTGGACGCAGCCGAGCACATGGTCATTGATCAGCCCCATCGCCTGCATGAAGGCATAGACAGTGGTCGGCCCGACAAAAGCCCACCCCCGCTTTTTCAGATCTTTCGACAGAGCAACCGAGGCCGCAGACGTACTTTGCGTCTGCGGCTCCCCCAGATCCTCCGGCTTCGGCTCGAACCGCCAGACATAAGCCGCCAGCGACCCTTCCGCCTCCACCAGTTCGCAGGCCCGCCGGGCGTTGTTGATCACCGCCTCAATTTTCCCCCGGTGGCGGACAATCCCGGGATCTGCCAGCAGGCGGAGAACATCCTCTTCGGTAAAGGTTGCCACCACCCGAAAATCAAACCCATGAAAAGCCGCCCGGAAGTTCTCCCGCTTGGCCAGAATGGTCCGCCAGCTCAGGCCGGACTGGAAGCTTTCCAGACAGAGCTTCTCAAACAGGCGCTGATCCTCGCCGACCGGGAAGCCCCATTCCCGGTCGTGGTATTCAAAGAATTCCGGCGCGGACGCGCACCAACGGCAGCGCGGCAATCCATCCGGCCCCTCTACAGTCCGCTCAGAAAAGTTCTCTTTTTGTTCCGACACAATACCGTCCTCCCTGCTAATCAGGCTTGTTCTTCAGCATGGCATAGCCTTCCGTCTCCGACAAGAAACGGTGGGAACAAAATAAAAACATTCATCCTCTGTATGGGACGGGGGTGAATAAAAAGATTAAAAGCCCGCCCCGGTCTCCGGAGCGGGCTCTTCAATAGCCTCCGCCGTAAAACGCCTCAGGCGGCGCGGCGGCGCAATTCATCGAGGGAAGCGACGCGGGTCGAGGTCAGCACCACGCTGTCGCTGACATTCACCCACGCCGCTGAGGCACAGCCATTGAAGCGGGTGGACAGCGCTGAGGAATAGGCGCCAAGACGGCCGATCTCGATCCAGTCGCCTTCCCGCACATCATCGGACAGCCAGAACGGACCGGGCATGGTATCGACGGTGTCACAGGTCGGGCCGAACAGATCAAACCCGGCAGGCGCACCCATCGCCGGATTCTCGCCCTGCGGACGGACCACCTGCATCGGGAAGCAGTTGCCAAGGTATTTCAGCTCAGCCAGAGACCCATAGGTGCCATCGTTGATGTACAGCTTGTTGCCCCGGCGCAGCTCCACCCGGGCAATCACCGAGACCGCGTCAGCGACCAGCGCCCGCCCCGGCTCACACTGTAACCGGCAGGTGTCGGGCAGGCCGATCCGCTTGCACCCGGAGACAATGGCCGCGACAAAGGCGGCAAACTCCGGCTCTTCCCCGGTGTAATAGCCGGGAAACCCGCCGCCGACATCCAGCACATCCAGTGTCACTCCGGCCTGCCGGATCACGGTACCGCACAGGTCGATGGCGTGGGAGAAAGCGGCGGTGTCAACGCACTGCGACCCGACATGGAACGTCAGGCCGGTGCGGTTGCCACTGGCGGCAACACCGTTCAGCAACGTGGCGGCTTCCGCCGGGGTGGCCCCGAACTTGCCGTGCAGCGACATCATGGCATTGCGGTTGGGAATCTCCAGCCGCACTGACACGGTCATATCCGCCGCGCCCTCGGTCACATCGAGGATTTTTTCCAGCTCATCCGGATGATCGACCACAAAGGAGCGCACCCCATGCACGAAATACGCTTCGGCGATGGCGTCACGGCTTTTCACCGGATGCATGAAATGGCAATCCGCATCGGCGTAGCGGTCAGAGACCTGACGCACTTCGGCAATGGTAGCGGTGTCGAAATGGCGGACGCCACCGGCATACAGGGCATCCAGCACCGGCTGACCGGCGTTGCACTTCACCGCATACAACACATCCCCGGGGAATGCCGCAATCATCCGCCGCGCGTTCTGTTCCAGAACGCCGGGGCGGACACACAGGACGGGATCCCGGGGACGAAGAGTGTTTACAACTTCCTGCGCGGAAGCGAACACTGGGCTCATGGCTCCTACTCCCAACCAAACCGGACCGGCGGGTTATGGCCCCGCAAGGCACAAATTCGATCGAAGAGCCGGTCGCCGTGCGTGCTCTGCATGGAGACAACACTCCATGGGCCGATGAGCAGCCGTGCTTAGGGCAATCTTTCGAGGGGGTGTATATGCCCAACCCCTGCCCCCGGGTAAAGCCCTAAATACAGGTTTCACATGTTTTTAACGGGAATGGCATGCCACAGGCCCGGCGGACGGAACTTCCTTACGCCATCCGCCGGAGTATCGGCCTTATGCGGGCAGCAGCCGCTGAATCCACGCAGGCAGGGCAAAAGCCGCCGCATGCAGCGCCGGAGTATAATGGTCGGTGACAACACCGGAGCGGATAAAGCGGTCCGCCACCACGGCGGGAGCGGTTTCGCCCAGCCGGGTCCCCTTGGAGGCCCAGGTCAGGGCCATGTAGCCGCCGACATAGGTCGGTGTCACGGTCAGGTAAACGCCGCTGTGCGGAAACACCGAGCGCAGCTGCCGCAGGGTGTCGGTCAGTTCCTCCGGCTGCAACAGCGGCGCGCCATTCTGGAACACCACCACCCCGGTCTCGGTCAGGGAATCCCGCAGCAGTTCGTAGAACTCGGTCTGGAACAGGACCTCCGCCGGGCCGACGGGGTCCGGGCGGTCAGCGACAATCACGTCATAGCGGTTGCGGTTTTCTGCCTTTTTCATAAAGGCAAAGGCATCTTCCAGATAGAGGTGAAAGCGCGGATGATCGAAGGCCCCGTTGTTCACATCGGCAAAATGGGTCTTGCAGGCGGCAACCACGGCGGCGTCGATCTCGCACATCTCCACCTCGACCCCGTCATGCTTCAGGGCCTCTTCCGCCACCGCGCCATCCCCGCCGCCGACGATGAACACCCGCTTCGGGGCCGCCTGCTCGAACAGCGGCACATGGGTCATCATCTCGGAATAGCTGGCCTCATCCCGCGCGGTGATCTGCACCACCCCATCCAGCGCCATGGTGCGGCCCATGCGGACACTGTCGAAGATCTGGATGTGCTGATACTCCGACCGTTCATCGACCAGCATCGCGCCGTCGATGTCCAGCGACTGGGCATAACCGGGGTGCAGGGTTTCGGTAAAGCGGGCGGTCATGGCAGCATCCTCTTTCTGGTCTTGAACTCTGGGAACGTGAACTTTGGGGGAGTGGGCTGCGGGAAAAACGGACGGGGTCAGCCTTCGCCAACCAGCCAGCGGCCGGTCCAGCGGGCTCCGGGCTGCTGTTCCAGCACAGCCGTCAGCCACGGCATCACCGCTTCCGCCGCCTTCAGCACCCCCCACGGTGGGTTGATGAAGACAAAACCGCAGCCGTTCAGCGTATCAGACCAGCGCGGCGGACGGACCATCAGGTCCAGCGCCCACGCCGAGGTCACGCCATCCGCCGCCAGCCCGGCCACCGCCTCATGAAAAGCCATCGTCGCCGCCGGATCCTTAATCGGGTACCAGATGGCATAGCTGCCGCTGGCCCAGCGCTTCACCGCGCTGCGCAGGGCACGGATGATCACATCAATTTCATCGGTGCGCTCAAACGGCGGATCAATCAACACCAGCCCGCGCCGTTCCGGCGGCGGCACCTGCCCTTTCAGAACGGCATAACCATCGGCATTTTCCACCCGCACCCCGCCGAAGCGACGCAGGTTATGGTCCAGTGCCGGGGCATCCTCCGGGTGCAGCTCGCAGGCGATCAGGCGGTCTTTCTGGCGCAGGGCCTTAGCTTCCAGCCATGGGGAGCCGGGATACCAGCGCAGACCGCCATCGGGGTTGAGGTCACGGATTGCCTGCACATAGGGCTGAAGCGGCTGCGGCAGGTCATCCCGCCCGGTCAGGCGGCCGATGCCCTGTTCCCACTCCCCGGTCTTCCCCGCCTCTGTTCCCGCCAGATCGTACAGGCCGATCCCGGCGTGGGTATCCACCACCACAAAGGGCTTATCCTTGGCGCGCAGGGTTTCCAGCGCCATCATCAGGAAAGCGTGTTTGAACACGTCGGCAAAGTTGCCTGCGTGGAATGCGTGGCGGTAATTCATCGGGGACCGTCGCTGTCAGGAAATCAGGACCGGAGAAAGCCGGATCCGTCTGCCCCTGCTTTACCTGCTCCGTGGCGGTAAGACAAGACCCGGCGCATGTTCACCGGCGGGCCTCAGCCCGGCCACACCGCCAGCCCGGTCACCGCCTGCCGCAGCACCTGCCGCCCCCGGAACAGGACCATCTCCTTCCAGTCCGGAGTATCCGGGTAAAATGCCCGGCGGATCCGCTTCTTCACCGCCTGCACATCGGGGTCATACCAGTCCAGCGCCTGCTCCCCCTTGGCAACCCGGGCATGCAGCCAGTGGTCCGCCCGCAATGCCCCGAAAACATCATCAAAGGGATAAGTGCCGAACTCCAGCGTCAGCATACAGCCATGATCCTCGATAAGGCCGTGCCAGAAATAGTCCGCCAGCCCCCGCTTGGGGCCGGACGTGGAGGTGCCGAGGAAGGCTTCGGTAACACTCTGGCCGAACCAGCGGCGGGCCAGCCACGCCGACCGGCTTTCCGGCTGATGGTCGCTGATCAGCTCGCCATAGCCGAACGGGCCAAGGCCGGTGTGAAGATCAATCACGCACAGGGCGGCACGCCCGGCCAGATCATAATCCTGCGCAATGGTTTCCAGGGTCCGGCGGGACCATGTCGGTGCATCGCCGCCATAAAACAGCCCCAAAGGATGGGTGTACTGCCCGCTGGTCAGGGCGTTTTCATAGGCGCGCTGACCGTGCAGCAGCTTATAGCGGTCCAGCGCATCCTGTGCGCCGAACACCGGCTCCCCGATCAGGGCCTCCGGAATCAGGGCGTCGGCCAGTTCGGCATAGCCTTCGTCCTGCGGCAGGGGGGCCGAGAAATCAACAAAGTTCCGGTTCAGGTCCACCCCGTCCTCGGTGGTGCGGCGCAGCCACGCAAACCCCCAGGGATTGATGCCATGCACCAGCAGCACCGCACAGCCATCCGGCAGGGACGACGGCCCCTTGCCCAGCAGCCAGTCGGTCTGTACCGCCGACCCGGCAAACCCTTCCACCCCATGGGTCCCGGAAATCACCACCAGCACCCGGCGGGCGGCGCGGGGACCGATCCATACGGTGTCACAGGCCAGCGCCTCGGCCACCGGCCCGGCCAGCGGATGGCGGTGATGCCCCGCACTCAGGCCCTGCCCGTCCACGGCAAACAGAAACTCCCGCCGCGCCTGCGCGTAATCATCGGCGAAGGCCGCCAGCGATGCGGTGTAATAGATGTTATCCGCACGGGCATCACACAGCATTCACGTCATCTCCGTCAGCAGGCCAGAGGCAGGCGGCGTTACAGGTCAGCCCCCCATTAACCCCCAGATCTGTAACAAGGAGTATCAGCAAATCTGCATAGCCTCCCCGCAGCTGACGCTTACCGGGGCGGTTTCCGGCTTTACGTCCATCCTCCGTCGGCATACTTTGGATACATTATGAATTCCGCTTTTCTGTCCGTCATCGCCGTCGTCCTTGGTGTCACCCTGCTGCAAGGGGCCAATGGCGTTCTGACCGCCCTTCTGCCACTGCGGATGGTGGGGGAAGGGATGGGCGCGATCAGCGTCGGCATCATGGCCACCGGCTATTCCGTCGGCTTTCTTGTCGGCTGCCTGATGGCCCCGACTCTGGTGCGGGCGGTCGGGCATATCCGCGCCTACGCTATTGCCGCCGCCGCGCTGTCGGTGATGGTGCTGTCTTTCGCCATTGCCGTTGATGCGGCCCTGTGGACAGCCCTGCGCAGCGTGACCGGGGTCTGCATGGCCGTGCTGTATACCGTGGCCGACAGCTGGATCACCGACCGGGCACCGCAGGATCAGCGGGGCCGGGTCCTGTCGCTGTATCTGGTCGCCACCAAGATCGCCTTGATTGCCGGGCCGCTGCTGCTGGCGGTGACCCCGGTGGCCGGACCGGGGCCGATGATGGTGATGGCCGCCCTGATCTCCCTGTCGCTGATCCCGGTGGCGTCCACCCGATCCAGCAGCCCGACCCTGCCGGATTCCCGGCCGATGGGCCTGCTGACGCTGTTCCGCATTGCTCCGGCAGCCGTGACCGGGGCCTTTGCCGCCGGGCTGACCAACACCGCCACCATCAATATTGTTCCGGCCTGGGGGGCACAGATCGGCCTGACCACGGTCTATTCCGCCGGTCTTCTCGCCGCCATTCAGGTCGGCAGCCTGCTGGGTCAGTGGCCGCTGGGCTGGTTGTCGGACCGCACCGACCGCCGCCGGGTGATCGTCTATGCCACCATCGCCGCCGCACTGGCCTGTCTGGCCACCGCCGCCCTGCCGCTGCTGTGGCCGGGGGCACCGGGATGGATGGCGTGGATCCTGCTCGGCCTGTGGGCAGCGGGGTCGATGTCGGTCTATTCCATCTGCGTCGCCCACGCCGGGGACCGCTGCCAGCCGGAACAGATCGTTCCCGCCACCAGCGCCCTGCTGCTGTCGTGGGCGGTCGGCTCTGCCGCCGGGCCGACACTGGCCAGCCTGACCATGCAGGCGATGGGTCCCTCCGGGCTGTTTGTTTACTCCGGGGCGGTCGCCCTTCTGGTGGCAGCCTTCACCCAATGGCGACTCCGCCGCCGTGCCGCGCCGCTGCCCGAGGAGCGGAACAGCTTTGTTGCCATGCCCACGGCAAGCCCGGCGGCGTCAGGCCTTAACCCGTCAGGACAGCCCCCTGAGAAAAAATCCTGATTTTCGACTTTAATTACCTGCCCATACGTTACCTTTCTGACGCTTGACAGGTTTTCCTGCCCTATGGCGCCCTTATGTGCAGGCCACGTCAAGATGGCCCTTCAGCATAGTCAGGGAGACGGCGGCCCCACCCCGCCCACGTCAGAAAAGGACACCAGAATGACCATGATCCACAGCGCTGCCCTGCGGCGCGGGCTTCTTGCCGCCGGAATGATTGCCAGCCTCGCCGGGACCGCCTTGCCCGCCGATGCCGCTGATCCAGCGGCCGGAACGTGGCGCTACACCGTTTTCCGCGATGGCTCCCCGATCGGGGATCACGCCATCACGTTTACTCCGGCCGGTGATCAGCTTCAGGTCGATATCAAGACCGACATCGCGGTGAAGATCGCCTTTGTCACCGCCTTCCGCTTTGAGCATTCCTCGCGGGAGGTCTGGCAGGGCGGGCGCCTGCAATCCCTGACCGCCACAACCAATGACGACGGCAGCAAACACACCGTCACCGCCAAGGCCGAAGGCGGAGTGTTACAGGTGACGGCAGATGGCGGCACATCCAGCCGCCCGGCAGAAACGTTGATCCATGATCAATGGAACACGGCCAACCTGAAGGCCCCGGCCCTGCTGTCCGCCTTCGACGGCACCGACTACAAGGTCAGCACCTCCGGCCCGCAGGCCGAAACCGTCGAGATCGGCAGCCACAGTTTCAAGGCCCGAAAATACAGCGTCAGCGGCGATCTGGTCCGCTCCTTCTGGTTTGATGATCAGGACCGCCTGCTGAAGGTCGCCTTTGAATCCCGGGGCTCCAATGTGGTGTACGAGTTTAAGCCATAAGCCGGGAGGCTTACCGGTTCGGGGTAGAACATTCTACCCCGGATGAGCGGCGCGGATCCTGTTAAATCCCTGGCCCCAGGGTCCGCGCCCGTTCAATCGCCGCCTGCCGGGCACTGTCCCCCAGCGGCACCAGCCCGAGGGAGGTCAGCCGTCCGTCCGGGCCGATCATTCCGTTCGACAGATAGGTCGAGACAAAGCGCCCCAGCCCCGGCGTCCGTGGCAGATGGGCTGCCTTCACATACAGATACAGGGTCCGCACCAGCGGGTAGCTGCGGTCCTGTACGGTGGCAGCGGTCGGTGCCACCCCGTTCAGGGTCGCCGCCTTCAGGCCCCGGTGCTGATCCAGCACCTGATGGCCGACAATCCCCACCGCTTTAGGATTGGACAGCAAACGGCGGGACAGCATTTCGTCTGATTCACCGGCGTGGATATAGGCCCCGTCCTCGCGCAGGCGTTCGCAGGCATCAAGGCGCTCACGCAGGGGCAGCCCGACCATGGCCGGGTCCTCATGGCAGGCCACATCAAGGATCATCCCCAGCAGGGCATCGTGGGTCCCCGACGTCGGCGGCGGACCATAAACCTGAATCGGCAGATCCGGCAGGGCCGGATCAATGGACCGCCATGTCCGGTACGGATTGGTCACCAGCTTACCGTCCACCGGCACCTTCGCCGCCAACGCCAGCCACAGATGCCGCAGGGAGAGCGGATAGGACGGCGCATCCGCCGCCATCGCCACAATCACCCCCCCGGTGCCCAACGGCAACGCTTCCGCTGCCGTCACCCCGGCAGAATCGCACTGCTGGCGCTCCCCCTCCGTCATCGGGCGCGATGCCATGGCGATATCAGGGGTCCCGGCGCCATTTCCCGCACAGAACAGCTTGAAACCACCGCCGGTGCCGGTGCTTTCCACCACCGGAGCCGGATACCGGGTCCCTTTTCCGAACAGCTCCGCCACGTCAGAGGTCATGGTATAGAGCGTTGAGGATCCGACGATCCGGATTGCCTGCTGCGGCCCCTCGGCCCGCAGCTCCGCCAGCGGCGACAGCGCCAGCAGGCCGGACAGGGACAGAGCCGCCCGCAGGAGGGCGCGTCGGGAAAAGGCGGCAGACATCATCCGAGTAAACCTGTCAGCGAATTGGCACGGCGTGCGCCGAAGACGGCACCGTCTCCAGGGCGGTCCCCGGCGCGCAGACAATGGCACGCGCAGCCCGGAACCGGCCTCCCCATGGCGGGGACACCCTAGATATGGCGCACTCTGTGCGTTCGTTCAAGGAAAACTCACCACGGCAGCGGTGACACGCCGATAACCGGCTGATGCAGCCCCAAAAGCAGAGCATAAAGCAGGGTTGCTGCCGCACAGCCCACCCAGAACAGCGGGCCGGACCGAAGCAGTGCGGGCAATGCCCGCAGGTTCAGGCGTGGGGCCTGATCGGCCAGCTCCTGCCACACCTGCGCCCCCAGACTCCGGCGGCGGCGGACATCCATCATCCCCATCCCGCCCAGCGCCAGCCCCCCCATCAGGCCAAACAGGATCAGGCTGGCCGCATCGCCGTTGGCAATCATGTGGAGCAGCGCCCACAGAGCCAGCCCGATCAGCACCGGATGACGGCTGACCCGCAGCAACGGCGGCATAGCCCGGTCCCCCATCCCCCCCCGGAAAGTCAGTGACAGCGCATTGGGGGTCACAAGACCGGCACAGATCAGCAGGCAGACCACCGGCATCCCCAGCACCGGCACCCAGTGCAGCCTAATATCTGGCCCCCACAGGCCGACATAGGGGGCCTGCCGGTAGGCGACGGCAACCCACACCACCAGCAACAGGGACAGCAGAGAATAGGCGGCAAGGTACACCGGGCGGCCAAGACGGCGGATCAACGCCCCCCGTACGGCCGGAGATGCCGGAATGCTGTGTGCGGCAATGAAGACCAGAACGGCAAGAATCAGCGGGGTCATGTCTGCTCCTGCGGCGGGTTTCAGCGGGCCTTGCGACTGCAAGCCTACTGTATCGGCGTCAGTCCACACAGGGGTTTCGCATAGGGTCGTGCCCGCAGGCCTTGACCGTCATCAAGGTACCTCCGGCCCGGCTGCCGCACGCTGCCTTCAGACAATTCCCCCGATCCATCAGGTGCCCCCTCATGCCTGCCTCCCCCCGCGTTTATGCCCCCGACCGCCGCCCGTCTCTGACTGCCCTCCTCAGCGGTGGCTTCAGGCCCTTTTTCCTTGCCGCCGGTCTCCACGCCGCCCTGTCGCTGGTATTCTGGATGGTGTGGCTGGGAGTGCATCATGCCGGGGGGGCCTTCGTAAAAATTTCTGTCAGCCCGCCGCCCTATGTCTGGCATGCCCACGAAATGCTGTTCGGGTTCGCCGGGGCAGCGGTCGGTGGCTTTCTGCTGACCGCCGTCCCCAACTGGACCGGGCACCGCCCGGTGGCCGGAATGCGGCTGGCGGCGCTGGTGTGGCTGTGGCTGGCCGGGCGGATTGCCCTGTGGTCCTCCGCCGTTCTGCCGGGGCCGGTGGTGGCCGGGCTGGATCTGCTGTTTCTGCCCGCGCTGATCAGCACGCTGGCCGGGCCGGTGATCCGCAGCGGCAAACGCCAGAACATGGCGGTGATCGGGGTGATCACCCTGCTGTGGGTGGCCCAGCTCCTCAGTCATCTCGGCATGCTGGATATTTTGCAGGATGGTGGCCGGGCCGGACGGCTGATGGCGCTGGATGTGCTGACCCTGCTGATGACGGTGATCGGCGGGCGGATCACCCCGGCGTTCTCCCGCAACTGGCTGTCGGCGCAGAGGCTGCCCCTGCCCCCGGCGGTGCCGCTGATGCCGTGGACCCCGGCGGCGATTGCCGGAATTCTGCTGGTGCTGGCCGGAGACCTGAACAGCCAGCCGATGCTGACCGCAGGCGGTGCCCTGCTGGCAGCGGTGGCCCTGCTGGTCCGCCTCGCCCTGTGGCAGGGCTGGCGGGTGCGGTCCGAACCCCTGCTGCTGGTGCTGCATATCGGGGCCCTGTGGATGGGCATCGGCTACCTGCTGCGCGGGCTGGCAGCACTGTCCTTCCTGCCGGAAGCCGCATCTCTGCATGCCCTGACCACCGGGGCGGCGGGCACCCTGATCCTCGGCGTGATGTGCCGCGCCTCCCTCGGTCATACCGGCCGCCCCCTCAGCAGCTCCCCCGGCCTGACATCAGCCTTCGCGCTGGTATCGCTGGCGGCAGTGGTCCGCGTCGTGGTGCCGATTGCCCTACCCGGCTTTTATATGGAAGGCATGCTGCTGGCCGGAGCCGCCTGGGTGATCGCCTTCGGCCTGTTCACCGCTCACTTCCTGCCCATCCTGACCACACCACGGTAAGATCACCGCGCTTCTGTGGCCGACGGCTTCTGTCTGGCCCGGCGCTGCGGCGGCTGCTTCATCTCCTTCAGCACAAACCGGGAGGGCAGCACCGCCGCAAACAGGTCTTCCTCCAGCGGCAGCGGACTGCCACTGCACAGGGCGGCCAGTGTCTCCGCCATCAGGGCCGCGGTCTGGAACCCACGGGACCCCAGCGCCCCCAGCACATACAGGCCGGGCACCCAGTCCGCCGCCGGATAACGGCTGTGGGGCCAGCCATGATGCAACCCGTCATACAGCTCCCGCCAGCGGGCGGCGTCGAACAGCGGGCCGGTCATCGGCATATGGTCAGCAATGGTCGCCCGCAGGCTGGACCGGCTGGCGATCACCGGGCGCTCCGCCCACGGCGTGGAAAGCGGCACCTTGTCCTCCGCCACCTCCATGTTCCGGGCGTCGTCGGCAGCAGTCGGCTGATCCCATCCCGGGCGCTGCGGATCGCCCCAGCGGTCATAGGTGGCCCCCACCACGCGCTGCCCCGGCAGGGCGGCACGCGGTGACAGATACCCGCCAAAGGACAGCGCCCCGCCCGGAAGATCGGCGCTGTCGGCAATCAGGGTGATCTGGCCGCGATTGGAGCGGATCGGCAGATCCGCCTGCGGCCACAGCAGCGGCGTCACCGCCCCGGCGGCCAGCACCACCGCATCCACCGTCAGATCCGCCCCGGTAAGATGCCAGCGGGACCCTTCGGCCGTCAGGGCCGTTACGTCGGCCTCAATCAACGGGATCTCCCCGCGCAGGGCGCTACAGACGGCAGGCGGGTGCATCGCCCCGGCATCGGGCATCCACAGGCCGCCCCGACTTCCCTTCAGGCCGGTCAGTGCCCCCGCTTCCGGTCCATCAACCCAGTATCCGATATCCTCGGGCAGGGTTGCGGCCAGCGCCCGCAAATGCTCTTCCTCCTGTTCCTCCGCCGCGACCGTCAGGATGCCGGGAAAAAAGGCAACCGCCTCCCCAAGGTCTCCTAGTAGACGCTTCATATGCCGGAAGGACGCCCCGTAAAACCGGGAATGGACCCCACCATCCAGCGTCACCCGGGGCTTCAGCAGGCCGCAGGGGTTGCCGGAGCCTTCCCGACCCTCCTGCCCGTGGCGGTCGACCAGCACCGGATCAAACCCGGCCCGGCGCAGGGCACGGGCAGCCGCACAGCCCGCGACCCCGGCCCCGATCACCGCAATCCGTGCCCCCGGTGCCAGCGCAGGCGGCAGCCGCAGCCACGGCGCTCCGGACGGCTCCGGGGCCTGTGGCAACACTGCCGTCAGGCAATGCTTCTTATACCGGAAGCCCTTGCGCCGCTCCGTCACAAACCCTGCCGCCTGCAAATCCTGCCGGACCTGCGTGACGGCGGTGAAGCTTGCCAGCCTTGCCCCGGGGGCAGACAGGGCCGCCACCCGCCGCAGAACCGCAGCCGACCACATATCAGGATTTTTTGCCGGGGAAAAACCGTCGAGAAACCAGCTATCAACCCGCGCCATCAGGCCCGACAGCATCGGCAGAACCGGCCCGAACAGCAGCAGCAGGCGGACCCGCCCCCCTTCAAACGACAGCGTATGGATGCCCGGCACCGGAGCGGGCCAGTGCCGCAGGAGTTCCTCCACCAGCGGAGACAGCTCCGGGAACAGGGCCAGTGCCCGGCGCAGATCCTCCCGCCGCAGCGGAAACCCTTCGACCGAGCAGTAGGACAGATGGCCGCAGCGCTGCGGATCCTCCCGCCACGCCTGCCACGTCAGCAGGAAATTGAGGCCGGTCCCGAAACCGGTTTCCGCCACTGTCCAGCGGTCCCGCCCCTGCCACGCCTGCGGCAGCCCGGTCCCTTCCAGAAACACGTAGCGGCTTTCGGCCAGACCATGGCCGATGATGAAGTAGACATCATCGAAAGTCCCCGAGCAGGGCGTTCCGTCCCCGGCCCACTTCAGCGCCGGGCTGCTCAGTTCACGCGTATCCATGGCATCGGCTTCCGCTTCACAGAAAAAGGGCCCCCGACAGCACGCCGGAGCCCCTTTCTCTTACCTGCTGATCCGCTTCAGGGAAAGAGGATCAGGCCGCAACCCACCAGTACATGAACACAAACAGGAAGACCCACACCACATCAACAAAATGCCAGTACCATTCCGCGAACTCGAACCCCAGATGTTTATCCCCGTCAAAATGCCCCCGCATCGCCCGCAGCAGCATCACGCCCAGCATGCAGACTCCGACAAACACATGGAACCCGTGGAACCCGGTGGCCATGTAGAAGGTGGACGGGTAGATGCCGTCCCGGAACGCAAAGGCCAGATGGCCGTATTCAATCGCCTGCAACACCAGAAAGCAGATCCCCAGCGCCACCGTCAGCGCCAGACCGCCCACCAACCGCCCCCGCTGCCCGGCAGCGATACCGCCACGCGCCCACATCAGCACCACACCGGAACTGAGCAGGATCACCGTGTTGATCAGCGGCAGGCCGAAGGGATCCGCCGTTTCAATGCCCGCCGGGGGCCACACCCCCTGCGTGACCGGCCCGATGTGCAGGGCGTTGTGGAAATAGGCCCAGAAGAAAGCGACGAAGAACATCACCTCGGACCCGATGAACAGCCCCATCCCCATCCGCAGGCCGGTGCGCACCGGCCCGGTGTGGGCGCGGTCCACCCGGCTTTCGCGGATCACATCACGCCACCAGAGGGCCATGGTCAACAGCACCAGCCCGAACCCGGCCAGCATCAGCCATGGCGGGCTGCCGTGAAAATACTGCACCGCCCCGACGGCGAGGACAAAGGCCCCAAGGGAGCCAAGCGCCGGCCATGGACTGGGGGCGATGATATGGAACGGATGCTTGCGGACACCGGCTGCACTCATGATCGGGTCTCCCCTGTCTCCGTGCCGGGCATAACCGGCCGGGGCTCAGCTTTTCTTTTCGAAAAAGGTGTAAGACAGCGTCACCGTACGCACATCGTTAACCAGAGGATCGCTCAGCAGGGCCGGATCAATAAAGAACTGAACCGGCATCTCCGCCGTTTGCCCCGGTTGCAAGGTTTGTTCAGAAAAGCAAAAACACTCAATCTTATTAAAGTATTGCGCGGCTTTCATCGGGGTGACGTTGAAGGTGGCCGTCCCGGTGACCGGCTGGGTGCCGGTGTTGGTCGCCCGATATATCGCCAGCACCGGCTCTCCGGCGTAAAGGGCCATCTGCGTCTGTCCCGGAGCGAACTGCCATGGCAATCCCGCCGCGACATTGGCATCAAACCGCACCGTCAGCCGGACCTGTGCCGCCTGTCCGCCTGCCCCGGTATACGCGGCCACATAGGATCCGCTCTTCGGGGTTCCTTCCAGCCCGGTTATCGCGCAGACCAGACGGTAGAGCGGAACTGCCGCGAAGGCCGCGCCGACCATGGCCATCGCAAGACCGGCAAACAGAAACGCGATACGCCCATTGCCGCTGTGGGTCTGCATGATGGTTCCTTCCCCGCGCTGAGGGGGCCTTGAGGGGTCCCTGAGGAGTCAGTGATGCCCTGTTGAAGCCAAAACCGGCGGTTCTTCAAAACAGTGCTCCGGCGGCGGGCTGGACAGGGTCCATTCCAGCGTCGTCGCCCCTTCGCCCCACGGGTTGGCCGCCACCTGCCGTCCGGCGGCAAAGGTCCGCCACACCACGAACAGAAAGAACACCGCCCCAAAGGCCGAGATATAGGCCCCGACGGACGACACCAGATTCCACCCGGCGAATGCATCCGGATAATCCGGAATCCGGCGGGGCATCCCCGACAGCCCCAGGAAATGCTGCGGGAAGAACGTCAGGTTAACGCCGGTGAACATGATCCAGAACTGGATCTGCCCCAGCCGCTCCGGATACTCCCGCCCCGACATCTTGCCGATCCAGTAATAGAAGCCGCCGAACATGGCAAACAGCGCCCCGAGGGACAGCACGTAGTGGAAATGTGCCACCACGTAGTAGGTGTCATGCAGGGCAATATCGACCCCGGCATTGGCCAGCACCACCCCGGTCACCCCACCAATGGTAAACAGGAAGATGAAACCGACAGCATAAAGCATTGGAGTCTTAAAGGTAATCGACCCACCCCACATGGTGGCGATCCACGAGAACACCTTGATTCCGGTCGGCACGGCAATGCACATGGTGGCGGCGAGGAAATAGGCCCGGGTGTTCACATCCAGACCGGTCGAATACATGTGATGTGCCCACACCACGAAGCCGATACCGCCGATCGACACCATCGCATAGGCCATCCCGAGGTAACCGAACACCGGCTTACGGGAAAACGTCGAGATGATATGGCTGATGATCCCGAAGGCGGGCAGGATCATGATGTACACCTCCGGATGCCCGAAAAACCAGAACAGGTGCTGGTACAGCATCGGGTCGCCCCCGCCTGCCGGATCGAAGAAGGTGGTGCCGAAATTACGGTCGGTCAGCAACATGGTCAGCGCCCCGGCCAGCACCGGCAGGCTGAACACCAGCAGAAAGGCCGTCACCAGCATCGACCACACGAACAGCGGCATGCGGTGCAGGGTCATCCCCGGTGCCCGCATATTGATGATGGTGACCAGAAAGTTGATTGCCCCCAGCACTGACCCCACCCCGGCGATATGCAGCGCCAGAATGCCCAGATCAACGGCGGAGTCCCCCATGTGCCCGAGCGTTGACAGCGGCGGATACATGGTCCAGCCGGTGCCCGGCCCGACACCGGTCAGCCCGGACATCACCAGCAGCAGAAAGGCGGGCGGCAGCAGCCAGAAACTGATGTTGTTCATGCGCGGAAACGCCATATCCGGTGCCCCGATCATCAAGGGAACGAACCAGTTGCCGAAACCGCCGATCAAGGCGGGCATGACCACGAAGAAGATCATGATCAGGCCATGCGAGGTGACGAACACGTTGTAGCGCTGGAAATCATCACTGAAAAACTGCACCCCCGGCGTTTGCAGTTCCAGCCGGATCAGAACCGACATCCCGGCCCCGATCAGCCCGGCAATCACCGCGAACACCAGATACATGGTGCCGATATCTTTGTGATTGGTCGAATACAGCCACCGCCGCCAGCCGGTTACCCGGGGGTGATCGGCATGCCCGCCCGGTGCGGTGTGTGCGTGGTGATCATGGTCATATGCGCTGTGCATGATCGTCTTTCTCCCTGTGTCCCCCCGGCAACCGGCGGCAACGGTCCTTTATGGCTTCACAGAGGCCACTTCCGTTGTCCCGGCGGTTCCCAGACGGGCCTGCGTCTTCTGCACCCAGCCCTTGAACTCCTCGGCGCTGACCGCCCGCACCGCGATCGGCATGAACCCGTGATTGACCCCGCACAGCTCGGAACACTGTCCATAGAAAGTGCCAGCCCGGTCAGCCCGGATCCAGGTCTCGTTCAGCCGGCCGGGCATACTGTCGGTCTTGACCCCCAGCGCCGGAACCGCCCACGCGTGAATGACATCCTGCGAGGTCATCACCACCCGCACCGTGGCCCCGACCGGGATCACCACTTCATTGTCCACCGCCAGCAGGCGCGGATCATTGGGCTCCAGCGCCGACGCATCCTTCATGAAGCTGTCGAAGGACAGATTGTGATCCGGGTATTCGTAGGACCAGTACCACTGGTGGCCGGTGACCTTCAGAGTGAAGTCGGCGTCACTGGTCCGGTCCATGAAATACAGCAGCTTGAACGACGGCACCGCGATCACCAGCAGGATCAGCACCGGAATGGCGGTCCATGCCACTTCCAGCACGGTGTTATGGCTGAAGGTCTGCGGTTTCGGGTTGGCCTTGGCATTAAAGCGGACCATCACGATGGCCAGCAGGGCCATCACCAGCACCACCACCAGAATCATCACCACGGTGATGTAGTTATGCAGGCTGGTGATCCGCTCCATCACCGGAGAGGCCGCAGCCTGAAAGGTCATCTGCCATGGCTGCGGCTGACCGTCTGACAGGGCGGCCCCACTGCTGAAGCCCAGAATCAACAGGGCCCCGGCGCTGGCTTTGGCAGCACGGAACACAGCGGCGGCCACACGGCCCCATGAATCAGCGTTTGTCATCGCGTCTGTTCTCCCCGGGCGTCAAAGACCCCTGAGCCGTCCGGCCCCGGTTTTCCCGGCCCGGATCCCTTGTCCAGAAACGACAGCGACGTGACAGCACTCTGCGGAAAAGCGGGCTTCAGCCGGTGTCGGAGAAACGCAGCAAACCGTTCTGTCATACAGTGCATTAAGCCGGATCAGCTTATCTGTGATCCTTGCCCGGTCCCGCCGTTCCTTCTCCAGACACGACGCCCGAAGCGACAGTTATCTGGTCAGAAGAAGCGGGGCACGGACTTACGGATACACACACCCCGACCTTTTAAAGAGCAGAGCGTTTTTCTGGATCAGCCAAATTCTGTTTAATCAGGAACGACCAACCCTTCAGGATTGATAACAATCGATTTATGTCAATTCACGGCAATCCGGCCATAAATGACACTGTGGCAGCCCCATCACCCTGCATAACAATGATTGGTTTACTTTCCACAGCTTGGCAATACCCAATAAGTTTTGTCTGTTTTTAACATCAGTATTAATGCGGACTTTCGCCTGCGCAGCAGAAACAGCCCGTTGGAATGCTTATCTTTTCCGAAATCCAGAAACGCACCTGCACACTCAGCAGGCATGCAGCACCCGAATACCACCCTCCGACTCCCTGAAAACAAACAGGAACGGCGCCGGAGTTTCCCCCGGCGCCGTTCCGTCTTACAGACAGGTCAGATCGGATCAGCGGACCCGAACGTTGCGGAACTGCCACGGATCCTGATGATCAACATCTTCGGGGAACAGCTTTTCACGGCCATCCAGCGGGGTCCAGTCGGTATACTCACCGACAACCGGGCCCAGATAAGGCCCGGCAACCGCAAGAATATCCTCATGCGGCAGTTCATCAGCCTCAATCAGCCCGACATCCGGATTGTTGATCGCCCAGACCATACCGCCCAGCACCGCCGCCGTGACCTGAAGGCCAGTGGCGTTCTGATATGGGGCCAGATCGCGGGCTTCCTGCACGCTCAGGTGAGAGCCATACCAGTATGCATTCTTTGCATGGCCGTACAGCAGCACACCCAGCTCATCCCGGCCTTCGGTCAGTTCGCCGTTCAGCAGGCGGTACACCGGCTGTTCCGCCCACTCCTTCCCAGCCAGCTCATGCAGGCTGAGAACTGCGGCATCGCAGGGATGGTAGGCATAATGCACGGTCGGACGATAGCGGACCGCACCGTTTTCCCGCACCGTCAGGAAGTCAGCGATGGAAATCGCTTCATTATGGGTAATCAGGAAACCATGGAACGGGCCTTCCATCGGCGTCCACGTCCGCACCCGGGTGCTGGCCCCCGGACGGCCCAGATAAATGGCGGCGTCACAGCCGAAATCATGCCGGAAACCATCTTCCGGCAAGCCCTTTTCATGGGTGCCCCAGCCGAGTTCAGCCGGTTGCATGCCTTCGCCGACAAACCCGTCAATCGACCAGGTGTTCCAGAACTCCCCCCGCACTTTCGGGCGGGCGGTGGTCTGGGTGTCGCGCTCGGCGATATGGATCCCCTTGATCCCCAGCGTTTCCGCCAGCGCCGCCCAACCGGAACGGTCCGTCGGCACCGGAGTGTCAACACCGGTGTCCGCCGCAACGGTCAGCAGGGCCCGCTTGACGAAATGGCTGACCAGCCCGGGATTGGCGCCATGGGCCATCACCGCAGTTTTCCCGCCGGGGAACTGCGCCTGCACGGCCAGAGCCTCTTCCCGCATAGAATAGTTGGACCGCTGCGACGCCGACTTGCTGGTATCGGTGTAGCCGCCTTCCCACGGTTCAATGCAGGTGTCGATGTAGAGGGCACCCCACCCCTGCGCCAGACGGATCAGATCCAGTGAGGACACATTCACCGACATATTGACGATAAAGCCGGGAGTGCCCGCCAGAATCGGTTCCAGAACCGAACGGACATTGTCCCGGGTCAGGGCGGTTTGCAGGAAACGGATGCCTTCGGCGTCTGCGATGGCCCGGTCACTGTCATCGGGCGCGATGATGGTAATGGCGTCACGGGGTGCGTCGATATGACGCAGGATCAAAGGCAAAATACCCTGACCGATGCTGCCAAAACCAATGATGACGATCGGACCATCAAAACGGGCAAGCCGCTTCCATTCACTCATTCAAACAAGCTCCTAAATCAACGGCGACCTTTGCAGACTCCGGCCGCCGGGACACCTCACAAGCGAGACGGGGTGAAAGGGGAAACGCACAGCGCCGACGACAGTGCCAGCGACGGCAGATCATCCCCCGTTTCAACGGGGGTGATCATGCCACGGGCATCGGTCAGAGCGCCATGACGTAGCTCAAGAGCGAGAAACCGTGCGCGGTCCACCGGGCCGGGCAGATCCATATCAAGGGTCAGGCCGGCTTCGAATCCGAAGCGGCGGTAGTAGGGTTCATCCCCCACCAGCACCACACTGCCATGGCCAAGCGCCGCCGCCTGATTGATCCCGTAGCGGATCAGGCGGGAGCCGAGGCCAAGGCTCTGAAGGCGCGGATGCACCGCCAGCGGGCCGAGCAGCAGCGACCGGGTTTCCCCGCCGATGCTGATCGCCCAGAAGCGCAGGGTGGCAATCACCTGCTGGGCGGAATCCCGGATGACGAACGCCAGCCCGTCAACCGGGGCCTGACCGTCGCGCAGGCGCTGGCAGGTCTTAAGAGTACGATCCGGCCCGAAGCAGAGGTCGAGCAGAGTTTCGATACCGGCGTGATCAGCGGCGGTTTCGTGGGAAATCTGGATCATGTCTGTGGGCCTCCCTGGCCCATCCCGGCCTGGGCGGCCGGGTGCCCTGTGATTGCAGACAGAAACGATATAAATCGGATCAGATGTAGAACGACTGCAACGGAGCAAAGCCGTTGAACGCCACCGCCGAATAGGTGGTGGTGTAGGCCCCGGTCGCCTCGAACAGCACCTTGTCACCGATTTCCAGCGACACCGGCAGCGGGTACGGGGTCTTCTCGTACAGCACGTCGGCGGAGTCACAGGTCGGACCGGCAAGGATGCACGGCTCGGTGGAGTCCCCGTCATGGGGGGTGCGGATCGGGTAGCGGATCGCCTCGTCCATGGTCTCAGCCAGACCGCCGAACTTGCCGATATCCAGATACACCCAGCGCAGTTCCCCTTCTGTGGTGGACTTGCGGGAGATCAGGATCACCTCGGATTGCAGGACACCGGCATTGCCGACCATGCCGCGGCCGGGTTCAATGATAGTTTCCGGCAGATTGTTGCCGAAGTGACGGCGCAGCGCAGTCTCAATGGCATCGCCGTAGGCCTGCACCGCCGGGATATCCCGCAGGTAACGGGTCGGGAAGCCACCGCCCATGTTGACCATCGACAGCTCAATCCCGCGTTCCGACAGGGTGCGGAAGATGCTGCCGACAATGCTCAGCGCACGGTCATAGGTGGTGACGTCACGCTGCTGCGAGCCGACATGGAAGGAAATGCCATAGGGCTTCAGGCCCAGGCGCCGGGCCTGTTCCATCAGATCCACCGCCATTTCCGGGGCGCAGCCGAACTTGCGGGACAGCGGCCATTCGGCACCTTCGCAGTCGAACAGGATGCGGCAGTACACCCGCGATCCCGGCGCGGAGCGGGCGATCTTTTCCAGCTCCTCGATGGAATCAAAGGCAAACATGGTCACGCCCATGCCCCAGGCGCGGGCGATGTCGCGTTCTTTCTTAATGGTATTGCCGTAAGAAATACGGTCCGGGGTCGCCCCGGCGGCCAGCGCCATCTCGATTTCCGCCACCGAGGCGGTGTCGAAGCACGACCCCATTTCCGCCAGAAGCGACAGAATCTGCGGGGCGGGATTGGCCTTTACGGCATAGAAAACACGGGTTTCCGGCAGGCAATTGGCAAAAGCCTGATAGTTCTGGCGAACCACATCGAGGTCCACCACAAGGCACGGGCCTTCCGGTCGACGGGTTTCGAGGAACTGGCGGATACGGTCGGTCATTGCAGCACGTCCCTTGACGAAGCAGTGAAGATAAGTCGGGGACCGGAAAGCCATCCGGGGCCGGGGCGGCTGGTGGAAATGCCGAATACCGGGCCGGATCCCGACAGCTCCGGCGCCGTCGGAATAAAGGCATGTTGTGCTTGCTGTTCGTGGCCAACGCACAGACGCCCGGGGGTTGCCGGACGTTTACCCATGCGCGTTGGTTTTTCGGATTGGGGAGTGCAATCCGCACGCTTGGCAATGAAGTAAAGTGCCTCTTCAGTAACGCCGACCTGTGGAGAGCCGACAGAGACCAAAAAAGCCGCGTTACGTCGTTGCTTTAAGCTGCCATCCCGGTTGATTTCTCCCTAAGCCTACAGGGGCTTAACAGCGGAAGAGCCGGGCAGTCCGGCAGCGACGGGCACGTGCGAATACGGACTGACGCTGATTTATTATCCAACGACCCCGATTGCAAATTAAATTTTCGCCCCAGGGCAAAAAAATTCACCTGCATTTAGATACCGCGCACCCCGTGCGGCAGAACCGGGAAAAATGCGGAATCAACCGGCAAAACCGGCAGAATGCGCGGGCCTAAAGCGACGGGGGCGTGCAGGCCGAAACGACCACGCAATCCTCGTCCCCGACATTGCGGAACCGGTGCGGAATCCGGCTGTCAAACAGATAGGCATCCCCGGGGCCAAGAATCCGCCGCTGCTCCCCCACCGTCACCTCCATTCGCCCACTGATGATAACACCACCCTCTTCCCCTTCATGGCTCAGCAGGACCTTGCCACTGTCGGTACCGGGGGCGTAGCGTTCATGGAGGATCTGTAGGGCCCGGCGGGTCATGTCGGTGCCGACCTGCCGGTAGCTGATCTTGCCGCGCCCGATTTCGACCAGTTCAGCCGCCGGGAAGAACACCCGCTCCGCCCCCTCCTCCGGCATTTCCAGTGCAAAGAACTCGGCCAACCCCATCGGAATACCATCCAGCACCCGCTTCAACGATCCCACGGACGGATTGGTGCGGTCGGATTCAATCAACGAAATGGTGGCGTTGGTCACCCCGGCCCGGCGCGCCAGCTCCCGCTGGCTGAGGTTCTGCCGTTCACGCACCATCCGCAGGCGGGCCCCCACACTGGCATCCATCGGTGTGTCCTTTTCTGTATCGGGCTGTATCCGGCCGTTTCAGGCGTTCACGATCCTGAACATGATGCAGTGCATTTTGATGTTTTTCAACGTGATAACCACATAGAAGAAAACGTCTTGTTAAACATATGCCGACACCGCAAGGTGGAGCCTGACAGTTCCCGCCGTTTGTCTTCCGCCCGTGGAGCGCACCATGCCCGACAGCCTGAATACCCCGAACGATCTGGCCCCATTCTGGATGCCGTTCACCGCCAACCGTCAGTTCAAGAGCAACCCGCGCCTGTTCGTGAAGGCGGAGGGGATGCATTACACCACCAGCGACAACCGTCAGGTTCTGGACGGCACGGCCGGTCTGTGGTGCGTCAATGCCGGTCACGCCCAGCCGAAGATCGTCGAGGCCATTCAGCAGCAGGCGCAGGAGCTGGATTACGCCCCGGCCTTCCAGATGGGGCACCCCAAGGCGTTTGAACTGGCCGCCCGGCTGGTGGCGATGATCCCCGGCGATCTCGATCACGTCTTCTTCACCAATTCCGGCTCGGAAAGCGTTGATACCGCACTGAAAATCGCGCTGGCCTATCACCGCGCCAAGGGCGATGCCTCCCGCACCCGTCTGATCGGGCGCGAACGCGGCTATCATGGCGTTGGCTTCGGCGGCATTTCCGTCGGCGGCATTGTCAACAACCGCCGCTTCTTTGGCTCGCTGCTGGCCGGTGTCGACCACATGCGCCACACCCATGATCCGGCGCGCAATGCCTTCAGCCGGGGCCAGCCGGAACACGGGGCCGAACTGGCTGACGATCTGGAACGGATTGTCGCCCTGCATGGTGCCGAAACCATCGCCGCCGTGATCGTCGAGCCGATGGCCGGATCCACCGGTGTGCTGATGCCGCCGAAGGGCTATCTGGAACGCCTGCGGGCCATCTGTGACAAGTACGGCATCCTGCTGATTTTCGACGAAGTCATCACCGGGTTCGGCCGCCTTGGCTCCCCCTTCGCCGTCGATCATTTCGGGGTGATGCCCGATATCGTCACCACCGCCAAGGGCGTGAGCAACGGCGCGGTGCCGATGGGCGCGGTGTTCGTCCGCAAGGGCATCTATGATGCCTTCATGAACGGCCCGGAAAACGCCATCGAGCTGTTCCACGGCTACACCTATTCCGCCCACCCGCTGGCCTGCGCCGCCGCTCTGGCGACGCTGGACGTTTACCGCGAACAGGATCTGTTCCAGCGCTGCGCCGATCTGGCCCCGTACTTCGAAGATGCCGTGCACTCCCTGAAGGACCTGCCGCACGTGATCGACGTCCGCAACATGGGTCTGGTCGCCGGGATTGAGCTGGAAGCCCGCCCGGGTGCGCCGACGGCCCGCGCCTTCGAAGCCTTCCTGAAATGCTATGACAAGGGCGTCCTGATCCGCACCACCGGTGACATCATCGCGCTGAGCCCGCCGCTGATCGTCGACAAGGCGCAGATTGATACCATTGTCGGCACCATCGCCGATGTGCTGAAGGATATCGCCTGACCCCTTAATAGGGGATCCGCCCGGCGGATCCCCCTGTCCATAAAGCAGCAGGGTCCATAAAGCAGCAGGGCGGCCCCACCGGACCGCCCTGTTGTTTTTTATGCGGCTCCCTGCTCCGCTGGCCGGAACGTCCAGATGCGGTTCAGCAGGTAATGCCAGACCAGCAGAAGCCCGGTGGTCATCGCCTGCGCCAGCAGATAGGGCAGACCGAGACCGTCGGTCATCGCCGCCATCAACAGCATGGTCCAGACCAGACCGGTCGCGGCGATGGCGAAAAACCGCGGCAAGGCTTCCGTGTGGGAACGGTCACTGCGGAACACCACGGTGCGGTTCAGAACATAATTGACCAATCCGCCAACCACAAAACCGGCGGCGGCTCCGGCCATCGGCGACAGCCGGGCCACTTCCACCAGACCGATCAGCACCGCGTAGTGCGCCAGCGTTCCCCCTGCCCCAACGCAGGCGAACAGAAGAAACTGACGGGACAGCAGCATGCCGCCCCCTTTCCGAAGCAATGACATCACCATAGGTTATGGCCCCGCCGGACGTTTGGCCAGCTGCTGTCGCTCCAGCAGCGCCCGCCTGTCTTTCACCACCGCCAAGGGTACCCCCATCCGGCGGACCGAGGCAACAACCGCCCCGCTGAGCGTATCGTCACACCCCATCTGGGTGGCCGAAATAAAGAACTCGGCAGAATCCCAGACATGGGTGATCTCAAACCGCGTATCGAGAACGTCGTTGGCCTGAAAGCCCTCAGCACAGACCGCGACCAGATGACGCCTCTCCCCCAGCTTGCGTGGCCCCAGAACCCGGTCCAGTTCCTCGCCCGCTTCCCGCAGGCTGGATGACCAGTAATCGGTCTCCCAGCCGCCATAGGCCCCCGGCAGCCAGCCGACCAGACTGTTGAACCCGGCATAGCCATACGGATGCATCAACGCCAGAGGCACCGCCGCCAGAAGGACAAAACCGGCAACCGCCCCCCGCAGGCACAATGCCCCCCATCGGAGCGACCGCACAAAGGCAAACAGAAAATCCCATCCGGCAGACGCCAGAACGACCAGTGGTGGAACTGTGAAGAGAAAATGCCGGATCCCGTTGTACATCGGCGGACGGCTGAGGGTGGCGTAGACCACCGGAAACAGCGCCGCAAACACCACCGGCAGCCACCGCGCCAGCGTCTCCAGTCCGGCCCGGCCATTCCGTTCCCGACGTTTCAGCCAGAAGGCCAGCGCAACCGGCGCCAAGGCCAGTCCGGCCAGCGTCATTTCCGGGAGTTTAACCAGCAGGTATTGCGGCAGATAGGTCCGGGGCACGTCCGACAGCTCCACCTCCGCACCCCCGACCATCGTGGTCATGCTGAAAGCGAAGTGCGAAAACGTTCCCAATGCCTTCAAAATATTGCCGGGATCCTGCACCGACCACGGCCAGAACACCGCCATCATCACCACGGTCAGGCTCAGCCCCGGCAGCAGGGACACCACAGACAGCAGCAGAAAACGCAGGCGGGCCGCGATCCCGCCGGAATGAAGGACCATTGCCCCCAGAACGGCAAGGCCGATGAAACCGATGGACAGCACCGCACCGACCCGCAGACCGATGGCACAACCGACAGCAAGGCCCAGCTTCAGCACCAGCCCCATCCCCGGACGGGGCAGAACGGCAGCACAGCGCAAAGCATAGTACAGGGCCCAGACCATGGCCGTCGCAAAGGGGACATCCTTGGTATGGGTGAACATCGCCCCTGACCACATACCGGTCAGCAGCAGCAGCACCATGGCAATCACCCCGGCGCGGTCGCCCATCAGCAGGCGGGCGACCCGGGCGGTGCCGATCAGACCGACCACACCGATCAGACCGGACAGCAGATGCCGCAGATGCCAGACATCAACAACCGGCACCAGTTTCTGCAGAAAGACTGCGACCAGATCAAACAGGCCACCGTACAGATACAGATTCTTATACGAAAAGGCCGCCAGATCAGTCATGCCGGAGGCATAGTAACGCCAAAGCAGCTCCCCATAGGTGTGCTGCACCAGCTCGTCATTGCTGGCGCCATGCAGAGGAAACGTTGCCAGAACGAAAGCAACGGTCAGCCACGGGATCATCATCAGGGCATCGCGCAGCGTCAGCGCACGCAGCACTGCCGTCATCCTCAGCCGCGCTGCCGCAGCCTTCTCCCGGATGGTCATTTACCGTCCTCCGCCACCCCTGCGGGGTGTTTACCGACCTGATCGGCAACGATATACAGCGGACGTCCTTTTACTTCGTTAAAAATACGGCCGATATATTCACCCAGCGCGCCAAGGCTGATCAGCTGAATCCCGGACATAAACAGACCGGCCACCATCAGCGAGGCATAGCCGGGCACATCAATCCCCCAGATCAGGGTGCGGATCACAAGCCAGCTGCCATAAACAACTGACAGCACGGCAATTGCCAGCCCGATCAGGGACCACACCCGCAGCGGCACCATCGAGAACGCGGAAATACCGTCCAGCGCATATTTGAACAACCGCAGAAACGGCCATGCCGACTGCCCGCCAACCCGTTCCGCCGGCTCAAAATCGATCAGCACCTGCCGGAAACCGACCCAGCTGGTGATGCCTTTCATGAAACGGTTGCGTTCCGGCAGGCTGTTGATGGCATTCACCACCGCCCGGTCGAACAGCCGGAAATCTCCGGCCCCTTCCGGGATCTCGACATCAGAGACGTAATGGAACAGCCAGTAGAACATCCGGCTGGCAAGGCGGCGCGTCGTCGGGTCAGTCTGCCGGGAGCGGCGGACCGCCGTCACCATCTGCGCTCCATCCCGCCAGCGGGCCAGCATATCCGGCAACAGCTCCGGCGGATGCTGAAGATCACCGTCCATCAGGACGACAACATCCCCGGCAGCGGCCCGCAGACCGGCGGCCATCCCGGCTTCCTTGCCAAAGTTACGGGCAAACCGGAAGCCCCGGACCGCCGGATCCACCGCCGCCAGATCGCGGATGACCTCAAAACTGCTGTCGCGGGAACCGTCATCAACCAGCACGATTTCCCAGCGGCTCAGGGGCATCGCCCCCAGCACTGCGGTTAACCGCGCATGCAGACTCCGCAGAGCCTCGCCCTCGTTATAGACAGGAACAACAACTGACAGAAACGGGCCACGCCCGGTTTCCCCCTGCACCGTTTCGTCGGTCATCACCGTCACACCATCATCCAACGCACAAGCCACGTTGCACCTGTCTCTAAACCCGTCTGCCACCCTTGCCCGGCTCTCTCCCGGCGGAACCCCAGTCCGCCTTGGCCTTGCAATCCGGCTGACGCCTCTCTAATACCTTGAAGTGGGCCAGACCGCCATAGACCGGAAGTTCCTCTATGACCAAATTCGCAAGTCCGGTACGCAGAATTCACCCGGTTGTCATCTGCGCAGACGATTACGGCCTGTCCCCCGGGGTCAGTCAGGCGATTGAAGGCCTGATTGCGCAAGGCCGCCTGAGTGCCACCAGCGTGATGACCACTCTGCCGGACTGGCAGACGTCCGGAGCCGGTCTGAAAGCGCTGACCCGGCAGCATCCGGCGGATATCGGCCTGCACCTGACTCTGACCGAGCAGCCGCCGCTGACCGCCTGCGCCGGACTGGCGGAAGGCGGACGCCTGCCGCCGGTCGGAACTGTCCTGTCCCGGGCCCTGCTGCGTCGCCTTCCGGCTGCCGCGATCCGCAACGAGATCCGTGCCCAGCTCGACCGGTTTGAGGATGTCTGGGGAGATATCCCGGATTATATTGACGGCCACCAACACGTTCACAGCTTTCCCCAGATCGGCGGCCTTCTGGTGCAGGAGATGACGCGCCGCTATGGGCATCTGCCCCGGCGCCCCTATCTCCGCTCCGTCTTTGAAACCCCCGGGCGTCTCCGCCGCCATGGCGGGTCCACCGCCAAAGGCCTGATCCTGACGGCCCTCTCGCTGCCGTTTGACCGGCTCGCCCATCGGGCCGGATTTCAGGCCAACAGCAGTTTCCGCGGACTTTATGATTTTTTTATGGCGGAGGACTACCGCCCCCTGTTCCGTCGCCTGCTGCGCGATCCGGGGCCGCGTACCCTGATCCACTGTCACCCCGGGCAAACTGATGACGTGCTGAAAAGCCGGGATGGCCTGACCTGGCCCCGGGAGCGGGAACTGGCCTATCTGTCCTCTGCCGCCTGCGCTGAGGATCTGGAGGAAGCCGGGGTCCGCCCGGCCCGCTTCAGCGCGTTGGCAGACTGACGCCATCTCCTCTTGCCAAGCGGGGCGGAAGGCGTTACCTCCTGCCCACACGATCTGGCCCGAGCATTCTGGCTGACCCCCGCAGCACCGCCCCGCATCAAACCGGCTGGCGGTTTTGGCTGTTGAGAATACGGATTTTCACCGATGACCAAAACCATCGCCCCCGCGCCGCGCGTCGGCATCGTCAGCCTCGGCTGCCCGAAGGCCCTTGTTGATTCCGAACGGATCCTGACCCGCCTGCGTGCGGAAGGCTACGAAGTGTCGCCGACCTATGAAGGGGCTGACGCCGTCATCGTCAACACCTGCGGTTTTCTGGATTCGGCCAAGGCGGAGAGTCTGGAGGCGATCGGTGAGGCTCTGGCCGAAAACGGCAAGGTGATCGTCACCGGCTGTATGGGCAAAGACGAAACCCTGATCCGGGAACAGTTCCCGAATGTGCTGTCGGTCACCGGCCCGCATCAGTATGAAGCGGTGGTGTCCGCCGTCCACGATGCAGCGCCGCCGCAGCATGATCCGTTCGTCGATCTGGTGCCGCCGGAAGGCATCAAGCTGACCCCGCGTCATTACTCCTACCTGAAGATTTCCGAAGGCTGCAACAACCGCTGCTCCTTCTGTATCATCCCGTCGCTGCGCGGCGATCTGGTCAGCCGCCCGATCAACCGCGTGCTGGCCGAGGCCGAAAAGCTGGTCAAGGCCGGGGTCAAGGAACTGCTGGTAATCTCGCAGGATACCAGCGCCTACGGCGTTGATCTGAAGTATGCCGAGGCCGACTGGAAGGGCAACCCGATCAAGACCAATATGCTGGAACTGTCGCGGGCGCTGGGCGACATGGGGGTGTGGGTGCGCATGCACTATGTCTATCCCTACCCCAGCGTGGACGCGGTGATCCCGCTGATGGCCGAAGGAAAGATCCTGCCGTATCTGGACATCCCCTTCCAGCACGCCAGCCCGAATGTGCTGAAGTCAATGCGCCGCCCGGCCAATCAGGAAAAGGTTCTGGACCGCATCAACAAGTGGCGGGACATCTGTCCGGATCTGACCCTGCGCTCCACCTTCATTGTCGGCTTCCCCGGCGAGACCGAGGAAGACTTTGAATTCATGCTCGACTGGCTGAGCGAGGCCAAACTCGACCGCGTCGGCTGCTTCAAATACGAACCGGTTGAGGGTGCCACCGCCAACGATCTGCCCGACCAGATCGACGAAGAGGTCAAGGAAGAGCGCTGGCACCGCTTCATGGAGCATCAGCGCCAGATTTCCGAAGTGAAGATGGCCGCCAAGGTCGGCACCCTGCAAAAGGTAATCATCGACGAGGTGGATGAAGACGGTGCCATCGGCCGGTCCACCGCCGATGCCCCGGAAATCGACGGCAGCGTGTTCCTGAACGGCGACACCGAGGTGAAACCGGGGGATATTGTCACCGTCCGCGTCGAGCATGCCGACGATTATGACCTGTGGGGCATCCGGATAGACTGATCAGTCTCCACCGTTTCTCATCAAAAAGCCGGGCAGAACACTCTGCCCGGCTTTTTGGTTCTGAAGCACCCGCTGCTCAGGTCCGGATCAGCGGGGCTGACCAGTCCAGCTGCTGCCACTGGGTCCGGCGGCGACGCTTGTCTTCATACATCCGGGTATCGGCGATGTGCAGCAGGTCAGTCTGGTTGCTGCCATCCTGAGGGGCCAGAACGCCGCCGATGCTCATTTCAATCTGGATTGGTTTTCCCTCCAGAACCACAGACCCGGATACGGACAGCCGCAGCCGGTCGATAAAGCGGTCAAGCCGCTCACGGGTGTTCACCTCACTCAACAGAATAACGAACTCATCCCCGCCCAGTCGGGCCGGATGCTCGCCGTCCCGGCAGATCTTCCGCAGGCGTTGCCCGATCTCAATCAACAGAGCATCCCCCATCGCATGACCGTTGACGTCATTGACCTGCTTAAACCGGTCAAGGTCAAACAGCACCAGCCCGAAGTGCTCCCCGGTCCGATCCAGCGCCAGCAGGGATTCTTCCAGCAATGCATCCATCTGGCGGCGGTTGGCCAACCCCGTCAGCGGATCCAGACGGGTCAGGGCTTCCAGCTCCCCCTGCTTCCGGTACAGCACCAGCGCCGCTGCCCCGGTCATCCACAGCAGAGTCCAGACCGTGAAGGTGAAGAACAGCGGCTCGTTGACCGCCTGCGCCCCCTGCTCCGTGCTGCCCAGCAGATAACGCAACGCATAGTTCCAGCGCATGGCAAAGCCGATGGCAAGGCAGAACAGCACCGCCGCACACAGGGTTTCCGCTGCCCGGGTGGCCCGGTCCTGCCGGTACAGCAGAATCAGGGCCCCGGACAGCAGCAGCAGCAGGTAATAGGTGTCGCTGAACATGTAGCGGTACGGCGGATAGGGGGCGGTGATCACCGAAACCGTCACCACAACCACGAAAAAGGCAATCCACCACGGCAGACGCCCCCGGATGGAGCCGATGCCCTTAAACCGCAGGATCCCCTCAAAATACAGCGAAAACAGCGTCATGGTCGCAACATTGACGCCCGCATTCCAGAACAGGGTATTAAAAACACCCAGCATCCCGCTGGAATAGGCGGTCATGCAGATGATGGAGGCAATCATCCAGCACCCGGGGCCCCGGGTCCCCGGCGTGGTCCGCCAGACGATGACCATCATCGCCACCGACGCGATATTGATGAACGCGTTGGTGATCGCCAGGGTCGCCGGATGCAAAACAATCGAAAACACCTTATCCCCCTTTTCCTGATCCCCCCGTTGCGGGCCGGATCACACCACGGTTTCCCCGGTGATATCGCCTGCGTTTTCTGCGGCCGGGCGCGGCCATGATTTCCGGCGCCGTTCCTGCTTGGCCTTATACATGCGCTGGTCCGCCACATGCAGAACGTCGGTCTGGTTGATGCCATCCCCGGGCACCAGCGCCCCGCCAAGGCTGAGACGGATCATCACATCCCGGCCATCCCGGGTCAGGGCCGGGCCTTCCACGGCAGCCTGTAAACGGGCCATCACGGCGGCCAGATCGTCCTCCGTGGCCACGGCCTTCACCAGTATCACGAACTCGTCGCCGCCAAACCGCGCCGGAAGATCGCCGGACCGGCAGAACGCCCGCAGACGCCTGCCAACCTCAATCAGGCAGTCATCCCCGGCAAGGTGGCCGATGGTGTCGTTGATTTCCTTGAAGCCGTCGAGATCGAAGGTCAGAACAGCAAAGGCCGGATTGGCCCGCGGCGGGGCAGCTCCCCGGATCCCGGCACGCTCCGGCACCGCCCCCGGCACCAGCGGCCGGACCGCCGCTTCAAACACCCGGTCGAACTCCCGCCGATTGGGCAGCCCGGTCAGGGCATCTTCGCGGGTCAGCGCCTCAATCCGGGCCTGAGAGCGCTTCAGGACCATCAGCACCACCGCGTAGGTCCACCAGAACGACCAGACAGTGAACAGAAACTGCGCAGTTCCATCTTTGGACCGCAGATCGATACCGGGTTCACCCTGATAAAAATCATAGGTATTCAGCCATCGGCTGATCAGGCTGCCGCCGATCATGACAAAGGCAATGCACCCGAAAATACGGATCGGAATACTGATATCCGGGGCACCGCGCAGGACCAGAAGCAGCGCCGCCACGATCAAAAGGATCAGGGCCGCATCCTGCGCCAGCAGACGCAGTGCCGGTTCTGACACCATATGGAACAGGACCGGCCCAGAGACCGCCGCGATCCCCAGCACCACCAACGGCCGGACGATCCCTCTTGCCGGGTCAGCAGCGCGGTGTCCGGCAGCCATAAACCGGATCACCCCTTCAATCACCAGCACCAGCAGCATTGCCACCAGCGAGGTATAGGCCATTTCCCACCGCAGGGGCGCTGCGCCCTCCCCGGCATCCCGCAACAGCACCGTCACCCCGGCAACGGCGGGAGACAGCAGGCTGCCAAGAAACCAGTATCCGGGGCCCGGCATCCGCGCATTGGCCCGCCAGATCACCCCCATCAGGATCACCGTGGCAACCCCGATGCAAATACTCAGCAAAGCCATTGTTGGCAAATCAAGCGTCCGCACCAGCACCCCCACACCCAAATAACGCGGTTTACAGCCTCCGCCCGCTCCGGCGGCCCGGATCCGATATCCCGGACATCAAAGGCTACCGTGGCGCAGCATCCGGGTAAAGAGCGCTTAAGACAACAAGGATAAAGTCATACGCAATTTAACGACCGAAGACCTGATTTCCTGCGGCGTATAAGCGGCAAAACCGATCAACAGGCCCTGTTCCTGAACCGGTGGTTGACAGTAAGAGGACAATGCCCGGACCATCACCCCGGCAGCCTCGCAGCGGGTCGCCAGATCCTGATCGGACCAGCCCGCCGAAACCACCCGTGCCGTCAGCCGGGCCAGAACGTGCATCCCGGAAGGCTGTATCTCCGGGATTGCCAGCCAGTCAGAACATTGTTCCGCCAGCGCCGTCAGCAGGCACTCCTGCCGTTCAGCATAGACCCGGCGCATCCGGCGCAGATGGCGGGCATAAGCGCCGCTGTCCATGAACTCGGCCAACGCCGGTTGCAGGGCCAGAGAGGCGCGGGGACCCGTCGCCTCCAGACAGGCGCGGTAGCGGTCGATCGCAGTCTCCGGGACCGCCAGATAGCCCAGCCGGACCCCGGACGCAAACACCTTGGAGAAGCTGCCCAGATAAAGCACCCGCCCGCCATGATCCAGCGAGGCCAGCGCCGCCAGAGGACGGCCGCCATAGCGGAACTCACTGTCGTAATCATCCTCCAGAATCATACAGTTATTGTGACGGCCCCAGTCAATCAGCGACAGGCGGCGGGACAGCGGCATGGTAAGGCCAAGAGGAAACTGCCGGGACGGCGTCACCATGATCAGACGCGGCGCACAATCCCCAGCCGCCTGCCGGGCAGCCAGACTGTCAAGGCAGAGACCGCTGCCGTCCACCGGGCAATGGATCACCTGCCCGCCACGGTCCGCCACCATATTCCGGGCCGGGGAATAGCCGGGGTTTTCCAGCACCACTCCCGCCCCGGCCTCAACAAAGGCCCGCAGGGTCAGGTCAATGCCCTCCCCGGCTCCGGCGGTGACGATGATCTGATCCGGCGTCACATCGATCCCCCGCCAGACCTGAAGGTGACGGGCCAGCGCCTGCCGCAGGGCGGGATCACCGAACACCGTCTCGCCGTGCCCCAGCACTCTGGGCGACGGACGGCGCCAGCTGTTGGACAAAGCACGGACCCAGTCAGCAGAGGGAAACAGCCGTCCATCCGGCTCCCCCGGCTGGAGGGGGGGAGCCCATCCCGGCGTTTCCTGCCAGTCTGCGGCCACCGTTTTCAGGGGCGGAGCGGAATTGACCGGGCCGGCAGGCCGACGGGCCGGGTGCCCACCGGTCACCATCAGGGTATCCTCCGGCAGCGGACAGACATACATGCCACTGCCCGGACGCCCGGCGATGTATCCCTCCCCGACCAACTGATCGTAGGCGGCAATCACCGTAGCCCGCGACACCCCTAGCTCTGTCGCCACCAGACGGCTGGACGGCAGCCGTTCCTGCGGGCGCAGGGCCCGGCGCAGGATCAGGTCACGCAGCTGCCCGTACAGCTGTACATATACCGGCCGGTTTCCCTGCGGATCCAGTGATACCCCAACCCATGCCCCGGCCATCTGCCCTCCTGCGGTGATACGGACGCCATCTTTGAAGGCGGTTTCAGGCCCAGCGGGCTGTCCGGAGCCGGAAACCCTCTCGGGATACAGCCCACAACTGGTCTGTATATTTTATCAAAAAGTGGATCTTTTTAACAGACCAGTAATCTCTGATTTTAGGCGGCAGAGCATCCCCTGCCCCCCAGACATCCGCTTTTTTCAGGAATTGGTAACGATGACCCATCAGGCTCCTCCTCCCTCCCCTCAGGCCACCGTCAAGCGGGGAGCCAAGCGCGCCAAGTACGATACGGACACCCTGTACGCCATCCTTGATGCCATGCCGCTGTGCCACGTCGGGTACATCATCGACGGGCGGCCGGTGGTGATCCCGACCCTGCAATGGCGGGAAGGCGACACCCTGTACTGGCATGGCGCCAGCACCAGCCGCACCATCGCCGCCGCAGCGGAACAGGATGTCTGCGTCACCGTCTCCATCCTTGATGGTCTGGTGATCGCTCGCTCGGCCTTCAACCACAGTGTCAACTACCGCTCGGTGGTGGTACACGGCCGTCCGCGCCTGATCGACGATCCGGAGCACAAGGAAGCCGCCCTGAAAGCGATGATCGAAAGCCTGACCCCCGGCCGCTGGGATGCACTGCGCCCGATGCATGCCAAAGAATTCAAGGCCACCGGGGTTCTGGCGCTGGATCTGAGCGACGCCTCCTGCAAGGTCCGCTCAGGCAGCCCGGTAGACGATGCCGAAGATTATGACCTGCCGATCTGGGCCGGGGTTCTGCCCCTGCGCAGCCAGTGGGGGACACCTGAACCCGACGGGCGGGTTCTGCCCGGCGTGGAAACCCCGGAAGCCATTGCCAGCTTCCCGCAGGGGCCGATGTTCCGCGGCCTGTAAGCCGTCTCCGGTCGCAACGGCCCCCTTCCACGCAGGATAAGGCCGCTGCCGAACCCCCGGTCCGCACCACCCCGGACCGGGGGCTTTTTTATGATATGCCAAGTGGCGACGAGGCAGAAAAAACAAAACCCCGAGGTTTCCCTCGGGGTTTTGATGGTGGGCGTGGCAAGGATTGAACTTGCGACCCCTGCGATGTCAACACAGTGCTCTCCCACTGAGCTACACGCCCGTCTGTCACATAACCGCTTGGAAGTTTTCGTTTTTTCCACTCAGTCACCGGCTGCGCCGTCGTGAGGGCGGCTTTATATCCAGCCAATCAAAACCACGCAAGCCCTTTTTTTGATATTTTGACTTTTTTGTTCCCAGCCCCCGTCCGGGGCCCCGTCAGGGCCGCATTGCCCCTGCACACCTCCTCACCGATGCCCTTTCATCCGGCACCCGCCGGGGATAAGGCAAACCCACGAGATTTATGTGAGGCTGGAAAAGACAAAACCCCGAGGTTTCCCTCGGGGTTTTGATGGTGGGCGTGGCAAGGATTGAACTTGCGACCCCTGCGATGTCAACACAGTGCTCTCCCACTGAGCTACACGCCCGTTTCGCGGTGCGTCGGATCGTTTCCGGTTCGTCGCTGCGAGGACGGCTTTATACTCAGCCAATCCGGGGATGGCAACACCTATTTTTCAAATCATTGCATTTTTTTGATGCCCCCGCTCCACATCGCCGACAGACACGCCTGCCCCCTTGGAGGGGGCAAAGGCTTGGTGTAGCGTGCCGGTATGGAAGCAGGATCCCGACACCCCCTTTCCGCGCCCCCCTCCCCCCTCCCCGCCTCTCACCCGGCGGCAGAGCGGCAGCCCTTCATTCTGGAACAGCCCCACCGGCAGACGCTGCCGCTGGTGGTGACCTCCCCGCACTCAGGCGATTATTACCCGCAGGCGTTTCTGGCCTCATCTCACCTTGACCCTCTGAGCATCCGCCGCTCAGAGGACTGCTATGTCCATGAGCTGGCATCCGACATTGTCGCCCTGGGGGCCCCGCTGCTGCGGGCGGTCTACCCGCGCGCCTATCTCGATCTGAACCGGGAACCGTGGGAACTGGACCCGGAGATGTTCGACAGCCCCCTGCCTCCCGGCATCAACACCCAGTCTCCGCGCGTTGCCTCCGGGCTGGGGACGATTGCCCGCGTGGTCGGCAACGGCAACACCATCTATCGCGGCAAACTGTCGTTTGAGGATGCCGAGGCCCGGGTTCACACCCTGTACTACCCCTACCACCAGACCCTGCGGCAGCTGATTGACGAGACGCAGCGGCAGTTCGGCTACTGCGTGGTGGTGGACTGCCATTCCATGCCGTCTGCCACCGTCCCTGCCGGACCACCCGCCACCGGGTTTGTTCTGGGGGACTGCTACGGCGTCAGCTGTCACCGGTCCCTCAGCGATGCCGCCCGTGCCGCTCTGGAACGCGGCGGCTGGCGGGTGATGCGCAACACCCCCTATGCCGGGGGCTTCATCACCCGCCATTATGGGCAACCCGAGAGCAGGGTTCACGCCCTTCAGATTGAGATCAACCGCAGCCTGTACATGGACGAAGCCACCTACGGGCAGCGGCGTGGCTTTCCCACCGTACAGGCCCTGCTGCGCGACACCCTCGCCGCAATCGCCCATCGTGCCGCGATTGTCCTGCGGCGATGACGGCCATCACTGTTACATAAAAAACAGTGTCAAGATTATTTTTTCCGGGACTCGGTGGTTTTAAGGCTCGACACCCATGCTGTGATCAGTACTATGCCGCGCAACAACGCCCTTTACGGCACAGGATCCGGCCAACACCGGCCACGCAGGGGTTCTGCAAGCAAGCCCAGAGAGTTAAATCCCACTTCAAAGTCATTCGATGATGATTTTGTCGGAATACTCTGAGTTTTCTTTCTAAACTGACTGTGTTCCCGGTTGACACCCCGGCTTATGTCGCCATCATTCTGGCGTTGCAATGAAATTGTCGTGTTGGTCTGGGTTTTCCGGGTCGACTCGCCAAACCCAAGCAAGCTGATCCCAGCCGGACGGGACCGCCCCGACTGACAGGGATCAGACACCAGGATCACGAACTTCTGCCGATCCTCTATATCACGGCAGATGACGGCAGAGACGGGGGACTTGATGCGGTTTTGCAAGCCGATGCTGTTTGCGGGTCTGGGTATGGTCTGTGGTGCCAGTTCTGTGGCACTGCTGGCGTCCCTCCTTCACTCCCAGCCGGAAACCGCCGCAGCACCGCAGCCTACGGCACCGCAGGTTGCTCAGGCCGGAAAACAGTCTGACACCAAGCCTCAGACACAGACCGCTGAAGCGCAGATCCAGAACAGCGACGCCCGTAGCCTGACCGGCCCCCGGACTCCTCCGCGTCCGCTGGGCCGGACCCCGCAGCAGGGCGCACAGAACCCGATCCAGACCGTTTCCCTACAGGCCGGTGACGCGGCGATCGCGCCGTCCTCTCCTGCTGAAAGCGTCAGCACCCGCGTGGTCACGGTCGGCCGCGGCGATACCCTGATGAGCGTTCTCGGGGCCGGGGGTGTCGAACGTCAGGATGCCGTGACCGCCGTCGAGGCCCTACAGGACATTTACAACCCGCGCGCCCTGCGCGTGGGCGATGAACTGACCCTGACGTTCTCAATCAACGAAGACGGCGAACAGGCTTTTCAGGGGTTCTCCTTCACTCCCAATCCCGGGGTGCAGATTCTGACCTCGCGCAGCGAGGACAACGGGTTTTCCTCCAGCCAGCTGAAAGCCAAGCTGACCGAGGAACTGGTGCGCTTTAAGGGCAGTATCAACAGCAGCCTGTTTGATGCCGCCATCGCCGCCGGGGTTCCCCACTCAGCGCTCAGCGAATTCATCCGCGTCTTCTCCTACGATGTCGACTTTCAGCGCGACATCCAGAAAGGCGACACCTTCGAGCTGGCCTTCAACCGCAAAGCCACCGCCGCCGGCGAAACGGTGGATGTGGGTGATCTGGTTTATGCCTCAATGACCCTGTCAGGCAACACCATCACCCTGTTCCGCTTCAAGTCGCCTGACGGAAGTGAAGACTTTTATAACAGCAAGGGCGAAAGCATCCGCAAGGCCCTGCTGCGGACCCCGATCAACGGCGCCCGCCTCAGCTCCGGCTTTGGGTCACGCAATCACCCGGTTCTGGGCTACACCACCATGCACAAGGGCGTGGACTTTGCCGCCCCGACCGGAACCCCGATTTACGCCGCCGGGGACGGCGTCATTGAAATGGCGTCGCCAAACGGCAGCTACGGTAACTATGTCCGGGTCCGCCACACCCCGGACTATTCGACCGCCTACGCCCATATGTCCGGTTTCGGAAAAGGGATTTCCAGCGGCGTCCGGGTCCGTCAGGGTGATGTGATCGGCTTTGTCGGCACCACCGGCCGGTCCACCGGCCCGCATCTGCATTATGAAATCCTACAGGGCGGCAAGCAGGTTAACCCGATGGGGGTCCGCTTCCCGACCGGCCGTAAGTTGGCTGGGGCTGATCTGAAGAAATTTGAGGCAGCCCGCGCCGGAATGGAAAAGACTCTGGCTGGCCTTCCAAACGGCATTCCGTCCAGAACTGCCAAGCGCTGAAGGTCCGAACACCTGCCAAAAACCCCCGGAAGATCCTGTCTTCCGGGGGTTTTTCTTTTCTCTGTTCCGCAGCCTTGACAGGGGCAACACTTTAGCGCCTTAATAACTGACCAGTCAGTTATTAAAAGGCAGATCATGCCGGAAGTCCCCCGTAACCGCCGCCGTAAACAGGCACGCCCCGCTGAAATTCTCGCCGCCGCGCTGGAGGAATTCAGCGAACGCGGCTTCGCCGCCACCCGCCTTGATGCCGTCGCCGCCCGGGCCGGGATCTCCAAGGGCACGCTGTACCTCTACTTTCCGACCAAGGAAGAGCTGTTCAAAGACATGGTGCGCCAGACCATCCTGCCGATGGTGGCCGCACTGGACCAGACTGTCGGGCAGGCCACCGACAGCCAGCGCTCCGCCGACCTGCTGCGACAGGTCCTGACCGGGCTGGCCCTGACACTGGCCACATCCTCCGCCGGGCGGCTGCCGAAGCTGATTGTGGCGGAAGCCACCGCTTTCCCCGATCTCGCCGCGTTTTGGGCCGAGGAAGTGATCGGCCGCGCCACCGCCATGCTGCGCCGCCTGATCGAACGGGGCATCTCCCGGGGGGAATTTTCTGCCGGAGAGACCGATCCGCTGCTGCTGTTTGCCCCCTTCCTGCTGATGACCCTGTGGAACACCGCCATTGCCCCGGCCACCGGCCGGGACATTGACCCTGTATCCTACACCCGGCAGGCGGTGGACCTGCTGTTGAACGGACTCCTCCCACGCCCGGAGGCCTTACCATGACCCACTCTCTCTTCCGGACAGTCTGCCTGAGTGTCGTCAGTCTGGCCCTGCTGACCGCCTGTCAGGACGACACCACCACCGTCACCGGTTATGTTGAGGCGGACCGGATTCACGTCGGCCTGCCTGCCGGGGGGCAGATTACGGCAGTTGAGGTGACCCGGGGACAAAGCCTTCAGCCCGGCCAATCCCTGTTCCGGCTGGATGACCGGGCAGAACAGGCCCGCCGGAACGCCACTGCCGCCCGCCTTGAGCAGGCCCGGGCCCAGCGGGATGACCTGCTGACCGGCCTGCGCCCGAACGAGATTCAGGCCCTGCTGGCACAACGGGATCAGGCGGCGGCGGATGCCCGGCAGGCCGGAGCGGAACTGGCCCGGCAGCGTGGCCTTAGCCGGGCCGAGGCCAGTGCCCGGACCCTGCTGGACAGGGCGGAAGCCGACAGCGCCCGCGCCCAGGCCCGGATTGCCGAACTGGAGGCCCGTATCGCACAGGCCCGGGAGGGCGCCCGCAGCGCCGCCGTTAATGCCGCTGAAGCCGCCATCGCCGCCGCCGAGGCCGATCTGGCGGCCACAGAGTGGGCTCTTTCCCAACGGATAGCCACTGCACCGGCAGCGGCCCGGGTCGAGGATATTCTGTTCCAGCCGGGGGAAACCGTTGCCGCCGGTGCCCCGGTGGTGGCCCTGATCGATCCGGACCGGATCATGATCCGGCTGTACCTCGGGCCGGAGCAGATCAGCCGCATCCGCCCCGGTCAGGCGCTGCCGGTCCGCTGCGGTGGCTGCCCGTCCGGGATGACCGCGCAGGTCCGGTTCATCGCCGGGGAGGCCAGTTATGCCCCGCCGGTGCTCTATTCCCGCGACAATGCCGCCGCGCTGGTGTTCCGGGTTGATGCCGCTCCGCAGGCGGTAACCGGGATCCTCCACCCCGGCCAGCCGGTGCAGATAACCCTGCCCGGTCCGGACGGAGGATGACAGCATGAACACCGCCATCGCCGTTTCCGGGCTGACCAAGCGCTTTGGCAGCAAGACAGTGGTTGACCGGCTGACCATGACGGTTCCGGCCGGGCAGATCGTCGGCTTCCTCGGCCCCAACGGATCGGGCAAAACCACCACCCTGCGGATGCTGTGCGGCCTGTTGACCCCCGATGCCGGAAACGGCACCTGTCTTGACTTAGATATCCGATGTCAGGCTGCCGAGATCAAAAGGCAGATCGGCTACATGACTCAGAAATTCTCATTTTATGAAGATCTGAGTATCGCCGAGAATCTTGACTTTGTTGCCCGGGTCCATGGCCTGCCGGACCGGCGGAATCTGGTGATGGTAACCCTTGACCGGCTGGGCCTGTCGGAGCGGCGGACCCAACTGGCGGGGGAGCTTTCCGGCGGATGGAAGCAGCGGCTGGCCCTTGCCGCCTGCATCCTGCACCGCCCGCGCCTGCTGCTTCTGGATGAGCCAACCGCCGGGGTTGACCCCAAAGCCCGCCGCGCCTTCTGGGAAAACATCCACGATCTTGCCGCCGACGGGATGACGGTTCTGGTCTCCACCCATTACATGGATGAAGCCGAACGCTGCCACGCCATTGCCTATATCGCCTACGGCCAACTGCTGGCACAGGGAACCGTGCAGGACGTGATTGCCTCCGCCGGGCTGACCACCTTCACCGTCCGGACCACCGGAGACAACCATCACACCCTGAATACCCTGACCACCGCCCTGCGGAAAGCGCCCGGGGTTGATCTGGTTGCCGCCTTCGGGGCGGCCCTGCATGTCGGTGGGGCGGACAGGAGCGCACTGCTGGCAGCCATCGCGCCATGGCGGACGGACCCCGCCCTGATATGGCAGGACGACCAGCCGACGCTGGAGGACGTGTTCATCCATCTGATGGCCCGGTCGCAGGACCAGTATGCCGCACCGACAGGGAACAGACCATGACAGCAGACGGCTTTTCCCTGCCCCGGCTGTGGGCGATGATCGTCAAGGAATTCATTCAGATGCGGCGGGACCGCCTGACCTTCGCCATGATGGTCGGCATCCCGTTGATGCAGCTGGTTCTGTTTGGGTTCGCCATCAATTCAGACCCCAAACATCTGCCGACGGCCGTCGTCGATGCCGATCATTCACCGGAAGGGCGGACCCTGATCGCCGCCATGCAGGCTTCCCGCTACTTCGCCATCACCGCCGCCCCGGAGACGGACACCGAAGCCGACCGTCTTCTGGCAACCGGTGCCGTACAGTTTTTGGTCCGCATCCCCGCCGGGTTCAGCCAGCAGCTGCGGCGGGGAGACCGCCCGGCCCTGCTGGTGGAGGCAGACGCCACCGACCCGGCCGCGACCTCCGGCGCAGTCGCCACCCTGACGGTTCTGGCCCGCGATGCCCTGATCCCGGATCTGACCGGCCCGCTGGCATCACTGGCCCCAAAACCGCCGCCCTTCGATCTGCGGGTTCACCGTCGCTACAATCCGGAGACCAGCACCCAATATAATATTGTCCCCGGCCTGATGGGGGTGGTGCTGACGATGACCATGGTGATGATGACCGCGCTGGCCGTCACCCGGGAACGGGAGCGCGGCACGCTGGAAACCCTGCTGGTCATGCCGTTACACCCGGCGGAGGTGATGCTGGGCAAAATCATTCCCTACATCGCTGTCGGCTACATACAGGTGGCGATTATTCTGCTGGCGGCCCGCTGGGTCTTTGCGGTGCCGCTGGCCGGGGGGCTGGGATTGCTGACCGGGGCCAGCATCCTGTTCATCGCCACCAATCTGGCCATCGGCTACACCTTCTCCACCATTGCCCGCAATCAGATGCAGGCGATGCAGATGGGGTTTTTCTATTTTCTCCCGTCCATCCTGCTGTCTGGCTTCATGTTCCCCTTCCGGGGTATGCCCGGATGGGCGCAGGTGGTCGGGGAATGCCTGCCGCTGACGCATTTTCTGCGCATCATCCGGGGGGTGATGCTGAAGGGGAATGGCCTTGCCGACAGCGCGGTGGAACTGGGAATTCTGGGGCTGACCCTGCTGCTGACCACCGCTGTTGCCCTGCGGCGATACCGTCGGACGCTGGATTGAGGCCCCCTCTTCGGCCGAGCTTTTCTGACTCAGCCGAAGGCTGGTTATCCGGCCGCCCCGACCTGCCCGGCCCGCACCAGAACCCGGAAACCTTCCGCGCCCAGCCCCAGAGCAATCGACCACATCACCAGCGCAATGATCACATCCAGAATCCGCCACGCCCGCGGGCTGCGGAACACCGGCCGCAGCAAACGCGCCCCATAGCCGAGAACACTGAACCACGTCAGGGAGGACAGCATCGCCCCGATGACAAAGGCCATCCGCCCCTCTCCGGTATAGCGGGCGGAAATGCTGCCAAGCAGGATCACCGTATCCAGATAGACATGGGGATTCAGCAGGGTCACCCCGGCCAGCGTCAACAGCAGGGCTTTCAGCGGTTTCGCTGGCTCCTCGGTCGGCAACAGCGCCCCGGGCCGCAAAGCCCGGCGGGCGGCGGCAATACCATACCACAGCAGGAATGCCGCCCCGCCAAAGGTCACCACCAGCAGCAGGGATGGCACCGCCTGAATCAGCGCCCCCAGCCCGAGAGCCCCGGCGAGAATCAGCACCGCATCACTGACCGCACAGAAGGCCACCACCGGCCCGACATGGGACCGCAGAAGCCCCTGCCGCAGCACCAGCGCATTCTGCGCCCCAATCGCAACAATCAGGCTGGCCCCCAGGCCAAACCCCTCAACCGCCGCATGAAAATCCATTCTCTGTCCCTTGATCCAGACCACCACCGCGCCTTCCCGCCCTGTCGGGCAAACTTTCAGCGTCGTCGGGCTGTCAGGTCGGGGACACCATTACGTTTCAAGGACATCAGGCACACCTGAACGGAAGCTCCGGAGAAAACCGCCCTCCGGGGGCGATCCGTTCCTGTATGGCATGAAACCGACCGGATCCGCCACAAGAACAAAACGGGGCTGCCCGAAAGCAGCCCCGCTGTTATGACCTTTGACGGTCAGGATAAAACCGGCTGTGCGTTCAGTGCGCCGCAGACGGGGTTTCCACTTTGTCCGGAGCCGGAGTTTCCTCATCCCCCAGCCCCAGACCGGCTTCACGCTGACGGCGGGCCAATTCCTTGGCGCGGTGATCATCAGCGATAAAGGTATAGATCACCGGCAGCACAAACAGGGTGAACAGGGTACCGATGGTCAGGCCCCCGGCGATCACCACCCCGATGGAGAAGCGGCTGGCCGCCCCTGCCCCGGCTGCCATGGTCAGCGGGATAACCCCGGCAACCATCGCGGCGGTGGTCATCAAAATCGGCCGCAGACGCAGCGCCGCGGCATGGGCCACCGCGTCCGTCTTCGACTTCCCGTTCTTGACCTGCTCTTCCATCGCCACTTCGCAGATCAGGATCCCGTGCTTGGTGATCAGACCAATCAGGGTGATCAGGCCGACCTGCGTATAGATGTTGAGCGTCAACACCCCCAACGCCAGCGGTATCAGCGCCCCGACCATCGACAGCGGCACCGAGGTCATGATCACCAGCGGATCGCGGAAGCTTTCATACTGGGCCGACAACACCAGATAAATCACCACCAGCGCGAAGACGAAGGTCAGCATCAGCGCCGAGCCTTCCTTGACAAACTGGCGCGACGGACCGGCGTAATCAACAGCAAACCCTTCCGGAAGGATTTCCTTCGACTTCTGCTGGAGGAAGGACAGCGCCTCGCCCATCGTAACGCCGGGCATCGGCACGGCGGCAAAGGTGGCAGAGTTGAGCTGATTGAACTGGTTCAGGCTGTTGGGCCGGGTCCGGTGTTCCAGCGTCACCAGACTGGCCAGTGGCACCAGAGACCCGTCCCCGGCGGTCACATGCAGCTTGGTGATCTGTTCCGGATCAAGGCGATACTGGCGTTCCGCCTGCGGGATCACCTTGTAGCCACGGCCTTCCAGATCGATCCGGTTAACTTCCCCGGCCCCGAACACCGTACCAAGGGCATTCCCGATCGCCTGCATGGTCACGCCGTATTTCCCGGCGCGGTCACGGTCAATGGTCACCACCACTTCCGGGTTTTCAAAACGCAGGTCAGACGTCTGGAAGATGAAGCGCCCGCTGGTGCGTGCCGCCTCCTCCAGCTGGGTCATCACCCCGAACAGGGTGGCATAATCCGAGGTCGTCGAGACCACGAACTGGATCGGCAGACCATCCGACCCCGGCAGCGGCGGCAGGGAGAACGCGGAAATCTGAAGACCGGTCACCGCATTCAGGCCACCCTGAAGGGATTCCGAGATCGCCTGTTCGGTCCGCTCCCGCATCGCCCACGGTTTCAGGATCACCCCGGCGATACCGTCGCTGACCCCTTCACTGCCGTTAACGAGGAAATATGTTTCCTTCTCGGGAACCGCATCAAAGATCTGACCAACCTGACGGCCATACAGGTTCATGTATTCCGGGTTGGCCGTGGCCGGGCCGGTCATCTGAGTCAGGACAATGCCCTGATCCTCCGGCGGCGCCAGTTCAGACGAGGCAAAGTGCAGCATCACCGGCAGGGTTGCCAGAACCACCGCTGCCAGCATCAGCGTGCTGCCCCGGCGGGTCAGGGACCGCTCCAGCAGATGTTCATACTTATCCGACAGGGCGGTGAACCACTTGTCGATCAGTTGCGCCATCCGGCTGTCATCATGGGCTTTCAGCAGGCTGGCACACATCATCGGCGACAGGGTCAGCGCAATCACCCCGGACACCGTGACCGCACCGGCCAGAGTCAGGGCGAATTCCTTGAACAGCGCCCCGGTCAGACCGCCGAGGAACGCCATCGGCGCATAGACCGCCGCCAGCGTAATGGTCATGGAAATCACCGGAGTGGCAATTTCCCGTGCCCCGACAATCGCGGCGTGGAACGGGGTTTTCCCTTCCTCGATATGGCGGTGAACGTTTTCCACCACCACGATGGCGTCATCGACCACCAGCCCGATCGCCAGAACGAATGCCAGCAAGGTCATCAGGTTGATCGAAAAGCCCATCGCCAGCATCACCACGCAGACGCCGATCAGCGACAGCGGAATGGTGACAATCGGGATGATCACCGACCGCAGCGACCCCATGAACAGGAAGATCACCACCACCACGATCACCGCCGCCTCGGCGATGGTCTTCAGCACTTCCTTGATGGATTCCTGAATGAACACCGTGGAGTCATAGCTGACTTCCAGACTGATCGCCGGGGGCATATCGTTTTCAATGGCGGGCAGAACCGCGCGGACGCCCTTCACCACCGTCAGCGGATTGGCATCCGGGGTGGAGTCGATGGAGACGAACAGTGCTTCCTTGCCGTTGGCCAGCACCGTGGTGTTGGTGCTTTCCGCGCCCAGCGTGATCTGCGCCACATCTTTCAGGCGGACCACCCCGTCCTTGGTGGTTTTCACCACCAGATTCTCGAAGGCAGAGGTATCGGAGATATCGGTCTGAGCCTTGATGATAAGGGTATCATAATACCCCTTCAGGCTACCCGCCGCCGATTGGAAGTTGTTGGCCCGCAGGATCGACTGCACCGCCTCGGCGCTCAGGCCCTGCTGTGCCATCTTCTCCGGGTCCAGCCAGATGCGGATCGCAAACTTCTGGGCCCCCAGCAGGTTGACTGCCGCCACACCCGGCACCGTCGACAGACGCGGCTTGACCGCCCGGCTGACATAGTCGGTGATCTGCGCCGTGGTCAGGCTGGAACTGTAGAACGCCAGATACAGGTTAGAGATACCGGAACCCGACTTCTTGTCGATCACCGGTTCCTCGGCACCGCTGGGCAGATCGCCCTTGGCGGCAGCCACCTGCGCCATCACGTCCGTCATCGCCGCATTGGGATCGAAGTTCAGACGGATGCGCGCGGTCACCACCGATGAGTTGGCCGAACTTTTGGAGGTGATGTAGTCAACACCGTTGACCTTGGCCACCGCCGCCTGAATCGGGTCGGTGACAAAGCCCTGCATCAGCGCCGCATCGGCCCCGGCATAGGAGGTGGTAACGGTGATCACCGTATTGGAGAGTTCAGGATACTGCCGGACCTGCATATCCTGAATGGACCGCAGGCCCATCAGCAGGATCAGCAGACTGACCACAATGGCCAGCACCGGCCGCCGGATAAAGGGATCGGTAAAACGCATGATGCCGCCCCTTTCTTACTGCACGCCGATTTTCGGCGTGACGTTCAGGGTGGCGCCTTCGACGACCGTCACCTTCGATTTATTGTTCAGTTTCAGGGCTCCGGTGGTCACCACCTGATCCCCCGCCTTCAGGCCGGAGCGGACTTCAACCACCCCGTTCTGGCGGTGCCCCAGCGTCACGGAACGGCGTTCCACCCGCATATCGCCCTTGTCATCCTTGCCGATGACATAGACGGAGTCGCCATACAGCGAATAGGCCACCGCCGTCTGCGGTACCGTCATCACCGCGTCGCGGGTCGCCATTTCGATATCCAGCTTGGCGAACATCCCCGGCCGCAGCTTTCCGTCCGGATTGGGGAAGCGGGCCTGAATCTTGACCAGACCGTTGGTATCCACCAGTGGCTCGATGGCACTGAGGGTGCCGGAAAACTCTTCATCCGGATAAGGCGTCAGATGCGCCTTGACGGTCTGCCCGACCTGAAGCGACGGCAGAGCCGACTGCTCCAGCGTTGCCGTCAGCAGAAGCTCCGACAGATCCTGAATGTTGACAACGGCCTCCCCGGCCTGGAGGTACTGCCCCTTGTCAATCTTCACAATCCCCAGCACCCCATCGAACGGGGCATTGATCACCTTTTTGGCAATGGTGGCGCGGATCGAGTCCGCCTGCGCAATTGCCATATTGAGGTTGGCTTCAGCCTCGTCGAGTGTCGCCTGCGAGGTCGCGTCGGAAATACGCAGCGACCGCAGGCGGTTGACCGTCAGGCTGCCCAGCTTGACCTTGGCTTCGGCAGACTTCAGGTCCGCCAGTTCCACATCATGGTCCAGCTCGACGATGCGGTCTCCGGCCTTCACGGTTGCCCCGGAGCGGGCCTGAATCGTCTTGATAAGCCCCGGCTGGGAGCTGGCGATCATCACGCCGTTGACCGCCTCCAGCGTACCGATGGCGGGAATTGTGCGGGTCCAGGTTTCCGATCCGACCGGTGACGCCGAAACAGAGATGGTCGGTTCCGGCATATTGGCCAGAAAATCAGCGATCATCGTTTCGCGGAACTTCGCAAATCCGATCACCCCGCCCAGCACGACCACGGTCACGCCAATAACAATATACGACTTTCTCATCTTCCAGCCTTTCGCGGTCATCCAGCATGGGTGCCGCCATTCTATCTTATTCCTGACTCAGCGGCTTTACTTTATCAGCCCTGCTTCACGAACAATCGCGCCACAACAGCGGGGATTGGCCTGCTTTACAGGGATAAAAAAAGCGGCGCTTTTGCGCCGCTCTGCTTACTTTTTCTCGATCAGCTCGATCTTGTATCCGTCGGGATCTTCGATAAACGCGATCACCGTCGTTCCATGCTTCATCGGCCCGGGTTCCCGGGTGATTTTCACCCCGTCTTTGCGCAGACCGTCGCAGGTGGCATAAATATCCGGCACACCCAGTGCCAGATGCCCGAAACCGGTGCCAATGCTGTAGGGTTCCGCCTGATCCCAGTTATGGGTCAGCTCCACCACCGTATTGGCCTCTTCGGAGCCATAGCCGACAAAGGCCAGCGTAAACCGGCCATCGGGATAATCCTTCCGACGCAGCACCTGCATGCCAAGGTGACGGGTGTAGAAATCCAGTGATGCCTCCAGATCCTTCACCCGGATCATGGTGTGCAAAAACTGAAAGCTCATCGCGTTACCCTCTTCTCAGCAAATTCAAGCACAACGGAGGCCGCCCGCCTGCTGGGCAGGTCGGCACCTCCCCCCAGATGGGCCAGCGCCTGCGAAAATGCAAGCCGTTGCTCGGTCCGCGCCGCCTCATCCCGCAATAATCGCAATGCTGTTTCCGCCAGACGGCCCGGTGCGCAATCTTCTTGCAAAAGCTCCGGGATCGCCAGCCGGTCCAACTGAAGGTTGATAAGATTGACGAATCGGATCCGCGTCAACCGCCGGAACAGCCATGCGGTAAACGGTGCCACCCGGTACGCCACCAGATGCGGCACCCGCGCCAGCGCCAGTTCAAGGCTTACGGTCCCCGAGGCCGCGATTGCCGCATCAGCCGCCGCAAAGGCATCATACCGCGCACGCTCCCCATGAACCACCGTCACCGGAACCGCCCAATCCCCGACCGACCGCTCCACCTCGGCAGCAACCGTGGCCACCGTCGGCATCACCACCTTCAGGCCGGGCACGCGCTTCGCCATCTGGGCGACTGCATCAGCAAAGGGCGGCAAAAGGCGGCTGACCTCGCTGCGGCGGCTGCCGGGCAGCACGCACAGCAACGGTGCCGACAGGGGAATACCGTGTTTCTCACGAAACCCGACACCATCCCCACGGTCCGCCCCGCCTTCAATGACCGAATGGCCAACATGGGTGCAGGACAGGCCATGCTTCTGGAAATAGGCAGGCTCGTTGGGCAGCAGACACATCAGGTGGTTCACCGTCCGCGCCACGTCCTCCGCCCGCTTTTCCTTCCACGCCCAGACCATCGGCGCCACATAATGCAGCCGGGGGATCTCCGGGCAGGCGCGGGCCACCGCCTGCTGAACCCGCTTGGTGAAGCCCCAGCTGTCAATGGTCACCACCACGGCCGGGCGACGGGTGGCAATGGCGGCGGTCACCTCCCGCACCCGGCGCAGGACCAGCGGGATCCTAGGAACCACCTCAAGAAAGCCCATCACCGCCAGATCAGACTGGTTCACCAGCGTATCCAGCCCTTCAGCGGCCATACTCTCGCCGCCGACACCCATAAAACGGACCCGGCTCCCGCCCCTGTCCTTCAGCGCCGCCATCAGCCGGGCGCCGAGAAGGTCGCCCGAGGGTTCCCCGGTGATGATACAGATCAGCAGATCGTCCGACGGTTCCACACCGTTCATGGCGTCCCCTCTTCGGTCAGCCCGATCACAAACAGCCCAAGCGCATCGGCCTGACGGCGGATCTCCGCGACATCCACCAGAACCGCCGCCCCCGCCTGCACACCAATCCCGCGCAGACCGGCCTCCGCCGCCCGCATCACCGTCACTGGCCCGACAGTCGGCAGATCCGCCCGCCGATCCTGCTGCGGCTTACACATTTTGACCAGAACCCCTCCGGGGCCTTCCCGGCGTAATCCGGCACAGCGGGACAACATGGCATCGGTGCCTTCAACGGCTTCCGCCGCAAGGACGATCCCCTGCTGGACCACAACGCCCTGCCCGACATCCAGTTGCCCAAGAGCCCGCGCCACTGCCGCCCCATGCGCCAGATCAGCCAGAGCCTGATCATCCGGCTGAACAGAGCCCAGAGTCCCGCGCCGCGCGACATGGCCCCCCAGAATCTGGTCAACCCCGATCACCCGGAAACCTTCCTGCTCCACTTCAGCAATCACGGCCCGCAACAGCCCATCATCACCAAGGGCCTTCAGGCCAACCTTGGCAAACAGCCGCGTCGCCCGCCAGTCCGGACGCAGATCGGCAAGGCTGGGGCGGCGGACCGGACCAACCATGACGATATCCTGAACATTGTGGGCATGCAGATGCCGGAACCCCTCCCCGGCCGCGCCGAGCCGGATCCACGCATGGTCCACTTCTGCAAGGCAGTCGGGGTTGGTGAAGCCCTCAAGGGCCAGTACAAACAGGGGGCGTCCAGCCTCCCGGCAGGCGGCGATCACCCGGGCGGGCAACTCCCCGCCACCGGCGATCAGCCCCAGTTTGCGCAGATCCGCTGCGGCCGGCAGAGGATCAGAATATCCGGGGTCAGGCGGCATGGCCCCCTGCCGACGGACGACACAGGGCACGGGACGAATCGGCCTCGATGAAGTCGATGACATCCTTGACCGCCGACAGACCGGCATAGGCCGTCTTCACCGCCTGCACACGATCCGACAGGACCGTGTCATCAGCGGTCAGGAACAGATCCTTGTAAGCATTGCGCAGCCCATGGATCTCTTCCCGGCTGTAGCCGCGGCGCTTGATACCGACCAGATTCAGGCCTTCAAGGCGGGCGCGGTTGCCCATAACCGTTCCGTAAGGAATGACATCATTCTCGACGCCGGACAGGCCGCCGATCATCGCATGCTTGCCGATCCGCGCAAACTGGTGAACGGCAGAACCGCCCCCCAGCACCGCGTAATCCCCAATGACGACATGGCCGCCAAGCAGCACATGGTTCATCACCAGCACGCTGTCGCCGATCAGGCAGTCATGGGCGACATGGCAGCCGATGGCCAGCATGCAGCGGTTGCCGACACGGGTCAGCATCCCGCCGCCTTCGGTGCCGATGTTGACGGTGACGTGTTCCCGGATGATCACGTCAGAGCCAATGTCCAGCCGCCCGGCCTCGCCTTTGTATTTCAGGTCCTGCGGGATCTGGCCGACCGCCGCGAACGGAAAAATACGGGTGCCTTCGCCGATCGAGGTATGCCCTTCGACCACGACATGCGACATCAGTTCGACCCGCTCGCCCAGCTCCACGTCGGGACCGACGATGCAATAGGGACCAATGCGGACGCTTTCCGCCAGACGTGCCTTGGGGTCTACGACCGCCGTGGGATGGATGTGAGGCATTAAAAACCCTGAAAACCGGATCAGAACAGAAGGACCACAGACCGGAAAACCGGGATCAGTTGTCCAGAATCATCGCCGCGTAAGTGGCTTCCGCCACCAGCGTACCGTCAACCTTGGCCAGCGCCTTGAACTTCCAGACATTACCACGGGACCGTTCCTTGGTCACATGCAGTTCCAGACGGTCCCCCGGGCCAACCGGCTTGCGGAAGCGGGCTTCGTCAACGCTCATGAAGTAAACCAGCTTGCCTTCGGCGTCTTTCCCAAGGGTCGCCACCACCAGCACCGCCGCCGTCTGCGCCATCGCTTCGATGATCAGAACTCCCGGCATCACCGGGCGCTGCGGGAAATGCCCCTGGAAGAAATTCTCGTTGATGGTGACGTTCTTGACGCCAATGGCGCTCTCGTTCAGATGAACGCCGATTACCTTATCAATCAGCAGGAACGGATAGCGGTGCGGGATCATTTCCATGATCCGCTCGATGCCAATATCCGGCAGGATGTTATCCGGGGTTGCGGTGTCGGTCGTCACGTCGTTGCTCATCCGCCTGTACCAGTCTCGCTCTCTAAATCCACTCAGTCTTGCGTCTTCGGGCCGGTGGGTTTGCGGGCCGCCAGTTTGCCGACCGCCGCCACTTCCCGCCAGAATTCCTTGATCGGCTTTGCCGGGTATCCCATGACCGTGGTGCCCGGGTCAATATCGCGCATGATGCCGGACTGCGCCGCCACCTGCACCCCATCCCCCAGCGACAGGTGCCCGGCAACCCCGGTCTGGCCGCCCAGCACCACGAACCGCCCGAGCTTGGTGGAGCCGGAGATCCCGACCTGCGAGACCACCACACAGCCCATGCCCAATTCGACGTTATGGCCGATCTGCACCAGATTGTCGATCCGGCAACCGGACCCGATCACCGTATCCGGCCCGGCACCCCGGTCAATGGTGGTGTTGGCACCGATCTCCACGTCATCGCCGATCAGCACCCGGCCCAGCTGCGGCACCTTCAGGTGCCCCTTCGGGCCCATGGCAAAGCCGAAGCCATCCTGACCGATCCGGCACCCCGGATAGATATGGACCTTGGCCCCGGCAATGGTATGGCTGAGCGAGGCATTGGCCCCGACCGACCCCGCCGGGCCGATCACCACCCCCTCACCGATCACCGCATTCGGCCCGATGATGGTCCCGGCCCCGATTTCCGCAAGGGCACCAATCACGGCCCCGGCATCAACCTGTGCCGTCGGATCGACCACAGCGGTTTCGTCAACGACAGCCCGCGGGTGGATCCCCGGGACGGCCGCCGCCCGCGGATAAAACAACGCGGCAATCGCCGCATAGGCCCGGTAGGGCTCCGGTGTCACCAGAAGATCCATTCCCGCCGGAGCAAGCGCCGCCAGATCGGGGTGAACAATACAGGCTCCGGCGGCGCTGGCCTGAAACTGCTTGATATAATTGCGGTTATCGAGGAAAGAAATCTGATCCGCACCCGCCGTGGACAGCGGGGCAACGTCAGCGATCATCCGGGCATCATCAGCCGCACGGGCCTCAGCCCCAACCGCCTCAGCCAGAGATTTAAGGGAAAAAGGCCCCTCATTGCGGAAAAAACGGCTATCCGCCATGGTCAGCGCCCTCCCTTTTTTGTGGCCGGTGTTTCGGTGTCTATCTTTTCAGGATCCGTCATCGTCACCGACGGCAACACCCGGTTCAGGCGGGCGATCACCTCGTTGGTCAGATCCATTTTCGGATCGAACAGAAAAGCCTGCGACCGATACAGCACAAGGTTCATCCCGCGCTCCGTCGCCACCTCTTCGGTGATCCGGACAACCGTATTCTGGACTTCTGTGATCGCCTGAGCATACGCCCGTTCAAGATTCCGCCGCTTCAACTGGAGGAGCTTCTGGAACTCATTGACCTGACTTTGAAATTCCGTCATCCGGGCGTTGAACATTTCCGGAGACAGCGTTCCACGCTCTGTCGACAGTTTTTCATCAAGCACCCGGAGGCGCTTTTCCTCATCCGCCGTAAAAGCCTGATAAACGTCCTGAAACTTATCTCTCTGCGTACTGGCGGCCCGGGCTGCGGTTGAATCCGCCATCACCCGCTGCTGATCAATAACGCCAATGACCGGACGCGGCGTCGCGATCCCACCCGTCGGCTGAGATGCCGCACCCGCCTGCGCCCCCGCTGCCTGCACGGCACCGGGAAAGAGAGCCGCAGCGATCACCGCAGCAGCAAGCCATGCCCGCCGAGATCGGGGGAGTCTGTTACAGCCCCCCCGCTGCCCCTGCATCAGGCTGAAAGACATCAGAACTGGGTCCCGAAGTTGAAGCGGAAAATTTCTTCCTTGTCGAAGTCTTCCTTCATCAACGGATAGGCAAGATCAATGCTGACCGGACCCATCGGCGACTTCCAGACAATCCCTACACCCGCCGAGGCACGGATAGAGCTGGAATAGTTCATCGCCGAAGCATTCACCCCATCCGGTTTGCCAACCATCCCGGCATCGGTAAAGGTTTTCCCGCTGATACCAAGCTCTTCCGGCAGACCGAGCGGGAAGCGGACTTCCGCCGTAACCGTTCCGATCCAGGTGCCGCCGAGAACGTCACTGGTGCTCTTGTCACGGGCACTGCCGCCACCGGTGCGGAAGCCGCGCAGATTTTCACCACCCAGCTGGTAGTTGCGGATGAACATCACATCCTGACCAATGCCCTGGATCGCTCCGAATGACCCTTGAACCATCAGGACGGTGTCATCGGTCAGCGGCGTGTAATGAGCGCCATCAATCATCCCGCGGACAAATTTTTCATCCCCGCCCGCTCCGGCCACATCGGTGGACAGCTTGACGACATAGCCTTCGGTCGGCTCAATCACGTTATCCCGGCGATCATAGGACAGGGTCTGGCCGAACATCGACAGCAGATACTCCCCTTCCCGCTGCTTGATGAACGTCGAGGCCGTGGACGCCACATTGCTGACTTCCGACTGGCTGAGGGTATAGCGGAAGGTCTGACGCCAGTTTTCGTCGTAGTTGAAGCCCAGACGCAGCGAGCCGCCGGTGTCCTTCAGATTGTAGGAGGACGTCTTCTGATAGTCACGGTCACGGGCAAACAGATCGAAGCCCGCCGCCAGCGGCCGGTCGAGGAAGTACGGCTCGGTGAACGACAGGTCGATTTCCGACTTGCGCTGGGCAATGGTGGTTTTCAGGCGGATATCCTGCCCCCGGCCCAACAGGTTGCGTTCGCGCAGGGTAACGTCGAACAGCGCCCCGTCAGAGGACGACCAGCCCACCCCGAACGACAGTTCCCCGGTGGACTTCTCCCGCACATCGACCTGCACCACCGTCCGGTCCGGCGAGGTTTCCGACGGAACGTTGGTGACATCAACCTTTTCAAAGAACCCGAGGTTCCGCAGCTTTTCCCGCGAGCGGCGCAGCTTGGCAGAGTTGAAGGCGTCGCCTTCCACCAGCTGCATCTCACGGCGGATCACCCGGTCGAGGGTCCGCATGTTCCCGGCGATATCAATCCGCTCGACGAAGACCTTCGGGCCTTCCTGAACGTCGAAAACGATATCGACAATCTTATTGGCCTTATCGCGCTTCACACGCGGGCGGACATCAACGAAGGCATAGCCAAGCGCCCCGACACGGTCGGTGATCGCCTGAACGGTGTTTTCCACCAGATCGGCATTGTACCAGTCGCCGCTGACCGCCTTGATCGACGGCATCAGGTCCTCGGGCTTCACGTCCGGGATCTTCACGTCAACCTTCAGGTCCCCGAATTTGTAGCGTTCGCCTTCCTCAACCGTAAAGGTCATGAAGAACCCGGCGCGGTCGGGCGTCAGCTCCGCCACCGACGACACAATCCGGAAGTCGGAGTAGCCGTTCCGCAGATAGAACCGGCGCAGCAGTTCGCGGTCATAGGTGGTGCGGTCGGGATCATAGGTGTCAGAGGAAGAGAAAAACCGGTACCAGCGTTCCTCGCGGGTCGACACCACTTCGCGCAGCGCGGAATCGCTGTAGCGCTTGTTGCCGACGAAGTCGATCCGGCGGACGTAGGTTGACGGGCCTTCGTTGACCTCAAACACCAGATCAAGCCGGTTCTGTTCCAGCTGGATCACCTTCGGCTCAACCGTCACCGCAAAACGGCCGCTGCGGCGGTAAACGTCGAGGATGCGCTTGACGTCATCCTGAACCTTGCTGCGGGTATAGACCTGACGGGCCTTCAGCTGCACTTCCGCCTGAAGGGTCTTTTCCTCGACGCGCTTGTTCCCTTCAAAGGCAACGCGGTTGATGATCGGGTTTTCAGTAACCTTGACGATCATCCGGTCATTCTGGAAGCCGATGGCAACATCGGCAAACAGGCCGGTGGCGAACAACGCCTTGATCGCCTTATCGACGGCATCGGGGGAATAGCGGTCGCCTTCCTTAAGGCCCATGTAGGCCTTGATGGTGTCGGCTTCAACGCGCTGACTGCCCTGCACATCCATCGACTGGATGGTCCCCTCGCCGGACACCGGCATCGGCTGGGCAACCGGGCGGCTGCCAACCGTCACCGTGCCAAGCGATGACTGCGCAAACGCCGGACCGGAGGCTGACACCAGCCCGATAATCGCTGCTGAACCCAAAACAACCGCGCGGATACGACCCGAACCAGTCAAGGGAACCCCCTTCGTACAATCACTGCCGACGGATGACACGATATGCTCAGCCGCGGACGAACCGCAGGATATCGTTCCACGTCGTAAAAATCATCACCCCTAATAACAGCATCAGACCGATTTTCAATCCGATCTGCTGCGCCGTGTCACCCAATGGGCGACCACGAAGGGCTTCAAAGGCATACAGGATCAGATGGCCCCCGTCCAGAACCGGGATGGGGAACAGATTGATCAGTCCAAGATTAACCGACAGCACCGCCACGAACATCACCAGATTGATCAGGCCCATCTGGGCCGCCTGACCGGAATATTCGGCAATCCGCAGCGGCCCGCCCAGATCTTCGGTCCCCCGCTTGCCGGTCAGCATCTGCCCGAAAGCGACAAAGGTCCCCGAGGTCACCCGCCAGGTCTGCATCACCGCCTCCCCCAAGGCCTCATGCAGTTCCAGACGTTCCATGCGGCTGCTGCCTGCACCGACCGCAACCCCCAGCACCGGCATCCGGGTGACGTTCCCAAGGGCATCCTTGGTTTCCCGCATCTGCGGATGGGTGGTGACGGTCAGTTCCTCGCCATTACGCTCCAGCGTCACCGCCATCGGTTCCGCGCCGTACAGAGGAACCAGCTGCTGGATTTCCTCAAACCGGGTGATGCGGATTCCGGCAATGGCGACAATCGTGTCCCCCGGCTGAAGCCCGGCCTGCTGCGCCGGGCTGCCATCCACCACCGTACCGATCACCGGCGCGGTGAACGGGCGGCCGGAGGTGGCGAACACCGCCGCAAACACCAGAATAGCAAACACAAAATTGGCGGCCGGACCGGCAAATACAATGGCGGCACGCTGCCCGACCCGCTTACAGGGGAAGGCAACCTTCTGCTCCGCGTCCGTCAGATGCGATACATCGCCCGGGGCACTGGCCTCGTTGGCATCGCCAAAAAACTTCACATAGCCGCCCAACGGAATCAGGCTGATCCGCCAGCGGGTGCCGTGCCGGTCGGTGAAGCCGACGATCTCCCGGCCGAAACCGACAGAAAACACCTCGACCTTCACGCCGTTCCAGCGGGCGACAAGGAAGTGTCCCAATTCATGCACAAAGACCACCACCGTCAGAATGACGAGGAAGGGAAGCACATAGGTCCACAGGCCAGAGAGCAAATCCATGGGGCTCGGTATTCCGTCTTAAGGCCGGTCCTCAGGCAGAACATCCGTCCGCCCGGATATTCCGGACACAGGTCATCAACGTAAGCGGTCCTGCCCGGTTCAGGCAGCGGCATCACAGGCGGCAGCCGCCATCCGGCGGGCCTGCGCATCCGCCTCCAGAACATCTTCCAGAGAGCCCGGAACGGATGTTTCCAGCTGCGACAGAACCTGCTCGACCACCGAGATAATGTCGAGGAACCCGATGTCACCCCCCAGGAACCGCGCCACCGCCACTTCATTGGCCGCGTTCAGCACCGTCGGAGCCGCCCCGCCACTGCGCAGGGCTTCGCGCACCAGACGCAGCGCCGGAAAGCGCTCCGGGTCCGGCTGTTCAAAGGTCAACTGCGCCACTTCGGCCAGATCCAGCCGCTTGCACGGGGTGGAAATACGCTGTGGCCAGCCAAGGGCATAGGCAATCGGCGTGCGCATATCCGGGGCACCAAGCTGAGCCAATACTGACCCGTCAATATAGGCGACCAAAGAATGGATCACCGATTGCGGATGCACCAGAATGTCGATTTTCGGCTCCGGCATGGCGAACAGGTGATGGGCCTCGATCAGCTCCAGACCCTTGTTCATCATGGTGGCGGAATCAACCGAGATCTTGGCCCCCATCGACCAGTTGGGATGGGCCACCGCCTGCGCCGGGGTAACAGTGCGCATCGCCTCCTGCCCCCAGGTGCGGAACGGGCCGCCGGAAGCGGTGAGGATGATTTTTTCCACCCGGTCCGCCTGCGCGAAATCAAAGACCTGAAAGATGGCGGAATGTTCGGAATCCACCGGCAGCAGGGTCGCGCCATGGCGGGCCACGTCCCGCATCATCAGGTCTCCGGCGCAGACAAGGGTTTCCTTGTTGGCAAGACCGATAACAGCCCCCCGGCGCGCAGCCGCCAGCGTCGGCTCCAGACCGGCAGCGCCGACAATCGCCGACATCACCCAGTCCGCCGGGCGCTGCGCCGCTTCGATCACTGCCGGACGCCCGGCCCCGACCTCAATGCCGGTTCCGGCAAGGGCATCAGCCAGCACCTGATACTGGCTGGCATCCGCCGTCACCACAAAACGCGGCGACAGGGCTTTTGCCTGCTCCACCAAAAGCGCAATATTGCGGTTACCGACCAGAGCCTCCACCCGGTACGCCCCGGGATCCCGCAGCAGCAGATCAACCGTACTGCGCCCGACCGAGCCGGTGCAGCCAAGAACGGTTACGCTGCGTGGATCTGTCGCCCCGCTCATTGCCAGATCTCCAGACCACCGCCCATTGCAACCACAGCCAGCGCCACCAGCGGTGCAGCGGCAATCAGGCCATCTACCCGGTCGAGAACCCCGCCATGACCGGGAATGATCCGGCTGGAATCCTTGACGTTAAAACGCCTTTTGATCGACGACTCAAACAGGTCCCCGATCTGGGCCGTCACCGCCAGCACGGCGGCAAAGGCGGTCAGCGCAAAGGGGTTGCCCCCGCCGACCCACAGCGGAGCAGTCGCACCGACCACAGCCGCACAGGACATGCCACCGAGAAGGCCCGCCCAGGTCTTATTCGGGCTGACCCGAGGGGCCAGCTTCGGGCCGCCGATGCTGCGGCCAAAGAAATAGGCACCACTGTCGGTGGCCCAGACCACCAGCAGCAGCCAGACCAGTGTTTCCACGCCGCCCGCTTCGCGGACCCAGCACAGGGCGATCACCGGCAGACCGACATAGAGGCTGCCCATCGCCAGCCAGCCGGACCGGCTGAGGGCCGCCGTGGTCAGCGTCGATACCCACACCAGACCAAGAGCGGCAAACGGCATTTCCGGGGCCAGAACAGCGGCCACGGCAGAAGCGACAGCCGCAATCTGTCCGGCAAGACTGAAGCGACCCCGGGTCATCCGGTCCCATTCCCACACCATCACCGCCGCAGCCGCAGCCGCCAGCAGGGAAAACAGCAGGGAATTGACCCAGACAGCCAGCAGGGCCACCGGCCCCATCACCAAGGCAGAGAGAATACGGGTCCGCAGCATCGCCCGCCCCTTTACGCCGGAACCGCGCCGAAACGGCGCTCGCGGCTTTGGAACTGTGACAGGCAACGCTCCAGCTCGCGCGGGCTGAAATCGGGCCACAGCACGTCGGTGAAGACAAATTCGCTGTAAGCGCACTGCCACAGCAGGAAATTGCTGATCCGCTGCTCACCGCTGGTGCGGATCACCACGTCGGGATCCGGCACTCCGGCCGTATAGAGGGAGCCGGACAGATCCGCTTCGGTCAGGCTGTCCGCCGTCCGCTGTCCGGCGGCAACCTGCCGGGCCAGCGCCTGCGCCGCCTGCACAAGATCAGCACGGCCGCCGTAATTGATGGCAATGATCAGGGACAGGCCCGGATTGGTCCGGGTCTTCTGTTCCGCATCTTCCATCAGCGTCACCAGATCACGGTCAAGCCGGGAGCGGTCACCGATAAAACTGAGGCGGACACCGTTTTCCGCCAGCCGCCCGAGTTCAGAGCGGATGTACAGACGCAGCAACCCCATCAGGGCTGACACTTCATCGTCAGAACGGCGCCAGTTCTCAGACGAAAAGGCAAAGAGGGTCAGATGGGTCACCCCAAGGTCCGGGGCGGTCTCGACCACCGCCCGGACGGCATCCGCCCCTTTCTTATGACCGGCAACCCTCGGCAGGCCACGCGCTTTCGCCCAGCGTCCGTTGCCGTCCATGATAATGGCAACATGCAGCGGCGCGGCTGGCGGCGATACCGAAAGAGAAGCTTTAGAGGTCATAAACCCTACACCACGCTTAAAAGGCCGGGCCCCGACCATAAGCCACCGTACAGCGGCCTGCGCCGGGGTCCGTCAGACGCGACAGGCGGTGAACTGCGCCACCGCCCGCCAGACGTATCCTCCGGAGACCGGGCCATCCAGCCCGGACAGACCGGTCAGACGTGCATGATTTCTTTCTGCTTGTGCTCAAGCGTATCATCGAGATGCTTGATGGTATCGTCGGTCAGCTTCTGGATCTCGGCAGAATACTGGTGCAGTTCGTCCTGCGAGATCTTGCCGTCCTTTTCCATCTTCTTCAGGGCGTCGTTGCCATCACGGCGCACGTTGCGCACGGCAACGCGGGCGGCTTCGGCATACTTGGAGGCGACCTTGGTCAGATCCTGACGACGCTCTTCGGTCAGCGGCGGAATCGGCACGCGGATGGTCTGGCCGTCCGCCATCGGGTTCAGGCCCAGACCGGCATCCCGGATGGCCTTTTCAGTGGCCTTGACCATGCCCTTGTCCCACACGCTGACGGTCAGCATGCGCGGTTCCGGCGACCCGACAGTCCCGACCTGCTGCAACGGCATCGCCTGACCGTAGGCCTCAACCATGACCGGATCCAGAAGGCTGATGTGGGCGCGGCCGGTCCGCAGACCCGCGAATTCCTTCTTCAGGACCTCAATCGTCTGGTCCATCCGGTGTTTGACGTCTTTCTTTACCGACGCGTAATCAGCAGCAGAACCCGACACGATTATTTCTCCTCGATAATGGTATAGCGGCCCTCGCCGCGCATCACGCCGGCAAAGGCACCATCGCCATGCATGTTGAACACCAGAATCGGCAGGCGGTTTTCCCGCGACAGCGCGATCGCCGACGCGTCCATCACCCGCAGATCCTTCGCCAGAACCTCGGTGTAGCTGAGGGTTTCGTACCGGCGGGCATCCTTGTCCTTTTTCGGATCAGCGGTGTACACGCCGTCAACCTGCGTCGCCTTCAGCAGGGCATCACAGTTCACCTCGATCGCGCGCAGGGCAGCAGCGGTATCGGTGGTGAAAAACGGGTTTCCGGTCCCGGCGGCGAAAATCACCACACGGCCTTTTTCCATATGACGGACCGCCTTACGGCGGATGTAAGGCTCGCAGACGGCTGACATCGGAATGGCCGACTGGACCCGGGTATCAACGCCGATCTGTTCCAGCGCATTCTGCACCGCCAGCGCATTCATCACCGTCGCCAGCATGCCCATATAGTCGGCGCTGGTGCGGTCCATGCCCTGCGAAGCACCGGAAATTCCCCGGAAGATATTGCCGCCGCCGATCACCAGACACACCTGAACGCCGGTATCCACCACAGCCTTCACATCGCGGGCGGTGGCTTCGATGACGGCGCGGTCCATCCCGAACTCGCGGGAGCCCATCAACCCTTCACCGGACAGCTTCAGGAGAACGCGGCGATAACCCAGCGGTGCGGACATGGATCTTCCTTCTTCATCTATCAGCCGGCAACCCGGAACGCCTCTGTGGAGGCAACAGATGGCACCGGCCCTGTACCTGACATGACAGCGGGACTGTTCAGCCCTGTGCCATCAACCCGCCGGGCAATAACGGCAGAAACCGCCCCACGGGTACGGAAGGGGCGACACCGGCCCGGAAGTTTACACAAATCCGGTCCCGTGTCGCCCCTTTTGTTCCAAAACCGGGGTGCGGCGACACACCCCGGCGGTCCGGTCCGGCTTTTGGCCGGACCGTTAACCCATTACGCCTTCCCGGCGGCAGCAGCGACTTCGGCAGCGAAATCGGTTTCCTGCTTTTCGATGCCTTCGCCGAGGGCGAAGCGCACGAAGCCCTTCAGCGCGACCGGCTTGCCGACAGACTTGGCCAGACCTTCGACGACCTTGGAGATCTTGGTTTCGCCGTCGATCACGAACAGCTGCTCCAGCAGGCAGACTTCTTCGTAGTACTTGCGGATACGGCCTTCGAGCATCTTGGCGATGATCTCTTCCGGCTTGCCGGAAGCGCGGGCCTGATCGGCGAGAACGTTACGCTCGCGGTCCAGCGAAGCGGTGTCAACGCTGGCGACATCCAGGAACTGCGGGTTGGCAGCAGCCACGTGCATGGCGATCTGCTTGCCGACTTCTTCCAGCTTCGCGGCATCGCCTTCGGATTCCAGGGCGACCAGCACGCCGATCTTGCCCAGGCCCGGCTTCACAGCGGTGTGGACGTAGGACGCGACGACGCCGGAGGTCACCGACAGGGAGATCGAACGGCGCAGGTTCATGTTTTCGCCGATGGTGGCGATGGCGTTGGTCACTTCGCCTTCGACGGTGCGGTCGGAACCCGGGAAGGCAGTGGCCTTCAGGACTTCGACGTCACCTTCGACGGTCAGGGCAACCTTGGCAATGCCTTCAGCCAGCGCCTGGAACTGATCGTTGCGGGCAACGAAGTCGGTTTCGGCGTTCAGCTCGACGACAGCGGCCTTGGAACCGGCGGAGGCAACGGCGACCAGACCTTCGGCGGCGACGCGGCCGGCCTTCTTGGCAGCAGCAGCCAGACCCTTCTTACGCAGCCAGTCAACGGCAGCTTCCAGATCGCCACCGGTTTCGGCCAGCGCCTTCTTGCAGTCCATCATACCGGCGCCAGACTTTTCGCGCAGGTCCTTCACCAGGGCAGCGGTGATCTCGGCCATGAGAATACCCTCTTGTGTTTGGTCGTTACGGTGATCCGTCGGGATCACCAGATAGGGACAGATCGGTCAGCACCCTATCACCCTTTTCCGGGCAAGGAAGCGCTGAGATCCAGTGTCACAAAAATTCAAAATCCCGCAGGGATCCGCAGCGGCATACCGGTCGGCATCCGGCGAAATTGCACCGGGAAGACCAGCATGCAGGATCCCCTTAAAGCAATGGCGGCGACCGGAGCCGCCGCCATTCCCGGGGACCGGACCGCCTTAGTTGGCGGCGCCAGCGTCCAGAACCGGCTCAACCGGAGCATCAACGGCAGCACCGACGTCAACACCGGCGGCGGACATCTCGGCCTGAATGCCATCCAGAACGGAGGCGGCGATCAGGTCGCAGTACAGCTTAATGGCGCGGATGGCGTCGTCGTTGCCCGGAACCGGGAAATCGATGCCGTCCGGCGAGGAGTTGGAGTCGAGAACGGCGACCACCGGAATGCCCAGCTTCTTGGCTTCGGCAACGGCGAGGTCTTCCTTCACGGTGTCGATGATGAACAGAACGTCCGGCAGGCCGCCCATGTCCTTGATGCCGCCGAGAGCGCGGTCCAGCTTTTCCTTCTCACGGGAGAGGTTCAGCTGTTCCTTCTTGGTGAAGCCCTGAAGCGCACCGCTGTTGAACATTTCTTCCAGTTCGCGCAGGCGGCGGATGGAGTTGGAAATGGTCTTCCAGTTGGTCAGCATGCCGCCGAGCCAGCGGTGGTTGACATAGTACTGACCGCACTTCTGAGCGGCTTCGGCAACGACTTCCTGAGCCTGACGCTTGGTGGCGACGAACAGGACGCGGCCACCGGCGGAGGTCACTTCACGGACCTTCTCCATGGCGCGTTGCAGCGCCGGAACGGTCTGCTGAAGGTCGATAACGTGCACGCCGTCACGCACGCCGTACAGGAACGGAGCCATACGCGGGTTCCAGCGGCGGGTGCTGTGGCCGAAGTGGCAGCCAGCTTCAACAAGCTGACGCAGGGTAAAAGTCGGAAGGGCCATGATGTCCTCTTTTCCGGTTGAGCCTCCACGGGGCGGTGTTATCAGGGCCATCCCTGACACCGGATGGATCGGCACAAAAGAACCGACCCGCGCACCCGTGTGCGTGGTTGAGGCGGGGTTAATAGCGCGATGAAACGCCTTTGGCAAGAGAGATCAGATCTCGCGGATCTCCCGGACGCCGCCGACATCTTTCAGTGCGCCGATGGTGGCCCCGCTGAGGGCAAACCCGTCCTTCAGCGGCAGCTCCACCTCCTGCGTCGCCGTGCAGGCCACCAGCACGATCCGGCCATGGCCGCGCCCGTCGCGGGAAATCACCTGACGCAGCGGTTCCAGCGCTTCCGGCGCATCAAAGAACACCATCACCTTCTTGGTGGCGCGGGACACCGCATTGTCCAGCAGTTCCACATGCTGACCGTTCAGCCGCACCTGCTCGCCGTCCAGCCGGGCATCGATGCTGACCAGCAGCGGCTGACCGGAGTCCAGAAGATCGCGGCTGGTCGACAGCACCTCGGAAAAGAACATCGCCTCATAGGACCCACCGGCGTCTGACATGGTGACAAAGGCGTAGCGGGAGCCGTTTTTGCCGATCTTTTCTTTACGGCCGCCGACAATCGCCGCCATTTTCACCGGCGACTGCCCGCCGTTCTTCAGATAGGTCAGCAGATCGCTGGATTTCACCGCATCCAGCCGGGCCAGCGTGGTGGCATAGGCATCCAGCGGATGGGCTGACAGGAAGAAACCGATCGCCGCCCGCTCTTCGTTCAGGGTTTCGGTGCGGGCCCACGTCACCCCGTCCGGCAGGGTGAAGCGCGGGGTTTCATCGGCCCCGCCGAACAGACTGACCTGTGCCGAAGACCGCGCTTCCGCCGAGGCCTGCGCATGCCGCAGGACCAGTTCAATTCCGGCGAACAGGCGGGCGCGGTTCTTTTCCAGTCCATCAAACGCCCCGGCCCGGACAAGGTTTTCCAGCAGACGCTTGTTGATCGCCTTGGGATCCAGCCGCTTGGCGAAATCCTGAATCGATTTGAACGGTCCCCCGGCGCTGCGGGTATCCACCAGTGCCTGCATCGCTGCCTCGCCGACGTTTTTCACCGCCGCCAGCGCATACCGCACCGCCCCCTGCGGGGTCTCTCCGCCGAACTCTACCGAGAACTGCACCACCGAGCGGTTGACGTCCGGCGGCAGCAGCGGAATTTTCAGGCGCTGCAATTCGCCCTTGAAGGCCGCCAGCTTATCAGTGTTCTGCATATCGTAGGTCATGATCGCGGCCATAAACTCGACCGGATAATTGGCCTTCAGATAGGCGGTCTGATACGCCACATAGGCATAGGCGGCGGCGTGGGATTTGTTGAACCCGTACCCGGCGAACTTGGCGATGGTATCGAAGATCATGGAAGCCTGTTCCGCCGGAATCCCCCGGGCCGAACAGCCTTCGCAGAACATGGCCCGCTGCTGGTCCATCTCCTCCTTGATCTTTTTACCCATCGCCCGGCGCAGCAGGTCGGCGCCGCCGAGGGAATACCCGGCCAGCACCTGCGCCGCCTGCATCACCTGCTCCTGATAGATCATGATCCCGTAAGTTTCCTTCAGGATCGGCTCCAGGTTCGGGTGCATGTAATCCAGGGGCTCCTGCCCCTGCTTGCGCGCGATATAGGACGGAATGTTATCCATCGGGCCGGGGCGATACAGGGCCACCACCGCGATGATGTCCTCCAGACAGTCGGGCTTCAGCTTGGTCAGCACATCGCGCATGCCCTGCGATTCCAACTGGAACACCCCGGCAGTTTCGCCCCGGCTGAGCATCTCGTAGGTCAGTCTGTCATCCAGTGGCAGGGCCGACAGATCAATCTCGATGTTGCGGTCCTTCAGCAGCTCCACCGCCTTTTGCAGCACGGTCAGGGTCTTCAGGCCGAGGAAGTCGAACTTGACCAGACCGGCGCTTTCCACCCACTTCATATTGAACTGGGTCACCGGCATATCGGAATGCGGATCGCGGTACAGCGGCACCAGCTCATCCAGCGGGCGGTCACCGATCACCACCCCGGCGGCGTGGGTGGAGGCGTGGGAATACAGGCCCTCCAGACGCTGCCCGATGGACAGAAGCTGCGCCACCTGCGGATCACTGTCGCGCAGGGTCTGAAGCTGCGGCTCCTGCTCGATTGCTTCCTTCAGCGTCACCGGGTTGGCCGGGTTGTTCGGCACCAGCTTACAGATCTTGTCGACGTAGCCGAGTGGCATTTCCAGCACACGGCCGACGCTGCGCAGCACCGCCCGGGCCTGAAGCTTCCCGAAGGTGATGATCTGCGCCACCCGGTCCCGCCCGTAGGCCCCCTGTACGTAATCAATCACCTCGCCGCGCCGGTCCTGACAGAAGTCGATATCAAAGTCAGGCATCGACACGCGTTCCGGGTTCAGGAAGCGTTCGAACAGCAGCTGGAATCGCAACGGATCAAGGTCGGTGATGGTCAGCACCCACGCCACCACCGAGCCCGCCCCTGAACCACGGCCCGGACCGACCGGAATTCCGTGATCCTTCGCCCACTGGATGAAGTCCGCCACGATGATGAAGTAGCCGGGGAACCCCATCTGGATGATGACGTTCAGCTCGAACTCCAGCCGCTCGCGGTAGGGTTTGGCAACCTCGGCTTTCTGCTCCCCGGTCATCTCCGGGGTGTAAACATGGATGGCAAGGCGCTTTTCCAGCCCTTCCTCTGCCATCTGGCGCAGCACCTCTTCTTCCGAAGAATCGGCGGCACGGGAGGACCGCGGCAGAATCGGCTTGCGCTTTTCCACCATCACCGCGCAGCGCTGGGCGATGACCAGCGTATTTTCAATGGCTTCCGGGATGTCGCTGAACAGCTCGATCATCTGCGCCGGGGTTTTCAGGCAGTGATGCGGGGTCAGGCGGCGGCGCTCCGTCACCGACATCGTCACTTTCTGCGACATGCAGATCAGCACGTCGTGGGCATCGAACATCCCGGCGTCAGGGAAATAGCAGTCGTTGGTGGCAACCAGCGGCAGATCCAGCGCATAGGCCAGATCAATCAGATCAGGCTCCACCCGGTCTTCCTCCGGCAGGTCGTGGCGCTGCAATTCCACATACAGCCGCCCGGGAAACACCGCCGCCAGATGCTCCAGTGCCAGCCGGGCCCCGGCCTTGTCATTGTCCAGCAGGCAGCGCCCGACCGGCCCGCTCAACCCGCCGGTCAGGCAGATCAGCCCTTCCGACCAGCGTTCCAGATCCTCCATCGACACCTGTGGCGTCGAGATCCCGTCACTGCTGATAAAGGCCTTGGACACCAGTTTCATCAGGTTGGCGTAACCGGCGTCATCCTGACACAGCAGCACCAGATCATCCGGCTCCGGTCCGCGCAGATCGCGGTTGCCGACGCTGCGGCTTTCGCCGGTTTCCTCCCGGGTCACGGCAATCTGACAGCCGATGATCGGCTGAATGCCATCCCCTGCCACCGTTACCGAAAACTCCAGCGCCCCGAACAGGTTGCGGGTATCGGTCAGGGCAACGGCGGGCATCCCCATGTCTTTGCACATCTTTCCCAGCTTTTTCAGCGGGATCGCCCCTTCCGACATCGAATAGGCGGAATGCAGGCGCAGATGCACGAAGGTGCTGGGGGATGCGGCGGTCGGGGCGGCGGCGGTCGTATCAGTCATGGCCGGACGATGCCATGACCGGCGAGGGAAGGCAACGGGGTGCCCCTTGCGCCGGATAACAACAAAAACGCTTATAGGGCGCAGGTTTTTCTGCTACAAATACCTATGCAGGTATTGCATAGGCCGTTTGCACTGCAAAAACAGGCTTGCCAGCAGCGGGGCAATGTAATACCTTAAGACACATAAGGTCTTGGCTCACACGGGCTGGACCGACCGAGTTTTACGGTCGCCGTCATCGTTCTGGGGAGTCCGGTGACAGGCCCGATGGGGAAGCGTACTTAGGGGGTCGCTTCCCCATCTCTTTTTCCGGCCTTCTTTCTGAAGAAACAGGGCCAGACAGACAAAAAGCATCCATCAAGGCACCGATACAAAAACGCTCCGTCCGGCTGACCCGGGCGGAGCGTTCTGGCTTTAGAGCATCGAGCCTTTAATCTGATACATATCCTGCATGCTTGAGATAATTCCAGCATTCGTCGGGAGAGTAGAGATCGCAGATGCTGCCGACGGCTTGCCATAGGGCGCTGATGGTTCGAGCACCGATGCGGCGGAGATGAGCCTTGAGTTTGGCGAAGGCCATTTCGATGGGATTGAGGTCGGGGCTATAGGGCGGCAGGAACAGAAACCATGCGCC
>NZ_JACIIX010000005.1:0-168213 GCF_014205675.1 Novispirillum itersonii
CGTCGCCGTTGCCAGAAAACTGCTCGTCATCGCCTATGGCATCATGAAAACAAGAAAACCGTTTCATCCGTCTTGACGGTCAACACGGTATCTCAAACGCCGGGCGGGCGCATCCGCGCCCTTGGCTTACGTCCGCATGGGCGGACGGGCCCTCAATGGGCCAGTCGGGCCGGTGGCCCTCCGTTTGTTTGATGGGCCCCTTGTATGTTTCCCCCACACAGGCGTACGCCTGTGTGGGGGAAACATACAAGGGGCCACTAAAAAAGACCGGGAAGTCTTCGGGTCTCAGGACCCGAAGACTTCCCGGGCATAAAAGTCAGCGGTGCTCATCGCTTCCGCCGGAACCGCGCCGGGCTGCACCGGGCCGGGTTCGGCCAGTGTGCGGCCGATGCGGTAGGCCAGCCGGATCACCTCCGGGTGGTTGCCCAGCCCGGTGTGGTCGAGCAGGGTCCGCAGGTCCGGGGTGGCGAAGGCGGCAAGGCCCCGGTCGGCCACCGCCAGCGCGGTCTGGAACCCGGCCCCGCCGAATTCCGGATCACGCCGGGCCTGTTCCACCCACTGGCGGGAACAGGCGGTGTGGGCCTCGGCCTCCTGCCGCGCCTGCTCCACCCGCAGGTCAACCAGTTGCTGCGCCTGCTGCTGGGTCAGGCCCAGACCGGCAGCCACACTGCGGAACCGGCCCAGCAGCCCGTCATCAACCGCCATGTCCTGCGGCAGGGTGAACGGCTGATAGGCCTCGGGAGTCAGCCCTTGGGCGGGCGTTGCCGCGCCTGCCGCGCTGCCTGCCGCATCAGACCCGGCAACAGCAGCTCCGGCGGCAGGCCCAGACGGCGCAGCAGCGCCGCCGACGGCAGACGCACCCGGGGCGGGGCCGGAGGACGCCCCCCCGGCGGACGCGGGCGGGACTTCGGGGCCAGAGACGGCGGCGGCGGCGGCAGAACCGGCGGCGGAGAGGAAGGGGTCAGCATGGGTCAGATCCTCAGACATGGATGGCTCCGGGTTCGGTGGCGTAGTCGGTCAGCAGGGCGGCAGCGGCGGCGGTATCAGCCGCCAGCGCTTCCGCCAGCAGCCACAGGCCCAGCCACCGCCCGCCCTGCCGGAAACCGGTGGCCTCGGCGGTGTCACCAAGGCCGAGGGTCAGCGGCCCGGCGGTGCGCAGGATCCGGCGCAGCAGCCGTTGCCCTTCCGGCAGGGCCAGCACGGCGCGCAGATCATCGTGATCGCGCCGCCGGATTTCTTCCTCATCGGTGATTTTTTCGCTGAAATTATCCAATTTGGTTATTTTCTCCCCATGGTAAAACCGTCAGGTGCCCAGACCAATCGCCCGGGCGGCTTCGGCCCCGGTGCGGGCGATGGTGGCAACCTGCCCCAGCGTGTCGAGCTGCTGTTGCGCCGCCTGCTGCCGGGCGCGGTCCGCCCGCAGACCGGCAACAGCGGGATCAGGCCGGACCAGCCGCACCGGTGCCCCGGCCGCATCGGCGAACTCATCCACCGCCTGATCGGCATCGAACTTGTCGCGCACCTGCGGATAGGCCCCGGCCAGCGCGCCGACAAAGGCCGCCACCCGCTCAATCCCGCCCAGCGCCACCGCCTTCTGGGCGTCGGCCAGCACGGAAATATAGTCCACCCGCAGCGGCAGGCCGCGCAGCTCCGGCGGTGGCAGCGGCAGCAGCGGACTGTCAAACCCGCGCTGCCAGTCCGGCAGCGCCTGCCGCACCATGATGCGGAACACCCGCTCCACCAGCGGATCGAGCAGATCGTGATGCAGCCGCTCCAGCACCGGGCCGAGCAGCAGCAGCTTTTCCTGCCGCCGCGCCTCGATCTCGGTGGCGGTGACGGTGGCGCGGTCAAGGTCGGAGACCATCAGCCACACGTCTTCGTAACAGGCACGGCGGATGCGCTGGCGCACAAACTCCATCGACTGTTGCAGCTCCACCGTGCGCGGCTGCACGTCGTACAGCGACCGCACCCCGGCGGCCCCGCCCTGAAGCGTATCGACAAAGTTGACACCCCCCGGCAGGGCGTTGACCGGAATGCCGCGCAGCGAGGACGGCGCCACCAGCGGCGGATTGACCATTTTGGCCACCGCCTGCGCATAGGCCCGCTCCATTGCCTGCAACTGCCGCACATCGCCCAGCGCCGACAGCAGCGGCGACCAGCCGTAAACATCGCCGGTCCCGGCCAGCCCCCAGCGCGGGCACAGGGCGGGGAACACATCATAGCCGCCCTGCCGCAGCAGACGGTCCGGCTCTCCGGCGGTTTCAAACCACACCTCGCGGAAGCGGCGGGCCGCCGGATCGGTGCCGAAGGCGGGGTCGGGCTCGATCACCTGCACCACCCGCACCGGGCCATCCAGCCGCCCGGCCCCGTGCTGGCGGCGCACCCCGGCGCTGACCGCCTCCAGCCCGAATTCCGCCACCACCTGTGCCACCGTCATCTGACAGTCGCGGTACAGGGTGTTGACCCGCCCGGCGGCATCCTGCGCCAGACAGAATTCGCCGACGGTCAGGGTCTGGGCGGTGACAACGCTGCCCTCCGGATCCGGGTCTTCATGCACCAGCATCACCGCCGGGCCGAAGGCGGCCAGTTCCTCGTACAGCGCCGCCAGCGCATTATAAAGGTTGGAACGGGCGAACACCGTGCGCAGCATGCGTTCGGCATCGTGCAGCCACAGCTTGACGGCGGCGTTGTCGGCCAGACGCGGATCGGGCACCCCCAGCCGGAACCACGGGCGGGCGGGCGAGGTCACCCCGGCCATCAGGCCGCTGGCCAGCACCCGGTGCGCCAGTGTGGCGGTGTTATCCAGAATGCGGTCGGTGTTGATGGTGCGGGCCTTGCCCCCGGCCTCGCCGGGGAAACGGCCATGCCACGGCAGCACAAAATCGCGCACCGCCTGCCACGGCGCAAGGTAAGGCGTGCGCTCCGCCGTCAGGGCGGCCAGCCGCCGCAGATAGGGGGCCTTGGCATCCATCGCCTTACGCCCCCAGCAGGGTCTTGCGGGCCAGATCGGCGGCGGCGGTGATGCCCTGCCCGCCGGTCAGCAGGGTGCCGCCCCGGCTGGCCCCGGCCAGCGCCGCCTGACGGCGCAGGCTGTCAGACGCCTGCTGCACCTGCGTATCGGCCTGTTTCACCGGCTCCTTCGGGGCTTCCGGCGGGGTGACGGCAACGGGAACGGACGGGGTTCCTCCTCCGGCCATGCACATGGGGTATCCTCCTGCGGCTGGCCCGCCCCGGTCGGGGGCAGGCGAATAATCTGCGGTGGACTCACCATAGCAATTTCGCCCCAAAATCCCCAAACAGTCCGAATTACCGTAAAGTGCCCCCTCCCCGACTATTACAGCTCCATCGCACCACGCCGCCCCTGCCACTCCGCCGCGCGGGCGGTCAGCCACTGGCGCAGGCGGCGGGGGTCGGGTTCCGGATCGTCGGCATCGCGGGTTTCCAGTACGGTGAAGGTGAAAGCGGCCTCGCCGTGCTGCTGCCACGCCGCCTGAAGGGCGGTCATCCCGGCCCCGGTCACCCGCCCGCCGCCGCCAAGGCGCAGGCCGAACCACAGGCGGTTTTGGATGGTCCGCACATCCGGGGCACTGCCAATCCATTCCTGCCCGGTGATGGCGCAGGTGATGGCATAAACCCCGGCCTGCTGGGGCCTCTCACGATAGGCTTCCATTGCCGCATCGCGCTGTTGCCGGTCCATCGCCTGTCTCCTGTCCTGATGGAAATGATCAGGCGCAGATTATTACCCGGATAATATTGACGCAAGGTTTTTATCCGGGTAATAAATGCACAGCAACCGCAAGGAGACCACCATGACCGCCACCTACACCGCCTTCGCCGGATACCGCCGCCTGTGCCACGGGCCGCTGGCCGAGGTCACCCGCGCCGCCCTTGCCGCGCAGGCGGAGGCCCACACCGGCCCGGTGCTGATTTTTAACGACGCCACCGGCCACCAGACCGATCCCGATGCCCGCCCGGCCCCGGTGGCCCCCCCGCCCGCCGCCGAAACCCCGGAAGACAGCGACGCCCCGAAAGGCCGGGGCCGCCCGAAGCTGGGGGTGATCGGGCGGGAAGTCACCCTGCTGCCGCGCCACTGGGACTGGCTGGCGACCCAGCCCGGCGGGGCATCGGTGGTGCTGCGCCGCCTGATCGACGACGCCCGCCGCGCCGAAGCCGCCGCCCCGCCCTCCCCCCGCCAGCGACAGGAGGCCACCTATCGCTTCCTTCAGGCAATCGCCGGGGATCTGCCGGGCTACGAAGACGCCCTGCGCGCCCTGTTCGCCGGGGACAGCGCCGGGTTCTCCGCCCGCATCGCCGACTGGCCGCATGACCTGCGCCAGTATGCGGAACATCTGGCGGCGGGGTGAGGAAAAGGGGGGGGCCGGGCTGCCGCCCGCACCGGTCTTTTTCAAAGGGATTTTTTTGGTGGGCTGCCGCCCACACCCGCGCGGGGCCACCGGCCCCGCACCCCTTTACGATTCCGGGCAAAGCCCGAAGGGGGCCACCAGCCCCGCACCCCTTTACGATTTCAGGCAAAGCCCGAAGGGGGCCACCAGCCCCGCACCCCTTTACGATTTCAGGCAAAGCCCGAAGGGGGCCGGTGGCCCCTCCGGAAGATCACGGATGCGGGACAGGAAAGCCATGGCGCTCTGACAGGGCGGCGAGGATTTTGTCCTTATCAGAAATGAAACTCCGCCCTCCGTAGACACCTGTCTGATGGACCGAGGCCGCGCCCTCCGCCAGCACAAGCAAGGGGAGTGACTGGTTTTCCTCTCCCACCAGAGCAATGACCGGCTGGCGTGGGCGCGGCCATGCGATCCGCTCAACGTCAAACCGCTTCGCCAGTTCCGGGAAAGACACCAGAACACCTTCCAAAAGCGCACAATGCCAGCAGTAAAACCGCTGCCCCGGATAGGCCGGATCGGCAAAATCCGGTCGCAATAAAAACAGCCTGTCGCGGGTCATCCCATTCTCCAGTCCATCTATCGGGAAGATCGTATGGCAGATTGAAAGATCAGGCACGTCTCGACAGAAGACAAGACCTGCCACCTTGAACCGGCCATCGAGGGCGTCAGCCAGACACCCCGGCTGCAGGCACAGGCGTCACTTTCCGCCGTTGGCAACGGCCTCCGGGGTCTCCAGCAGGTCGATCAGCGGCATCAGCCCTGCCGCCTGCCGCCCGGCCACCACCGCCTGCTGCACCATTCCCCGCAGCGGGGTGAACAGCAGCACGGTCAGCGCCGCCACCATCACCAGCAGGCCAACCGGGGCCGCCCCGGCCAGCACCGCTTCAGCCGACAGCCCGACCACCGCCGCCAGCGTCGCCATCAGTACCGCCGCCTCCAGCAGACCGCACCGCAGGTGCAGCCGGGCCACCGTCTGATCCGCCTCCCGCACCCCGGCAAAGCCCTCCGCCAGACGGCTCCGCACCCGGGAGGCAGCGCCATCCGCCCCGGCCTCCGTCATCGCGTCCTCAATCCCGGTATAGTCCGCGTTCAGGCGGGCAATCACCGGGGCCTGCCGCGCCAGTCCCCCCGCCACCACGGCGGTGTAGAGGGCCGCCCCGCCCAGCCCCAGCAGGGCGTACAGCGGCCCCGCCACCACCAGCAGCACCACGGCCACGCCAGCGGCCTGCACCAGCACCGGCAGCACCCCGAAGGCCAAGGCTTCGGTGACACCATAGGCCGCCTCCACCCCCCGGTTGACCGGTTCAGCCCCCGGGCCGGACCGCTGCCCCGGCCCCCGCCGGGACAGATGATCCACCGCCCGCAGCGCGACGGCCTCGTTCAGCCTACGCCCCAGCCGGTACAGGGCATGATCACGGACCGCCCCCAGCCCGCCGGACAGCAACCGGCAGACGACAAAGCCACCGGCCAGCAGCAGCGCCCACAGTCCGGCCATCGGGGCTTCGGGCAGAGACGGGGCGGCCAGATCGGTCACGGCAAGGCCCAGCAGCACCGGCCCCGCCACCTCGGCCCCCGCGATGATCAGGATCGCCCCCAGCCCCAGCAGCCCCAGCCGCTCAGCGCCATCGGCCCGCAGCAGACCGCCGATAAACCGGGCCGCCCGCAGCAGCGGAGAAAATGCGGATACAGTCATGATGCCCCCGTGAATAATGATAATGAGTCTTACTATCATAAATTGCAGGTTTCACGGCGCAAAAAAATAACCTTTGCGTGCAAATTTCCCCTCCATCCCACCCCGTCGCCGGTCCATGCCCGACGGCAGGCCCCCAACAGCAAAACCCCCGCTCAAGCCACCTTGAGCGGGGGTCTGCCTCGGCCACGGACTGTGGGAACAGACAGCGGCGCAACGGAAGGACTTAAACCTTATAGGTCTGCACCGCGCCCGGCAGCTTCGACCAGTCGGCATACCACGCATCAAACAGCTTAAGCTGGGCCTCGGCAAAGCCGCGCTGGCTGGGGGTCAGGGCGTCGGTTTCGTAGAAGTGCAGGGTGTATTCCGGGTTGCCCTTCAGCACCATCAGGTGCTTGAAGTACAGCACCAGATCCGGGCCTTCGTCGAAGGTGGACAGCACCTTCAGCGCCGCTTCCAGCTCCAGCGCCCGCTGGCGGGCCTCAACATCGCCCTTGGCGGCGGCGTTGGACAGGGCGACCATGTGCAGCACTTCCTTCGGCAGCACGCAGCCGATGCCGGTGATGGCACCGGTGGCCCCGCAGTTGACAATGCCGTGGAACACGCAGGTATCCACGCCCACCATCAGGGCGACGCTGTCATCGGCGCTGGTGATGGTTTCGGCGGCGTAGGACATGTCATCCGGGCCACCGAATTCCTTGAAGCCGACCAGATTCGGGTGTTCGGCGCGCAGGGCGAAGAACAGGTCGGCGCGGGTGGCGAAGCCGTAGTACGGGCTGTTGTAGATCACCGCCGGAAGCTGCGGTGCCGCCGACAGAATGGCCTTGAAGTGGTGGCGCTGCGCCGTCAGCGACGGGCCGCGCGACAGCACGCGCGGGATCACCATCAGACCGGCGGCCCCGACCCTGGCGGCGTGGGCGGCGTGCTCCACCGCCTTGGCGGTGTTGACGGCCCCGGTGCCGACGATCACCGGCACCCCGGCCTTGACCAGACGTTCCACGCCTTCCATGCGCTGTTCATCGGTCAGCAGCGGCCAGTCGCCCATGGAGCCGCAGTAAATCACCGCCGACATCCCGGCGGCGATCAGCTCCTGCCCCTTGCGCACCAGCGCCTCAAAATCCGGGGTGCGGTCGGCTTTGCACGGGGTCATCAGGGCGGGCATGGTGCCGGAGAAAACTTTTGCGTTCATGGCGTGATCAGTCCTGTTGGCTGCCTTGGCGTTTCAGTCCGGGCGGAGGATATCAGAGATTGGATATCGGATACAATCTTTCTGATCCCACCGCGTTGAGGATGATCTTACGCTTTGTATTCTTTTTGTCGACAAGAATTTTTCGCAAAAAAAGAGCAATCCTTTTCAACAGGATAGATCTTCATAACCGCGCCGGACGTTGACATCACGCCCCGGTCAGGGGATGGTTCCGCCACGCCGAAGACCATTTGGGAACAACCGTTGGAAATGCAGAACAACAGCCGGGACCGGGCCCTGAGCGTCGCCCTTGTGGTCCCCTGCTATAACGAGGCCCAGACCATCGCCGACGTCATCACCGGCTTCCGGGCCGCGATGCCGGAGCTGTCGATCCATGTGTTTGACAATGCCTCCACCGATGGCACGGCAGAGGTGGCGCGCCGGATGGGGGCGGAGGTCATCCACGTTGCCGCCAAAGGCAAGGGCAATGTGGTGCGGCGCATGTTTGCCGATATTGATGCCGATGTGTACGTGATGGTGGACGGCGATTCCACCTACGACGCCGCCAGCGTCAGGGCCATGGTCGATAAACTGGTCGATGAAAAGCTGGATATGGTGGTGGGGTGCCGCCAGACCCCGTCGGAAGTGGCCGGGGCCGCCTACCGGCGTGGCCACCAGTGGGGAAACCGCATGCTGACCGGCAGCGTCCGCCAGATTTTCGGCGGCGCGTTCACCGATATGCTGTCCGGGTACCGGGTGTTTTCCCGCCGCTTCGTCAAATCGTTCCCGGCCCTGTCCGCCGGGTTTGAAATTGAAACCGAACTGACCGTGCATGCGCTGGAACTGAGCATGCCGATCGGCGAGGTGATGACCCCCTACGGCGCCCGCCCGGAAGGATCGGAGAGCAAACTGTCCACCTACCGCGACGGCTGGCGGATCCTGAAGACTATTCTGCGGCTGTATATGCTGGAACGGCCCCTGCACTTTTACGGCCTGATCGCGGCGGCGCTGGCCGCCCTGTCGCTCGGCCTGTCGGCACCGGTGCTGCTGGATTTCCTGCGGACCGGGCTGGTGCCGCGCCTGCCGACGGCGGTGCTGTGCGCGGCGCTGATGCTGCTGGCCGCCATGGCGCTGCACTGCGGGATGATTCTCGACAGCGTCACCCGCGGCCGGCAGGAGAACAAGCGCCTGTCCTACCTCGCGGTGCGGCCGCGCTGATCCCCCACGCCACAGGAGAGGCCCCCGGTGCTGACTGGACAGAGGAACGGACAGAGGAACGGACACCCGGTCAGGACCCGGCTGCTGACGCTCACCGGACAGCGGGCCTATGGCTGGCTGGTGGCGGTGGTCACGCTGGCCGCCCTGCTCAATCTGGCGTTCAGCGGGCAGGGCTTTGTGTTCTGGCCGGATTCCATCGGCTATCTTGGCCCGGTGGCGGATCTTCAGGCCGGGCGGGGCTTTACGGCGTGGCTGGGGCGCGGGTTTCTCTACCCGGCGTTCCTTGCCATGCTGATGCCCGACAGCGGCCAGTACCTGCGGGTGCTCTATGCCCAGATGGCGCTGCTGGCCGGGGTGTTTGCCTTCGCCGGATGGCTGGCGTGGCGGTGCGGGCAGAGTCTGTCCCCCCTCCCGCCATGGCGGGCGGTAACGGCGCGGGCGGTGCTGCTGACCGGGCTGATCAGCTTTGATTTCAACTACGCTCAGCTTGGGCTGGCCCATACCGCCATGCCGGAAACCGCGTTTACGGCCCTGCTGGCCCTGCAATGTTTTCTGGTGTGCACCGCCCTGCTGCCGGGCCATGCGCGGACCCAATGGATCAGCCTGACCGGGCTGACCGCCCTTGGCCTGCTGCTGATCCTGCTGAAGCCGCATTATCTGGTGACGGCCTTTGCCCTGCCGGGGGTGATCGCCCTGATGCTGCGGAACCAGCTACCGCTGCGGTTCCTGCTGCTGGCGCTGGTGCTGGGGGGCGTTGCCGCTGCCCCTTTCCATCTGGTTGACCGGCACCTGAAGGCGCAGTACGACCCGGTGACGGCCAGACTGTTCGCCCCCAGAACCCTGTTCTGCAATAACCTTGATGTCCTGACCGTCGCCTTCCAGCGGGGGATGGCGGATGATCTGGCGGTCGGGCCGCAGGCTGCCGAAATCCTGAGCCAAGGCTCAGGCGGGTGGGATACGCTGGGTTTTAATGGCGATACCTGCTCGTACGGGGATCTGGCGCGGACGATCAACAGCCACTTCACGGATGCCCCGGAGGCCGAGGCCCGGTATTACTACACAACCTATCTGACGGCGGCGCTGACCGCGCCCGATCAGATACTGCGACGGCTGAGCCGCCAGATCCGCAAGGTGATCGCCGCGCCGCTGCCCGGCAGACTGGAACTGTCCGGCGACTGCCGCGTGCTGGCGGAGGCATCCCACCGTGGTGCCCTGTTCGGGGCCCTGCTGTCCGAATGCCGGGCCACGGCGGCCAACCGGATCAGTTACCATGACATCAAGCCCAAGATCTTCAATGCCGCCTATGTCACGCTGATGGTGCTCTGCGGCCTGTGCCTGATTGTCCGCTGGCGCTGCCGCGCCGCAAAAACGGAGGAGCCCACGGCCGTCTGGGGCAAGGCCGGGGCGGCCAGCCTGCTGGCGGTGCTGTCCTACATCCTGCTGGTGGGGCTGGTGCATTCCTTTGATGTGTTCCGCTATCTGGCGATTATTGCCCCGCTGCTCCTGCTGTCGTTCTGCGCCATGACGGTGTGGCTGTTCTCGGCAGCCCCCGGCCTGCGGAAAGACTGAGGCCCCCTACTCCTCCCCCTTCGCCAGATACTGGGTGAAGGCGCGTTCCGCCGCGCCGGGGGTGCGGTCCAGATGGCGGATCATCACAAAGTGCCGGTGCGGCAGGTCAAAGCGCGGGGCATGCAGCCGCCCGGCCTTCAGCGCATCGGCCACCACATGGCGCGAGACGATGGCGGCGCAGGTGCCTTCCGCCAGTGCGGCACGGATCGCGGCCCCGGAAGGCAGGGTCAGGCGCACCGTCACCGCCTTATCCTCAATCCCCGCCTGTCGCAGGGCATCGAAGAAGGCTTCGCGGGTGCCCGATCCGCTTTCGCGCATCAGCCACGGGGTGTCCGTCACCTCCTGCGGCAAAACGTGGTCGCGGGTCCACCAGCGGTGGCCGGGGCCGACCACCAGCACCAGCTGGTCCCGCACCAGAATGGTCTGGGCCAGCCGGGCGTCGTCCACCCGGCCTTCGACAATCCCCAGATCCGCCGTGCCCGCCAGCACCGCCGCCACCACGGCGGCGGTATTGCCGACCTCCAGCGCCAGCGACAGCCCGGGATAGGCCGAGGCAAAGCGGGTCAGCCGGGCGGGCAGCCACCACGATCCCACTGTCTCGCTGGCCGCCACCGTCAGGCTGCCGCGTTGCAGGCCGGAGAGTTCATCCAGCATCTGTTCCGCCTGCCGCACCCGCCGCAGGATCACCCGCGCCTCCGTCACCAGCAGGGCCCCCGCCTCGGTCAGGGCCACGCGGCGGCCGAGGCGGTGGAACAGTTTCACCTGCCGGGCGTCCTCCAGCGCCGCCACGGCGGCGGAGACGGCGGGCTGGCTGAGGTGCAGGGCCTCTGCCGCCCGCGTGAAGTGCAGGTGGTCGGCGACGGCCAGAAAGATGCGAAGCTGCTCAAAAGTCATACACTCAGGAAACCCCGGATCAGCGCAAAGCTGAAGAGGAAAATCACCAGCGTCGCCACCAGCCCCAGCGCCACCGGCCGCCAGCCCGCCTGTTTCAGCGGGGCCAGCGCGGTGGACACCCCCAGCGCCGCCAGCGCCGTGGTCAGCAGGGCCAGACTTACCGGGCGGGCCAGCGCCTGCACCGCCTGCGGCACCAGCCCAAAGCTGGCCAGCGCCATAAAGCCGACGAACACCAGCAGGAACAGCGGCGGCGTGCCGCGTTTGCCATCGCCCAGCAGCGCCACCACCGGCACCAGCAGGGCCACCCGTTCCAGCTTGGCGATGGTGCCGAAATCGGCGGCCACCGGCCCCTGCTGCACCGCCGCCCCCACCGCATGCGCCACTTCATGCAGGCTGGCCCCGGCCCACAGCCCGGCCTGCACCGCATCCAGATGCAGCAGCGCCGACAGGGTCGGGTGCAGCACCATCCCCAGCGATCCGAACAGGGTGACAATCGCAATCGCCACCGCCGCATGCCCGGCGGTGTCCTGATCCTGCTGATGGCGCGCCGCCACCGCCAGCACCGCCGAAGCGCCGCACACCGCCGTGCCCGCCGCAATCAGCCGGGTCAGGCCCGGCGGCACCTTCAGCCAGCGCCCGACCAGCAGGGTGGCCGCCAGCGTCACCGCCAGCGTCGCCGCCACCGCCAGCACCCCGCCCCAGCCGATGCGGGCGGCATCCTGCACCGTTACCCCCAGCCCCAGCACCGCCACCCCGGCCCGCAGGGTGAACCGCCCCCAGCCGGACAGGCCGGGCAGCCCGCCCGCCCCCGGCCAGCGCCAGCGCACCAGCAGCCCAAGGATCAGCGCCAGCGCCAGCGGCCCGCCGATGAACCACCCGGCGGCGGCGGCGGCGGTATTGCCCGCCATCGCCAGCCCGCCAAGGGCCAGCGCCAGCAGCCAGCCGGTACGGGCGGTCAGGGCCAGCGGAATCCTGAGAGGTGTCATGATCGGGGATCCTGCGCGTTTTCAAGACCTTGACCATGCCCCGGACCAGCTGATCATTCCAACTGATTGAAATGATGATTTTAATAAACTCAGTTTATCAATCTTATCCACAATCGAGTCACAGCCGATTCACAGGGTGGTTCACACCGCGTCGCCCCTTCCGGCAGAACAGCCGGGGAACAAACATGAAAACACGACTCGTGGAGAGTCCGGCTCCGACTCGGGAAACACTTTTTTAACCTTCGGCAAAAAGTGTTGCATACTGGCAACAGAGACCCCATAGCCGGTATCCGGCGGAATCAGTTGACACTAAATTTAGTGCCAGAGTCATCCACAGCCCCCAAAAAACGGCGACTCGGACTAAGATGCTGATTCCATGGATTCTTGACGGGCGACTCGGCTTCGGAGAAAACCGTTCTTCCGGGATGCACAGTCCCGCACCGAATTCCCCCCGGTTTACCTTTTTGCCTGAGAGCCCGCCGATGACCCGCAAGACCAAAGCCGCCGCCAAGGCCGCTTCCGACGCCGCCGCCGCCGACCTGCGTACCAACGTGATCTATGGCGGCGACTGCGTGCAGGTCATGAACAGCCTGCCGGAAAAGTCGGTGGATGTGATCTTCGCTGATCCGCCGTACAACCTTCAGCTCGGCGGCGACCTGACCCGCCCGGACAACAGCCGGGTTGATGGCGTCGATGACGCCTGGGACAAGTTCGACAGCTTCGCCGAATACGACCGCTTCACCCGAGACTGGCTGGCCGCCGCCCGCCGGGTGCTGAAGGACAACGGCACCCTGTGGGTGATCGGGTCGTACCACAACATCTTCCGCGTCGGCGCCGCCCTTCAGGACATGGGCTTCTGGGTGCTGAACGACATTGTGTGGAACAAGACCAACCCGATGCCCAACTTCCGGGGCACCCGCTTCACCAATGCCCATGAAACGATGATCTGGTGCAGCAAGTCGCCGGATGCCAAATACACCTTCAATTACGAGGCGATGAAGTCGCTGAACGAAGGCACGCAGATGCGCTCTGACTGGAGCCTGCCGCTGTGCACCGGCGGCGAACGCCTGAAGGGCGACGACGGCCAGAAGCTGCACCCGACCCAGAAGCCGGAATCCCTGCTGTACCGGGTGCTGCTGTCATCGACCAATCCGGGCGATGTGGTGCTGGACCCGTTCTTCGGCACCGGCACCACCGGCGCGGCGGCCAAGCGGCTGGGCCGCCAGTACATCGGCATTGAACAGGACCCGGCCTATATCGCCGCCGCCCAGCGCCGCATTGCGGCGGTGGAAGAGGTGAAGGACCCGTCGGTGCTGCTGACCCCGTCGAAGCGCAGCGAGCCGCGCGTGCCGTTCGGCACCGTGGTGGAACGCGGCCTGCTTCAGCCGGGCGCGGTGCTGACCGATGCCTCCGGCCGCTTCAGCGCCAAGGTGCGCGCTGACGGCACCATTATGTCCGCGGAAGTCCGCGGATCCATCCATCAGGTCGGGGCTGCGGTACAGGGCGCACCGGCCTGTAACGGCTGGACCTTCTGGCACATCCAGCATGGCGATACCCTGGTACCCATCGACATGCTGCGCCAGAAAGTCCGTGCCGAGGTTAACCATACGGTTCAGTAAGTTTCGGACCGTTGCCTTTGGTCGACTTTCCCCCCGGATCCCTGTGGTCCGGGGGTTTTTCTTATGGGGGGGGCCCTGTGCCCGCACTATAGGAATAAGCACAGCCACTGGCCTGATTTTAAAGCCCTCTTTACGACCTCCCACAGAAAGGCCATCGACCTCCCCGTACAACTGATGATTTTTACTGAAAAAATTTTCCCTTTGATGATTTTAATTTTTGGGGAAAACTTTATAAAAAGAGAAACCACTTACCCAAACGAGAAAAAAATGAAACAAAGTGACCTTTCAGCGATTGCCGAGGGACGCCTCCTTCCCCTTCTCTCCAATTGCTCTGACGACGACCTTGACCCTCTGGTCTCATATATTTTGTCATCAATTTCGGAAGAGATAAGTAACACAGAGGAATACAAATCATATTCACCTCAACATTCAAAATATGTATACAATATTGTTAAAGAGATTCGCCTTATGGGAGGAAATAGCTTTGCCAATATATTTCGTGGAAACGGCCCCCCTTACGATGAGATTGTCAGAGACGTTTGTGAACACATTGGGATAAAAGAAATACCTAAAAATTCTGCTGAAGCTGAGCAAAAAATACTTGTGAAGATTTTTGAAGAGGCCTGGGAAAAGATGCCCACAGCTGACCGGGAGACTTTCCTCCAGGAGATGAAAGCTGCTGGCCAGACCGGACGTGATTTTTCTGCCGTGATGCCCATCACCGCAATCATGGCCCAGGTTGGAGTTCAGATGAGCGGATTCCTGATGTACCGGATGGCAACCGTCGTCGCCAATGCTGTTGCGAAACAGCTTTTGGGCAAAGGCCTTACCTTCGCCGCCAATGCCGCCCTTACACGGACGATCGGCGTTCTCGCCGGACCGATCGGCTGGATCATAACAGGCCTGTGGACTGCCATTGATCTGGCTGGCCCGGCATACAGAGTCACCGTACCCTGCGTCATCCACATTGCCTATCTCCGGCAAAAAATCCTGTACTCCGCGATCGCAGAAACCGAAACTACCCCCTAACTTCCCGGTCTCCGGCATGAGGCAGAAGGATCGACCACAGTCCTCCTTCTGCCGCCGCGCCCGATACCCTCAAAAACCGAAGGCCTCCAGATGGCGACACTACAGCAGGTTCTGCTTGAAATTCCCGAGCATATTGCCGAAGGCCTTGCCAACGGCACCCTGGAGCGTGTAGGCGGCGTTATTCGCTCTAAAGACGGCACTATCTATGCCTTTTTAAAGGAAGGCGAGGCCTTTCTGGAAACGGTAGAGGCAGGTGGAACTCTGCCCCCTGCCCTCGACAACCTCTCTCAGTTGATGAACCTGAGCCTCGGATTACAGGTTTTGACCCTTGGCGTCACGGTTTCCGGATTTGCCCTGCTGAACACAAAGCTCAAACACATTGACCGCAAGCTGGATGACCTTGCCCGATCAACGGCAAGACTCCAAGGAGACCTGACCTGGATGCAGCAGGTCCGCAATATTGAACGGTCCGCCGATCTCCTTGCCTGCTTGGAGGACGCCCACTGGCGCGAAAAAACCAACCGGCTGGCAAGTGGCGATGATCTTCGCCGCAAGCTCTCCACCGCACATCTGACCTATTCTAAGCTTATGTCAAGTATGCTGGCAGAGGCACGTGCCCATCAGGATCATGAGGCCTACCTATCATTCTTTCAGTGCTGTGCCCTTTCCGGCATCGCGAAAACCCGCTTCGACTGGGTGTTCGACGGCTCTGCCGCTGCCGCAGAAACCCAGAGAGAGGTGACAGAAACCCTCTCGAAAGCCCAGAATGAATTCCTCCGCCCCATGAGAGAATATTCCCCCCAGCACTTAATCAGAATCCCACTGGAAGATATACCTCATATAAATCATGCAAAATTAACTATGACCGAGACCATAAGGCGATCTGAATCTTATATTCAAGAGATTGAATATTGTATTTCCAAGGATATTTCAATAAAGGAATGGGATTTATTATCCCCAGCATCAAATGAATTTATAAAACTCATCCCTTATGAAAATAGAATTTCAGAATAAAATAAATGTCTGGCCTGATAAATCAGGCCAGACATCAGTATTTCGAAAATAATATTAAAGACATAACCAGTTCAGCTTACACCGCCTTCCCGGCGAAGTCGGCGGCGCTGTGGCGTTCCGGCACCTGCTCCGCCTCATCGCCCCAGGTGCGGGTGACCATCAGGCCGCGCTTCACCGCCGGGCGGGCGGCAATCTGCTCCGCCCAGCGCAGCACGTTCTGATAGGATCCGGCGTCCAGGAACTCGGCGGCGGCATAGACCCGGTTCAGCACAATCTGCCCGTACCACGGCCAGATCGCGATGTCGGCGATGGTGTACTCCGCGCCGCCGATGAAGGGGCGCTCCGCCAGCAGTTTATCCAGCAGGTCAAGCTGGCGCTTCACTTCCATGGTGTAGCGGTTGATCGGGTATTCGTACTTGGCCGGAGCATAGGCGTAGAAGTGGCCGAAGCCGCCCCCGGCGAACGGGGCCGCACCCTGAAGCCAGAACAGCCAGTTCAGCACTTCGGTCTTCCGCGCCGGATCGGCGGGCAGGAATTTGCCGAACTTTTCCGCCAGATACAGCAGGATGTGGCCGGATTCAAACACCCGCACCGGGGCCGGGCCGGAGCGGTCCAGCAGCGCCGGAATCTTCGAGTTGGGGTTGACCGCGACAAACCCGGAGGAAAACTGGTCACTGTCGGAAATGCGGATCGGCCACGCGTCATATTCCGCCGCCGTCACCCCGGCGTCCAGCAGCTCCTCCAGCAGGATCGACACCTTGGCCCCGTTGGGGGTGGCGAGGGAATACAGCTGAAGGGCATGCGCCCCTTCCGGCAGCGCCCGGTCATACTGCGCCCCGGCGGTCGGGCGGTTGGTTTTGGCCCAGGCCCCGCCGCTTTCGGCGTCAAAGGTCCAGACTTTCGGCGGCTGATAGGTGGTGTCGGTCATGGCGGGTCCCCTTGGGGTGTGTCTTCAGTCCCTGTGGCATATAGGCCCCGTTCCCGGCCCCGCCAGAGGGGAACTCCGCCCCCCCCCCCCCCCCTCTTGCCACCCTCCCCCGTTTTCTGCATGGTGACGGTCACAACCAGCGGGGGAGCCCCATGTATACCGACGAGGATCTGGACGCCGCCGTCACGGCGGGCATTCTGGACACCCGCACCGCCGCCGCCTTCCGCACCTTCGTGGTGGCGCGGCAGGGCGGGCGGTTGGCAGACGAGGAACATTTCCGCCTGCTGACCGGCTTCAACGACATTTTCGTCTCCATCGCCCTGACGCTGGTGCTGGCGGCGCTGGCCGGGCTGGGCATGCTGGTTTACCCCGGTGTCGCCGGGGCGCTGGTGGCCGGGGCGGCGTGGGGGCTGGCCGAATACTTCACCCGCCGCCGCCGTATGGCCCTGCCCTCCCTGCTGCTGCTGCTGGCCTTTACCGCCGCGCTGGGGGCTGGCCTGAGCTTCAGCCTGATGCCGCTGTTGCCGGTGCCGCAGCAGCCTTACGGCATGCTGGCCGGGGCCATGCTGGCCACCGCCGGGGCACTGGCCCACTGGCGGCGCTTCCGGGTGCCGGTCACCGTCGCCGCCGGGGTCGGGGCCGCCGCCGCTGCCGTTCTGGCGCTGGTGCTGGCGGTGTTCCCCGATGCCGCCCCGGTGCTGCCGTGGCTGGTGCTGCCGGCCGGAATGGTGGTGTTTACGCTGGCGATGCGCTGGGATGCCAGCGACCGTGACCGCGCCACCCGCCGCTCTGATGTCGCCTTCTGGCTGCACCTGCTGGCCGCCGGGATGATCGTGCACCCGGTATTCGGCCTGCTGCCAAACCTGTCCTCCCCCGTCGCCGGGGCCGGACTGGTGCTGGCGGTCTATGCGGTGCTGATGGCGGTGGCGCTGATCACCGACCGCCGCGCCATTCTCGTCTCCTCGCTGGTCTATGTGCTGTACGCCGTGGTCTCCGCCGTCACCCACAGCACCGTGCTGGCCGGAAGCTCCATCGGCTGGGCGCTTGTCGCCCTGCCGGTCGGCAGCGTGCTGCTGCTGTTCTCCGCCTTCTGGCACTCCGCCCGCCGCACCCTGCTGCGCCGGATGCCGCAGGCCATCCGCGACCGGGTGCCGGTGGCGGGGTAAGGCGCCCCAACGGCCACACCTCTCCCGGGCTTCCGCCCGGACCCGATTGGGGCCAATGCCCCAAACCCCCTTTCTCTTTTTTGAAGAACACCCAAAAGAAGCGACGGCCTGCCCCCAGACAGCCACTGTGTCCCAAAAAACGGGATCCAAGGGCCTTTTGGCCCTTGGCGGGCGCGGGGGGACCCCGCATCCCTCCCCGAACCCGCACCACCCCGGGCTTCCGCCCGGACCCGATTGGGGCCAATGCCCCAAACCCCCTTTTTCTTTTTTTAAGAACACCCAAAAGAAGCGACACCCCCACTCCCCAGACAGCCACTGCGCCCCCAAAAAACGGGATCCAAGGGCCAATGGCCCTTGGCGGGCGCGGGTGGAACCCGCATCTTTCCACCAGACCCACCCCCGGGCTTCCGCCCGGACCCGATTGGGGCCAATGCCCCAAACCCCCTTTTTCTTTTTTGAAGAACACCCAAAAGAAGCGACGCCCCCACTCCCCAGACAGCCATTGTCCCCAAAAAACGGGATCCAAGGGCCAATGGCCCTTGGCGGGCGCGGGGGAAACCCGCAGTATTCTCCTCCTTTCCCCCGCCCCGACAGGAGCCGCCCAGACATGACCGACACCCCTCTTCGCCCGGATCTGAGCGGGCAGCGTGTGGCTGTAATCGGGCTGGGCCTGATGGGGCAGCCGATGGCGCGGGCGCTGAAGCGGGCCGGGGCGACGGTGACGGTCAACACCCGCTCTGCCGGGCCGATGGCGGTGTTTGCGGCGGAAGGGTTCGCCACTGCCGCCACCCCGGCGCAGGCGGCGGCACAGGCCGATGCGGTGATTTTGATGCTGACCGACACCCCGGCGGTGGAGAGTGTGACTGCCGCCCTGCTGGCCGGGGAGATCGGCGGGAAGCTGGTGATCGACATGGGCACCACCGCCCCGGCGGCGACGCTGCGGCTGGCGGCGCAGGTGACGGCGGCGGGGGCGGACTGGCTGGATGCCCCGGTTTCCGGCGGGCAGGTCGGGGCGCAGGAGGCGACGCTGACCATCATGGCCGGGGGCAGCGATGGCGCTTTCGCCCGGGCTTTGCCGCTGTTGCAGGCGATGGGGCGGCACATCACCCATGTCGGCGCGGCCGGGGCCGGACAGGTGGCCAAAGCGGCCAATCAGGTGATTGTCGGGCTGACCATCGGCGCGGTGGCCGAAGCGATGGCGCTGGCCCGCAGCGCCGGGGTGGATCCGGCCCGCCTGCGCACGGCGCTGATGGGGGGCTTCGCCGCGTCGCGGATTCTGGATCTGCACGGGCTGCGCATGGCAGAAGGCCGGTTTGATCCCGGGGGCCGCAGCGTAACGCAGCGGAAGGACCTGCAACAGGCGCTGGATCTGGCCGACGCCCACACGCTGGACCTGCCGATCACCCGCCTGACGCGGGACCTTTACGACCGGCTGATCGCCGCCGGGGGTGGCGACCTTGACCATTCCGGCCTGTACACCCTGTATTCCAACGACTGACCCGGAGACGCCCCCGATGCTGGTACTGCACCATTTCCCCGGCACTGCCGCCATGACCCCGCACATGCTGCTGCGGCACATCGGCGTGCCGTTCCGGCTGGAACCGATCGACCGCATGAACGACGGCCACAAACAGCCGGAGTACCTGAAGCTGAACCCGTCGGGGCGGATTCCGGTGCTGATCGACGGGGATATGGTGCTGTTTGAAACCGCCGCCATCTGCCTGCATCTGGCTGACACCCACCCGGAGGCAAAGCTGGCCCCGCCGGTCGGCACCCGGGAACGGGCGGAGCTGTACAAGTGGCTGATGTTCCTGACCAACAGCCCGCAGCCGGACCTGATCGCCTTCTGGTACACCGACCGCTTCACCACCGACCACGGGGAAACCGCGCTGGCGGCGTGCCGGGCAGCGGCGGAAAAGCGCTGCATGGACTGGTTCCGCATTCTTGACCGGCAACTGGCGGATGGGCGGCCCTATCTGCTGGGGGCGGAGCTGACGCTGGTGGACTATTACCTGTTCATGCTCAGCCGCTGGGGCCGGTCCTTCACCCCCGGCCAGTGCCCGCGCGACCTGCCGCATCTGGGGCCGTTCCTGCACCGGATGATGCGCAACCCGGTGGTGATTGCCACCTGCGAGGCCGAAGGCCTGCCGCAGCCGTGGGTGTAAAACCTTAAAATTTGCCCCAGATTCGAATACCCGTCAATCTGTCAAGGTATACACTGCCGCCATCCCCAGAGCTGACGTAAGGTGGTGCGTCTTTCATTCCTGTAAGAATGAAAGACGCACACATAACGGCTTGTTTCGTCTGCTTGGGGACAGATTAAAAAATGACGGACGGATGGCAGGGGCCTCTTCGGACTTATTTCCATCATCGACTTTATCAGAGCCTTAAGAGACGGACTCGCGGCTCGATATAGCTGCATGCCCGCCATAGGAACTCTCGCTGAGACTTCCGTCTTGCACGACAGCAATCGAACGACAAGAGACTGAAATTTTTCAGATTTTCGGATCAGGCTGTAAAAATGCAGCCACTCCGGACCTTAAGGGAAAATGATGATGAAGGGTGCTGTTTTAGATTTCAACCGTTCCTCGGGGGAAGGGCTGATCCGGGGTGACGATGGAACCCGATACGCTTTCTCAGCCACGGACTTCAAGAGCGAAGCGGCTCCCAAGCCGGGCCAGACTGTCGACTTCGAGGTGAAGGACGGCCGGGCAACCGCCATCTACGCCCTGGCCACCAAAGGCATGACAATCGACATGAACGATGCCGCCCAACGGATTTCAGCGTTCGCCAAGGAGGCTAAAGTTGATGCCACAGCAAAGAAAGTGCTCGAAAACCTGAAAGGAGGCCCGAAGGATCGGATCGGGGTCGGCCTGTCTGCTGCGGCTATCCTCTGCCTGTTTCTGCCCTTTCTCCATGTGCCATTCCTCGGCTCCGTATCCCTGATTGAAACGGCCTGGGGAAAACTCCTGTTCGTGATCGCCCTTGGCCTTGCCTTCCTCTGCTATCAGGGGATGGACCGTAAATGGGTCAAAGTGGCAGCCTGCGCCTTTGCGGCTGTGGCCCTCATCAACTCCTGGGCCATCATCGCCGACCTGTCGAGCGTTGACAACCTCACGAACGCATTCATGGGGGCTTCCCGGAATCGTCGGAGCTTCCTTGAGCTCCTGGCTTTCGGTTTCTACGCAACCTTGGTTTCAACCGCACTTCTGATGGCCTCGGCGTTTCTTCGCAAAAAGGCTCACACCACACAGGCGTGACCGTCTCGGTTCATCATCATCCCTCTCCTCTTCGGCTCTCCTTTGACGATCCATTCGACCTGACCGCTCACCAATCTGGTGTGGAATGTCTAGAGAATCATCGAAGTGGCTGCCGATCAACGGGTGGAAGGCCGATGTCGTCAGATCGGATGACTCGGCCAGCCCGGTTTTCGGCGCGGGCGAATCCTCACATACCGGAGAAATATGCGGCTTGCCTCTCTCTCCCGGGCAGGCAGATCCCATCGTCTTTCTATCTTTCTGTCATTGACGGATTTTCCGGGGTGCAAAATATTGCGTGCCCTGTAGAAGTCATCCGTCAACAGACAGCCCGGAGCCTTCCGTTGCACAGAATCGTCCAATTTCTGAAAGACCTTACAGAAACCGAAACCGCCGGGGACATCACGGCACTGATGACGGAAACGCGAAAGGCACTGGGCTACCGTGGCTTTTCTTATGCTGGCCTGCGCCCGTCAGAAAACAGTCACGGAACGGCGGTCTATCTGTCCGACGGCATGGTGGCCCTGTCAGACCAGTCGATGGACTGGGTGATGAACTACGTTAACAAAAACCACCAGCATAATGATCCGGTGGTCCGGGCCTCCATCTCCCAGACCCTGCCACTGGTCTGGGGGCCAGACTTCATGGCCGGATACCGGTCAACCGGGGAAGAGGAGATGATGGCCGATGCCTATGAATGGGGCCTGCGTCATGGCATCACCGTGGTCGTGCGATCCAGCACCGGCACCCTTGGCCTGCTGAGCCTGACCGCCCTTGAGGCTGTGCCAGACCCTGATGGATCACTGACCCAGCTGTTCCATCTGATTGCCATCCACCTGCATGAACATGCGCAGGCAAAACTGGGTGCCGAGGAGATCCAGCCGGTGATCCTGGCCCGACGGGAACTGGACGTGCTGATGTGGTCCGCCGAGGGCAAGACGGCAGGGGAAATCGCTGACATCCTCGACATCTCCACCCGTACGGTCAACGCCTATATCGCCAGTGCCATGGAGAAGCTGGGAGTTTATTCCAAAACCCATGCCGTGGCACGGTTCCTGGCCCAGAAAAAGCAACCGGGCCCGGCCGAACTGCCATCAGGATCAGACACCAGATCAGAGTAAAAACCGGCTCAAGCCGCCGGACGTTGGGGGGATAGGTCAGTGCGCGGATTTTTCACACTTTCAGCATGCATTCTTTTTTCTGCTTCCCTTTCAGGGTGCGTCACCACTCAGGGGAAGTCCGTTCCCGGCCTACAGGGCCTGGAACCGCTGTCCTACGAAACAGTGGCGCAGTTCCAGACCCCCAAAGGCAAGGGGCAGATCCGGCGGCTACGGTTCGGCGAGGGCTATGACCTTCAGATGTCGCCGTCCTATTATGGCATCCCGCTGGACGGGGTGGAGCGGATCGACACGGTACAGACCGCCGGAACCGGACGCGAGACGGCGGTGATTGTCAGCGGCGCGTCCAAAGGGTGCCCGGTTGATACGCAGGTCTACCTGCTGCACGACAACACCATGGACACCATTCAGCTGGGCAACTGCCAGACCCCTGTCACCCTCATCAAACGCTCCGACGCCGGTTTTGTTGCCACCATGGGGGATGGACCGGACGGGTTGGTCTGGGCCTATCAGCCCCGGAAAGGAGTGTTCGGACCGGTCACCGCCGCCTCATTGCAATCCAAACCGCCGCCAGCCGTGGCCGAACCCGCAAAAAAGACCGCCCCGCGCCCCCCGACGCAGAAGAAACCTTCCCCCGGGAACGCACCGGATACTCCCCCGGCCCGGCCGGTGGCCCCGGCCGTCCAGCGGCTTGACCCTGACCGGGTCGAGATGCCGCCGGTGGTCCAGAGTAAAAGCCAGCAGCGGGATGTGACCGTCTGGCAGATGAGGTAACGGTATGACCATCAACATCCTTGCCGGCGTCGATACCCGGCAGCGCGGCACCGGCAAGGGTCCCACCATCCTGCTGCTGGGGATCACCCTGCTCTATCTGCTGCTGGAACTGGCCTTCAGCGCCAGACTGCTGGATGCGGCCGGGGGCATGGCCACCTTCGATGAGATCAAGGCGATCGAACACTGGGGGCGAACCTTATCCGGCATTGCCCTGGCACTGTTCGCCTGGGGCTGGATCCTGAAGCGCACATGGTATGCCTTCCTGAAGGTGATGGCGATGGCGGCAGCGGTCATCGTGGCAGTCCCCGCCATGTTTACCGCACAGGATGCACTGGTGAAGGCCATCGTATCGTCAACCGATGGCAAACAGCGCCGTGATGCTGCCTTTCTGGTACAGGCCACCCGCTTCATGCTGGGAGGGCAGCTGAGCATCGCCGAACTGGACCTGCCGGAAAACACCTGGCAGTCACCGGAGGCCAAGGCTTTTCTGGCTGCTTTTCCGTTGCTGGCATCCGACCTGAAGGGGCTGGAAAAGACGGCAAACGACATCCTGCGGACAACACTGCGCAATCACCTGACCTCGGGCTGCACCCCTGGCAAGGACGGCTGCCTTGGCTCTTTCAGCGCCTTTAATAACGACCTGTGGCGCCCCCTGATCGCCGAGGTAAACGCCGCCTACAGGTCCTATGCCGATGGGGTCAACCGCTATGTCGAGGCGACCCGGGACACCACGGCGGAGCAGGACGGCGCCTGGAAGACCTATACCGGCAAGCTGGCGGAAAAAGGCTACCGTCCCGGCACGGTGCCCCGGCTGGGCTGGTCGCGGGTCCGGCGGGATGTGCAGGCACAGGGCATTCCGGTAGACAATGACTGGCGCCCGGATGACCGGGCCGGGTTCAACAGAGCCGTCGCCGCTTCCATCCGCCGCAAGGCCGATACTGCCTATGACACCGAAATGCGGGCTCAGCTGGACGCTGTGCTGCCCAAAGACCTGACCGTCGCCACCTTCATGGCCCATCCGGCCCTTCAGAAGCGTCTGCACCTGCGGTTCAGGACCGGTGATCTGGGGATCAGCCTGCCCTATGTGACCCAGCCGGAAGACGTGGAAAAGCAGGCCTACCAGCCTTTGCTGGCCGCTGCCGTGGATCACCAGATCCGCACCCTGACCGCCCGACCGTCGGACTTCGCCGATGGTGGCCGCCATGCGGTGCTGGGGCGGGTTTCAACCGAACGCCTTGTCGTGCCGCCGCTGGCCCTTGGCTTCTCGTTACTGGGCGGCCTGACCCATACGATGAAGTGTCTGTATCTGGTGCTGGTGCTACTGACCAACCGCCGCTGGCCGGGGGGACTGGCCATCGGTGGTGTCCTGTCCGCTGCCCTGACCGGGGGCCTGATGGCCGACAACGCGCTGACCCGCAGCCCGGTCTACGCCACACTGGAAAGTCAGCTCCGGGAGGCACGGGGACCCCTGATTGCCGGGGGCATCCGCTGGATGGTGCAGGTGGAACACTTTGTCTATCCAGTCAACGAGGCCCTGCGGCGCTCTGTGCTGCTGGGTCTGACCTATGGCTTCCAGCCGCCACCGCTGCCCTCCTTGCCGGACGGCCCGGTCCGGCTGACCCAGACCGGGGGATCCGCCTCCGGTCCGGCCCCTGCCCCCGCGCCTGCGCCTGCGCCTGCGCCGGTTCCCGGACGGACACCCGAACCGGCACCGGCACAGACCATCGCCGAAACCCCGGCACCGGTCATCGCCTGCGCGTCGGAGGTACAGGCCCATCGCGGGGGCCGTCCGTTCCCGGAAAATACGGCGGCAGCCATCCGGGCGGCGGCCCGCTCCGGCTTCAGTGCGGCAGAAATCGACATTCAGCCCCTGTCTGATGGCGGCTGGGCCCTGCACCATGATGCCGTAACCGGACGGGCCGTTTCAGGCCCCCGGGATGCCGTAACCGGACGGGCCGTTTCAGGCCCCCGGCGCCCCGCAGCCACCTTCACCACCGCGCAGTGGCGGAACCTGCGCGCTTTAGATGAAAACGGCAAGGATGCCGGACCGGCATCCGTACTGGAGGACGCCATTGATGCCAGCAACAGCTTTGGGATCCGCCTGAACATCGAGGTCAAGGCCCCGGCCAGCTGCCGTCAGATTGATGCCTTGCTGGAAAAGACCGCCGCCCTGACCCAGCCGCCTTACTGGTCCACCGCCTTCCCCGCCGTCGCCCGCTGTCTGGCCGACCGGCAGGTGGAGTATCTGGGGCTGGTGGTCGGCCCGGCCGATCCCGGTGCAGCCCCGACAGCAGCAGCAGCAAAAGCGGCCGCCATCGCCGGAAAGCTGGGGATGGACACCACCCGCCTGCGGGCTGCCGCCGCCGATGCCTACGACGCGGGGACCAACCGGACGGCGCTGGAGGAGGCAGGTATGGCCGCCGCTGCCGCAACCCTGAACGGGGCCCGGCGGCAGGGCCTGCACATCCCCCACACCGATGTGACCGCCGCCCTGATGACCCGGGCCAGCAGCCTTGGCCTGTCCGTCGGGGTCTATGCTTCCGGCGGCGATGACCGGGGCATGGCCGACACCCTGCGCCGGATGCCCGGACAGGCACCGGCCATTATCATCACTGATGCCTCCCCAACCCTGTTCTGCCCCTGATCCGGTATCTGCACCGCCCGGCCCTTTTGCAGCAAGGTTAAGCCACCGTGACACAGACCAGCCAGTCCATTTCTACCCCCACCGTCCGCCTGTCCCGGTATCCCCGCTTTCAGGAGAAGGAGCCCCCCCTCTCCGATGACTGGCGCTTCCCGCACCTGTCTGCCGACATCCGCGACCGCATCAGCGCCACGGGCGGAGACCCGGGCCAATATACGATGACCGATCAGGGGACCGACACCGGTACTGTCAAAGTGACCGAAACCTGGACGGTCAACATCCGGAGCGAGAGCGGCATCACCGCCGGGAATAAAACCGGCGGAACGGTAGAGGCCTCCTCCGCTGCCGGGATGAGCAGGTTGGCCCAGAACTTTGCCGACCAGATTCTGGACGGTCAGGCCGCCAAAATTCTGCTCGACCGGCTGGCACAGCAGAAAAAGGGCGTTCTGACCCCGGCCAGCCATATCAATGACCTTGTCACCGAAGCATTCAGTCACTGCCATGAGTGCAAAAACTGCTGGGGAGACGGTCGGGTGGCCTGCACCACCTGCCATGGCCTCGGAACCATCACAGAAACCGTCTACGAAACCGTCAATGGCCAGCAGCAGCCACGGCGGGCATCCCGGATATGCAGCAACTGCTCTGGCGGGTGGCGAGCCTGCGGCACCTGTAACCGCACCGGCCTGCTGACCGACTGGATACAGGTCGAGGCCTATGCCACCCCGGCCTACAGCCACTGCGGCAGCGAGGAAACTTCCGCCCGATGTCAGGCCCTGCTGACTGAAACGGATACCAATACGGTGATCCGTGCCTTTCCCTGCTTTACCGATCGCTCGCCGGAAGCCTCCGGACCGGCCACGGTGATCCGGCGCTTCAGCGGCAAAGCAACCGTCACCTTTATGGCGGTCACGTCCCCCAGACAGTCCTGCTGGACAGTCTGGGGGGTTGGCCCCACGGCGCAATACCTGAATCCCCCCCCCATTCTGGATGAACTGCTGGAAGACGGGATCAGGCAGTTTTCCAAGGTCGAGTATTTTCGCCGGCGAGAGCGGCTGAAGGTGCTGGACAATGTCCGCAAGGTCCCCCTGCTGGAAGAAATGCTGCGCCAGAATGCAAAAGCCCCGAAGGTTCCTCCGGCGGAAAACTTCAGCGCTGTTGCGCACGATCTGGTCTCTCCCGACGTGGCCAAAGGGGCCGGGAATGACATTGTCAAACTACAGAAAGGGGTCTGCCCCCGTTATGCCGCCGACCTGTGGACACTGATCGGCCTATACATGGTGACAGCGCTGTTTATTGTCGGCAACCATAGAACCCTGTTTCCAAACGACGAAATCTGGATCCTGTCCGGACTTGCAGCGTATGTGGCCGGGGGCATCATCTGCTGCGCCCTGACCCTGTACCGCCGCAGCAGCGTTCCACAGGAATACCGGGGGCCGATGCAGGAATGGAAACCGGCGCTGCTGGTGCTGGGGCTGGTGATTGCTTTGGGGACTCTATCAACCGTCGCTTCCAAGCAGATGAAATCCATTACCGCCCCAGCGGCCGAGCTGCTGTCGCAATTCACGCCCGACGACGTCAAGATCTTTGAAGGCCTGTTCCCCCCAAAGCCGCCGATCAGCCCCCTGATGCCAGCGCCCGCTCCGGCGCTGACCCCGCCAGCCCGGTCCCCGGCCGCAACCCGCGCTCCCGGCCCGGTCTCCAGCACTGCCCGCCCGGCTGTTCTCAGTGGTTCGGCAACACTGATCGATACTGCAACAGTGCAGATCGAAGGGACCCGTGTCCCCTTAAGCGGGCTGGACGCTGTCCACCATCCGGTGACGGAAGCCGGGCTGCGACAGTATCTGTCAGTCGTCGGCCCCCTGCGCTGCACGCCTGCGGGGGCCGGGTACACCTGCCAGACCGAGACCGGAGCCGACTTTGCCGAAGTGATCGTGATGGCCGGATATGCCAAAGTGCAGAAAGGGGCCCGCCGCAATCTGAGTGCTGCCGAGGCCGAAGCCCGGAAGGCCCGGGCTGGCGTTTGGGGTCTGTCTCCGCAATGACGCCCCCCCCTGACACCGCTCCGGACAAAACTGGCCCCGCCGGTCGGCACGCGGGAACGGGCGGAGCTGACGCTGGTGGATTACACCCTGTTCATGCTCAGCCGCTGGGGCCGTTCCTGCACCGGATGATGCGCAACCCGGTGGTGATTGCCACCTGCGAGGCCGAAGGCCTGCCGCAGCCGTGGGTGTGAGGAGGCCCGCCCGCCGCCTCAGTGCCCCGGTGGGCCATCCTCCCGGTCGCGCCAGCGGCTGAGGATGGCGTCCAGCGTGCCGTCGGCCTGAAGGGCACGGTAGCCGTCCTCAAACCGCCGCAGCAGGGCGGCGCTGTCCGGGCGGCTGGCACTGAAGCCCAGATAGGTGGTGATGCCGCCCAGCGGGCACAGCTGCGACAGCGGAAAACTCTGCCCGGCCCGGTGCATCAGCCCGTCCGGGGTGCGCAGCTGGTCAAACAGCAGCACCATGCCATCCAGCCGCCCGGCCCCCAGCATGCGCAGCCCGGCACTGTCGGACTGTACCGTCACCACCTCCGCCCGGCCCGAGGCCGCGATCCGGTCCCATTCCGCCGGATATTCATAGCCGTTGACGATGCCGATGCGCGGGCGCTGCGGCCATTGCGCCGGATCACACCCCGGCAGCGCCGCCTGCGACCGGGCACCATCGGTGACCAGAACCGCCCGGATCTGCGCCAGCGACGGGGTCGGCAGCATCACGTCGCGCCGGGTGACCTCGTTGGCCCCCATCGACAGGCAGGCGGCGACATCGCCGGTGATGACGGCGCGGCGGCAGCGGGCATAGGGCACCACCGCCAGTTCCACCGTCACCCCCTGCCGCCGGAAGGCTTCCTGCACGATCTCGTTCCCGGCACCGCGCCCGTCGGGCAACGACCATGGCGGGAAGGCATCCTCGGCGGCAATGGTCACGGTCTCCGCCGCCGCCAGCCGAGCCATCAACACCAGAACCAGCACCAGTGTCAGGGGGGCACCCCGTAGAAACAGTCCCGCCACCACCGTCCGGATCCAATTCATGATCGCCCCATCCTCCCCCGATCCGACTGAAGTGTACCCGTCCCGGCGATAGGGGTATACCCACACCATCGGCCTAATTCCCCCCGTTTCCCTGCCCCACGCCGTTCCCCCGCCCCTTGACGGCGCGGGCCTGCTGCCGTATCACCCCGCCCGCGCCGTCTCTCGCGGGTTTCCGACGGTGGCCTGATCCTTCTGACCGATCCGAGCCCGTAACGGACCGGCCTTAAGGAGCCACCGCTATGTCTATCCATTGGCCCTCGATTCATTGGATTGTCCTGCTGATCGCCGTCTTCACCGAAATCGCCTGGGCGTTAAGCCTGAAGGCCGCCCAGACCAACCCCGGCGTGCTGACCATCGGGGCCTCGATCGCCCTGACCGCCACCAACATGCTGCTGCTGTCGTTTGCCATGCGCGGCATTCCGGTCGGCACCGCCTATGCGGTGTGGACCGGGCTGGGCGCGGTCGGCGTGGTGGCGGCGGGCATTATTCTGCATGCCGACCCGCTGACCCTGAAGCGGCTGGCCTTCATGGGGGTGATCATCATCGGCGTCATCGGCCTGAAGCTGGTCGGCAACGAGGGGTAAGCCCCTGCCCCGGACCCCGGACGCAACAGCGCCCCGGCAGAGGAAGACCCTGCCGGGGCGCTGTGCTGTGTGGGGCTTAAGGGTTAAACCAGCGTCAGGGTCACATCAATATTGCCCCGGGTGGCGTTGGAATAGGGGCAGACGATGTGGGCGCGGTCCACCAGCGTGCGGGCGGCCTCGGCGCTCAGGCCCGGCAGGCTGATCTTCAGCTCCACCTCGATGCCGAAGCCGTTGGGGATCGGCCCGATGCCGACGGTGCCGGTGACGCTGACATCCGCCGGAATGGTCAGCTTATCGCGGTTGGCAACAAACTTCAGGGCACCGATGAAGCAGGCGCTGTAGCCGACGGCGAACAGCTGCTCCGGGTTGGTGCCCTCGCCCCCGGCACCGCCCAGCGCCTTCGGGGTGGTCAGGCGCAGATCCAGCTGGCCGTCGTCGCTGACGCCCCGGCCATCGCGGCCCCCGGTGGCAGAAGCAGTAGCGCGGTACAGAACGGTATCGAGGCTCATGGGGATCATCCTTTTCTGATGAGATATTGTGCAAAATTATATTGCACGCAATTATTATGGTCGGGAAAAAGCCACCGGAGGGTGGCGGCAGAACAGCAGAGAAACGCCGGAAGACAGCAGGACCGGGGAGTCCGGATTTACAACAGTGTGGCGGAAGCCAGCGGATCGCATCCACAGCGTCCGTGGATCTGTTTTTATATTGTGCGCAATATATCGTCAAGCAATTTTTTTTGGCCGCCTGTAAATCTTCGCCATCACTCCCCGTGACGGAGCAAGGGGCGCGCCCCCCTTGCTCCGCCGTCCCCCGCGCCTCAATAGGCCCGGCTGCGGTCCACCTGCCCCGGCAGCGGGCTGATCCCGGCGCTCAGCGCGGCGATGCCGTCGGCAATCTGGTCCACCGCCGGGCCGGGCAGCGTGCTGGCCGCCACATGCGGGGTTGCCACCACGCACGGGTGGCTCCACAGGCGGCTGTCCTGCGGCAATGGCTCGGTACGGAACACATCCAGCAGCGCCATGCGGATGTGGCCGCTGTCCAGCAGATCCAGCAGCGCCGCCTCATCCACCTGATCGCCCCGGGCGCAGTTGATGAACGACGCTCCGGCCGGCAGCGCCCCCAGCGTGACGGCGTTGAACATCCCCCGCGTTTCCGGGGTTGAGGGCAAAACGCTGATCAGAATATCGGTTTCCGGCAACAACAGCGGCAGGGCATCGGCCCCGGCCCGGCAGTCCACCCCCGGCAGACTGCGCAGAGACCGGCTCCAGCCGCGCACGCTGTAGCCCAGTCCGGCCAGCGCCACCGCCACCGCCCCGCCGATGGCCCCGATGCCCAGCACCGTCACCCGCGTCTCCGCCGCCAGACGCGGCAGGCGCGGCTGCCAGCGCCGTTCCGCCTGATCCTGCGCATAGACGTCAAAGTCGCGCTGGTGGCGCAGCACGCCGTACAGGGCGTATTCCACCATCTGCGGTGCCATCCCGGCATCCTGTAGGCGGACAATCGGCACGGCGGGGTCCAGATCCGGGCGGGCCAGCAGTTTATCGACCCCGGCCCCGAGGTTGAACACCGCCTTCAGGTTGGCAAACCCGGCAAAGCTGGCCGCCGCCGGGGGCGACCACGCCGCAATGTACTCCACCGCCGCCGGGTCCACCGCTTCCGGCCACACCGCCACCCGCAGCGCATCGCCAAAGCGGGCGGAAAACACGCCCCGCCACTGGCCGGGATCGTCTCCGCCGGAAATGACATACAGCAACGGACGGGAGGGGGAGGACATTACGCTTCTCCTATGTATCCATGCGTAAAAGCGATGGAACTATCCGTGTTTTTGACCGGAACACCAAAAGAAAAAACCACAGCTACAGAACATTAGGACATTAGAAAAGCAGAAGAAAATAACAAAACGCCACAGCAGAACCGCCGGACAAAAAAAGTGGGCCGTGACCGGAGGCACCCGGACCGACGGCCCATAAGGCTGGGAACACTTCCGACGGGCACCGGGGCGGCCAAAGACTCAGAGACACCGCCACGGTGAGGGGGGGGGAACGGGGGAAACCCCGCCGGAAGGGGTGGGTTCCCCCGGCGCGACGGTCAGGACCGCCCGCCGGAGGCACCCGGCAAACGCCCGGGCATCACCCGGACCGGAGGCATCACAGAAACCTTACTTCGCGAACAGCTGGGACATATCGCGGAACGACTTGAATTCCAGCGCGTTGCCCGCCGGATCGTAGAAGAACATGGTGGCCTGCTCGCCGACCTTGCCCTTAAAGCGGATGTACGGCTCGATCACAAACTTCACCCCGGCGGCGGTCAGGCGCTCGGCCAGCGCATGGAAGGCATCCCACTCCATCACCACGCCAAAGTGCGGCACCGGCACATCGTGGCCGTCCACCGGGTTGTGGTGCGGGCCCTTTTCCTTCGGCGGGGCCAGATGCGCGACGATCTGGTGGCCGAACAGGCTGAAGTCGATCCATTCGTCGCTGGAGCGGCCTTCTTCGCAGCCCAGCAGGCCACCGTAAAACTTGCGGGCGGCATCAAGGTCATCAACCGGGAACGCCAGATGGAACGGGGTAATGGTCATCGCAGACAGCCTTCTCTCTCGGTCTGTTCGGCTGGAATGATTTTTTCTCAGGCCGACGCATCTTCTGTGCCGCCAGTATGCAAGGGCCGCCATGGATGGACAAACGAGATTAAATCCCCTCTAAATGAGAAAAAGGAATATATCCCCTCAAAAGGACCCCACCATGCCGCCCGCCCCGCCGCCGACTGACCGCCTGCCGTCGCTGAAGGCCATCCGCTGCTTCGAGGTTGCCGCCCGCCATGGCTCCTTCACGCTGGCGGCGGCGGAGCTGCACGTCACCCAGGGCGCGGTCAGCCGCCTGATCCAGACGCTGGAAGACGACCTCGGCACCGCCCTGTTTGACCGCCACGGCCGCGCCCTGCGCCTGACCGCCACCGGCGAGGCCTACGCCCAGCAGGTGCGCGGGGCGCTGGAACAGATCGCCGCCGCCTCCCGCGCCGTGCGCCGCCGCCGCGACAGCGGGCTGGTGCGGGTCAACGTGCTGCCCACCTTCGCCCTGCGCTGGCTGGTGCCGCGCCTGCACCGCTTCCGCGCCCGCTGCCCGGATGTGCTGGTTGATGTCACCTCATCCGAAGCGGTGATCGACTTCCGCACCGACCCGGTGGACGTGGCAGTGCGCAACGGCAGCGGCCCGTGGCCGACCGCCGACGCCCACCGCCTGATGGAAGACGATGTCGGCCTGTTCTGCGCCCCCGCCCTTGCCGCCGCCCTGCCCCTGCGCGGCGACCCCGCCGCCGATCTGGCCCTGATGCTGCGCCAGCCGCTGCTGCACCATTCCACCCGCCCCGACGGCTGGGCCGAATGGTGCGCCGCCACCGGCCAGCCGGAGCCGGACCTGACCCACGCCCCGTCGTTCGAGCACTTTTTCATGATCATCGAAGCCATCGCCGCCGGGATGGGCAGCGGCCTGCTGCCCCTGTTCCTCGCCCGCGCCGAGGTCGCCGCCGGGCGGCTGATCCAGCCGGTGCCCCACGTCATCCGCCGCAGCAAACCCTACGCCCTCCTCCACGCCCCCGGCGCCGGACACAGCGGCCCCATCCGCGCCTTCTGCGACTGGCTGCGCGAAGAAGTCGCCGCCGATGGAATGGAGGTGTGAGGGTGGCGGGGCCTGAAGGGAGCCGTGGGGCTTTGCCCCACACCCCACAAGGAGCCTCAGGCTCCTTGACCTCAGGATTTATGACTGGGGGAGCCTCAGGCTCCTTGACCTCAGGGTTTATTGCCGGAGAATTGCTTGGACGACACCGTCTAAATCATCTTCAAAGGCCGCAAAGCTGGGCATATCCTTCAGTTTTTCGATAGCCCCAAGTGCCGCTTTGACACGATCTGCCAGATCCGGCCCGGAGCACTCCTCCCCAAGCAAAGCAATCAGTTGGCTTTTTGCTGACTTGGGAGACGCATCGTTGCCTGAAAGCTCCTCTTCCAGCGACGCACAGGACGAATGAGGACACGCCCCGAACAGACACAGCAGCCACGCCTCAGACTTCGGCTGCGGCAGCATCGGGACACCAGACGAAAAGCCCTCCACGTTGAATCCATCATGGACAGATTTCCGCTTGGTGCGCCACTCACCCGGGTCTGTGCGGCCAGTTCCATCCGTATCCCGGAAAAATACTGCGATCACGTCATCACAGGCTTCTTCGGCTTTTCTCTTCGCCAGTCTCCCAAAAGCCCTTGCATTATCATAGAAAAACCGTGTCTCTGCCCCGGCTTTTTTGCCCCGGAACCGTGGAACAGAGCCTCCCTTGGTCTGTTCAGCGTCCTCAAGTAAGACCGTCTTATGAACGTATTCAAGGCTATCCGGACATGTTTCGAGGTCATAGCCAATCAAGGGCTCCAGCAACCCAAGCAGCAATGCCGTCATTGGCCCGGCAGTGAAAACACCGGCATCCGACGCCCCAAGATCCGTCGGCCCTTCTCCACTGAGCAGCAGGATCATTTTTCGATCTCCGCCCCTCGCATCTCCTCCCGGTCAAGGGCAATACATTCCTCGGTCAACCGCTTCAGGTCGGTATCAACAAAGGCATCCCCCGGCCCCATGGTCCGCAGCTTTTCTGCCATCCGGTCAAGGCTGAAGAAGGGTCGGACCCGGGTTTCCCCCTCCGGCGTCTTATAGACGAACTGAACCGCCTGCTTCGCCACTACGTCATCAAGGTAGTTAAGAATCAAAGGACTGTGGGTTGTCACCATGGTCTGATGTGGGGAGTGGACCAAAGTATCGACCAGTATTTCAATCAGTTCCTGATTGATGCCATTCTCGATTTCGTCCAGCAGAACCATTGACCGACCTGACGCAAGCTGTGTCAGAACGGCCAGAATACGCAGCATCCCATCATTCATATGGGCTGCCTCGGTTTCCAGACGCCGCCCGCCGAACTCTTCAAGCACCGCCAGCTTTTTCCAGCCAGCCCGCAGTGAAGAGACATTGAGGTCTGTCAGATGTGGATAAAAAGCACGCAATGCCTCAGCCAGACGCCCCCGCTTTTCCGGCGACAACGTCCCCAGATAGGCCGACAGCTTTTCCCCGCCGACCCCAATACCCGCCTCGGTTGATCGCGCCTTCTTGCGAAGAAGATGCGGCGACAGCAATTCCAGAGACCCGATATCTATAATTTTAGACCGCAACTCCTTAATATACCTCGGAAGACCTTCAGGTTTCATGACGGAAAAAATAGAGCCTTCATAATCAAAAGCAATTTTTAAACTTCTATCTTTACTGATCCAATAATGACCGTCAATTACATTAAAAATAGGCTCCCCCTTATCAATTATCATTTCATTTGTCATTCTCATCAAGTTTACATTGAAATCACCACACCATGTAATGGGAAACCCATTACCAAAATCAATATCAACAGAAATAAAAATATTTCTTTTTCTAAGAAGCTTACAATTCAAATCAGACTTCTTCCAACCCCTGGCATCCAGCCAATCCTGAATCCGCCCCTTCATGAGCTGAGAAATGAAGTCCATCGCCTGCAACAGGGTGCTTTTTCCGGCCCCGTTCATCCCGATCAGGCAGGTGAAGTGAGAGGGATAAAACGTCACATCCGCCAAAGATTTAAAATTTCTAATGCAAATACGCGTAATCATCGCGCAACTCCGAAATCACAGGGACATGCCCAAACCGCATAATGCAAAGGGCCCTGCCTACGATCAACAGTGGATGCACGACCTTCATGCATCACGACCGGAACAAATCCCAATCATCCGCAAAACAGAGGTCAAGGAGGCCGCGCCTCCTTGCGGGTGCGGGCAGAGCCCGCGCGGTTCTTACGTCTGCTGGCAAAGCCAGCGGAACAGGTTTCAGGGCAGCACCCTCAATCCCATTCCCCCGGTTCCGGTCCCCGGCGGGGAGCGGCGGCGGCGGGGGAGAAGGCGGCGGGGCGGCGGCGGGCCGGGGCCTCTTCCAGCCAGCTTTCATCTTCGGCGCGGCCCAGGGCCTGCTGCACGCGTTCCACCTGCCGCACCGGCGGTTGCGGCGGGGCGGGCGGGCGTTTCGGGGCGGGGTCTTTCTGAAGCGGCGGGCCGGGGGGCAGCGGCAGTTCTTCCAGCCGGGCGCGGGCGGGGGCGACGGCGGCCCCGCTGCGGCGCAGGACGATTTCCTGCACCTGCAACAGGGCGCGACGGAAGGCCACCGGGTTCTCGATGCCCTTCACGGCCTCCCCGGCCTCGCTGGCGCCGGTGACGGTGATGGTGCCGAAGTTGAACAGGCGGCCCCACAGGCCCTGTTCAATGCGCACGCTTTCCACCTTGGCGATGTGGAATTCGACGGTGCGGCGGCGCACCAGACCCAGCCGGGCGACGACGCGGCGGTTGGTCACGCACAGCTCGGTGGAGGAATAATAGACGCTGGCCGACATCCACAGCACCAGCCCATAGCCGAACAGCGGCAGCAGCAGCAGCCCGGCCAGCAGCTTCGGCAGGATCGCCCACAGGCTGACCGCCCCTTCGTAGAGTATCTTTTCCCCGTCGAGCAGGGATTCCCGAACATAGCTGGCCACGCTGTGCCCCTTGTCTGCGGATGGCCCGGGAAGGCCCCGGACCAGCATACGCCAGCGCCGCCCGGCGGCAATTCCGCGCCCGGCACCGGCCTGTTTTCTGTCCATCCGCAGGGCTTCTGCCCCACCATTCCCTGATCCGTTATGCCCCAAAGAGTTAAGAAAATCGTTGAGAAAGTTCACCCGGCGGTGTTCCGGCCCCGCCTGCGGCGCAGCCCTGCCCTGCGTGTGGCCCCAGTGGTCGGCCCCGGCCGGGGCGGGCCATAGTGGCGGACCGGGCCATTTTCTCTTCTATACAAGGACTTCCCCACCGTGATCGTGCGTGACAAACCGGGGCTGCTGCGGCTGTTTCTGATCGTGCGGGGATCGGTGGTGCAACAGATCTGGCCGCAGGTCGGGCTGGTGATGGCGCTGTCGCTGGCGGTGGTGCTGGGCCACGCCCATGCGCCGGGGCTGATCCCCACCGTCAACGGGGCACCGTTTGCGCTGGTGGGCATTGCGCTGTCGGTGTTTCTGGGGTTCCGCAACAACGCCTGTTACGACCGCTGGTGGGAAGCCCGGAAGATCTGGGGCCATCTGGTGACGGTCAGCCGCGATCTGGTGCGCCAGACCCTGCTGCTGCCCCCGCGTGGTGCCACCGGGGCGCGGGCGCGGGAAACCCTGCTGCGGCAGGCGGTGGTGTTTGCCCATGCGCTGGCCCGCCATGTGCGCGGCACCGACACACCGGGGAACGCCATCACCTCCGACTGGCCGCACCCCGACCAGCCGCTGCTGCGGATGGGGGAAACGCTGGCCGCGCTGCGGGCGGCCCCGGCCCCGGTGCTCTCCGATGTGGAATTCACCCTGCTGGACCACACGGTGGGGCAGCTTTCCGCCGTGCTGTCTTCCTGCGAGCGGCTGCGCAACACGCCGGTGCCGTTTGGCTACACGCTGCTGCTGCACCGCACCGCCTATCTGTTCTGCTTCATGCTGCCGTTTGGCTTTGCCGATGTGCTGGGGCTGGCGACGCCGCTGGCCGCCGGAGTGGTGGCCTATACGCTGTTCGGGCTGGATGCCCTGAGCGAGGAGCTGGAAGAGCCCTTCGGCATCCTGCCGAACGACCTGCCGATCACCGCGCTGGCGATTGCGGTGGAACGCATCCTGCGCGGCGCACTGGGGGATACCGATCTGCCGTCCCCCGCCGAGCCGGTGGACGGCATTCTGCTGTAAAAACTGGCCCCGCCGAGCCGGTAGACAGCATTCTGCTGTAAAAACTGGCCCCCGCCGAGCCGGTGGACGGCATCCTGCTGTAAAAACTGGCCCCCGCCGAGCCGGTGGACGGCATCCTGCTGTAAAAACTGGCCCCCGCCGAGCCGGTGGACGGCATTCTGCTGTAAAAACTGGCCCCCGCCGAGCCGGTGGACGGCATTCTGCTGTAAAAACTGGCCCCCGCCGAGCCGGTGGACGGCATCCTGCTGTAAGGGTGGCGCGGTTACGCGCTGCGGAGGGTCACCAGCCCGGCATCCCGCAGGCTGGTCAGCAGCGCCGCCACATCAGCCGCGAGGGTGTCCGCCGGGGCATCATAGCGTTCGGTCAGGCTCTGGCACAGGTCGCCGAAGCAGACCGGCGTTTCCAGATGGCCCCAGATGACGGTGCCGATCCGGTCGAGGGTGAAGTAGCGGCCACTGGTCACATCCATCATCACCAGCTCGCCATCAATTTCGGTGGTCAGCGGATTGGGGCTGCGGACAAAAACCGTTTCAGTTGAAAAAGCCATAGTGACACCCGTACCTATGATGGCAGAAGAAAAGCGGGCCCGGTTATGGCACGGGGATACCCCGGCTGTAAACGCACAGCCGCCCGGCCTCCGGCTTACAGCGGCACATCCTGCCGCCGGTCACGGGCGATCAGGGCCTGAATCTGCTGCACGATCTGGTCGGCATGGGCGGTGGCGAGGCGGTCCGCCGCCGCCACATCGCGGGCGGCGATGGCGGCAATCAGGGCGTCATGCTCTTCAACATACTGCGGCGGCAGGCGGTCTTCGAAGGCGGAGTAATACAGCCGCAGGATCCGCCGCCCTTCATCCAGCACCCGGGTGAACAGGCTGAGGTAATAGGGGTTGCGGGCGGCCTCGGCGATGGCAACGTGGAAATCGCGGTTGGCGGCGATCATTTCCAGCGCGTTGTGCCCGGCGACGGCACGGGCGAAAGCGGCCTGCCGGGCGCGGATCTCCTCCAGATCGGCGGCGGTGTGCATCTGCGCCGCCAGCCGGGTGGTGACGCGGTACATCAGCGTCAGCGCATCGAAAAAGGTGTGGAGATTCAGGAAATCAATCACCGCCACCACGGTGGAACGGTTGGGGAGCGTGGTGACCAGCCCGTCGCAGGCCAGCCGCACCAGCGCCTCCCGCACCGGGGTGCGGGACATGGCAAAGCGTTCGGACAGCTGCTGTTCATCCAGCGGACTGCCCGGCGGCAGGGCGAGGTCGATGATTTCATCGCGGAGGATGTCATAGACCACCCGCGCCCCCTCCCCCCGCTTCCGCTCCGGCAGGGTGTCAACAGGGGCAGCGGAGGGGGGAGGAGAAGGGGAACGCGCCATGGGATGCTGCCGCCGTGAAAAAGGGGGGTGGTGTGTCGACAGGCAGGATACAGGCGGCGGCGGGGGTGGGGCAAGCGGGGGGGGTGGAGTGGTGGGAAGGGCCGGATGACGGGGGCCTTGCCCCCGCTCCCCCGCGTGAGAGGCGCGGCCTCTCACACTCTCGGTCAGGGCTGAAGGGCCATCTGTTGCTGTTTTTCGGCCTGAAGGAGCCTGTAATACATGATGATGTCAGCGCCAAATTTAGTTAATACATAATAAATTCCATCATTTAAATCATTAACAAGACCAAGTCTTTTGTACTCTGAAATTATATATCTTCTTACATCTTTATTGTTTATTCCATTTTTTTGCAAAAACTCATGAAAACTATTTATGCTAAATTTTCCATAAAATACGTTATCAATTAATATAAACAAATCCATAGCATTAACTCTCATTTGATCATGCGAGAATGGAAATCCAAAATTGTTTTCTGCATACTTCATTTTCGCCATAATTTCCGGCGGCACCTGCACCCCACCCGCCTGCCGTTCAAAGGCCTCCACCCTTTCCCGCAGGCTCCGGTTTTCCTCCGACAGCCGCGCCAGTTCGTCCGTCACCGCAGCCGAGGGCAACTGATCAGCCCGGACCCAGCCCCTGCGGGGTGCCACCCGGATCAGTTCCGGCAACGATGACGCCACCTTTGCCGCAAGGTCGTCCGGCGTCTTCCAGAACTTGCACAGCTTCCTGCCGCACACAGCCCGGAACTTATCCACCTTCGCCCGCTTCTCCGGCTCCGTCCGGTTTTGCGGCCAGTTCCCGCGCGCGGATGGATCCAGCAGAAAAGCCGCCACCGGCACCCCGGTCTTCACCGCGAATTCGTATTCCATCTGGGTGTAGCTTTTGCCTTTCACCTCAGACCCATAGCGTTCCGCGACGATGACCAGATAGTAATCGCAGTCTTCAATCCGCCGCTGGATATGCGCCCACTGGCTTTCGTCCGAGGCCTGAAACAGCTCCATCCCCACCGGGATATGCCCCAGATTCAGGATCATCTCCGTCACCGCCCGCCGTTCCTCCTTCAGATCTTCGAAGGTCGAGCTGATGAACACCTGAAATTTCTTATCCACGACACCTCCCCCTGTTCGCCAGAGCGCAGACATCCACCGCAAGTCGTCCGGTTTCAGTAAAACCCGCAGGCTGACAGTGCCGTCAGGCACTTCCCAAACTGGCCCGCCCCAAACTGGCCGGTGACGGCGGGCGGCAGGAAACACCGTGACGGGCCAGTAAGATTTTTCAACTTTTTTCACCCCCTCCACGGTTTTTGAGGAGCTGCCATGCGATCAAGAGTGCATCGGCTCTTCCACAAAAAATCTACCGGAGGGTGCTTTGATTTACCTCATTTTCTCCCTTGTTGCTGGATTGGCTGGCCTGATGGCCGTTGCCCTGTGGATCACGCAGGTAATCCGCATGCTGGTTGCCGGGGCTTTCCTTGGGCTATGTATCTTTTTCTATTGGCTTTATACCCTTTCTCCGGTCGTTGCCGTTACGATTGGCGGTCTCCTCATTTTGATTGTATTCACCCTCGTCATTCGCAATGATCCCGAGGCTGAATGATGACAGATGACACAACCGGGACCATGCCGAGAAAAAGCCCCGACAAGACTGCAACCGCACGGATCATCACCCTCTACCGGATCCTTGAGACCAGCAGGCACCCGCTGACCAAGAAGGAACTGGCGGAGCGGCTGGACTGCTCCAGCGAGTCTGTGCGCCGCCTGTTGCACACGCTGGATCAGGAATTGGGCGATGGCGTTCTGGTGACGGAGACCCGGGAGCAGGACCGGGTGCCAACCCACAGCCTGCGGACCACCCGCCCGCACCCCTTGCAGGGGCTGGCGGATGTTGTGGACCTGTTCGCCCAATGGGTCGATCAGGTGGCGCCGTACCTGCCGGAACAGACGGTCGAACAGGCCCGCAGCGCCCTGCCCCAGCTGGCCATCACCCTCAGCGATGGCGGCCCCGGCTACGGCGGCCCCACGCAAACGGCGGCCCCGCGTTGGCCGATGACCTTCCGCAGCAAGGGGTACATCGACTACATCCCCCACGCGCAGACCCTGAAAACCCTGCGGCAGGCCATTACCGGCGGCCAGGTCTGCGTGGTCGGTTACCACGCCGCCGGGCAGGATGCCCCGCGACGGCACCGGCTGATACCACGGCGGATTGTGGTGCAGTCGGGCACCCTCTACCTGCTGGGGGATGCCCTGACGGAGGGGACCCTGCAACCGGAATACGGCATGACCCTGTCGGTGCACCGCATCCGGACTGTGGACCTGAAGCAGGAATACCTGCGCCCACAGGCGGCAGACGACGGAATGCGGGACCGCCACTTCGGCCTGAAGTGGCATGCACCGCGCCGCTGTGCGGTGTGGATCGCCGCACCGGCCGCCGATTATGTCCGTGACCGGATCTGGAGTGACGACCAGACCATCACCAGCCACACCGACGGCAGCCTGACCCTGCACGTCACCACCACCAGTGAAGAAGAACTGAAGGCCTGGGTCCGCAGCTTCGGCGACCGCGCCCGGCTGGAAGACACCCCCCTGCCGGAACAGGAGAGCGCGTGATGGTTGTAGCCCCCAAGGACGGCAAGACACACCGGTGCGAGGACTGCCATAAAATGTTCAACCCGGTGCCCGTTCTGCTGCGCTGGCTGATCCGGCCCGAACAGATGCCACCTGAGCAGGTCAGATGCCCCCACTGCGGCAGCAGGCGCTACATGATCTTCATGTTCTGAGAACAGCCTTCCCCTTCCCCTCTTCCATCAGGACCGGAGTTCCGCCATGACCGATAAAACCCCCGACACCAGCACCTTCACCGATGCCTACAGCGAGACCGGATTCTGGGAAAAACTGAAGGGCTATGCCCGGGATGCCGGGCGGGAACTCGTCGAGAAAGCGCTGCAACTGTATTACCTGTGGGAGGATGACGCGGTTCCGGCAGCGTCCAAGGCGGTGATCCTCGGGGCGCTTGGCTACTTCATCATGCCGCTGGATGTGATCCCCGATGTGCTGCCCGGCGTTGGCTTTACCGATGACCTTGCCGCCGTCGCCGCAGCCCTCGCCCTGCTGAACCAGTACATCACCGACGACATCCGCGCCAAGGCCACCGCCAAGGCGAAGGAATGGTTTGAGTAAAACCCATCCCGGGCGGGGGTGACAACTCCCCCGACCTAATAAAACCGGGCAGCCAGAACGGGCCTGCCTGCAACCAGCGGGTATGAAAGAGCAGCACCATGGTTTTGCCGATTCTTCTGGGCGTGGGAGCCGTCATGGCGGGGGTGGCGTTGCTTGCCAGTTCTTCCGACAAGGACGATAAAGACAAAAAGGGCGGTAGGGACAAAAAGCCTTCCCGGCCGGTCAGCGAGCAGGCTGCCGTGGCAGCCCTGAAGGCTGAAATCTCGGTGGTCAATAGCGGTCTGCTCCTGAACCTCAGCGACACCGAGATTGATGAACTCGCCCGCAGTCTGTACTTGCAGGCCCCGTATCCGCAACTGTCAACGGGGGATCTGGTCAGCATCGACGCGATCACGGGCTTTATGACCCGCCGCCTGTCGTCTGCCCTGTCCACAGACAGGGCTTCCCCCTCGTTCCTCTCCCCCGCCCAGATTGTCGAAGCCTATCACGAAGCCCCGGATGTCTTTCTGTTCGACAGCATACTTGTCGAAAAAGATCTGTCGAAGCGCCTGAAAAGGGCGGAGGAGACCATCAACATCCTCTCCTGGCTTCAGGAGCGCATCCCCGCCCTTGAAGCGGGACAGGAACCGCTTTCCCCTGAGGCGATATCCTGTCTGCAACACGCCGTCGGCCTGAAACCGGTGCCGCCCTCCTCCCCGTCTCCCATGCTCGATGCCCTGCTGTCAGGTCTTCCCCCCCTCCTCGGGCTATCGTTAACAACGACGATTGCCGCCTACAAAGCACTTTCCCAGCAGGCCAGCAAGGCGGCAACAGCCCCTGTCACCCTGTCCGATGCCCTTACGGTCCTGACCGAACCGAAGCACAATCCGTTCCGGCCCCCCAGCGTCATCCTGCTGGGGGCCTACAACAACGGCAAGTCATCCCTTGGGAATGCACTGGTCGGGGAAGATGACTGTTTCAAGGTCCGCGATATCCCCGAAACCAAGGAGATCAAGAGGAAATCCGCCCACGGCATGATGTTCATCGACAGCCCCGGTCTCTTCGCCGGGGGGCGGCCTGAAGACGAGACCACAGCCCTGTCAGCGGCGGTGGAAGCCGACGTCCTGCTGTTTCTCCACGACTGCACGGCCGGGGAATTGGATCAGGAAGAGATCACGGCCCTCCAGCATCTGGCCTCTTCCCCCGACACATCAGTCCACCTTGTCGTGACCAAAATCGACGAAAAGAGAGATCAGCGGGATGTCCAGAGGATCAAAGACAGAATCCTTGAGCAACTGTCAGAAAGCGGCCTGAACATCCCGGTCAGCCTCACCTCTTCGGCATGGTTCAAATCTCCTGACTTTGTTGAAGAAAGCGGCATCAATGCCTTGATTGCCGCCTTGCAGGCGCAGACGGCCACCGCCCACAGGGCAACTCTGCGCCGGGAGAAATGGAACGACGCCTGGAAGCTGGTGGCCCAGACCACCATCAGCCAACTGGCGCACCAGCGCGACAGAAGTCAGAAAGCCATCATCGAGATACAGTCCCTCTCTTCCACCCTTAATCAAATTACATCCACCGCAAACGACCTCAAGACGCGCAGGACGAAAGAATGATGACGCCGGAACAGACCTTCTTCGACAGCGCCCGCCGGTTTACCGCCCTGCGCAAAACCGTCAAGACACAGGAAACCACCCTGCTGACACAGCTTAAGGCGCTGGAACAACGCCTGACGGAGCTGAGTCAGGGCAACGGGGACACCAGAAAAGACCCGATCGCCGATCATGCGGAACAGCTTTACAGGGCCATCGCCGCGGAGATGAAAGAGTGGCAGGAAGACTGGGAAGCCAAAAGCCCGGCCCGCAGCCTGAGCGCCACCTTTGATGACCGCCTGATTTTTCTGGTTTTCGGCAAGGTCAACGCCGGGAAGAGCAGCTTCCTGAACTTTTTCTGCCGCCGGGCGGAAGCCTGCGGCTTTGTCGTCACCCGCAGCAGGATCGAGAATAATAAGCGGGTCCCTCTGGCCGGAGAGTTTGAAGAAGGCAGCATCGAAACCACCGCCGCCATCCAGATCGCCGATCTGGGGGGCCTGATCACCCTGCTGGATACCCCCGGCCTGCATTCCGTCACCGCAGAAAACGGCGACCTGACCAAACGCTACACCGATGCCGCCGATGGGCTGATGTGGCTGACCGGTTCCAACTCCCCCGGACAGGTGGAGGAGCTGAAAGCCCTGTCCGAAGAACTGCAGATGTCCAAGCCGGTCCAGCCCGTCATTACCAAAAGTGACACACGGGCATGGAAAAAAGTCGATGGGCAAATGGTCTCCAGCATTGCTAACAAATCTGACGACAACCGCCGGGAACAGGAAGAGTACGTCAATGACGCAACACTGAAGGCCCTGGCAGGCGAGAAGATCAGCGTCGAAAAGCCCCCCGCAGCCATTTCCCTGTCGGCGATGATGGCCCAGGAAGAAGGCTGTACCCCATCGGCGATGACCGCCGCCGGGTTTGACCGTCTGTACCAGCAGCTTCTGCCGCTGTCCGACCGAGCCATAGCCTATAAGAAGGAAAAAGCCCTGACCCAGATGAAAGGGCATACCGCAAAGGTCACCCAGGTCATCGACAAGAAGCTCCTGCCCTTCTTCTCCCGCCAGATCGCCCTGTGCGAAGACACCATGCAGGATCTGCTGGGACGGACGCCGCAGCTGTCCCTCAAGGCCGCCCAGCGTCTGGAGGGAGAAATCGACAGGATCATCGGCGCGATCAATGCCGACGCTGAAACTGACAGCAGAAAGGCCGGAGAACGGTTCCAGACGGAACTGAACGCCGCCCTGCCCAAAATCACCCTAGAGATCCTAAAGGAGGGACTCGCGGACTATTTCCAGCGGGCCTCTGAAGCCACCATGCTCTCCGTCACCCTGACCTCCACGGAAGCCTGCACCCCCACTGTCAACTATGTCGCCTATGAAGAAAAAACAGGGTCATTCTGGTCTGGCCTGTTCTCTCTCGTCGGGGTGGTTGCGGGCATGCTTGTCAACCCTCTGGCAGCATTGGCAGGCTCTGCCGTCGGCAGCACGATCGGCGGAACACTCGCAGGAACTGAGCAGAAACGCAGGTTTTCCTCCTTCGACTGGAAAAAAACAAAAAAAGACATCCTCGAAAAATTACAGCCGCCCCTGCAATCGGCAATCCGGGAGAACATACAGTTTATCTGTAACTCTCTGGCAAAGCAGGCTGATACCTACAAGGAGCAGATGTCTGAAGTTGCTTTTCTTGCAGACACCCTTAAACATTCCGGGAAGTAAGAGACCATCATGGATATCAGCAACCGCATTGTCCGCCTTTATCCGCTTCTGGCCCAGTCTGCCCGGCTGACCGAGCGCTACCTGTCCGGTGACACCCGGCAGACGGCAGAGGCTTTTCTGCATTCGACGGAAAAAGAAACCGTCGAGGTCATGCTCTACGGTGCCTATAACGCCGGAAAAAGCACAACCATCAACATGTTGCTGGGGCGTGATGAGGCCAAGGTACAGGACCGGCCAACCACCGATTCCATTGATCCCTTCGACTGGAACGGTATTACCCTGCTGGACACTCCCGGCCTGAATGCACCGATCGAGCATGAAGAATGCACCCAGAACCATCTGGCAAAGGCCGATCTGGTTCTGCTGGTGATCCGTGATGGTGATCAGGACGCCGCCGGAGTTTACGACCGGCTGTTCACCCTGATCAAGAATGACCGCTCTGTCTTTATCGTCCTCAACCATACCGAGACCTCGGCAGAGAATGCCGAACCTCAATTGCGCCGCCTGAACACTCTGCTGGTCAGGAAAGGGGCTGAAGCCGGTCTGGATATTGACAGGCTCGGCACGATCCCGGTTCTGGCCCTGAATGCGGAAATGGCCCTGTTCGGCCGGAAACAGAACGAGCCGGACCTTCTGGCTGCCTCAGGCTATAACGATTTCATCGATCAGTTTGAACGGTGGCTGAAGGACAGCACCGAGGTTGATACCCGGCTGCGCCGTCTGTGCCAGCGGTTTGAAGGGGCGGTCCTGACCCCGCTGACACAGACCCTTGAAGCCCAGTGTGCTTCCGTCGGCAGCGATGTGGAAAAGCGCAGCGCCCTGATCGGACATCTGAAAGAACAGAAGACCCGTCTCATTGCCCAAGCCCGCAACAAAGCCATCACCCTTTGCAACGAATACAAGGGACAGATCGGGACCCTGATCGACACCCCCAACACTACCTCAGCCTCGATCAATGCGCAGTTGCAGGTCTTCATGACCGACGCATCCAGCACGCTGTCAGCATGGATTCAGACAGAGCTCACCAGCATTGCCGCCGATCTCACCATCTTCACCGAGACAACCGGGGTCAGTCTGTCAACTCAAGACGTTGATACTGAGGGATCCTTTGACTTCGGCACCCTCCTCCAGACTCTGGACGCCGGAGCAGCCGGTAAAGGGGTGGAAATCTTTAACGCCCTGATCGACAAAATCAACAAGACAGTCACCTTCCAGATCCCCAAGATCCCCATCGCTTACGTCGGCCCGATTCTGGAAGCGACGAAGTTTCTGTACGGACTGTACGCGTCCGTCCGCGCAAATCAGGCCGCACAGGATGCAGCCATCCGGAAGGTTCAGAGCATCACCACGATTGCCGACAAAATGGGCTCTGCTCTGGCCAACCATGCGGAAGAGGTGATCCGGTCCCACCTTGATCAGCAGATCACGCGGGAAGAACAAGCCCTGAAAGACCTGACGGATGCCATGCAGGACGGGCCGCAGAAAGACCTGATCACCGTGGCAACCCTCCGGCAGAAGGCCGCCGCCCTGTAACCCAACCTACCGCACCACCGGATAGAAGGGATCACCCCACGGTTCGTCGGGGTGATCCATCATCAGGTCAAGGAACAGCGGGATCAGAAATCCGACGATTTTCGCCCCGCCCTTGACCTGATCCCGGTTGACCTTGCCATCCCACGTGGCCCCGCCGTGCACCAGCTGGTTGCGCAGCACGTACAGCCGGTCAAACACCGCCGTCAGCACCGTCAGGGTGTCGCGTTCCTCCATCGCCCGCATCACCTGCGTCCGGCTGCGCTGAAACCGCCGGTCCCAGTCCTCGTTCCCCGGCACCCGGTTGTGGTGCGCCCAGAACGGCTGGAACACATACTTACTGTCCACGATCATCCGCACCGGGCCGGTAAAGCGCTGCCACACCGCATCGTAGATCCGGCCCTGCGTATCCAGCCGCACCAGCCGGGCAAAATAATCGGTATAGGCACTGCGCTCCCCGGTCCGCTCCGCGCCGCGTTCTTCCGCATAGGCGGCGTTGAAGGCAATCCACAGGAAGACAAAGGCGGCATCGCTGTCGTCCTTTTCCTGCTCCGCCCGCTGCAACCACGACAGCGCCCGGTGAACCCGCAGCCGCAATCCTTCCTCGAACCCCTCCCGCTCCAGCCGGTTCTTCTTCTTCAGGGTTTCATAGGTCAGCACGGCGCAGTCCCCCAGTCTGTGATTGCCACAACCTTACCCTACCAAAGGGCGACGCGACACCACAGCAAACCCGTAAAAGAACATTTTATTGGGTGAAAACCCCCTCAGATAGCCCTTCACCCCGCCCACCCCATGGCTTCGGCGCGGGCTTTGTGGCGGGCGGCGATTTCGGCGCGGGTTTCGGGGCGGAAGCGGCCGCCGCCCGCGCGGGCGGACAGGCCGGAACCGGACCCCGCCCCGGCGGTCCGGCGGGCCTGTTGCTCCGCCCGCCGCTGTTGCAGCAGCGCCGCCGTGTGGGCCGCCAGTTCCGGGGCGATCAGCGCCCGCAGCTCCGCCGGGAGGGGCAGGCGGAAGCCGTTGGTCCACTGCACCAGCACCCGCTTCAGCATCAGCGGCAGCAGATCCGGCGGCACGTCGTCCAGCCCTTCACGGTACAGGCGGGTCAGCACCGCCCAGTCCTCCACCCGGATGCCGAAGCCATCCGCCATCCGCCGCAACTGGCCGATCAGGACGGAAAGCGTCTTCCGCCGTGGCGGCATCTCCGCCTCCGGCCCTGCCAACACCGGGGTCTGGTTTGCCGGAACCCCGGCGGGCGCAATCAGGGCAATGTGTGTCTGGGTCATCGTGTTACGCCTCCGGCATCGGGTCAAAGGGGTCAGACGGGTCAAGGCCAAGGGCGGAGAGAATGGCGCGGTCGGCCTCCTCGCCGGTCATGCCGCGTGATTTCCGCCCCCGGGGGAGAGCAGCAGCAGCAGCCCCACACCCGGCCCCTTCCCCGGCCCCTCCTCCGGCACAGGTCGGCAGGTGTTCCAGCAGGGCGGCCTGAAAATACGTCAGCGTCGCCGGGGGTGGGCGGCCCTTGTCGCGCAGGGCGGTCAGGCGCATCCGCAGGTATGCCCGCGCTTCGCCCCGCACCTGCCCGGCGGACAGGCCCAGCCGTGCCGCCGTCGCCAGCACCCGGGCGGCGGTCGCGGCCTCTGCCGGGGTGGGTGGCGCGGTGGCCGTGGGGGATGCGCCGCTGCCCGGCCACAGCGTCGCCCGTTCCTGATGGAAAGCCGTGACCAAAGCCGCCGCATCCTCTGCCGGGGCGGAAGCAGCAGCAGCAGCCTGCCCTTCCTCCTCCTGCTCCCTCTTCCCTCCTTCCTCCTTCTCTTCCTCCTTCTCTCCCTCCTTCCCTTCCTCTTCCCTCTGCGGCGGCAGTACGGTACCGGTACCGTACCGGTGCGGAACCGGTTCGGCACCGGGCATGCCGACATAGCCGCGCAGCTCATCCGGCAGCGGATGCACATAGCTGGGCTTGCGCGGGCGCTGGTACTTCATGAAGTTGCGCACCGCCCCGAACCGCCGCCCCTCCACCTGATAGGCGTGGATGAAGTTGGCCGCCGCCAGCTCTGCCAGCAGGGCATCCAGATCCACCGTATTGGCCGGAAAGATCCGGACTTTCAGGGTCATCGGCTTCCAGTCGAACACGCCCTGATCATCGGCCTGCGCCCACAGGCCGCGCAGCAGCTCCCGCGCCGCGAAGGACAGGGTCATGTAGGCTTCATCGGTAAAAATGCCGGGATGCTGAGAGCGGATCCGGGCCATGGCAGTACCCTCCAAAAATCAACAAAACAGAGGTCAAGGAGGCTGCGCCTCCTTGCGGGCGTGGGCAGAGCCCACTGTTAAGTGTGTCGGCAAGGCCGACGGGGCGGGTGTGGGCAGAGCCAACAGTCAGATGCACCCACCAGCCCCCTAAACCCCCAGCGCAAACACCGGCCCGTCCCCGGAACCCCGGCGCGGGGTGGCAATCAGGGCCAGCACCACGGCATCGCCGCGGTCGGGGGAGCGGCCGATGCGGGCCTTCAGGTCGTCCTTGCGCTCCACCTGCACTCCGGCGGCGGAGAGGCTCCAGGTCGGGGCGCACAGGTCAGCCCGCAACTGCGGGTCCGGCGGCAGGGCAAGCGGCACCTCCGCCCGGGGGTCCAGCGCCTCGCGCAGGCGCCACCACAGTTCCGCCCGCAGGTTGAGGAAGCCAAGCTGCCCATCCCGCGACACCCCGACCGAGCGCGCCGCGCCGTTGATGCCCAGCGTCTGCACCCCGCTGGACACCAGCACGTCGAACGGGCTGCTGCCCCAGCCGACGATGTCAATCTGCACCGGGGCGGCATCGCGGCGGGCCGCCATCACCTGCCCGGCCAGCGTCGGGCCATCCGGGCTGGCGGTGCCGGGCAGGCAGATCAGCCGGTCAAACCACGGGCCATGGCGGCGGGCGATGATGCTTTCATCCCGCCCGCCGCGCGCCACATCCACCCCCATGCTGTCCATCGGGCCGGGGGCGGGTTTCGGCTGCCAGCGGTCCTGTGCCGCCAGCACCCACGCGGTGGGAATCACCTGCCACGGGTCATCCTCCACCCCCGCCGAAAAGTCGCCCTCCAGCATCTGCGACCGCAGCGGCTCCGGCAGCGATTGCAGGGTGGCCAGATAGCCGCTGTCCATCAGGTAGGGGTTATCGGTGATGCGCGACGGCACAAAGGTGCGGCTGCGCGGGGTGATGATGGCGGTGGCGGGAAAATCACCCGGATCAAAATCATACTCCGGCGCATCGCCCGCCAGAACAAAGGGCCGGGCGTCAGCCACCGCCACATCCCGCCCCTTCACCGTGCCGAACCAGCGGATTTCCCCCGGGCGGGCCGGGTCGGGGTGGGTGCGGTCCAGCCACGGGGCGAAGCAGGCAGTCACCCACTGCCCCTCCGCCGAGGTCGGGGGGTTGAAGGTCAGCAGCGTCGTGCATTTCTGCCCCGGCACCGTGGTGCGGTTCCAGCCCATCAGGAAACGGGCCTGCGATTCCAGAAAGTTGGTGGCCTCGTCCAGCACCAGCAGATCCTTGGCGCGGCCCTGATGCCGGGTTTCGTCGCCGGTGTGCGGCGTCGATCCGAACTCAATCCGGCAGCCCCGGCGGCCATGCCCTTCCAGCCGCCAGACGCTGCGGCCATTGTAGCCATCGCGCCCGCCCAGAAGCTCCGTCAGCCGTTCGATGATGCCGTTCAGCTGCGTCGCCTCCCGCCGGAAGATGGCGGACACCGTGTGCCGGGTCAGGGCCAGCCCACAGGCCAGATCGGTCTTGCCGCCACCCGCCGCCCCGCCGTAGCCGATCACATCCGCCGTGCTGGCATAGGCCACCGTCTGCGGCCCCGGCAGCGGCTGCCACAGCGGCGGGGTGACATCGGCCAGCAGGGCATCCAGCGCCGCCAGATCCCCGGCGGGCAGCCGCGCCAGCACCGCCGCCAGCGCCTGCGGATCGGTCGGCAGCCCGGCCCGCAGCGCCGGGGGCAAAAGAGAGGTCAGGGCGTTCATTCGCCGTCGCCCTCCCCGCCGTCCGCCGCGTCGTCGGCGTCTTCCCCCGGGGCAAGGGCGGCATCGGCGGCCACCGCCGTCAGCAGGCATGACAGGCGGCGGGCGCGTTCCATCTCCGACAGGGTTTCCGACAGCACGCCGCCGCCCTCGCCACTACTGCGCCACAGGCCAAGGTGATGGCCCAGCAGCGTCAGCAGCGGCGTTTTCGGGGCCAGCTTCAGCACAAAATGGCCCTTGCTGTCCCACGCCCAGCCGATGATCGCCCGGCGCGCCGCCAGCGGCAGGGCGGCAATGTCCTCCGGGCTTTCCACCCGCGCCAGATCGGCGGGATCAAAAAACACCATCGCCATCACCTCGCCCAGCACCGCTTCCGGCGTCAGGCCCAGCAGGGTGGCAACGGTGGCGGCGGTGTCAGGGGGAGAGTTTGGGGGGATGTTTTGGGGGGAAGGGTTGGTCTGCATGGTGCGGGATCCTCTATCCGTCAATAACCGATGCGGTTATGATACGGACAGCCCGCCCCCGGCCCCAAACCCGGCGATTTACCGTCAAGCCGAGTCCGTAAAGGTTGCACCCACCATGCCCCCAGCGCCCCCCCGCAACCGCATCCGCCTGCTGCGGGAAGCACAGGGCTGGACCCAGCGCGATCTGGCCGCCCGGCTGGGCTGCACCGGCATGACCGTCTGCCGCTATGAACAGGACGACGACCGCCTGTACCCGTCGCTGATCCGCCAGCTTGCCGAGATCTTCGCCTGCCCCCCGGCGGAGGTGGTGGGCTTCGACCCCGCCCCTCATTCCGAAGGCGGAACGGAGTCATCTGCGGATGTAGATAAGGCCCTGCTGGAACAGGCCCTGCGCACCGCCCACGACTGGCTGAACCGCCAGAACCGCCCGGTGGACATCGCCGACTGGGCCGCCCTCGCCGCTACCCTCTACCGCTCCAGCCCGCGCTGAGACTGGACCGGATCGCAGGCGGAATGATGGGACTGCGGATGTAGGTGGATGTGGGGTTTTGGGAGGGGCTTGGCGGGCTTACGGGCAGGAACCGCCCGGCGGGCGGTGGGGTGCCCCCTTTTTCCAGAAAAAGGGAGCGCCAAAAAGTGGGGGATTAGGGGGTGGGAGGTTCAGGTACACGCTCTTCGAGGCTTTTCAGGCGAAACTTATCGAGGCCTTGCGGCGGATTTCCAGAATAGTAAAACGACTCATCACAAACTAATCCCCCTGGACCCCTTATGGCAAAAGAAGATCCACTAACATTTACATTAAATAAAACAACGGACATGCAATTTGTCTTAAAAAGAGACCCTGATATATCAGTATTTTCAATACTAAAGAATATTATTTTTTTCATATCACCCTTGTCAAATTTTACAAATAAACATTTATCCATCATTGAATTAATAAAGGAACATTCAGAAAGTTTTGCTCCCACCATGACAGAAAAATTATAATTCATACCATCAAATCTAGCCCTTTCAAAATATGCCCCCGAAAAATCTCTCCGATACGGCTGATTCCCCCCCGCAACATCCCCCCATGGAAAATACGGCCCCACCGACCCCAGCCTATTCATCGCAAACTCGACATCCGGCTTAATCTTCTGAGGCTCCTCCTCCTTCGGATGGGACGCATGGCGGACAAAGGCGCACAGCACATCAAGCACCATAATCCGGTCTTCGGGATGGGTGCTTTCCGTCGCCACCGCCCACAGCCCGGCAATTCCGCCCATGCGGATTTCCAAATGGTCCTTATCGCCCAGTTGCTTCACCGCTTCGGTGAACCGCTTGCTCAACTGGTCGCGACGGGTCAGTTCCATCTGATCGCGCGTCAGCGCGATCTGGTCAGTCTGACGGTCAAGCGCCCGCGTCTGGTTGCGGTTCTGCTCGTCCGCCGCCTTCACCCGCCGCCATCCAAACCATGTCAGCAATCCAGATCCCACCAGAACCATGACGTCGCGCAGGATCTTGTAGGCATTGCTGTCAAACGCAAACCCACTTGCCAGCACCAGCCCCAGCATCACCCCGGCCACCAGCGCCCCGCCAAATGGCACCATAAAGGCCCGCTGCCGTCGGCTTAACCCCAACCACCGCCGCTGTCCGCCCATCCCCTGCCCTTTCACTTCAGGCTCCATCCACTGGCAACGGATAGCTGAGAACATCCACGTCAGACAACCCCTGAACGGGGATGCGGCCGATCCTTTTATGAAAGGTCCCCCTCTGATCATTCACACCGGAATGGTCTTTAACACTGCGAACACCCCCCAAGCCTATCCGCTGCTGCGGCAGCGTGATGCCCAAACCGGGGGATCTTTTTCGCAGTGGTTGCCGTGATTTGTGATAAATCCCCGCGTGTCCATCGGGCGATCAGGCCGCCCCTTCGCTCTACCGGGGTCTGGCCTGCGGACCCTGCCATGGCAGCCCATGCCGATGGGCTTCCCTGACGGCTGGAAAACCGGGGTTCCATGGGGCACACCCTGAAGCGGGGTCCCCAAAAAATGGGATCAAACACCTAAGGCCCTTGGCGGGTGCGGGGGGCCCCCGCAGTGCCTCTGCCGTTGACCGGGGCCGGGGGCCTCAGGCTTCGCCGAGGAAGGACTGGACAGTCTGGAGGAAGGAGGCGACGGAAATCGGCTTGGCGATATAGCCATCACAGCCGCCCTCGCGGATTTTTTCCTCGTCGCCCTTCATGGCAAAGGCGGTGACGGCGAGAACCGGAATGTCTTTCAGCTCCGGGTCGGCCTTGATCATCCGGGTGATTTCCAGCCCGGAGATTTCCGGGAGCTGAATATCCATCAGCACCAGATCGGGCCGGTGATCGCGCACAAGGCGCAGGCCATCCATGCCATCCTTGCTTTGCAGGGTCTGGTAGCCGCTGGCTTCCAGCAGATCGCGGAACAGCTTCAGGTTCAGCTCGTTGTCTTCGACAATCAGAACGGTCTTCGACATGGGCAGGATTCAGCTCCGTCCGGAGAGAAGGAACGGACGCGGGGTCCGGCGGCAACACCACAGAGCATAGGGGATTTAGCCATTGTTCGTAAAGACTGAACAGGGCTGTCAACTTTAAAGCGTCTTCAAAATGTCTATCTGAATAGGGTGACACCCCCGGGCTGCCGCCCGGTCCCGTCTGGCCCCAAAAAACGGGGACCCAAGGGCCTACAGGCCCCAAAAAACGGGGATCCAAGGGCCTCCAGGCCCTTGGCGGGCGCGGGTGGAACCCGCAGGTTTCCCCCTCACTCCGCCGGAGCCTCAGCCCGGCGACGGGGCTGTACGGCAGGCCAGCCGGGCCCCGGCCACCCCGAGGATGATCCAGCCGAGGATCAGGCTGCTGCCGCCGACCGGGGCCAGCGCCGTTGTCGGCAGCACGGCAAAAATCAGCCCGTAGAGGGTGCCGCAGAACAGCAGCATCCCGACGGAAAACAGGGCGGCGGCGGCATGCAGCAGGCGGGATGGCTTCCAGACAGACAGGGCGGCGGTGGCGGTCAGCGCGGTGGCGTGCAGGCCCTGTTGCAGGGTGGCTTTGTCCATCAGGCCGACCACATAGTCCCCGGCCCCGGACAGGCCATGGGCGGCATAGGCGGCCATGGCCACCGACAGCGCGCCGTTCAGCCCGGCCCACAGAAACCAGAAAGACGACAGTCTGCGCATCGGGAAAGATCCTTGATGAGGGGGACGGAAAGGCGGATCAGCCGTTGAACTGTTCCGACAGGATCCGTTCTTCCAGATTATGTTCCGGGTCAAACAGCAGGCGCAGGGTGACGGTGCGGTCTTCCGTCACCTCCACCCGGATGACGTTGCGCACTTCGGTGTAATCGGCCACCGCCGACACCGGGCGCTTTTCGTCCTCCAGCACCTCGAAATCCAGCTTGGCGGTGTGCGGCAGGATTGCCCCGCGCCAGCGGCGGGGGCGGAAGGCGGAAATCGGGGTCAGCGCCATCACGTTCGATCCCATCGGCAGGATCGGGCCATGAGCTGACAGGTTATAGGCGGTGGACCCGGCGGCGGAACACACCAGCGCCCCGTCGCAGATCAGCTCTGCCATACGGGTGCGGTCATCGACGCGGATTTTCAGCTTGGCGGCCTGACGGGTCTGGCGCAGCATCGACACTTCGTTGATCGCCAGCGCGATGATGCTTTCGCCGGTGCTGGTGGTGGCGTGCATGCGCAGCGGATACAGGGTGACGGCCTGCGCCCGTGCCAGCCGCCGTGGCAGGTCATCTTCCAGATAGGTGTTGAGCAGGAAGCCGACCGTGCCCCGGTTCATGCCATAGATCGGCTTGTCGAGGATCATATGGCGGTGCAGGGTTTCCAGCATGAAGCCATCGCCGCCGAGGGCCACGATCACATCGGCGCGCTCCGCCGGGGTATGGCCGTAGCGGTGGCGCAGCTTGGTCAGGGCTTGCTGGGCCATCGGGGTATCGGCGGCCGTAAAGCAGATATTCTCGGGGTCCATGACACCGCACGCAGAAGACAGAACTTGGCCGGGAGTATAGAGCGGGTTCTTCTGTCTCCGATAGGGTTTTGTGTCCCCCGCTCTTGCTCTGCCGTCACCGTTGTTACCGCTGTTGGGTGGGGGCGGGGCGTCACACCCCCATCAGCTTGCGGATATGGGCGGCGACGCAGGCGGCCAGCGCCACAATGTCGTAGCCGCCTTCCATCACCGAGACCACCCGGTTGTCGCAGCACTCGGCGGCGACCTGCAACAGTTCCTCGGTCGCCCACACAAAGTCGGCGACGGTCAGGCGCATGTTGGCCATCGGGTCGCGGCCGTGGGCATCAAACCCGGCGGAGATGAACAGGATATCGGGGTTGAAGGCGCGCAGGGCGGGCAGCACCTTTTCCGTCATCGCCGCCCGGAACTCGGCCCCCCCGGCCCCGGCGGGCAGCGGGCAGTTGAGGATGTTGTTGTGCGCCCCACATTCATCGGCCGCCCCGGTACCCGGCCACAGCGGATACTGGTGGGTGGAGGCATAGAAAGCGTCCGGGTCATCCCAGAAAATGTGCTGGGTGCCGTTGCCGTGATGCACGTCCCAGTCCATCACCGCCACTTTCTGGAAGCCGTGGACGGCGCGGGCGTGATAGGCGCCGACGGCGACGTTGTTGAAGAAGCAGAACCCCATGGCGCGTGACCGTTCCGCATGGTGGCCCGGCGGGCGCACGGCGACAAAGGCGTTGCGCACCTGCTTCAGGGCAACGGCATCCACCGCCGCGCAGACCCCACCGGCGGAGCGCAGGGCGGCTTCCCCGGTTTTGGGCGACAGGGTGGTGTCGCCATCAATCGAATGGTGGCCTTCGCGCGGCACCATCCCCATGATCTCTTCAATATAAGACAGCGGATGCACGCGCAGCAGCTGTTCGTGATCGGCATGCGGGGCCTGATCGCGGTGCAGCAGCATAAAATCTTCGCTTTCCAGCATCCGCATCACCCCGCGCAGGCGGTCGGGATGTTCCGGGTGAAAATCGCCCGGTTCGTGCTCGATACAGTCGTGATGCGTAATCAGCAGTGTGCTCATGAACGCGGGACGCCTTTCCGGTCTGTCGTTTCCCCCGGCCTGTCCGGTCCCGGCGCGGTTGATCCGGCCATCGCGGGCAATGCCTGACTCCGGCGGGGGCGGACCCGGCCCGGTGGAATGACACCGGACGGCGGAGTTCCCCCCTCCGCTTACACCCTTTCCGCAACCGGTGGTGACATCGGCGGGGAAAACCCGCCTTTTGGGACTGTCAATCCGGCTGACATTTGCTTTCTTCGCTGGCAGAAATGCCCCGCCCGAACCGGGCGGAGTCTCAGTATAGGCCCGCTCCGGCGGGGGTGACAGTATTTTTGCGGGTATTTTTTTTGCGCGGCGGAGCGGCCTGAGGCGGGTCGTACAGCGGGTTTTTTTATGGCGCGGCAGAGGGGCGGAATTGTCAGACAGTTGTTTTTGCTGACAAAAGCTGACCAGTCAGTCAGGGCCGTTCCGGCCAGAAGAATCAATCGGGTAATTTTAATACACAGTGTTCAGTAAACCGGAATAACGGCGGTTTTCTCTGCTTTTTCCAATGAAAAGAACTGGAAAATGACCCGTAAAGTTGTGGATTTACCGGCGCATGACAACGGTTGGTATATGAATTTTCTAGTGGATTTCGATATGCCTCTTATAAGATAAGAGACGCTCTCAAAGCGCGGGCCAACACCGCGCAACAAAATTACGACTCAGAGCAGACAACATGGAAGCAGATCTTGAAACACTTCAGGAGAATGCGCGTCGGGCCAGCGCACTTCTGAAAGCCATGAGTAACGAGCACCGGCTGATGGTCCTGTGCCAGCTGGGAGCCGGGGAAAAATGCGTCGGCGAGCTGGAAAAGCTGGTCGGCCTCAGCCAGTCGGCCCTGTCGCAGCATCTGGCACGCCTGCGCCGCGACGATCTGGTTAAGACCCGCCGCAGCGCCCAGACCATCTTCTACAGCCTGAAGGGCAAGGAAGCCAGCGCTGTGATCAACACCCTCTATTGCCTGTATTGCGAACCGGAAACCGCCGCCGGGGCGTCTGTCCCGCTGTCCGGGGCCGCTGCCACCGCGTAAACACCGGTTTTTCCCGCCGCCCGGCTGCCCGGCCGGAACACGGGACAGACTCCCTCCTGATAGCCCGCTCCCGGATCCTCCCGGGGGCGGGCTTTCTGTTTTGGGGCTGGTTTTGGGGCTGGTTTTGGGGCTTGCATAATTCGATATTTCGATTATCGTTGAAATATGGAACAGAAAACAGCCGTCTCCGCCTTAGCCGCCCTGGCGCAGGACTCCCGCCTGACCGTTTTCCGCCTGCTGGTGCAGGCCGGTCCGGCCGGGCTTCCCGCCGGGCAGATTGCCGCCGCCAGCGGCATCGCCCCGTCGTCGCTGTCCTTCCACCTGAAGGAACTCAGCCATGCCGGGCTGGTGTCGTCCCGGCAGGAGGGCCGGTTTGTCATCTACACCGCCGCCTTTGCGGTGATGAATGAGCTGATCGGCTTCCTGACGGAAAACTGCTGTGCCGGGGAGCCCTGCGGCCCGACGGCGGCAGTGTGTTGCCCGCCGGAAGCGGGGGGCACCCCCAAACCGGGTTCCGGGTGATTTCCCGATCCCGGATCCCTTTTTGGTCACAACAGGAAAAGAGGAGGTTTGGAGGCTTCCGCCTCCAAACGGGTTCGGGCCGTCGCCCGTTCGCGGCAGCGAAGATTCCCTTCTTCCGACCGTTCCGTAACAGACTCACGTAAGGACTCACACCATGAAGCGCCTGCATGTTCATGTCACCGTGGCGGACCTTGATCAGTCGGTCCGGTTCTATTCCACCCTGTTTGCCGCCCAGCCGACGGTGCTGAAGGACGATTACGCCAAGTGGATGCTGGAAGACCCGCGCGTCAACTTCGCCATCAGTGCCCGGGGCAACGCCATGCCGGGGATTGAACACCTCGGCATTCAGGCCGAAACCGGCGAGGAACTGGCCGATGTGTGGTCCCGCCTGAAAGACGCCGAAGGCCCGGTGCTGGAAGAAGGGGCCACCACCTGCTGCTACGCCAGATCGGAGAAGGCGTGGATCACCGATCCGTCGGGCCTGCCGTGGGAAACCTTCCTGACCACCGGCGAAAGCACCACCTACGGCGACAGCGCGATGATCCGCCCCGGCGCGGGCGGCGCTGAAGGCTCCGCCTGCTGTGTGCCCAGTGCCGACAAAATCGCAGCGGCGCAGAAAACCGCAGAGACCTCCTGCTGTGCCCCGTCCTCCGGCTGCTGCTGACCCATGACCGGCGCAGCCTCTCCCCTGACCCTGACCCGGCTGGCGGCGGCGGATCTGCCGGATCTGGCCGCCGCCCTGACCGCTGCCGGTCTGCCTGCTGATGATATCGGCGGGCCGGACCGGGTGTTCTGGGCCGCCCGCCGCGATGGCGTGCTGATTGGTTTCGGCGGGGTGGAATGCTCCGCCGCCAGCCCGCAGGATGGGCTTCTGCGTTCGGTCGTTATGCTGCCGGAGCAGCGTGGAACCGGGTTGGGGGCGGCGCTGGTCGCCGCCCTGACCGCCGAAGCCCGTTCCCTCGGCCTGCACCGCCTGTGGCTGCTGACCACCAGCGCCGAGCCCTTCTTCCGCCGCCTTGGCTTTGTTGCGCAGGACCGTTCCGCCGCCCCGGCGGTGGTGACGACCAGCGCCCAGTTCTCCGGCCTGTGCCCGGCCAGCGCCGTGCTGATGGCCCGCTCTACGGAGGCCGCTTTCATGACCACCATCACCATCTATCATAACCCCGCCTGCGGCACCTCCCGCAACACCTTGGCCCTGATCCGCAACAGCGGCGTGGAGCCGGAGGTGATCGAATACCTGCTCACCCCGCCGGACCGCGCCACCCTGCGCGACCTGATCGCCCGCATCGGCACCCCGGTGCGCGACGTGATCCGCCAGAAGGGCACCCCTTATGCCGGGCTGGGGCTGGACGATCCGGCTGTCTCCGACGACGCCTTGATTGACGCCATGCTGGCCCACCCGATCCTGATCAACCGGCCGATCGTTGTCACCCCGCTGGGGGTGCGGCTGTGCCGCCCGTCGGAGGTGGTGCTGGAAATTCTGCCGGACCCGCAGCAGGGTCCCTTCACCAAGGAAGACGGCGAAGTGGTGATCGACGCCGCCGGAAACCGCGTGACCGCGAAGGCCGGAGGCTGATCATGAGCCTGTTTGAACGGTATCTGTCCCTGTGGGTCGGCCTGTGCATCGTCGCCGGGCTGGGCCTCGGCCACCTGTTCCCCGGCGTGTTCCAGATCATCGCCGCGCAGGAGGTGGCGCAGGTCAACCTGCCGGTCGCCGCCCTGATCTGGCTGATGATCGTGCCAATGCTGCTGAAGATCGACTTCAGCGCCCTCGGCCACGTGCGGGAGCACTGGAAGGGCATGACCATCACGCTGGTCATCAACTGGGCGGTCAAGCCGTTCTCGATGGCGCTGCTCGGCTGGCTGTTTATCGCCACCCTGTTCCGCCCGTGGCTGCCCGCCGAGCAGATCGACAGCTATATCGCCGGGCTGATCCTGCTGGCCGCCGCCCCCTGTACCGCCATGGTCTTCGTGTGGTCGCGCCTGTGCGGCGGCGAACCCCACTACACCCTGACGCAGGTGGCGGTGAACGACATCATCATGGTCTTCGCCTTCGCCCCGCTGGTCGGGCTGCTGCTCGGCGTTGCCGCCGTCACCGTGCCGTGGGCGACGCTGCTGCTCTCCGTGCTGCTGTATATCGTGCTGCCGGTGATCGTCGCGCAACTGTGGCGGCGCACCCTGCTGCGCCGGGGCGGAGACGCCGCCCTTGCCGCCGTGCTGGCCCGCCTGCACCCGGCCTCGCTGCTGGCGCTGCTGTCCACGCTGGTGCTGCTGTTCGGCTTTCAGGGGGAACAGGTGCTGGCCCAGCCGCTGATCATCGCCCTGCTGGCGGTGCCGATCCTGATTCAGGTGTATTTCAACGCCGGGCTGGCCTACTGGCTGTCCCGCCGTTTCGGCGTCGCGTGGTGCGTCGCCGCCCCCGGTGCCCTGATCGGGGCGTCCAACTTCTTTGAACTGGCGGTGGCCGCCGCCATCAGCCTGTTCGGCCTGTCTTCCGGTGCCGCCCTTGCCACCGTCGTCGGTGTGCTGGTGGAGGTGCCGGTGATGCTCTCCGTCGTCAAAATCGTCACCGCCAGTAAGGGCTGGTACGAACGGCGGTAGGGGCTTGTAGGGTTGAGCCTGTTTGTGGGCGCGGCTTTTTGGGCTGTTCATCACAACCGCTGACGGGTCAGGCTTGGGCAGACGCCCAGCGCAGCAGCAGGGGCAGCAGGGTGTCAGCCCCCGGCGGCGGCAGAGCGGTCAGGATCCAGTTGCCGCAGGTGTTACCATCCAGCACCAGCGGGCCATCGGCGGTCAGGGCGATATCCCAGTTGACCAGCGGCAGGCCCGGCAGCAGGGCCATCGCCCGCAGGGCGGCGCTGGCGGCGGCCTCCAGATGCGGCAGCGGGCGCCCGGCCAGCGGCTGGCCGTTCCACGGCACCTGTTGCAGCCGTTGCTGCGGCTGGCCCAGCAGCAGGCCGGGCAGCAGGGTGCCGGAGGCGGGACCGCCGGGGATAACCGTGTGGATAAGTGTGTTCATAACAGGCTGAATACCGGGTGGGACAACCCTGTGGATGGATTGGTCGGCACCCGGTGACCGGCCCAGATCCACCGGCACATACAGGTGCCCCCGCAGGAAGCTGCGCGGCGGCTGCCCCGGCACCGGCAGGCACAGCAGCGCGGAGTGCAGCCACGGGGCCTGTCCCGGCAGGCGGGCGGTGGTCAGGCGCAGCACCGGCAGCGCCCCATTCTCTGGTGCTCCATCCTCTGGCCCCTCGCCCTCTGGCCCGGCAGCGCACAGTGCCGCCAGATCCGGCGCGGCCGTCAGGCGGGGCTGAATCAGCAGATCGTCGCCCAGCCGGGCCGACAGCCGCCCCAGAGCCTCCGCCGCCGGGGCGGGCGGGCGGCCATTCAGGCGCACCAGTCCCGGCCCGAGGCGGTCCAGCGGCCATGCCGCCACGCCGCCGCTGCCGTGGCGCGGCTTAACGAACAGCCGGGCCGGACCTTCCGCCCTCAGCACCGGCGGCAGGGCTGCCGGATCCGCCGGATGCCCGGCAGGCAGCAGCCCCGCTGACAGCAGCCCCCCTGACAGCACCCCCCCTGACAACAACCCCAGTGTCGGCGGCACCGGCACCCCGGCAGCGGCCAGCCGGTCGGCCATCGCCTGTTTGTCGCGCAGGGTCTGGTGATCAGCCGCCGCCCCCAGATACGGCAGCACCAAGGCCGCCGCCCGGCCCGGCAGCGGATGATGCGGGTGTTCTGAAAGAGAGTGTTCTGAAAACCAGTGCCGCCACAGCCAGCATTCCAGCGGATCAGCCCCGCTGGCCCAGCAATCGGCCAGCAGCCGCGCCGCCTGCGGCCCCGGCAGCGGCGACAGCAGCGAACGGCGGCGCAGAAACCCGGCGACCAGCACCGGCACCGCCACCGCCCACAGCAGCGGCGACAGCAGCGGCAGCAGCCCGGCCAGCAGCCACCCGGCCCGGCCCCGGCGGCGCAGCCGGTCCCGCAGCCGCGCCCGCCCCCACCGGCGCAGGGCCAGAGCATCGGACCGGCCAAGCCCCAGCCCGTCCAGCGGCAGGCGCATCCGCAGCCATGGTGTCATCCGGGTGCCTTTCCCTGCCCTGTTTCCGGCACTGTTTCACATCCCGCCTGCCGGTACAACCGCAGGGCCGGAGGGGGAAAGCCCCCCGGCCCAGTCTGATCAGGCCGTGATATACTCCCCCTCATAACAGATCAGATAGGGGATGGTCAGATACGGCTGGCGGTTTTCATGGGGCTTGGACTCCCCCGGATACTGCGACAGCGTACCCTTATGCAGGGTGCGGTCCGCAGTCTGATCGGGGTTATACCGCTTGCCCTGTCTGGTCTTGGGTACGGACATCGGGGTATAATGCACCGGCACCCCCAGCCAGTTTCCTGTCGGCTCGTTGGTTGCCAGAGTAAAGTTGGCAATCCGTCCGGACAATATATGGTCATGCCTTGGCATCTGGGCGGGGGTCAGCGTGACTTCCGGCTCTCCGGTTTTTTCACCGATCTTCAGCGACGGCTGCGACACCCCGTTCCCCCCGGCCCCACAGACAACGTATTGGCGCAGATCCGGCACGGCAAACGTCCGCCTCCGGTGATCCCCGCCATAAAGCCTTCCGATCGTAGTGAATAATGCGACATACTTTTGGTCATCCTGACTGTACTCTTTGCCATCACAGAACAGCCACCCAACCGGAGCGTAAGAGGATGCCATCACCCGGACTTCACCGATAAATCCATTGTACATGGTTACACCCCCCTTATTCAGGCATTTTTGCATAACAGATAATATACGTCATCGCGGCTGTCGGCATGATATTGTTATGCCACATCCCCTCTCCGGTCGTCTCAATTGAAAACCGCATCAGGGACAGAGAGTCCTCCCCTTCAGCAACCACCTTACTGGTATAGGCGGCAGGCCACCCACCGGAGATCGCCTCCATATTGGCCAGAACCGTTCCACCGTCCTTGGTATTGCGGTTGATGTAACTGGTGGTCCCGACGGTATTGCTGACGTTGACCTGATGACTGTGCGGCGGCAGACCGTGGACCGGAATCTCTGCGATGGTATTGCCGCCCCGTTCCCCAAGCCGCCGCGCCGTCAGGCCCGGCCCGGAGCCCACCCCCACCGGCACCACGCCCCGCAGGTCCGGCAGAAAGAAGATCCCTCCATCCTCCCCATATGTGCCACCGATGACGCTATACAGGGGAAGGTAATCATCCCTGGACACCCCCTGTCCGTCGCAACGCATCCATCCCGCCGGAATGTACTCCCCCGCGATCAGGCGGATTTCACCGACGGTTTCTCCCACTTTCCCCATGACACGATCCTTTCTTCTGTCATCCCAATATCGTCCCTGTCCCGGCCTTCAGGACTGGGGCGGATACGCCCCCTGTACGCAGATGCAGTAATTCAGGACAACAAAGGGCTGCATATTATTGTGCCCTTCTCCTTTCCCGGTTACCGAGACACTCTCCGGATGCAGGGATACCCTGTCGGGAATCTCTCCGGTCACATCGGCATAGACCTTGGCGGGCATGGCTGAGTCGGATGGCATGGTTGACAGAAGGCCTTTTGCCATCGTCACGCTGGTCCCCGCTTTGCTGTAACCGGCAACCAGATGGGTGTGGGGCGGCGTGGTGGCCACGGTCAGCATCACCTTTTCCTCGCCACCGGCGTAACCGGGGTTCCCTGCATTCCCCCGGTTCCCTGTCTGGTTGACCGCCCCCATCACCACCCGCCCCCGGAGATCCGGGAGTTTGAATTTGCGGCCATCACTGCCATAGGAGGATCCTATGAGCTTATAAAGGGCAGTGTGCTTTGACACATCCATCACCTGCCCTTCACAGGGGAGCCAGCCAGACGGGATGGTTTCAGAGGCGAAGAGCCTGATTTCCCCCAGATAATTTTCAGCCATTGCACCTGTCATCCTTATGTTCAGGGTCCATGATTCAAAAAACGCGATCCTTGATTGATAAAATTCAACCTACTCTTCCCCCTGCGACTTTCTACCCATAAAATTGCATTTTCTTTATATATGCACCTTTAAGTGTATCACTATCCCCCTGAGAAACCTGAGAACCGCCTCCGGACCGGTGGCGCAGAAAACACCCTTGAGATGCAGAGTTTCCGCACAGATATTTCTCACCGGAAACAACGCTGCCCACGGCTGAGGCACAAAAAAGCCCCGCCGGGCAGAGCACCCGACGGGGCCACAAAACAAGCCGGACAGCCGTTTTCCGCCCGGTTACGGGCGCACCGGAAATTCGCCGTTCCAGCAGATGAAATAACCCAGCGTCAGCGTCGGCTGGCTGTTGTCATGCTCTGCCGCTGCCTCCGGGTTGCCGCCATGCTTCGACAGGGTCGCAGGATGCAGCTGGACGTTTTTGGCAGTCCCGCCAATGGCATAGCGCCGGGCCTGCTGGATTTTCGTGGTGGCGTTGGGGGTTTTGTAAACCGGCACCCCCAGCCAGTTATCCCCCGGCTCATTCACCGCGTCGGCAAAGGGAAACACCTTCCCGCCCAGAGTATGGGTATGAACCGGCATCTCGCTGGACTTCAACGCAACCGTCGCCGTCCCGGTGGCCTCCGCCAGCTGTAGCGCAGGGAGATCATTTCCATCGGCCCCCACCCCCACCGGCAAGGCCCCAACCAGGTTCGGCACCGCAAAGGTTCCCTTCTCAGGGCTACCGCCATAACGATTGCCAATAATGGCAAACAGCAGAGTGTAGTCCGCCTGACGGTAGGCTGTGCCATCACACAGAAACCATCCTTCCGGGGCAAATCCAATCGCCATCGCCCGGATTTCCCCAACAAAGGCATCAGCCATTTTTGTCTTCTCCTGCTGAAAACCGCCCGGCCTTACGGGTGCGACGGAAAAATCCCTGTGGTGGCGATGATGTAGTGAAGGCCCAGACCGGGCATGAGATTGCTATGCCCCTTCCCTTCCCCACTGCTGTCAATCGTGCCCTCCGCAAGCATCTGGACCGGACTGTTAAGCGCCTTAGTCTTATCAGTATAGGCGGCAACCGTACCGCCGGAGATGGTCGCCATATTGGTCAAAACGGGATCGCCAGACCCCGACTTCTGGAATCTGGGGGATATCCCCTCCTGATTGCTGACGGTCACGGTGTGACTGTGGGCGGGCAGATTTTCCACGCCCAGCACCACGGCACTGACCCCACCGGTGGCGGCAATGGTGCGGGGGGTCAGGCCCGGCCCTGCTCCCTGCCCGATGATCACCCGGCCCCGCAGGTCCGGCAGGCCGAACGTCCTGACGCCATTCCCGCCATAGCTGGTCCCGATCAGCGTATACAGGGCTTCATACTGCGCAATCAGCTGTAGGCTGCCATCACAGAAACTCCAGCCAGCCGGTGCAAATGTTCCGGAAAACAGACGGATCTCTCCGACATACGGATACATGGGCGTACCCCTTTCTCAGGTTAAAGCGCTTTCAGCAGACATGACTCCCCCGCCCCCCTGGCGGGGCCGGAATCGCTACGGACGCGTCGGATAGATCCCGCTGATGCAGACACAGGGGTTGCTCACCAGAAAAGGCTGCATGTTCTCGTGCGGAAGTCCCCCCCCGACGGTGGAAACACTGCCCGCATTCAGCACGGACGGCTTGGGAATGGTAGTGCCGGCGCCGTCATAGACCATCGCGGTCAGCCCGGGTGAGGTCGGCGGGAACGCTGCCGAGGCCAGAACGGCCCCCCCCATCGGCACGACGGTCCCCTCCGCGCTGGTGCCATGAACCCTGTGGCCATGGTTCGGGGTCATGGCGGCGGTCAGGGTCGCTCTTTCAGTCCCCGAGACATACCCGCGCACCCCCGGTGTGGTGTTGGGGCCCTGAAATGTCTTCGCCCCCAGAATCGCCCGGCCCCGCAGATCCGGCAGCCCGAACGTGGTCTGGCCATCACCGCCGAAGGCCGTGCCGAACAGGGAATACAGCGCCTGATACTGCCTGATCTGCACAAGGCTTCCGTCACACAGGGCCCAGCCCCGTGGAGCCCAGGGGAACGGAAAAACCCGGATTTCTCCGAGTATTGGATCTGACATAGTTGCTCTCCTCGCCAGCGCGGATCCGGTCATGAACGCGAACCCGCAAGACATGATGACGAGACATGAATACACTGAATAAGAGTAATGAGTCTAAATTTAACTTAATGAGTGCAACCAACAACGCTTTTCCAGAAATATTCCTAACTAATTTATTTTAAACACTTTTTTATGATATCAGACGAGGTTACCGCACACAAAAAACACCTTATACGGGTTTTTACTCCCCATAAACATGTCTGGACAGACAGACCTGCCACACCCCCACACAGACACTCCCCCCGCCCGGAGATCCCGGCGGGGGGAGGAAACCCCTGACGGTCAGGGGAAAGGCCGGTGAAAACAGGCAGAGCGTTTTCCACAGAAGAACCACCGTTCTTTCCTGCGGAAAACGCGCTGCCCCGCCGGGCCACTCCCGCGTGTTACGGGCGCGACGGCCAGGTCCCCTCCGAGCAGATAAAATAGGCAACCGTCTGATACGGCTGGCAGTTCTCATGGGCCTGAGGGGTACTCACCCCCGCAGTACCGAGAGTCCTTGAATTCAGGTGAACGTCATGCGTCCCCGGCGGCACCTCATACCGCTTGCCCTGCTGGGTTTTCGGCGTGCTGTTGGGGGTCTGGTAGGTCGGCACCCCCAGCCAGTTGTTGGCGGGCGTGTTAACCGACTGAATATGCGGCCCCATTTTGCCGTTCAGGGTATGGCTATGCAGCGGCAGGGGGCTGGAGACAGTGGCATGACCACTCTTATTCCCCTGCCCCAAAGCGAAACCGCTGATAAGATCCGTACCAAGGCCGACCACCACGCGGCTGCGCAGGTCCGGCACGCCAAACTGACCGGACTGCGGAGAACCGCCATACAGGTAGCCAATCACCGCATGCAGAGGCACGTAGGTCTGTATGGAATGGAGTGAACCATCGCACAGCATCCACCCCTGCGGGACAAAGGAATAGGGCAGGGCCCGGATTTCACCGATAAATGCGTCAGCCATTCTTGTTCTCCCTGCCTTTACGGACGTTGCGGATAAAGGCCCTGCAGGGCGATGATGTAACGCATCCCCATGCTGGGCATGATGTTTTCGTGGGGCTGAATTGTGCCGACAGCTTCAATGGCATCCTCCATCACCTGCGGCTGATTGGCCGCCGCCACGGTGGCATCGGTATAGGTGGCAACGGTCCCGCCGGAAACCGGGGCCATGTTGGCCAGAACGACACTCCCGCTGGCCCCGGGGGCGGGCAGCGCGTTCGGGCTGGTACCGTCCTGATTGCTGACGGTAAAACTGTGGGTATGGGCAGGCATATTGGCAACCTCCAGGCTGACCACAGCCTTGCCCCCTGTCTGCCCCACCGCCCTGACGGTCAGACCCGTCCCGGCCCCGGCCCCGACAGCCACCCGGCCCCCCAGGTTCGGCAGCGCGAAATTCGTACGGCCATCCCCGCCATAGGTGACCCCGATCAGGGAAAACAGGACCTGATTGCTGGCGAGCGACAGCAACTGGCCATTGCAGTCGGCCCAGCCCTCCGGCGCGTAGGGACCGGCGAAAAGACGGATTTCTCCGAGATAACAGTCCACCATTGAAAACCTCTCTCATGGTCTTCCGGCGCAGGCTTCCCGGCGGAGGCACATATCCTGTGCAGCCGTGAAAGCATCTTCGCCTCTTGAAATCGTGTCGTCGTTCTGCCCGGCCGGTCAGGACCGCTCCGGGAACAGGCCGGACGTACAGATGCAGTACTGAAGCACCTGAAACGGCTGCATGTTCTCATGCGCGGCACCGGCACCGGCGACAGACACCGTGCCGGAATTGAGCATTGCCGGATTGGGGATCGCCCCGGAAGCAACCCCGTACACCTTCGCGGCAAAGGCCGCCGGGGTCACCACCGACGCCAGCCCGCCCCCCGTCATCGGCACGCTGTTCCCCGACGCTGTGTGGGCCGTCACCACATGGTTATGCAGCAGCAGGTTCGCTGGGGTCAGGGCAACGGTTTCGGCCCCACCCTTATAGCCCTGACTCCCCGGGGTGGTGCCCGGTCCGAACGCGTACTGCGCCCCGTAGATCACCCGGCCGCGCAGATCCGGGATATTGAACTTGGTTTTCCCGTCCCCGCCATAGTTCGTCCCCAGCAACACATACAGCCCCTGATTCTGGGCAATCAGAAGCTCCCGCCCGTCGCAGGGGATCCAGTTGATCGGGGCCCAGTTAAACGGAAAAGCCCGGATTTCCCCGAGCATATAATCAGCCATGCCTCGCTCTCCTTAACCAAGGGATGTCCATTCAGCGAAGAACACCCTTAAAGTTTGTGCGAAATTATTAATACACTATATAGGGGCATATTTTCTAAAAATAACTTTATACGGGCAATTCCTCCCCACTCTTACGCGAGTGAACAGTGCCTTGAGAGAAATAGATTTTTTAGAGTGTCTTCCGTCGGGATGCGCAAAAAAAACATCCCCTGCGGGTACGCAACCCGCCGAATTATGTCCATTCAGACATAATCTGATCGTCCTCAGCCCACCGCCGCACATGCAAAAACCCCCGCCCGGAGACAGACCGGGCGGGGGCATTCCCCTGAGACAGAACAGCGATCATCCTGAAAAGCCGGGACAGGCGCGGACAGTCTCAGCCGACGGCCCTGTACGGCCCCCTGTCAGGATCCGATTTTGACATCTCCCGGAGTGCTTTCCATGGTTGAGGAGGTCTTGCGGGTCATTTCCACCGACACATCCTCGATCCCCGGCGGCAGCCACTGGCAGCGGCCCACAGCGGAGACCGCGCCCTTTTCCTCCGCCACACCCGCCTGCTGATCATTCGCGACCATCGTCTTTACCCTTTTTGCCTGTTCCACCCTGAATCCTTGCCGCAACAGGAGTATCCTGACCACGGATACCCCATCCACAGATGCAGACAAAAAACAGCTTAAAGTTGCTTTTAAAAAATGACCACCCCTTAAATACGATTTATCCGCCACAGAACACCTGCCTGAGAACAACCTATGATAAACAATCAAACCGTTGATACGATGATAAGTCCTTGATATCGTCCCCCGGAAGGATGGGCACATCCGCCCTTCCGAAGCGAAAAACTGATCCTTCATGCCCCTTTACCGCGTTTTTGGCCTGACAGTTCTGTCTGATTTTCCCCTGCCCGGCGTGCTGGAGGCGGAGCCCCCCTTTGCGGCACCGGACATCCATGTCCGCCGTGCCGCTGTGCCCGCCCGGCTGACGGATCCGCTGGTGACCGGGCCGTTCTGGCAGGTGGACCGGCAGGCGGTGCTGCTGTCGATCCCCGAGATCGGCAGCCTGCTGGCGCGGGATGGTCAGACACTGGATGTGGACCCCGCCGACGGGCTGGAGGACCTGCTGCCGTTTGCCATGGGCACCGGCATGGCCGCCCTGCTGTACCAGCGCGGCAATCTGGTGCTGCATGCGGCGACGGTCGCCATCAACGGGCGGGCGGTGCTGCTGTGCGGCAAAAGCGGCCTTGGCAAATCGACACTGGCGGCCACCCTGTGCCGGCAGGGCGGCACCCTGATCAGCGATGATCTGGCGCGGATCACCCTTGACGGTAACGGTCAGCCGCAGGTCTGGCCCGACGGGCGGATGCTGAAACTGTATCCGTCATCAATCCAGCGGCTGGCGCTGGCCGGGCAGCAGGGGCGGGAAATCCGCCCCGGGGTCGGCAAATACTATGTTGCACCGCCGACGCCCCCGGCCCCCGGCCCGCTGCCGGTGGCCGCCGCCTATGCCCTGACCCGGGAGCTTCCCGGCGCACCCGCCGGGATCCGGCAGTTTACCGGGCTGGACCGGGCGCAGGCCCTGCTGAACTGGAGTTACCGCCACCGCCTTGCCATGGCCATGGCCCGCACCGGGCGCACCGGCCTGCTGACCCAGACGGTGGCGATGCAGGACCGGGTCCCCCTGTTCCGCCTGACCCGCCCGCAGGATCTGGCGGCGGTCGATGATCTGGCCACCGGCCTGCTGCACCACCTGCAAAGCCTGCCTCCCGCCTGCGGGGGCGCGGCATAATGGCCGCTCCTGCCTTTCCGCGCGGGCTGGTGTGGCTGGCCTCCTACCCCAAATCCGGCAACACCTGGCTGCGGATCCTGCTGGCCAATCTGTCTGCGGTTCTGGAAGGCGCCCGGACCGGGCAGGATATCAACGCCCTGACCCTGCCGATGGAGGTTGCCAACCACCGCGATCTCTTTCTGGATGATACCCTGCTGGACCCCACCCTGCTGACAGCGGCGGAAATCAACGGCCTGCGCCCGGACCTGTATGCCTACTGGGCGGCACAGGCCCCCGGGCCGCTGTTTGTGAAATCCCACGATCCGTACCTGCATACCACCCGCGGCAGGCCGGTTGTGGGCTCCGCAGGACGGGCGGCGGTCTATGTGGTGCGCGACCCCCGCGACGTGGTGATTTCCTACGCCCACCACAGCAACAGCACTGCCGATGCGATGATCACGATGCTGACCGACCCCGCTGCCGCCCCGCCCGGCCCCGAGGCCCCGTTTGGCCGCCTGCCGCAGCGGCTGGGCGGCTGGGCCGACCACGTCACCGGCTGGCTGGACCAACGCGACCTGCCGGTGCATCTGGTCCGCTACGAAGATCTTCTGGCCGACACCCCGGGGGAATTTACCCGCCTGCTGGCCTTCCTCGGGATCGCTGCCCCGGCAGCGGCAGTGCGGCAGGCAGTGGAGTTTTCCGCCTTCCGCCGCCTGCAACAGCAGGAACAGGCCGGGGATTTCATCGAACGGCATGGCGACAGCCCGTTCTTCCGGCAGGGCAAGGCCGGGGGCTGGCGCGGGACGCTGACCCCGGCCCAGATCATCGCCATCGAAACCGCCACCGCGCCGGTGATGGACCGGCTGGGCTACACACGGGAGTACCCCCCATGACAACCGGACAGATCTGCCGCAGCCAGAGCATCCTGACCGTTGAAACAGAGGACAGCGTGATTGCCCTGAACGTTGACAGCGGCCTTTACCACGGTCTGGACGGCAGCGCCCCCCGCATCTGGGCCCTGCTGGCGGAACCGACCACCCCGGAGGCGGTGGTGAACGCCCTGCTGGCTGACTTCGACATCGACCGCGACACCTGCACCGCGCAGGTCACCGCCTTCCTTGACGGGCTGCGCCAGCGCGGCCTGCTGACCGACCTGCCCTGACCCTCCCTGCTGATGAAAGCCGGACGGATACAGCCAGCTCTCCGGCCCTCCGCCCGCCCCTCCGCCCCGTCAGAGGACGGTCTTTGCTGGCAGGTTTTGCCGTGAGGGGGCGATAAGGGGCTGGGCGGGGCATCACCCCGCCCTTCATGGCAGTGTGGTTACACGCCCGTCTTCGGGGGCACCGGGGGCGGCACCGGCGGCCTCGACGGCATGAAGCCCTCATAACAGATGCAATACATCATCGTCAGCACCGGCTGGCTGTTATCATGGCTCGTCGGGGTGCCCACCTGACAGTATCCCACGGTATCCGGATGCAGGGCCACATCCGGTGCCTTCTCCAGCTTCAGATACCGTCTGACCCGCCGGGATACGGTGGTATTCCCCGTGGTCTTTGTATAGACAGGAATCCCAAGCCAGTTCCCCTGCGGCGTATTAACCGCATTAACATCTTCCCCGATCTTGCCGTTGAGGTCATGCCGATGCGGTGGCAGATGCTTTACTTCCAGAGGAACCGCCCGCGTCCCCTTCTTTTCCCCCAACCCTAATTTAAGGCCATGCTTGGGGCTTGCCCCCAATCCGACCGCCACGCAGTTCCGCAGGTCGGGGACAGCGAAGGTCAGAGCTTTATCGTCCCCCCCATAGGTCGTTCCAATCACAGCGTGCAGATAAGAGTAGTTTTGCACACGGTAAGTCCTGCCATCGCACAGCAACCACCCCGGCGGGACGTAATTAAAGGCCATGGCCCGGATTTCACCGATCAATGCATCGGCCATTGCGACCTCCTCCAGACTGACAGTCAGGGCGTTTTCAGCAGACGCGGATACCGGTTTTGCCGCTGAAAATGCTCATTCTCTTTGAAAAAACAGAGAATTTCCCTCGATTGACCGGCATCCGCTCAACCGGAAACTTCTGTAGACCGACCGGACTTACTCACCGGACTTACTGAGGGGCCGGATACATCCCCCTGAGGGCGATGATGTAGCGCAGCCCGATGCTGGGCATGATGTTCGAATGGGCTTCGCCGGAGCCGACAGGGTCCATCACGGCCGCCGCCATCACCTCCACCGGCTTAGTCGCCACGATGTCAGCTTTGCCATAGAGGCCGACCGCCCCGCCGGAGATAGCGGCCATGTTGGCCAGAACCACCGCCCGGCTTTTGCCCGTCTCGGGTCCTTCCATCGTTCCTTCCACGTTTTCCACCGCAAACGGGTGGGAGTGCGGCGGCATCTCCTCCTGCGTCAGGGCCACCACATCCTCTCCGCCGACATCCCCGACAGTCCGCAGTGTCAGGCTGGGTCCTGCCCCGCAACTGACCACCACCCGGCCCCGCAGATCCGGCAGATTGAATTTCGTTACCCCGTCGCCACCAAAGGTGTTCTTCAGCAAGGCGTGCAAAGCATCGTTGCCCCGGACCGGCAGTTCCGCCCCATCACACTCCGCCCACCCGACCGGCACAAACGGCCCGGCGAACAGACGGATTTCGCCGAGAAACACCGTCATATCATCAATATCGCTCATGCTCTCACTCACGCGTACCTCCTTCAGTCCGATTATCCGCGCCGCCGGGGCGCCTTGAACATCACCCGCCGCCCGGATCACCGGCGGCCGGGGGCGGCTCAGACCCGCGACGGGAAGTCTCCAACCACGCAGATGCAGTATTGAAGCACCAGAAACGGCTGCATGTTGTTGTGCGCCGTGCCCTGCCCGGCCACGGAGACGGTGGCGGGGTGGAGAGCGGCGACGGCGGTAAACCCATCCGGGGCCTCGGCATAGACCTTGACCGGATCCGGGAACTCCGCCGGGCTGACCGGTACCGCTTTCGCAAATCCGGCATCGCCCATCTTGACCTCCTTCGCATCGGCGCTGCTGGCACCGGCCTGATGCCGGTGGATCGGCGTGTTGCTCAGCGTCAGTTCCACTTTCTCCTGACCGAAGGCATGTCCGGGGCTGCCGGGATCAGGGCTGCCGGTTGTGCCGGGGGAATTCGCCCCGTAAATCGCCCGGCCGCGTAGGTCCGGCACCGTGAACGTTCCGTCCCTGGCGGGGCCATAGGTGTCCCTGATCAGGGCAAACAGGGCGGGATACTTGCGGAGCTCAACCGTCCGCCCGTCACAGGGCAGCCAGCCATACGGAATCCACGGTAACGGGAACAGGCGGATCTCGCCGATGTAGGTTTCATCCGTACCCATAAGTCCTCCTCGTGCAGATCCGGCCCCCGGTCCGCACTCTTAAAAAAACCGGAACGGTCCTCTGACCCGCCACAGCGGATGGGCCTGCCCTATAGACAGACTGAAGAGGTCCCTGCGGCCTCAACCGGAAGGGGCTGTGTGTGGGGGGGGTGTGCATATATGCGGGAAGAGAGGGCGGCAGGCAGCGCCCGCCCCGGTCAGGAGCCGTTCTTCACAAAGCCGGGCACGGATTCCATCGTCGAACTCGTCTTCCGGGTCATCTCCACCGAGACATCGTGAATCACCGGGGGCCGCCACAGACGGCTCCCCGGGATGATTTCCGGGCGGGCGGGAGCATCGTAACGGTCTGAAGTCTCTGTCAACATCACGGTTACCCTTTTTGACATCACCCTCACGCATACGCCTGACTGCGGCCCTATCTGCCCGATAGGGATGTTTGCCTTACAGTCACGCTGTACCGTGAGCCGGTGAATGCGCCCCCCTGTTTTCAGGAGAACACGCTTAAAGAGCACCTTCCCAACTGCCACACGCAAAGTCCTACCACTAAATCGGTACCAAAACAACCAATAACGGGAATATGACCCCACAACACAACTGACTCATTGCCCCCCGGAGAGCGCCTTGGTAGCATCCGGGACATGGAGACCCCTTGGCGACCCCGGAATGATGACTGACTGCCCATGCGGCTGATCTGCGGCCTTCTGCATCTGGATGGTGCCCCCGCTGACCCGGCGGCCCTGACCCGGATGACGGCGGCCCTGACCGCCCCCGGCCAGACCCCGGTGATCACCCGCCGGTGCGACGGGCCACTGGGGCTGGCGGTGCTGGACTTCGGCACCTTAAAACCCGGCGGGCAGGCCTTGCCCGCCATCACCGGGAACAGCGGCGGCGACCGGCTGGCCGCCGACCTGCGGGCTGATCATCCGCTGCCGTCTGCCCCGGCGTTTCTGGCCCGGCTGCGCGACTGGGGCGACAGCACGCCGGACCGGCTGGACGGCGATTACGCACTGGCCCACTGGGATGCCGCCCACCACACCCTGCGGTGCAGCCGCGACATCATGGGGGTGCGGCCGCTGTGCTGGACCCATCAGCCCGGCCGGCTGTTCGCCTTTGCCTCGCTGCCCCGTGCTCTGGTGCAGGGTGGTCTGGTGAAGGGGGGTCTGGTGGGTGGGGGGCTGGCAGAGGCCACTCCTGATCCGGTGGCACTGGGGATGATGATCCTGCGCAGCTACCCCGACCGCCAGCGCACCGCGTGGCAGGGAATCCACTGGCTGCCCCCCGGCCACAGCCTGACGGTCCGCCCCGGGGCGGACGGCATCCGCCTGCACCGGGCGTGGCAGCCCGACCCCGGCCAGACCGGCCTGTGGTCCGGCAGCCGGGACCGCGCCGCCGCCACCCTGCGCGACCTGCTGCAACAGGCGGTGGCCTGCCGCCTGCCGCCCGCCGGTGCGGTGGCCACCCACCTCAGCGGCGGGCTGGATTCCTCCGCCATCACCCTGCTCGCCGCCCGCCTGACCGGGCCGGAAGCCGCCCCCCCACTGCGGGCTCTGGCGCTGCGCCCGGCCCCGGGATCGGAAGGCCGCCATGACGAGCAGCCCTTTATTGATGCGGTTCTGGCGCAGGCCCCGGCGCTGGACTGGCAGCCGGTTCCCCCGCCCGATCCGCTGGCCTTCTTCGCCGCCAACGGCTTCGGCAGCAGCCCCGACCTGCCGCTGGAACCCGGCTTTCTGGTGGATGAAGGCAACCTGTTTGCCGCCGCCGGGGCCCCGCTGCTGCTGTCCGGGGCCGGGGGTGATGAAGGGGCGACCTTCAACGGGCTGGCCATGCATGCCGCCCTGCTGCGACAGGGCCAGTGGAAAACGGTGGCGCGGGATCTGCCGCAGTGGGCGCGGGCGGAAGGCCTTGCCCTGCCCCGGGCGGTGTGGCACCGCCTGATCCGCCCGCTGCTGCCGGACCGGCCGCGCCACTCCGGCGGCACCATCCCCGGTCAGGACCGCCTCGGCCACGGTGCCGCCGGGCTGGCCCTGCTGCACCCCGATCTGGCGGCACAGGTGCGGGACGCCCTGCCCGCCCCGACCCCGCTGACCTGCCGCGCCGCCGACCGGGTGGCGATCCTGACCCGGGGCTACCTGGCCGGACGGCTGACCCGCTGGGCGCTGCTGGCCGCCCCGCATGGGGTGGCGGTCAGCTATCCGCTGCTGGACCGGCGGGTGATCGATTTCGCGCTGTCACTGCCCCCGGCGTATCTGATTGATCAGGGCTACAGCCGCCAGCCGTTCCGCACGGCGATGACCGGCATTCTGCCCGACAGCGTGCGGCTGCGGCGCGACAAACACAGCCCGCTGCCCGACGTGCTGCGCAGCCTGTGCAGCCTGAAAGCAGCGCTGCTGGAACAGGCCCACAGCCTGCGCCAGCACCCCCGGGTGCAGGGCCATCTGCGGCTGGACGTGGCCGCCGCCGCCGTCTCCGCCCTGCCCGACCCCGGCCCGGCCGCCGACGCCGCCTTTCAGGCCCTGCGCAGCGGCGGTGCCCTGCCGCCGGAAGCCGCCCCGGCCTTACAGGCCGTGCGCGCCATACAGGCCGCCCGTCTGCTGGCCGGGGCCTGACGGGGTTAGAGACGGGGTTAAAACAGAGAACCGCCCGCCGGGCAGAGTACTTTGACGATGAATTGATTGAGACCAAAAATGGTAACACCGTCACGCCATCAACCATTAAGCCTCCCCTTATTGTCCACCGCCTCGGCTCTGCTGGCAGCAGCGGTGGGGGCGTCCTATGCTTATGTGGATTTGTCGCTGAACCGTATGGGAGTCTCAGCCAGCGCCATCGGACTCAACGCGTCCATGCCGGCACTGGCGTGGTTATTGGCGACACCGTTGATGCCTTGGGCGTTGCGGCGCTTCAATCCCAAAGCATTGCTGCCAGGGCTGTTAGCGGTCGCCATCCTTGCAATCCTGTGTTTCCCGGCCCTGCCCGATGCAGATGTATGGATGGCGTTGCGTTTCCTGTTCGGCGGCGGCACCGGCATGGTGTTCCGGCTGGTGGAATACTGGATCAACGCTGGCTCGCCCGAAAACCGGCGGGCCCGTAATGTGGGCATCTACGCGACCACCTTCGCTGTCGGGATCATGACCGGCGCAACAGTCACTCCCCTGATTGGAACAGAAGGCTGGCCACCCGTCCTCATGATGGCAATACTGGCTTTGGCGGCAGGGCTGGTGTTCGCCTTCCTTCACGGTGGCCCACCCCCCATTAAAGAGCCGCCCCCCATGGGGCACCGGGGGCTTTTTCGCGGCGCGGCACGCCTGCCCCTGCTCGGCGTGCTGCTCTTCGGCCTGTTCGAGGCTGCGCCTTACACCATGATGCCGGTTTATGCCGTGCGATCGGGGCTGGAAGAGCATTGGGCCGCTTGGTGTGTCTCGGCAACCTTTGCCGGCCTTATCCTCATGGCGATCCCCATTGGCATACTGGCCGACCGTTTCGGCAAGGTCAGGGTTCTGGTCAGCTCCGCAGTCATCGCCCTGATCATCCCTGCGCTCATTCCCTCCGCGATGCAGTCCCCTGAAGTATTGCTCCTCACCATGCTGGTATGGGGCGGTTCTGCCGGGTCCTTCTACAATCTCACGCTGGCGATGCTGGCCGATCATTTCAAAGGTGCCGGGCTGGCTACCGCCAACGCCAGCTTCGGCACCCTTTACGCCGTGGGTAGTCTGTGCGGCCCCATCCTGCACGGCCTTTCCATGGACAGCTGGAACCCGCAGGGGTTGATGATCAGCACCGCCGCTCTTTTCGCTCTTTTCCTGTGCGTTTCCTTTTGGCAATCTGTGACTGCACGGGGGGCCATATGCACAATCGAGACAGATCCTTCGCCCGATTGATACAGAGCGCGGCCGAAGATTTCCGGCAGGCGACGGACAGGCACGACCTGTGGAAAAAACTGAACCGGCACCTGAAGCCTTTCGGCATCACCGGAAACATATATGGTACCGAAACGATATCAACCCCCAGGGAGGAATTGCCTGTCCTTCTGAACAGCATCGTTTCGGAATGGCTGGACGCCAAATTAGGATCAGGACTGTTTTATTGTGACGAATTCGTCCGCGCAGCCCGCTGCGAGACCACCCCGGCGTTGTGGGGCGATGTCTCGCGACTGCACTCCGAACACTTTACCCCCGCAGCCAAAGCCTCCCTCGACCTTGACTTCGATTACGGCATCATCACCGGCGTGACTATCCCCATGCGGTTTGCCGGTGGCCTGGGGATATCCTCCGCCGGCTGCCATGCAGCAGACATGTCGTGGCCCGAATTCGACCGCATCTGGATGGAGCACGGTGACAGCATCACCGCCATCATCAATGCTTTTGACATCGCCTTGCGTCGCGACCATCTGGGGGAACTTTTTTCTCTGGATACAGAGGAACGCGAATGCCTGCTGTGGCTGGCGACGGGCCTGAGGCAAAAGCAGATCGCCCACCGCCTTGGCCTGACTCCACGAAAGATGGAAACCCGGATAGAGGCCGTTCAGACCAAGCTGAAAGCGGTCACTCCCGCTCAAGCCATGGCCACCGCCCTGATCTTTGGACTGATCGACCCCTGACCGGTCCGGTTTTTACACATTCCCGCTGACCTGCGGCAGCCATCGGTGCGGGGGAATTCCCCCAATTTCTATTTTCGGAAGTGCACGCTATTTTTTTCGGGCTTTTCAACCCGAAGAATTGTCTATGCCCCAGTCTCCCGTCCAAAACCTATCCCCCAGAGAACGGCAATGCCTGACCCTCCTTGCCAAAGGCAAGCGGCTGAAGGGTATCGCCGAGGATTTGGGCATCACGGTCAAAACCGTGGACAAGCAGGTTCTGTCGGCCCGCGACAAGCTGGGGGCAGCCACCACCGAGCAGGCGATCGCCATTGCCATCCGCAACAATCTGCTGACCGAGGGCAACAGCTGATGCCACAGCCCCCCCCGGCCCGATCTATGGCAATCGCCCCTCTCCGCTCCTCACGCCAAGGAATTCGCCATCATGCGTAGCTTCAACCGTTTCCTGCTGGCCGGAACCTCGAATCTGGCGATTCTCATGATGGCAAGTGGGGCTTGGGCTGCCTGTGAAGGTGGAAGCGGCTCACAGGAGGGTGCTTTCTGGAATGCAAAGGGTGTGTGCTCGGTCAAAACCAGCGGTGGCGACATCAATCAGTCCGTCAGTGCCAATAATCCGCAAGGCACACCAATTCAACTTATCAGCTCGGGCCAAGGCGGCAGTCTTATCCTGAACGTCGGGGCTGGGTCTGGCATCGTGGTTGACAAGGAGATCAAGAACGGTCCTCCCCCGACAGCCGTCCTGTCGGTTGTGCGGGCGGGCGACATGGTTAGCGGCATTTCCCAAGTCAACAACAGTGGTGTAATTGCCATTAATAGCGGCTCAAGCTCCGGTTTATTTTTCAATCAGAATATTGATCTGACCATAAACAATGGAACAACCGTCGATGGGAACGGTGCCACCATTAACCATAGCAGTGATGATGCCATTCGGATGAATGGCTATGGCTATGCTACAGACGAAAATCTCGCATCTGATAGCGGTATCAATAAGAATGATCAGAGCAAGTGGACCAATCACAGTCGGTCAAACCTTACCATCAACAACGGATCTGCGAATTCTACCGGTTATATCACCAGCAACTCCGACACAATCAGCACTGGTAATGTTTCTGGTAACATCAGCATAAACAATACCCAAGGCGAGATCCGCGGTGTCTCTGCCCTGCTGTTAAATACAACGGGAGACATCCGCGTTATCAATGGAGACGGAATACGGGTTGGTAAAATTATAGGAGATGCAATCGTCGGAGACACATCGTCTGTTTGGTCCGCTATCGTCATTGGCGACAGTTATGAGGATGATGAAGACTTCAAACAGTCTGTTAGCGTACTCTCTCCTAAAAAAATGACTATTGTTAACAACAAGAACAGCATCATCAAAACAGCGCGCGGAGCTGAGTCTGTTATTTTGGTACGCTCCCCCTTACAGGGAAACGAGAACGTAATCACCAATTATGGTGAGATTTCGTCAGCCTCAAATGGGCTGTCTATCGACGGCAGCACCCGATCGACGGGGGGCGAGCTGCACGTAGTGAATTACGGCAGCATCATTGGCGGCATCAAATTAGGCATCGCCTCAAATGGCAACGATTCTGTCTATCTGGAAAAAGACAGCACTCTGACGGGCAGCGTATATGCCAAGCAATCCGGTGCAGGTAACGTCGTCATTGGCAGCGCAGGTGCGGGCACCGTCACCCTGAATGGCAATCTTGGTAAACAGGGCGCTCCCCTGCATGCGATCAGCATTCTCAATGGCTCGACCTTAGCCCTCTCAGGGAACTCTCAGCTTCATTACAATAACCTGATCACCACCGGGGACGTGACATATGACATGGGAACCCATCGCCTCGGATGGGTATATTACCCAACTGGAAATAGCTATACGGGTAAGATTGGCGGAAACGTCAGCCTGAGGACGACGATCAACACCACGACCGGGCAACATGGCTACATGGTATTCACCCGGGGTGCTGGCCCAAAAACTGAAACAACCTATATGGATGGCGGTGCCCCCACCATTTTCCCGGTTGTTGTCGGCTCGGTGAATAGCGGATCGAAGTATGTCATCATCCAGGACACCGATGGCCGCATCGCGAAGTCCTTGCCGGACGTGGTCAACGGTGCCGGTTATCGCTGGACCGTCAGCCAAGTGACCGGATCAGGCCAGACCGACACCGACGATATCTCCTACGGATCCGGCACCACCAACATCATCATCACCGCCGAGAACGCCAACGCCGCCGGTTCGGCGACCGGTGTCAACGGCACGCGGGTCCAGACGCTGGCGACCTATTCCGGCAGTGACCCCGGGTTGCAGGCGTTGTCGCAGGCCGTCAACAACCTGACATCGGATGCCGACATCAGGAAGGCCGGTGCCCAGTTGCGCCCAGAGACCACCGGCAACACCGCCCAGGCATCCATGGGGGCCGTCACTCAGGCCCTGTCCACCATTCAGGGGCGCACTGACGCCGTGCGCGTGGCATCGTCTGAAACCGGCACCGGCGTGTCATCGGGGGAAACGCTGAAGGGTCTGGGGGTGTGGGGCCAGGGCTTCGGCTCCACCGCCAGTCAGAAAGAACGTAACGACGTGTGGGGCTACGACGCCGACACCTACGGTCTGGCCTTCGGCACTGATTTCAAGGTGATCGATCCCCTGCGGGCCGGTCTGTCCTTCGCCTACGCCAAAACCGCCGTGGACTCCACCGGCGTCCGCTCCGGAAGCGGGCAGGATATCGACTCCTACATCACCAGCCTGTACGGCACCTATTCGGGCAAGGGCTGGTACGTGGACGGGACCCTGACCTACGGCATCCACAAATACGATGCCAAGCGGCACGTCGCCATCCCCGGTGCCCCAACCCAAACCCTGAACGCCGATTATTCCGGCCAGCAATACGGTGCCAAGGCGGAAGTGGGCGCGCCTCTGGCCGTCGGCCCCGCCGTAATCACCCCCCTGGCCTCGCTGGCCTACAACAATCTGAAACAGGACAGTTACAGAGAAACCGGCGATGCGGCGGCGCTGGAGGTCGGCTCCTCCTCCACAGACTCCATCCGCTCCGGTCTGGGTGCAAAAGTCTCTGCCAAGGTCGCCACCATCGGCAACTGGGAAATCAGCCCCAACGGCCGGGCGGTCTGGTATCACGAGTTCAACCAGTCCAGCCCGGAGCAGACATCATCCTACGCCGCCGGTGGGGCCAGCTTCACCACCCCCGGCACCGACATTGCCACCGAGCATTTCAACATCAGTCTCGGCCTTGATGTCGCCAGTGTCCGCAACACCACCTTCAGCGCAAGGTACGACGCCGATCTGGCCGACAAATACATCAGCCACTCCGCCTCTCTGCAAATGCGGACTGAGTTCTGAGCATGAAAAAACTCCTTATCAAGGAATACACCATCATGCGTAGCTTTAACCGTTTCCTGCTGGCCGGAACCTCATATCTGGCGTTTATCGTGATTGGAACCGGAGTGGCATGGGCAGGTGATACCTCACCCAAGATAATTAGTAATTACGGATACAACACCAATCGTGACCCTGGTTCGCTTCTGTTACCGACGCAGGCTTTGACTGCCGCGACCAACATCTCCATCGACACCAATCTGACCGCCCCGGCTGGACTAAGAGCAATCACGATTGCTCCAAACCTAACCGATGACAGATCGGGGGATGTGAATGTGACGGTGCAGTCAGGAAACACCGTAACCGGTGGCCAAAATAGCCAAAAAGCGATTTCTATCGGAGCAGCTTGCCAAGCACAGCCTTGCAGTGGTCAGGCCGTAAATACGACCATTAACGTTAATTCCGGTGCTTCTGTGGTTGGCGGGAATGGGGTCAGCAGCGAAGGTAACACTGCCGGTCGAGGGATAGTTATTGAAGACCACATCTCTGGTAAAACGACGATAAATAACTCCGGAACAATATCTGGCGGAGTTGGAGGGGAAACTTATGCCGGTGGCGCTGCGGTTGACAGCTACTCCTCGGGAACTTTGATGATTAATAACTCTGGCACCATAACCGGTGGTGCCAAGGGTACGACTGCGATTACACTTCCCCCGCGAGCTTTAACTTTTGACGGATCTCAACGTTTCATTACCCTGAATAATAATGATGGCACTATTAACGGTGATATCTGGACATCATCTCATGGCGATCAATTGAATTTCTATGGCGGCACACTGAATGGTAGCATTCAAGGAAAAGGTACCTCCAATGGGCAAATGAACGGCTCCGGTGCCGATGTTTATTTCCGATCTGGCTCCACGACAGTGAACGGTGATATCGGTAAACCGTTCCAAAACATCTCAGAATTCGGAAACACCGCGTATGTGGGCCCTGTGCGATCTTTATATCTGACCAACGGTGCCACATTGAAGTTTGATCAGAATTCCGACATTCATGCCGTCGTCTTCGACTTCGTCAATGGCGGTACCCTCGACCTTGGCACGTCGCGAGTCCGCTTTTATGACTACGAATTCATCGATATCGACGAAACCAACAGCGGAACAATGCATTTTAAAACCACCATTGACGCCAAATCAAGAAAGCACGGCTACTGGACGTTCAAACAAGTCGGTGGTGAACGCGACTATTATGGTTTCAACCATGGCATGACATCGGTGATCGTGCCAACTGTCCTAGGAACTGTCCAAACTGGCTCTAATTACATTATTATTCAAGATGCCGATGGTCGAACCTTGGTTAATACGCCCAGTGTTGTAAATGGCGCAGGCTATATCTGGACTGTCAGTAATGTCCGCTGCAACGGGGGCGCTTATAATATTACCGATGGCGTGTCGTGTACGGGCCAGACCGACACCGACGGTATCTCCTATGGATCCGGCTACACCAACATCATCATCACCGCCACAAATCAGAATGCCGCCGGTTCGGCGACCGGTGTCAACGGCACGCGGGTCCAGACACTGGCGACCTATTCCGGCAGTGACCCCGGGTTGCAGGCGTTGTCGCAGGCCGTCAACAACCTGACATCGGATGCCGACATCAGGAAGGCCGGTGCCCAGTTGCGCCCAGAGACCACCGGCAACACCGCCCAGGCATCCATGGGGGCCGTCACTCAGGCCCTGTCCACCATTCAGGGGCGCACTGACGCCGTGCGCGTGGCATCGTCTGAGACCGGCACCGGCGTGTCATCGGGGGAAACGCTGAAGGGTCTGGGGGTGTGGGGCCAGGGCTTCGGCTCCACCGCCAGTCAGAAAGAACGTAACGACGTGTGGGGCTACGACGCCGACACCTACGGTCTGGCCTTCGGCACTGATTTCAAGGTGATCGATCCCCTGCGGGCCGGTCTGTCCTTCGCCTACGCCAAAACCGCCGTGGACTCCACCGGCGTCCGCTCCGGAAGCGGGCAGGATATCGACTCCTACATCACCAGCCTGTACGGCACCTATTCGGGCAAGGGCTGGTACGTAGACGGGACCCTGACCTACGGCATCCACAAATACGATGCCAAGCGGCACGTCGCCATCCCCGGTGCCCCCACCCAAACCCTGAACGCCGATTATTCCGGCCAGCAATACGGTGCCAAGGCGGAAGTGGGCGCGCCTCTGGCCGTCGGCCCCGCCGTAATCATCCCGCTGGCCTCGCTGGCCTACAACAATCTGAAGCAGGACAGCTACAGAGAAACCGGCGATGCGGCGGCGCTGGAGGTCAGCTCCTCCTCCACAGACTCCATCCGCTCCGGTCTGGGTGCAAAAGTCTCTGCCAAGGTCGCCACCATCGGCAACTGGGAAATCAGCCCCAACGGTCGGGCGGTCTGGTATCACGAGTTCAACCAGTCCAGCCCGGAGCAGACATCATCCTACGCCGCCGGTGGGGCCAGCTTCACCACCCCCGGCACCGACATTGCCACCGAGCATTTCAACATCAGTCTCGGCCTTGATGTCGCCAGTGTCCGCAACACCACCTTCAGCGCAAGGTACGACGCCGATCTGGCCGACAAATACATCAGCCACTCCGCCTCTCTGCAAATGCGGACTGAGTTCTGAGCATGAAAAAACTCCTTCTCAGCCTGCTGGCTCTGCCATTCCTTTTCAGTTGTTCCGCCATCGACCGTGATGCCAATGCCGACGCCTTGGCAAAACCGGCACGGATGAGCCGCATGCTGCTGAAGACCGATCCGTTTTTATTGACCACTTTTGTGCGTATCACCGACCGGTCTCAACCCGTTACCATCTATATTGAAGGCGACGGTCTGGCCTGGGCGTCCCGTACCGAGGTTTCCCGCGATCCCACGCCCAAGGATGCCCAAGGGCTGGCACTGGCTGCCCTTGATCCAGCCGCCAACGTGGTTTATCTGGCCCGCCCCTGCCAGTATACTGACCGCTCGAAAAATCCATCCTGCGCCCCCGCCTACTGGACCGGAAAACGCTTCGCCCCCGAGGTGATCACCGCCATGGGCCGGGCAGTCGATCAGGTGGCGGCTCAGGTGCCGGGACAAAAGATCAACCTTGTCGGCTATTCCGGTGGCGGTGCTGTCGCCGTTCTGGTGGCTTCCCGCCGTCAGGACGTGGCCAGCATCCGCACGGTGGCGGGAAATCTTGACCATGCTGAGGTCAACCGGCTTGCCGGGGTATCGCAACTGACCGGCTCGCTCAACGCCATTGATGTGGCGGCTCAGGTGGCCAAGATCCCGCAAATTCATTACAGCGGCGTGAATGACCGCATCGTTCCCCCATCGATCTCGCAACGTTTCACCCAAGCCACCGGCTCTGCCTGCGTGCGTTCAGTGTCGGTGCCCGGTGCCGACCACGAAAACGGCTGGATCAATCGCTGGCGGGAACTGCTGAACACCCGGCCGACCTGCGGCTGAAGGCCGTACACAGGAAAATCGATCCCTGTAAACCCTGTAAACATCGGCGGCAGTACAAGGCTGCACAGAACTGGCAGCCCCGCCCTTGAAATTTCCGCATCTGCCCCCGGATCAGGAAACCATCGCTCCGGTGATTCCGGAGATAGTCTTTGCCCCTACCGCACATACCGGATATGCGGCCTGCCGGTCTGCGGGTCCGGGTCCACGGTGGCCTGCACGCTGAACACCCCGTGCAGCAGTGCCGGGGTCAGCACCTGTGCCGGGGGGCCATCGGCGACGATATGGCCGTGGTGCAGCACCAGCAGGCGGTCGCAGAACATCGCCGCGTGGTTCAGGTCGTGCAGCGACAGTACGCTGGTGATGCCCAGCCCGGAAATCAGCCGTAGCAGCCCGATCTGGTGCTGGATATCCAGATGATTGGTCGGTTCATCGAGGATCAGTTCGCGCGGGGTCTGCGCCAGTGCCCGGGCGATCTGCGCCCGCTGCTTTTCGCCGCCGGAGAGGCTGTGCCAGCCATCGCCGCGCTTGGCGGTCATCCCGGCGCGGTCAAGGGCGGCGTCCACCGCCTGCGCGTCGGCGGCGGTCCAGCCTGCCAGCGGGCGGCGGTGCGGAAACCGGCCCAGCCGGACCACATCCTCCACCCGCAGGTTGGCGGTGGTTCCGGCGTGCTGCTCGACAAAGGCCACCCGCCGGGCGATGTCGCGGCGCGGCAGGCGGCGCAGGTCGGTGCCCTCCAGCAGCACCCGCCCGCCCGCCGGGGTCTTCAGCCCGGCCAGCAGCCGCAGCAGCGAGGTCTTGCCCGATCCGTTCGGCCCCAGCAGCCCCAGCATTTCGCCGGGCTGTACGGAAAAGGTCAGTTCGTGCAGCACGGTCTTCCGCCCGATGCCCCACGTCAGCGTCTCTGCCTGAAAGCTCATGATGCGCGCTGCACCCGATAGAGAATAAGGGAAAACACCGGCACCCCGACCAGTGCCGTCACCACGCCGACCGGCAAAATCTGCTGCGGCACCAGCACCCGCGAGGCCACATCGGCCAGCACCATAAACAGCGCCCCGGCCACGGCGCAACCGGGCAGCAGCCGCCCGTGCAGCGGCCCGACGGCAAAGCGCACCGCATGGGGCACCACCAGCCCGACAAAGCCGATCGACCCGACCATGCTGACAATGGCGGCGGTCATCAGCGCGGTGATGGCGAACAGCACCATCCGCGCCCGCCCGGTGTTGACGCCCAGCGCCGCCGCCGCCTCATCACCGAAAGAAAAGGCATCGAGAATGCGGGCATACAGCAGGCAGCCGAGCAGCCCGAGGCCGACCGCCGCCGTCACCAGCCACACTTCCGGCCAGCGCACCCCGCCGAAACTGCCGAGCAGCCAGAACATTACATCCCGCGCCTGCTGCGCATTGGCCGAGGTGGTGACGATGTAGGATGTGGCGGCGTTAAACAGCTGCGACGCCGCCACCCCGGCCAGAATGGTGCGGTCGGCCCCGCTGCGGGTGCCGTTGGACAGCAGGGCGACAAAGGCGAAGGCGGCAAACGCCCCGGCAAAGGCCCCGGCAGACAGCGAGACAGCAGACAGGCCCGCCCCGAAGCTGACGCCAAGGATCACCACCGCCACCGCCCCGGTGGAGGCCCCGGCGGAAATGCCCAGCACATAGGGCTCCGCCAGCGGATTGCGCAGCAGCGACTGCATCACCGCGCCGGACAGCGCCAGCCCGGCCCCGCAGCCCGCCGCCACCAGCGACCTGCTGAGGCGGTAATCCCAGATCACCGTCTCGTGGATGCGGTTCAGCGGTTCGGCGGTCCAGCCCAGCGCATTGGTGAGGGCGTAGAAGGTGGTGGACAGCGGGATCCGCAGGTCCCCCACCCCCACATTCAGGCCGATCGCCAGCAGCAGCAGAACCACCCCGGCCAGCAGGAAGCCCCCGGCTGCCAGACCAGTTCCGGTTCCGGCAGCGTTCCTCACTTCAGCAGGCCCTTTTCTTTCAGCTGCTTCGCCACCTGTTCCGCCCCGTACAGGGTGCGCAGGGTCGGGTTCATCGCCTGCCCGTCCATCACCACAATCGCCTTGTTGACCACGGCGGGCATCTGGCTGACCGCCGGATCGGACATCAGGAAGCGGATCTTGGCATCCGGGCGGTCCAGTTCCCAGCGGTTGCGGTCAAGGGCGGCCACCACAATCACATCCGGGTTGGCGGCGATAATGCCTTCCCACCCCAGCGTCGGCCATTCGGCATCGGTGGTGATGGCGTTGGTGCCCCCCAGCAGGGCGGCAATGGTGCCCGATGCGCCGTTGCGTCCGCCCAGATAGGCGTCGGCGGTCGGTGACGGGCTGGAGAACCAGAACAGGTATTTCAGCGGGGTGCCGGTGGTCTGGCGCAGGGCGCGCACGGCGGCCTCCCGCGCCTTCAGGTCGGCGATCAGGGCCTGCCCGCGCTCGGCCACGTCGAAGATGCGGGCCAGCTCGTCAATTTCGCGGTACAGCAGTTCCGGGCTCCACAGGGTGTCGCGCTTGCCGTAAACGTCCTTGGTCCCGGCGGTGGAGAGGCAGGTGGACGGCGACAGATAGGCCGGCACCCCGACCCTCTCAAAGTCCTCGCGCTTCGCCACCTTGCTGCCCGGCCCCAGCAGGCTGGGCAGGGCGGCGGCGACAAAGTCCGGCTCCTCCGCCAGCAGGCTTTCAAAGGTCGGGAACTCGACCGTCAGCAGCTTCACCCGCGCGTTGTCCTTCGCCAGCTCCGGCAGCACCGCACTGGGCCAGAAGGCGGTGGCCACCATCCGGTCCTTCAGGCCCAGCATCAGCAGGATTTCCGCACTGTTCTGCCCCAGCCCGATCGCCCGTTGCGGCGCCTTGGGGATGGTGACGGTGGCCCCGCAGTTTTCCAGCGTCAGCGGGTAGCTGGTGGGGGCGGCAACGGCGGAGGAAAACGCAGCGGCCACGCACAGCGCAGCGGCGGCAACAGCGGCAGAAACCGGACGGAGCATCGGGGGAGTCCTGACGGTGCAGAGGGGGGAGGATGAGAATGAAAACGATTACGCCCCCTGATACCTGCAACTGCGTCTGATTACAAGCCGCAACACCGCAGGGATCCTCGACTTTTGCAGAGTCAAATGATCCATCCGGAGGATACCGCCGGGTGCACAACCCCGGTACAGTATTGCCAGAAGCAAAGCAGAACCGCCCGCCCCGTCGTCCCGCGACGGTGTTGAAAGGCCGGTCAAAGAAACGTCTTCCAAAGAGGGTCCCGTCCATGTTTTTCCGCCGCACCGAACCCGCCGCCCCCGCCATCCGCGAAACTGCCCCGCTGCTGCCCCCGGCCACCGCGCCGGAGCCGCAGGCCACGGCAGGTGCGGCCCCCGCAGGTGTCGCCCCGGTGGTGGTGGTGCGCACCGATGCGGCGCTGACCGGCCTGAGCGGTGATGTGTTCCGCCCCGGTGGCCAGACCGCGCCGCTGGCGGTGGCCATCATTTCCCCGCATGTGGATTTTGCCGCCGTCACCGCCGCCCTGAAAAAGCTGGCCGGACCGACCCCGGTGATCGCCCTGTCCTCCGCCGGGGAACTGTGCGGCAATGCCGCCAACGGTGCGGCGACGGACCCGCTGTACTGCCCGGCCACCGGCACCTGGTCCGGCGTGGTGGTGCAGGTGTTCGGCCCCGGGCTGATCGCCGGGGTCAGCATTCATGCCATTGATCTCGGGCGCGGCGGCATCGCGCGGGAAGAGCGCGTCGCCCGGCTGGCCGACGCCCTGAAGGCGGTCAGCCCGCCGTTCCCGATCCGCCCCGCCGATACCGTGGCCCTGACCTTCATCGACGGCCTCGCCTCCGCCGATCATTACTTCATGGAGGCCGCCTATACCTCCGGCCGCTTCCCCTGCCTGTTCATCGGCGGGCTGGCCGGGGGCAAGCTGGATTTCCAGAACACCTGGCTGTTTGACGGCCAGCGCGTGGTACAGAACCACGCGGTGGTGGCCTTCCTGCGCATTCACCCGTCCAAGCGCTATGGCGTGCTGAAAAGCCAGAACTACGAAAAAACACCCACCTCCTTCGTCATCATTCAGGCCGACCCGGAACACCGCACCGCCTCCGCCGTGCTGGACCCCGCCACCGGCGAGGTGATCACCATGGTCGATGCCCTGTGCCGCGCCCTGAAGACCACCCCCGGTGACATTGAAAAGAAACTGGCCGGATACGCCTTCGGCATCGAAATCGACGGCGAGATGTTCGTGCGCTCCGTCGCCACGCTGGATGCCGCCAGCGGCGTCGTCACCTTCTATTGCGACATCAACGCCGGGGACCAGCTGTTCCTGCTGAAGGCCACCGACTTTGCCGCCCAGACCCGCAAGGATCTGGCCGCCTTCCTGAAAGGGCGCGGCCAGCCGGTGGCGGCCCTGCTGAACGACTGCATCCTGCGCCGCCTGAAGAACGAACCGGCCCTGAAAGACCTGAACGGCCTGTGGACCTGCCCGACCGCCGGGTATTCCGCCTTCGGCGAGCTGTTCGGCATCTCGATCAATGAATCGCTGTCGGCGCTGGTGTTCTTCGAGGCGACGGCGGAGTTCAGCGACCCGTTCGTGGAAACCTTCGCCATCCACTACGGGCGGTATCAGAACTACTTCAGCAAAAGCCAGCTCCGCCGCGCCCAGCTGATGAACAGCATGCGCAAGGACCTGATCGGGCGGCTGGTGGACCAGCTGGCGGTGACGCGGGAAATGGAAGGCGTGGCCGCCCGCACCGGCGACATCCGCCACGCCATGGACGACGTGCGCACCACCCTGACCGCCGGACGCCGCCAGATGGGCGACGGCCACGGCGGCGACGGCGATGCCGCCGCCCTGACCCGGGAATTCGGCACGCTGGGACAGGCGACATCGGACCTGCGGACCATCGTTTCGGTGATTGACGGCATCACCAGCCAGACCAACCTGCTGGCCCTGAACGCCACCATCGAGGCCGCCCGCGCCGGGGAGGCCGGAAAAGGCTTCGCCGTGGTGGCGAACGAGGTGAAAAATCTGGCCGCCAACACCAAGCAGACGCTGGGCCGCACCCAGCAGGCCATCAACGGCATGGAAGCGTCGCTGGATACGCTGGGCAGCATCATCGACACCATCCGCAGCCGCTTTTCCACCGAGGAAGCGCTGTACCAGCAGACGGTGGACCAGATCGAGGCGGTGTTCTCCGGCTCCGGCGTGCTGGATACCACGCTGTCGGAACTGGCCGCCCTGGCCGAACGCCAGCAGCAGGCGATGCAGCGCATCAACCGCGACCTCGATACCCTGAAGAAACTGGACTGAGGGGGACTCCCGGATAAACAGGCGGGGGAATTCTCCCGTCCTGTTTTCCCGGCCCCGTTTCCCCAAGCCCTGCGGCTTCAGCGCTGAGGGACCCCGGAAACACCAAAGCCCCGCACGGGGCGGGGCTTTGGCAGAGCTGCACACCGGCTTGTTATCGCCCCGGCACAGCTGCCCTTGCGGGTCTTGAGCGCGGATGACAAAGCAGAGCCGCTAACCCTTTCTACATACTCCCCGGCAGGGCTTTTGTCAACGAACCCAGCCCCAGACTGGACAACAGACAGCCCCGGATCTTCCGCAGATCCTCCTCCGACACCTGCTGTTGCAGATACTGACGCCTGCCGTTGATGCGGGGCAGCCGGAACAGGTCCAGCCGGTCAAAGCTGGCGGAAAACACCATGTCCGCCTTTACCCAATGTGGGCCGGTATCCCATGGCGACGGCAAGGGCGGGTCAGGCATAATCTCCACCTGCCACGGCACGTTCGGCATCGGCTCCTGCGTGCTGATTGGTACAACGGTACACAACCCCTTCCGCAACTGAATTGGCGGGCTGATGACCACGGCGGGGCGGCGCTTCACCATCTCCGGGGGCAGAAAACCTGTGGTGAAATCACAGAGAACCAGCGTTCCAAGTTTCGGATGGTACTGAATTGGCATCGGATTTCAGCCTGTCTCTTTGACCGTAACCACCCTGCGGAGGTCTCCGAAAATACTTATACGGGATGTCACCGGATCACCATCCCGAATAGATGTATTCAGCCTCCTTGGCCGCTCCGGCTCCTGCCTCTATGTTGCCCCATAAAACCAACGGACGGAAACAGGTGGTCATGACAGACCTGACGCTGGAATTTACGGCGGTGTTGTGGGCCTCCGCCGGGCCGGGGGCGTGGTATTTCCTCACCCTGCCCGCCGACAGTGCGGCGCAGATCCGGTTTTTCCGCCAGCGCCACCCTGGGTTCGGCACCCTCCGCGTCACCGCCACCCTCGGCGGCAGCCGCTGGGCGACTTCCCTGTTTCCGGATAAGGCTTCCGGCTCCTTCTTCCTGCCGGTGAAGGCAGATGTGCGGCGGCGGGAAGGGCTGCACCCCGGGATCGAGGCCACCGTATCGCTGACCCTCAGCCTGTAGGCCCTGCCCCTGTGTGTGGAGCGGAGCCGGTTTTGCCGAAAAAGCGGTAAGGACGTCATCCCCAAAGCCGCCATTCTCTGCTAAAGCAGCGGGGACCCCTTTCCCGCCTCCCCCGCAGGACTCCCCGTGCCATGACCTCCCCGTCCGCCTCCGCTGCCCCCACCCAGATGCTGTGGCCGCTGTTTTTCGTGCTGCTGTGGAGCACCGGCTTCATCGGGGCCCGCTTCGGCCTGCCCTATGCACCGCCACTGACCTTTCTGGCGATCCGCTACGCGCTGGTGGTGGCGCTGATGCTGCCGGTCGCCGTGCTGACCCGCGCCGCCTGGCCGAAAACCCCGGCGGCGATGGCCCATGTCGCCGTCTCCGGGCTGCTGATGCACGGGGTGTATCTCGGCGGAGTGTTTACCGCCATCGGCCTCGGCCTGCCGTCGGGCATCACCGCGCTGGTGGTGGGGATGCAGCCGCTGCTGACCGCTCTGTGCGCCGGGGCCCTGCTGGGCGAACGGGTGCGCCCGACCCAGTGGCTGGGCCTGCTGCTCGGCTTTGTCGGCGTGGTGCTGGTGGTGCAGTCCAAGCTCCGCGCCGTGCCGCTGGATCAGGCCATCGGCATGATGGTGCCCGCCCTGATCGCGCTGGCGGGCATCACCGCCGGAACCCTGTACCAGAAGCGCTTCTGCCCGTCGTTTGACCTGCGCACCGGCGCGGTGGTGCAGTTCATCCCCTGCCTGATCGCCACCGCCGCCGTCGCCGCCACCACCGAACCGCTGACGGTACAGTGGACCGGAGACTTCCTGTTCGCGCTCGGCTGGCTGGTGCTGGTGCTGTCGCTGGGGGCCGTGACCCTGCTGAACCTGCTGATCCGCCGCGGCGGCGCGGTCAATGTCGCCAGCCTGTTCTACCTGACCCCGGCCTCCACCGCGCTGCTGGCATGGGCCCTGTTCGGCGAAACCCTCAGCCCGCTGGCCCTGACCGGCATGGCCATCGCCGCCTGCGGCGTCTGGCTGGCGCGGCGGTAAGGCGGGGCGCTTGATCGGCGGGCGGCTTCGCACTACCATTAACAGCTATCCGCCCTACCCCGGCCTTCGCCGGGGCCATAAGAGAACACCAGCAATGTCCACGGCCTGCACCGTCCTCAGTACAGTCAACGCCCCCTATGGCGCGGATCTGTCTGCCGAACAGCTTGCCAGCAGCCTCTGCGATATCGCGGCGGCGCAGGCGGTTCTCGGGCCGGTGTTTGCGTTTTTCTCCGAAGTGGACCCGGCCCTTCAGCGGGCCTTTATCGCCGAAATGGGCCTGCCGGATCACACGGTGCGGCAGGTTGCACAGCACATACAGGCCTCCTGCCCGTTTCCGCTCGCCCTTGCCGCCTGAACGCAGGCAACGGCGGTTCCACCGGAGAAACCTATGGAAAGCAGATGGTTCGATCTGTTTGATATCGCGCTTTCCATCCTTGAACAGACTGACCGGAAGATCGGACTGAAGACGGACTGGAGTTTTGGCGGCGGAACTGCCCTGATGCTCCAGATTGATCACCGGGACAGTTACGATGTCGATATTTTTATTCACGATCCGCAGCTTCTGCCCTATCTGAACCCGGACTCACAGGATCATCTCCTGAAGATCAGCCCCAGCGGCTACCACAGCGATGGCAGCCACTGCCTGAAGATTGCCTTTGCCGGGATCGGAGAAATCGACTTCATCTGTTCCCCGCCGCTCCTCAGGGATGGGGTCATCCGCAAAGCGGTGCGGGGAGAGACGGTGGATCTGGAAACCCCGGCGGAGATCATCGCCAAAAAGATCTATCACCGGGGCAGCCGTCTTCAGCCCCGCGATATGTTCGATATTGCCGCCGTGCTTCAGCACAACGGCGCGCAGCCCCTGATTGCGGCGCTGAAACCGTTCCCGGATCAGATTACACAGGCCCTGCGGGTCGCGCAGGGCTACCGACAGAACCTTCTCACTCCGGTGCTGGCTGACCTGAACGTCAAGCCAGCCTACGCCGCCCTGCGACAGACCGCGCAGGAGGATACGGTCAGGCTGCTGCGGGCCGTATTGGACTGAGCACCCCACGTCTGGGGCCATTGAATAACATTACATGACCGCACCCGTGGGCTTTGCCCACACCCACCCCAGTGGGCTTTGCCCACACCCACCAAGGGCCATTGGCCCTTGGATCCCACTATTGGGGGCCAATGGCAAACACCGTCGCGCCCCCTTTTGGGGTCCGCAGGGCTTTGCCCTGCAAACAAAAACAGTCGAACACCTGCACCGTTGCCGGGATTTCCTGCCCCCAAAACGAGGTCAAGGAGCCTGAGGCTCCTTGTGGGGTGTGGGGCAACGCCCCACCGGGTGGGGTGTGGGGCCAAGCCCCACGGGGTGGGGTGTGGGACAACGCCCCACGAAAGGGCAGCCGCCAAGCCTCCTCACCCGGTCAGGTCGAAGCTGCCGTCCAGCAGGGCCAGCACCTGATCGCGCGGGACGCTGCCATCCAGCCGCAGCGAGATCCAGTGTTTGCGGTTCATGTGATAGGCCGGGTGGTAGCCGTCGCTGCCGCGCAGCATCTCGATCAGCGCCGGGGCGGCTTTCACCGACAGGAGATCAAGACGCGCATCCCCGGGCAGGCCCAGCGTATGGGCAGGCCGGGGGGTGAACACCGCATACCATTTGCCATCGGTGCCGTGGCGCAGCACGCCGCTGTCCGGGCTGGCCTGCCACAGGTACTGCGGTGTGCTGCCATAGCGGTCCGCCGCATAGGCGAAAACCTCGGCCAGTGTCATGGTGCGCCCATCCTTTCCGTTTGCCGCCCTCACTCCATAGTCCTCGCACTTCGACCGTTACGGCTTTTCCTTCGGTTCTTTGGCAAGTACATCTTTCATAATATCCGGAATCTTGCCGACCGCATCCGATGCTCTTGCCAGAAGCTCCTTCCCTCCTTGCGATGACAGCAGATCATGCCATGGGCTGCCATGGGCGGTCTCCTCAATCAATCGCAACGGCTGCTCATCAAACCGTGACAGCACGGAGGCCATCAACCGCTGCTCCAGCTCGTTGTTTCCGGCCTTCGCATCAATTTCCTGCGCTTCCGTTCGATACCCACGATAAGCGCTGGCGGCGGCAGCCTTAAAGGCATAATCCTGCGCCAGCCGAAACCGCTGCCCGATCTGCTTGGTGGCCAGCCAAGCAAACCATCCGGGACCAACAAGGAACAGGGCAGACATCAGCAGGTACAGCACCACCCGAAGGTCAGACAGATCCTTATTCGCCAAGATCTCCCGGACCTCTTTAAAGTGATAGGCCCCGAGAACGCCGCCGACAGTCAACGCCCCAAGCAGAACGGCAACCCACGTTCCCAGCGCCTCACTCTGTTTTTTTTCCTGATCGGAAAAAGCCTTCGCTAACCCCTGCCGCGTTGCGGCCGTAAAAGCCTCGTCCGCTTTTTCAAGAACCGCTTTTGCCGCCTCCTCATGCTCTTGCAGGGTCGCGACCAAACTTTCAACGACCGCCAGCCGTTCCCAATACAGAGCCTTCTCCTCAGCACGACCCTCCTGAACCTGCCGGAGCCCGCTCGATATCCTGTTCAGCTCCCCTTGCAGGGTCATCACAGTTTCACTGGCCTTCTCAATTCTAGAAATGGGTCCAGAAATTCTCTGGATTTCCATTTTCAAACGACTTTTGATCTCTGCCGCATCCTCATCATCAGTGGCATGGGTCAATGAATTTTCATCATTTATTACATTAAAATATAGTTGCCCCGGCATTATTGATCCAACGTCATCCAACTTAGATCGCAAAATAGCCAATGAATTCATATCTTTTGTTGATAATTTTATTTTTGGTATTTTTCCATTAAGCATATTATTAATACTAGATATTAAGTATAAATATTGATTCCTATCAGAATCCTCCATCCGTAATTCATCAACATTCCTCGAAAATTCTTTTATATTTTTAATTGATGCATAAGCATCATCAATTAAATCACTTTTCAAACCATTTAACATATAAATTCCAATAAATTTCCTCTCTATTTTATTAATATCAGATCTTAACGCCTCACCTTTAATCACAGCCATCCCCATACACCCTTAAATCGTCAGTCCGCATTTACCGCCGATCCTGCCGCAGGCAACCATATCCCGTCAACCGAAGGGCGCAGTAACCTTTACGATACACCCAAGAACAACAATCTAAGATTGCAGTCCGCCCCCCCCCGTCATAGCGCTCCGCCGCATAGGCGAAAACCTCGGTCAGGGTCATCCTTGCTCCTCCGTCATCGCCCCCCCTCAGCGGAAGCTGTCGATCTCCAGCCCGAAGCGTTTCAGCTTGTCGTACAGGGTTTTGCGCGGCACCTGAAGCGCGGCGCTGACCGCCGTCACGTCGCCGTGGTGGCGGCGCATGGCATCGGCGATCAGGCGGCGTTCAAAGCCATCGACCAGATCCGCCAGCGCGGCCCCGGCATCATCCCCGGTCCCAATCCCACCCCCGGCCTGCGCCGCCGGGGTCAGGCCGCCGGGCAGCAGCGGCAGGCCGATCACCGCCCGTTTGGCGAGGTTGCCCAGTTCCCGCACATTGCCCGGCCAGCTATGGGTCAGCAGCACCTGCCGCTCCGCCTCCGACACAAAGGGCGGCACCCGGCCCAGGGTTTCCGCCGCCTGCGTCATAAAGTGTTGCAGCAGCAGGCCGATATCATCGGGCCGCTCCCGCAGCGGCGGCAGGGTCAGCGGCACCACATTCAGGCGGTAATACAGGTCCTCGCGGAATTTACCGTCCCGCGCCAGCGCCGCCAGATCCACCTTGGTGGCGGCGACAAACCGCACGTCCAGCGCGATTGACCGGTTGGAGCCAAGGCGTTCAACCCGCCGCTCTTCCAGCACCCGCAGCAGCTTGACCTGAAGCGCCAGCGGCATGCTTTCAATCTCATCGAGGAACACCGTGCCGCCATCGGCGAATTCCAGCTTGCCGATGCGCGGCTTGACCGCCCCGGTGAAGGCCCCGGCCTCGTGGCCGAACAGCTCGCTCTCGAACATACTCTCCGGGATCGCCCCGCAGTTAAGGGCGACAAACGGCCGGTCGGCACGGGCGGAAAAGCGGTGCAGGGCGCGGGCCACCATTTCCTTGCCGCTGCCGGTTTCGCCCAGCACCAGCACATCGGCCCCGGTGTCGGCGACCTGAAGAATGGTGTTTTTCAACGCCCGCATCGCCGGGGACCGGCCAAGGATCAGGCTGTCGATGCCGTCATCGCCCTCCAGCGCCCGGCGCAGGCGGCGCACCTCCGCCGACAGGCGGCGACGGTCCAGCGCCCGGCTGACGGTGGCGGTCAGGCGTTCCGAGGCAAAGGGCTTTTCGATGAAATCATAGGCCCCGTCGCGCATGGCCGCCACCGCCATGGTGATGTCGCCATGCCCGGTCATCAGCACCACCGGCAGGTCGGGGTCCAGCCCCTGCGCCGCCCGCAGCAGATCCAGCCCATCCATCCCCGGCAGGCGCACATCGGTGATCAGCAGGTCGGCCGGACCGACCTTCAGGGCGGCCAGCGCCGGTTCCGCCGCCGCGAAGGCCAGCACCGGCAGATCGGCCAGCTCCAGCGCCTGTTCGATGCCAAGGCGGACGGCGTCCTCGTCCTCCACCAGCAGAATGCGCGGGGCGGTGTCAGTCATGGGCGGGCAGGTCGAGTGTGAACATCGCCCCTCCTTCCGGTCGGTTGGCGGCATGGATCTGTCCGCCATGGTCCTGCACGATCCCGGCGGAAATGACCAGCCCTAATCCCAGCCCCTGCCCCGGCGGCTTGGTGGTGAAAAACGGCTCGAACAGATGCGGCAGGGCCGACGCGGCGATGCCGGGGCCGCTGTCATCCACCTGCACCCGCACCCGGTCGCCGTTCCGGCTGGCCCGCACCGCAATCCGCCGCTGCGGCTGGCCGTCCACCGCATCCAGTGCGTTGCCCAGCAGGTTGACCAGCACCTGTTCCAGCCGCACCGGATCGAAGGCGACGCACAGGGCGGGGTCAACCGTGGTCTCCACCTGTGCCCCCAGCCGCCGGGTTTTCTCCGCCAGCAGCGACAGGCTGTTGCCGACCGCCGCAGACACCTGCACCGGGGCCGATATGGCAGCCTGCGCGCCCTCCGATACCCGGTCAGATACCCGGTCCGACCGGCGGGCGAAGCCGCGCAACTGGCCGGTGATGCGGGCCATCCGCTCGGTCAGGGCGGCGATGTGGCTCAGGTTTTCCGTCACCCGCTCCGGCTTGCCCCGGGCGAGAAAGGCGGCGGCATTGTCAGACAGGGTGCGCAGCGCCGCCAGCGGCTGGTTCAGCTCATGCGCGATGCCGGTGGCAAGCTGGCCCAGCGCCGCCAGTTTGGCCGCCTGCACCAGCCGGTCCTGCGTCCGGTGCAGATCGGCGTTGGCGGCGGTCAGCTCCGCCGTGCGGGCCGCCACCTCCCGTTCCAGATCCTGCGCCGCCTGTTCCAGCGCCGCCCGGGTCGCCCGCTGCGCCTGTGCGGTGCGGCGACGCTGGTGGATCAGCAGCCCGGCCAGTGCCAGCAGCGCCGCCGCCGCCGCCCCGCCGCCCCAGCCGACATGCCGGGCGTGCTGCACCGGGGCCATATCGGTCAGCAGCATCAGCCGCCAGTCGGTGCCCGGCACCGTCCGCGACACCGCCAGAAACAGCGGCCCGCCGCCCCCGCCGATCCGCAGCACGGCGGCCTCCGGCCCGGCGGCATCGCCCTGCCGCCGCACCTCCAGCGCCCGCAGCGCCACCCGGTCATACTGGCGGGTGGCCTCCAGCCGGTCCCGCAGGCCATCGGACAGCGGTTCCAGCGTGCGGAAGGCCCAGTCCGGCACCGATGACAGGATGGTCACGCCGTGGCCATCGCTGACCAGCACCCGGTCAGCCGCCTGCGCCCAGGTGTGTTCCAGCGCCGACAGCGAGACCTTGACCACCACCACCCCGGCGACACCGGCATCCTCCCCGGCCCCCTCTTTTTCAGCAATCCGGCGGGCGAAATAATACCCGGGCTCGCCGCTGGTGGTGCCGATGCCGTAAAAGCGGCCATAGCCCTTGGTCAGCGCATCGCGGAAATACGGGCGGTAGGAAAAGTTCATATCAACAAAGCTGGCCGGGCCGCGCCAGTTGCTGGCCGCCTGCGTGGTGCCCTGCGGATCGGTGACATAAACCGCCGCCGCGCCGGAGGCCGCCGCCACCTGCTCCAGATAGGTATTGGCCCGCTGGCGCAGGGCGTCATCGCCCGGAGAGGCCAGAAGCTGACGCAGGCTGGCGGAATAGGCGATCACCGCCGGAAGCGTCTCGTGGCGGCCCAGTTCGCTGCGCAGCCCTTCGACATAGACATCGCGGCGCGGTCCGGCCTGTTCGACCAGCTGGATGACCGCCAGCCGTTCCGCCAGCAGCCCGGCCCCGGCCCCGGCCAGCAGCGCCGCCACCGCCGGACCCAGACAGACCAGACCCCGCCAGACCAGACCGGAGCCCCGCAGGAACGACACCACAGACAGCACACGCCCCCCTTTCCCATGGCAACACCCCCGCCCCCGGCAGAACACCGGGAACGGGGGTGGGCGCAAACCGGTCCCCGACCATAGCCGCTGACGGCGGCGGGGAAAATACCTGCGTGCCCTGCGGTGTTACTCCGCCGGGGCCGGGGGAGCCGCCGGAGCAGCAGCCCGACCAGAAACCGGACCAGAAACCGCAGCCGCTTCCACATCACGGGTCGGGTTCGCCAGCTCCCGCGTCAGGGTTTCCGTATCCAGCGCCCCTTCCCACTTGGCGACCACCAGCGTGGCAACCCCGTTGCCGATCAGGTTGGTCAGGGCGCGGGCTTCCGACATAAAGCGGTCCACCCCCAGAATCAGCGCAATGGAGGCCACCGGAATGTGCCCGACCGTCGCCAGCGTCGCCGCCAGCACGATAAAGCCGGAGCCGGTGACGCCTGCCGCCCCCTTGGAGGTCAGCAGCAGCACCACCAGAATCGACAGCTCCTGCCACAGGGTCAGGTCGGTGTTGGTGGCCTGCGCCAGAAAGATCGCCGCCATGGTCAGGTAAATACAGGTGCCATCCAGATTGAAGGAATAGCCGGTCGGCACCACCAGCCCGACCACCGACTTTTCCGCCCCCAGCCGGTGCAGCTTGTCCATCAGGCGCGGCAGCGCGCTTTCCGACGACGAGGTGCCGAGCACGATCAGCAGCTCTTCGCGGATGTACTTGATAAAGCGCCAGACCGAAAAGCCGGTCAGGCGGGCGACGGTGCCCAGCACCACAAAGATGAACAGCAGACAGGTGGCATAGAAGGCCGCCATCAGCTGCCCCAGCGACAGCAGGGTGCCAACGCCGTACTTGCCGATGGTGAAGGCCATCGCCCCGAACGCGCCGATGGGGGCCACCTTCATCAGCATGCCGACAATCTTGAAGAACACGACAGAGGCACTGTCGATCATATGCAGCAGCGGGCGGCCCCGGTCGCCCATGGAATGCAGGCCAAAGGCAAACAGGATGGCGATAAACAGCACCTGAAGGATTTCGCCTTCCGCAAAGGCCCCGACCACGGTGGTGGGGATGATGTGCATCAGGAACGCGACGGTGCCCTGATCCTGGGCCTTGGCGGTGTAGGCGGCAATCGCCTTGGTATCCAGCGCGCCGACATCCACGTTCATGCCCGATCCCGGCTGCCACAGGTTGACCACCAGCAGCCCGATGATCAGCGCCAGCGTGGTCAGCACCTCGAAATACAGCAGGGCCTTCAGGCCGACGCGGCCGACCTTCTTCATGTCTTCCATCCCGGCGATGCCGTGGACGACGGTGAAGAAGATGATCGGGGCGATCAGCATCTTGATCATTTTGATGAAGGCATCACCCAGCGGCTTCATGGCGGTGCCAAGGTCGGGGTAAAAGTGGCCAAGGCCAACCCCGATGACAATCGCCAGCAGCACCTGCGCATACAGGCTGTGATAGATCCGCTTCGGCTTCAGCGCCGCCGTGGCGCTGCCGGTCATCTGCTGGGCCATCTCCGCCCCTCCCGTATTTTTTTCCACTCTCTCCGCCCGGATCGGTCGGGCGGTTTGCCCCGCTATAGGCATCCGGCGTGCCAACAGCGGCGGAAGACGGGAAGATTGGCTAATGTTTTGAAACAAAACGGCTTCGCAGACGCAATAAAATCAGGCGGCGGAGTTGGGTATTCCGGATTTCCGGACGGACCGCCGCCCCGCCGTCCGGAAATCCGCACAGCGCCGGGGGCGGTCGGGCGGCGATCAGGCGGCGGGTCGGGGGCTCTCGGGGGTGTGATCACGCCCCCGTAAGATGCTCCAGCAGCGCCATGGTCAGGGCCGGGTCAAGGCCGTCGGCACTCCACAACCGGATCTGCACCGGCGGCAGCGGCGGCAACCCATCGGCGGGCGGCAGCGGGCGGCTGATACAGCAGGCGGGCAAAGCGGTGACGGCCAGCCCGGAGGCCACCGCCGCCTCCACCGCCGCCACGCCGTCGGCTTCCAGCACAATCCGCCATGCCACCCCGGCCCGGTCCAGCGCCGCCAGCATCTGCCGCCGCATCACGCAGCCGTCGGGGAACAGCGCCAGCGGCAGCACCAGCGGCAAAGGGGCGCAGGGGGGCGGATCGTGCGGCAGGCCCTGCGGCAGCGTGCCGACCCACCGCAGCGGCGTTTCCGTCACCAGCCGCCCGTCGCCGCCCGGCCCGACCTGCAAGCCCACCACCATCTCCAGCGTTGTGCCCAGCCCCTGCCGCAGCAGACCGGTGGGGCCGGATACCACCTGCACCCGCAGGTCCGGCCGCTGCCGCGATAGGGCGGGCAGCCCCGGCAGCAGCAGCGCCCCGGCCACCTCATCCGGCGCGCCGATCCGCACCCGCCGGGCCGGAGCCGGAGCCTGCCGCACCGCCCGCCGCGCCTGCGCCTCCAGCGCCAGAAGCTGCTCGGCAAAGGGGCGGAACCGCTCCCCCGCCACCGTCAGGCTCACCCGGCGGGTGGTGCGCTCCGCCAGTGCCACGCCCAAGGCCTCTTCCAGCCGCTGCACCTGCTGGCTGACCGCCGCCTGCGTGCGGTTAAGCTGCTCCGCCGCCTGCCGGAACGACCCCCGCGCCGCCACCGCCAGAAACGCCCGCACCAGATCCAGATCCACCGGTTTTTCCGTCATTTTCTTATCACTGAATAAAGATTAATCAGATTATCTTATTGATTGAAGCGCGGTATTGCCAAAGGGGCAAGCCTTTTCCTTTCCCCCTCACCGGAGGCCCCGCAATGACCGACCGCCCGCACGCCCCACCCACCGAAGACCACCGGGTGTGCTTCGACTTTGCCATCACCTTCACCAACGGCGGCGGCCTTCAGGGGCAGGATTTCCGGCTGGATCTCGACGGCCCCGACATTTCCGATGCCGACCTTGCCGCCTATATCGTCCGCGATCTGCGCCTGCTGATGGTCGGCACCGTCACCATCACCAACAAGCGCATCCTCCGCGAAGCCCACAAGCGGAGGTGAGGGGAGAATGGGGAGTGTGGGGAGGGGGACAGACACGGGGCTGCCGCCCCGGCCCCGCCCGGAGGCAGAAGCCTCCGGACCTCCCCTTTTTCTGCCTGAAAACAGGGGGCGCACCCACGCCATCCCCGCCACCGGCCAGTTCAGGGAAAATCATTTTAAATCAACATGATAGAGAGTTTTCCCTGAAACAGAGACCAGTGAAAAATCAACAACCTCTTGAAAATAGACCGCTTTTCAGCAAAAATACCCCTCCGCACCCCTGCGCCGGGCAATCTGTTTCCGCTCTGTTCTCATCACTCCGTGGAAACACCCCAAAAACATCAGCCTTGCGCAATGGCCTGCAACGGGGTAGGTTTCCCCTCATGCCGCTTATCCACGCGGACTGAAACTGCCAAGACGTGCCGACAATGTCGCGCGCCTTGTTTCCCCTCATGCCGCTTATCCACGCGGACTGAAACACACAGCGTGTGCATCCGGTAATCGCCGATCTTGGTTTCCCCTCACGCCGCTTATCCACGCGGACTGAAACGGCCGATAACAGGGGTTATTCAGGACGGTTAGTTTCCCCTCATGCCGCTTGTTCACGCGGATTGAAACATTGCGGTAAGCCGCAAGAACCTTCAGCACCTGTTTCCCCTCATGCCGCTTGTCCACGCGGACTGAAACAGGTCGGTGACGTAGTAGTTCAGGTTCTTGGGAGTGGGTTTCCCCTCATGCCGCTTGTTCACGCGGACTGAAACGCCCCATGGTCACGCACTTCTCGACTTCTTCGGTCCGTTTCCCCTCATGCCGCTTATCCACGCGGACTGAAACTTCGAAGAGGATGTTCACGGCATCGCCGTGAGCCGTTTCCCCTCATGCCGCTTATCCACGCGGACTGAAACTGTTTCTTGCTCCTTATTGGGATAAATGCGAAGTTTCCCCTCATGCCGCTTGTTCACGCGGACTGAAACTTGGGGCGAAAAAAGAAAAATAGGATGTTTGTTTCCCCTCATGCCGCTTGTTCACGCGGACTGAAACAGGTTAATGTTGTTGAAGAAACGGTCGAAGAAGTTTCCCCTCATGCCGCTTGTTCACGCGGATTGAAACTCCTGCCCGGCGCTGGCCGAGGTCGAGAGGGCAGAAGCAAGCCCTCCCTCACGCCACCCGCCCGCGCAGAGGGAAGCCTTGGCTGAAGAGATCAGCCGCCCCCCCACACTCCCCCGCCCCACCCACCACAAAGCCCGCAGCCGGAGCCCTCCGGGACTGCCGCCCCGGCCCCGCCCGGAGGCAGAAGCCTCCGGACCTCCCCTTTTTCTGCCTGAAAACAGGGGCCGGACCCACACCATCCCCGCCACCGGCCAGTTCAGGGAAAATCATTTTAAATCAATATGATAGAGAGTTTTTCCTGAAACAGAGACCAGTGGAGACTCAACAACCCCTTGAAAACAGGCCCCTTTTCAGCAAAAATACCCCTGCGCCGGGCAATTTGTTTCTGCTTTGTTCTTATCTCTCCGTGGAAACACCCCAAAAACATCAGCCTTGCGCAATGGCCTGCAACGGGGTAGGTTTCCCCTCATGCCGCTTGTTCACGCGGACTGAAACAGCAGTCGATCGAACTCCAGCACCGGAGCCGTCGGTTTCCCCTCATGCCGCTTGCTCACGCGGACTGAAACACGGTGATTGCGGCGTTACGGTCCATGTTATGTTTCCCCTCATGCCGCTTGTTCACGCGGATTGAAACCATGTAGAGCAGCTTGACGCGCTTGAAGTCGATGTTTCCCCTCATGCCGCTTGTTCACGCGGACTGAAACCCAGCAGAGACTTCATGGCAGAAGTCAGGACGTTTCCCCTCATGCCGCTTGTTCACGCGGACTGAAACTCCGCGGTCTTACCGCAGGCCTGAAGCTGTTGTTTCCCCTCATGCCGCTTGTTCACGCGGACTGAAACGAAGTAGTCCTGCAAGAATGTGGGTACCGATAAGTTTCCCCTCACGCCACCCGCCCACGCGGAGGGAAGCCTTGGCTGAAGGGTTCAGCCTGTTCCCGCACTCTGCCACCGCACAGTCCGCCGCCGGAGCCGTCCGGGGCGTGAGGCGTTCGCGGGCGGCCCCGGCCCCGCACACGCCGGGCTTGCCATCCCGGCGGATCGGCGCGATGATCAGCAGGCTTCAGGGCAGGTCGTCCACCCGACCCTCCACTCCCTGTAGCAGAAACCCGCCCGGTGGATTGGGCGGGTTTATTTTTGGCCGGGATCTGGAGGGCCGGGATCTGGGGGCGGCACACATCCCCCCTGCGGGCATCATCTTATTTTCGGATTATTTTCGGAAAACAAAGGGGGTTTGGGGCATCGCCCCAAGCGGGTGCGGGCGGCAGCCCGAGGAAAACAGTTGGGTACGGGCGGCAAGCCCGGTGAAAAAAGCTCGCCCCCGCAGCTTTCCCCGGCCTTCCCCCCGCCGCCGTCAGCCGCCGGTCACGCTCATGTGGCGGGCCACCGCCGGGCGGTGCAGTCGGTCTTCGAAGAAGTCATGGCCTTTGGGCTTGCGGCCAATGGCCTCGGCGATGGCGTCGGGCAGGCGGGCGGGGTCGGTGCGCAGCACCTTGCGCAGGTCGGCGCTGTCATCCTGCCCCAGACACATGTACAGCATGCCGGTACAGGTCAGCCGCACCCGGTTGCAGGATTCACAGAAATTGTGGGTCAGCGGGGTGATGAAGCCGATGCGCCGCCCGGTTTCCGCCACCGTCACATAGCGGGCCGGGCCGCCGGTCTGATAGGTGCTGTCGGTCAGGGTCCAGCGGGTTTCCAGATCGCGCCGCACCGCCGTGAGGGGCAGATAGGTATCGGGGCGGCCGTCCACGCTGCCCATCGGCATGGTTTCGATGAAGGTCAGGTCGAAGCCTTCCTCGCCGCACCAGCGCACCATGGTATCGAATTCGTCATCGTTGAAGCCGCGCAGGGCAACGGCGTTGATCTTCACCGCCAGCCCGGCCTGCTGCGCCGCCTTCAGGCCCTTGTGAACGGCGTCGATATCGCCCCAGCGGGTGACGGTGCGGAAGCGGTCCGGGTGCAGGGTATCCAGCGACACGTTGATGCGCTTCAGGCCACAATCGGCCAGCTCCTGCGCGAAGCGGGCCAACTGGGTGCCGTTGGTGGTCAGGGTCAGTTCCTGCAATCCGCCGCCGTTCAGGCGCTTGCCCAGCGCCCGGAACAGGCTCATCACATTCTTGCGTACCAGCGGTTCGCCGCCGGTGATGCGCAGCTTTTCCACCCCGGCATCAATGAAGGTGCCACACACCTGCTCCAGCTCCTCCAGAGACAGCAGGTCGGCCTTGGGCAGGAAGGTCATGTCCTCGGCCATGCAATAGGTGCAGCGCAGGTCGCAGCGGTCCGTCACGGAGACGCGCAGATAGGTGACGTTGCGGCCAAAGGGATCAATCACGCGCCAGCACTCCGCCGGAGGAAGACATACGGAACCGTACCCGTGTAAGCCTAAGGAGGGTTACGGCATACCGCAAGACCCTGCCAGCAGAGAGTGCGACGCGCCTTATCCGGAATCAAGCCACGGCAAACGGTTCCAGCGCCCGCAGGGTGGAGACATAATAATCATGGAAGCGCCGCTGCGCCGGGTCCCCTGCCGTGCGGGCGGCCAGATCGCGCAGCACCGGCCCCTGCTGCCGGGCAAAGGCCGCGATATCCCCGCCCAGACGCGGCAGGATGCCGGTGAAGGCCAGTGCCAGACGGCCACCGCCGGGGCGTTTGCCCAGAACCTCCAGATCCCGCACCAGCGGGGCGGACTGCGACACCAGCCGGGTGGCATAGGCACGGATGGTTGCCGCCTGCTGCTCCAGCCGCTGCCGTTCGGCATCAAAATCAGCGCGGTCGAGGATCACCCCGCTGTCATACACCGCCGGGGCGGCGCGGGAGATATCGCACTGCCAGCCGGGGCGCGGCAGCAGGAACGCGGCCTGATCGGCCTCCTCGCGCCCGGCATAGAACGGCATGGTGCGGCAGCGCTGCGGTTTGGTGGCGTGGATGCCGCACAGGCCATCGGCGGTCAGTTCCGGGCAGGCCATCTGCTCCGGCAGCCAGACCACGGCCGAGACCTCCACCGGCAGCGGCTTTTTCCGCCCGATGGTCACCGTTGCCCCCAGCCGCGCCACCAGCCCGGCAGACGGACTGCCGGGGGGCACCACCGTCCACAGCATCGCCAGCGGAAACCGCCCGGCATGCTCCAGCGCCTCCTCCAGCAGCAGGGGCAGCAGGCCATGGCAGCATTTTCCGCAGGCTGTACACTGAAAGTGATGAATTTTCAGGTGTCCTTTTGTTTGTTAGCCCCTCACACGCCGGGTGCGGGTCCCTGATGCCCCCTTATCCGCCGCAGCATTTCTTGTATTTCTTCCCCGATCCGCAGGAACACGGGTCATTGCGGCCGGGGGCGGTGTTGCGCACCGTTTCCCCTTTCGGGTTCACCTCGCCACCGCTGACCTGCCAGCCCGCCTCCGGATCACGCCGGAACTCCGCCCGTTCATGATGGATCCGTTTCTGCCCGTTCAGCCGGAAGCTGGCGACATACTCCACCGTCGCCGTTTCCGCCCCGGCGTCCCCGGTGCTGACCGCCCGCACCTCCAGCCCCAGCCAGTCGGCTTCCGTCGCGATCCGGGCCGTTTCCACCGGGTCAAAATCCACCCGGATTTCCGGCGTCATCGTCCGCAGTAGATGTGCCACATCGCCCCGGGTGAACGCCGTGTAGCGCGACCGCATCAGCGCCTCCGCCGTCGCGGCGGGCTGACCGGCCAGCAACGGGCCGCAGCACCCCTCCAGCAGCAGGCCGGAACCACAGGGACAGGACAGGGAAGAGTCAGACATGACGGGCAATCCATACGGTTACATGATGATTTCTTGATGGACTAAACCCGATCCAGTCTGAACAGAAGATGACCGGCCATCGCCCGCCCTCACGCAGGGCCTTTGCCTGCCTGTCATAATCGGGTAGGGTCCGCCCGGATTACGCCCTGCCCCCGCCCCGATTTTCGCACCGGTTTACAGTGGACCCCCGCCCGATGACCCAGACCGCCGCCCCCAAGCTGCTGTTCCGCCTGATCCGCGCCGCCGACTGGCAGGCCGCCGCCGCCGCCGGGGCCTTTACCGGATCGGAGACGGACCGCGCCGACGGCTTCATCCACCTGTCCACCGCCGATCAGGTGGCCGGCACCGCCGCCCGCTGGTACCCCGGGCTGGATGACCTGATGGTGCTGACCGTCGACCGGGACGCCCTGAAAAGCCCGGTGAAGATGGAAGCCTCGACCAAGGGCAACCTGTACCCGCACCTGTACGGCCCGCTGCCGCTGGAAGCGGTGATGGCCGCCGATGCCGTGCCGCGCGATGCCGACGGGGATTACCGCTTCCCCGACGGGCTGGGCGTGGACGGATTTATTTAAGGAAGGAGGCAGCCGCCATGTTCGATCCCTATCGCCTAGCCGGGCCGCTGCTGCGCCGCATGGACCCCGAAACCGCCCACCGCATGGGCCTGAAGGCCCTGAAGTGCGGACTGGCCGGGCGGGACCGCAGCCCCGCCGATCCGCGCCTTGCCGTCAGCCTGTGGGGCCGCAGCTTCGCCAATCCGGTCGGCCTCGCCGCCGGGTTTGATAAAAATGCCGAGGCCGCCGATGCCCTGCTCGGCCTTGGCTTCGGCTTTGTCGAGGTCGGCGGCGTCACCCCGCGCCCGCAGCCCGGCAACCCGCGCCCCCGGGTGTTCCGCCTGCCCGAAGACGGCGCGGTGATCAACCGCATGGGCTTCAACAACGATGGGCTGGATGTGGTGCGGGCCCGGCTGGCGGCGCGTGACCGCTCCGGCCCCGGCCTGCTGGGCGTCAACCTTGGTAAAAACAAGGATACCGAGGACGCCGCCAGCGATTACGAAAAGGGGGCCGCCGCCTTTGCGCCGCTGGCCGATTTTCTGGTCATCAACGTCTCCAGCCCCAACACCCCCGGCCTGCGGGCGTTGCAGGGGCGCGGCCCGCTGGTGGAAATCATCCAGCGCACCCATGCCGCCCTGCATAAAACCGGGGCCAGAACCCCGCTCCTGCTGAAGATCGCCCCCGACCTGACCGCCGAGGACGAAGAGGACATCGCCGCCGTCGCCCTGTCGGAACACGCCGCCGGGCGGCTGGACGGGCTGGTGGTCTCCAACACCACCATCACCCGCCCGGACACCCTGAAGGGCACCAGCCGCCGCGAAACCGGCGGCCTGTCCGGCAGGCCGGTCTATGCCCTGTCCACCGCCCTGCTGGGCCGGATGGCCAAGCGCACCGGCGGCAGCCTGCCGCTGATCGGGGTCGGCGGCATTGCCTCCGCCGCCGATGCCTACGCCAAAATCCGCGCCGGGGCGACGCTGGTGCAGCTTTACACCGCGCTGATTTACGGCGGCCCGTCGCTGGTGCAGGAGATTAAATCCGGCCTGCTGACCCTGCTGGAGCGCGACGGCTTCGCCAGCATCGCCGACGCCGTCGGCGCCGATCACCGATAAAGAGAAAGGGGCCTCTGCCATGTCCGCCGTTCCGTTCCGGTCCCTGTCCGCCGTCCGCGACATTGCCGGGGACTATGACGCCTTTATTCTCGACCTGTGGGGGGTGATCCACGACGGCTTCGCCGCCTTCCCGCACTCCGCCGAAACCCTGCGCGCCCTGAAAGCGGCGGGCAAGAAGACCATGCTGCTGTCCAACGCCCCGCGCCGCCCCGGCGTGCTGATCGACCATCTGGCCGGCATGGGCATCCCGCGGGACCTGTACGGCGCGGTGATGTCCTCCGGCGAGGCGATGCGGCTGGACCTGATCGCCCGCCGCGACCCCGCCTTCGCCGCGCTGGGGGACACCTGTTACCACATCGGGCCGGACCGCGACCTGTCGGTGTTCGATGATGTGCCGGTGCGCCGCGTGGCGCTGGAAGACGCCGCCTTCATCGTCAACACCGGCCCGACCGAGCTGACGCACGGGCTGGACCTGTACCGCGACATCCTCGCCGCCGGGGCCACCCGCAATCTGCCGATGATCTGCGCCAACCCCGACAAGCTGGTGATCCGGCAGGGGCAGCCGGTGATGTGCGCCGGGGCGATGGCCGACGAATACATCCGCCTCGGTGGCACCGTCATCAACCGCGGCAAGCCGGATGCGGCGGTGTACCACACCTGCCTCTCCGTGCTGGGGGTTGATCCGGCCCGGGTCTGCGTGGTCGGGGATTCGCTGGAAACCGACGTGCAGGGCGCCGCCAATGCCGGGCTGGACTGCCTGTTCGTCACCGGTGGCATCCATGCCGCCACGCTGGGCTGCTCCTACGGTGTTTCCGCCGATCCGGCCAAGGTGCAGGCCCTGCTGGACCGCGAAAACCTCTCCGTCACCGCCACCGTCGGCGGCTTTATCTGGTAAGTGTGATAGAAGGGGGCGGGCACAGGGAACAACTGACGGGCGGCTGCCCGTACCTGCCTGGAGGCAGAAGCCTCCAGACCTCCCCTTTGTTTTTTATGACAGAACGAAAAGGGGTCTGGGGAGATCCTCCCCAGAGTGGGTTCGGGCGAGTGCCCGATGGAAAGGTTTGGGTTCGGGCGAGTGCCCGATGAAAAGGTCTGGGTTCGGGGGTCCCCCTCCTCCCACTCCTTCGTAATGATGGTAAAACCGGGGCCAGACCGCGCCCCCACCCCGCAGGGAGACCGGACGCATGCTGACCTATCCGTGGACCGACAACCCGGCGGCGGGCACGCTGATTCCCGTGGCCCCCGGCGTTTCGTGGCTGCGGATGCCGCTGCCCTTCGCGCTGGACCACATCAACCTGTGGGTGGTGGAAGACGGCGACGGCGTCGCCCTGATCGACACCGGCGTTGCCACCCCCGACACCCGCGCCCTGTGGGAAAGCCTGTTTACCGGGCCGCTGGCCGGGCGCAGCGTGACGCGGGTGTTCTGCACCCACTTCCACCCCGACCACATGGGGCTGGCCGGGTGGCTGTGCGACCGCTTCGGCTGTGAACTGTGGGCGACGCTGGGGGAATGGACCTTCGGCATGATGCTGTCGCTGGACCAAACCCCGGAGTTCACCGAACGGCAGGTGGATTTCTACCGCCCGCTGGGCTTCACGCCCGACCAGCTGGAAAAGGTGCGGGCACGGCGCAACCCCTACGCCCCGCGTGTGGCCGCCCTGCCCCGCCGCATCAGCCGCCTGACCGATGACCAGACCCTGTGGATCGGCGAAAACCTGTGGCAGGTGATCGTCGGGCGCGGCCACTCGCCGGAACACGCCTGCCTGTACTGCCCGGCGCTGGATGTGCTGATCTCCGGCGATCAGGTGCTGCCGCGCATCAGCCCCAACATCAGCGTCTGGCCGCAGGAACCCGACGCCGACCCGCTGGCCCTGTTCACCGAAAGCCTGCGGATCCTGCGCCATCAGGTGCCGGACTCCGCGCTGGTGCTGCCCAGCCACGGGCGGCCCTTCCACGGCCTGCACGCCCGCATTGACGACCTGCTGGCCCACCACGCCGACCGCCTGCACGTCTGCGAAGAGGCCTGTGCCGACCGCCCGCACACGGCGATGGAGCTGGTGCCGGTGCTGTTCAACCGGGCGCTGGACGACCACCAGACCTACTTCGCCCTCGGCGAAGTGCTGGCGCACCTGCACTTCCTGATCGGACAGGACCGCATCGACCGCCTGACCGCCGAAGACGGCACCTACCGCTATTACGCGGTGCGGTGAGGGGACGAGGGGAGGATTAAGGCAGGGTCTGCCTCCTTCCCCTCGGATAATCCGGGATTCAGTGAGGACCGGCCGGAATGATGCAACACCTTGATACCGCCGATAAAGTGCGCCGCGAGGTTGCCCCACGCACCGCCCAAAAGCATAAGTCCGCGCTGGGGCAGTTCATGACGCCTGCGAGCATCGCCCGCTTCATGGCGGGTATGTTCCCCCCCAGTTCTCTCGGCACCTGCCGCCTGTTGGATCCGGGGGCGGGTGTCGGCGCCCTTTCCTGCGCCTTTCTGGACCGCTGGATGGCCGGAGACTTCAGCTTCGAGACCGTACAGGCAACAGCCTATGAGGTGGACGGGGCGTTGCAGGAGCACCTCAAGCAACATCTTGGGGCCTACAGCACGGTTCAGGCAGACATTATTTCAGGGGATTATATCGAACTGGCAACCGCCGCGCCTTTGCAGGCCGCAGGCTACACCCACGCCATTCTCAATCCACCCTACAAAAAGATCAGCAGCAGGTCAGCCCACCGGCTGGCGCTGCGGTCTGTCGGGATTGAAACAGTCAACCTGTATTCGGCCTTCGTCGCCCTGGCTGTGGCACAGGCCGGACCGGGCGGCCAGATCGTGGCAATCATCCCCCGCAGCTTCTGTAATGGCCCGTACTATCGCCCGTTCCGCGATTTCATCTTTCAGCGTGCCGCCATCTGCCACATGCACCTCTTCGCGTCACGCAATAAAGCCTTCAAGGACGATAACGTCCTTCAGGAAAATATCATCATCCGCCTTGAACGTGGTGGCCGACAGGGGCCGGTAACGATCACCACATCGACAGACGACAGCTTCACCGACCTTACGACCAGCGAACACCCCTTCGACCGGATCGTAGTGCCGGATGACCCCGAACGGTTCATCCACGTGCCCACCACAACTGAGAAAAGCGCCATTGAGCTCTCGCCCGCCGTGCGGTACTCGCTGGCTGAGCTTGGCCTCAAAGTCTCCACCGGGCCTGTGGTGGACTTCCGGCTGAAAGACCATCTTCGTGCCATGCCTGAAGAGGGGACGGTGCCACTGATTTACCCCGGACACCTGCGCGGTACCGGGGCCCTATGGCCGCTGCCCGGACTGAAAAAGCCAAATGCAATCATGCGCAACGCCGAGACCGAAAAGTGGCTTTATCCGAATGGCTTTTATTGTGTGGTAAAGCGTTTTTCATCAAAGGAGGAGAAGCGCCGCATCGTCGCAAGCGTGATTGATCCTTCGGCCTTTGGCGGCTGCACCGCTCTGGGCTTTGAAAATCACATGAACCTCTTTCACGAGAACAAGGGCGGCTTGCCAGAACCTCTGGCCCGGGGACTGTCTATTTTCCTGAACTCCACCGCCGTGGACGAAAATTTCCGCCGCTTCAACGGCCATACGCAGGTCAACGCAACCGACCTCAAGCTGATGAAATACCCGGGCCGCGAAGCACTGATCGACCTGGGTGTCTGGGCCAGACAGTACAGCACAATCACGCAGGAAATGATTGATGTGCAACTCGGAAAGCTGACAGCATGACCGACAGAAAAACCGAATACATCGACGCTGCCCAGCACATCATCGTTTCTTTGGGCCTCCCCCGGGCACAACAGAACGAGCGATCCGCCCTGGCCCTGCTGGCCCTGCTGAATCTCACACCGGGCAAACCATGGACTGCGGCAGAAACCCCACTTATCGGCATCACACCGATCATGGACTGGGCACGCGAGCACTATGGTAAAGATTACGCGCCAAATACCCGCGAGACATTCCGCCGCCAGACCATGCACCAGTTCTGCGATGCCGGACTGGCCCTTTATAACCCGGATCAGCCAGACCGCCCGGTGAACAGCCCGAAGGCGGTCTATCAGATTGAACCCGCCGCCCTCAAGCTTCTGCGGTGTTTCGGGACCGATCAATGGCAGGACACCCTTGCCGCCTATCTGGCCGCACGGGAAACCCTGATTGCCAGATATGCGAAAGAGCGCGAGCAAAACCGCGTCCCGGTCAAAGTCGCACCGGGGACGGAAATCACTCTCAGCCCCGGCGAACACAGCGAACTTATCCGGGCCATTATCGAGGACTTCGCCCCCCGCTTTGCACCGGGGAGCGTCCTGGTCTATGCCGGTGACACCGGCGACAAGTGGGGCTATTTCGACGCCGCCCTGCTGGCCGAACTCGGTATCCGTATAGACACACACGGCAAGATGCCGGATGTCGTCTTACACTTTACGCAAAAGAACTGGCTGCTTCTGGTCGAGTCCGTCACCAGTCACGGCCCGGTCGATGGGAAACGCCACGCCGAACTGGCAAAGCTCTTTGCCGGTTCCAAGGCCGGGCTGGTCTATGTAACAGCTTTCCCCAACCGTTCCATCATGGGCCGCTATCTTGGCGAAATCGCGTGGGAGACGGAAGTGTGGGTGGCCGATGCACCGTCACACCTGATCCACTTCAACGGCGTGCGCTTCCTTGGCCCATACCCGGCTGAGAACTGAGAATCTGATAGACATATAACTTCAGTCGCAAAGATCGCTTTATGAATAGGCGAGAAGTCCAATAAAACTCCCGGGGCCGGGCCACCGTCTTGAAACAAGCCCACCCCTTTGGTGTTCTTAACAAACCGAAAAGGGGTTTGGGGCCAATGGCCCCAAGCGGGTCCGGACGGCAGCCCGGGGGGACACCGCCGACCGGCACCCCCTTCTCCGCCGTCCGGCCCGCGCTTACCCCACCGGGGCAGCTTCCGGGGCGGTGATGTACTTGCTGATATCCACCTCGTCCATCTGCTCCGGCAGCAGGAAGCGTTCGGCATAGGTGCGGTAGACGCCGGAGGTCAGGAACAGGTCGAACAGGTCGCCGTCGATGTGCTTGTCCTTCTTGAAGAACGACAGGATCTTCACCGATTCCGACAGACTCTTGGCCTTTTTGTACGGGCGGTCGGAGGCGGTCAGTGCCTCGAAGATATCGGCGATCGCCATGATGCGGGCCGGGATTGACAGGCTGTCGGCATCCAGCTTGCGCGGATAGCCGGTGCCGATCATGGTTTCGTGGTGGGTTCCGGCGTATTCCGGCACGCGCTTCAGATGCTTGGGGAACGGCAGACCTTCCAGCATGGCGATGGTCTGCATGATGTGTTCGTTGATCTTGAAGCGCTCTTCCTCCGACAGCGTACCCCGGCTGACCGACAGGTTGTAGACTTCGCCGAAGTTATACAGCGCCTCGGGGATTTTGGTCTGGAAGCCGAGATCCTTGTAGCGTTCCAGCCCGCCCGGCGGGCGCGGAATGATGTGCCACGGCTTGTCGTCCAGCAGCTTTTCCTGCACCGGCAGCGCCGGGGCTTCGGCCGGGAAACGCTTCAGTTCCTCATGCGACAGGCCGAGGCGGTCATCCAGCGTGCGGGTCCATTCCTGAGCGCCGATCTGCTTCAGGCGTTCCACCTTGTCCGGGGCCATAAACTCGCCGCCGACGTTACATTCGGCGAGGAAGGCGAAGTCCTCGCGCAGCTGGGCCTGCCGTTCTTCCAGCCGGGCGCGCAGGGCCGGTTCGTCCTCCTGCCCGGCGATCAGGCCGCGCAGGTAGTCGATCATCGCGTCACGCAGCAGCACCTCGAAGCGGGTCCGCACCTCGTGGATACGGTTGTAGATGGTTTCCAGCTTGGTGGCCTTATCGACCACGTATTCCGGCGTCACCACCTTGCCGCAGTCGTGCAGCCACGCCCCGATCTTGAATTCGCGCCATTCTTCCTCAGTCCGGAAGGCGAAGTCGGCCAGCGGGCCGCTGCTGACCTTCCCGGCTTCCTCGGCCAGCATCAGCGCCAGTTCCGGCACCCGTTCGCAGTGGCCGCCGGTATAGGGCGACTTGGCGTCGATGGCCCCGGCGATGATCTTGATCATCGAGTCCATCAACTCTTCCTGCGCATCCAGAAGCTGGCGGTTATACAGGGCGGTGGCCGCCTGTGCCGCCAGCGCTTCGACAAAGCTCTGGATATCCGGGTCGAAGGGGATGATGTCGCCGGTGCCCGGCACCCGGGCATTGATCAGCTGCAACGCCCCGATCACCTCGCCGCCGCGCGGCTTCAGCGGCACGGTCAGGAACGACTGTGACCGGTAGCCGTTGCGCTGGTCAAACACCTTGGTCCCGGAGAAGTCAAACTGTGCCGAATCATAGGCATCAACGATGTTGACGGTCTTTTCGGTGTTGACGCAGTAGCTGACCACGTTGTTGTGGTTCGGCTTGCCCGCCGCATCGCGCAGCGGCACCGCCGGAATCTCCGGCAGATCCCCCGAGGCCCCGCCGACCGCCACCTTCAGGGTGTCGTTGCGCAGGATCTGGAAGCGCAGGGTTTCGTCTTCGGTGCGGATGTACAGGGTGCCGCCGTCGGCGTTTGTCAGGTCCTTCGCCCCCATCAGGATCTTTTCCATCAGGGTGTTGCTGTCCTTTTCCGCCGACAGGCCGATGCCCAGCCGCACCAGCTTTTCCAGCTTGCTCTGCGCCAGTTCCAGCGCATTGGCCTTGCTGGCCAGCGATCCTTTCATCGACTCAAAGGCACCGGCCAGCGCATCGAATTCGATGATCATCGAATCCTTGGGGCTGGAGCCGGAGAAATCAAAACCCTGCACCCGCTGCGCTTCAGCAGCCAAAGCCCGGACGGTGGAGGCCAGACGGCCGGAGGCAATCACCGCCACCGGCAGGATGATCAGCATCACCACCGCGATCAGCAGCAGCGTGCGGTGCTGCATGGTGCGGATATGGCCGGTGAAGTCCTCAAACGGGGCCACCACGGCAATGCTCAGGGACTGACCGCCGGGGGCTTTCCAGTCGCTGATATGGGTCATCATCGCGGTGCCGCCGACATCCAGATGATGCATGCGCGGCCCCTGACCGGACGCCAGAACCGCCCCCAAGGCCGCCCCCAGCGGGACCGGGGCGGTTTCCAGTGCCGACAGCGGCGGCAGGCTGCCGAGCAGGCCGCTGCCCGCCGCCAGCACCTTACGCTGGCCGTCCAGCACCACCACCCCGCCATTGGCGGAAATCTTCTGACCGCTGATAAACTCCGCCAGCCCGGCGAGGGTGATATCCACCCCGACCACCCCGTCGCCGCCGTCACCAGCGCGATCACCGCCAGAATGGCCGTGGTCACGCTGACCTGAAAGCGCAGCCGGAACCGCCCTGCCTGCCCCATCCCCAGATCCCTACCCTGTTGGACTACCCCCGGTACCGTGGGTACAGATACAACCCCACGATGGGGAGAGCTTACCCGGTTTCGCACTGCATCAAAAGCGGGAATGACGGGGCGGACGGGCGGGGGCAGCGGCGGACGGTCACTCCATGTATTCCGACACCTCAATCAGGTTGCCGTCGGGGTCGCGGAAATACACCGACCGGATCGGCCCGGTGGCCCCGGTGCGCATCACCGGCCCCTCCTCCACCGTCACCCCTTCCGCCGTCAGGTGGGCGATCACCGCTTCCGTCCCGCCCTCGGCAATCAGGCACAGGTCGGCGGATCCCGGGGTCGGGCGGGCCGCCTTCGGCTCAAACTCCTTGCCGGCCTGATGCAGGTTGATCTTCTGGGGGCCGAAGGTCAGGGCGGTGCGCCCGGCCCCGAAGGTCACCACATCCATCCCCAGCACCCGCTGATAGAAGGCGGCGGTGGCCTCGATACTGGCCACCGTCAGCACCAGATGATCCAGCCACAGGATTTTCATCGTCGATCTCCTGAAATCCGTTACAGCAATCCGGTTTTTTCCAGCGCCAGCAGCCCGGCGGTGCCGATCAGCATCAGGCCGAACAGCGCCCTCAGCCGCCGTTCCGGCAGGGCATGGGCCAGCGCCACCCCGGCGGAAACGGTCAGCACCCCGCCGACCGCCAGCGCCGCCCCCAGCGGCCAGTCCACCCGCTGCGCCCGGGCGTAACTCAGCAGGGCCGCCGCCGAACTGGGCGACACCATCGCCAGCGCCACCCCCTGCGCCGCCCGCTGCCCCAGCCCGAACAGCCCGGTCAGCAGCGGCGTCGCCACCAGCCCGCCGCCGACCCCCAGCAGCCCCATGCAGCCGCCCCCGGCGACCCCGACCAGCGGCATCAACCTCTGCCGGGAAGACGGCGGCGCGCCCGCCGCGGCCTCTGCCCCCTGCCTGCGCCACTGGCCAAGCCCGACCACCACCAGAAACCCGGCAAACACCAGTTGCAGCACCTGCGGGTTGATCCCCTGCGCCACCTGCGCCGCGCCATAGGTGGTCAGCGTGCCCGCCAGCGCCACCCGCAGCGTGCCCCGGCCCAGCCCGCCGGGGCCGCGCCGCCAGTACCGCCACCACGCCATCACCAGATTGGGTACCATCATCGCCAGTGCCGTGCCCTGCGCCAGCGTCTGGTCCATGCCAAAGCCCAGCACCAGCACCGGAATGGCAATGATGCCGCCGCCGATGCCGAACAGCCCGCCGAAAAAGCCCAGCACCGCGCCGATGCCCAGCGCCGCCAGAAAGGGAAGCAAAAGGGAAATCACAGGATCCATCAGGACAGAACCGCCGTTGTTCAGAATAAGGGATCGGGGGGGGAGCCCGGTTTCCCCCACCTTATTCATGCCTGAACGGCGCATAAATGGGGCAGATCTTCCGTCAGCCGTGCGTTTAAGGTAAGAATGAACAGATGGATGTCCCCTCCGATCTCGCCTTTTTCGCCACCCTCGCCCGCCACGGCACACTGGCCGCCGCCGCGCAGGACCTTGGCATCACCGCCCCCGCCGTCAGCCGCCGCCTGAGTGCGCTGGAATCCCGGCTGGGGGTGCGCCTGCTCAACCGCACCACCCGCCGCCAGAGCCTGACCGCCGAAGGGGAGCGCTACCTGAACGAAGGCCGCCGCATTCTGGCCGACCTCGAGGCGCTGGAACGCAGCCTGACCGCCGCCCGCGACACCCCGCGCGGCCTGCTGCGCATCAACACCGGCATCGGCTTCGGCCGCCGCCACCTTGGCCCCGCCGTCAGCGACTTCACCCGCCGCTATCCGGAAGTTGAGGCCATCCTCCACCTCAGCGACCGGCCGATGGATCTGGCCGCCGAAGGCTTCGACCTGTGTACCCGCATCGGGCTGGGCAGCGATACCGGCCTGATCAGCCGCAAAATCGCCACCAACCACCGCTTCCTCGCCGCCGCGCCGGACTACCTCGCCCGCCACCCGGCCCCGCAGACCCCGCACGACCTGCAACACCACCAGTGCATCGTCATCCGCGAATACTTCGGGGCCTACAACAGCTGGCCGCTGGTCTGCGGTGACCGCCGCGTCACCGTCAAGGTCAGCGGTGCGCTGGCCAGCAACCACGGCGAAGTGGCGGTGGACTGGGCACTTGCCGGACACGGAATCATCCTGCGCTCCCAGTGGGATATCGCCCGCGACCTGCGCGCCGGGCGGCTGGTGCGGGTGCTGCCGGACTGGTGCGGCGTCGATACCGACATCTACGCCCAGACCCTGCCGCGCCTTCAGACCTCGGCCAAAGTCACCGCCTTCCTCGACTTCCTCACCGACCGCTTCGCCGATCACCGCCGGTCGGAGGAATACTGGTAGAGGGTAGCGGGGGATGCGGGATGCGGAAGGATGCGGGCGGCAGGATGACGGCGCTGGATGATGGCGGGCGCTGGATGATGCGGGCGCTGCCCGCCCCCGCCGGGAGGCGCGGCCTCCCGGACCCCGTCGAGGGGGGCCGGGGCGCGGTTGCCGTGCCCCTCATGCCGGCTGTTTCAATCCACGCTCCCCCGTGAGGGAGCGACGGGCCGGGTCCTCGCCAAACGGCACCGGGGACCGCAGTTTCAATCCACGCTCCCCCGTGAGGGAGCGACGCCTGCGGTGGGATCCTCCGGCGCGCCGCCGCCCGGTTTCAATCCACGCTCCCCCGTGAGGGAGCGACCGGCGATGAGCTTCCTTGTTGAAGAGTTGGGGAAATGTTTCAATCCACGCTCCCCCGTGAGGGAGCGACGCGCGACGAGACCGCTGGCAACGGCGGCGGGGAAGTTTCAATCCACGCTCCCCCGTGAGGGAGCGACCAGCGAGATTGCCACCCAGCTCATGGTACAGGCCGGCGTTTCAATCCACGCTCCCCCGTGAGGGAGCGACCGGCCCCGGTGTCACACTCCTCGACGGTGGCCGTGTTTCAATCCACGCTCCCCCGTGAGGGAGCGACTCAAGCGTTGGCACGCGGTGGCACGGCGGTTCGAGGTTTCAATCCACGCTCCCCCGTGAGGGAGCGACCGGGTACCGGGCACAGCCTTGACCCACAAGCCAAAATACACCCTCTACCGCGAACCGGCAAATCCCTCCTGACATTCCGCGTCATCGTTCCACAGTCGGAACTATTTATCCTGCAAATTCAACCTCTTCCGTCACCGCGAACCCCCCGGAGTCGCAGCACCCGCTTGCGGTTCGCGGTGGAAACAGAAATCCCCCGGCCCGGCACAGCAGGCCGGATCCGGGGGATCTGTAACCAGACTCAGATCAGCAGGCTTTTTGGGTCAAGCCTTTTTCCCGAAAAAGGCTTGGGTCCCACCGTCCAAAGGACGGTCCCCTGCCCCGTCCCCGGCCTTACTCCGCCGCCGCGCGGGCTTCGGCGCGGCGGGCGCGGGCGCGGCTGGCGATCTGCCAGCGGACGACATCGACCAGCAGGAAGGCCAGCAGGCTGACCCCCATCACCGGCAGGGCGTACCCGAGACCGGCGGCGACCAGCACGCTGCCGACTTTCCACAGCGGGGACAGGGCCTGCCATGCCTTCACCACGGTGCGGGCCGGGGTGCCGGGGGCCGGGCGGCGCTTCCACCACAGGCTGTAGCCATAGACGATGGACATACAGAGCGCCGAGCCCAGCGCCACCATCACGATCTGGTTGATCAGGCCGAACTTGATGCCCATGTGGATGTCGATGCCCCAGCGGATCAGCTTGGGGATGATCGTAAAGGTATCGAAATCGGCGCGGCTGGTGATAGTCATCGTGCGCGGATCAATGGCGATGGTATCGACCTGCGTCGGGGTGGAGCGGTCGTATTCCCGCACCATCCATGCCTTTTCCGGCACCTTGGACGGGCGGATTTCCATCAGCGGGCTGTCGATGCCGCCCTTGATGGCGGTGGCGTAGACCGCGTCGATCAGCGCCGCCGGATCGGGCACGGCCCCGGCGGGAGCATTGGCGACGGCAGCGGCGGCCATATGCTGGGCGTGGTCGGCATGGTCCGCCGAGACCGCCGGAGCGGCCGGGGCCGCCGGATCAATCTTCAGCGAGACGGACGGCGTCACCCAGCCCAGCGACATCCGCAGGGCATCAATGTTATCCCCGGCGTACTTCGACCACGTCAGGCCGGTGATCGACAGGAACGCCAGCCCCAGCGCCACCCACAGGCCGGTGGTGCTGTGCAGGCGGCGGGTGCGCGCCACCGGCGTGATCCGGGCACCGGAGGCCACGGCGGCGGCATCGCCCTTGCGGCGCGACAGCCACAGCACCACCCCGCCCAGCGTCGCCAGCCACAGCCACGACGCCGCCAGTTCGCTGTAATTCCGCCCCAGATCGCCCAGCATCAGATTGCGGTGGAACTTGTCGATCGCCAGCCGCAGCGGCAGCACCCCGGAGGTGCCATAGACCGTCAGGTCACCCCGGATTTCCAGCGTCACCGGATCGACGAAAACCGCCTGCGTTTCGGACTCGCCCAGCTTGGGGTCGGTGAACATCACGCGGGTGGTGCGGCCCGGCGCGGTGGCCGGACGCACGGCAAACACCGGGCGGCCATCCTTCAGATAGGCGCGGGCGGCATCCACCTGATCGCCCAGACTGCGGGCCGGGCCGGTGCTGGGGGTGGTCAACGCATCGCGGAAAAGCGCGTTCTCAATCTGCGGGGTCAGGACGTAGAGAACGCCGGTGACGGCGGCGATCAGGATGAACGGGCCGACGAACAGGCCGACGTAAAAATGCAGCCGCAGGATAAAATCCAGAATCTCGCGGCGCAGGCCGGCGGAAGGCGCAGCAGCGGGGGTGCCAACCGGCGGCACGCCGGAGGGAGCTGTGGTGGTCATGACGGAAAGGCTCCGTGAAAACAGGGATGGGGTCCGCCCCCGCCGGAGAAACCCCGGCAGGACGGCGGACGGATCACACAGTCATCACGAAAACAGGGGTGGCCCCCGGGCCGACAGGCGCAGCGGCGGCCCGGACGGGACCGGGGTACTGACCGCACTGTCCCACAGCCGCGCCACCACCGGGGTCCCCGGCAGCGGCAGCAGCACCGTTGCCCGCAGCAGCAGCGGCGCGGCGGCACAGGCGGTCTGGCACACCACGCCGCAGTCATGCCGGGTCACTCCGCCCCCGGACTCAGGGCCAGAGACCATCCCGGCATCGGTACACAGGATCAGGGCATCACTGCCCAGCCCGATGCCCTGCGGCAGCACCGGCCCGCCCAGAAACGCCTGAAGCAGCAGCACGCAGACCGTTATCAGAACGGTCCACTGCGCTGTCAGGCTGCCGGGCGGCAGTCTGTTCCGGGCCAGAGGGCCAGCGGGCGCTCTGCGGAATAGGGGGGCTGCGGGTGTGGTCATTCCCCTGCTGTGCCATAACCGCACCGCGCTGTCACGCCCCTTTTTACGGCCGGAAAAGAGGCTTTCCCCTTACATGATAAGGACATAAACAAGATGTACTATCATACCCCAGCCATCAGCCATGGGCCCCCAGCGGCAGGATCGCCCGGTGCCCGGAGGGGGAGACCAGAATTTCCGCCTCAATCCCATAGACCCGGCGCAGGGCATCGGGGCTGATCACCGTCTCGAACGGTCCATCCCCGGCCACCCGGCCCTGATGCAGCAGCAGGATGCGGTCGGTGTGGCGGGCGGCAAGGTTCAGGTCGTGGATGGCAATCACGACCAGCGCCCCGGTCCGCTGCACATAGGCCCGCAGCCGGTCGAACACCTGCATCTGGTGGCGGATGTCCAGCGCGCTGGTGGCCTCGTCCAGCAGCAGCAGATCCGGCTGACGCAACAGGCGCTGCGCCAGCAGCACCAGCTGCTGCTGCCCGCCGGACAGGATGTTCATGCTGCGGTCGTGCAGCCCGGCAATCCCGAACTCCTCCAGCGCGTGGATCGCCGCGTCCAGATCGGTGGCCTTTACCTGCCAGCCCAGCCGTTCATGACGGCCCAGCAGCACCGTCTCGGTCACGGTCAGGTCGGCCTGTACCAGCGCGTGCTGCGGCATATAGCCGATTTTCCCCAGCTCCACCGGCCTGCCGTGCCAGCGGATGGTGCCCGAGAACGGCAGCAGGGTGGCAATGGCGTTGATCAGGGTGGATTTTCCGGTGCCGTTGGGGCCGATCAGGCCGACGATCTGGCCGGGCTGCAACGTACAGCCCACGGTGTCCAGAATGGTGGTCCGCCCCCGGCGGACGCCGACGGATGTCAGATCAAGGGTCATGCGGTCAGCCCCCCTTCCGGCCACGCCGGGTGATGATGGCAAACAGGATCGGCACCCCGGCCACCGCCGTGATGATGCCGACCGGGATCACCGCACCGGGGGAGATCAGCTTGCCGAACACCGATGCCCCGATCAGGATCACCGCCCCGGTGACCGCCGCCAGCGGCAGGGCAAAGCGGTGATCTTCCCCCACCAGCGTGCGGGCGGCATGGGGCGCGATCAGCCCGATAAAGCCGATGGTGCCGACAAACGACACCGCCCCCGCCGTCAGCACCGCCACCAGCAGAAAGGTCCGCCGCCGCACCGCCTCGACCGGCACCCCGAGGCTCAGCGCCCCGGCATCGCCCAGCCGCAGCGTGGTCAGCGCCCAGATATCGCGCAGCACAAAGGGCAGGCTGCCCGCCAGAATCACCGCGCAGACGGTCACGCTGGTCCAGGTGGCTTTCAGCAGGCTGCCGAACAGCCAGAACACGATCTGCTGCAACACCTCCGGCGAGGCCAGAAACTGTAACAGCGACTGCACCGACTGGAAGAAGAACAGAACGGCGATACCGCCCAGCACCAGAATTTCCGGCGAGGCGCTGCGCAGCCGGGCCACCAGATAGACCAGCCCGCAGGCCACCAGCGTCATCGCAAACGCCGAGGCCGGAATCACCAGATAGGACGGCAGCGGCACCAGACCGCCGAACATGATCGCCAGCGCCGCGCCAAACCCGGCGGCGGCGGAAAAGCCCAGCGTGAACGGGCTGGCCAGCGGGTTGCCGAGGATGGTTTGCATCTGCAATCCGGCCAGCCCCAGACAGGCCCCGACCAGCGCCCCCATCAGGGTCTGCGGCATCCGCAGATCCCACAGGATTGTGGCAACCCCCCGGCTGGCCCCGTGCGGGCCATCGGCCAGCCCTTTCAGCACCACCGGCAGCGGCATCCCCGATGGCCCGGTGGTCAGGTCCAGCATCATCAGCAGGGCCAGCACCAGCACGGCGGCGACAATCATCGCCACCCGCCGGGCCGATGCGCGGCGGTAGGCACCGCGCATCGTTTCCGCAGACATCACACCCGTCATCGGGCAGCGGGGCTGTACGGCAGGACGAACACACCGTCTGCCGCCACCGGCAGCCATTTGGCGTAGTAATCGCGGATGTTGCGGTCCGGATCGACATCGCTGAACGCCTCGGGATACAGCTGCTTGGCGATGTACTGGGCATAAACGAAGTCAGACAGGGTGCGCGCCCCGCCATGGTACAGGGCATGGACCCCGGCATTTTTGACCGCCGGAAGATCCGACCAGCCCGGGCGCTTCAGGTACGCCGCCATCCGCTCGCGGGCCACCGCCGGATCAGCGCCGAAGCCGACCGTCACCGCTTCCGGCTTGTTCAGCCATTCCGACCCGCACAGGAAGATCAGGTCCGGCTGCTGCGCCAGCACGTATTCCGGGCTGAGCGGCCCCCAGTTGCCGATCTGTCCCTTGGCGATGTTCTGCCCGCCAAGCTGCTCGATCAGCGCCCCCCACATGGTGGTGCCGTAGGAATTACCGACCTGCGACGGCCCCTTCTGCGCCAGTTCGACATAGACCTTTTTGGTGGTCGGTCCGGCCTTGGCGATGCGGGCCTCGATATCCCGGAAGGCGTTCTTATAGTTTTCCGCCAGCGCCTGCGCCCGGTCCTCGGTGCCCAGCAGCTTGCCCAGCGCCAGCGTGGAGGTGACATGCTTCTCGATGGTCTGGGCGTTGTAATCCAGCACCACCACCGGAATCCCCGCCGCCTCGATCAGCTTCACGCCTTCTCCCAGCGCGTCATAGTTCCACGCCCCCAGGATCAGCAGATCCGGACTGGCGGCAATCACCTTCTCCACCGAGAAAGTGTTGTCCTCGGTATTGCCGATATCCGGCAGGGTGGTCAGCTTCGGGAAAACCTTGGCGTAGGCCTCAAACTGCCGGGGCCGCCAGTCTTTCCAGGTCGGCAGGGCCAGCGCCACCACCTTGTCCATGGCACCGGGGCCGCCGACCGCCAGATAATCCTCGTAATAAAAGCCCAGCGCCACCCGCTCCGGCACCTTCGGCACGGTGACGGTGCGCCCTTTCACATCGGTGACGGTGATGTCAGCAAGGGCGGGGCCGGTCAGGGCCGCACCGAACAGGAAGGCCCCGGCCAGCAGGCGGGCGGAAGCACGCAGAGCGGCAGAAAACATGCTCATGACGGAAATGCTCCGTGAAAACAGGGATGGGGTCCGCCGCCGGAGACACCCCGGCAGAACGGCGGACGGATCACACAGTCATCACGAAAACAGGGGTGGCCCCCGCGCCGACAGCCGCAGCGGCGGCCCGGACGGGGCCGGGGTGCTGACCGCACTGTCCCACAGCCGCGCCACCACCGGGGTCCCCGGCAGGGGCAGCAGCACCGCCACCCGCAGCAGCAGCGGCCCGGCGGCACAGGCGGTCTGGCAGACCACGCCGCAGTCATGCCGGGTCACTCCGCCGCCGGACTCAGGGCCAGCGGTCATCCCGGCATCGGTACACAGGATCAGGGCATCCTCGCCCAGCCCGATGCCCTGCGGCAGCAGCGGCCCGCCCAGCAACGCCTGAAACAGCAGCACGCAGACCGTTATCAAAACGGTCCACTGCGCTGTCAGGCTGCCCTGTGGCAGGCCATGCCGGGGCAGGCTGCGGGCAGAAAGGGGGGCGGATGCGGTCATCCCCCTGCTGTGCCATAACCGCGCCGGGCTGTCACGCCCCTTTCCCCCGTCGCAGCGCAGGGGAATTTATATTAAATTTTCACTATATATTATTCCTGCCCCACCCGGACTTGACTCCCGCCGACAGTCCCCCATCCTGCCAGAGGTTTCCTTCGCCTGTCTTTTTCGCCCTCTCTAGTCACCGGACCGGATTACAGACCCATGGCTTCACGTTCCCGCAGATTCAGACGGTATGGCTCCTCCCGCCGCAGGGGGCCGGGACGGATGCTGACACTGCTGGTTCTGGCCGTGCTGGGGGCCGGGGCGGCCTATCTGCTGCTGTGGCCGGTGCCGATCACGCCCCGGGCGTGGCAGGCCCCGGTGGATGCCGGATATAGCGGCCCCCATGCCGCCAACACCGGTCTGGCCGGGGTGCACCGCATCGGCCTTGGCGGGGCGGACGGGCCGGAACACATTGCCATCGGCCCGGATGGCCTGCCCTATGCCGCCGTCCATGACGGGCGGATCCTGCGGCTGGATCCGGCGGGCGGCCTGCCGCAGGAAGTGGCGGTCACCGGTGGCCGGGTGCTGGGCTTTGCCTTTGACCAGACCGGGCGGATCATCGCCGCCGATGCCCTGCGCGGGCTGGTCGCCATCAGCCCGGACGGCGTGGTGTCCCCGCTGCTGACCCAGATCGGCCCCGGTGACCCGCTGATCTATCCCAACAGCGTTATCATCGCCGCCGAGGGGACGGTGTACTTCACCGCCTCCTCCACCCGGTTTGACCCGGCGCGCTGGGGCGGCACCTTCAACGCCAGCCTGCTGGATATTCTGGAACAGTCGGCCACCGGGCGGGTGCTGGCCTATTCCCCGGCAGATGGCCGGGTGCGGGTGGTGGCGCGGGGCTTAAGCTTCGCCAACGGCATCGCCCTGTCGGCGGACGGCACCCGTCTGCTGGTGGCGGAAACCGGGCGGTACCGCATCTGGTCAATCGACCCGAAGGCGCAGGCAGTGGATGTTTCCACCCTGCCGCCGGAGGGGGATGCCTCGGCACGGGTGCTGCTGGAGGACCTGCCCGGCTACCCCGACAACCTGATGCGCGGCCGCGACGGGCGGACCTGGGTCGGCCTGACCAAGGCCCGCAGCCCGGTGATCGACCATCTGTCTGCCCTGCCGGAACTGCGGGCGGTGATCCTGCGCCTGCCGCGCAGCCTGTGGCCGGTGCCGCGCCCCTATGGCCATGTCTTCGCCTTTGATCCCGATGGCCGGGTGACGGCGGACCTTCAGGACCCCGCCGGAGCGACCCCGGACACCAGCGGCGTCACCGAAAGCGGCGACCGGCTGTATCTGCAAAGCCTGACCGCTGACTTTGTCGGCTGGCGGCCTGCGCCTTAATCCCCCTCCCCTTCCTCTGCCAGCGGTGACCGCCGATGATCGCCAGCCCTGCCGCCCTGCTGTCCCCCGTGATCCTGTTCTTCCTGCTGGGGGCCGTTGCCGCCTTTGCCCGGTCTGACCTGACGGTGCCGGAGGCGGTGGCCAAGGGCATTTCGCTGTATCTGATGGCCGCCATCGGCCTGAAGGGCGGCGTCGAGGTGGCGGTCAGCGGCTTTACCACCGATATGGCGCTGGCGGCGCTGGCCGGGCTGACGCTGTCGGTCCTGCTGCCAGTGCTGGCCTTTGCGCTGCTGCGCTCCTTCGGGCGGCTGGACCGCCTGAACGCCGGGGCGGTGGCGGCGCATTACGGCTCGGTGTCGGTGGTGACCTTTGTCACCGGGGTGGAGGTGTTGACCACCGGCGGCATGCCCCCGGCGGGCTATATGGTGGCGGTGCTGGCGCTGATGGAGCTTCCGGCGATCATCGTCGGCCTGCTGCTGGCCCGGGGCCGGGGCGATGATGCCGGAGCCGGGGCCGGGGCGGGCGGCCAGTCCACCGGATCCCTGCTGCATGAAACCCTGCTGAACGGATCGGTGGTGCTGCTGGCCGGCAGTTTTGTGATCGGGCTGGTGATCGGCAAGCCCGGCTTTGCCACCATCGCCCCGGTATTTGAAACCGGCTTCCGGGGGGTACTGTGCCTGTTTCTGCTGGATATGGGGCTGGTGGCCGCCCGCCGCCTGCGGCAGGCCCGGTCCCTGACCCTGCGGCTGGCCCTGCTGGGCATTGCCATGCCGGTGATCAACGGGGCGCTGGGGGTGGGGCTGGCGGCCCTGACCGGCCTGTCCCCCGGATCGGCGGCGGCGCTGGGGATGCTGGCCGCCAGTGCCTCCTATATCGCGGTTCCGGCGGCGCTGCGTCTGGCGCTGCCACAGGCTGACCCCGGCCTGTATCTGGCCATGTCGCTGGCGGTGACTTTCCCGTTTAACATCACGTTTGGCCTGCCGCTGTATATTTCCCTCGCCGTCTGGATGGTGCCCGCATGACGACCACGACCCTTCGCCGCAAAGTCGAAATTCTGGTGGACTCCCCGCTGGTGCCGCGCATTGCCGCCACCGCCGCCGGGGTTGGCGTCACCGCCTATACGCTGGTGCCGACCCTCGGCGGGGCCGGGCATGGCGGGGAATGGAGCGACGATCAGGTGACCGGCGCTGATTCCAAAGTGATTTTCACCACCGTCACCACCGAAGAGAAAGCCGCCGCCCTGACCGATGCCCTGACCCCGCTGCTGGAAAGCCACGGCCTGCTGCTGCTGATCAGCACCGTCGAGGTGGTGCGCGCCCAAAAGTTCTGAAAACCGGAGTTCTGAAGACCGGAGTTCTGAAATCCGCCGCGGCGCGCCCTACGCCCCCGCGCTGAAGCGGCGCTGGCTGTAGGCGGTCAGGGCCGCCGCCCCGGCCTCAGGCGGCAACAGGCCATCCAGATGCAGGCAGGCCAGCCCGTGCACCAGCGCCCATGCCTCCGCCGCCGCCTGCCGCAGGGTTTCCTCCGGGGCCAGCGGTGCGGTCTCAAGGCACTGCATCAGCAGCCCGAAAGCCTGCCCGGCCGGGTTGCTGGCATCGGCGGCCTCCACCGCCACCCGCCCCGGCCCGCCGCTGCCGAACATCAGCCGGAACAGACCGGTGTTGGCTCCGGCAAAGGCCAGATAGGCCCGCCCCGCCGCCGCCAGCCGCTGCGGCCCGGCCGGATCCGCCGCCCCCACCGTAACTGTCCCCACCGCCCCTGTCAGGGTGGCGGCAAACTGCCGGAACCCCTCCGCCGCAATCGCCGCCACCAGAGCCTGCTTATCCGGATAATGGCGGTACACCGCACTGGCGCTGACCCCCAGCCCCCGCGCCAGTTCCCGCAGGCTGACCGCCTCCAGCCGTCCGGCGGCCACCATCGCCAGCCCGTCGCGCAGCAGCGCCCCTTTCAGGTCACCGTGATGATAGGTTTCCCGCGTCATATCCTGCGTCATATGTTGACACCGTTCTCATTAGAGCCGATATGTAATCATCGTTCACATATCGGGTTCCGCCCGCCGCCGCAAGCCCCGCCTGCCGGAGAAACCGCCATGAAAGACCTGCTGCTGGCCGCCGGTCATCACCTTGCCGCCTTCACCCTTGTCGCTGCCCTCGGCGCTCAGGCGTTGCTGCTGCGCCTGCCGCTGCGGCCGGACACCCTGCGCCTGCTGGCCCGCACCGACCTTGTGTATGGCGTGGCGGCAGCGGCGGTGCTGGGGCTGGGTGGCTGCCGGGTGATGTGGGATGGCACTGCCAAGGGGGCCGCCTTTTACGCCGCCAGCCCGCTGTTCTGGGCCAAGCTGGCGGTATTTGCCGCCGTCGGCCTGCTGTCGGTATTCCCGACCCTGCGCTTCCGCCGCTGGGCCCGCCAGCCACAGGCCATACCGCCGGAACAGGCCGCCAGCGTCCGCCGCTGCGTCATGGCGGAACTGGCGCTGCTGCCGCTGCTGCCCATCCTGGCGGCGGCCCTTGCCCGCTCCGGCTGACCCTGTAAGGGACCAAAGAGTCCCGCCCGCTCAGGCGGCAGAAATAACCCACGCCGTCACCATGCCGTCGAGCAGCGGCACCGCCTCCAGCCGCCACGTCCCGGCCATGGCGGACAGGATCCGGTCCAGTCCCGCACGGTCCACCACCCGCGCCGGGGTCCGGGTGGCCGCCCACAGCAGCAGCCACCCGCCCCCTCCGGCTCCCCCTCCGGACTGCACCAGCCAGCGCAGGGCGTGGCGCAGGGTCATCCGGGCCGATGGCTCCACCAGCAGCAGCTGCCCGCCCGGAGCCAGCCGGGCCAGCAGCTGCCGCAACGCCGCCGCCCGGTCCGGCACCACCGCCAGCAGAGACCCCGCCGACACCACCGATACCGGATCCCACCCGGTCAGATCCTCCAGCGCTGCGGTGCGGAACCGCAGCCGCCGCAGCCGGATCAGCGCATCATTGGCCGGGTGCAGGGCCGCCGCCGCGATCATCGCCGGATCGCGGTCAACGGCGGTGACGGTGTAGCCCCGGACCACCGCCAGCCGCGCCAGCAGCCCGGGGCCACAGCCGACATCCAGCCACGCCGCCCCGTCGGCCCCCGGCGGCAGCAGCGCCACTGCCCGGCGGTGCAGGTCTTCGTAAAACCCCGCCGCCTGCACCCGCCGGAACAGCGCCGCCGCCAGCCAGCCCATCAGGCCCCGGCCTTGCTGTCATCCGCCTGCGGCCAGCACAGCAGCAGGACCACCACAAAGATCACCGGCAGGAACGACGCGGTGCTGACCTGCGCCAGCGTCACCGCCCCGGCCAGCAGGAAGCGCAGGGTGACCAGCCAGTCCAGTGCCTGAATCACCACCATCGCCCCGATCCACGGCCGCGCCGCCGCCGGATTGCGGGCCGCCAGCCCCATGCCATAGGCGAAGGCCAGAAACCGCGCCGCCATCATGCCAAACAGCCAATCTGCCCAGCCGGGGGCCGGAGAAAACCCCAGCACCGCCGCTGTCTGCGCCGGGGCGATCAGAAACCCCAGCCCCAGCACCGCCTGCACGGCGGCAATCCCCCACAGGGTGACGGTCAGCACCCGGGCCCGGCGCAACGGGCGCACGGGCACGGTCACGGATGCGCCCGGCATCCGGTTCAAACGTGGTGTCATGATGTGGTGTATCCCCTTACAGCCCCGGCCAACGGGCCCGATGCCCCCCCGACGCTGCCAGTGCCGGAACTGTAGACTTTTGACTTTGCGGCGGGAAGGAGTTACTTTTTGGTAACTATTGGAAAAATCACTACTTTTCCCCAGAAAAGTGGTCCGCCCCGCCGGAGGCCACAATGCCGCCCGAGTCAGCCGCCCCCACGCCCTCCTCCTCCTCCGACGTTCTGCCTGCTGCCGTCGGCCCCTGCCAGCCGGACTGTCCGGTGGCACGGGCTGCCCGCATTCTCGATGGCCGCTGGACCACCCGCATCCTGCGCGATCTGCTGGGCGGCACCCGCCGGTACTCCGAGCTGTTGCACTCCCTGTCCGGGATCAGCCCGAAGGTGCTGTCGCAGCGGCTGCGCCTGCTGGAGCAGGAAGGGATCATCCACAAGACCACCACTCCGACGGTCCCGCCCCGCACCGATTACAGCCTGACCCCGCTGGGGGAACAGGTCCGCCCGGTGGTGGAGGCGATGGCGGTGTTCGGGAACAGACTTCAGGATCCGTCCTGACGTTCTGATCTGATCCGTCAGTCCCAGCGGAGGATCCGGCGGTAGGCATACCATGTGGCATGCCCCAGCAGCGGCAGCGTCACCATCAGGCCCAGAAAGCCGGTCAGCAGGCCCAGCACCGTCAGGGCGGTGATGATCGCCGCCCACAGCAGCATCGGCCCCGGATTGGCCAGCACCGCCAGCCCGCTGAGGTATCCGGCGGCAAAGGCATCCACCTTGCGATCCAGCAGCAGCGGCAGGCTGAAGGCGGAGAAGGTGAAGCCGATCACCGCCATCACCCCGCCGACCCCGGTGCCGACCGCCAGAAACAGCAGCCCGTCCGGGGTCAGCAGGGCCTCCAGCGTGGCATGCCACGTCAGCGAGGTATAGGGGAAGAACAGCGCGAAGATCAGGGCGGCGATCCGCACCCAGATCATCATGAACAGCATCAGCAGCAGCCCGGCGGTGATGACATGGAAGCTGTTGGCCTGCCACGCGTTCAGCGCCCGCCACAGCGACGGTGGGCGGCCCTGCTCGGCATCGCGCGACAGGGCGTAAAACCCCAGCGCCAGCAGCGGCGCCACCAGCAGGAACCCGGCGATCATCGGGGTGATCAGATACAGCATCCCCAGCGCCTTCAGCCCGAAGGCCAGCCCGTAGCCGATGGCGACAAACACCGCGCCATAGGCGGTGCTGCGGCCCGGATGCCGCAGATAATCGCGCCAGCCCAGCCGCAGCCAGCCCCAGACATCGGCGGTGCTGATCAGCATCACACGGTCACCGTAGGGCAACATGTTCAGGCTGCGGCGCTTATCCGCCGCCTGCCGGGCCGCGGCGGACGCAGCACCGGACGCAGCACTGGAAGCAGCACTGGAAGGCGTGTCAGGGGCAGTGTCAGGGGCAGTATCAGGAGCTGTCATGGCGGGTCATCCCAACCGGGGCACCGGCTCCATTATGGAACCGTTCTACAGTACAGCAAGCAGGCATCGGGCCATCGCGGTCGACTCCCCTAAACTTTGCAGGGTATCCCTCCCCCCGGCCTCAGGGACCAAAGCCGAAAAGAGTAATCATTTTAATGGAGCAACGGGTATGATATGAGGGCGCCGGTCATGGGCCGTGGCGCGGCTTAAGGCCCGGCCCCACCACAGGCGGTCCGTCCGGAACAGTGGCAGCAGAGATGCCGGGAACCATGCCACACGAGCGAAAGGCCACCATGATCAGCACCATAAAGAGCATGCCGTCTGTCAGGGGCCCTGCACTGTGTCAGCACTGACCCTCAGCGGCACCCTGGATCAGCAGTGGCAGCCCGCCTTTACCCTGATCGCGGCCCTGCTGCGGGGCGACCGCGCGGCCGCCCGCCACTACGCGGAAACAGTGGACAGCACGGACCTCAGCGCCATGCTGGTGCGCCATGGGGTGGCGCTGGCCCTGCCCGCCGCCTCTGCCCTGAGCGATACCCTGCCGGAACCGCTGACCACCGCCCTTTCCGAGCGCCAGAAGAGAGCCGCCATGGCCGTGCTGAAGCGGGCCTTGACCATCTCCATGGTCGCCAAGGCCTTCAACAGCGCCCGGATCCCCTTTCTGGTGATCAAAGGCATCGCCTTTGCAACTCTGTTTGACAAATTCTCGAACCGGGAAGGGGCGGATATCGACCTGCTGGTTCATCCGCAGGACCGCGACCGCGCCCTGACCTGCCTTCAAGGCCTGGACTACCGCCTGTCCGACGTCACTCCGGCCGGACTGGATGCCCATTTTGCCACCGACCATGCGGTCTCCCTGCACCGGAGCGGCCCGTGGCCGATGATTGAGCTGCACCTGCGGTTCGGGTACGACGACCGCCAGTTTCCCATCGCCCTGTTCGATCCGTGGTCCCACGTCACACAGGTGCGGATCGGCAACACCGATGTCCCGACGCTGGACAAGGTGCAGGCGGTGGTCTACGCGGCGGTGCACGGGACACGGCATCACTGGAACCGCCTGATGTGGCTGGTTGATATCGTCTGGGCGCTGGAAGACCCGGACCTTGACTGGCAGGCGGTGCTGACCTTTGCCCGCAGGCTGTCGGTCGAACGGCAGGTGATGCTGGCGGTGAGTCTGGCGGAAGGCCTGCTGGCGGCAAAAGTACCCGCCGCCGTCCGGGCAGAGGACCGCCAGCGTCAACGGGTCAGGCCGCTGGCGGCGACCCTTGCCCCGGTGCTGGATGATCTGCCCGGCGGGCGCTGGGATCTGGCGCTGTACATCGGCCTTGGCCCGTATATCCGCTGGCTGTTCGTCCTGCACGAGACCGGGCGCGCCAAGTTCGGGCTGCTGCTGTTCCTGCTGGCCACCACGCAGGAAGACCGGGATTTTCTGCCGTTGCCGCCGTGGCTCGGCTGGGCCTATCCCGTGGTGCGGGGTCTGCGCATCCTGCGGCGGCGTCTCCCCCGGAAATAATCCCCTCTCAATGCCGCCCGGCCCCGCCGCCGGGCCGCCGGTCCCACATCACCCGGTCCAGCGGGATCGACAGGCCGACCGCCTGCATCCGCGCCGCGCCGGACAGGGCATCGGTCAGGGCCGGCCCCATCACCGCCCGCTCCAGCGCCGCCTGTTCCAGCACCGCCGAATCGGGCAGCCCGATCTCCAGCGCCAGCAGCAGATCCTGCACCGTCGCATCATGGCTGGAACGGGTGGACACCCAGCGCCCGTTTTCCGCCCGCGCCACAAAATGCGCCGCCGACAGCCGTTGCAGCAGCAGGATCACCGCATCCTCCGACAGGGCGGTGACCGCCAGCAGGCCGGTGCGGTCCAGCCCGGCCCCGCGCGGGGTGGCTTCCTCCAGCGCCCGCAGCAGATCCAGCGCCATCACCAGACGGCCCAGCCCGCCGTGGTCGGTCAGGCCGATCCGGCGCAGCCGCCATTCCGGCAGCGCCGCCGCCAGTTCCGCCCCGCACAGCACCACCACCCACGACAGGTAGATCCACACCAGAAACAGCGGGGCCACCGCCAGCGTGCCGTAAATGCTCTCATAGGTGCGGACGTTGCTGATAAAGGCGACAAAACCGGCGCGCAGCAGCCAGAACAGCCCCGCCGCCACCGCCGCCGCCAGCAACGCATCCCACAGCCGCACCCGGCGGTTGGGCACCAGATAGTACAGGCCGATCAGCCCGGCGAAGGTCACCAGCCCCGGTGCCATCACCGCCAGCAGATCCAGCAGCACCGGCACCCCCTGATCGCGCAGCCCCAGTGCCATCACCCACGACGCCAGCGAGAACATCCCCCCCAGCAGCAGCGGCCCGACCGTCAGGAAGGCCCAGTACAGCAGAATCCGCAGCACCAGCGGCCGCGCCCGCCGCACCCGGAAGATGACGTTGAAGGTGCGTTCAATGCTGACCAGCAGCAGCACCGCCGTCACCGTCAGCCCCAGCGTGCCGACCAGCGTCAGCCGCCCTGCCGCGCCGATGAAGCGGGCCAGATTGCGGTGCAGCGTGGTGCCGACGGTCGGCACGAAATTATCGAAAATAAACCCCTGCACCGCCCCGCGCGCATCCTCGAACACCGGAAACAGCCCCAGCGCCGCCAGCGCCAGCGTCAGGAACGGCACCACCGCCAGCAGCGAGGTATAACTGAGCGCCCCCGCCGCCCGCAGCACCGCATCGCCGCGCGCCCGCTGTGCCAGATGCAGGGCAAAGGCCAGCGGCCCCGCCTCCCTCTGCGTCAGCCGCCGCACCGTCAGCCGGTAGCCGGACGGCCTGACCCCGCCGGGGGTGTGTTCGCCGGGGGTGTGCTCACCGGGACTGCTCATGGCTGTTTCCAGTTTTGCGGCCGTAACGGCATACTGTTTCCCCTTTCTCTGCGGAATCTTTGACGCAATGCGCAACTGGTGTAGGATGCCGCCCTCTTTGTAGCATTGCTGCACGGATTTAACACAGACAGAGGGTACCCTGATGACCGCGTCCACCCAGCTTATGGCGGGCAAAAAAGGCCTGATTATGGGCGTTGCCAACGACCGCTCCATCGCCTGGGGCATCGCCAAGGCCTGCGCCGCCCAAGGGGCTCAGCTCGCTTTTACCTATCAGGGGGATGCGCTGGAACGCCGCGTCCGCCCGCTGGCCGAAAGTGTCGGCAGCCCGCTGGTGCTGTCGTGTGACGTCACCGACTCCGACAGCATGGATGCCTGCTTTGCCGCCATCGCCAAGGAATGGGACGGCCTTGATTTCGTGGTGCATGCCATCGCCTTTTCCGACAAGGAAGAGCTGAAGGGCCCGTATTACAACACCACCCTGCCCAACTTCCTCAACTGTATGCATGTGTCGGTGTATTCCTTCACCGACGTGGCGCGCCGCGCCCAGCCGCTGATGAAGGAAGGCGGGTCGCTGGTCACCCTGTCCTACTACGGGGCGGAACAGGTGATGCCGCACTATAACGTGATGGGCGTCGCCAAGGCGGCACTGGAAGCCAGCGTGCGCTATCTGGCCGCCGATCTCGGCCCCAACGGCATCCGCGTCAACGCCATTTCCGCCGGTCCGATCAAGACCCTCGCCGCCTCCGGCATCGGCGATTTCCGCCTGATCCTGCGCTGGAACGAACTGAACGCCCCGATGGGCCGCAACGTCACCATCGAAGACGTCGGCAACAGCGGCCTGTATCTGCTGTCCGACCTCGGCTCCGGCGTCACCGGCGAAGTGCTGCACGTCGACTCCGGCTATCACACCGTCGGCATGCTCAACCCCGCCAGCGCGGGCGAGCTGTCGGACCTGCTGGCCTATTACAAGAAGGACTGATCCCCCGTGTCTGGCAACGGTTTCGGCACCCTGTTCCGCTTCACCACCTTCGGCGAAAGCCATGGCCCGGCCATCGGCTGTGTGGTGGATGGCGTGCCGCCGCGCATCCCGCTGTCGGAGGCTGATCTTCAGCCGTGGCTGGACCGGCGCAAACCGGGCCAGAACCGTTTCGTCACCCAGCGGCAGGAGCCGGACGCCGTCCGCATCCTGTCCGGGGTGTTCGAAGGGCAGACCACCGGCACCCCCATCGGCCTGCTGATCGAAAACACCGATCAGCGGTCGAAGGATTACGGCGAGATTGCCCAGCAGTTCCGCCCCGGCCATGCCGATGTCACCTACTGGCAGAAGTATGGCATCCGCGACTATCGCGGCGGCGGCCGGTCCTCCGCCCGCGAAACCGCGATGCGGGTGGCAGCGGGCGGCGTCGCCCGGGCGGTGCTGAACGCGCTGGTGCCCGGCGGTGTCATCATCCGCGCCGCGCTGGTGCAGCTTGGCCCGCACCGCATCGACCGCAGCCGCTGGAACTGGGAGACGGTCAACACCAACCCGTTCTTCTGCCCCGATCCCGGTGCGGTGGCCGACTGGGAAGCCTACCTCGACGGCGTCCGCAAGGCCGGATCCTCCTGCGGGGCGGTGGTCGAGGTGGTGGCCGATAACGTGCCCGCCGGTCTCGGTGCCCCGGTCTATGACAAGCTGGATGCCGACCTCGCCAAAGCGCTGATGTCGATCAACGCCGTCAAGGGCGTGGAAATCGGCGACGGCTTCGACACCGCCGCCTACAGCGGGGAAGACAACGCCGACGAAATGCGGATGAACGCCGATGGCTCGATCCGCTATCTGTCCAACCACGCCGGGGGCATCCTCGGCGGCATCGCCACCGGCCAGCCGGTGATCGCCCGCATGGCGGTGAAGCCGACCTCCTCAATCCTGACGCCACGCCACAGCGTGGACATCCACGGGACCGAGGTGGACGTGCGGACCAAAGGCCGCCACGACCCCTGCGTCGGCATCCGCGCCGTGCCGGTGGCCGAAGCGATGATGGCCGTCACCCTCGCCGATCACCTGCTGCGCCATCGCGGCCAGTGCGGCAGCCGGTAAACGGCCCACGCCTTCAGAAAACAGGAAAGGGAGCCTGCACCGGCTCCCTTTTTTGTATCATTCCGTCCCCCCGGGCTGCCGCCCGGACCCAACCCCACAGCGGTCTGCCGCCCGGCCCCGCTTGGGGCCATTGGCCCCAAACCCCGTTTTATTCTCTTAAGGCCATCAAAACAGGCTGCGGACTTCTGCCAAGACGCCCACCCGGCCCCAAAACGGGATCCAAGGGCCAATGGCCCTTGGCGGGCGCGGGTGGAATCCGTAAAGCCCCTTGGATCCATACCCCGGGCTGCCGCCCGGACCCGCTTGGGGCCATTGGCCCCAAACCCCGCTTTAGTGTCTTAAGGCCATCAAAACAGGTTCCGGACTTCTGCCAGAACGCTCACCCGGCCCCAAAACGGGATCCAAGGGCCAATGGCCCTTGGCGGGCGCGGGTGGAACCCGCATTCGCCCTTGCATTCATACCCCGGGCTGCCGCCCGGACCCGCTTGGGGCCATTGGCCCCAAACCCCGTTTTGGTGTCTTAAGGCCATCAAAACAGGCTGCGGACTTCTGCCAAGACGCCCACCCGGCCCCAAAACGGGATCCAAGGGCCAATGGCCCTTGGCGGGCGCGGGTGGAATCCGTAAAGCCCCTTGCATCCATACCCCGGGCTGCCGCCCGGACCCGCTTGGAGCCATTGGCCCCAAACCCCGTTTTGGTCTCTTAAGGCCATCAAAACAGGCTGCGGACTTCTCTCAAGACGCCAGTCCGGCCCCAAAACGGGATCCAAGGGCCAATGGCCCTTGGCGGGCGCGGGTGGAACCCGCATTACCCCTTGCATCCATACCCCGGGCTGCCGCCCGGACCCGCTTGAGGCCATTGGCCCCAAACCCCGTTTTGGTGTCTTAAGACCATCAAAACAGGCTGCGGACTTCTCTCAAGACGCCAGTCCGGCCGCAAAAACGGGATCCAAGGGCCTGAAGGCCCTTGGCGGGTGCGGGTGGAACCCGCAAAGCCCCTGACGCCCCGTCCGGTCCCTTCGTACTCAGATGGAGCGCATCAGGCCGCCATCGACCCGCAGGCTCTGGCCGGTGATGTACCCGGCACCGTCGGAGACGAGGAAGGCGATGGTGGCGGCGATTTCCTCCGACGTGCCGTAGCGCTGCATCGGCACCCCGGCGCGGCGTTCCTCGGTGGCGGGCAGGCTGTCGATCCAGCCCGGCAGCACGGTGTTGATGCGCACGTTGTCGGCGGCGTAGGTATCGGCGACCAGCTTGACGTAGGCGTTGAGACCGGCGCGGAACACCGCCGAGGTCGGGAACATGGCGCTGGGTTCGGCCACCCAGGCGGTGGAGATGTTGACGATCGCCCCGCCCTTCTGGGCCTGCATCACCGGCACCACCAGTCGCACGGCACGGATGACGTTCATCAGGTAAACGTCCATGCCCTTGTGCCAGTCTTCGTCGCTGATTTCCAGAATCTGGGCGCGCGGACCATGACCGGCGCTGTTGACCAGCGCATCAATGCGGCCCCAGCGCTCCATGGCACCATCGACCAGACGCTTCAGGTCATCGTTGGACTGGTTGGATCCGGTGACGCCGAAGCCGCCCAGTTCGGCGGCCAGTGCCTCGCCCTTGCCGGAGGACGACAGGATGCCGACGCGGTAGCCATCCGCCGCCAGCCGCTTTGCCGCCGCCGCGCCCATACCGCTGCCACCGGCGGTGATCAGGGCCACTTTTTCTGCTGTCATCATCGTTCTCCGTGGGAAAGGCTGTCGTTTGACTGCCCCTGTTGTACCATGGGGGCCGGGGCACGACGAACCAGTTCGGCACCGTTGAGACTATAGAAAAACTATCGGATCCTGCATCCATGACCGACACCCCGCGCCGCCTGCCACCGCTGAACGCCCTGCGCGCCTTTGATGCCGCCGCCCGCAGCCTGACGTTCCGGCAGGCAGCGGAGGAACTGGGGGTGACGCAGGGGGCAGTGGCCCAGCAGGTGCGCGGGCTGGAAGCCCTGCTGGGGGTGCGGCTGTTCGACCGCCTGCCGCGCACGCTGGCGCTGACCGATGCCGGGCGCGCCTATGCCACCACCCTGCGCCGGGCCTTCGACCTGATTGCCGAGGCGACGGCGGAGCTGCTGACGCCGGAGCCGCAGCACCTGACCATCAGCGTCACGCCCAGCTTTGCCAGCCGCTGGCTGATCCCGCGCCTGCCCGCCTTCACCGCCCTGCACCCGGAAATTGACCTGCGGATTCTTGCCAGTGACCGCATTAGCACCTTCCAGTCGGACTCGGTGGATCTGGCGGTGCGCTATGGCCGCCCGCCGTTCGGGGCCGGGCTTCAGGCCGATCTGCTGTTCGATCAGGTGCTGGTGGCGGTGGCCAGCCCGCTGCTGCTGGCCCGCCTCGGCCCGCCGGAGACGGCGGCGGATCTGGCCCGCTACCCACTGCTGCATGATGCCCACACCCTATGGCCGCAGGTACTGGAGCAGGCCTTCCCCGCCGGAACGCCCCCGGCCCCGCACAACATCCGCTTCAACCAGACCGCTCTGGCGATTGAGTCGGCGATTGCCGGACAGGGTCTGGCGCTGGCCAGTCACTTTTTTGTCGGGGATGATCTGCGCGGCGGCCGCCTGAGCCGGGTGTTTCCGGGGGTGGAGGTACGGACCGGAGCGGATTTCTACGTCATCAGCCCGCGCAAGCCGCGCCACCCGGCCCCGGTGGCGGCGGTGCGCCAGTGGCTGCTGACGGCCGCAGGCCGGGCCTGATCCTGCAACCTTATCCCGGACCCAAAGCCTTTCCCCGGGCTGCCGCCCGGACCCAAAACATTTCCCCGGGCTGCCGCCCGGACCCGCTGGGGGCCATTGGCCCCAAACCCCGTTTTATTTCTTAAGATCATCAAAAGAAACTGATCGTCTTGTCAGAAAACAGCCGCCCCCCGCCACCGCAGACTAGAAACGACAGAACAGACAAAACGGGGCAGCGTCGCCACTGCCCCGTTCCGTCACCGACAGGTCAACCTGTCCTGCGGTTCAGATCATCTTATACCGCCCGGCCCATGAACTGACCCGTTGGATCAGTTCATGCCGAGACGGTGACGCTCAGATGCCGCGCGGGCTTGCCGGCCGCCAGACGGATCATTTCAAAGGGCGGCCGATCTTACTTTTCAAACCAGATTTCGACGCGGCGGTTCTTGCCTTCCGCCACATTGTCCTTGGTCGAAACCGCCAGCGTGCTTTCGCCCAGCGACTTCAGGTCCAGCGCCTTGGTGGCGACACCCATCTTGGCCAGCTGGGCGGCAACCGCCTTGCTGCGCTTTTCCGACAGCGCCTGATTGGCCTTGGCATTGCCGACCGTATCGGTATGCCCGGCCAGATAGATGTTGATCGGCTTATCCGCCGCCTGTTCCTTGGCGACATCGGACAGCACCGTCATCGCCGCCTTATCCAGCGCCGCCTTGCCGGTGGCGAAATAGACCACATAGCGCATGGTCATCTTCGGCTTGGCCGCCATCACCGGCTCCGCCTTCGGCACGCACAGGGCCATCGCCTTGTCGTAATTGCCCTTGTAGGTGGCGATGTCGTTGGTCTGCCAGCCTTCCTGCAACTGCTCCATCCAATGTTCGAACGACACCTGCGCCTTGGCGCAGGCCTCCGGCGCATCCTTCGGGGCCTTGGTCGCCAGCGCGGCAACCAGTCTGGCGCGGGCGGCGGCCACGTCGGCATTGCCCTCGAGACCGCGTTCCTTCGGCTCCTGCGGGGTCGGGGCGGTGCCATTGGCGGCAGCGCGGGCGCGTTCGGTGAAATACTGCACCGACGACCAGTTGCCTTCATTCTTCTCGAAACGGGCACTGTCCAGATAATTGGCCTGCAAGGCAGAGGTAAAGGCATCCCCTTTGCCCTTCATACCGGCCACGCCGTCGATGTCCCAGTTCTCAGCGCAGCCGCTGAGAGCCAAAACCGCCACGCCAGCAACAGACCACGCGATGAGCTTCTTCATAGTGCCATTTCCTCTGCTGTTCCAATTGCCCCACAGGGTTGACCGCCTGCCGGTATGCAGGCAGGCCGGTCAACCATGCCGGTGCCGCCGCGCTCCGGTGGCGGGGTGCCACCCCGGCCCCCCCTTGACGCTCCGGCGCGCTGACAGACAAAAGGCTACTCCTGATCTCTGTCAGGCGGAAAGCCACTTCGGGAAATGTGTCCAGCCTGAAAATATCCTTCGCAAACAGACAGTCGTTCTCTGGTTTTACGACAGCATCCGCTTGACCGTATCCTTCAGGCCAAGCCGGTCAAGCTGGCGCAGGGCAAACCGCCGCACCGCCCGCACGACAAAACGCGGATTGACCTTCAGGCTGGTGCGGTTGCGCTCGATCTGCTCCAGCAGCGCGGTGTTTTCCGCCAGAGAGGCGGCCATCTCTTCCGCCGTCAGCGGCTGCGGTGCCTCAGCCCGGCCCCAGCAGGAGGCAATCCGCTGATCGGCCTGCAAGCAGGTCAGGCCTGCCCGCTTGCCCAGCAGCGCCAGCGAGCGGCTGGAGAAATGCACCTTGTGGGAAATGTGCCAGTAGTTCCGCAGATCAAACTGATAGGCCCCGGCGCTGACATCATTCAGCGACGGCACCTCAATATACAGCACACCGCCGGGGCTGAGGTGATCGCGCAGGCGCAGCAGGAAGGCCAGCGGATCGCTGATATGTTCCAGCACATGGCAGACAATGATCAGGTCAAAGGTTTCCCCGGGCTGAAGCTGCTCCAGCGATCCGCGCCGGGTCTCGACCCCGTTGCGCCCGGCAGCGGCCAGATAGTCGCGGTCAAAGTCCAGCCCCAGCACCCGGCAGCCCTGATCCCGGAACACCGACAGGGTGCCACCGGCCCCGCATCCCACTTCCAGCACCGTCCGCGGCGTGACCAGCGGCGCAACCGCCGCGCTGATCTCCGGCCCGACCATCCGGCGTTGATGGGCAAACAGGCCATCCGGCTGGGGATGCCCGTACAGCCGCCGGTAGAACTGCGCATAAAAATCCGCCAGAACCTCCTCGGGGTAATACAACGCCTGCTGGACCGTGCCACAACAGTCACACAGGCCGGTGGGGTAATAGAAGCCGTAGCGGTCAATCTCGCCGACCACGGTCATTTCAGTCCCCTGACAGACCACACAACGCTGCGGCACCAATGCGGTATCCGGGGCATGCGCAGCAACAAAAGCCTCGCGTGCCTCCCGGGCCCGGGCATCAAGGGATGCATAGCCCCCTTCGCCGGATTGATAGCGTGCGCGCAGAAGCTTTTTCTTCATCACCCGAAGGCCCTTCATACCAGAATCACTGCCCCGCAGACCCGATATCCGGGCGCGGGAATACCACCGGATACTGACGGCTTTCATCAGCTTTTGCGAGAGGGTTTCAGGGCGCGGCCCCCGCCGTCAGCCGCAGCAGGCTCAGGGCGGCCTGCACCCGGGGGCGGATGTCCCATTCCGGCTGTGGCGGGGTCAGGCGGATGGCGATCTGGCGCAACGGTTCGGCAATCACCATCGACAGGATCAGGTCCGCCGCCAGCGCCGGATCCGGGCAGGTGATCACCCCGCGCGCCCGGTGGCGGGATAACCAGCCGGCCAGCAGGGCGCGGGACCGGTCGATCCCCGCCGCCGTGTAGATCTCCAGCACCGCCTCCCGCTCCGGAAGATCATTGACCAGCAGCCGGAACAGCCCGACCGCCTCCGCCGTCAACACCCGTCCGGCAATCAGGATGAGACTGTCTTCCAGCACCCGCAGCGCCGCCCCGGCATCCGCCGCCTCGGCCTCAAACGCCAGCGGAAACGGGGCGGTCCAGTCGCGCAGGATCAGGGCAATCAGCTCCTCGCGGTTGGCGGCAAAACGGTAAACCGTCTTTTTCGCCACATTGGCCTGCCGCGCCACCGCCTCCATCGTCGCCGCCGCATAGCCCTGCGACAGCAGGATCTGGGTGGCTGCCTGCACAACTTTTCCCCGCAGGTCCTCTTCCGGCAGGGCGGGGCGCCCCCGGGGGCGGGGCGGCGGGGCGGAAGGCGGCACGGGAACTCTCCGTTTGACAGCTCAGGGGGGCGGATGATACTCCGTAATTAGGAAACGATCAAAGTTTCCTAATTACGGAGTATCATCATGACCGACAGAACCCCCCTCTCCCCCGACCCCGCCCGGGCCGGAATCGCTTACATCGACGACCTGCTGGCCCCCGCCCCGCTGCGGCTGGAAACCGGTATCACCCGCCTTGCCGATGGCGCGCTGGTGGTGGCGGTGCGCACCGACCTGCACGGCTGCAAGGGCCGGATGCTGGACTGGTGGTTCAAGCAGTTTGACACCACCCAGCACCTGAAGTGGTGGCACCCGATCGACCATCTGGAGCATTGCGGCTGGGACCGGCACTGGCAGAAAGGCAAAAACTACGTTGGCGCCACCATCCGCGCCGTGGAGGCCCTCGGCGATTTTCCGCCGGTGTCCGCCACCATCAAATTCCACGACCCGGAAGAGGTGTTCACCCCCGCCCTGTACCGTCAGACCATGGCCGACGGCCACGCCTCCGCCGCCGTCTACGCCCGCATCGGCTTCGGCGAGGATGTCCGGCTGGATGCCAACGGCGACCCGGCGGACCAGATGGTGCATGTGGTGCGCGATACCAGCTACGGCGCGGTGCTGCGCAGCCGCTTCATCCTCGGCCAGACCGCCGCCGGAACCGGCCACACCCTGCCCGATGCCATCGGCCTCGGGCTGCTTCAGCACTGCTACGCCGAGTTCACCTATCTGTCGAAAGTGCTGCCGTCGCTGTACTGGGCCGATGCCGACAACCGCGCCGATGTGCCGCTGATGTGGTAACCCGCGATCAGGGATTTATGGGGTGGCGGGGCCCGCACCGGCAGGCTCTGCCGCCACCAGCACCAGACCATCTTCCTGCGCCCGCTGCGCCGCCAGCGCCCGCACCGCGCCTTCCAGCCCGCCGCCCTGCCACGGCGGCAGAACCGCCAGACCCAGCAGCGCCAGAACCCCCGGCTGCTCCTGCACCACCAGCCGCCCGGCCACTGCCCCCTCCACGGTGATCACCCAGACCTCCGCCCCGGTGGCGGCGAAATGGTCCCGCTGCTGGAAGAACTGCCACGTCAGGAACTCCGGCCGCTCCGCCTCCGGCAATCCGGCCTCCGCCATCTCCTGCCAGCGGCTGACGATGTACAGGCCGCGCAGACTTTCCAGATCCGACGGATCTTCCGGACGCAGGGCAAAATCCGGGGCAGTCTGCGGCATGGCGGGGCCTCCTTGCGGGAAAACGGCCCGCAGCATGGCGGGAAACCAGATCCGGCGCAAGAACCGCCCGGTGGGCGGTGAGATGCCCCCTTTTTCGAGAAAAAGGGAGCGCCAAAAAGCCTTGGGGAAAGTGGGAGGGTCGCAAAGACGGTTCTACGCCCCCGTGAGGGGGCGACGACGGGACTCCGATCTGGAGGAAAGGCCCCACGGAGTTTCAATCCACGCCCCCGCGAAGGGGGCGACCCTTGCCGTCTCGCATCGCAACAAACATCGCGTCAGTTTCAATCCACGCCCCCGCGAAGGGGGCGACATTGTGCCCGACGTCTATACCGACTATATGAGCCTTGTTTCAATCCACGCCCCCGCGAAGGGGGCGACGGGCTGACTGATGAGGGCATGATGAGCCAAGACCCTGTTTCAATCCACGCCCCCGTGAGGGGGCGACATTTTGGCGGGATCGGACAGGCTCACGGTCACTCCGTTTCAATCCACGCCCCCGTGAGGGGGCGACTCTTTGAGCGGAACCATCAATTCCGTTTCTGCGGAAGTTTCAATCCACGCCCCCGTGAGGGGGCGACAGGACGCGGTGCGTATCGCCGATACCGATACGGCGTTTCAATCCACGCCCCCGTGAGGGGGCGACCTTCGGATCGACGAACCGGCCTCGTAATAGCAGGTGTTTCAATCCACGCCCCCGTGAGGGGGCGACCAGGACGCCGACAACATCTATTTCGTTTACCGCCACGTTTCAATCCACGCCCCCGTGAGGGGGCGACGTGACGCTGGAAATCGAATACGAGGACAAAGAACGGTTTCAATCCACGCCCCCGTGAGGGGGCGACCCGCCTGCGGTACAATCCACCTAGCCAGCGGACAGGTTTCAATCCACGCCCCCGTGAGGGGGCGACCTCAAGCACTCTTCAAGCATGTGCGGCAGGTTACTGTTTCAATCCACGCCCCCGTGAGGGGGCGACGTGGTGATTTCAGCGAGCCGCCGGTACCATTCCGGCGTTTCAATCCACGCCCCCGTGAGGGGGCGACGTATCGACAGGCGTTTTACGGATCACGCGGGAAAGTTTCAATCCACGCCCCCGTGAGGGGGCGACGTCCTGCTGACTGGGCTGGCCCTCGACAACGCCGTCGTTTCAATCCACGCCCCCGTGAGGGGGCGACTGGGTGTCTGGCAATGCCTTGACCCGGCACTCAAAATACACCCTCTACCGCGAACCTCCAAATCCCTGCTGCCAAACGGCGTCATTATTCCGCATCCGGAAATATTTATCCAATCCCCTCAACCTCTTACGCCACCGCGAACCCCCCGGAGTCGCAGCGCCTGCTTGCGGTTCGCGGTGAAGACAGAAAAACCCCGGCCCGGCGCAGTACGCCGGAACCGGGGTTTCCTGACACCCAATCACAGAAACGGGCTTTTTGGGTCAAGCCTTTTTCCCGAAAAAGGCTTGCTTCCCCACCGTCCGCAGGACGGTTCCGCCGCCCCGCCCCGCCCCCGGATCAGAAGCGGTCAATCGCCTCCACCCCGGCGGGCAGGCCGTCGCGGTTCCACGTCACCACGTAATCGTCAAAGCTGCGGGCCGGGCCGGTGCTGCCGGGGGCGCGGCCAATCTTCACCCGGTCGAGCAGCGCCTTGGCCGGAGTGGAGCCGAGGCGGTCGGCGTGGCGGTAGACCTTCAGGCCTCGTGCCGTCATTTCCCCCCGGCTGGCGGAACGGTCGTGGTCAAACATATTGGCCAGCGCCGTCCACACCGTTTCCAGATCGGCCTCGGTGAAGCCGCTGCGTTCGGCCAGCGGGGCGGAAATGTAGCCGTGCAGGCGGTACAGCGCATAGGGCACCACATATTTGCGGCCCATGGTGCGTTCGCTCTCGCGGTCCTTTTCGTTGGTGACGGCCATGCGGGTGACGGTGATTTCCTGCACGGAAATCGGCTCCGCCGAGCGGGCGAAGGTCAGTTGCAGCGGCCCGCGCACCTGCCCGCAGTTGACACCGGTAGTCATCACCGCACCGAAGGTGCGGACATCGAAGAAGGTATCGCACATCCATTGGGTCAGGGCGGCGGCGGCGGCGGGGTCGCTGGTCGGCTTGAAGTTTTTGGCGTCCACCTCCAGCGCGGTGTAGGCGCGCTGGTGCTGTTCGTTCAGTATCGCCTTTTCGCGCACATAGATATCGTGGCGGGGGGTGCCGCCCAGCGCCAGATCGACGTAATTGCGGAGTTTCCGCTTGATGCAGACATCGGTGACGATGCCGTGCTGGTCTTCAAAGTTCTGGCGCGGCATGTTGCCGGCATCGGGGTCGCCGTTGGGATTGCCGTTGGTGACATCGAACAGGTAGACGAATTCATAACGGTTCTGCAACACGGTCATTTCGCGGCCTCGTCAGAAGAAACATCGGGGGAAGCGGCGGCGCTGTCCGCCTTCTTCCGGTACAGGTCGGTGCGCTGGTGGTAATAGCCGACGGCAAAATGCGCCTGTTCCGACAGCGACAGGCGGTCCGGCATCGCCCCCTCACTGGTCAGCAGCTCCATGATTTCACCGATCTGGCGGTCCTTGGTCTGGCCGTATTCATCCTTGGCGATGTGGTGGGTGGCCAGCTTCAGCAGCACCGGGAACACCATGGCCGGAGTGGCACTGGCGGCGGCGAAGTAACGGTCCTTGATGGTGGCATTCAGGCCGGGCAAGGCATCTTTCTGGGCCTTCTCCAGCACCGCGAACAACCGCCCGAGGCAGTAGGCCGGGGTCTTGTCCTGTGGGTTCAGGGACACGGTGATCTCCTGCGAATAATTGCGGATCAGGGTGGCTTTCAGCAGGCCGACGCGCAGCGCCGACAGCGGATCAAACTTTTCGCTCTGGCCGTGGCGGATGCGTTCCAGCACCAGCGGCAGCAGCGCCGCCGGATAGGGCGTGCCGTGCAGCACCGCGTTCAGCAGGGTGGTCACCAGCGGGCCGGGTACCTCTTCCCGCTTCTGTTCCGGCACCAGCGTGGTCAGGCACTGCCACAGGCCGAACATCTGCGGTTCCTCTGCCGGATTGGGGCCGGAGGGGACCACCGCCATGGCGGCGTGGTGGCGCTGCACATTGGTCAGCACCGCGCCGAGGGTGGTTTCCTCCCAGTAGCGCACCGTCAGGCGGGCCTTGCCGGGGGCCGACAGGCCAAGCAGGTAAAAGCGGGTATCGGCCTCCACCCCGAGCACATCGCGCGGCGGCACCCCCGCGCGGATCTGCCGCAGGGCGCGGTCCAGCCGCTGTTCGGTTTCGGCATCGCCTTCCAGCCCGTCGCCGGTCAGAAAGCTGTGGACCAGCGCCTCGCCGCCGTCTTTCAGGTGCAGGTTGGCCCAGTAGACCAGCGTGGTATCGCCGATGGTCAGCTTCTGGCGGTTGGCATCGCTGCCGCGCAGCAGGTGGTTCAGGGCGGTGGTATAGGCAAAGGCGGCAGGCTGGCCGATCGGGGCCGACAGGCCCTGATCCTTGGCGCTGCGGCCATAGGAACAGAAGGATTCTTTATTGAACGACACCATCGCCGCGCCGGAGGTCTGGGCATCCACCACCCCGCGCAGGGGCGAATGGACCTTGGCAACCGGCTGGATCTGGCCGGTGATCAGGCACTGGCCGGTGACGACATCGCCTTCCGCCGCCGCGCACCGGGCCAGCCAGGCATCGCGGAAGGCCGGGCGGTCGTGCAGGAAGCCCGGCTCCCCATCCAGCATGAACACCACATTGGTGGCGGTGATCTCGGCCCAATGCTCCAGCCCGGCCGCCTGTTCCGGCTGCCACTGTGCCAGAAAGGCCAGAAAGGCACGGGCCCCGGCATCGTCCACCCCGGTCAGAACCTCCGCCTGCAAGGCCCGGAACGCCGGGAAATGCTTCGCGATTTTCTTGGGGTCTCCCCCCTCTTCCGCGCCCAGTGCGTACGAGGTCTTATCCCAGAAGGGAAAGGCCATCACTCCGCTGGTGCGCGGGCTGGCAGGCTTGGGCACCACCATCGGGCGCGGCAGAACCTTGGAGGTTTCCTTCTTGCCCTTGCCCTGCCGGGTGATGACGGTGTTGCGCAGGTCGGTCACCCCCCGGACGCTGCCGTCCGCCCGCAGCACCACCGCCCACGAAATCCTTTCCACCCCGAAGCCAAGACGGGGGATTTCCCCCTCGCCGTCCTCCGCCGCCAGCCGGTCATACAGTTCATTCAGCCGTTGCAGGATCATGACACCAGCCCCACCTCGGCCCGGGGCGGCACATGCAGCACGCCATCCACCAGTTTCGCCCGGAAGAAACACGGAGCCCGCCCGTTGGCGTGATCAATGTCGTACAGCATCCAGCCCAGATCCCGCTCCCCGCGCAGGCTGTCATCGACCGGGGAAAGATCGCCGCTGACCGGGCCGAAATCGGTGGCCGAAAACTCCCGACAGCCCAGCACCGGATGCTGGAAGCTCTGGCCCTTGGCCAGACGGCGGGTGAAAATATCCAGATGTTTCCCGGGGTTGTCCTCCGGCCCGGCGCGGTCGGTCATCTCGAAGTGGGCATCGATGATGTAATCGACATCGGTCAGCAGCAGGCTGACCCGCTGCTGGCGGTCGTCCTCGATAAAGGTTTCCAGCCGCCCGCCGCGCCCGGTGGCCACCCGCGCCGCTTCCTGCCCGGAAACCTTCGAAGACAGCTCGTTCCGCCGCACCGACTGAAAGCGGATCGGCTTCAGCACCGTGATGCGGTCCACCACCCAGCGGATGGCCGGTTTCCAATGTACGCATTCCAGAATGCCGCGCGCCGCCGACGGGGTCATCACGTCGTAGGAGACCCGCTCCACCTTCATTTCCGGCCGGGTGAAACAGGCGTATTCCCCGCTGACCCGCATCCGCACACCAAAGGACATCGCGCTTCCTCCTCTTCCCCTCCACCCGCTCCGGCTTTCATGGCCAAAACAGGAAAATCCAAGGTCGATCATTATGCTGGAGCTGTTACTTTAAGATGTAGTTAAAGGCAGGGGGATGCCGTTGTCGGGGCTATCCCCCTTCATCTCAGGAAGACCCCAAAGACGAAAAACGGGGCAGACCAGCGTCTGCCCCGTGTCATCTTTCTGTTCCCGAAAGGCCTGACGGCCTGCCCTCAGCGGAGATTCCCCCCTCCGGCCACCTCTGGCCCGGCATCCCCGAAGACCACAGCCTTCTGATCCGCCGTCAGGCCAGACGTCAGGCTTCTGAAGCCTTTCAGGCGGGCGCGGGCCAGATCAAGCATGGCCTCGCTATCCCGGCAGGTTACCGATGAACCGGTACTGACAGGGGCATAGACGGCATTGCTCATGATCAGACCTCCCGCACGCAATAAGGTGCATAGCGTTTGCGTCCCTCAACAAACCGGAAACCGAGGGCCTCGTATTTTGACCGTATCCCTGGCAAAGGACGCACTAAACGGAGTTGCTTGCTGCCAATGGCCATAGCATGTGCCATGGCTGTGTCAAGGACGATGGAAAGTATACGCGTCTTCAGCGGATTATCCGGCTCAGGCGATCTTTCCATAAAATAAATACTCAACACATGATTCGCACGCGACGGCTTGCCAACCGCAAACCCACACAAAACCCTGACTTCATCATACGGGGAAGTAGAGCGCCGTACAACGGCCCAGACCGCAACTTCAAACCGTTTCTTGAAACGCCGGTATACCCTGTGGATATGGCCCCAGTCCCATCCTCCGGGGTTTCCGGGACGGTACTGCATCAGACGGATCTCTTCCCAGCAGGACAGGGCCTCTTCCGTAATGCCGGTCAATTCAATGGCGATACAGCCGGGGGGACAAGACCGGTTGATCTCGGCCTCGGTAACGTCATGGATCAACCGCCGCAAGGCAGCATACCTTGCCCTCTCAACGGCGGTAACACCCCGGTTTTTCATCCCGACACAATACCATTTATAAGAATTAACCACATCACAACTCTACCCTATCGACATCTCCTTACACAACCACCCCCAGCCCCGGATCGTAGGCCGCCGCGTCCAGCACGCGGAAGCGGCCATGCAGGGTTTCCAGCCGCCCGGCCCGCGCCAGTGCGGCGATTTCCGAGGCATAGAGGGTGACGGTATAGGCCTGCGCCTGCCGCAGCAGGCGTTTCGGCGGGGTTTCCGTCTGCCGCAGGGTGTCCAGCAGGGCCACCCCGGCAGGATCGAAGGGCACCAGCACCGGCAGGGCGCCGCCGTCCTCGATCATCCGGAAGCGCTCCGCCATCGTTTCAAAGGCGATCACCGGGCGGCTTTTGCAGGCATCGGCCACGCCCTTCATCACCTCCGGCTGATCGAGAACGCTGGTGTTGTAATAGGCCCGGAAATAGGCCGCCATCGCCGCCGGGCTGAACGGATCGTCGGCGTGGTCCGCCAGTACGGCGCGGGTGGCGGACAGGCGGCGCTGTTCCTCCGGCCTCTGTCTGTGGTCCGGATCCGGGGTGAACAGGAACATCTGCCCGCTGGCGCGCCGCAGTTCACGGTTACAGCGCCCGGCGGCCTGCGCCAGACTGTCCAGACCGGCCAGCGCCCGCCACACCACCGGCAGGTCGATATCCACCCCGCATTCGATGACCGGGGTGGCGACAATCCGGCACGGCAGCCCAGCGGCCAGCCGCTGCCGGGCCGCTGCCAGCACCATCCGGCGATGCTGCGGACACATCCGCGCCGACAGGTGGAACACGCTGTCGCGCTCCGCCTCCGGCAGGGTTTCGCGCAGCAGCCCGGCCAGCGTGGCGGCATGGGCGCGGCGGTTGACGATACAGGCCGCCTGCGGCACCGCCGTCAGCTCCGCCACCAGCGCCGCATCGGTCAGTGCCCCCCGGTCCTGCACCGTTACCCGGATCAGGCGGCGGTGCAGCCGGTGCGGATCGGCGATGATCGGGCGGATGCTGCCCGGCGGCAGCCCGGCCCGCACCCAGTCTGACGCTTCCAGCTCCGGCTGGGTGGCGGTGCAGAACACCACGGTGCAGCGCCAGTGCTGCACCAGCACCCGCAGGGCTTCCAGACACGGGCGCAGCAGCGACGCGGGCAGCATCTGCGCCTCGTCCAGCACGATCACCGACCCGATGATGTTGTGCAGCTTGCGGCAGGTTTCCGGGCGGGTGGCGAACAGGCTTTCGAAGAACTGCACACTGGTGGTCACCACCACCGGCGCATCCCAGTTGTCCTCGGCCAGACGCGGCTTGTCGCTGTCCTCATCCTCCGCCGAGCCATCGGTTTTCGGGGCCTGATGGTCGCGGAAGCCGGAATGGTGTTCCAGCACCGCCTCCGGCCCGAAGATCCCGGCGTAGACCGCCGCGTTCTGCTCGATGATGCTGGTATAGGGGATGACGCTGATCACCCGGCGCAGGCCGTGGCAGGCGGCGTGATCCAGCGCAAAGGCCATCGACGCCAGCGTCTTGCCGCCGCCGGTCGGCACCTGAAGGCTGAAAAACCCCGGGGCCAGCGGGGCAGCGGCGCGGGCCCCGGCCAGAATATCGGCCCGCACCCCGGCCAGTGGAGAGGCGGTTTCCTCCGCCCGCTGGCGCAGGGCCTCCAGCGCGGTCTGCAGGCGCTGCGGCAGATCCGGGGTCAGGATCCGCTCCGCCCCGCGCCGGGCGGAACGGTCCGGGGAGCAGAACCGTTCCGTCTCCAGCCGGTCGGCATCAACCAGCCAGGAAAACAGCATCCGGGTCAGCATCGCCCGCCCCATACCGGTGGCCAGCGCCCCCGGCAGCGGATCGGGGGACAGCGGTAACAGCGGGCCGTCCGGCGGCAGGGCCACCGCCGCCGCATCAAAGGCGGCACGACCGGCCCAGCCTGCCTTGCGGGCGGCCAGCGCTCCCCCGTCAGGCAGGCCGCTGTGGTGCCCGGCGATGCCATAGGACAGCAGCCGCCCGATCAGCCCGTACCCGTCCGCCAGCACCGCCCCGGCGGTGGCATGGTCCACCTTCGGGCCGCCGCGCAGGCGCTTCTGAAAGCCCGCGCTGGCCTTGCCCGCATCATGCAGCCACCCGGCCAGCCACGCCCATCCGGCCAGAGCTGTCTGACCGTCGGCCACAGCATCCAGCGCCGCCGCCCAGCCGCCCGCCCGCTCCGCCGTCTGCCGCAGATGGTCGGTCAACCGTTCCCATGTCTGTTCCGGGCCATCGGTGGAATGGGCGAAATAGTCCGTCATCAGAAAGCCTTGCGCGACTGCCGGGAAAACAACCGAAAGTTAGGATAGCGTTCCGGATCCGCCGCCTTCAACCCCAGTTGATGTGTGACGGTCGTCTCATGTAAGGGCTGCATCAGTCCTGCTATACAGGCTGAACACCTGTTCAGACCGGAAAGCCGCCATGCCCGCACCCTCCGCCACCCCCAGCATTGAAGATGTGATCGACGCCCGTCTGTCGGATCACCGGGCCATCCTGCTGCGGGCGCACCGGGATCCGCGCTTCCGGTCCGCCCTGCTGGCCAACCCCGCCCGCGCCCTTCAGGACGCTTTCGGCATCACCCTGCCCCCCGGCCTGACGCTGGACGTGGTGCAGGAAACCGCCTCCCGCTCCGTTCTGGTTCTGCCGCTGGAAGTGGCGCAGCCGCCGGGCGAACTCTCCGACCATGATCTGGAGTCGGTCGCCGCCGGAAACGGATCGGCGTCCCGGGGGCCGTCGGACTCCGCCCTCACCCCCGTCAAAAGACTGAGCTGACCGCTCTCCCCCCAGCCAAGGACCATGACCACCATGACCAAGCCGTCCCCCTCCCCGCAGCAGTCGCAGCCGCAGTCGCAGGACGAACTCTCTGACCGCGATCTGGAAGCCGTCTCCGCCGGAACCGCCTCCTCCCCCCAAGGGCCTTCGGACGTCGGCCTCACTCCCGCCAAAAGAAGAAACTGACCGTTTTTTGGCGGATCCTGACAACCGTCACACCCAGACCCCGCTGTTCCTGTCAGGATCCCCTCCCGACCCTCCCACCAAGGACCCTGCCCATCATGACCCAGAAGCCCACCTCCCCGCAGCAGCCGCAGCCGCAGGACGAACTGTCCGACCGCGATCTGGAAGCCGTCTCCGCCGGCAGCCGCCCCAACTGCTCCACCCCGCTGAATACCAAGAATGCCAACACAGCGGATAACTTCAGCCGCAACGGCTGATTGTCTGTTTAGCCCCTCAATCGCCGGGCGCGGGCGTCCGCCCGCTTGGCTCACGCGCGAATGGTCGCGCGGGGCCTCAATGGCCCAGTCGCTGCGCTCCGCTTTGTTTTTTTGGTCCCTCAATTGCCGGGCGCGGGCGTCCGCCCGCTTGGCTTACGCGCGAATGGTCGCGCGGGCCCTCAATGGGCCAGTCGCTGCGCTCCGCTTTGTTTTTTGGTCCCTCAATCGCCGGGCGCGGGCGTCCGCCCGCTTGGCTTACGTGCCCACGCGGGCACGGGGCCTCAATGGCCCAGTCGCTGCGCTCCGCTTTGTTTTTTTGGTCCCTCAATTGCCGGGCGCGGGCGTCCGCGCCCTCAGGATTCCTCCGGCGGCGGACAGGGCAGCCGGATCTCAACGGTCAGGCCCGGCGGTCCGCTGTCGGCAAGGGTGGCGTCGCCGCCATGGGCACGGGCAATCGCCCGCACAATCGACAGGCCAAGGCCGGATCCGCCGAGACGGCGCCCGCGTGACTCCTCCGCCCGCCAGAACCGCTCAAAAGCCCGGGCCCGGTTTTCCGCCGACAGGCCGGGGCCGCTGTCGGCGCAGCGGATCACGCTGAAGCAGCCGTCCGCCGTCCCCTCCACCCCGGTTTCCAGCCGCACCCGGCTGCCGGGGGCATAGCGGCGGCAGTTATCCAGCACCGCCACCACCATCTGCCGCAGCCGCGCCCGGTCGGCCAGCACCGGGGCCGGGGAAAACTGCGTGTCGATGCCAAGCCCGGCAGCGGTCAGGTCATCGGCCATGGTCGCCAGCGCCGCCGCCGTTTCCGCCCCCAGATCCAGCGGCCCCCGGTGCAGGTCCAGCTTTCCGGCGTTGCCCAGCGCCAGCGTGCGCAGTTCCTCGACTATCGCCGACAGGTCATCAACATGGGCGATCAGCCGCCCGTACAGCTCCGGGCTGGGGGCGAACACCCCGTCTGACAGCCCCTGAAGGCGGCCGCGCAGAATGGTCAGCGGCGTCCGCAGTTCGTGGGCAATGGCGGAATTGGAATAGGCCAGCTCCCCTTCCGCCCGCTGCAACCGTTCCGCCATGTGGTTGAAGTCGGCAACCAGCTCCCGCGCTTCGCCAAAGCCGCGCCCGGACAGATTTGCCCGGGCCGAGAAGTCGCCCTGCGCCACCCGGCGCGCCGCTTCCGCCACCGACTTCAGCGGATCGGCGATGCGGCGGGCCAGCCGCCAGCCGATGCCGGAGGCGGTGAGAATCCCGGTGCCCAGCAGCAGGCCCAGCATCACCGCATCGCCAAGCTGCCAGACCTCCACATCGGCGGCATCGGGATACAGCCAGTCGTAGAGGAAGAAGAAATAGGCCAGCAGGCCGAAGTACACCACGGCAAAGGCCAGCAGCGTCAGCCCGACCATCGCCCGCACGATGTGGGAATTCAGGTCACCGATCATGGCCGCCCCTCCAACCGGCTCTCCAACCGGCTCTCCAGCCGGTACCCGACGCCGCGCACCCCGGCCAGCAGACCGTCCGCCCCGGCGGCGGCCAGCTTGCGCCGCAGGTTGCTGATGTGGCTGTCCACCGTGCGGTCCAGCGCCTCGCCCTCCGGCAGGCAGGCATCAACCAGTTCCGACCGTTCAAAGGCCCGGCCCGGAGCGGCGGCCATATGCGCCAGCAGGCGGAATTCGGTCGGGGTCAGGTCCAGCACCACCGTTCCGGCGGGGCCTTCCACCGCCGCCCGGTGCGCCTGCGGGTCCACCTGCAACGGCCCGGCCCGCAGCACCTGTCCGTCCGTCCGCCCCAGTGTCCGCCGCAGCACCGCCTTGGCGCGGGCCACCACCTCCAGCGGGTTGAACGGTTTGACCACATAGTCATCGGCACCGATCCGCAGGGCCTGAAGCTTGTCCAGATCCTCGGCCAGCGCGGTGACCATGATCACCGGGGTGTCGCCGCGCCGCCGCAGCGCCGCCAGCACGTCGTAGCCATCCTGCCCCGGCAGCTTGATATCCAGCAGCACCAGATCAGGCCGCAGCCGCTGGTGATGGGCCAGCCCGGTGGCACCATCCCCGGCGGAGACCACCCGGAAGCCTTCCCGGCTGAGGTAGCGTTCAAGGATCTCGGCAATTTCCGGTTCATCCTCGATAATCAGGATCAGCGCATTCTGCACGGAAGACCTCACTTCTTTCCCGGACCGGTCCGGCCAAGGCGGCTGACCGTGGCATACAGGACCGGCACAAAAAACACCGCCAGCACCGTGGCGCTGACCATACCACCAAAGACCCCGGTGCCGATGGCGTTCTGAATCTCAGAGGCCGCGCCCCGTGCGGTCATCAGCGGCACCACCCCCAGAATGAACGCCAGCGAGGTCATCAGGATCGGCCGCAGCCGCAGCCGCGCCGCCGTCAGGATCGCCCGGTTCAGCCGGGTGCCCTGCCCGTGCAGGTGGCGGGCATATTCAATCATCAGGATGGCGTTTTTCGCCGACAGCCCGATGATGGTGATCAGCCCGACCTTGAAGAACACATCATTCTCCAGCCCCCCGGCCAGCACCGCGGCCACCGCCCCCAGCACCCCCAGCGGCACCGTCAGCAGCACCGCCAGCGGGATCGACCAGCTTTCATACAGCGCCGCCAGCACCAGAAACACCACCAGCGCCGACGCCGCCAGCAGCAGCGGGGCCTGTCCGGCCGCCTGCTGTTCCTGAAGGGACTGCCCGGTCCATTCCACGCCAAACCCCGGCGGCAGCGCCGCCGCCAGACGCTCCATCTCCGCCATCGCCGCCCCGCTGGAGACCCCCGGGGCCGCTGATCCGGTCAGGCGCAGCGCCGGATAGGCGTTGTAGCGCACCTTCTGAAGACTGACCGGCTCCCACTCCGGGGTCACCAGTTCCGCCAGCGGCACCATGCCGCCGTCAAGGTTGCGCACCTCCAGCCGCAGGATATCCTGCACCTGCATGCGGGCCGGGGCATCGGCCTGTACGATCACCTGCGCCAGACGCCCGCCGGCCGGGAAGTCGTTGACATACACCGATCCGACCGCCGCCGAGATCACCTCGCTGATCACCGAAAACGGCACGCCCAGCGCCTGCGCCTTCTGGCGGTCGATGTGCAGGGTCACGCCGGACCCGTCCGGCAAGCCTTCCTGCATCACCCCGGTCAGCAGCGGGCTGGCCGCCGCCGCCGCGATCAGGCGGTCTCCGGCGGCGGTCAGGGCCTGCGCCCCGTGCCCGGCCCGGTCCTCCAGCCGCAGCGAAAACCCGGAAGTGGTGCCCAGCCCTTCAATCGCCGGGGGTTTCAGCATCATCGCCGTCCCTTCCGGGCTGCCCGCCATGGCGGCGGTGGCGGCGGCGATTTCCGCCTCCACCGGGCCGCTGCGGCGGTCCCAGTCGGTCAGGGTGACAAAGCCCTGTGCCGCGTTCTGGCCGGAGCCGGAAAAGCCGAAGCCGAAAATCACCGTGCTTTCGACAATATCGGGGCGGGTGGCGGCGTGGGCCTCGTAGCGTTCGACCAACGCCCGGGTCCGCTCCGCCGTCGCCCCGGCGGGGAGTTCAAACGCCGCCATGAACGAGCCCTGATCCTCCTCCGGCACAAAGGCGGTCGGCAGGCGCAGATATCCAAAGGCCAGCCCCCCCAGCAGCAGGGCATACAGCCCCAGCATCCGCCCGCCCCGCCGCAGCACCCAGCCGACCCAGCCGGTGTAGCCTGCGGTCAGGGCGGCAAAGCCCCGGTTGAAGCCACCGAAAAAGCCATGCCGGGCATGGTCCGTCACCGGTTTCAGCAGGGTGGCGCACAGGGCCGGGGTCAGGGTCAGGGCCAGAAAGGCCGACAGCAGGATCGACACCGCCATCGACAGGGTGAACTGGCGGTAAATCGCCCCGACCGATCCCCCGGCCAGCCCCATCGGAATGAACACCGCCGCCAGCACCAACGTGATGCCGATCACCGCCCCGGTGATTTCGCGCATCGCCTGCCGGGTGGCCTCCTTCGGTGGCAGCCCCTGCGTGACCATAATGCGTTCCACGTTCTCCACCACCACGATGGCATCATCAACCAGAATGCCGATCGCCAGCACCATGCCGAACATGGTCAGCACGTTGATGGAAAACCCGGCGGCCAGCATCACCGCAAAGGTGCCCAGCAGCGCCACCGGGGCAACAATGGCCGGAATCAGCGTGTAGCGCACCTTTTGCAGGAACAGCAGCATCACCAGAAACACCAGCCCCATCGCCTCGGCCAGGGTCTGCACCACCTTCAGGATCGACACTTTGACGTAGGGCGCGGTGTTATAGGACACCATCACCTCCATATCCTCCGGCATCGCCGCCCGCAATTGCTCCAGCCGGTCGGCGATGCCGTCCGCCGTGCGCACCGCATTGGCCCCCGGGGCCATCTGCACCGCCGCCGCCGCCGCCGGGCGGCCATTGCTGCGGACCGAGAACGCCATGGTCTGCGCCCCCAGTTCCACCCGCGCCACATCCGACAGCAGCAGCCGCGATCCGTCCGGCTGGGCCCGCAGCGGAATGGCGGCAAACTCTTCCGGGGTGCTCAGCTGGCCGCGCACGGTCAGCGGGGCGGACATCCGCGTGCCCGGCACCGTCGGCTCATCCCCCAGCCAGCCGGGGGACACCTGCGCGTTTTCCCGCTGGATGGCGGTGATCACCTCGGCCATGCTCAGGCTGTGGGAGGCCAGCTTTGCCGGATCAACCCACACCCGCATCGCCTGCTCCGCCCCGAAGGACTGCACCCGGCCAACGCCGGGCACCCGCCGCAGGTCCTCGGCCAGACGGCGGTTCAGGTAATCGCCCAGCGTCAGCGCATCGGTGGCGCCGCTGCGCGATTTGACGGTAATCACCATCAGGAAGCCGGATTCCGCCGCCTCGACCGTCACGCCGTTGCGGCGCACCGCTTCCGGGAGGCGCGGTTCGGCGCTTTTCAGGCGGTTCTGCACGTCCACCTGCGCCAGCTCCGGGTCGGTGCCGGGCCGGAAAGTGACCATCACCGTCGCCGCCCCGGAGGAGTCCACGGTGGACTCGGTGTAGAGGATGTTGCGGACCCCGGACAGTTCCTTCTCGATCGGGCTGACCACACTGTCCTGCACCGTCCGGGCGCTGGCCCCGGTGTAGGTGGCAAAAATGCTGATGCTGGGCGGCGCGATTTCGGGGAAGCGCGCCACCGGCAACTGCGGCAGGGCCACCAGCCCGGCAAGGGCGATGAAAATGGCGATCACCCAGGCAAAAACCGGGCGGTCGATAAAAAACTGCGGCATGGCGTCAGGGCTTTCGGGGAGAGATCAGGTCACGGCGTGCGGGACAGGGGGGTGTGAGACTGGGGCGTGTGGAAAGACGGGGCATCGTCGGCCTCAAGGACGGAGGCCTGCACCGCCACCCCGCCGGGGATGCCGTCGGGAACCCGGTCCTGCCCCTGCACGACCACCCGGTCCCCGGCGCGGAGGCCGGAGCGCACCACCACGCGCCGCCCGACGGTTTCGCCCAGCTGAACCTCCTGCCGGATGGCCCGGCCATCCGCCGTCACCGTCACCAGCTGCGTATGGCCGCTGCCGGTGCGGATCACCGCATCCTCCGGCACCAGCAGGGCGGCAGGCAGCACCACCGTCGGCACCCGGGCCCGCACATACTGCCCCGGCAGCAGGGTCAGGCCGGGGTTATCAACCACCACCCGCACCAGCAGGGTGCCGGTGCCGGGGTCTACGGTCAGGTCGGAAAAGGCCAGATGCCCCGGAGAAGGATGCGGCTGGCGGTCCGGGCGGATGATCTCCACCGCCCCGGCCCCGGCGGCCCCGGCGGCCCGCAGCGCCGCCAGACTGGCGGACGGCAGGCGCAGATCGACATAGACGCGGTCCAGCTCCTGCACCACTGCCAGCGCCCGGTCAGAGGTCGGGGTGGCAAGGCCGCCTTCCTCCACCAGCCCGCTGGCGACATATCCGGCAACCGGGGCCCGCACGGTGGCAAAGGCCAGATCCAGCTGACGGCGGCTGACCCCGGCCTGCGCCTCGGCCAGCGTCGCCCGGGCCACCGCCAGATCGTTGCGGGCGGCATCGTGGCGTTCGCGGCTGATGGCATTGCCCGCCAGCAGGCCATCGGCCCGCTCCATCGCCCGGCGGGCGTGGGCCTCGGCGGCGCGGGCACGCTCCAGCACCGCCTCGGCGGTGGCGAGGTCAGCCTTCAGCGGGGCCGGATCAATCTGGAACAGCACCTGCCCGGCCTCCACCCGCATCCCTTCCCGCACCGGGCGGTGCAGCAGGATGCCGCCGACCTGCGGGCGGATCTCCACCCGGCGGGAGGCCGCCACCCGGCCCGGCAGGGTCTCGGACAGGGTCACCGCCTGCGGCTGAAGGGTCAGGACGCTGACCGTCACCGGGGCCTCGGCGGCGGCGGGGGCCTCATCGGGGGCCGGGGTGGCATTGGCGATCCAGCGCAGCAGAAACACCACCGCCATCAGGCAGGCGCAGAACAGGAACAGGGTACGGAAACGGGAGGAAGACATCGTCGGCATCCAAAGACCGGGACAATTCCGCCCTGATCCCACAGGCCTGTCGATCTTCCGCGCAGAGAGTATGGAGATTTGATGGAGGCGGCGACGCAGGCGGACGCGCTGTCTTTAGGGCCAGAAGCCGGTAGACCAGAAGCCGGCAAGAAATGCGTGCAACCTGCCGGAGAATGCCTATACAGATTTCATCTCTTTTTCTTCCGGTCAGGGGCTGGCACGGCCACCCCCGGCCACCCCACAGGTGAACCATGACGAACGACGAGCTGAAGGCGTGGCGGAAGGCCATGAAGATGACCCAGAAGCAGGCTGCCGAAGCGTTGGGGGTCAGCTGCCCGACCTACCAGCAGTATGAAAGCGGCCGTCGCTTTGGCACCCATGCCCCGCAGGCCGTGCCGCATGCCGTGGCGCTGGCCTGTCTGGCCCTGTCCGGGCCGGGCGGAACGGCGGCAAGGGGCACAGGGAGCAGCCCCGCCGACGCCGGAGACACCGCAGCCGGAGGCCCCGGCCGTGTCGCAGACCGACAGGCGGTGCTTGGGGACAATGCGATTGCTGCGGCACGTCAGGCCACCGCCGACGCCGATGCCATTCTTGCCGCAGCCCGGCTGACGGCAGAGGAGGCCGCAGGCATTCTGGCGACCACCCCGCATGAAATCCGGCGCGCCGTGACCCAGCCCCGCCACAACGATCCCGGCCTTGCCCTGCTGCTGCGGATCTGGCGGCGGCTGTGCGTCGACGATCAGGAAATCCTGTTACGCGGAGAGCATCTTCAGGACCGGGCAGAGTAAGCCCCGCCCTTACGCCGTCATCGCCCGGACCGCCCCGGCCAGCAGGGTCAGCCCCAGCAGGCCGAAGACGGCGGCATAGATCCCGTCAAACACCGGGCTGAACCGGCCATAGGCGCGGCGCACCGCCGGGCGGGAAAACAGGATGGCATAAGCCCCGTAGATCAGCAGCGCCGAGGTGAACCCCAGCGGCGCAAAGCCGATCACCTGCACCGGGGTCAGCCCGGCATTCAGCATATAGGCGGCGATGGAGGCCCATACCATCGCCGACTTCGGGTTGGTCATATTGACCAGCAGCCCATAGCGCCACGCCTGAACAGCGGTGCGCTGAAGGGTTTCCGCCGCCGGGGCCGCCTGCCCGGCCCGGCGCAGCAGGGCCAGAACCATTCCGCGCAGGGTGCGGGCCGCCATCCACAGCAGATAGGCCCCGCCCAGCAGCGACAGTCCGGTCAGCAGGCGCGGCCACAGGGCCAGCAGCGCCCCCAGCCCGCAGGCCGCCGCCGTCACCCACAGCGCGGTGGCACAGGCCACCCCCAGCGACACGAAACGCGCCGCCCGGCTGCCCTGCCCCAGCGCGGTGGCGGTGACGGCCAGAAAATTGGGTCCGGGGGCAGCCTGCCCGGCTGCCAGCCCGAGCAGGGTGGTCAGGTAAATGCTGAACAGGCCGGTGGTCAGGTCTGGGACGGTCACGTCGGGATCTTCTTCACAAACACGCTGTAATCATTGGCCGTCGGAGTGACCCCGGCCTGATACATCATATCCGACACAAAGCCCCGGTGATATGTGCCGTGATTGACGATGTGCAGCAGAATATCCTGCCGGGTCATCCGCCCGTCACCGCCGCCGACAAAGGTGAAGGCCACCTCTTCCGCCGCGTCCGGCTCCGTCCAGCCTTCAACCGTGCGGACATACCAGTCATCCATCTGCTGCACCCGGCCCCACAGACCGGCGATATCCGGCGGGGTGTCGGTGTTGCGGGCGGTGTAACCATGCGGCTGCCCCAGCAGGTGATGGCGGAAAATGTCGTCCACCACCCAGATGTGGTTGAGGGTATGGACGATGGAGCCAAACCGGGTCTGGCGCTGGCGGGTAATCTCCTCCGGCGGCAGGGCCAGCACATCGGCGAAGGTGACGGTGTTGGCCCACTGTTTATAGGCCGCCAGCCGCCGCAGGGTGGAGAGGATGGCAGAGGGGGCAACAGAGGTCATGACCGGGAGTCCTGATCTGATATGGAAACGCCCCATCCTGCCCGCCCCCGTCACCGGAACGCCAGAGACGGTTGTCTTTTTTCCGGCCCCATCCGTACTGCCCGGCAGAGCAGGACAGTTGTCACCGCTCCAGCCCGGTCTGAACTGAAAACAGACAGGGCCGGGGCTGACAGCGCCCCGGCCCACAGTCTCCACCGTACCGGAGCAGAATCACAGAACCTCCAGTTCCTCCACCCGCTCCCCGCTGAGATCAACCCGCAGCAGGGTCTTGGTGCCATCGGGATCCTCGCGGATCACCAGTTCCGGCTCGGAACAGCGGGCGGCGCTGTAATAAATCGGATATCCCGCCCGCAGCAGGGGCCGGGGTTCCGCCACCGGCGTGGTGTCCAGCTCTTCCTCAATCGGGAAGACGCCGTCGTCGCCGTTTTCATCATCCCAATGCTCAAACAGATCGGTCATGGTTGCCCCCATCCGCGCGTAAGCCGTTTTCCGGTTGCAGAACACCCATCACGCCGGAAAAACCGGACCAGAAAAACCGGCCAAGAAAACCGGCATCTCACTGGGGTCTGTCACTGCTGCGGATGATCGCCCCCCGGCGAAAGCCCCCCCGCAACCCCTACACTCCACCACCCTCAGGGGTGGAAAGTCAAGACGGGCTCTTCCACTAAAACAAAAGGCTGATTGGAATTCCTCCAAAGATCCTCCGGAAGGTTTAGGGCGGCTGTCAGGCCGGTCATTCGATGGCAAACCAAAAGGGTAAAAGGCGTCAACGCCGGGCGCTGACGCCTGTGCGCTTAAGCCCCGGAAAACTCAACGGTGATCCGCCGGTTCAGCTTGCCCTTCTTTTCCATCTTCACCACCCGCACCGGGCCGATTTCGCCGGTGGCCTGCACATGGGTGCCGCCGCAGGGCTGAAAATCCACCGACTCCCCGATGCGAATCACCCGCACTCCCTCCGGCGTCACCGGCGGCTTGACCGACATGGTGCGCACGATGTCGGGGTTGGCCTGAAGCTCCTCAGCGCTGATCCACGATGCCGTCACCGGGTGGTTGGCGGCAATCAGGGCATTCAGCTTTGCCGTCAGGTCGTCCTTGTCCGGCGCGGTGTCCAGATCAAAGTCCAGCCGGGCCTTCTCCGCCGAGACACTGCCGCCGGTCACCGGGGCATCAATCAGCGAACACAGCAGATGCAGGCAGGTGTGCAGGCGCATGTGCCGGTGGCGGCGGTCCCAGTCGATGCGGCAGGTCACCGCCGTTCCGACCGGTGGCAGGGACGCACCCGCCTCCGGCACATGCATCCAGTCGCCGCTGGCACGGTCCTTCAGCACCGTGGTGATCGCCACGCTGCCGCCGTCCCACTCCAGCGTGCCGCTATCCCCCGGCTGGCCGCCGCCTTCGACGTAAAACACCGTGCGGTCCAGCACCACGCCGGTCAGGGCCCCGGCGGGCCCATCCAGCGTCACCTGCGCCTGCACGGTGGCGGTACAATCCTGTGCGTAGGGCGTTTCACGGAACACGGCTTCAGTCACGGTCATTCTTCTGTTCCTCCCACGGGTGTCGATAGCGGGCCGCCCGCAGCCGACCCGGCCCGGACAACCATTTTAGCGTGAAAAATGAGAGCTTTCGCAGCTTTTCCCATCAGTCCGGGCAGCGTACCTTACCTCTGCGGCAGGGATGTTTCCCCCTCTGCCCGGCCTGACCACGGAGACCCCGGTGCCCCTCTCCCCCTTCCTTCGCCCCGACGCCCCGGCGCTGGACCCCGCCACCCTGATGGACATTATCGCCCTACAGGGGGACATCGCCCGGCTGGGGCCGGAACTGGGATCGGTGATGGCGCTGGTCACCGACCGCATGCTCGCCCTGACCGGGGCCACCGGCGCGGTGATCGAGCTGGCCGAGGGCGAGGAGATGGTCTACCGCGCCGCCTCCGGCATGGCGCAGGAGCAACTGGGCCTGCGGCTGGCCGCCGGAAACAGTCTGTCCGGCCTCAGCGTGCGCAGCAACAGCATCCTGCGCTGCGATGATTCCGAGACCGACACCCGCGCCAACCGCGAGGCCTGCCGCGCCGTCGGTCTGCGGTCGATGGTGGTCTGCCCGCTGACCCATGGCACCACCGGCACGACCCCAGCACCCGGCGGGGTGCCCAGTGGAGTGCCCGATGGCGTCATCGGGGTGCTGAAGCTGATTTCCCCCACCGTTTCCGCCTTCGACGGACGCACCGAATACATCCTGCGGCTGGTGTCAGACATGATCGCGGCGGCGATGTTCCATGCCGCCCGCTTTGAGACCAGCCAGCTATACCACATGGCCACCCACGATGCCCTGACCGGCCTGCCCAACCGCGCCCTGTTCCACGACCGGCTGCGGCAGGGGCTGGAGCAGGCCCGCCGCACCTCTGCCGCGCTGGGGGTGCTGATCCTTGACATGGACGGCCTGAAGACCATCAACGACACCCTCGGCCATGCCGCCGGGGATGCTGCCCTGCGCGAGGCCGCCAGCCGCATCCGCGACGCCGTCACCGCCTTTGCCGTGGCGGCGGGCAGCACAGGGCCAACCGTGGCCCGGCTGGGCGGCGACGAGTTCGGCATCCTGTCCGCCCCGCTGGAGGACCCCGCCGTTCTGTCCGCCAAGGCCGAACGGGTCGCCGACGCGCTGGACGCCCCGTTCCACTTTGACTCGGCGACGCTGCCGCTGGGGTGCAGCATCGGGCAGGCGGTGTTCCCCAAGGACGCCGATATTCCCGACGCCCTGATCCACACCACCGACCAGCGGATGTATCAGCACAAGCGCAGCCGCAAGGGCGATAAACGCTGACGCCCCGCTGCCGGAACCGCTGCCGGAACAGCCCTTAGATCACCGGCATCCAGTCACTGTAGCAGCGGAAGCCATCAATGCTCTGCCCCTGCAACACCTGATGGAACAGGCTGCTGTCGGCATTGCCGCCGGACAGGATCAGGCCGACCTTCTTGCCACGGAACTGATCGGCATGGCGCAGCAGCGCCGCCAGCGGCACCGCCCCCGCGCCTTCCGCCACGTTGTGGGTATCGGTGAAGTAATGGCGCATGGCGGCGGCGATTTCGTCATCGCTGACGCTCAGCACCCCGGCGGAACGCTGCACCAGTGCGCTGACCACCTGCGGCACCGGGCTGCGGCAGGCCACCCCGTCGGCGATGGTGTCGGCGCGGTCGGAACAGACCACCCGCTTTTCCTGCCACGACAGGCCATAGGCCGGGGCACCGTCCGCCACCACACCATAGACCTGCGCCTTGACGCCCAGCGCATCCCGCGCCGCCAGCACGCCGCAGACGCCGGAGCCCATGCCGACCGGCACCAGCACCGCATCCAGATCCGGTGCCGCCTCGAACAGTTCCAGCCCGTAGGTCGCCACCCCGGCCACCAGCCAAGGGTGGAACGACGGGATCTTGTGCAGGCCGCTGTCGCGCGCCATGCGGTCAGCAATTTCCGAGCTTTCCTGCACGTCGCGGCCTTCGACCACCAGCTCCGCCCCCAGTGCCCGCATCAGGGCGTTCTTTTCCGGGCTGTTGCAGGTCGGCACCACGATCACGCAGCGCAGACCCAGCGCCTGTGCCGCCCGGGCCACCGACTGGCCGTGGTTGCCCCGGGTGGCGGTGATGACGCCGGGCAGATCCGGCTGTTCCGCCAGCAGGCGGGTCAGGTAGACAATGCCGCCGCGCACCTTGAAGGCCCCGGTCGGGTTATGGTTCTCGTGCTTGACCAGCACCTCGCAGCCGGTGCGGTCATTCAGCAGCGGCCACGACAGCAGCGGCGACGGCTGCACATGCGGGCGCACCAGCTTCAGGGCGGCGGCGATGTCGGTCCAGCTCGGCAGGCCGTGCGGCGGCAGGCTTTCTGCGGACAGGGTCTGCATCGCCACCGACGACGGAACGGGGGAAGCGGTGTGGAAGGAAGTCATCACACGGTCACCTTACCTTCAAGATACAGGACGGCATCACCGGCAACCTCGGTACGGTCACCGTCAACGCGGCAATACAGGGTACCGCCACGCGGCGACACCTGACGGGCGACCAGATCGGCCTTGCCCAGACGTTTGGACCAGAACGGGGTCAGCACCCGCTGGATGGATCCGGTGACCGGATCTTCCGGGATGCCGCGTTCCGGCAGGAAATAGCGGCAGACGTAATCGCCGGTGCCGGTCAGCGGGTCCGGCCCTTCGGCGGTGACGCAGACCGCCTTGGTGCCCAGACTGCCGATCCGGTCCAGCTGCGGGGTCAGGTCCCGCACCCGGGCCGGGCTGTCCAGCACCACCAGCAGGTCACCTTCGCTCATCCGCTGCACTTCCAGCGCCCGCGCCCCCAGCACGCGGTCAATGCCTTCCGGCACCGTGCGCACCAGCCGGGTGAACGACGGGAAACTCATCACGCTGCGGCCGTCCGCCCCCCGGCGCACGGTGACGTCGCCGACCTCGCGGGTGTGGAAGGTGATGGTCTGCGCCGCCGGATCCAGACGGTTGAAAATCACCCACGCCGAAGCCAGCGTGGCATGGCCGCACAGCGGCACCTCCACCGCCGGGGTAAACCAGCGGATGTCATAGCCACCATCGGCGGACGGCACGAAGAAGGCGGTTTCCGACTGAGCGTTTTCGGCAGCCACCGCCTGCATCACCGCCTCCTCCGGCCACGCCGCCAGCGGCATCACCGCCGCGGCATTGCCGCTGAGACGGGTCTGGGTGAAGGCATCGACAATATACAGCGGCTGATCGGTCAGAACGGGGGTGGTCATGGCAAAAACTCCGGAACAGAACGGACGGACGACATCCGCCGTCTGAGGGACCTAAAAAACAGGCACCGAACAGGTGCCAACCAGAAACGGCACCGCGTATCCGGCAATTTCGATGCGCTCGCCCAGATCGCGGCAGTACAGGGTTCCGCCACGCTTCGACAGCTGCCGCGACACCAGCACATCTTTCCCCAGCCGTTCCCGCCAGAACGGCACCAAAAAGGTGTGCATCGACCCGGTCACCGGGTCTTCCGGCACGCCCCGCCCCGGCTGGAAATTGCGGCAGACAAAATCACAGCCCCATGGGCCTTCGACCCCGCCGGGGGCCGCCGCCGTCACCATCATGCCGTTGCTGAACACGCCGTTGCGGCCCAGCGTGGTGATGCGGTCGATCTTCGGCGCGAAGTCCCGCACCGCCTCCGGCCCGTCCAGCACCAGCAGGAAATCGGCCGCCCGCACCGCCCACACACTCTGCGGAACCACTCCGGCCACCGCCTCCAGCTCCGGGAAGGTCTGCGACGGGTGGAAATCGGTCACCGGAAAATCCATCACCAGCCGCGCCGGATCAGCGGCATCCCGCCGCACGGTCAGGTCGCCCATGGTGCGGGTGCGGAAGGTGATGCTGTCCGCCGCCGGATCAAGGTGATTGAAGATCACCCACGCCGACCCCAGCGTGGCATGGCCACACAGCGGCACTTCCATCGCCGGGGAAAACCAGCGGATTTCATAATGCCCGCCGTTGCGGACGAAAAACGCGGTCTCCGACACGCTGTTCTCGGCGGCGATGCGCTGCATCAGCGCCTCCGGCAGCCAGCGGTCCAGCGGCATCACCGCCGCCGGGTTGCCCGACAGCACATCACTGGCAAACGCATCAACCTGATACAACGGAAACCCGGACATTGTCTTACCTTATTCTCTGTTTAGCCCCTCAGGCGGCGGGCGGGGGCGTCCGCCCCCTTGCCTCACGTGCCCACGCGGGCACGGGGCCTCAATGGCCCAGTCGGTCTGCTGCGCAGCCCTCCATTTGTCTGCCCCTCAATCGCCGGGCGCGGGCCTCCGCCCCCTTGCCTCACGTGCCCACGCGGGCACGGGGCCTCAATGGCCCAGTCGGTCTGCTGCGCAGCCCTCCATTTGTCTGTCCCTCAATCGCCGGGCGCGGGCCTCCGCCCGCTTGGCTTACGCGCGAATGGTCGCGCGGGCGCTCAATGCGCCAGTCGGGCCGTTGGCCCTCCGTTATCTGCCCCTCAATCGCCGGGCGCAGGCCTTCACCTCATTGTCCTACACCATCCTCCGCAAACAAGGTAAGACATTTCTTCATTCCTTTAGGCAATGCTTAATTGCCTTACCTGACAGAGCCTACGTCTTGCAAATTGTCATGGTCAACGTTAACATTGTACGCATGACAATATGGATGCCCGACCTGTCCGCCGCCGCCGGTCCGCACAGTGATCGCCCGCTGGCCACCTATAAGGCGATTGCCGACGCCATCGGCACCGCCGTGGCTGATGGCACCCTGAAGCCGGGCGACCGTCTGCCGACCCACCGCGATCTGGCGTGGCACCTGAAAGTCACCGTCACCACCGTCACCCGCGCCTATCAGGAAGCCCGCCGCCGTGGCCTGATTGATGGCGAGGTCGGGCGCGGCACCTTCGTCCGCGATCCCGAAGACACCATGGCCGCCGCCCCCAACAGCCTGCCCGCCGCCAGCGCCCGCCCGGTGATGGACACCCCGGAGGACGGCGGCCCGGTCAACCTGAGCATCAACTGCCCGCCGCTGACCCTGCAACGGGAGGCACTGGCCCACACGCTGGCCGATATCAGCCGCAGCAACATGATGCAGCAGCTGCTGTCTTACCAATACGAGACCGGCATGCGCGAACACCGCGAGGCCGCCGCCGACTGGCTGGGGCGGGTCGGCATCCACGCCACCCCGCACACCGCCCTGCTGACCTGCGGGGCGCAGCATGCCAATTCCATCGCCTTCACCACGCTGGCCCGCCCCGGCGAGGTGATCCTGACCGAACCCACCACTTACCCCGGCACCAAATCCATGGCCGCCCAGCACGGTGTGCGGCTGGAGCCGGTGGCGGTGGACGAGCACGGCCTGCGCCCCGATGCGCTGGACGAAGCGATCCGCCATCACGCCCCGCGCGCCCTTTACACCATGCCGCTGCTGCACAATCCGCTGGCCTATGTCACGCCGGAACACCGCCTGCGCGATCTTGCCGCCGTGCTGGCCCGCCACAGCCTGCCGGTGATCGAGGATGACGTTTACGGCCTGCTGGTGCCGGACCGTCCGCCGCCGCTGAAATGCCTGCTGCCGGACCTGACCATCTACGTCACCGGCACCTCGAAAAGCATGGCCCCGGGCCTGCGGGTCGGCATCATGGCGGTGCCGGAAATGCTGTTCAGCCGCATGGCCGCCGGGGTGCGGGCCAGCTGCTGGATGGTGCCGCCGGTGATGGGCGAGGTGATGCGCCGCTGGGTGCAGGACGGGGTGGCCGACGCCATCACCGCCGAACTGCGCCGCGATGTGCAGGAACGCCGGGCCGAGGTCGATGCCCTGTTCGCCGAGGCCACCGCCTTTGCCCCGCATCTGGAAAGCCCGCAGGGCCACCCTTACAGCTATCACCTGTGGCTGCCGCTTCCCGCGCCGTGGCGGGCGGAAAGCTTTGTCGCCACCGCCCAGCGCATGGGGGTACTGGTGCTGCCGGGCGAAAGCTTCGCCGTCGGCCGCCACCGCCCGCCCCCGGCAATCCGGCTGTGTACCGGCACCGTCGGCGGCCTGACACGCCTGCGCGAAGGCATCCGCCTGCTGGCCCGCGCCGTCACCAGCCAGCCGGAAGACCTGATGGCGATGGTGTAAGCAACCGCCCCTGCTGGCTCCTCGCCTGAACCCAGAACTTTTCCATCGGGCACCCGCCCGAACCCAGAGCTTTTTATCGGGCTATCGCCCGAACCCAGAGCTTTTTATCGGGCTATCGCCCGAACCCATCTGGGGAGGATCTCCCCAGACCCCTTTTCTTTTCTTCTGAAAAGAAGACGGAGAGGTTGGAACAGATGCGCCCCCCGGCATGTGGGGGCGAGGCACTAAACGGATAAGGACAGAGAATGGAAGCGCGGTTTACCGCGCTGACTGGCCCATTGAGGCCCCGTGCCCGCGTGGGCACGTGAGGCAAGGGCGCGGATGCGCCCGCCCGCCGTCTGAGGGACAGATAACGGAGGGCCGAAGGCCCGACTGGGCCATTGAGGCCCCGTGCCCA
>NZ_JACIIX010000005.1:168311-250922 GCF_014205675.1 Novispirillum itersonii
GCACGTGAGGCAAGGGCGCGGATGCGCCCGCCCGCCGTCTGAGGGACAGATAACGGAGGGCCGAAGGCCCGACTGGGCCATTGAGGCCCCGTGCCCGCGTGGGCACGTGAGGCAAGGGCGCGGATGCGCCCGCCCGCCGTCTGAGGGACAGATAAATGAAGGGCCAAAGGCCCAACTGGCCCATTGAGGGCCCGTACCCGCGTGGGCACGTGAGGCAAGGGCGCGGATGCGCCCGCCCGCCGTCTGAGGGACAGATAAATGAAGGGCCGAAGGCCCGACTGGCCCATTGAGGGCCCGCGCGACCATTCGCGCGCAAGCCAAGCGGGCGGACGCCCGCGCCCGGCGTCTGAGGGGCCAAACATACAAGGGACAGATAACGGAGGGCCAACGGCCCGACTGGCCCATTGAGGGCCCGCGCGACCATTCGCGCGTAAGCCAAGCGGGCGGACGCCCGCGCCCGGCGTCTGAGGGGCTAAAACAAATAACAGCCCGGCTTTAGCCGGGCTTTAACCCACCCCGCTGCCGCGCACGTAATCGCCGAGGAAGGACCGCACCTCGGCCACCGCCGTTGCCAGCCCCACCCGCTGCACCGCCACCCCGGGCGGGAAGGCCCCGTGCAGGCGGGTCGGCATCATCGGGTCCAGCATCACGAACACCCCATGGTCCCCGGCGCGGCGCACCAGCCGCCCGAACGCCTGCTTCAGGCGCAGGCGGGTCAGCATGTCGTCATAGGCACGGCCATTGAAGGCCTCGCGCCGGGCGCGGTGCAGAATATCCGGGCGCGGCCACGGCACCCGGTCAAACACCAGCAGCCGCAGCGAATGGCCGGGCACATCCACCCCGTCCCGCATGGCATCGGTACCCAGCAGGCAGCCGTCGTGATCGGCCCGGAAGATATCGACCAGCGTCGCGCTGTCCATGCCGTCCACATGCTGGGCGTACAGCGGAATCCCCCGGTCTTCCAGCGGCGCGGCGATGCGGTCGCGCACCGCCCGCAGCCGGGAAATGGCGGTGAACAGCCCCAGTCCGCCGCCCCCGGCGGCCAGAAACAGCTCGCGGTAGGCGGCGGCAACCTGATCGAGGTCATCCTTCCGCACATCGGTCACCACCAACACCTTGGTCTGGGCCGGGTAATCAAACGGCGAGGCCATCGCCGCCCGCAGCGCCGGAACCGGCAGATGCGCCGCCCCGGTCCGCCCTTCCGCCGCCTTCCAGTCGGTTTCCGGATCCCCGGTGCCGTCGCGCAGGGTGGCCGAGGCCACCACCACGCCGTGGGTGCTGTCGGCCATCACCCCGGCCAGCGGCTTGGTCGGGTCAATCCAATGGCGGTGCATCCCGGTGTCGATATCGCGGCCCTCGATCCGGTCCACCGCGAACCAGTCCACATACTGTTCCGGCGTTTCCTGTTGCAGGGCTTCCAGCATCGAGCGCCACGCCAGCAGCGGCTGCACCGCCCGGCGGTCAAGGCTGCGGGACAGACTGTCCAGCCGCAGGCGGGTCGGGCCATCGGTTTCGCCCGCCGCGTCATCCAGCACCTTGCCGATCACCCGGATCAGCTCCCGCACCGGGGCCAGCAGCCCGTCGAAGGCGTGTTCCAGCTCGGCGGCGGTTTCCAGCAGGCCGGGCACCGGATGGGCGGTCTCGGTTTCCAGCGAATAGGGGGTCCCGGCATCCTTTGACCGGGCATAAACCTGCTGGCGGGCCAGCAGCAGGAACCGTTCGGTCGGGCCGTTGGGCGCGCCTTCGGTCAGGCGGTTCAGCCAGCCCGGCCCCGGCAGGCAGCGGGCCGCCGCCAGCGCCGCATCCAGTGCATCCAGCGCATCGACGTTGTCGGCCAGCACCTCTTCCGCCCGCCGCTTCAGCCCGCGGGCGCGGGAGCGGCCGGTTTCCTCCGACCCCAGCAGCCAGCGGCGCAGCTCCGCCGCCTCCTGCCCGGTCAGATGGGCGGAAAAGGCACTGTCAGCGGCATCAAACAGGTGGTGCCCTTCGTCAAACACATAGCGGGTGGCAATCTGCGGCCCTTCCTCCCCGCCGCCGACGGTGCCGCCATGGGCCAGCACCAGCATGACAAGGGCGTGATTGGCGACCACGATGCGGGCCCGGCGGGCCTTGCGGACCGAGCGTTCGATAAAGCAGCGGGTGTAATGCGGGCAGGCGGCGAACACACATTCGCCCCGGCGGTCGGTCAGGCCGATGGTCGGTCCCCGCCCGACCAGATCGGACAGCCAGCCGGGAAAATCGCCGCCGACCATGTCGCCGTCGCGGGTGGCCAGCGCCCAGCGCGCCATCAGGCCCAGCGGGATCGCCAGTGCCGGAGTGTGCGACAGGCGGTTGATCGATTCTTCCAGATTGAGCAGGCACAGGTAGTTTTCCCGGCCCTTGCGCACCACCACCTTCCGCGCCTTCTCCACCGGGTCGGGGTGCAGGCGCGACAGTTCGGCATCCAGCTGGCGCTGAAGGTTGCGGGTGTAGGTGGAAATCCACACCGCCCCCTCGTTCTTTTCCGCCCACACACTGGCCGGAGCGATGTAGCCCAGCGTCTTGCCGACCCCGGTCCCGGCCTCGGCCAGTACCACATGCGGTTCGCCTTCCACATGGCGGGGGGCGAAGGCGGCGGAACAGGCGGAGGCAAAATCCGCCTGCTGCGGCCGGTCCTCGGCGGCGGTGCCCAGAAGCTGGCCCAGCCGGGTCCGGGCCTCCGCCGGATCAACCGGGGCGGTGCCGGGCGGGCTTTCCGGCGCGTGTTCCGAAAATTCCGGCAGATGTTCCCACACCCGCATGCCCGACAGCACGCGGTGGCTGTGCGGCATTTCGCCCTGTTCGCCCCACGCAGCCAGCACCGATGGCCCCCACGGCCAGCCGCCCCGGGTCATCGCCCACGCCACGCCCCGGCCTTTGGCCTGCGACCACCGCGCTTCCTGCGGCAGTTCATGCAGCAGGCGGCGCACCACCTGCACCAGCGTCTGGGCACAGTCTTCCGGCGATACCGGCGCATCCAGCCCGCAGGCCGCCGCCAGACCGCCGACGGTCGGCAGGCAGAACCGGGCCGGACGCACAAAGGCGAACAGCTCCAGCACATCATAGGCCATGAACGGCGGCACCTTCAGCCGGGCCGCCACATTGGGCAGGTGGCAGACCATTGGCCGTTCGCCGCGCAGCCGGCGGGCCGCCTCCGGCAGGGGCAGGGTTTCCAGTTCCCCGTCCGGGGTCAGGATCACAGCCTGACGGGCGCCGGTGACCACAACGGGCACGGCGGGGATCAAAAGCTGGAAAGAGGGCGGCAGACCGGCGGATGACATGGCCGGACCATAGCCGGATTGAACCGCCTTGTCACGCCCCTGTGTTCCCGAGGCGTTCTTTTACCCGGAGGCAAGAGAACCGCGACCGTCATAAAACAGTCAAAAATATGTCATACACTTTATCATGGACGCTCAGATGCCCATTAGATACCACTCAGTCACATCGAGTCAATGAGACACCCTGATTCTTCATAAATCAGAAAATGACAGTTTCATGACTTCGTATCAAACGGGGGCCATCCGGGGGGATTGCCATGAAGTTCATTCAGACTCTCAAAATCAGTACGAAGATATATTTTATTCTTCTGATCACCCTGCTGTTGATCGCGTTCACCGTCGCGCTGTCACTCTACGGCCTGTCGCAGGCCGAAGACGCCCGCCGCGCTGCCGAGGCGCAGACCGCCCTTCAGGGCAGTGTCTACGAGATCCGCCTTGCCGTGCTGGAGGCCCGCCGCAGCGAAAAGGACCTGCTGCTGGGGTCCAATCCCGCCGACCATCAGCGGGCACAGGCCGCCGTGGCGGAGGCCCTGACCATCACCGGGCACCTGCTCGGCCAGCCGGAGGCCGCCCCGCTGCGCGACGGACTGACCACGGTCCGCGATGCCCTGACCCGCTACGGGCAGGGGCTGGACACCATCTTTGCCACCATGACCGACAACGGCCTGACCCACAGCAGTGGCCGTCAGGGCCTGCTGCGGGAGCGGGTACATGCGGTGGAAACCGTGATCACTGACAGCGGTGCCCTGCCGTTGCAGACCCTGATGCTGACCCTGCGCCGCCACGAGAAAGACTATCTGCTGCGCGGCGACACCGCCTATGTCGGGAAATTCGACCAGACGCTGGAGCAGTTCCGCAAGGCGGCAGACGCCTATGACCTGCCCGACGGGGACCGGGTGACCGCCCTGATGGCCGAATATGCCACCGCCTTCCACGCCCTTGTCAGCGCCGATCAGAAGAAGCGGGCGGACATCACGGCTCTGTCGGACGCGGTCAACGCCGTACAGGCCCCGCTGGATGCCATCACCGCCGCCACCGCGCAGGCCGCCGGGGCCGCCCGCGCCACCATGGACAGCCGCCGCCGGGAAACGGCCCTGACCGTTGCCGCCGCCCTGCTGGCCGGTCTGGCCGTCACCGCCGCCGTTGCCCTGCGCGTCGCCCGGATGATCAGCCGTCCGCTGCACCAGATGACGCAGGTGATGACTGCTCTGTCCGGCGGGGACCGCTCTGTCACCGTTCCCGCCCTGACCGGCCGCGACGAAATCGCCGAAATGGCCGGGGCGGTGGCGGTGTTCCGCAACAACCTGATCCATATGGAGGAACTGGAGGCCGCCGCCCGCCAGCGGACCGAGGCGGAACTGGAGCGCGCCCGCCGCCGCGACAGCCTGACCGCCGCCTTTGATGCGTCGGTGGTCGGGGTGCTGCGCATGGTGGCGGAAGCCGCTGACGGGGTTTCCGCCGCCTCCGGCAGCCTGACGGAATCGGCCCAGATCACCGGCAGCCGCAGCGCCGCCGTCTCCGGTGCCGCCCAGCAGACCGCCGCTTCGGTGCAGACCGTGGCCACCGCCGCCTCGGAACTGGATGCCACCATCGGCGAGGTCTCCCGCCAGTCCGCCGAAGCCGCCGCAGCGGTGCGGCAGGCGGGGATGCTGGTGCGCCAGACCGCCAGCGGCTATGAACGCCTGACGGCGGAATCCCTGCGCATCGGCTCGGTGGTTGACCTGATTAACGACATCGCTGCCCGGACCAACCTGCTGGCCCTGAACGCCACGGTGGAGGCCGCCCGCGCCGGAGACCTCGGCAAGGGGTTCGCCGTGGTGGCGAACGAAGTGAAGTCGCTGGCCAACCAGACCGCCCGCGCCACCCGCGACATTGCCACCGTGGTTGCCGCCATTCAGGCCGAGGCGGAAACCGGCCATGCCGCCATCGCCACGCTGGTGGAGACCATCAATCAGGTGGAAACACAGGCGCAGGCCATTGCCGGGGCGGTGGAGCAGCAGGCCGCCGCCACCCGCGAAATCTCCCGCACCATCGAGGATGTCGCCGCCGCCAATGACCATGTCAGCCGCAACATCACCGATGTCTCGGCCTGCGCCACCGACACCAACCGTCAGGCTGACAGTCTGGGGGACTCCGCCCGGCGGCTGCTGGACGAAACCGGCAGCCTGCGGAACGATATCGACCGCTTCCTGACGGGGATCCGGCAGGCGTGAGGGGGCAGGCCTGATCTGTACGGACCGGCAGCGGGGCGGATTCTCAGCCCCGCTGCGGCGGCGGTTCCACCAGCAGGGCAACCAGACGGCGCACCACCGGCATCACCAGCAGCATCACCGGAAACGCCACCGCCCATGACAGGCCCCAGGCCTGTGGCCAGCGGCTCAACACCTCCGGCACCAGCCCCAGCGCCATCACTGTGGACACCAGAGACACGATGCAGGTCATCAGCATCGACAGGAAAAACGGCATCAGAACAGCGGCGCTGTGGGCCGGGAGACGGCGGGCCATTGGTGTTTTCCTTTTATTTCAAAACCACGGATGGGACGGTCAGCAGTCCGTTGCGCCGCCAGCATAGCGCCTCACCCTTAAAATAAGCAATTCGTAATATTAAAGCCCGTCTATTGGTGTGCAAACGGAAAAAATCCTGACACCAGACGTTGGAACGCCAACGGCAGGATGCTAAGACTCGTCTTTCCGCCCTCCTGCCATCCAACCGTACAGCCCCGCCATGCCCCCTGCCCCGCCCGACCGCTCCGCCCTGTTGCCCCTGCTGGAAGCCCGGCTGGGGGATGTGCCGCTGGCGCTGTCCCTCGCCCGGCGCGGGGCGCTGCAACTGGCGGTTCTGGCCGCCGCCGCCGTCCGGCAGGGTGGCACGGCGGAGGAAACCCCCGTTCCCCTCCGGCTGCGCCTGACGCTCGGCCACACCACCGTGTGGTGTCAGGGCGGCAGCATCCGTCTGGGGCCGGATCCGGCGACAGCGCCCCCCTTGAATGGCACCGTCGCCCGCCTGACCGCCGACAAACCGGCGCTGAACCGTTGGCTGGCCGACCGGGGCTTTTCCACCCCGACCGGACAGGCCTTCGCCGCCGCCGACCGGGCCGCCGCGCTGGCATGGGCCAACCGCCGGACCGGGCCGGTCTGCATCAAGCCGCCCTCCGGCAGCCTCGGCTGGGGAGTTGCCCCCGGCCTGACCGGCGATCTGGCGGTCGGGGACGCCTTCGACACCGTCGCCGACCGCTGCGGGGCGGTGCTGGTGGAACAGCACGTCAGCAGCGGCCCGCCCTTGCCCGCCGGGGCCACCGTGCGGGTGATGTGGGTGGCCCCGGACCATGTCACCCTGCGCATGGATGTGCCCGCCGCCGTCACCGGCGACGGCCGCCGCCCGGTCTCCGCTCTGCTGGCGGAGCGCAATGCCAGCCGCGCCGCCCGCACCGGCCAGCCGCCGATCCTGCCCGATGCCGCCCTGCTGGCCCGGCTGGCGGATCAGGGCCACAGCCTGTCCTCCATCCCCGCCGCCGGGCAGCGGGTGGCGCTGCGCCATGTCTCCAACGCTTCGCAGGGGGGCGACAGCCACACTGCCCTGCCGGAGATCCATCCGTCCTACGCCGCCGAGGTGATCCGCCTGTTCCGCAGCCTGCCCGGCACCCGCGCCGGGGCCGCCGATCTGGCGCTGGCCGACCCCACCGCCCCCTGCCGCCCGGGCAATCACTGGATTCTGGACGTTAACCTGTCGCCCGGCATCGTCCAGTACCACTTCCCATGGAGCGGCCCGCCGCGTGACGTTGCGGCTGCGCTGGTACGCGAACTACAACTGGAAAACGAGGCCTGATCCGGGTATATTAAGCACAAATGCCTAGCAATATCAGCGTAAGGACATCCCATGATGGCATTCAACCCTGAGGATCCCCTGTACTCCCCCGGGGATGGCCGTCCTGCCCATGTACGCCCGCAATGGCAGACCCCCGAGATCTCCGTGCTGTCGTTGACCAAAACACTGGCAAAGGGATCAGAGGTCACTGAATCGACCACCACCAAAAACACCAGCTGAGCGGTCCCCATCTCTCCTTCAGCGCCCCCGGCCTGCTGAAGCAACCGGACTGTTTTGTCTGGAACAATCGTTTCAGCCACAGAAAAGAGAAAAGGGCGCCCCGATGCCTGTTGCAGGGTCTGCCGCCGTCGCGGGGTTTGATGCTGCGGCCTTCTCGCATGCCCTTGCCGCCGCCGGATATGCCGACACAGGCCTGACCGCCCCTTCTGCCGCGCACCGGACAACCGACCTGCCGGACTACCCGGCCCACTTCGCCGCCCTGTCTGCCGGGCAGATGGTCTCGCCGCCCCCGGCACCCTGGCTTGTGATTGCCCTGTCCGGCGGCCTGCACAACCGCGAAAGCCTGCAACGGTCCCTTCCGGCCCGCAGGCAACCTGCGCCCCTCCCCCTGACAGACGCCTCCCCCGACATTGATTTCGCCGTTCATGCCGTCCTCGCCTGGGGAGACGACGCCCCGGCACGGCTGGACGGCGACTTTGCGCTGATGGTCTGGAACCGCGCCAGCCGCCGCCTGCTGCTGGCCTGTGACCCCTCCGGCAGCCGGAGCCTGTTTTACAGCACCCCGGAGGCCACCCCCGGCGGCGGCCTGCTGTTCGCCAGTACCCTGCCGGTGATACGGTCCCTGCTGATGACGGCACGGGGCGGGCCGTCGCTGCCGGTTGATGTCCCGGTTGTTGCCGAAATGCTGGCCTTTCACTGGCCGACCGATGGCCGCACGGCGTTTCAGGGCGTCCGGCAGGTGCCCCCCGGCGGGCGGCTGATCTGGGATGGGGGCACAATCCGCGTTGACCGTCCCCGGGCGGTGGACTGGGACCACCGGCTGGACTTCCGCAGGGAGGAAGACTGCATCGGGGCGGGCCGGGCCCTGCTGGATCAGGCGGTGGAAAACAGCCTGCGCAACGCCGGGCGGAACGGGCATGGCATCGCCTGCCACCTGACCGCCGGACTGGACAGTGCCGGGGTGGTGGCCACGGCAGCCCGCCTGCGCGGAGCCAGCCCGCTGGATGTCCTGACCATCGTTCCCGCTGCCGCTGCCGTGGCCGCCGCCCCCGGCATTGCCGCCACCGGCGATGAATGGCCGGGGGTGCAGCCGGTTCTGCACCGCTATCCCAGCCTGCGGCCGCACCGGATTGAAAGCAGCATCCCCGACGGGGTCCAGATCCGCCCCCTGACCGAAAGCGGCGGGGTGCCGGTGCGGTTCTGGTTCGGCCTGCACTGGCACCGTTCGCAGGCCGATACCCTCCGCCGTCTGGGCCAGCCAGAGGTGCTGACCGGCAATGGCGGCAACATGACACTGTCGTGGTCACCGGATTTTTACCCCGAGGAGTGCCTGCGGCAGGGCGCACTGGGGCAGCTGTGGCGCTATGCCAGTGCCGAAGCCCGGCGCACCCCCGGCAGCAGCCTGTGGAAAATTCTCCGCCAGCAGGCGGTCTGGCCGCTGCTGCCCCCGGCCCTACAGGCCCTGTGGCATCGCCTCACCGGCTCTGGCCGGTCCGCGGGACCGGTTTCTTCCGGCCCTGCCTTTTCCCCCGCCTTCCCTGCCCCTCCGGTCTGGCGCCGCAATCTGTTCGCCGCCCTGCCCCCGGCAAACCGCAGCCGGGCACAGCGGCGGCTGATCGTGGAACAGGCCCTGTGGCGACGCTGCACCGCCGCAGACTTTCTGCCCGGCACAACCCTGCACGATCCGCTGTGGTCGTTTCCGCTGCTCGAATTCTGCATGGCGGTCCCGGACCGGTTCTATGGGCAGGACGGAAAACGGTCGCTGGCCCGGCGGGTTCTGGCAGACCGCCTGCCTGCGGAGACTCTCGCCGATGCGGTTTCCTGCACGCAGGGCAATGACTGGCACTATCACCAGACTCCCCGCCGGGACGACATCGCCGCCCTGCTGGAACGGTTCTCCCGCTCTGACACCGTCAGCAGCCTGCTTGATCTGCCCCGTCTGCGGGCAATCCTTGATGACTGGCCGGCAACCCCCGACCAGCGATGGCGGGCAAAAACCCTGTCCGCCCTGTCGGTGGCACTGGGGACCGGCGACTTCATCCTGTGGGCGGAAAACCCCAACCTGTAACGCGGCAGCCCGCATCAGAGGTCCGGACCGCCGCCGGATTACAGATAGCCCAGACGCTCCATCACCGGCCCGTGATCGGCCTCAATCCGGGCAACCTGCCGTGCGGTCAGCCCGTCCCGCCAGCCGCCGCTGGTCCCCTGCCGGAAAAAGACCGCCGCTTCCGGCGGACGCTCCCGGAAACCGGCCTGTACCTCCTGCCCGCGCAGGGTGGCGAACCGGGTGGCCTCGACCGCCCCGGCCACCGCCGCCTCGGAACAGGCTTCCCCTTCCGGCCCCAGCAACGGGATGACCCGCCGCAGCACCGCCGCCAGATCGGCCAGCATCTCCTCGTACCGGACGGTGATCACCGGATACAGCGTCTGATCCATCCAGCTGACGGCATGGCCGCTCCAGGTCCGCAACGGCTGAGAAACCTGTCTCTTCCCACCGCTGCGCCCGGCGGACAGCATCGCCTCCGGGTCGGCCATCAGGGCAATCACGCTGTCGATACTGTGCCCCTGATGGGCGGCAAACGAGACCGCAACATCCCGGGGATCGCGGACGATGTGGATCGCCGCCCGGGTCACGTCGGGGGGGAATAGCGGACCCGCGCCGGTTTCCGTCAGGCAGGCCTCATGCACTTTCCAGCACAGGCCATCCGGCAGGATGCCTGCCAGAACCCGGAACACCGCCGGACGCGCCGCCAGAATTTCATCCGGCAGCAGATCCCCGGAATCAATGGCCGCCGCCAGATCGAAATGAAAACGCGAGGAGGAAATCGCCTCCTCTTCCGCGCCGAAGACATTGATATCCACCGCAGCCCCGCCGCGCCTGAGACTGTCCAGCGCCAGACGCATCCAGGTATTTCCCGACTTGGGATAGGAGGCCAGCCAGAGGAACCGCGACAGCGGGCGGCCTGCCGGGGGCAGCGCCGGGGAGTGGGCCGGAGAAGGAAACAGAGCGTCACCCGGCACCGGAGGACCCTTCCCTGATGAAAGTGGCGCGCAGGTGATCCGGCAGGGCCGCCGCAAAGGCATCCAGCCGGGCAAGATCCGCCGGACGCCGCAGGGTCGCCAGCGCAACCCCCGATGCCAGCCGCACCAGATCATGGAACAGCCCGTCTTCCGGGCGCAGCCAGCCTGCAATCTCGGCGCGGTAGACAGACCGCCGCAGCACCAGCAGCCCGGTGCCGCCCCGCAACGGCGACAGCAGCGGCTGCCCCGGCTTTTTCTCTGTGGTCAGATGGATCGCCGCCGCCACCGGCAAGGGCCGGGGGCAGAACCGCGCCGCCAGATCACAGGAAAACTTCTCGATCTCTCCGGCCTGCCGCACCCGCTCCCCTGCCGTCAGGCCCAGCGCCGTCAGGCTGTCCTGCCACAGTTTTTGCCGGGGGTAGGACGGAACCGCCAGCGGTGGCCCGTCAGGGGGCAGCAGCACCGGGGTCACATCATCGGACAGCACCCGCAGGCCCTGTGCGGCCAGGGCCGCCGCCAGCGTTGACTTGCCCTGCCCGGACGGCCCGCAGAACAGGATGGCCTGACCGTCCAGCTCCACACAGCTGCCATGCAGCGGCAGGATGCGGCGCTGATGGCACAGAACCCCCAGCCCGCTGCCCAGCAGGAACAGGGCAATATCCGGTGCCCCGACATCGATCAGCGGGTCAACCGTCACCTCGGCCCCGCCACGGATCTGCATCCGCACCACGTCGGGGACCGTCACCCAGCCGGTGCCATCCGCCGCGATCCGCATGAAGGCCCGCTGAAACGGCAGCCCCTCCGGCACCGCCACCCGGCCAATGCGGATGGTGATATCGGGTGGCCGGTCGTCACCGGACCACGGCAGCAGGGCGGGTAACGGCACCGCCGACCGCACCCGCCAGCCGCACAGCGTCACATCACGGCCCATGTTCTGAGAGTCTGCCGTCACTCAGCCTGCTCCGGCTGAACCAGCAGCAATCCCAGATCAACCAGCCGGGTCAGTGCGGCCCGCGTCTCCCCGGCAATGATGGCCGGATCCCCGTCATAGGCCTCCAGCAGTCCGGCGATCAGCGTGCCCACCGGAACCGGCCGCTCCAGCCGCGCCCAGAGGGCGGCCGCCACCGGATTCAGGCTGAAATACTGCCCGGTCAGCGGATCCAACATCACCAGATCGTCATCAAGCACCGTACTCGGGACGTCCCCCCGGCGGACAAGAACAGAGGCGTCGGAAAGAGGCAACATCAGTAGATCCGAATAGAATGACGACGAACATTTTCAACCGAACATAACACTCCTGACGCCTGAAAAACAGGCGCAGATAAAAGAGGCCATAGCGATAAAACAGGATTATCCTGCCGTCCGCATAAAACCGGACCGTCCGACAGGAAGGGGGCGGCAGGACCATGGAGACCCGTTATGCAGTATGACCGCCGTACATTTTTCAAGGCCGCCGGCGCGGCGACTCTGGTGGCAACCGCCTCCGGGGCGGCACTGGCCAGCGGCACCCAGATGGACCACAGCAGCCATTCCGGCATGGACCACAGCCATATGCATGCCGCAGTGGCGGTCAACGCCGCCCTGCAGAAAACCGCCCTCGCCTGCATCGAAGCCGGGCAACTGTGCCTGAACCACTGCCTGAGCAGCTTTGCCGCCGGGGATCTGTCGATGGCCGGGTGTGCCCGCAGCGTCGATCAGATGCTGGCGGTCTGCGCCACACTGGCCAAACTGGCCAGCACCGGTTCGCCCCTGCTGCCCGCCATGGCCAAGGCCGTTGCCCTGCCGATGTGTCTGGAATGCGAGCAGGAATGCCGCAAGCACGCGGACAGGCACGCCGAGTGCAAAGCCTGCGCCGATGCCTGCAAAGCCTGCGCCGAGGAATGCAGGAAGCTGGCGGCCTGATTTTACCGCGACGCGGGCAAACGGACGGGAGCAGCGCCGGTTTTTCAGACGCTGCCCCCGCCCGACCTTACCCACCCGCGCTTTTGTGCGCCGCCATCTGCGCCAGTTTCTCCCGCACATCCAGCAGATCGCGCCATGCCATCCGCTTCTGCACCGGGGACCGCAGCAGATAGGCGGGGTGGAAGGTGGCAATCGCCGGAACCGGATGCGACAGGCCGGGGGTCTGATAGGCCCGCCAGCGGCCCCGCAGGCGGGTGATGCCTTCATTGACCGCGAACAGCGCCTTGGCCGACAGGCCGCCGACCAGCAGGATCACCTGCGGCTGCACCAGTTCAATATGCCGGATCAGGAACGGCAGACACACCGCCACCTCGGCATCAGTCGGCACCCGGTTGCCGGGGGGCCGCCACGGCAACACATTGGTGATATAGTAATCCGCACGCCCGGCAATGCCGATACTCTCCAGCATTTTATCCAGTAACTGGCCGCTTTCGCCGACGAAGGGTTTGCCCACCCGGTCCTCATCCCGGCCCGGCGCTTCGCCGATCACCATCAGCGGCGCTTTGGGGTTGCCGTCGGCAAACACGGTGGAGCTGGCGGTGATTTTCAGCGGGCAGCCGTCGAAGCCTTCCACCGCCGCCTTCAGCTGTTCCAACGTCGTGCAGGCCTGTGCGGTGTGGGTGGCGGTGCCCAGCGCCTGATGCGGGTCAGCGGCCAGCGCCGGGGCACTGGGCCGCACGGCGGCAGCGGGAAAGCTGACCGGGGGTGTCTGCACCTGCACCGCGCTGGCCCGGGGTTCCGGCGTGCCCGCCATAGCCGCCACCGGGGCGGACTGCCGGGCCGCCGCCTGTGCCGCGCTCTGGGCATAACGGTCCAGCGGGGCCTCGGCGATGCAGTCATCAACCCCGGCCTCCAGATACCACTGCAACAGCGCCACATCCCCGGCAAAGCCGAAGGCGGCGGCATCAAAGTCTGCGGCGGAAACGGAGGGATACGACACGGGGATCAGACATCCTGCACCGGAAAGGAACCATGCCGCCGTATTACCATAGGCGGCGGGGAGTCTGCCACCGGCCTTTCCGCCGTCCCGCCCCATGCAGGCCCCATGCAGGCCATCACCGGAGAAAATGGGACCCATAACGCTACGTCAGGCTTTTCTGGAAAGCGTCACGCAATTATGCTGGCGCGCGTGTATGCACTGCACACAGTCTGGGAAGGCCGGGCCAGGGCCTTCGTTGACACCGTAAGACGCACCCATAACCCTTGCGTGAAGAGAGAGAGAGTATGGAACGGGAGTCGATGGAATTTGATGTTGTGATCGTTGGCGGGGGGCCGTCCGGCCTCAGCGCGGCGATCCGCCTCAAACAACTGGCCCAGGCCGATGGCGCTGACGTTTCGGTCTGCGTGATCGAAAAGGGCTCCGAGATCGGGGCACATATCCTGTCGGGGGCGGTGATCGAGCCGCGCGCCCTGAACGAACTGATTCCGGACTGGAAGGAAAAGGGTGCGCCGCTGAACACCCCGGCCACCGATGACAACTTCCTGTTCCTGACCAAAACCAAGGCCTTCAAGCTGCCGACCCCGCCGCAGATGCACGGGGCGGGCAACTACATCGTCTCGCTGGGCAATGTCACCCGCTGGCTGGGCCAGCAGGCGGAAGAGCTGGGCGTGGAAATCTACCCCGGTTTCGCCGGGGCCGAGGTGCTGTACGACGATACCGGCGCGGTGCGCGGCGTCGCCACCGGAGACATGGGCCTGACCCGCGACGGCGAGCAGGGCCCGATGTACCAGCCGGGGATGGAACTGCTGGCCAAGCAGACCATTTTCGCCGAAGGCTGCCGGGGGTCCCTCGCCAAGCAGCTGACCGACAAATACGGCCTGCGCGACGGTGTTGACCCGCAGACCTACGGCATCGGCATCAAGGAACTGTGGGAAGTCGAGCCGTCGAAGCATCAGCCGGGCAAGGTGGTGCACACCATCGGCTGGCCGGTGAAGACCGATACCTACGGCGGGTCGTTCCTCTACCATCTGGAAAACAATCAGGTCGCCGTCGGCTTCGTGATCGGGCTGGATTATGCCAACCCGCACCTGTCGCCGTTCGATGAGTTCCAGCGCTTCAAGACCCACCCGGAAATCCGCAAGACCTTCGAAGGCGGCCGCCGCATTGCCTATGGTGCCCGCGCCCTGAACGAAGGCGGCTTCCAGTCGATCCCCAAGCTGACCTTCCCCGGTGGGGTGACCATCGGCTGTTCCGCCGGGTTCCTCAACGTGCCGAAGATCAAGGGCACCCACACCGCCATGAAGTCCGGCATGGTCGCCGCCGAAGCGATCTTCGAGGCCCTGAAGGCCGATGCCGCCGCCGGAAAGGAAGTCACCGCCTACACCGACATGATGAAGAAGTCGTGGGTGTGGCCGGAACTGCACGAAGTGCGCAACATCCGCCCGTCGTTCCATAAGGGCCTGCTGTTCGGCCTCGGCTATTCCGCCCTGTCGACCTATGTCTTCAAGGGCAAGGAGCCGTGGACCTTCCGCAACCACGACGACCACACCTGCCTGCGTCCGGCGTCGGAAATGCCGAAGATCGAGTATCCGAAGCCCGATGGCGTCGTCAGCTTCGACAAGCTGTCGTCGGTGTTCCTGTCGTCCACCAACCACGAGGAAGACCAGCCCTGCCACCTGACCCTGAAGAACAAGGATGTTCCGGTCGGGGTCAACCTGAAGGTGTTCGACGGCCCGGAACAGCGGTTCTGTCCGGCTGGCGTGTATGAATATGTTGACGATGCCGCGACGAACGGTAAACGTCTTCAGATCAACGCGCAGAACTGCGTGCACTGTAAGACCTGCGATATCAAGGATCCGACCCAGAACATCAACTGGGTGGTCCCGCAGGGGGGCGAAGGGCCGAACTACCCCAATATGTAAGGCCTGCCCTGTCCGTACTTTAAAGAAGAGGTTGACTGGTCGAGTGAGCGCGCATCTGTCCTTCCGTCGCCGGGGCACTGCCCCCACCCTCCCTCGGCCCACCTCTGCCGATCGCCGGATCCAGCGGGGTAACACCCCGCTGGCTGGTCTCCCGCTGTCACGGCTGGCGCTGGTTCTGGCGCTGGCCGTGATGCCCGCCGCCTGCGGCGGGGCCGTGGGCAGCGAACCCGCCCCGGGGGCAGGATCCGACGCCAGCCCGGTGATTTCCTCCCCGGTGCAGGTGGCTGCCGCCGACGGGGTGCGGGGCACCGCCCCGGCCTATACCTCGGTCTATGGCCGCTATCTGGCCGGGCGTCAGGCCCAGTTTAACGACGACTCTGCCGGGGCTGCCGCCAATTACGTCGCCGCCCTGCAAAAGGACCCTGATAATCCGCTGCTGATCCGCCGCGCCTGGTTCTTCCTGCTGGTGGAAGGCCGGATGCCGGAAGCGATGGCGCTGGCCCGCAAGGCAATGGTGCTGGACCCGGAGTCCACCGTCTCGCCGCTGGTGGTGGCGGTCGGGCTGGCCGATGAAGGCAAGTGGACCGATGCCCTGATCACCCTGAAGGATCTGGAGCCGGTCGGCCTGAACAGCTTCCTGCTGCCGCTGACCCGGGCGTGGATCCTACAGGGGCAGGACAAGGCCGAAGCGGCGGTGAAGGCCATGGACAGCATGAAGGACCAGCCGCATCTGGCCCCGCTGTACCACTTCCACGCCGGGATGATTTACGACCTGTCCAACCGCCCGGGACAGGCGTGGCCGGAATACGAAAAGGTGCTGAACGACGAAGGCAGCATCACCCTGCGCGCCGTGCAGGTGGGCGCTGACTTCCTGCGCCGCCACAACCGGCTGCCGGAGGCCGAGGCCCTGTTTGCCCGCTACCGCGCCACCCATCCGGGTTCGGCACTGGTGGAAGCGGCGTGGGCCGACTTCAAGAATGGCAAGGAAAAGCCGCTGCGCAGCACCCGCGATGGTCTGGCGGAAGCGATGTACGGCTCAGCCACCTCGGTGGCGGAAGCCCAGTCTTATGACACCGCGCAGGCGTTCGCCCGGCTGGCGCTGATGCTGCGCCCGGATTTCCCCTACGCCGATATGCTGGTCGGCGACCTGCTGGCCCGTCAGGGCCGCTTCGCCGATGCCGCCGCCCAGTATGCCGCCGTGCCGAAGACGGCGCAGACGTGGTTCCCGGTGCGCCTGAAGCTGGCCGAGATTTATCAGGAACTGAACCGCACCGAAGAGGCGCGGAAGATCCTGACCGATCTGGCCACCCAGTACCCCCATGCCGCCGACCCGCTGAGCGATATGGGCGAGCTGGAACGCCGCCTGAAGCACTGGGATGCCGCCGCCGCCGCCTACCGCAAGGCGATCGAGCGCCTCGGCACCCCGGCGCGCGCCCACTGGCCGGTGTGGTACAGCCTGGGCATCGCGCTGGAACGCGGCAAGCGCTGGCCGGAAGCCGAACAGGCCTTCAAGACCGCCCTGTCGCTGGAAAAAGACCAGCCGAACGTCCTGAATTACCTTGGGTATTCGTGGATTGACCGGGGGATGAACCTTCAGGAAGGCAAGGCGCTGATCGAACGCGCCGTCGCCCAGCGCCCCAACGACGGTTATATCGTCGACAGTCTGGGCTGGGCCCTGTACCTGCTGGGCGACTACCCCGGCGCGGTGCGGGAACTGGAACGCGCCATCACCCTGAAACCGGCTGACCCGACCATCAACGATCATCTGGGCGATGCCCTGTGGCAGGTGGGCCGGGAAAACGAGGCCCGCTTCCAGTGGCAGCGGGCGCTGGACCTGAAGCCGGAACCGGAGGATCTGGAGGCGATCACCGCCAAGATCAAGGCCGGACGCCTGCTGAAGACCGAGACCAGCAAAAAAGCCAAGCCCTGATCCGTCCCTCCCTCTTACACCCTGCTCCCCGGCCCCGCCCCCACGGCGGGCCGGGACCGGAACAGGAGTCCCTGTCATGACTGCATCCGCCCCCCTTATCCGCGTTGCCGCGCCGGCAAAGGTCAACCTGACCCTGCATGTGACCGGCAAACGGGACGATGGCTATCACCTGCTGGACAGTCTGGTGGTGTTCGCCGGGGTCTTCGACCGGGTGACGGTGGAACCTGCCGACAGCCTGAGCCTGACCGTGATCGGCCCGCAGGCGATCGGGCTGGGGGCGGTGCCGCCGCAGGATAATATCGTGCTGAAGGCGGCGCAGGCGCTGGCCGCTGCCACCGGCACCACCACCGGGGCAAAGATCACGCTGGAAAAGGCCCTGCCGGTGGCGGGGGGCATCGGCGGCGGCAGCGCTGACGCCGCCGCCACCCTGCGGGCGCTGATGGCCCTGTGGGATGTGACCCTGCCGCGCGAGGCGCTGATGGCGCTGGCAACCGGGCTGGGGGCTGATGTGCCGGTATGCCTGCGCGGCCGCCCGGCAGACATGAGCGGCATCGGCGAACAGCTGCGCGATGCGGTGCCGCTGCCGGGCTGCTGGCTGGTGCTGGTCAACCCGGGGGCCCAACTGTCCACCCCATCGGTGTTCCGCGCCCGCAGCGGGGCGTTCAGCGCCGCAATGCCGCTGGAAACGCCGCCGCGCGATCTCGATGATCTGGTGACAGGGCTGAAAACCCGCCGCAACGACCTGACCGCCGCCGCCATTTCGCTGGCCCCGGAGGTCGGGCTGTGTCTGGCGGCGCTGACCGCGCAGCCGGGCTGCCGCCTGAGCCGGATGTCCGGCAGCGGCGCCACCTGCTGGGGCCTGTTCGCCACCGAATACGATGCCCGCACCGCCGCCCGCGCCCTGCGCCAGCAGCAGCCGGGCTGGTGGATTGAACCGGCCCCGGTCCTGCCCGCCAGTGCCGACCCCTTTGCTCTGGCGGCGGAACCGGTGCTGCGCCGCTGAACGGTCAGCCCTCCCCTCCTCCGCATCCGCCCCCTGTCGGTGCGGGCGGGCTTATACCGAAGGTCCAGCTCGACACCCCCGCAGGGGCGGTCTACACCTCCTGCATGTCAGAATACACACGGATCCCGCCGAGAATGCTGTGGCCGTTTCTCCGGTGCCTTGCCGTCAGCACCGGTCTGGCGGTTATCGCCGCACACCCCGGCGCTGCGGCGGATGCCGTACCAAAGGCGGCGGAATCCACCCGGCCCCCGCTGACCATCGCCTACAGCAACGGGGCCAAGGGCCGCTTTCTGCAACCGGCGACCCCGGATGAAGACCGGGTCCTGCGCCAGATTCAGGCCGCCGGGGACGCGGTGCTGACTCCGCTGCCGGTCATCCGGGCTCCGGCGGCCTTTCTGGGCCGGAGCACCGATTGCCTGCTGGGGTCACCATGGCAGATCCCCGCCGATACCCCACAGGCCTTTCTGGTCAGTCCGGCGCTGATGACCGCCCGCTTTTCCTTTTTCCGCCACACAGACCCGGCCCCCGCCCCGGACCGGCCGCTGCGGCTTGCCATCAACCGCGAAATCGCCGCACACCTCCGCCTGCCGGACTCCCTGAGCACGGCAGAGGTCATTCAGGTCAACGACATCAGCCAGTCGGTCAAACTGCTGCTGTCCCGCCGGGTTGACTACATCGTCGCCTATGACGGCAACATGCGTCTCCTGCCGGACGATGCCAGCAGACAGATCCGGCGGGCCGAGACCCTGCCCCCCGCCTTCGAGAAGCCGATTGCCATCACCTGCCACAACACGCCGCAGGCCGTCGCCTTCCTTACCCGCCTGACGGCGGCGGGGCGGTGACATCCGCCGCCAGCCAGTGCCCGGCGATGGCATGGCCGAGGGCGCGGTAGGCTTCCAGCGGGTCTTCATCAAAGAACTGGCCCGCGGTACTCTGATGCGGGAACGCCGGGTTCCCGGCGGCATAGGCATTCACCGATACGAGCAGGCCGTGGGTCAGGGCCTTCAGCGCCGGAAAAGAAACAGGCCCCCGGGAAGAGTCCCGGAGGCCTGACAAAAATCCGCACAGGGGACGGAAACGGTCAGCGGGTGATCCGCGACAGCAGGTCGGGGTCAATCACCAGAGTCCGGACGCCATGGGCGTGGTTTTCCTGAAACGGATTGTCCGCCAGCCATTTCCCCAGCGAGGTGATGTCCACCTTCAGCACCTTGGGGCGCACACTCCAGGTCACCTGAAAGGGGGACCCCGCCTTGTTATAACTGGGGCCGGTGGTTGACCCGGCATACTGGATCGGCTGGCCCAGCGTCGTCGGCAGGTTCGGCACCTGATTCAGGCCGTTGATGGTCTCGATCTTGGCCAGTTTGGTGAAATCCGCCGCCTGCGGATCGTTGACCAGCACCGCCACCACCGCCTCAACCCGCAGCTCGGGGTTTTTCACCGTCTCGCTGAGGCAGGTGGCAAGGGTCGGCCCCACCGTCGCCTGCGCGGTGGAATGGACGAAGTGGATCTCCACCGTATCGCCCGGCACCAGCTCGCCATGCTCGCTGGCCCCGATCTTGGTGCCGACCGGAGCCAGTTCGGCGGCACTCAGGGTGCCGTTATACCTGTACCCGGTGTCATTGCCCTGCCCGTCGCCGTTCCCGGCATAGGTGGTGAAATCCCCACCCTTGTGTTCCGCATTCTTGTGCAGGTGGATATCACACAGCGCCATTTCCGACGCCGGCGGGGCCAGCGTGAAAAGGCGGGGATTCCGGCCATCCAGCGCATCAAGATCGCGCGGGGCCTGCGGGCCATACCCGGCCCCCTTGGTCGCCGCCGTCAAGGCCGCCCGTTGGGCAGCAATCTCGCTGTCCGGAACCGGGCCTGCGGACTGCGAGGCCTGCGCAACCGTAGATATGGACAGAACTGCAAGAAAAGAACCAAAAACTGCCGCCGCCACGTTGGAACGCACAGACATCATGGCAGGATCCTCCCGATTGAAATTCCCTGATCTTCTTCCCCTGAAGCGCTTTTCCCCTGATCATTTCATCAAGGATGGCCTCAGGACTCTTTCTTTCGGAAGGGTATCTTCAATTGATCCGCCCCCATAGAGAGAATTCCGGAAAATTCCCTCTCTGGGTATTTAGGATTACTGATCGCCGTGGCCCTGAGACCTCCCATTCAGGAAAGAAGCCGGGATCGCCATACCAGACACCAACACCCATTGGTAAAAATTAAAACACTTCACCCTTTATGCGTTTGTTTTTTGACTCCGACCTCCGTATGATCCCCGTCAGCAGCATCCTTATGGGGAAGGGCACTCTCCAGATGGATCAGATACCATGAGCCCTGACAGCTATACCGGTTCGATCAGCACGTTCCTTGGCAAACCGTCGCAGCTTCCGCCGGAGTGGATGCCCTGCAACGGTCAGACTCTCCTGATTACTCAGGCCACCATGCTGTACAGCATCATCGGCAACCGCTACGGCGGGTCCCCGGCTTCGCAGACCTTCGCCCTGCCGTCTTTCAACGCCAACGGGCAGCCGGATGCGCAGGGCCGCCTTGTGGTGATCTGCGTCGGCGGGCAGTATCCGGTCCTCAACGCGTGATCCGCATCAGCGGATCCGGCCTGCCTGAGGGGGATTTTCTCCCTCAGGCCCCGGCGATCCGGTCATCCAGACGCGGCTCGCGGATGCCGTCGGGGTCGAGGTGAATGATCACCTCCGCCTTGGGGAAGGCGGCACAGATCGACCGTTCCACCTGATCGGCGATGACGTGGGCCTTGCGCAGCGGCAGGCTGCCATCCACCTCCAGATGCACCTGAATGAAATCCTGCAAGCCGCTGGAGCGGGTGCGCAGGTCATGCGCGCCGATCACCTGCGGGTGGCCGGTGGCCAACGCCATAATCCGTTCGCGGTCGGCATCGGGGAATTCGCGGTCCATCAACATGTTGAAGGACTCCCGCCCGATCTCCCACGCGCCCTTCAGCAGCAGCAGGGCGATGCCAAGGCCGAACACCGGGTCAATCCACGACCAGCCCAGCCATTTGCCCAGCCCCAGCGCCGCAATCACCGACAGGTTCATCAGCACGTCGCCGGTGTAATGCAGGCTGTCCGCCCCCACCGCCACCGATCCGGTGCGGCGCACCACATACTTCTGAAACTGCACCAGCCCGAGGGTCAGGGCGATGGACACCACCATCACCACCACCCCGGCCAGCTCCGCCTGCGGAATTTGCGGATCGCGGAAGCGGTCGATGATTTCCGACAGCAGGAACCCGGCGGACCCGGTGACAATCGCCGCCTGCACCATCCCGGCCAGCGCCTCCGCCTTGCCATGGCCGAAGCGGTGATCGGCATCGGCGGGCTGCACCGCATGGCGGACCGCCAGCAGATTGACCAGCGATGCCAGACAATCCAGCGTGGAATCGGCGAGGCTGGACAGCATCGCCACCGACCCGGTCATCGCCCAGGCCACGGCCTTGATCGTCACCAGCGTGACCGCCACCCCGACCGCCACCAGCGTGGCGGCGGTCATCAGGCGGACGGATCGGGGATCGACGGCGGACATCGGCGGATCCTTTCCCGGCAGACGCGGTTACGGGTACAGGCGGTTATGGATACAGGCGGTTATGGATACAGGCGCTCGGTGGACCAGCCGCCGTCGGCCTGCCGGGTGTAGACCACGCGGTCATGCAGGCGGAACGGCCGGTCTTTCCAGAACTCGATCCGCTGCGGCACCACCCGGAAGCCGGACCAGTGCGGCGGGCGCGGAATGCTGCCGATGGCATAGCGGGCGGCGTATTCGGCCACCCGGGCTTCCAGCTCGAACCGGCCCTTCAGCGGGCGGGACTGCTGCGACGCCCACGCACCGATGCGGGAATCACGCGGGCGGGAGTTGAAATATTCATCGGCCTCAGCCGCCGACACCTGTTCCACCGCGCCTTCCACCCGGATCTGGGCGCGCAGGCTTTTCCAGTGCAGGCACAGGGCGGCGTGCGGATTGGCCAGAAGCTGCTGGCCCTTGCGGCTTTCAAAATTGGTGTAGAACACAAAGCCGCGCTCATCGAAGCCCTTGAGCAGCACCATGCGCGAGGTCGGGCGGCCATCCGGGGTGCAGCTGGCAATGTTCATGGCGTTGGGGTCGTTGGGCTCGGAGGCTTCCGCCACCTTCAGCCACTGCCCGAACTGGACAAAGGGATCAAGATCGGCATCAAGGGTCAGCGTGCTCATGACGGGGAGTCCTTCTGTACAGCAGACACACAGGGCGAAACAGCAGAAACAGGGCGAAGCCGGACCGGCGCAGGAACCTGCCGGTCTGCGCGTATAACCCCGATAACGGGGCAAAGCGGCACAACCCGACTCGCTGCCCCGGAGCATAGGCATTTCAGGCAAAATTTGCCATGGTTTCGCCACGGTTATCCATTGTAATACATGCGGTTGCGAGCCATCTGCACCTTGAAGCCCCAGTCCCGTCGTTTCGTCCGCTCAGGATTTCTGACCATGATCTCCGCCCCTGTCCGCGCTTCCGTCCGGGCCCCGCTGCGCAAGGCCGCCTTTGCGGTCTGCACCATCGCCCTTGCCCTGTCACTGACCGCCTGCGAAAGCGCCCGCAACGCCCCGAAACAGACCGCCGGCGGCCTGCTGGGCGGGGTTGGCGGTGCGGTGGTCGGGGCCCAGTTCGGCGGCGGCACCGGCAGGCTGGCAGCCACCGCCGCCGGGGCGGTTCTCGGGGCCTGGCTGGGGTCGGAAGTCGGCAAATCGCTGGATAGCGCCGACCGCGCCGCCCTGTCTCAGGCCCAGTCCAGCGCCTATGCCGCCCCGGTCGGCCAGCCGATCACCTGGAACAATCCGCAGTCCGGCCATTATGGCTCCGTCACCCCCACCCGCGACGGCACCGCCGCCGATGGTGCCTACTGCCGTGAATTTCAGAACACCGTGACTATTGATGGCAAGACCGAGCATGCCTATGGTACGGCGTGCCGTCAGCCCGACGGCAGCTGGAAGATTGTGCAGTAAGCCGCGCCGCCTGCCCTGACGGGCGGGGCCCGGCCCCGTCTGTCAGGAGAACGGAGTTTCCATGCGGGATCCCTATGAGGTTCTGGGCATCAGCCGGTCCGCCAGTGCCGAGGACATCAAGAAAACCTACCGCAAGCTGGCGCGCAGCCTGCACCCCGACCTTAACCCCGGGGATGCCAAGGCCGAGGAACGCTTCAAGGAAGTGACCGCCGCCTACGACCTGCTGTCGGACGAAACCCGGCGCGGCCGCTTCGACCGTGGGGAAATCAACCCCGACGGCACCGAGAAAATGCGCAACCCGTGGGGTAACGCCCGGGGTGGCCATGGCGGGCAGCGCGGCGGTTTCGGCTTCGACTCGATGTTTTCGGAAGACGACCTGTTTTCCGAGATGTTCCGCTCCGCCAGCCGCGGATCCGGCGGGCGGCAGCACAGCAGCCCGCGCAAGGGGGCCGATGTCCATTACTCCCTGACCGTCACCTTCGAGGAAGCGGCGCTGGGCGCGGCCCGCACCATCACCCTGACCAGCGGCAAGAAGATCAACGTCAAGGTGCCCCCGGCCTGCGAGGATGGCAAATCCCTGCGCCTGAAGGGCATGGGCAGCCCCGGCCAGCTCGGCGGGGCCGATGGCGATGCGCTGGTGGAAATCACCGTTGCCGCCCATCCGGTGTTCCGCCGCGACGGGCAGGACGTGATTGCCGACCTGCCGGTGACCCTGAAGGAAGCGGTGCTGGGGGCCAAAGTGGTGGTGCCGACCGTCGATGGCCGCGTCACCGTCTCCATCCCCGAAGGATCGAACAGCGGCACCACCCTGCGCCTGCGGGGCCGGGGCATTCCCGCCGCTGCCAACAGCGAAACCCAGCGCGGCGACCAGTTGGTGCGCCTGCGTATCACCCTGCCCGACCCGCAGGACCCGGACCTGAAAGCATTCCTGTCCGGCTGGGAAGAACCCGGCACCAATCCCCGCGCCAAGCTGGGGATTGAAGAGTAAAGACCCCGCCCTCCCCCTTCAGGTCTGCCGGTGTGGCACCTGACGGGGGACGGGCCCGGTCTTTTACACGGTCTTGGGGGATCAGGCCCCCGGCACCGTCTCCGCGCCCGCGCCAAGGGCCTTCTGCATGAACACCACATCCAGCCAGCGCCCGAACTTCAGCCCGGCGGCGGTGAACTTCCCGACGTGCTGGAAGCCCAGCGCGGTATGCAGGCCAATCGATCCGACATTCCCGGAATCGCCGATCACCGCCACAATCTGGCGGTAGCCCCGGGCCTCGCACTCCGCCAGCAGCGCCGTCAGCAGCAGACGGCCAACGCCCTGCCCCTGCCGACCGGGGGCAATGTAGATGGAATCCTCGACCATAAACCGATAAGCGGAGCGTTCGCGGTACGGCCCGACATAGGCATACCCGGCCACGCTGCCATCAGCCGAATCCACCGCCACCAGATAGGGGTAGCCGCCGCCGAGAACCTTGGCGCGGCGGGCGGTCATCTCCGCCAGCGTGGGGGGATCTTCTTCAAAGGTGCCGGTGCCGGTCAACACATGGTGCTGATAGATGGCCTGAAGGGCGGGCAGATCGGCCTCTTCCGACGGACGGACCACAAGCGACGGGCGGGCGACAGGGGGGCGACAGGGGGGGGTGCTCATAAAACAGGCTCCCATACCGGAAAAACCGGGTGATGCATAAGGTTTACCCTTCTACCCCGCCCCCGCCGCAGCGGCCAGAGGGGGCGCTGAAACTTTTCTGAAAAAAGGTCTTGCATCAACCCGTTGGAATGGGTAAAAACCCGCCGTGCCTGCGACGTCCCCATCGTCTAGAGGCCTAGGACACCGCCCTTTCACGGCGATAACCGGGGTTCGAATCCCCGTGGGGACGCCACTCTCTGCGTAGAGTGCCACACTGCAAAGCACCGCTGAAGATAAGCTTCAGCCCCAAACAAGGCCAGAGAGCCTTGTTTTTTCGTTTTTGGCGCTCAGGCTGGATACTCTCGAAAATCGCGCTTTCTTTGTTTCCAGTGAATGCTGGGACATTCTTTAAGTGAACCAGCCAATCCAGCTATCCAACGGATCACCCTCCGCAGAAAGCGCTTCAAAACCCTTCTCAAGACCCCAGAACCCCGCCTGACCTGCCATCTGCACCTCCCGGCATCGACACCAGAAGGCGAATCATACATTCAGCCGAAAGGCCAGTTTCCGGAGGCGTCCACATTTCCGTTGCACATAAAAGGTCGCGCGATATACCCTCTCGATAGTTTATTTGGAAAAACTGCTCGGGATAAGGGTATGTCCAAGCTTGACCTTGCTACTCGCATTATCAGTGAAGATCATGGTGTTTGGGCAATGTTCCCTGGGCGTGGGAAGAAGTTCCTAGATTCATTTAGAGCTAACTCGGTCGTCTTCCTTGATGTGCCGGGAATTTCACTGACGCCCGACGTGCTCGCAGACGACGAGCTTTTGAAAAAGCATATCGGCATGGCCCGATCTGTCCAGAGTTGGCATCAGAACAAGAAAGTAGACGCTGAGCCATCCCGCAACCCTGCCGATTACAACCCGCGACAGACTCGCAACCTTATCTCTGCGTTGGGAAATGTTCGAGCCCTGTTCGATACTGCCGAGGTTGGCGACCTCATCCTTGTCGCCAGCCGAGATATGTACGAACCAATCCTAGTGGGCGAAATTCGTACTCCCTTTGACCCGGAAGATGTCATTAATTTTCACATTTATGATCAAGAGACCATACCGGTCCGCCGAGTCAGGTGGCTGCCGATCAGAGTTCTGCGCACCACATTATCCAAGGATCTTTCCAATCTTCTAAGTAATCAACATGCGATCCTTACCGTGAGAAAGGGGTTGCGAGCGGAAATATACAACTTCTCTTATAATAGTTATGTTTACGACGGAGGGGGACGTTATCAATTTGATGGCCTTCGTTATTCAAAGAATGCGCTGGCCACTATTCCGGCAATACAGCTGATATCTTATTTTGTTGCGGCGTTCCATGCTCAGCAGATTGGGGAGCTTAATCAATTCAACGCCCTCTCCGTCTGTGAAGCGATCAACAATTATTTTGAGCAAGACACTCTTAACTATTTCCAGATGAACTTCAACTCGCCGGGCTGGTTTACCCTCGGCGCGAAGATCGCCGCATTGGGATTGTTCGTTGCGGCGGGGGTCGCAGCAACGGGAGCGCTTAGCTATGAAGAAGCGAAAAATGCCAATCTAAGCAACTCCTTCGCCATGCCCCAGAATGCATGCATGGTTACAGCCGAACAAAGCTATAGAGTTATTATGGATCAAATGGGAGCTGCCCGCTACAATGAGTTGATGTGCATGAATCAAGATGCGCAGGCTGGCGTCGGCCTCGCTACGAGCGTCATGGTAGATAAATAAAATGTCAGAGCGCAATAATAGTAATTTATTCAAAATTTCGACTATTATATCTACTGCTGTAGCAACGATTTTTTCATGCATTATTTCATCAACATTCACATACTATTTGACGTGGAAAATAGAAGAGCAAAAGCAGTTGGCAGAACAATATAAATCAATACATGACGATTATAGAATACAGTTCAATGCGCTCATTCTCACCTTGTCCAGCTTCAACAATGACGTTCTTGAAAAGGATGTCACGGACGAGATCCAGAAAAAAAAGACAATCGATGATATAAGAAAGACAATTCTTTCCGTCCACCAACTCGCCATAGACAAAGATCCAATAATTTCTTCTCCGGCAGCTCTTATGAGAGATGAGCTATCAGAACTATCGAAGCTGGTTCAGGCTGTAAAAGGGCGTCAGGACATTAAGCCTGTGCTTGTTGTTGGGCATAATATTTTGGAAGCAAATGCTTCTATAGAAATAGCCTACAAGCAGAAAACACTAATAAAACTGTGGTAGTGAGAGCATTTTCAGATTGAGTGTGCGTAACCTACGGCTTTGAAGAAATTTGCGCACTACTGTGGAGAGAAGTGCTCGACAAGCTTGCCAACCTGATCCCACAGCGCATCAATAGTGCGTTGTGGTTCTTTTGCCGCAGCAGGGCTTTGAGTTGGACACCTCCGGAAACTGGCCTTTGGGCTGACTGTGTGATTCACTTTCCGGCGCTGCTGCCGGGAGGTGAAGATGACGGGTCAGGCGGGTTTCTGGGATCTTGAGAACAGCCTTGAAGCGCTTTCAGCGGAAGGTGATCCGCTGGAAAAGCTGGATCGGACGGTCCCCTTCGAGCAGTTCCGCCCGTTGCTGCTGAAGGCCGTCCGGCGGTCTGATCCATCGAAGGGTGGCCGTCCGGGGTTCGATGGTGTGCTGAAGTTCAGGATACTGGTCTGTCGCTACACCAGACGGCCTTTCAGGTGCGGAACCGTCTGACATGGCTGCGGTTCTGCGGTCTGCGCCCCGGCGATGCGGTGCCCGACGTTAACACGCTGTGGGATTGCTGCGTGGCGCTGATCAAGGCGGGCCGGATCCCGGAGGAGTGGAAGGAGCAGCCCGCAAAGCTGCGCCAGAGAGACCGGAATGACCGCTGGACTACCAAATGGACACCTCTGAACGTGACTGACCTGATCCGCGATATCCGAAAATCTGGTGGAACGGACATACTGTGTCGCCGCCACAACTGACAAAGTAATGCCCCCCTACGGGTTCACCCACACCGCCGCCATCAGCGCCCCCTCCGGGCCATAACTGAAGCGGGCACGGCGGTTGTCCTGCCGCTGAAGCTGGAACCAGTCCAGCGCAGTAGCCTGCACCACAATCACCCCGAAGCAGGCACGGCCTGCCCCCTCTTCCGCCGCCCCAGGCATCGGCGCAGCGGCCCCGGCGAAGGCGCGTTCATCGCCCGGCGGGCCACCGGTGTAGGTGCTGCGGGTCCATGGCGGCAGCGTCGCCCAGGCCGCCGCCGCAGCCGGGCTGTCCGGGCCGTGCAGGGTGGCGGTGCCGATCAGGCGCAGTTGCAGGCGGGTCTGCGGGCAATACCCCAGCACGGTCACGCGTGGGGCGGCAGTCAGTTCCGCCCACTTCGGGCTGCGCACATCGGTATGGATGTCCAGCGTCCGCCGCGCCGGATCACAGGCCCGCAGCACCACCATCCGCGCCTGCGGGGCCCCCTCGGCATCCACCGTGCACAGGGTCACGCAGCGGAACCCCGACTGCGGATCCCCCGCCGCCTGCCGCAACGCCGCCCAACCGGCGGCCTCGATCTCTGACAGCATCATCGCGTCCTCTCCTTGCCCGCCAGAAGGGCTGTCCCACAGGCAGTTTACAGCGCCGTTGCGCCGTCCTCAGTCCTTCCCCCGTCCACCCCGTCCGGCCGGATGGCGACGATCTGCGCCCGCAGCCACTGGTTGGCGGCGTCGCGGTGGAATTTGGAATGCCAGAACAGGCCGATCGACACTTCCGGCAGGCTGACCGGGTGGGCGCACCACGACAGGCCGAACGGCCCGGCGATGCACTGGGCCAGCACCTGCGGCACCGTCGCCACCATATCCGTATTGCGCAGAATGTGCCCGACCGCGACAAAGTGCGGCACCTGAAGCCGCAGCCGCCGCGCCACCCCCATGCGCGCCAGCAGGTCATCGACAATACCGTGCCCGGTGCCCGCCGCCACCACCCCGACATGTTCGGCGGCCGTGAAGTCTTCCAGAGTCATCCCGCCGGGGTGGTCCAAGGGGTGGCCGTGCCGGTACAGGCACACGTAATGCTGCCCGAACAGCCGCCGCTGAAAGAACCCGGTCTGAAGGTCCGGCAGCAGGCCGATGGCCAGATGCACGTTCCCGGCCTCCATCTCGCGCGGCAGATCGATGCTCAGGTTGCGCACGGTGCTGACCGAAACCCCCGGTGCCACCGCCGCCAGCCGCGCCATCAAGGCCGGAAGGAAGTGGATTTCGCCGATATCGGTCATGGCAATCACAAAGTTCTGGCGACTGCGGGCCGGGTCGAACACCACCGACTGGTTGAGCGCACTGTGGATCGCCCCCAGCGCATAGCTGACCGGTTCGGCCAGTGCCTCGGCGTAGGGGGTCGGCACCATCCCCTGCTGGGTGCGGATGAACAGATCATCCCCCAGCAGCCGCCGCAGCCGGGCCAGACAGTTGCTGACCGCCGGCTGGGTCATGCCCAGCCGCTCCGCCGTCTGGCCGACCCGCCCGGTGTTCAGCAGGTCGTTGAACACCACCAGCAGGTTGAGGTCCACATTCTTCAGATCCATGACCAATATCAAGCCCTGTGATGGGAAACATCATAATCATAAATTACCAAAATTTTGGATTTAAAGTCATTCTTGGTTTCACACCAAAGACGGGCCGGTCAACGGCCCCCTGAAACGCAGGCCGGTCAACGGCCCGGCCCCCGCCACCGGGCGGCCATCATGAGGAAACACCCTCTGGGGAAACGACCATGGATCTCGTCATCCGTCCGCTGGGGCGCGTTCTCGACGCGCCGCCGGGGGCCAATCTGCTGGACGTTCTGCGCCAGAATGACATCCCGATTTCTTACAGCTGTATGGCCGGGCGCTGCGGCGTCTGCCGCTGCACGGTGGAGGACGGCCAGATCCTGTCTTCCGCCGCCGATGCCGCCCAGCCGGTGCTGTCCGGCGGCAGCCAGATTCTGGCCTGCCAGAGCACCCTGACCGCCGCCTGTACCATCACCATCCCGGAGCCGGATGAAGTGGTGGTCCACCCCGCCCGGGTGCTGAAGGCGACGGTGACGGAGATCCGGCAGGAAACCCACGACATCCGCACCATCCTGCTGAAGCCGTCCAAACCGCTCAGCCATGCGCCGGGGCAGTACGCCACCCTTCAGTTCACCCCGGACCATATCCGCCCCTATTCGATGGCGGGTATCGAGGGCGACGCCCTGCTGGAATTCCAGATCCGGCTGGTGCCGGGCGGGCGGGTCAGCCCCTATGTGTTTGAGACTCTGGCCGTCGGCGATGCGGTGCGGGTCAGCGGCCCGCTCGGGGCCTCCTACCTGCGCCGCCGTCACGACGGGCCGATGCTGTGCATCGCCGGGGGCACCGGTCTGGCCCCGGTGCTGTCGATCGTGCGCGGGGCGCTGGCGGCGGGCATGACCAACCCGGTCCACCTGTATTTCGGCGTGCGCACCGCCCACGACGTTTACGCCCTCGACCGCCTGAACGCCCTCGCCGCCGCCCATCCGCAGATCACCGTTCACACCGTAATTGCCCACGGCGAGGCCGGACCCGGCCAGCGCTCCGGGCTGGTGACGGCGGCGGTGGAGCAGGACTTCGCGGACCTGACCGGCTTCCGCGCCTACCTCTGCGGTGCCCCGGCAATGGTCGAGGCCGCGACGATGGTGGTCAAACGCCGGGGCATTCCCGCCGCCCACATCTACGCCGACGCCTTCTATTCCAGCGGTTTTTAAGGGGTTTTTAGGCCCCTCAGACGGCGGGCGGGGGCGTCCGCCCCCTTGCCTCACGCGCGAATGGTCGCGCGGGCGCTCAACGCGCCAGTCGCTACGCTTCGCTTTGTTTTCAGGCCCCTCAGACGGCGGGCGGGGGCGTCCGCCCCCTTGCCTTACGTGCCCACGCGGGCACGGGGCCTCAACGGCCCAGTCGGCCCGGCTTTGCCGGGCCTCCAGAGCCCCCCACCCCACAAAGGGGGCCACATAAACAGGAGGAAACGATGACCACCCCGTGGCAGGATGACGGCACCAGCCGCATCCCCTATTCCGTCTACACCAACCCCGATCTGCACCGGCGCGAACTCGACCGCTTCTTCTATTCCGGTCACTGGTGTTACGTCGGTCTGGAAGCCGAAATCCCCAACCCCGGCGATTTCCGCCGCAGCGTGATCGGTGAACGGTCGGTGCTGATGACCCGCAGCGCCGACGGTGCGGTCAACGTGGTGGAAAACGTCTGTGCCCACCGCGGCATGCGCTTCTGCCGCGAACGGCACGGCAACCGCAAGGATCTGCTCTGTCCCTATCATCAGTGGAGCTATGACCTGAAGGGCAATCTTCAGGGCGTGCCGTTCCGGCGCGGGGTCAAGCAGGATGGAAAAATCAACGGCGGCATGCCCGCCGATTTCCGCCCGGAGCAGCACGGCCTGACCCAGCTGAAAGTCGCCGTCCGCAACGGCGTGGTGTTCGCCAGCTTCGACCCGGAGGTGGAACCGCTGGAAGACTTCCTCGGCCCGGTGATCCTCGGGTACTTCGACCGGGTGTTCGATGGCCGCCCGCTGGAAATCCTCGGCTACCGCCGCCAGCGCATTCCCGGCAACTGGAAGCTGATGCAGGAAAACATCAAGGACCCCTATCACCCCGGCCTGCTGCACACCTGGTTTTCCACCTTCGGCCTGTGGCGGGCCGATAACCGGTCGCAGCTGAAGATGGATGCCCACAAACGCCACGCCGCGATGATTTCCACCCGCGGTCAGGGCGGCAAGGTCGCCGATGTGATCAGCAACGTTGACAGCTTCAAGGATAAAATGACCGTCAACGACCCGCGCCTGCTGGATATCGTCCACGAGCCATGGTGGGGCACCCCGACGGCGGTGATGACCACCATCTTCCCCAGCCTGATCATCCAGCAGCAGGTCAACAGCGTTTCCACCCGCCACATCCAGCCCAACGGCGAAGGCAGCTTCGACTTTGTGTGGACCCACTTCGGCTTTGCCGGTGACGACGCCGAGATGCGCCAGCGCCGCCTGATTCAGGCCAACCTGTTCGGCCCGGCCGGTTTTGTCTCCGCCGATGACGGCGAGGTGATCGAATGGTCGCAGGAAGGATTCACCCAGAACCCGGCCCGCAGCACGCTGGTGGAAATGGGGGGCCGCGATACCGACGACGCCGACCACATGGTCACCGAAACACTGATCCGGGGCATGTACGCCTACTGGCGTCAGCGGATGGGGGAATAACCATGGTTGATTTTGCCACTGTCTCCGCCCTGCTCGACCTGTACAGCGCCTATGCCGCCACCGTTGATTCCTCTGACTGGGACCACTGGCCGGACTTCTTTCTGGAAGACGGCACCTACCGCCTTCAGCCGCGCGAAAACTTCGATGCCGGGCTGCCGCTGTGCCTGCTGGCGCTGGAAAGCAAGGCGATGATCCGCGACCGCGTCTATGGGGTGAAGGAGACCATGTACCACGACCCCTATTACCAGCGGCACGTGGTCGGCATCCCCCGCATTCTCTCCGTCACCGCCACCCCGGCGGGCGAGGAGATCGAGGCCGAGGCCAATTACATCGTCTTCCGCACCAAGCGCGACGGCCTGACCGAGGTGTTCAACGCCGGGCGGTACCGCGACGTCATCCGCCGCACGGAAGACGGGCTGAAGTTCCGGTCCCGGCTGTGCGTCTACGACAGCGACCTGATCCCCAATTCCGTCATTTACCCGATCTGAGGACCGCGCCATGACCGCTGACACCGACCTGTGGCTGGATGTCGCCGCCGTTGACGACATCCCCGACGGCGATGCGCTGGGGGCCTGCGCCGCCGGGCACGCCCTGACCCTGTACCGGGTGGAGGGCGAGGTGTTCGCCACCGCCGACCTCTGTACCCACGGGGCCGCCCGCATGTGCGACGGCTTTCTGGAAGGCTACGAGACTGAATGCCCCCTGCATCAGGGCCGCTTCGACATCCGCAGCGGCAAGGCCCTGAATGCCCCGCTGACCGACGACATCCGCACCTACCCGGTCCGCTGCGACGGCGGGCGGGTTCTGGTGCGCTTCGAATAATCCAAGAAACAACAAGAACAACACCCCCCTCTGGAGAGGCAAACGCCATGACGACGTCCCCCCGGTCCACGCCTTCAGGCGGGATCAATATCGTGGAGCTGATGGACCGCGCCCCGGTCACCGGCTTCCACCTGAAAGTGCTGGCCCTGTGCGTGCTGGTCGCCATGCTCGACGGGTTTGACACCCAGGCCATCGCCTTTGTCGCCCCGGTGCTGGCGGCACAGTGGAACGTGCCGATGACCCAGTTCAGCGCCGCCTTCGGGGTCGGCCTGCTCGGCCTGACCATCGGCGCGCTGGTGTTCGGCCCGGTGGCTGACCGCATCGGCCGCAAGAAAGTGCTGCTGATCTGCACGGTCCTCTTCGGCGGCTTCGCACTGGCCACCGCCTGGGCGACCAACCTCAACAGCCTGCTGATCCTGCGGCTGCTGACCGGCATCGGGCTGGGCGGGGCCCTGCCCAACATCATCGCCATGACGGCGGAATACGCCCCCACCCGCCTGCGCGCCACCGCCGTCACCGTCATGTTCTGCGGCTTTCCGCTGGGGTCGGTGCTGGGCGGGTTCCTCGCCGCCAAGATGATCCCGCTGTGGGGCTGGGAAAGCGTGTTCGTGCTGGGCGGGGTGCTGCCGCTGCTGGCCCTGCCGCTGCTGGCCACCAGCCTGCCGGAATCGGTGCGCTTTCTGGTCACCCACAACCGCGCCCCCGACCGCGTCGCCGCCATCCTTGACCATGTGACCGCCACCCCCGGCAGCCACAGCCCGGCACAGACCTACTTCGTGCCGGAACAGACGGTCAGCGGCTTCACCGGCAAGCACCTGTTCACCGAAGGCCGGGCGTGGACCACCCTGCTGCTGTGGGTCGCCTTCTTCTGCAATCTTCTGGTGATGTACTTCCTCGTCAACTGGCTGCCGGCCCTGCTGAAACAGGGCGGATACCCGCTGGATGCCGCCATCTATGCCACCTCCACCCTCAACGGCGGCGGTGTGGTCGGCGGGATCGTTCTGGGCCGGATGATCGACCGCATGGGGCCCTATGTCATCCTTGGCTCCTGCTATGCCATGGCCGCCGCCTTCATCGGTGTTGTTGCCGGGGCCGGGGGCAACGCCGCCCTGCTGTATCCGGCGCTGTTCATGGTCGGTATCGGCGTGGTCGGGGCGCAGATCGGCCTGAACGCCGTCGCCTCCGGCCTGTATCCCACCGGCCTGCGCTCCACCGGGATCGGCTGGGCGCTGGGGGTCGGGCGGCTGGGCTCCATCCTCGGGCCGACCGTCGGCGGGCTGCTGCTGGCCCAGAACTGGGCCCCCAACGCCATCCTTCAGGTGTCGCTGTGGCCGTCGCTGCTGGCCTCCATCGCCGTGTTCCTGCTGGGCATCGTGGTGTCCCGCCGTGCCCGCGCACAGGCGCAGACGCAGGCCGCCACCGCCTGATCCTCTTTCCGCTTTCCTGCCATAAGGACTGAATCCGATGACCGATACCCTGCTGTTCCCCGCCCCGCCGCAGCCGTCGGCGGCGGTGGTCGGCCACACCGCCCGCTTCCCGGTCAACCGCATTTTCTGCGTCGGCCGCAACTACGCCGAACATGCCAAGGAAATGGGGGTCGAGGTGGACCGCGAGGCCCCGTTCTACTTCCTCAAGCACGCCGGGGCGCTGGTCGCCAGCGGCAGCGCCATCGCCTACCCGCCCGGTACCGCCAATTACCATTATGAAATGGAATTCGTCGTCGCCATCGGGGCCCCGGCCTGGCATGTGCCGGAAGACCGGGCGATGGAGGCGGTGTTCGGCTACGCCAGCGGCCTCGACATGACCCGCCGCGACCTTCAGCTCGATGCCCGCGCCAAGGGCCGCCCGTGGGATCTGGGCAAGGACTTTGAACAGTCCGCGGTGCTGTCGGCGATCCTGCCGAAGGAGCAGGCCGCCGCCCCCGGCCCGCAACGGATCAGCCTGAGCGTCAACGGCACCGTGCGGCAGGATGCGCATCTGGCCGATCTGGTGTGGTCGGTGCCGGAACTGATCGCCCATCTGTCACGCTATTACCATCTGGTGCCGGGCGACCTGATTTACACCGGCACCCCGGCCGGGGTTGGCCCGGTGGTGGCGGGCGATACCATCCACGGCAGCATCGACGGCCTGCCGGAGGTGACCCTGACCCTGCTGCCCGCCGAAGCCACAGCGTAACCGACGGGGGCCGCCATGCTGTTTCACGGTTACTTCCGCTCCTCCGCCGCGTGGCGGTGCCGCATCGCCTTCGGGCTGAAGGGCCTGTCCCCCGACTTTGTCCCGGTGCATCTGCGCCGGGACGGGGGGGAACAGACCAAACCCGCCTACCGCACCATCAACCCGCAGGGGCTGGTGCCGTCGCTGACGGTGGACGGTCAGGTACTGACCCAGTCCCTTGCCATCCTCGAATGGCTGGACGAAACCCACCCGCAGCCGCGCCTGCTGCCGGACGATCCCTTCGCCCGGGCCGAGGTGCGGGCCTTTGCCCTGACCATCGCCGCCGATATCCACCCGGTTAACAACCTGCGGATCCTCACCTACCTGAAAGGCCCGCTGGCCCAGCCGCAGGAGGCGGTGGACACCTGGGTCCGCCACTGGTGTCAGGACGGACTGGCCGCCTGCGAGGCGCTGGCGGTCCGCTCCGCCCGCCGGGGCCGTTTCACCTTCGGCGAGGCCCCGGGGCTGGCCGACATCTGCCTGATCCCGCAGCTTGGCGGGGCCCGGCGCTTCGGGCTGGACACCACGCAGTTCCCGCGCCTGACCGAGATTGAAGCCGCCTGCAACGCCCTGCCCGCCTTCACGGAGGCCCGGCCCGACCGTCAGCCCGACGCCGAGGCCTGAGCCCCCCTCTTTTGTCCGGAGACACTCTCATGTCCCAGCTTGGCACCATGGATGACCTGCCGCTTGAATACCGGCAGGCCCTGACCGCCCGTAACCTGATTCCGCTGTGGCCCGCCCTGCGCGCCGCCCTGCCGCACAACAGGCCGTTCCGCCGCACCCAGCCGGTGCTGTGGCGTTACGCCGACATCCGCCCGCAGCTTCTGGAAGCCGGACGCCTGACCCCGATCGAAAAGGCCGAGCGCCGGGTGCTGGTGCTGGCCAACCCCGGTCTGGGGCTGGAAAACATGCAGGCGACGCCGTCCATTTACATCGGCATGCAGCTGATCCTGCCCGGCGAGACCGCCCCCAACCACCGCCACACCCCGTCCGCCGTGCGGTTTGTGGTCGAAGGGGATGGCGGCTTCACCATTGTCGAAGGCGAGAAGTGCCCGATGGAGCCGGGCGACCTGATCCTGACCCCGTCCGGCCTGTGGCATGAACACGGCCATTCCGGCTCCGGCCCGGTGGTGTGGATGGATGCGCTGGACCTGCCGCTGGTCTACGCGCTGGAAGCCTCCTACGCCATCGAAGGGGTCTCGCAGCAGGTGCGCAACGAGGCCGACGCCTCGCAGACCCGCTACCGCCGCGCCGGGCTGGTGCCTTACACCGCCCTGCACCGCCCGCGCCGGGATTATCCGCTGGTGCGCTTCCCGTGGCGGGAGGTCAAGGCCGCCCTGTCCGACCTTGCCGCCGTCACCCCGCAGGGCGAGGCGGTGCGGCTGGCCTACGTCAACCCGGAAACCGGGGCCGAATGCATGCCGGTTCTGGGGTTCTCCGCCCTGATGCTGCGGCCGGGGGAAACCCTGCGCCTGCCGCGCCAGTCGGCTTCCAGCGTGATCCATGTCGTGGACGGCAACGGCACCGCGCAGGTGGATGGTACCGATCTGGCCTTCGGCCCGGCCGACACCGTCGCCATCCCCACCCATGCCGAGGTGCGGCTGGAAAACGCCTCGGCGCAGAAACCGGCGTGGCTGTTCGTGGTCGATGACGCCCCGATGCAGCGCAAGCTGGGGTTCTACGAACTGTTCGGCTGATCTTTATCCTGAAGAACGACGCCGGAGGGCTGATTACGGCACCATTGCCAGAAAGGCGGTGATCCGGGCCAGCACTCCGGCTTCGTCCTCGCGGTGCGGCATGTGGCCGTGGCCGGGCATCACCAGCGTTTCCGCCGGGCCGCTGACGCCGCCGCCGATGGTGCGGGCATGGTCCGGGCTGCCGTATTCATCATCGCCGCCATGGATCACCAGCGCCGGGCAGCGCACCGCCGCCAGCAGCGGCCGCAGCGACCAGTCGGCAAACCCGGCGGACAGCCAGGTATCGACCCACGCCGACAGCACCCAGGCCGCCCGGTCGCCGTGATAGCGCGCCAGCCGCTCCACCGCCCCCGGCCCGGCAAAGGCCGCCTTGGCAGCGGCAACCCCATCGCGGATGCGGTCATCATTATAGGCCTGCGCCGCAATGCTGATCAGCCCGGTACAGTCCGGGTGGCGGGCCGCCGTGCACACTGCCATGCCGCCGCCGACACTGTGGCCCATGGCGACAAACCGGCCGATCCCCAGCGCCGCCCGCAGCTGCGGCACCACCACCCCGGCCTCTTCCAGCACAAAGTTGCCGCTGACGGTATCGGTGCGGCGGTCGGCCTGCCCGAACCCCAGCCGGTCATAGGCAATCACCCGCCGCCCGGTGGCCCGGGCCAAGGCCTCCGGCAGGCCGCGCCACAGGGCAATGCAGCCGAGCGAGTCATGAAACAGCAGCACCGGGGCCGCCCCGGTTGCCCTTTCCGGGCTTTCCCCTTCCGGCAGCCATTCGGTCACCGCCACCTCTCCGGCGGCCTGCGGCAGCGCCACCGGCACCCGCAGGCTGCGGGTCTGGCAGGGGGAGAGGACAGAGGCGGTGTCAGTCATGGCAACGGATCCGGGACAGGGACAACGGGAAAGATCCACCGATACCAGCACAGTCCGGGGGGGCCTGACCACCCCTGACCCGCTGCTTCCCGGGATCGCAAAAAAATATAACCGGCCCGGGATTCCGTCACACTTTCGCCCGCCTGAGCCTGCTATACATCGCCGCGACGATGATTTTTACAGCCCATACGGGCAGAGCACACCGTTTGTGGGGCAGGAGAGAGTTTATGGTTTCAACACCCGTCAAGGCCGCCGGGGCCGCCGTTGTCGTTCTGGGGGCCGCCGCCGCCGGATGGATCGGGGCCAGCCATGTGATGGCCACCAAGACCGAGGCCGCCTTCCGCGCCTTTGCCGCCCGCCCGGCCACCGAAACCGGGATGGAAATCACAAAGCTGGAACACGCCACCGGCCTGCTGTCGGCCAAGGGGTCGTTTCTGGTCAGGCCGGTGATCGCCGGGTCCGCCATTCCGCCGGAAGACATGCCGGTCGGCGAGGTCACCTATACCCTGTCGCACCTGCTGCTGCCGGGGTCGGCGGCGCGGATCAGCTGGTCGGTCAGCCCGACCGGCGAAGCCGACAAAAACCTGACCGAACTGTTCGGCAAGCGGCTGGCCCTGAGCGGGGCCGGGACCGTCGGCTATAAGGGCGAGGTGAAAACCGATTACGGCCTGCCGGAGCTGAAGGCGAACAAGGATGGGAACAGCGCCGCCATCGCCGCATCCGGCGGCAGTCTGGAAACCGATGGCAAGGCGGTCCGCCTGACCCTGACCTTCCCCAGCACCGAAGTGCGGGGCGATGGCGAAGCCATTGACATCAAGGGCCTGTCCGTCACCGGCGATTACTCCGACATCGCGCTGGGCCTTGGCACCGGCACGGTGGCGCTGGATAAATTCAGCAGCACTGAAGCCCAGATCGAGGGCCTGAAGTACACCGCCGAGACGGTGCAGACCGGCCCGCTGATTGATATCCGCGTCGGCACTCGCCTGAAGAAGGCCAGCGCCAGCGGCCAGACCCTGTCTGATGCCGCGCTGGACCTGCACATCGGCGGCATGGAGCTGGCGACCCTGAAGCGGATGTCGGACCTGATGGAAAAGTCCGACTTCCTGCGCAACATCACCGCCGAGGAAGACGAAGCCTTCCGCAAGGATCTGCGGGCGGTGATCAATCAGGGCTTTACCGTCTCCATTCCGGTGCTGACCGGCACCGTCAGCGGCGACCAGATCAACGGCTCCGTCGCCGGGAAGATGGCGGTAACGCTGGGCAAGGCGGCTTCGGCCACCGGCCCGGTGTCGCTGGCCACCCTGCTGTCGTCCTCCGGCGAGGCTGCGGTTTCCAGCAAGGACCTGCCGAAGGAACAGGTGCAGATGGCGGTGGCCACCGGCTTTGCCGTCGCCACCCCGGATGGCCTGAAGGCCGACTACAGCCTGAAGGACGGCGTGCTGACGGTGAACACCCTGCCGCTGGCCGCCGAACAGGTGAAAATGGGCCTGCTGACCGCCGATGAAACCCTGAACGCCCTTCTGAACCAGCCGCTGTCTGAAAGCGGGCTGTTCAGCGATGACCTGTATGACGACGAAGCCGATTACCCGGATGAGGAAGAGCTGGAAGAGGAAACCCCGCCGGAAACCGATCCGGTGCCGGTGAAGCCGAAGAAGTAAAGCCAGACCCATGAGAAAACCCCGGACAGAGACACCTCAGTCCGGGGTTTTTTGGGGCCGGGGTTTTTCCTTGACCCGGAACCGGTTACGCCGGGCGGGGCTGCACCCACAGCCGCAGGGCCACCAGCGCCGACAGCGCCACCGCCACCGCCCCGGCGGCAAACACCGCCGTCAGCCCCCGGCTGTCCGCCAGCACCCCGGCCAGCGGGCCGGTGATCCCCAGTGCCAGATCGAGGAAGGCGACATAGGCCCCCATTGCCAGACTGCGCGTCTGCGGCGGGGCCCGGCGCACCGCCTCCACCCCGAAGCCGGGGAAGGCCAGCGAATAGCCGAACCCGGTCAGCGCCGCCCCCAGACAGGCGATCCCCGCAGTCTCCGCCCCCCAGATCACCAGCATCCCGGCGGCTTCGATCATCACGCTGACCAGCGCCACCCGTGCCCCGCCCAGCCGGTCCGGCAACGAGCCGAACAGCAGACGGGCGAGGATGAAAGCCCCCCCGAAGGCGGTGAACACCAGCCCGGCATCGCCCCAGCCCCGGGCGGTGAACAGCAGGGCGGCGAAGGCCGAAATCACCCCCAGCCCGATGCTGGACAGCGCCAGCCCCAGCCCCGGCACCCACACCGCGCCCAGCACCCGGTAAAACGGGGTCCGCCGCGCTGTCGAGGGGGCCACCGTCCGCATGCCGCCCAGCAGCAGCCCGGCAGCCAGCGGCAGGGCGATAGTCGCCAGCCCGACCCCGGTCAGGCCCCAGCGGGCCGACAGCGCCACCCCCAGCGGTGCCCCCAGCGCAAAGGCGCCATAGATGGCGATGCCGTTCCACACCATCACCTTCCCGGCATTCTGCGGGCCGACCAGCCCGACACCCCAGCCGAGCGCGCCGGTGATGATCAGGCTTTCGCCCACCGCCAGCACCACCCGGCCCAGCAGCAGCACCGCCACCGACAACGCCGGAGCATCCACAAACGGCAGGGACAGCACCGTCACCGCACCGGAGGCCGCCGCCGTCACCAGCCCGGCCCACACCGCCCGGCGGGTGCCGCGCAGATCGGCGAAGGTTCCGGCCCCGGCGCGGGACAGCAGCGCGGCGGCAAACTGTGCCCCCACCACCACGCCGACCACCACCGGCCCCATGCCCAGCACCGTCTTCAGGTGCAGGGGCAGCACCGGCAACTGCATACCGATCGTCAAAAATGCCAAAAACACAGCCACCGTCAGCGGCAGCAGGGTGGCGAACACCCGGCTGCCGGTGGCAGGAACAGATCCTGTCATCGCAGATATCCTTCAGAGAATGCGCCGGGTGCCCCGGCAGAGCGTCAGGGTGCGGGATCCACCATCATCGTGAGAAACTCCGGTGCCGATGACCCCAGCCCGTTGGCGTGCTATAAAACCTGACGGTTTCGTCGTGTTTGATCCTGCGCCCATCCGGGATCTGCGGCAATTCGCGTTCCCTGCCTGAAAGGTCCGCCGCCATGACCAGCCGCCGAAACCCGCAGATTTCCTCACGCCGGACCCCGAAGCAGGCCCGCTCCGCTGACCTTGTCGCCGCCATCCTCGAAGCAGCGGTTCAGGTTTTGCGCAGTGACGGTGCCACCCGGTTCACCTCCGCCCGGGTGGCGGAACGGGCCGGGGTCAGCGTCGGGTCGCTGTACCAGTATTTCCCCAACAAGGCGGCGATCCTGTTCCGGCTGCAAAGCGATGAATGGCGGCAGACCGCCAGCCTGTTGCAGGATATTCTGGCCGACACCACCCTGCCGCCACCGGACCGGCTGCGGCGGCTGGGCCATACCTTCCTGCAATCGGAATGCGATGAAGCCGCCATCCGCGGTGCCCTCAGCGATGCCGCCCCGCTGTACCGCGACACCCCGGAAGCGCAGGAGGCCCGCGCCGGAACCGCGCAGGCGATGCGGGCCTTCATCGCCGCCACCCGCCCGGATCTGCCGCCACCGCAGCAGGCGCTGCTGGCCGAGCTGCTGATCCATACCTTAAGCGGAGTCGGCAAACAGTTTTCCGCCCGGCCCCGAACGGCGGAGGAGATTGCCACCACCGCCGACATGCTGGGCGGAATGCTGGGCGCCGCCCTGCTGACCCCACCCCTGCCGCTTCCGGACTGACAGGCCTTCCCGTCCCGGCGGAAATAGGGTATCTGCGCGTGTTGCCCCCTTTTGCCGGACCGCCATCGCATGACCCCGCAGGAAATTCAGTCCCGAGTGCTGTACAAGGATCGCCTGATTCTGGTGATCAACAAGCCTGCCGGGCTGCCGGTGCATGCCGGGCCGGGCGGCGGCCCCAATCTGGAAGCCTCCTTCCACCACCTGTGTTTTGAACATCCGCGCGCCCCGGGGCTGGCCCACCGGCTGGACCGCGACACCTCCGGCTGCCTCGTGCTGGGCCGCCACCACAAGGGGCTGAAGCGGATGGGAAAACTGTTCCAGCAGGGCAAGGTTGGCAAGATCTACTGGGCGGTGTGCACCGCCGCGCCGGAGCAGGAGAGCGGCACCGTCAGCCTGCCCCTGCGCAAGATGACCCCCAACGGCGGCTGGCGGATGGTGGTTGACCCCAAGGAGGGGCAGGAGTCCATCACCGATTACCGCGTTCTTGGCCGCTCCCGCGATGGGATGGCGTGGATTGAATGCCGCCCGCGCACCGGCCGCACCCACCAGATCCGCGTTCACATGGCCGCCATCGGCGCGCCGCTGCTGGGCGATCCGCTGTACGGGCAGGCCGACCGCCGGGCCATGCACCTGCATTCCCGCAGCGTCACCATTCCGCTGTATGCCGAAAAACCGCCGATCACCGTTGATGCCCCGCCCCCGGCCCATATGGTGCAGGCCCTGCGCGCCTGCGGCTGGGACGGCTGAGGCAGGCCCCGCAGCCGCAGGCCTGCGGTTTCACCCCGATTGGAACCGGTGGAGGAAAACGGCCTCCCCTTTTTCAAAGCAAGGGGTTAGGAGGCAGGCCCTGAACCCGGTCTTGTGTCCGGGCAGATATACCCTTACGGAGGGTACTGCCTTTCACCCGTTTTTGGTGTAGGATTTGTGGCATCCGCTGTTAGAGCATTTTCCGATTGAGCAGGCTCCGATCAATCGAAGAAAATGCTCTATTTTTAAAAATTTAGAGCGTTTTCAACCGCAAAACCGGTGTCCACTTTTGCTGAAAACGCTCTAACGGCAAGGGAGGGATGCCATGCCGCTACAGGCCATTCTGGGAAAAGTGACCCTGCTGGAAAATCTCGGGCCGTTTGTGCTGGTCTGGGAATCCCTGAGCGTGGTCTGTCTGTGTGTGATGCAGGGGCTGGGGCTGCCGACGGATGTCAGCGCCGCCGGTGTCACCGCCGCCGTCATGGCCCCGGTGGCCGTTCTGGCCCTGTGGCAGCTGGAACGGACCTTTGTCGCCACCGGCATGGTCACCCTGAACGACCCGGACAACGTCGCCGCCCCGGCGGAATAATCTCCGGTGGGATTTCTGTCTGCCCGTCAGTACGTCAGCACATCCGGGCCGGTGCCGTCAGACCAGTCTTCCGGCCACGCCGGGCCCAGCGGCACCTTGCCCAGCCCGCCCGGCCGGTCGAGGATATAGGTCGGCAGACCAAGGCCGGACACCCGCCCGCGCAGGCTTTTCATCAGCGCCCGCCCCTCGTCCACCGGCAGCCGGAAATGGCTGGTCCCCGGCGCCAGATCGGGGTGGTGCAGGTAATAGGGTTTAATGCGGTTGCGGACAAAGGCGCGGAACAGGGCTTCCAGCGCCTCCGCCGTATCATTGACCCCGCGCAGCAGCACGCTCTGCGACACCAGCGGAATCCCGGCATCGGCCAGACGCCGCACCGCCGCCACCACCTCCGGCACGAATTCATCGGCATGGTTGGCGTGGACCGCCACCCATGGCACCAGCCGCTTGCCTGCGGTCAGGGCGGCGATCAGCTCCTCCGTCACCTTGGCCGGATCGTGGACCGGCAGGCGGCTGTGCCAGCGGATGATCTCCACCTGCGGCAGGGCATCCAGCGCCTCGGTGATGCGGCGGACCCGGCGCGGCGACAGCAGCAGCGGGTCCCCCCCGGTCAGGATCACTTCCCACACCTTCGGCTGGGCGGCGATATAGGCCAGCGCCGCCTCCAGCTGGGCCTCGGTCAGGGTCTCCCCACCCGGCCCCACCACCTCGCGGCGGAAGCAGAACCGGCAGTAGGCGGCACAGACATGCACCGGCTTCAGCAGCAGACGGTCAGGGTAGCGGTGGACAATCCCCGGCAACGGGCTTTTGGCGTCATCGCCGATCGGGTCCGGCACTTCATCCAGGGTGGTCAGCAGTTCCCGCGCATCGGGGCGGAACTGCCGCACCAGCGGGTCCTCCGCCCCGGCACCGGCCATCAGGCTTTCCAGAAACGGCGTGGTTTTGACCGCATAGCGGCGGGCCACCGCGTCCAGCTCGGACGCCGTGCCCATCCCGGAGTGTGCGGATGCGGTGGCGGGGTTCGTCATCATGCCCCGCCTCTATCCCGCCCGCCGGGGAAAATCAAGCCCACATGGAAAAGGGAAAACCGGGCAGACGGCACGCGGCCCTGCCCCTCAGGCCCGGCTTTCGGCGAAGATCACCAGCCGGCAGCCGAAAAACGTCAGGAACATCGACACCGCCGAGCCCACCGCCAAGGCCGGGACCGGCAGCGACAGAACCGGAATCATCGAGCGGACCAGCGCCGAGAAGATCGCAAAATTGACCAGCGCCCCCAGCCCCTGAAGCAGGAAATAGCCGATATAGCGGGATGACGTCACCGGGCTGCGGGAAAAGGTCAGGTTGCGGTTGAGCAGCCACGTCACCGTGACGGCCACCGGAAAGCTGACGGCCCGGGCCTCGATGCTGCCCCACCCGAAAATCTCATGGAGCAGCGACAGAGTCCCGGCATCGGTGAGGAAGCCGATGCCGCCGACCAGCCCGAACATCACAACCGCCTGATAGCGGCGAAACAGAGACACCATCATCCTGCGCATCCGCTCCCGGAGAGTGTTCACCTCAGCGCCCCCGGCCCCTGACAGAGGCAGGAACCGGACCGGCGGCACAGACGGTCAGAGCGGCCGGGTCTGCCCGGACACCATACCCGCATCGGCATCGGCGGGAAACACCCCTGTCCCCCGGTCGGCATGCATCAGGTACACCAGCCGCTTCTGGGTGATGTACACATGGGTGATGCTGTCCAGAATCAGGCCGGTGACGAAACTGATAGCCCCCAGCAGCATCAGGCCAGATGCGGCGATCGTGGTCGGCACCCGCTGAACCAGCCCGGTTTCCAGAAAGTGATACACCACCGGCAGACCAAGCCCCAGCGACAGCAGCACAAAGAAGGCGCTGAGGATGGAGAACATCATCATCGGCCGCACCAGCTTCATCAGCTTCAGCATCGCCCACAGGATGCGGGCGCCGTCACGGTAGGTCTTCAGCTTGCTGTGGCTGCCTTCGGCACGGTCGAAATAGTCGGTCGCCACCTCGGCCGTCGGCAGGGCCATCTGGATGGCATGCACCGACAGTTCCGTCTCGATCTCAAAGCCTGCCGACAGGGCCGGGAAGCTTTTGGCAAAGCGGCGGGAGAACACCCGATATCCCGAGAAGATATCGCTGAACTTCTCGCCGAACAGATGGCGCAGGACCAGATTGAACAGGCGGTTGCCGAGACGGTGGCCGTTGCGGTAGGCGTTGTCACTGTCGGTATGCCGGGTGCCGACCACCATATCCAGCCGGTCGCGGATCAGCAGGGTGATCATTTCCCGCGCCCGCGTCACGTCATAGGTGCCATCGCCGTCGGCCATGACATAGACATCGGCATCAATTTCGGCAAAGGCGCGGCGGACCGCGTGGCCCTTGCCCTGATGATGTTCCACAATCACCGGAACCCCGGCGGCCCGGGCAATCTCCCCGGTGTTGTCGGTGGAGTTATTGTCGATGACATAGACCTGCGCTTCCGGCAGGGCCTGCTGAAATGACCGGATAACCCCGGCAATCGCCAGCCCTTCGTTATAGCATGGCAACAAAACCGCAATTCTGGCCTGAACCGGCGCCATCATGCTTTTCCTTCACTCCCTGATGGTTCCGCCGTTTTTGCAATCAGGCGGCTCCCGGCACTCCACAGCCCGCAGAGGACCTGTGTCAGTACAAAACAATACACAACGAGTAAGCCCAGATTATACCGCGGGATACTGACGGAGACGATGGCATGGACCCCGGCCATCAGAAGAACCGGCAGCAGCAGAATTCCCAGACTGGCCCGGACCGGGCGGGACGACATCCACACCACCGGCAGGAAGAAAACCAGCGCCACCAGACCGAACAGATGCCCCACGAACAGACCACGCCACACCATCAGCAGGGTTACCGCAAAACTCTTTAACGGATCATTGAAGAAATGATCATGGAACAGATAGGCCTTGGCCTCGGCAACCGTCCCCTTACCCAGCGCGATCCGGTGCAGAATATCGCGGCCATAGACATAATATCCCTGCGGATCCCAGCTCAGATGCCCGGCGGTCTCCGCGCCGAACAGGGCTCGGGCGGCGTTATCCCCGAAATCGGGCAGATAATACAGGAAACCGGCAAAAAACTCCGTCCACGGCATCGCATTATAGGCAAAGCGGTGCGACAGGGTCGTCAGAAGATAGGAATCATCGCTCAGGCCCCAATATCCCAGCGATACTCCGTTGCGGATCAGCACCGGCAGCATCAGCACACCCCAGCCCGCCGCCAGCGCCGCCCAACACAGCCCCCAGTTCCGCCACCGCTGCACCCGGTCCCGCTGCCACAGCGCCATCAGGATAAAGACCGGCAGCATGGCTGGCACCAGCGCGCTCCACGCCGGTTTCACATGGACCAACGCCCCGACCGCCAGACCGACGACACCCCAGCGCCACACCATACCATTGCTGCGGACCGCCGCCAGCCACGCCAGAAAGAACAGCCCCAGTGCCGCCAGATAGGACGGTTCGCTCAGCACATCATGGCTGTAACTGCGCAGATCCCGCATCCCCAGCGCCAGAAGGATCACCAGAGACGGGCGTATCCACCCCCCGAACACCTGCCGGGCCAGCAGATACAGGCAGACCAGAAAGACCGCGATCTCCACCGTATAAATAATCTTCAGGGATGTCAGCGATCCGCAGGTCTGGCTGGCCGGATCTTTCAGCAGGCACAGCATGCCCGCCCGTGTCCCGCCATCCAGCGCCGCCGCCACCGACAGCTCAAAGGCCGTAAACAGGCCACCGGGGACCATTCCGGGAGCAGGAGAAACCCCCGGGTCATAGACCTGCGGACTGATCACCCCATACTCCAGCAGATTAAGGGCCATCGAGACATAGCGGCTGGAATCTTCCTGCATGCCGATGCCCTTGGTAAACACGTGGTACCCCATCGTCAGGCAGGCAAGCAGAACGACAATCCAGCCAACTCGATATCCACGGACCATTCATCCCCCCAGAAGCGGTTTTCAGTCAGGCCACTTTTTGATGAGAGCAGTTTCTGCGCAAGTGAATCCGGCTTCTCCCCGAAAACGCCCTGACTTTTAGGCTGGAGCATTTTCTTCTCTGAACCGGCCCCAACGTTTTCTGAAAACGCTGTCACGGCACACTTGGGCGGATCACGTCTAGGGTATTTTCCAATCAGGTGGAAGCCAATTCATCGAAGGAAATGGTCTTTTTTAAAAAATCAAAGCCTGCTCCGATTCATTGGGGTGTTTTCTGAATCAGTGGGCTGTGGTCCAGCGCACAGGCCCCCACATAGAAAGAGAGCGTCCCCACACAACCGGACCTTGCCGATCATGCGGAGAACGCTCCCGGACCCGCTCAGGGCTGGAGGAATTACTCGGCGTTGCCGCCCCGGTCCGCCAGATAACGGCTGGCCGCCACCAGAATATCGCGCTTGCCGACATGGTTGGCGGCGCTGATGATACCTTCGGCCTCCATCTTCTCGACAATGCGGGCGGCGCGGTTATAGCCGATCTGAAGATGCCGCTGGATGAAGCTGACCGAAACCTTCTGTTCGCGCAGCACCAGTGCCACCGCCTGATCATAGGGGTCGTCGTAGCCGCCTTCGCCCATGGCGGAGGCATCAAACACCGCGCCCCCGGCATCGTCATCGCCGTCGCTGTCGTCCTCTTCCTCGGTGATGGTGTGCAGGTAATCCGGCTCGCCACAGAAGTCCTTCAGGTGGCGCACCACCCGTTCCACTTCGGTATCGGAAACGAACGGCCCGTGGACGCGGGTAACCCGGCCCCCGGAGGCCATGTACAGCATATCCCCCTGCCCCAGCAGCTGTTCCGCCCCCTGTTCACCGAGGATGGTGCGGCTGTCGATCTTGCTGGTGACCTGGAAGGAAATCCGGGTCGGGAAGTTGGCCTTGATGGTGCCGGTGATGACATCGACACTCGGGCGCTGGGTGGCCATGATCAGGTGGATGCCCGCCGCGCGGGCCATCTGGGCCAGCCGCTGGATGGTGGCTTCAATTTCCTTACCCGCCACCAGCATCAGGTCGGCCATCTCATCGACCACCACCACGATGTAGGGCAGCTCGGTCAGGTCGATGATCTGGTCTTCAAAGGTCGGCTCGCCGGTTTCGCGGTCGAAGCCGGTCTGCACCTTGCGGGTCACCTGCTCGCCCCGGGCGGTCAGCTCAGCGGCGCGCTCGTTGTAGCCTTCAATGTTGCGCACCCCCAGCGCCGCCATGTTGCGGTAGCGGGTTTCCATTTCCTTGACCGCCCACTTCAGGGCGACCACCGCCTTCTTCGGGTCAGTCACCACCGGGGTCAGCAGGTGCGGGATGCCGTCATAGACGCTCAGTTCCAGCATCTTCGGGTCAACCATGATCAGGCGGCAGCGCTGCGGCGACAGCCGGTACAGCAGCGACAGGATCATGGTGTTGATGCCGACCGACTTGCCGGAGCCGGTGGTTCCGGCGATCAGCAGGTGCGGCATTTTGGCCAGATCGACCACCACCGGATCGCCGCCGATATCCTTGCCCAGCACCAGCGGCAGACGGCCGCCGTGTTCGCCATAGGCCGGGCTTTCCAGCATCTCGCGCAGATAGACCGTTTCACGGGTGGCGTTCGGCAGTTCCACACCGATGGCGGACCGGCCCGGCACCACGGCGACGCGGGCGGTCACCGCGCTCATCGAGCGGGCGATATCGTCAGACAGGTTGATGACGGTGGAGGACTTGGTGCCGGGCACCGGCTCAAATTCAAACAGGGTGACGACCGGACCGGCCTTCACTTCCATGATCTCGCCGCGCACCTTGAAGTTCTTCAGCACCGTTTCCAGCATCCGGGCCTGACCGGCCAGACCGCTTTCGTCGGCGTCGTCATCCTCGCGGCCCGGGGCCTGCTGCAACAGCGTCATCGGCGGGGCCGGATAGGCCTCTTCCTCCTCCGCCGTCTCCTCCGCCACAGCCTCATCGAGCGGGGCAGCCTCCGGGATCAGATCCTGATCCTGAGCGGAAAACGGATCCGCCGCAGAATAGTCTGCCCCCTCCACCGGGTCCGCTGCGTCAGCATCCCTCTCCGGCGTGGCACTGCCACCGAGATCCCCACCGAGGGCATCACCGAATTCCTCGGCGGTCACGGTTTCCGCCGCCGGGAACACCGCCTCGAAGCCAACGGAAAACTCAAGGTCTTCCACCGGCTCGCCGCTGAAATCCTCTTCCCCGGCAAAGCGGGCGATAGCCTCGGGATCGAATGGGGATACCGGGGGAACCGAGGCCGTCACCACGCCCGGATCCTCGCCCGCCACAGCGTCGTACAGCACCGGGGCCGCCCCGGTCTGCTCCTCCGCCGGGGCTTCCTCGGCACCGGCGAACAGGGCGGAGACCAGCGCATCATCGGCAACAGCAACGGCCTGCGGCGGCTGGTAGAACGGAGCCACCGGCGGAACGGCAGCCTCAGAGAGGTCTTCTTCAGAGAAGTCCGGCTCAGACAGGTCCGGCCCGGCAGCGGCAAAGACCGGTACCTCAGCCCCCGGATCCATTTCCTGCCCGGCATCCGCCGGGAGGGGCAGCCCTTCGGCACCGTCCTCATCGGCATGGGCCACCGCCCACGCCGCATCGGCGGCCTGTGCCGTCAGGGTCTGGGCGGCGGTGCTGTCCGACAGAGCCTCTTCCCAGTCTTCCGGCTTTTCTTCCCGCACCCGGATCAGGGCTTCCTGCCATTCCACCCCGGCGACAAAGGCAAAAGCCGCCATCGCCGCCAGATGTTCGTCTTCCTGCGCGGTGCCGTAGGCCACGGTGCCTTCCGGGCGGCCCGGCATATATTCCACATCCCATTCCCATGCGCCGTCGGGCCAGACATGACGGGCAAGGCGGTAGGGCTTGGAATTGACCGCACACCACAGATTGAACTCGCCTGCCGTCAGCTTTTCCTTAAGGTCGGAAGGGGTGCCACGGCTGGTGAACTGTTCAACGGACATGCGCCCGGTACTCCATCTGCAAGATAACAGAAACTGTTACGGATTTCAGGAAAGAAGACACAGCCTTACGGCTGCTGGAACGCTACAGCCTTACGGCTGCTGGCCGGTCAGCCGGTAGGCGCTGACCAGCAGCTTGACCACCTCGCCGCGGTCATCGAACAGCGGCAGCACCAGACGTTCCCACTTCTGCACCTCGCCGTCGAAATCGGCCTCGTACAGGCGGGCCACCGGAATGCGTTCCCGCACCACCCGGTCGTATTCCTGTTTCAGGATATCGGCCTGTTCCTTCGGCAGGGCCGCCACCGACTTGCCGACGGTATCGGCATGGAAGGCGCTGGCGAAGGTCCGCCCGTAATAGGCGTAGACGAAATCATCGCCATCGACCGACACATCCAGCACCACCAGATTGTCCAGCCACGGGCGCAGCTCCACCGGCTCCAGATCCTGGGCCATGGGCAGATGTTCGCCTTCGCAGAGTTTCAACCAGCGCTGGTAAAGCTCTTTAAGCTGTTGATGGCGCAAAATCAGGACGAGACGGCTCATTGTGTCACTTGGCCCCACGGATGTTCCGGTTTGGTTTACACGACCAGTCTAGGCATGTTGTTTACGTCACCCCCACCCGGCCTTCAAGCGGTTCCTCCGGCGGCGGGGGAAAATTCATTCTCCGGCGTCGTCCCCGACCCCGTTTCCAGCCCCGTTTCCAGTCCTGTTTCAGGGGCCCTTTCCAGGGCTTCGACCGCCGCCTCGAACGGCAGCATCGCCGACCCGTGGCGCGACCGCACCATCTGGGCCGGGCGCAGAATCTCCAGATCAGCCCAGCGGCCACCGGGGAAGGTCACCTCCTCCCCCTTCAGCATCGCCCGGACCAGATCGCGGATCTGCCGCAACTCAACCACATCACAGCCGACCGCCGCTGTGATGACAATCGCTGACGCCGCCGCCGAAAGAGCGCAGGCGCGCACGGCGTAGCCGGTGGCCGCCACCCGCCCGGCATCATCCAGCAGCAGATCAAGGGTGATCTGACTGCCACACAGCGGGCTGCGGCGTTTGACGGTCACGGTGGGCGCGGGCAGGCGGCGGTCTTCCCTGACCTCCGTCCCCAACGCCTTCATCCGTGCCGAATACAGGTCAAGCAGGGCGTCATCCATAATCCTTAGCATCCTTTATCCCGGCCCCGCCGTCCAGTGGCAGTCCGGAGGGTTTCCCGACTTTCTGCCGGATATGGGCCGTTTACGGCGATGGCGCAATCCGCCTATTATGACGCATACGTCATCTTAATTTCGCATAGGGAAGACAGGAATGACCCTGTGGCTCCGCCTGCTATGGCTGCTGCTGACCGCCCCGTTCAGGCCCCGGCTGCTGATGGATGCCGCCTCGGTGCTGCATACCCGAGTGTGGCCGGTGGATGTGGACCTGAACATTCATATGACCAACGCCCGCTACAGCGCGGTGATGGATCTGGGGCGGATCGACCTGCTGATCCGCACCGGCCTGCTGCGGATACTCCTGCGGCACCGTCTGCGGGCGGTGGTCGGGGCCAGCATGCTGCGCTGGCGGAAAGGGCTGGCCCCGTTGCAGCCTTACCGGCTGGAAACCCGGCTGGTGGCGTGGGACGATAAATGGTTCTGGATGGAACAACGCTTCATCACCGCCACCGGGGTGCTGGCCTGTATCGGCATGGTCAAAACCTGTTTCACCGACCGCAGCGGCGTGGTGCCGCCGGATCGGGTGGCCGCTTTTCTGGGCATCCCCCCGGACCGGCGCCCGCCTCTGCCGGACTGGGCCACAGCGTGGGATCAGGTGGAGACCGGGGCACTGGACCGCCAGAGCGGCAAAGCCTGACGCCCCACCCCGGCGGGCCCTGTAACCACAGGCGCGCAAACGATATAGGCCTTTCGGCCCCTTGCGCAAAGAAGCCGACTCTCACATTGTGAACCGCACATGAGGCCTTCGCCGTACATCGGAATATGCATAACATTGCATACGGATGCAGCGGTGACCGCCGCACATCCGGGGTCGGGGGACCCCACACCACCCTCCTGCCCCGGGCCGGAGGGATCTTGAGAGGGGATATCCGGCACCGGATCACCGGGCCGGATCCGTGGAAGGCAGTCACTGATGAACGTTTATATCCAGCCGGACCGGTCCGGCCAGACGGGCGGCAGCATGATCACCCGGCTTCTGGCCGTGATCGCCGCCGCCATCCTGCTGATTTTTTCCGCCTTTGCCCTGTATATGGACCTGCACCAGCGCCAGCAGATCCGCGAGGACCTGAGCATCAGCCTGTCGCTGCTGGGCCAAAGCACCAGCGACAGCATCCGCAACTGGCTGGATGCCCGCGTCGCCCTGATCACCACCCTGTCCGATCTGGCCACCACCGACCCGGCGGCGGAGAAGATCCTGCCGGTCCTGAAGACCCAGGCTTTCACCGGTGCGTTCGAGAACGCCTTCGTCGGCACCGCCGACGGCACCTTCACCATGTGGCCGCTGACCAAACTGCCGGATGGGTTCGATGCCCGCACCCGGCCGTGGTATGTCAAGGTCCGGGATACCGGCACCACGGTGCTGATTCCGCCCTTCATGAACGTTGCCACCAAACAGCTGACCATGACCCTGTCTGCCCCGTTGAAGCCGGGCGGCACCTTCAACGGCGTCGCTGCCGGGAATTTCAATGTCAAGACCCTGTCGGCGATGATCGACGGTATCAAGCTCGGCGGCCTCGGCTATGCCTTCATCGCCGATGCGCAGGGCACCGTGCTGATCCACCCGCAGCCGGAGATGGTCACCAAAACCCTGAAGGACCTGTTCCCTGAGCAGACCCCGGCGATGGCGCCCGGCCTTCAGGAGGCCCAGTCCGCCGCCGGAGAGGCGCTGGTGGTGTTCACCCCGATCAAGGTGCCGGGGGCCGAATGGTCGCTGGTGCTGGTGGCTGACCGCGATCAGGCCTTTGCGCCGCTGCGGGCCTTCCGGCTGTCCGCCGTGATTGCCGGGGCCGCCGCCGCGCTGGTCCTGCTGCTGCTGCTGCATCAGGGGCTGACCCGCATCGTCGCCCGCCCGCTGGCGGCGATGACCACCACCATGCGCCAGCTTGCCGGGGGCCGCACCGATGTCAGCATTCCCGGCGCCGGGCGTCAGGATGAGATCGGCGCCATGGCTGCCGCCGTCAGCATCTTCCGCGATAACGCGGTGGAGCGGGAACGGCTGGAGCAGGAGCAGGAGGCCGCCCGCCGCGCCCAGAGCGAACGGACCGAACGGGTCGAACAGGCGATCTGTGAGTTTGACGCCCGGATTTCCGCCGGTCTCGGCAGTGTTGCCGTCTCCGCCCAGCGGATGGAGGAAACCGCCCGCTCCCTGACCGCCACGGCGGAACAGTCAGCGCAGGATGCCACCGCCGCCGCCGCCGCGACGGAAGAAGCCTCGGTCAACGTGCAGGGGGTGGCCCAGTCCACCGACCTGCTGGCCGCCAGCATCAGCAATATCTCCGACCGCGCCCAGCGCTCCCGCGATGTCGCCCAGCAGGCGATGTCCGCCGCCGAGCAGACCGACAGCACCGTGCAGTCTCTGGTGGAGGCCACCGAACGGATCAGTCAGATCGTCGGCCTGATCAACGACATCGCCAACCAGACCAACCTGCTGGCCCTGAACGCCACCATCGAGGCCGCCCGCGCCGGGGACGCCGGAAAAGGCTTTGCCGTGGTCGCCAACGAGGTGAAAAGTCTGGCCACCCAGACCGGGCGGGCCACCGACGACATCGGCCGCCAGATCGGCGAGATCCAGCGGGTGTCCGGCGAGGTGGTCGAGGCGATCCGGGGCATCGGGCAGGTGATCGGCACCATCAACAGCCTGTCCGGCGATATCGCGCTGGCGGTGGATGATCAGGGCCAGTCCACCCGCGAAATCGCCCAGAACGTCGCTGAAGCCGCCAAGGGCACGCAGGAGGTGTCCCGCAGCGTGATCGGGGTGACCGACGGGTCCCGCCAGACCGGCGAAAATGCCGAACAGGTTCTGTCCGCCGCCGGAGATCTGGCCCGGCAGTCCGATGCCCTGAAACAGGACGTGGAACGCTTCTTCAGCCACATCCGCAGCCTGTAACGCCCGACAGTAGAATGACTGATCAGGCCCGGCCCGGGGTTTCCCCGGTGCCGGGCCTGTCTTTTCCCGGGCCTTCTTGTACCGGGCTTACCCTGTCACCCCTTCAGCAGGGCCTTCACCGCCGGGGACAGCACCGCCGTGCCGCGTTCGGCATAGGTTTCGTGGTTTTTCTCGATCTCACCCAGCCGGTAGAGGTAATTGACCATCATCCCCGCCGACTGGGCCATGCCCTTGGCGGAGGTGTCGCCCAGCCAGTTCAGCCGGTCGATCCGCGCCCCGTTGGTCAGGTGGAAATGCGCCACCGGGTCCAGCGCCGTCGGGGCCGCGCCCTTGCGTCCGGGCCGCTTTTCCTGCGCCAGATAGCGGGCGGTCAGCCGCAGGATCACCGGTTGCAGGGCATCGGCCTGTCCGGCCTCGTGCCACCAGCGCACCCCGCCGATGGTCGCCGACAGCGGTGCCACATCCAGCACCGTCTTCAGCGACTTTGCCTCAGCGGGGGTCAGCAGCGGGGTGCCTCCTGCCTGTTCCGCCTGTTCCTGCTCCGCCAGCCAGCTGAGGAACCCCGGAACCGGCGACAGGGTGGCAAAGGTCTTCAGGCCGGGGAATTCCGCCAGCAGCACCTCCACCACCTTCTTGATCAGGAAGTTGCCGAAGCTGATCCCCGACAGCCCCTGCTGGGCATTGGAAATCGAATAGAAGATCGCCGTCGTCGCCTTGGACGGATCCCCCAACGGGGCCGAGACGTCCAGCAGGTCCTGAATATTCGCCGCCATCTCCGGCAGCAGGGCGACCTGCACGAAGATCAGCGGCTCATCCGGCATGCGGGGGTGGAAAAAGGCGAACAGGCGGCGGTCGGAATCGAGGCGGTTCTTCAGGTCATCCCAGCTGCGGATGGCGTGCACCGCCTCATAGGCCATCAACTTTTCAAGGATCGAGGCCGGACTGTCCCAGGTGATGCGCCGCAGCTCCAGAAAGCCGACATCAAACCAGCGGGTCAGCAGGTTACGCAGGTCTGTTTCCAGCGCCTTCAGCTCCGGATGCTGCCGCGACAGGGCCATCAGCTCCGCCCGCATATCAACCAGAAACTTCACCCCGTTGGGCAGGGCGTTGAACTGGGTCAGCAGGCGCAGGCGCGGGGCCTCCAGCGCCGTGCGCAGGGCTTCTTCCGCCGCCGGGCGCTTCTCCGCCGGGGCCTTGGCCATCGCCTGCACCGCCGCATCCACCGCCGCCCGGTCAACGTCGAACTCCGTCGCCATCACGGTCAGAAACCGCCGCCGCCCTTCCGGATCCAGCCGCAGGTAGGCCTTGCCCAGCGCCGCCGCCCGGGCCCGGGCCGAGACCTCGCCGCCCTTGCCTTCAAGGCAGGCATTCATCTGGTCCCGCACCCGGGTCAGGTCATCAGCGGGCAAGGCGGGCTGAATATTCTCCACCAGATCCGGGGCGCGGCTCGACACCAGCTCGTGCCACAGGGAACTCAGCCGATCAAACAGGCCGGGGGCGACATATTCGTTCATGGCAAAGTCTCCTTCCTGATCCGTCGCATACCATCGGGCGCGCGCATTTCCCCATAATGATAAGGCGTTTTCAGGGCAGAGGGCACTGCCTTCGCCGCAAAAAAGTTTGCCCCGCTCCCCGCTGGCTTTGCCAGCAGACTAAAGAATCAAGCGGGCTCCGCCCCCCGCTGGCTTCGCCAGCAGACTAAAAAAACTAGGCGGGCTCTGCCCGCTGGCCCGGAAGGAGGCGCGGCCTCCTTCACCTCCATTTTCTTTTCACAACAAAAAAGCGGGATCCAAGGGCCGTTGGACCCAAAAAACGGGATCCAAGGGGCAATGGCCCCAAAAAGCGGAATCCAAGGGCCGATGGCCCTTGGTGGGCGTGGGCAAAGCCCACAACCCCGCCTGACCGAACGGCCCGGTGCAAGGCCGCCCCCTACCGCAGGCGCTCCAGAATCTCCGGCAGAGCCTCGGCGATGTCTTCGGCAATCAGGCCGGAGCCAAGGCGACGCCCGGCCTCGGCATGCAGCCAGGCCCCGGCAGCGGCGGCGGAAAATCCCTCCAGCCCCTGCGCCAGAAGGCCACCGATGATCCCGGCCAGACTGTCGCCCGATCCGGCGGTGGCCAGATCCGGCCCGGCATTGGCGGTGATGCAGGCGGTGCCATCCGGGGCCGCCACCACGGTATCCGCCCCTTTCAGCAGCACCACCGCCCTGCTGCGGGCAGCGGCCTGTCTGGCCCGGTGCAGACGGGAGCCGTCCGCCTCGAACAGCCGCATGAATTCGCCGTCGTGCGGGGTCAACACCACCTGTCCGGCAGCGGCGGCAATGGCAGAGAACAGGGTGTCCGCCTCTCCGGCGAAGCTGGTCAGGGCATCGGCATCCAGCACGCAGTGCCGCCCGGCTTCCAGCGTTGCCAGCACCCGCCGACGCAGCTTTTTGCCGACACCGCCGCCGGGGCCGAGGACATAGACGGTCTTGCGCAGATCATCCAGCAGGGCGCGGTAACGGCCCCGCTCCGCCAGTGAGGCCACCAGCGTACCGGGGGCATCGGCGGCATAGACCGCCGCGCTGTCTTCCGGGGCCGCCACCGTCACCAGCCCGGCCCCGCTGCGGCGGGCGGCCCGGGCCACCAGACGGGCCGCCCCGGTCATTTCCGCCCCGCCCAACACCACCAGATGGCCGCGTGCATATTTATGATCCTGCCAGTCCGGCTGCGGCAGGGTCCACAGAGCCGGTCCGTTCAGGAACGTCTGCGGCGCAATCTCCGCCAGCACCGCGTCAGGAATCCCGATATCAGCCACCACCAGCGCCCCCCGGGCCTGCCGCCCCGGGTACAGGTAATGCCCCGGCTTCGGGCGGAAGAAGGTGACCGTCGCCACACACTGCGGGGCACAGCCCAGCACCGCCCCGGTATCGCCCTGTACACCGCTGGGCACATCCACCGCAATGCAGGGCAGGCCAAGGGCGTTGATGCGATTAATCACCACCGCCGCCACCCCATCCACCGGGCGGCTGAGCCCCGCCCCGTACAGGGCATCAATCACCAGCACCGCCCGGTCGAGCAAAGCCGGATCCAGCGGTTCCACCGCGCCGGTCCAGCGGTCGGCCATCACCGCCGCATCGCCGGACAGCGCCGCCCGGTCCCCCGACAGCGCCAGCCGCACCGGATAGCCACGCCGGGCCAGAATCCGCGCCGCCACGAAACCATCCCCGCCGTTGTTGCCCGGCCCGCACAGCACCACCACCGGGCCACGCTGCCCCGGCCGCCCACCGGGCAACCGCGCCAGCCAGCGCAGAGCCTCCTGCGCCACCGCCAGACCGGCGGCCTCCATCAGCGCCACACCGGACCGCCCCCCGGCGATGGTGCGCCGGTCAGCCTCATACATCTGTTCGACAGTCAGAACGGCGGCCCACGCCGCAGACGGGGGAAGAGTCAGCATGGAGAACCTCGTTATGTTATATTTTGCCCCTGACACGCCGGGCGCGGGCGTCCGCCCGCTTGGCTTTGGATATCTGTCCCTCACACGGCGGGCGGGCGCATCCGTCCGCTTGGCTTTGGTTATCTGCCCCTCACACGCCGGGCGCGGGCGTCCGCCCGCTTGGCTTACGCGCGAATGGTCGCGCGGGGCCTCAATGGCCCAGTCAGCCCGGCAGGCCGGGCTTTTTGTTACCTGTCCCTCAGACGCCGGGCGCGGACATCCGTCCGCTTGGCTTACGTGCCCACGCGGGCACGGGGCCTCAATGGCCCAGTTGGGCCTTTGGCCCTCCCTTATCTGTCCCTCACACGGCGGGCGGACGCATCCGCCCCCTTCCCTTCCGCTCTGTCGCTTTCTATAAAAAGCATAAGCCATGCGGAAAGACAGGAGACTTTTCCGTGACGGTTGACCGGCGGCAGCCCTGCCCCGGTGACTCCCCCCGCTGTCTCCCGATGCGGCTGCTGTCCATGAACGTTCTCGTCCTCGGTGCCGGGGTGGTTGGCACCACCACCGCCTACTTCCTTGCCCGCGCCGGGCATGCCGTCACCGTCATCGACCGGCAGCCGGGGGTGGCGCTGGAAACCAGCTTCGCCAACGGCGGCCAGATCTCCCCCAGCCATGCCATTCCGTGGGCCAACCCGGACACCCTCCCGCAGGCCCTGCGCTGGCTGGGCCGCGATGATGCGCCGCTGGTGTTCCGCCCGTTCCGCTACGATCCCGCCCTGTGGGCGTGGCTGCTGCGCTTCCTGCGCAACTGCACCCCCGGCCGCACCGCCATCAACATTGACCGCACGGTCCGCATCGCCCTGTACAGCCGCGACGTGCTGCGCGCCCTGCGTGCCGAAACCGGCATCCGCTACGATTCTCTGTCCAAGGGCATCCTGCACGTCTTCCGCAATCAGCAGGCCTTTGACGAACACTGCAAGGGGGCGGAGGTGATGTCCCGCGCCGGGCTGCCCCAGACCGTGATCGCCCGCGCCGGGCTGGCGACGGTTGAACCGGCCCTCAGCGCCGTCTCCGATGCCCTTGTCGGCGGCCTGCTGGCAACCGAGGACGAAAGCGGCGACGTTCACAAGTTTACCCGCGCCATTGCCGCACTGGCCGAGGGACTCGGCGTCACCTTCCGCTTCGGGGAAACCATCCTCGGGCTGGACCGAGACGGCGACCGCATCGGTGCCGTCGTCACCGACAAAGGCCGCCACACCGCCGATGCCGTGGTGCTGGCGCTGGGCAGCTTCAGCCCCGGTCTGGCCCGCACCCTGGGGTTCCGGCTGCCGATCTATCCGGCCAAGGGCTATTCGATCACCCTGCCGCTGGCCGGGCCGGAACAGGCCGATGCCCCCGGTGCCCCGATGGTGTCCGTTACCGATGATGAACGCAAGATCGTCAGCTCCCGCCTCGGCGACCGGCTGCGGGTGGCAGGCACCGCCGAGCTGGCGGGCTGGGACCCCACCCTGCGCCCGGCCCGGGCTGACCTGATCCGCCGCCATGCCGCCGACCTGTTTCCGCTGGCCGGGGATTACGCCACCGCCGTGCCGTGGTGCGGCCTGCGCCCGAAAACCCCGGATTCCGTGCCCTATATCGGCGCCAGCCCGCTGAAAAACCTGTGGCTGAACACCGGCCACGGCACGCTGGGCTGGACCATGGCCGCCGGGTCCGGTCATCTGCTGGCCGACCTGATCAGCGGCAAAGCCCCGGAAATCGACGTCAGCGGCTACCGCTTCGACCGCTGACCCCCTCCCTCAACCGGACGGGAGGAACACCGCCCTTGACCATCCTTCTGATCCGCCATGGCAGACCGGATATCCGCACCGACCAGTGCCGCACCGCCTCCGGATGGGCGGAGTGGGTGGAGCACTACGACCGCGCCGGTCTCGATCCGGCCTTGCCCCCACCCGCTGAAACCCTCGCGGTGATCCGGGACTGCCGGTATTCCGTCTGTAGTTCCCTGCCACGGTCGCAGGAGTCCGCCACCGCTCTTGGCGTGACGCCTGACCTCTACGATGCCGCCTTCCGGGAGCTGGAGATGCCGCGCCCCGGCTGGCGGACCCCAAAGCTGCCGCTGACAGTCTGGCTGTTTCTGTTCCGGCTGCTGTGGCTGCTGGGGTATTCGGCCCGCTGCGAGTCCGTCAGCGACGGCAAAGCAAGGGCCCAGACCTGCGCCGATCGGCTGGCCGCCCTCGCCGCCACCCATGGCACAGTTGCTTTTGTCGGGCATGGTGCCCTGATCTGGCTGATCGCCAGACATCTGAAAGCCACGGGCTGGACCGGCCCCCGGAAGGCCCCCCGACAGCACTGGGGCTTCGGCGTTTACCGTCGCCCGCCCCAGCCCTGACAGATATGGCGCGACAGACATGGGCGCGGGCGGAAGCGCACCACGGTACGCCCCGCGCCTGCGCAGGTGTTCCGGGCGTTATGCGTCGTCTTCGGTCGGATGGAAGCCCTGCTGGTCCATCACCGCCAGAAAAGCCTGAACCACCCGGGGATCAAACTGCAACCCTGACCCGTTGCGGATATAGGCCAGCGCCTGCCCCGGCGGCCACGGATCCTTATACGGGCGGCGGCTGACCAGCGCGTCGTAGACATCCACCACCGCGACAATCCGCGCTGACAGCGGAATCTCCTCGCCCTTCAGGCCGCGCGGATAGCCCTTGCCGTCCCAGCGTTCATGGTGGCCGGAGGCAATCTCCGCCCCCAGTGACAGATAGGAGGATCCCTCCACCAGACTGGCCGCCCGCTCCAGCAGGGCACCGCCGGCGGTGGCGTGGTCCTTCATCACCACCCATTCCTCTTCGGTCAGCTTGCCCGGCTTCTGAAGGATACTGTCGGGGGTCGAGACCTTGCCGACATCGTGCAGGATGCTGGCCAGACCGATCTGTTCCAGAAACAGGTCGTCGATGATGTCGCAGCAGCAGCCCTGCGCCCGCAGCTGGCGGGCGGTGCGGTTGGTCATATCCTCCACCCGCAGCACATGGTCGCCGGTATCGGTGTCCTTGTATTCGGCCAGATCGGCCAGCGCCAGCACGGTGGCCTCATGCGCCCGCCGCAGCTGATCGTACAGCCACAGATTATCGAACCCCACCGACACCTTGGCGCAGAACACCTCCAGAAGCTGTTCATCCATCGGGGTCAGCACCCGCCCGGTCTTCAGGTAGGCCACCGCTTCTCGGTTGTTGGGGGTGCGGATGTACAGCGCCACCGCTTCCTGCCCGTAGTGCGAGGCCTTGACCTGCAACACCCGGTTCAGTTCCTCCATCAGGTGGTCGCGGTCCACCGGCGGCAACGGCGGATCATTCTCCGGCCCACCCTCAAACTCGCCGGATCCGGCCAGCACGAACAGACCGTCCTCATCACTGCCATGCGGGCTGCCCGCCTTGGCCCACTGCACGCACAGAATACCGCTGACATCGGTGCCGAGCAGGGTCGACAGCTGCGTCAGCACTCCGGAGGCAAAGGACCGCATCGACCGCACCTGAAACAGCGAGGCCGAGGCATCAATGATGCGTTGCAGGCCCTGCCGGTTCATTTCCAGCGCCATAATGTCCTCGTAGGACCGCAGGCTGGAAATCACCGCCGTGAACAGCTTCTGCGCCGTCAGCTCGGTCTTGGCCTTATAATCGTTGATGTCGTAATTGATGATAACGTCGCGTTCCGGGGCCTGCCCCGGCTGACCGGTGCGCAGGATGATCCGCACCCGGGTGTTGGCGGCCTCCTCACGGATGTGGCGGACCAGCCGCAGCCCGGCGTCCTCGCTTTCCATCACCACGTCCAGCAGGATACAGGCAATATCATCGTGGCTGGCCAGCACCTGCTGGGCCTCGGCGGCGCTGTAGGCCGACAGCATCACCACCCCGCGCCCGCGGTAAGTGATATCCGCCATCACCATCGCCGTCATGGCATGGACTTCCGGTTCGTCATCGACCACCAGAATTTTCCAGCCCGGCTCCTGCCCGCCGGGGGCTGACGCCCCGCCCGCCCGCACCACCGCACGGGACGGATCCGCCGGGGACGCGGCAGAACCCGCCTCGTCCTCATCGGCAAACAGGAAATCGTCATCCATCACCACGGTACTCCTTACCCTGTTGCCATCCCTGCCAGCCGGGTTGATCCCAGCCTGCGCTTCGTCTGTTACCGTGTCATCCGGTTTTTCCCGGCTGCGTCTTCTTTTACGGCTGTTATATCAGACTTTTATCGTACTCACGCCGGTCCGGAGACCGGAACCCGGCACGGCAGACGCAGGGTGAAGCAGACGCCTTTCCCCTCTTCGCTGTCAACCGTGATCGTTCCTTTCAGGCTTTGAACAACAATGTTGTAGACAATGTTCATGCCCAATCCACTGCCCCCTTGCCCGCGCTTGGTGGTGAAAAAGGGGTCAAAAATCCGCGCGAGATTGGCCGCCGGAATCCCGGCTCCGTCATCGCAGTACCTCAATACCACAACTTCCCTGTCAGCGTCCCGCCGGACCTCCAGACGGATCCGGCCATGCTCGCGGCCATCAAAGCCATGCTGTAACGAATTGACCACCAGATTGGTCAGCACCTGCGCGAACGGCCCCGGGTAACTGTCCATCAGGATGCCGTCCGGACAGTCAAGATCCACCCGGTACGGGGTGCGCTTCAGCTTCGGCCCCAGACTGACCAAGACCTCCTGCATATAGGCCTTCAGATCAAACTGGCGGCGTTCCTCACAGGTCTGGTCAACCGCCACCTGCTTGAAGCTCTGGATCAGGTTGGCCGCCCGCAGGCTGTTGGACAGCAGCAGGGTGGTGGCGTTGTCGGCAACACCGAGGAAATCGGCAAAGTCCTGCTTGCGGATCCGCCCTTCATCAAACAGGCTGCGGATCGCCTTCACCTTCTCCTGCAAATGGGTGGTGGTGGTGACGACAATACCAACCGGAGTGTTGATCTCGTGCGCCACCCCGGCGACCAGCCCGCCGAGGGAGGCCATCTTTTCCGCTTCGATCAGGCTTTTCTGGGTGGATTTCAGGGTCCGCAGCGCCGATTCCGCCTCATCCCGCGCCCGCTCCAGATCGCCTTCCAGCCGCTTGCGCTCTGAAATATCGTTGGAGGCCACCAGAATCGCCGCCTGCCCCTGATAGGTCATCAGGCTGGCCGACAGCAGCGCCCACATCGGCTGCCCGTCGGCGTTTTTCAGCTCCACCTCAAAGTCCTTGATCGCCCCGGCATCGCCCAGCCGGGCCACCAGCCGTTTGCGGTCATCGGGATTGACATAGACCTCGGTGACGGAGCGCTGCGCCTGCGCCGGATCGGACGGATCAATGCCGAACACCTCGCGGGCGTATTCGTTGGCGAACAGATAGCGCTGCGAGGTCAGACCCGACACCACCATCGGCAGCGGCATCGCCTCGATCAGGTCCCGCACCTGCTCCTCGGCCCGGCGCTGGTCGGTGACATCGGTGAAAGTGCGGACAAAGCTGCCATCGGCCAGCGGCACATTGCGGCTTTCAAAAATCCGGCCATCGCGGCGGCGGATTTCATTCAGGCCGTGGCTGCGGCAGGCGGCCTCGCCAAGATACCGCTCCTGCACTTTGTCAAAATCGGTGCCGAGGTCGCCGCGCTCAAACATATAGCGCAGCAGCCGCGACAGGGTCGGCCGCCCGGCAAACAGGCTTTCCGGCAGGTCGAACATATCGCGGAAGCGGGCATTGTGCGCCACCAGCCGCTGGGCGGGATCGGCCATGAACAGGCCCTGATCCATGTTCTCCACCACCGCCTTCAGCAGTTCCCGCTCCCGCGCCAGATCCTCCTGACTGCGCAGCAGGGCCGCTTCGGCGGTCTTGCGTTCGGTGATATCCCCGGCGGAGCCGATAATCCGCCGCACCCGGCCGCTGTGCGGATCCCGCACCGCCGTGCCCCGTTGCAGCACCCAGCGGTAGGACTGCAAGCCCGCCGCCGCCGATCCGGTATGCTGCTCGCGGAAGCGGTATTCCAGACTCAGCCGGGGCCGCACCCCGCGCAGCAGTTCCCGCACCGCCGTGCGGAAGCGGGCGCGGTCGTCGGGGTGGATCCGCTCCAGCCATTCCGCCGCATTATAGACGCCGCCGTCCTCCGCCCCGATATCGAACAGTTCGCTGAGGCGGGGGGAGGCAATCACCGAGGCGGCGGGCACATCCCAGTCGTACACCCCTTCATTCAGGGCGATCACCGCCTGCGCGTAGCGTTCCTCGCTCTGGCGCAGGCGTTCGGTCACCTGCTTGGAGTCCGTGACATCGGCGACGCTGCCGGTCAGGCGGATCGCCCGCCCCGCCGCATCGCGCAGGGCCAGACCGTGCTGGCGCACCCACACCACCGCCCCGGCCCCGGTGCGCATCCGGTATTCGCAGGAAAACCGGTCGGTGTGGCCGCGCAGATGGTCAATATGGGCGCGGCGATAGACCGGCACGTCGTCCGGTACAATCCGTGATGACCAGTCTTCCGGCCGCACCACCCCGAACGGCAGATTGAACATCTCCCGCACCCGGTCGGAAAAGAACAGGGTGCCGCTGGCGATATCCCAGTCGTAAATCCCTTCGTTGGAGGACCGCAGCGCCAGCGCATAGCGTTCGCGGGCGCGTTCCAGCTCCTCCTCCTTCCGGCGCAGGGCGGTGATATCGCTGAAGGTGCGGACAAAGCCGCCATCGGGCAGCGGGCTGCCTTCCACCTGCAACACCTGCCCGGTTTCCAGCCGCAGTTCATAGTGGTGGCGGCGTTCGTGCGACCGCAGGGTCTTGTCCATCAGGGTCCGGACCAGCGCCTCGCGTTCGTCGTCATTCAGGCCGGAGGCCTCGGCCTCAATCTGCGTGGCGCGGAAGCGCAGGATATCTTCCCACAGGGTGCCGGGGCGGGTCATCGCCTCCGGCAGGCCCATCATGGTGCGCCAGCGGGCATTGCAGAAGGTCAGGCGGAAGTCGGCATCCACCGTCACCACGCCCTGTTCAACCGTGTCCAGTACCAGATCCAGCCGTGTCATGGCCCGGCAACCCCTTTCCCCCCGGAAGAAGCCTGTCCCGCATCCTGTTGTGCGGGTATTTTTTGTTTATCCGGCCCGACACCCCCCGGTGTCAGACCTCCCTGCTTTTAGTGCCAAAGCACTATATCCGCACCGGTCCTGTCCCGCCATAGGCTGACCGCCGGGTCTTGCATTTTTTGCAAAAGCATTACGCCTTCAGGATGTTCCGCCCCGAAGCATACAGGAGAGCCGGGAAATCGGCTTTTCGCTGATTTCTCCGCGCAGGCAGTTCCCAGCCGGGGCGGAAACGCGCTAGTCTGTCGCCGGACGGATCTAGGGGGACCCCCGTTACAGCATCATGCCAGCGTTCAGGCCAGAGATCAGGCAGCAGCCACACCACCGCAGGACCCAGACCCGCCGCGCCCCGCAGGCCGGGCTGCTGGCCGTGGCCTGCGCCCTGCTGCTGGCCGCCTGCGCCGCCCCCCCGGCCCCGACCGGCGGCGGTGGCCGGGTCAGCCGCCCGCTGAATGAACAGGGGGCAGCCTGCATGATCGGCCTGTCCTATTCCGGCAGCGCCTTCAACCGCATAAAAGATACCGACTCGGGCAATGCCTGCGGCATCGCTTCGGCGGTCTCGCTGGTGGCGGCACAGGCCATCCTGTCGAAACCGGCCCCGATGGACTGCGGACTGGCAATCCGTTACGCCCGCTTTGATGAGCAGGTGATCCAGCCGCTGGCGATGGAGCTGTTCGGCAAGCCGGTCGCCGTGGTCCACCACTACGGGTCGTACAACTGCCGGGGCCGGACCTCGGACAAAAGCCGCCTGTCGGAACACTCCTATGGCCGGGCGCTGGACCTCGGGGTGTTTGAACTGGACGGCGGCGACACCATCTCCGTCACCAAACACTGGAAGGGTGCCGGGGCCAAATCAGAGTTTCTGCAACGGGTGGCCCGGTCTGCCTGTGATTACTTCAGCGTGGTCCTGTCCCCCAATTCCGACAAAGACCATTACGACCATATTCATGTAGACATCGGACCCTGGAAAAAATGCGGCACCTGAGTTCTGCGGTTTTGGCCCGTTGCGGCACCCGTCTCCTGCTCTGTTCGGCACTGGCGCTGACGGCGCTGCTGCCCCTGACCGCGCCCGGCGCGCAGGCCGCCGACAAGGGCAAGGCCGCAGCAGCCCAACAGGGCGCACCCCAGCAGGCCGCCCCGCAACAGACCCCGGCACAGGGGGCCGGGGCGGACACCGCCACCCGGATGGGCACCACCGATCCGGCCACCGCCGGGACTGCGCTGTCGCCCGACCCGGCCAGCCTGCGCACCGGTTATGTGCTGATGGACGCCAAGACCGGACAGGTGCTGGCGGCGGAAAAAGCGCGGGAAACCTTCATCCCGGCCTCCGTCACCAAGCTGATCTCGATGGTCGGCATCCTGTCGATGGCACCGCCGGATTTCCGCTTCGCCACCACCCTCACCGCCACCGGGCCGGTGAAGAACGGCATCGTGCAGGGCGACCTGATTCTGGTCGGCGGCGGCGATGCCTCGCTGGATATCGACGCCTTCGAGGAACTGGTGCAGACCCTGAAAGATCAGGGCATCAAGGGCGTGAAGGGCAAGTTCCTCTACGATGCCAGCGCCCTGCCGACCATTCCGGTGCTGGAAGCGACCCAGCCGCCGGAGGTGCCCTATAACCCCGGCCTGTCCGGCCTTGGCGTCAGCTACAACCGCTTCCGCATCGGCTTTGACAAGCAGGGCAAGCCGGTGGGGCTGGAACAGCCGCTGTCGCTGTATACCGAAGCCCTGCCCGCGACGCTGGATAAAAGCGATACCGCGCTGGCGGTGCATAATGCCGCCCTGTATGCCGCCCGCACCTTTGTCTGGGTGGCGGAGCGCAACGGCCTGAAACTGGCGGCCCCGGAACCGGCAGGCAGCACCACCGGCAGCGTCACGCTGGCCCGCCACCTGTCGGAGCCGCTGGCGGCGATGGTCAAGGCCTCGGTCTATCATTCCAACAATGTGGCGCTGGAAACCATGGCGCTGGCGGTAACAGCAGGCAAAAGCCTTCAGGAAGCCGCCGACTCCCTGCGCAAGATCACCCAGACCGCCATCCCGAATGTGGCGTGGGGCGGTCTGGTGATGCCCAATGCCTCCGGCCTGTCGCCGGACGGGCGGATGACCCCCGGCCAGTGCGCGGCGCTGGCCCGCTTCGCCGGAACCGCCACCCTTGGCAACCAGCCGCTGAAGCCGTTCCTGCCCGGCCTGATGGATAATCCGTTCGGGATCCCCGACGGCTATCTCAACTCGCCCTCGCCGCTGCGCGGCAAAAGCGGCACCATGTTCTACGCCCGGGCGCTGGCCGGGGTGTTCACCGCCAAATCGGGGCGGGAGATGGCCTATTGCGTGATGAGTGACGATCAGGTCGCCCGCATCCGCTATGACGCCGTGCCGTTTGACAAACGCGAGGCTGACGCCACCAAGCTGCCCGCCCGCGACTGGCTGAAGTCGGCCCGCGCCAAGGAAGCCGGGCTGATCTCCGGCTGGATCGAGACCAACTGATCTCCGCAGGATCGGACGGGCCACCGCAGGACGGGCGGGGTAGAGTGTGGGCATGACACAGACACCACCCCATACCCTGACCCGCCTGCGCCGGATGCTCGACCGGCTGGAGCAGACCCCGGACGATCCGCCGGATCTGACCGCCCTGAGTGCCGTTGCAGCGCTGTCTCCCTATCATGTCCACCGGCTGTTCCGGGCCTGCTGCGGCGTAACCCCACACCGCTACGGCCAGTTGCTGCGCCTGAAACAGGCAGCCTGGCGGCTGGCGTTCCGGCCAAACAGCACCGTCACCGCCATTGCCCTTGATGCCGGATACGACACCCCGGATGCCTTTGCCCGCGCCTTCCGGCAGCGGTTCGGGCTGGCTCCGTCCCGCTTCCGGGCTGTGCCGGACTGGACCGCCGCTGCCCGCACCCTGACCCCGCTGACGCTGGCGCGCCACCGCCTTGGGAGGATCCCGATGCCCACCCTGTCGGATGTTACCGTCGTCACCACCGCCCCGGTTCCGGTGGCGGTGCTGGAACACCACGGCGATCCCGCCACACTGGGGGACACCATCCGCCGCTTTATCGACTGGCGGCGGGCGGTGCGCCTGCCCCCGGCGGTCAGCGCCACCTACACGGTGTTCCCCTGCGACCCCGCCGCCACCCCGCCGCAGGACTTCCGGCTGGATCTGTGCTGCGCCACCCCCGGCCCGGTGGCAGCCAATCCGCAGGGGGTGCGGGCCGGGCGGATCCCCGGCGGGCGGCGGGCCCGGCTGCGGGTCATCGGCGGCGACGACGCGCTGGAGGCCGCCGCCCTGTTCCTGTACCGCGACTGGCTGCCCGCCAGCGGAGAGACACCGGGGGACGCCCCCCTGTACTGCCAGCGGCTGCGCTTTTTCCCCGATGTGCCGGAGGCGGAGGCGGAACTCGACCTCTATCTGCCCCTGCGCTGACCGCACAGAAAAGCCCCCACCCCTTTCAGGGCGGGGGCTTTTCTGCGGCATCCTCGGGATCGCCCCGGGCGGTCAGGGCAGAACCAGCAGGCTGTCCACATCCACTTCCGGCGACTGAAGGTATTCAGCCTCCACCTCACCGCGCAGCTCGATCGGTGTGCTGTCCGACACCGGTTGCGCCGCGAACAGATGCCGGTCAATTTCCACCCGGATCTGGCCGGTGTCATCGGCAAACATGTATTTGTCGGAACTGAGCTGCTTCACCAGCCTGCCCCGCAGCACCACCGGCTGGTCATCACGGCCATCGGCCAGCACTGCCTTAACGGTCTGATGCACCGCTGTCGCCCCCGGCCCGGTGTATTGGGCAACGGCCGCCACCGGGATCATCATCGCCGCCACGGCGACCCCTGTCAGAACACGGATCATTCTGTGGTCCTCCCTCTTTTCGCGTTGTGTGAATGCAGAAATTCTATTCCTGCGTGGGTGAACCCAGCCTGAAACCACCGTTCAGGAACGCCATGAAAAAACCCGGCGGAGCCTGCGCCCCGCCGGGTTTTTCCTGTCGTATCGCCTCTGGCCTCAGCGGCCGAGGATCTTCGCCACCTTGTTCTGGCGCAGGCGGTAGGCATCCGGCATCCCGGAGCCCAGCAGCGGGCGCAGATACATGCGGAAGGCATCGGTGACATCGGTGCCGCAGGGCGAGATGAACTCGTCCGGCATCACCTTGGTCTTGCCCGCCACTTCCAGCAGGTCGGTCAGGTGGTAATCGACCGAATAGAAGCCGGTGCGGTGAATGGTGACGGAGCCGTCACGGTCGCCCCACATGGCGAACTGCACGGCCTTTTCGCCGACTTCACGGGCTTCGCGCTGGTCAACGTCGGACACACAGCCGACGAAGGAACGCTGCACATAGCCGAAGGTGTCGCCGCGCACGCGCTTGTAGCCAAGGCGCTTCTTGATCACATCAACCAGCATCTCGGCCAGACCGCCGCCGCCGAGCTGAATGTTGCCGTGGGCGTCGCGCTCGACCTCTTCGGCCAGCTTGGTGGCGATCGGCACATGGTTTTCGTCGGCGATGCCTTCTGACACCGCGATGACGCAGCGGCCATGCCTGTCCATGGTCGCCTTGACGGCGGTCAGGAACTTGTCGATGTCAAAGGCGCGTTCCGGCACATAGATCAGGTGCGGGCCGTCATCGGGGAACTTCTTGCCCAGCGCGGCGGCGGCGGTCAGGAATCCGGCATGCCGCCCCATCACCACACCGATATAAACGCCCGGAAGCGCCCAGTTATCCAGATTGGCGCCCATGAAGGCCTGCGCCACGAAGCGCGCCGCCGACGGGAACCCCGGGGTGTGGTCATTCACCATCAGGTCGTTGTCGATGGTCTTGGGGATGTGGATGCAGCGCAGGGCGTAATCGGCCTTGCGGGCTTCTTCCGACACGATCCGGACGGTGTCGGAGCTGTCGTTGCCGCCGATGTAGAAGAAATAGCCGATCTCGTGCGCCTTCAGGACCTTGAAGATTTCCTGACAGTACTGAAGATCCGGCTTATCGCGGGTGGAGCCCAGCGCCGACGACGGGGTGCCCGCCACCAGTTCCAGATTGTGGGTGGTTTCCTGCGTCAGATCGAGGAAATCTTCCTGCACGATGCCGCGCACACCGTGGAAAGCCCCGTAGACCTTCTCGATATTGCGGAACTTGCGGGATTCAAGGACCGCGCCAACCATCGACTGGTTGATAACCGCGGTGGGACCGCCACCTTGGGCGACCAGAACTTTGCCGTTCACGGGCAACTCCGTCTGTGCAGGGACTGCATGTCGTGGGCAGGCATCAACCGGGATGCCGCCGGTGCCGATGCTTTACCGAATTGTCATCCAAAAGGCCAGCATGGATATGCACGGGCTGCCCTGCGCCAGCCGCAGCCCGTGCCCCACCGCCTTCACTGCGGCCGGGGATCCGTCGCCAGCCGGGAATAGATCCGCAGGGAGAGAAAGGCCCCGTCCTTGACCTCGCAGTCCCGCGCCGTGCCTTCGTGGGTGAAGCCGCAACGCTCCAGCAGCGCCCAGGAGGCGCGGTTGGGCTCCTCCACCTCGGCCCGCAGACGGTGAAGGTCGGTGGTGGCAAAGACATGGGCGGTAAAGGTGCGCAGGGCTTCCGTCGCATAGCCCTGCCGCCAGAACTCCGGCAGCAGCCAGTATCCAATCTCGGCCCGGCGGTGCACGGCATCGCGGTCGTTGTAGCCGATGCAGCCGAGGAACCGCCCGTCGCCCCGCCGCTCCACCACCAGCCATTCGCCGGTGCCGTCGCGGACGAGGCTGTCATACCAGTCCATCTGCACCTGACAGGACTCATAGGTATCATAACTGATCCCATAATGGGCGATCACCTGCGGGTCTGACAGCCCGGCAAACACCGCCGCATGATCCGCCGCCACCACCGCCCGCAGGCGGATCCGGGGCCCTCCGGCCTTACTCTCTGTCACCATCGCCCCTGTCCATCCCCATGGTTACAGATCCTTCTTCATCAGGATCCACTCCCCGTCCGGGTCCGATCCCGGGAACGGGGTGAACGGGCGGCGCTCCCATTCCTCAAAGCCCAGCCGCTGATACAGCCGCCGGGCATCGGTGTTGAAGCTGCCGACCATCAGGGTCAGCCGGGCAAAGCCCTTGGCCCGCCCGGTTTCTTCGGCATGGGTCAGCAGCGCCTCGCCAATCCTGCGGCCCCGGTATTCGGGGAACACGGCAGCGGCAACAATATACCACGTTCCCCCGGCCACCACCTTCAGGGCATTCAGCGGCCGGGTCACCGGCGGGCTGTTTTCGATGTACCCGGCGGGAACGTCCACCGGCAGCGCCCAGCCGTTCAGGCCCCCGGCCACCTGCCCATCCACTTCGGCCACCGACCAGTTGCGGTAATGGGAAAAATGGTCGGTCCCGGTGGCGATCAGGGTGCGCCCGACCTCAAACGCCGACTGACCGGTGCGGGCCGACAGCCCCCACAGATGCGACGACAGCCGCCGGGTGGCGGCATCGTTGAACAGCGCCAGATGCGAACAGTCTTCCTGCCGCGCCGGACGGAGGGTGAAGGTGGGCTGCATGCCGGATTCCCTGCCAGAACAGACCGGCAGACCGCGCCCCGCCGGATAACGCGGGCGCGATCCTAATCAGAGGCAGAATATGTGTAAATCGTTATATGATGTATCATACCGGTCATCCCTGCCGGGACTGGCGGATCGACCGGCTGAGCAGGATCACCGGCAGCAGCCCGACCACCACGATCGACAGCGCCGCCAGCGCCGACTGTTCCAGCCGTTCATCGCTGGCGAACTGATAGACATGGGTGGCCAGCGTCTCGAAGTTGAAGGGCCGCAGCAGCAGGGTGGCGGGCAGTTCCTTCATGCAGTCGACGAACACCAGCAGCACCGCCGTCAGCAGGCTGCCGCGCACCAGCGGCACATGCACCTGCCGCAGCACCTGCGCCGGGCTGCGGCCCAGCGTGCGCGCCGCCATATCCAGACTGGGCCGCACCCGGCCCAGACCGGCTTCCACCGTGCCCTGCGACAGGGCAAGGAACCGCACCACATAGGCAAACATCAGCGCCCCGGTGGTGCCGGTCATCAGCAGGCCCAGCTTCCAGCCGGTGGCCTCCAGCATCACCCCATCCAGCCAGTTATCGAACCGGCTGAACGGAATCAGCACCCCGACTGCCAGCACCGCACCGGGCACCGCATACCCCAAGGAGGCCAGCCGCACCGTCCAGCGCAGGAACGGGGTATCCCGCCCCAGCCGCACCGCGTAGGCAAGGAACAGCCCGATCACCAACGCCACGGCGGCGGAGGTGAAAGACAGCGCCAGACTGTTGCGGGCCAGCGTGAAAAAGGCGGGGGTCCAGCTTTCGGAAAACCGCTGGACCGCAAACACCGTCAACTGCGCGGCAGGCAGCAGGAACCCCAGCCCCAGCGGCAGGAAACAGGCCAGCATGGCCCCGGCGGCTTTCCAGCCGGTCAGCACCACCGGGCGCACCGGCGTGCTGCGGGTGCCGCTTTCGTGGTAACGCCGCCCCTGCCGCCCGGCCCGTTCCAGCCACACCAGCAGCAGGATAAAGGTCAGCAGCACCAGCGCCACCTGCGCCCCGCCGCCACGGTTCTGCATGATCAGCCAGACGTTGAACACCCCGGCGGACAGGGTGCGCACCGCGAAGAAATCAACGGTGCCGAAATCGTTCAGCGCTTCCATCAGCACCAGTGCCAGCCCGACGGCGATGGAAGGCCGCGCCATCGGCAGCCCGACCCGCAGGAATGCCCGCACCGGCGAACAGCCCAGCGTCCGGCTGACTTCCAGCACCGCCTGCGACTGTTCCAGAAATGCCGAACGCGCCAGCAGGTAAACATAGGGATACAGCACCAGCGTCATCATGGCGATGGCCCCGCCCAGCGACCGCACCGGCGGGAACCAGTAATCGCGCGGGGTCTTCCAGCCGAACAGCGCCCGCAGGGTAATCTGCACCGGGCCGCCGTAATCCAGCAGATCGGTATAGACAAAGGCGATGACAAAGGCCGGGATCGCCAGCGGCGTCAGCAGCGCCCATTCAAACACCCGGGACCCGGGGAACCGGCACAGCGTGACCAGCCCCGCCGTGGCGGTGCCGATGACAAAGGTCCCCAGCCCCACCCCCAGCATCAGCCACAGGGTGGTCAGGATGTAATCGGGCAGCACCGTTTCCATCAGGTGCGGCCAGATATTCTCCGACGGGAAAAAGGCCATCCACACCACCGCCGCCACCGGCAGGCAGACCACCAGCGCCACCAGCAGGGTCCCGGCGGACCACAGATCAGGCCAGCGGCGACGGCGCGCCGGTACCGGCGCAGAGCCGGGGGCATCAGAATGCGGGAAACCCCGGCCGGAAGAGTCCCGGCCGGGGTTGACCTCGGCAGCCCCGGAAACCGGGGCTGATGGCACAGACAGATCGTTCAAAACTTACGGACCGGCGTTGAAATCGACTTCGTTGATCAGCTTCAGGGCCGCCGGGCGCAGCTCACCCACCTTGGCCAGCGCCAGAGTGTCCGCCTTGAAGGTGCCCCACGACTTGACCAGCTTGGACCATTCCACGCCCGGTTTCACCGGATATTCGTTGTTCAGGTCGGCATAAATGTGCTGGGCTTCGTCAGAGGACAGGAATTCCATCAGCTTCACCGCCGCATCCTTGTGCGGGGCGGACTTGGTCAGCGCCATGCCGGACACGTTCAGGTGGGTGCCGTTCCCGGCCTGATCGGGGAACACGATGTTAACCGCTTCGGCCCACGGCTTCTGTTCCGGGTCCGCCAGCATCGCTGCCATGTAATAGGTGTTGCCGACGGCAACATCACACAGGCCTTCCTTCACCGACTTGACCTGCGAGCGGTCGCTGCCCTGCGGCTTCTGGGCCAGATTGGCCTTCACGCCCTTCAGCCAGTCCTTGGTCTTTTCCGGGCCGACATGGGCCAGCACGGCGGCGGTCAGGGCGACGTTGTAATCATGGTCACCCGGACGGATGCAGATGCGGCCCTTCCACTTCGGGTCGGCAAGATCGGCGTAAGACTTGATCTCACCGTCCTTCACCCGGTCCTTGGAGACGTAGAACACCCGGGCGCGGCTGGTCAGGGCCCACCACTTGCCGTCTTCCGAGTGGAAGGAGGCCGGGATGTTCTTCTTCAGGGTCTCGGTCTGCACCGGCTGCACCAGATCCTTGGCAACCAGATCGGTCAGGCGGCCGACATCGACGGTCAGCACCAGATCAGCCGGGCTGTTGGCACCTTCGGCCTTCAGGCGTTCTTCGATGCTCTTACCGTCGAAGACGGTGTTGACCTTAATGCCGGTCTTGTCGGTGAACGCCTTCAGCAGCGGGTCGATCAGCGCGGGCTGACGGCTGGTGTAGACATTCACTTCCTCGGCAGCGAAGGCCGGGGCGGCGACAGCCAGCAGACCGGCGGCGACAAAGGCGGCGGAAGAACGGCGGATCATCGGAGACTCCTGTTTCCGGTGTCGATGAAGATGCGTTTAATCTATGCAAGTCGTTTGCATTTGCAAGTCAAACTGTCACTGTTTCCCTCTGAAAATACACAAAAAGCGGCCGGACCCGAAGATCCGACCGCTTTTCGCGAAATGCAAATTCTCATATACCGCCCTGAACGCCGTTCCTCACGGTGGCGCAGGGTTCAGCCGTGCCCCTGCCCCGCCGGGTGCGGCACCGGAGTCGCCTCCGCCCGCCCATCGCCGTTCCCCTCAAGGTGCGGGGCATGGGCCGCCCCGTGGTGCCGCAGCGGGCGGTTGCCCGCCATCGCCCGCACCAGAACGTAAAACACCGGGGTCAGGAAGATGCCGAACAGCGTCACCCCCAGCATGCCGGAGAACACCGCCACCCCCATGGCGTGGCGCATTTCCGCCCCGGCCCCGGTGGAAACCACCAGCGGCACCACCCCCATGATGAAGGCCAGCGAGGTCATCAGGATCGGCCGCAGCCGCAGCCGCGCCGCCTCGATGGCCGCACTCAGCGGGGTCCGCCCGGCGAATTCCAGCTCCCGCGCGAACTCAACGATCAGGATGGCGTTCTTCGCTGACAGGCCGACCAGCACGATCAGGCCGATCTGGGTGAAGATGTTGTTATCGCCCCCGGTCAGCCACAGCCCGGCCATGGCGGCAAACAGGCTCATCGGCACGATCATCAGGATTGCCAGCGGCAGGCTCAGGCTTTCGTACTGGGCCGCCAGCACCAGAAACACCAGCAGGATCGCCAGCGGAAACACGATCAGCGACGAATTCCCGGCGATGATCTGCTGATAGGTCAGGTCGGTCCATTCATAGGTGAAGCCCTTCGGCAGGGTTTCCGCCGCAATGCGTTCCACCGCCGCCTGCGCCTGCCCGGAGGAGAACCCCGGGGCCGGACCGCCGGAGATATCGGCCGCCAGGAAGCCGTTGTAGCGCATCGCCCGTTCCGGCCCGGCGGAGGGCTGCACGGTCATCACCGCCGACAGCGGCACCATCTCGCCGGACTGCGACCGCACCTTCAGCCGCCCGATATCGTCGGCATAGGCCCGGTACCGGGCATCGGCCTGCACCCGCACCGAATAGGTGCGGCCGAAGGCGTTGAAGTCATTCACATACAGGCTGCCGAGATAAATCTGCAACGTCTCAAAGATATCGGTCACCGACACCCCAAGCTGCTGGGCGCGGGTACGGTCAACATCGGCATACAGCTGCGGCACGTTGACCTGATAGGAGGTGAACAGGTTGGCCAGCTCCGGGGCCTGCATCGCCTTGCCAAGGAAGGCCTTCACCGCCCCGTCCAGCGCCGCATAGCCCTGCGAGGCCCGGTCCTCCACCTGCAACTTGAAGCCACCGGTGGTGCCCAGCCCCTGCACCGGCGGCGGCGGGAACATCACCACAAAGGCATCGGTCAGACCGGCGTACTTCATGTTCAGCCGCATGGCGATCGCCCCGGCGGACAGGTTGGCGTCGGTGCGGTCGGCAAACGGCTTCAGGCTGGCAAACACAATCCCGGAACTGGGGGAGTTGGTGAAGCCGTTGATCGACAGGCCGGGGAAGGAAATCGCATGTTCCACCCCCGGATCGTCCAGCGCGATCTGGCTCATCCGGCGGATCACATCTTCGGTGCGGTCCAGCGTCGCCCCGTCGGGCAACTGGGCGAAACCGATCAGATACTGCTTGTCCTGCATCGGCACAAAGCCCGGCGGCACCGCCTGAAACAGGCCGTAGGTCGCCCCGGTAAAGCCGAGGTAGATCACCATCATCACCGCCTTGCGGCCCATGGCCCAGGTCAGGCCGCCACCATAGGCCACGGTGCCCCGCCCGAAGGCACGGTTAAAGCCCCGGAACAGCCAGCCCAGCGCCGCATCCATCAGGCGGGTCAGCCGGTCCTTCGGCGCGTCGTGGCCCTTCAGCAGCAGCGCCGCCAGCGCCGGGGACAGGGTGAGGGAGTTAACAGCGGAAATGACGGTGGAGATGGCGATGGTCAGGGCAAACTGCTTGTAAAACTGCCCGGACAGCCCGGTGATGAAGGCCAGCGGCACGAACACGGCCACCAGCACCAGCGCAATGGCGATGATCGGCCCCGACACCTCGCGCATTGCCCGGTAGGTGGCCTTTTTCGGGTCCAGCCCAAGGGCGATGTTCCGTTCAACGTTTTCCACCACCACAATGGCGTCATCAACGACGATCCCGATCGCCAGCACCAGCCCGAACAGCGACAGCGCGTTGACCGACACCCCCAGCAGATGCATCACCGCAAAGGTGCCGACCACCGATACCGGCACCGCCAGCAGCGGAATGATCGAGGCCCGCCACGTCTGAAGGAACAGGATCACCACCAGCACCACCAGCACCACCGCTTCCAGCAGGGTGTGGACCACCGATTCAATCGAGGCGCGGACGAACTGGGTCGGGTCGTAGACAATGCTGTAGTCCACCCCTTCCGGCATATAGCCCTTCAGTTCCTCCATGGTGCTGCGGACGTTATCCGAAATCGACAGGGCATTGGAGCCCGGGGCCTGAAAAATCGGGATCGCCACCGCCGACTTGTTATCCAGCAGCGACCGCAGGGCGTAATCCGCCGCCCCCATCTCGATGCGGCCAAGATCACGCAGGCGGATCACCGCGCCGCCGGGATCGGTGCGGACAATGATATCGCCAAACTGTTCCTCATTGACCAGACGGCCCTGGGCGTTGACCGACATCTGCACATCCAGCCCCGGCAGCCCCGGCGACGCGCCGATCACCCCGGCGGCAGCCTGAATGTTCTGCTGGCGGATCGCCTGCACCACCTCGCCCGCCGACAGGCCATGTTCCGCCACCGCCTGCGGGTCCAGCCAGATGCGCATGGAATAGTCGCCGGACCCGAACAGCTGCACCTGCCCGACACCTTCGATCCGCGCCAGACGGTCCTTGACGTTCAGCACCGCGTAATTGCGCAGATAGGCCATATCGTAGCGGTCATTGGGCGAGAACAGATGCACCACCATCGTCAGATCGGGGGAGCTTTTGATGGTGGTCACCCCCAGCCGCCGGGTTTCCTCCGGCAGGCGTGGCTCGGCCTGCGCCACCCGGTTCTGCACCAGCTGCTGGGCTTTGTCCGGGTCAGTGCCAAGGCGGAAGGTGATGGTCAGGGTCATCACCCCGTCGGCGGTGGCCTGACTGCCCATGTAGAGCATGCCTTCCACCCCGTTGATCTGCTCTTCCAGCGGGGTGGCGACGGTTTCAGCAATCACCTTGGGGCTGGCCCCGGGGTACTGCGCCCGCACAACCACGGTGGGCGGCACCACTTCCGGGTATTCCGAGATCGGCAGGCCGCGCAGGGCCAATAGCCCGGCGACAAAAATCAGGATCGACAGCACCCCGGCAAACACCGGGCGGTCGATGAAAAACCGCGAGAAATTCATGAATCGGCCCCTCCCGGGGGCATGAAAAAAGCGCAGCCGTCCCCGCACGCGCCCGCCGGGACGGCACAGGGCCATTCCGGCAGGCACGGGAGACCGCGACAGCACAGCAGGGAGGATGAAAAAGGACGGGGAGTCCGGATCTTGCTTAACGGATTTCGGTCATTGCCACCGTCTGCGGGGCCACCACCGCGCCGGGGCGCACCCGTTGCAGGCCGCTGACGATAATCTGGTCGCCCGCTTTCAGGCCATCGGTCACCATCCGCAGGCCGTCAATCACCGGGCCCAGCACCACCGGGCGGTAGGCGGCACGGTTATCCGCCCCGACCACCATCACGAACTTCTTATCCTGATCGGTGCCGACCGCCCGTTCCGACACCAGCAACGCCTGTTCCGGCACCGGCTGGCCAAGGCTGAGGCGGGCGAACTGCCCCGGCATCAGCAGGCCGTCGGCATTATCAAACACCGCCCGCACCTGCACGGTGCCGCTGCGCGGATCAACGCTGTTGCCGACCATCTGCACATGGCCGTCCACCGGAGTGACACCCCGGCCCTGCACGGTCATCCGCACCGGGATCCGGTCCACCTGCAAGGTGCCGGTGGCGGGGTCCCGCACCTCGGTCAGGGATCGCAGCAGGGTGCGTTCGCTGGCATCGAAGGTGGCGTAAATCGGGCTGACCGACACCAGCGTGGTCAGCACCGGCGCCCCGGCCCCGGCCGGAACCAGATTGCCCACCGTCACTTCGGCCCGGCCCACCCGGCCGGACACCGGGGCGGTGATGCGGGTGTAGGACAGGTTCAGCTTCGCCGACTCCAGTGCCGCCTGTGCCGAACGGGCCGCTGCCTGAGCCTCGAAAAAGGCATTGGCGCGGGCGTCCACGTCGCGGGTCGGGATGCTGCCGGATTCCGACAGGGCTTTCGCCCGGTCATATTCCCGCTTGGTGTAGGTCAGCCGCGACTGGGCGGAAGCCAGCTGGGCCTCCGCGCCATCCACGGCGGTCTGATAGGGGGCGGGGTCGATGGTGACCAGCAGATCGCCCTTCTTCACCAGCCCGCCTTCGCGGAAGTGCACCGCCAGCACCTGCCCGGAGACCCGGGACCGGATCTCGACCCGGTCCACCGCCTCCAGACGGCCGGAAAAGTCTTCCCACGGCACCACGCTGCGGTGTTCCACCGCCGCCACCTGCACCGGCACCGCCGGTGGGGCCGCCGGGCCGTCACTGGCCTGCGCCGCCTGCTGCGGCGGCAGCATCAGGAACGATGCGCCCCCGGCCAGCACCGTCAGCACCACCCCGGCCAGCAGCACCGACCGGCCACTGAACAGGCCCCGGCCACTGCCCTTGGTCTCAAACTGATCTGTCATTGTCTGTCCGCTCCATTCGCCCGTGTCCGCCGCGCCCCGGCCTGTCCCCTGCCTGCCTGCATCAGGGGCCGGTAACAGGATACCGCCAAAGGGGTATCACACGGACACTTATGTACCGTTTGGTATGAATGTAGATCTGGACAGCCCGATGTCAAGGCATTACCTTACTGGAAGGTACAGAATTATTGTCCGGATGAGGAGGACTTTTTACCATGGCGCTCGGGCGGCCACGGGCCTTTGATATCGACACCGCGCTCAACCGGGCGCTGGAAGTGTTCTGGAGCAAGGGGTTCGACGGGGCATCGCTGACCGACCTGACCGAAGCCATGGGCATCAGCCGCCCCAGTCTGTACGCCGCCTTCGGCAACAAGGAAGACCTGTTCCGCAAGGCGCTGGACCGCTACAAGACCGAAAAGATGGCCTATATCAACGAGGCCCTTGCCGCCCCCACCGCCCGCACGCTGGCGGAACGGCTGCTGTTCGGTGCCGCCACCATGCTGACGGATCCGTCGCATCCGGTCGGCTGCCTGTCGGTAAAGGGGGCGATGACCTGCAAGGATGACTCCCTGATTGCCAGGGAGGAGCTGGACCAGCTCCGCTGTTCCTTCGAAACGGCAATCATCGAACGCCTGACCCGCGCCATCGCCGACGGCGACCTGCCGCCGGACAGCAACCCGCTGGTGCTTCAACGGTTTCTTGGCACCGTCGCCATGGGCATGTCGCTTCAGGCGTCACAGGGGGCCACCGCCGCCGACCTGATGGCAGTGGCCCGTATGGCCCTGACCGCCTGGCCCGCCCTGCGGTAAAGACCACAGGAGTCAAAAAAGCCCCGGATCTCGCCGGGGCTTCTTTGACGGAACTATCTTTACTCTTTCTGGCCTTACTCTTTCTGGCCTTACGCTTCGGTCTTCTGGAACAGCGACCCGCCCTTTTCGGCGGCATCGCGGCCCGGCAGCAGCAGATTCAGCAGCAGGCCGACCAGCGTCGCCAGCGCGATGTTGGAGATCTTGAAGGACTCGCCGACGGTCAGTTCGACGCCGCCGATGCCGATCACCAGAATCACCGAGGCGATGATCAGGTTGCGCTTGCGGCCGAAATCAAGGTGACGGTCCACCATCATCCGCAGGCCGGAGGAGGCGATGACGCCGAACAGCAGCATCGACACCCCGCCCATCACCGCGGTCGGGATGGTCTGGATCAGCGCCGACACGCTGCCGAGGAAGCCGAACAGCACCGCCAGCACCGCCGCCCCGCCGACAACCCACACCGACAGCACGCGGGTGATGGCGATGACGCCGATGTTCTCGCCATAGGTGGTCAGCGGCGGGCCGCCGAGGAACGCCCCCAGCATGGTGCCCAGACCGTCACCCAGCAGCGAGCGGTGCAGGCCCGGCTTGCGCAGGAAGTCCCGGCCGGTGACCTTCGACAGCACCATCTGGTGGCCGAGGTGTTCGGTAATGGTCACCAGCGCCACCGGGGCGATGATCAGGATCGCCGACAGCGACACGGTGAACGGCTGGTTGATGCCCGGCAGCACAAAGTCCGGCATGGCGAACAGCGGAGCGGCCAGCACGGTGCCGAAGTTAACCAGACCCAGCACCAGCGCCGCAACATAGCCGCTGACGATGCCGAACAGCACCGGCACCAGCGCCAGAACGCCCTTGAAGTACATGTTGCAGGCAATGGTGATGACCAGCGTGAACAGCGCCACGCCCAGATGCACCAGCGAATAGGCACCGGTGGCCGGATCGTTCATCGCCATCTTCACCGCCACCGGGGCCAGCGACAGGCCGATACACATGATCACCGGGCCGATGACGATCGGCGGCAGCAGGCGCATCAGCCAGTCAATGCCCGACGTGCGGATGAAGAAGGCCACCACCACAAACACCAGACCGGCGGTCATCGCCCCGACCATCGCCCCGGACACCCCGGCCAGCTGGGTGGCAACGATGATCGGGGTGATGAAGGCGAAGGACGACCCCAGATAGGCCGGAATCTGCGCCTTGGTCAGCACGATATACAGCAGGGTGCCGATCCCGCTGGACACCAGCGCCACCGACGGGTGCAGCCCGGTCAGGAACGGCACCAGAATGGTGGCGCCGAACATGGCGAACAGGTGCTGCGCCGACAGCGGCAGCCACGCCGCCGCCGCCGGACGGTCGTGAATATCATAGATAAAGTCGTGCTCGGACGGGCCCTGTCCCGTCCCACCCTGCGGTGCCGGAGTCTCAGCGGTCATTGTGCGTATACTTTCCCTGTTTTTCGCTGTGATACGTCATCACACAAAATCGCAACGATGTACGACGCCGGGCCGGAGAAGGCAAGCGGCGTCATCGCGCTTGCCGGGGGCGGCCCGGCGTGCAATTCTGTCTGCTCTCCGACTGTTACTTTATAACACAGACAGAAGACCATGACTGACCACACGCTGACTCTGTTCAATTCCTATGGCCGCGAGCTTCAGGCCTTCGCGCCGATTGATCCGAATGCCGTGCGGCTCTACAGCTGTGGTCCCACCGTCTACAACTATGCCCATATCGGCAATCTGCGCGCCTATGTGTTCGTTGATACCCTGCGCCGCACGCTGGCGTGGAAGGGGTACAACGTCACCCATGTCATCAACATCACCGATGTCGGCCATCTGACCTCCGACGCCGATGAAGGCGACGACAAGATGGAAAAGGCCGCCGCCCAGCAGCAGCGCACGGTGTGGGACATTGCCGAACACTACACCACCGCCTTCAAGACCGACCTGAGCCGCCTGAACATCCTGCCGCCGTCGCTGTGGTCGAAGGCCACCGACCACATTCAGGAAATGATCGCCTTCGCCGAGACGCTGGAACAGAACGGCGTCACCTACGCGCTGGACGACGGCCTGTATTTTGACACTTCGAAGGTGGCGGACTACGGCAAGCTCGGCCTGCTGGATCTGGACGGGCAGGAAGCGGGCAAGCGCGTCTCCGCCGGGGGCAAGCGCAATCCGTCGGACTTCGCGGTGTGGCGGCGCAGCCCGACCGACAAGCAGCGCCTGATGGAATGGCACGCCCCGTGGGGCGTCGGCGCGCCGGGCTGGCATCTGGAATGCTCGGTGATGTCGGCCAAATATCTGGGCGACCGCTTTGACATCCACACCGGCGGCATCGACCACCGGCAGGTGCACCACTGCAACGAAATCGCCCAGAATCAGGCCCACAGCGCCTGTGACCATCCGGGTGCCAACTGGTGGATGCACAACGAATTCCTCGTGCTGCGCAGCGACGGCGACGAGGGCGAGAAGATGTCCAAGTCCAAGGGCAACTTCCTGACCCTGCAATCCCTGATCGACCGTGGCATTCACCCGCTGGCCTACCGGCTGTTCCTGCTGACCGCCTCGTACCGCTCCAACCTCGAATTCTCGTGGGATGCGGTGGCGGCGGCACGCTCCAACCTGCGGCGGATGCTGCTGCGCGTCGCCCGCCTGCGGGAAGAGGTCGGGGCCGATGCCGAGCGCTGGCTGAAGATCGCGGCGGAAGCCAAATTCCAGAGCGGCGGACCGTTCACCTATCTGCGGCGGGAACTGGAAGCCGGACTGTCACCGAAGGCCGTCGGTTACATTGAGGCGCTGGACGCCGCCCTGTCCAACGACCTGCACACCCCGGACGCGCTGGTGACCCTCGGCCGCCTGCTGGATGACAAGAAGCTGGCTGCCGAGGAAGCCCTGCGGCTGGCCTGCCTGTTTGACCTGACCCTCGGGCTGGCCCTGACCACTGTCAGCGCCGCCGATCTGGCGATCCGTCCGCAGTCGGCCACCATCACCGACGCCGAGATCACCGCCCTGATCGAGCAGCGGACCGCCGCCCGCAAGGCCAAGGACTTTGCCGCCTCCGACGCCCTGCGCGACCAGCTTCTGGCGGCGGGCGTGGAAATCAAGGACACCCCGCAGGGCACCGACTGGGAATGGCGGGCGGTGTAACACCCCACCTCCCCCTTTCTCTCCTGCCGCATTCAGCACCCGCCCGGCCCCGGCCCGGCGGGTGTTTTCTTAGAGCATTTTCCGATTGAGTAGGCTCCGGTCAATCGAAGAAAATGCTCTCTTTTTAAAAAGTTAGAGCGTTTTCAACCGCAAAACCGGTGTCCACTTTTGCTGAAAACGCTTGTCTTAT
>NZ_JACIIX010000006.1:0-60489 GCF_014205675.1 Novispirillum itersonii
TAGCTCTTGCCCATGATCCACCTCCAAGAAAGGTGAATCACAAAACAGGCCACATGGGAATCACTTTGATTCGGGTTTCAGGCTCGGCGCTCTAGCGTTCTTCGATGTGGATGCCTCCGGAAACCGTGTTTTCTCTGTTTCCGGAGGTGTCAAGTGTTCATATTCAGCCCCGTCGGATTTCTCCGGCGAGGCTGTTTTTTGGTCTGTGTTGAAAGTACAGGGAGAGGGCTCCCAGAAAATCGCCGGAACCGATTTCTTACCGATGCACATCTTCCGGCAGGGTGCCGAGGGTGGCGGCGACGATGTCGGGGCGCTGGGCGGCGATGGTGGCGATCAGGGCGTCGGCCACCGCGAAAATGGCCGCCGGAGAGTTCGGCAGCAGGCGGCTTTTTGCCGGGGTAAAAAGGGTTGCGTCGGCCAGTTGGGCCAGTGGCGAGGTCGGGCTGTCGGTCAGGGCCAGAATCTGCGCCCCCTGCGCCTTGGCAATCCGGGTGAATTCCACCGTGCTGCCGGAATAGCGCGGCATGGAAATGGCGATCACCGCATCCTCCGCCCCGATGGTGCGGATCAGGCCGTTGGAATACGGGGTCGCCCCGCGCAGCAGCAGGTTGGTGACGTTCTTTTCCGTATACAGCGCCAGCCCTTCTTCCAGATACGATGCCGCATAATGGCTGGCCCCGGTGCCGAGGATCAGGATCCGCCGCGCCCCCAGCAGGATATCGGCGAAGCGGGTGACCGTCGCGGTGTCGATGTTGGCGGCGGCATCGCGGATGTTCTGCACCGTATCGGCCAGAAAACCGTGCAGCAGGGTGGCGGTGGACCCGGCATCGCCCGCATTCCCGGCGGCGGCGGTCCCGGGGCCGGACGGGGTCTGGTAATCCGCCACGATCTTTTCACGGAACTCGCTGAAGCTGCTGTAGCCGACCGCCCGCACGAAGCGGGTGATGGTGGCGGTGGAGGCTCCGCTGGCGTCCGCCACCCCCTCAATCGACAGCGCGACCACCTCCAGCGGGTGGCTCATCACGAAATCGGCGATCTTGCGGTGCGACTTGCTCAGGGTGGGGTAGGCGGCGGCAATCCGGGTGGCGAATTCAGACTTCGGGCTCAGGGTTGCGGCCATGATGAATTCCCCATTGCTGACGGCACATTATTTTCATATGATAATCTTATGAAAAAAAATCTATCAAAAAACTAACCGGTTGTCATCAAACATTTTCCGGCATCAAAAACAGAGAGGCACCCCATCATGTCCCCTAAGTATAAGCTTTTTGCCGCAAGCCTGCTGGCCACGACCCTTCTGAGCACCCCATTCCTGGCCGGTGGCGCCCACGCGCAGGGCCTGAAAATTGCCCTGTCGTCGGAGCCGACGGCGATTGATCCACACTACCACGACCTGACCCCCAACAACGCGATGACCTCGCATATTTTTGAAGGGCTGACCCGTCAGGATGAAAAGCAGGGGATTCACCCGGCCCTTGCCGCGTCGTGGGAAAATGACGGTAAGAACCGCTGGACCTTCAAGCTGCGCGATGGCGTGACCTTCTCCGACGGCACCCCCTTCACCGCGGAAGACGTGGTGTTCACCTTCTGCCGCACCCTGAAGAACGAAACCGCCATCGCCGGGTCCTTTGCCGATGTCACCGCCAGCTTCGCCAGTGTCGAAGCCCCGGATGCCAAGACCGTGGTGATCACCACCAAGGCCCCGGAACCGCTGCTGGCCAATTTCCTCAGCACCGTGCGCATCCTCAGCGCTTCCATCGTCAAGCATGACAAGATCACCTTTGACGTCGCCAACAACTGCGGCGTCACCGGGCCGTGGCCGGTGGTCGGTGATTTCAACGATGGCAAGCTGGCGCTGGGCACCGGCCCCTATAAGCTGAAGAGCTATGTGCGCGGCACCGGCGTCACGCTGGAACGCAACGAAACCTACTGGGGCGGCAAGGAGCCGTGGGAAACCGTGCAGCTGGTGCCGGTGCCCAATGCCGGGCCGCGTCTGGCCGGTCTGCTGGCCGGGGATTATGACCTGATCGAAAACCCGGCGGCGCGGGACCTTGGCCGCATCAAAGGCGATAACCGCTTTGGCATCGCCATCACCCCCAGCACCCGGGTGATCTATTATCAGCTGGATGTGGCGCGGGAGCAGAGCCCCTTCGCCAAGGCCGCCAACGGCAAGAACCCGTTGCAGGATGTGCGGGTGCGCGAGGCGATCTCGCTGGCGATTGACCGCAAGGCGATCATCGACCGCCTGATGGATGGCATGGCGGCGCAGGCCGGGGAATTCCTGCCGAGCGGCATGTTCGGGTCCCTGCCGACCCAGCCGGTGCTGCGCTACGATCCGGCGGCGGCGAAGAAGCTGCTGGCGGAGGCCGGGTACGCCGATGGCTTCCAGCTCACCCTGTCCACCACCAATGACCGTTATATCAACGACAGCCAGATTGCGCAGGCGGTGGCGCAGTACCTCAATCAGGTCGGCATCAAGGCCGATGTTGATGCGATGACCCGCACGCTGTACTTCCCGCGCCGTGCCAAGAAGGAATTCAGCATGTCGGTCGGCGGCTGGACCTCCGCCAGCGGCGAGGCCTCCTCGTTCCTGCGCCAGTGGGCGGCCACCCCCAATGCGGCGGGCACCCTCGGCGGTTCCAACTACGGCGGCTACAAGAACGAAGCCTTCGATAAGCTGATCTATACCGCCGTTGAAACCATGGATGACAAGCAGCGGGCGACCCTGTTGCAGGAAGCCACCAAGACCGTGATGAAGGATTACGCCTTCATTCCGCTGCACTTCGAGGCCGGGGTGTGGGCGCACAAGGCCGGGATGACCTTCACCGGTCGGTCCGACCAGTTCACCCTCGCCATGTCGGCCCGTCCGGCGCAGTAACCGTACCGGTCGCCTCCCCGGTCCGGCCGTGCGCCGGGCCGGGGGAGTGATCCGGTATCATCGGTCCGGTATCATGGGTCCGGGGTAACGCGATGACCTCCTATTTCCTACAGAGACTGATCCAGAGCATCGCGGTGCTGCTGGCGGTTTCGGTTGTGGTTTTCTTTGCCGTCTATGGCATCGGCGACCCGATTGAGCTGTTGGTGCCGCCGCAGGCCAGCGCGGCGGAGCGGCTGGCGCTGATCAAGCGGCTGGGGCTGGACCAGCCGGTGTGGAGCCAGTACTTCACCTTCCTCGGCAACGCCCTCAGCGGCAATCTCGGCACCTCGTTCGTGCATGGGGTGCCGGTGGTGTCGCTGATCCTCGGGCGGCTGCCGGCAACGCTGGAGCTGGTGCTGCTGTCGATGATCACCGCCACGGTGGTCAGCGTGCCGCTGGGGCTGTATGCCGGGCTGAATCCCGACAGCCGCCCGTCCCGCATCATCATGGCCGGAACGGTGATCGGCTTTTCCCTGCCCAGTTTCTGGAAAGGGATGATGCTGGTGCTGCTGTTCAGCGTCTGGCTCGGCTGGCTGCCGACCGCCGGGCGTGGCGAGACGGTGACGGCCCTGGGGATGCAGACCAGTCTGTTCACCCTTGACGGGCTGAAGCACCTGATCCTGCCGACCCTGAACCTTGCCATCCCCAACACCGTGCTGATGGTCCGCCTGATTGCCGCCGGGGCGGCGGAGGCAACGACGCAGGATTACGTCAAATTCGCCCGCGCCAAGGGCATTTCCCGCCGCCGCATCGTCAGGCGCCACATCCTGCGCACCATCCTGATTCCGGTGGTGACCGTGGTGGGGATTGAATTCGGCAGTCTGGTCGCCTTTTCGACCATCACCGAGACGGTGTTCTCGTGGCCGGGCATGGGCAAGCTGCTGATCGACAGCATCTACCAGCTCGACCGCCCGGTGGTGGTGGCCTACGTCATGCTGACGACCCTGCTGTTCGTCGGCGTCAACCTGCTGGTCGATGTGCTGTACGCGGCGCTGGACCCACGGGTCAAACTCTCCGGAGGGATGACATGAGCAAGCCCGGTCTTCCGGTTCCGGCCTATGCCGATACGCCGCTGCGGCGGCGGGTTCTGAAGGTGATCCGCAGCCGCCCGACCCTGCGCGGGGCCGCGATTCTGCTGGGGGTGATGGTGCTGCTGGCGGTGCTGGCCCCGTTCATCGCCCCGCAGAACCCCTATGACCTTGCCACGCTGAACATGATGGATAACCGCCTGCCGCCGGGGGCGGCGGCGATGAGCGGGGCCACCTACTGGCTGGGCACCGACGCGCAGGGCCGCGACATGATCAGCGCCATTCTTTACGGGCTGCGCACCAGCCTGCTGGTCGGCCTGCTGTCCACCGGCGGGGCGATGCTGATCGGCATCACCGCCGGGCTGTTTGCCGCCCAGATCGGCGGGGCGGTCGATGCCATCATCATGCGCATTGTCGATTTCATGCTGGGCTTTCCGTCCATTCTGGTGGCGCTGGTGCTGCTGGCCTCGGTCGGGCGCGGCATCGACAAGGTGATTCTGGCGATTATCGTCGTGCAGTGGGCGCAGTATGCGCGGCTGATGCGGGCCTCGGCGCTGGTGGAACGGCGCAAGGAATACATCGAGGCGGCGGTCAACTTCGGCCTGCCGACCCGCCACATCATGCTGGCGCACCTGCTGCCCAACTCGGTCGGCGCGGTGCTGGTGGTCTCCACCATCAGTGTCGCCAGTGCCATCACGCTGGAAGCGACGCTGTCGTTCCTTGGCGTCGGGGTGCCGGTGACCCAGCCGTCGCTGGGGCTGCTGATCGCCAACGGCTTTGAATACCTGCTGTCGGGCGAATACTGGATCGCGGTGTTCCCCGGTATCGCGCTGGTGCTGCTGATCATGTCCCTCAACTTTGTCGGTGACCGTCTGCGCCGCAGCTTCAACGTGAGGGCCTCGTCATGACCGGCCTGCTCGATATCCGCGGACTGCGGACGGTTTTTCACACCCCGGAAGGGGCCTGGGCGGCGGTGGATGGGGTTGACCTGACCATCCGGCGCGGCGAGGTGCTGTGTCTGGTCGGGGAATCCGGATCGGGGAAGTCGGTGACCGGCTTTTCCACCGTCCGGCTGATCGACCCGCCGGGGGAGATCGTCGAAGGCGAAATCCTGTTTGATGGCAAAGACCTGCGGCAGGCCTCGGACGAAGAGCTGCGCGCCCTGCGCGGCAACCGCATTGCCATGGTGTTTCAGGATCCGCTGTCCACCCTCAACCCGGTACTGACCATCGGCGAGCAGATGGCGGAGGCGATCACCGCCCACCGCCGCTGTACCAAGGCGCAGATCACCGAAGAGTCGGTGCGGGCGCTGGCCCGGGTCGGCATCCCGTCGCCGGAGGTGCGGCTGCGGCAGTATCCGCACGAATTTTCCGGCGGTATGCGGCAGCGGGTGGCGATTGCCATTGCCCTGCTGAACAGCCCGGACCTGATCATCGCCGATGAACCGACGACGGCGCTGGATGTGACGATCCAGAGCCAGATCCTGTACGAAGTGCAGACACTGGCCCGGGAAACCGGCACCGCCATCCTGTGGATCACCCACGATCTGGCGATTGTGGCGGAGCTGGCCGACCGGGTGGCGGTGATGTACGCCGGGCAGATCGTGGAAAGCGGCGCGGTCGATGATGTGCTGGACCGGCCCTGCCATCCCTACACCCTCGGCCTGCTGAAGTCCTCGACCGGAACGGTCCGCCCGGGGGAACGCCTGCACCAGATTGACGGCAACGCCCCGCGCATTGATGCCCGCCCGTCCGGTTGCCCGTTCCGCACCCGCTGTGACCGGGTGGTTCCGCTCTGTAGCGAGACCTACCCGCTGCGGCAGGAGAACGGGGACCGGGCCTTCCGCTGCCATAATCCGGTGCCTGCTGCGCCCGCCACCTCCGGGGAGGTCCTGCCGTGAACGATACCCTGTTTGAGATGATCGGCGTCCGTAAGTATTTCCAGTCCCGCCCGAAGGTGGCGGACCGTCTGCTGCGCCTGACCGGGCAGGCCAAGCCGCCGCCGGTGCTGCGGGCGGTGGACGGGGTTGATCTGGCGGTGCGGCGTGGCGAGGTGCTGGGACTGGTCGGGGAATCCGGCTGCGGCAAATCGACCCTGTCGCGGATGGCCACCGGCATCCACACCCCCAGCGCCGGGGAGGTGATGTACAACGGCCGCAGCGTCTTCGCCCTGAAGGACCGCGAGAAGCTGGACTTTCTGCTGAAGGTCCAGATGATCTTTCAGGATCCCTATGCCTCGCTCAATCCCCGCATGCGGGTCCACCGCATCATCAGCGAGGCGCTGGAGGTTCACCGGCTGGCCCCGAAGGCGGAAATCGCCGACCGGGTCAGTCAGGCGCTGGAGGATGTCGGGCTGGATGCCGCCTACCGCGACCGCTACCCGCATCAGTTTTCCGGCGGGCAGCGGCAGCGCATCGGCATTGCCCGGGCGCTGGCAGTGCGGCCGGAGTTTCTGGTCTGTGACGAGCCGGTGTCGGCGCTGGATGTGTCGGTGCAGGCGCAGGTGATCAACCTGTTCATGGACCTGCGCAGCCGCTACGGCCTGACCTATCTGTTCGTCAGCCATGATCTGGGCGTGGTCCGCCACATCAGCGACCGCATCGCCATCATGTATCTGGGCCGCATTGTTGAAATCGGCCCGGCGGCGGCGGTGTTCTCCGCCCCGGCCCACCCCTACAGCGCGGCCCTGCTGAATGCCAGCCCCTCCCTCAGCCGCCGCCGCCGGGTGTTCGAGCCGCTGAAGGGCGATCTGCCCTCGCCGCTGTCGCCGCCGTCGGGCTGTCCGTTCCATCCGCGCTGTGCGCAGGCCCTGCCGGTCTGCCGCGAGCGTCTTCCCGTCCTGAAAGAGGTGGCGCCCGGCCAGAGCGCCGCCTGCCATCTGCATCATCCGGAGCCCGTATGACGACCCAGACCCTTTCCCCGGCTTTCGGGCGCAGCGCCCTGCCGTTCCTTGATGCCTGCCACCCGGACCGCCCGCTGACGGTGCATTGCTACCGCCCGGAAAACCATCGCCCGGAAAACCCGGTGGTGCTGGTCCAGCATGGCATGCTGCGCAATGGTGATGAGTACCGCGACTTCTGGATTCCGGCTGCCGACCGGCACGGCCTGCTGATTGCCGCGCCGACGTTCTCGGATGCCGCCTTCCCGACCGTGGACGGCTACAACAACGGGCTGGTGGTGGCGGCGGATGGCAGCATCACCCCGCCGGAGCAGTGGGCCTATGCGGTTCCGGCCCGGGTGCTGGCGGCGCTGCGGGCCGGGGGGGCAACCACCCGGCAGCAGGCGATGCTGTACGGCCATTCCGCCGGCGGGCAGTTTGCCCACCGCCTGCTGGCAACGCAGGGCCATGCCCCGTTTGCGGCGGTGATTGCCGCCAATCCCGGCTGGTACACCCTGCCGGACCTGTCCCGCCGCTTCCCGGAAGGGCTGGGCGGCACCGGGTTTGATGACTCCCGGCTGGCGGACTGGTTCCGTTATCCGATGCAGATCTTCGCCGGGGATCAGGATATCGAGGAAAACGACCCCAACCTGCCGGCCCAGCCGGAGGCGCTGGAACAGGGGCCGCACCGCTATGCCCGGGCGACATTCATGTTCCTGTTTGCCCGCACGCAGGCGGCGGCACTGGGGATGGAGTTCAACTGGACCCTGACCGAAGTGCCCGGCGTCGGCCACGATGGCGAGGCGATGTCGCGGGCGGCGGCGGCCTTCTGGTTTGAAGGTGGCCGGATCCCCCCGGCGGAAGAGCTGGTGTCCGGTGCCGCCGGGCAGCTTTAACCCGCAGCTGTAACCCGCAGCTTCGGGCGAAGGGGGCGGCTGCCCCCCCGTCCGGAGGGTGAGGGCGCTGAGAAACAAACATCCAAACCCACGAAGGGACATTGGCATCATCATGACCGCGCAGGATCATACCGCACTGTGGCAGACGGTGGACGCCCATCAGAATCGGCTGACCGCCCTGAGTGATCAGGTCTGGAGCACGCCGGAAGTCTGTTACACCGAAGTGCAGTCCGCTGCCGCCCATCGGGCCGAGCTGCTGCACCATGGGTTCCGGGTGACGCAGGGCGTTGCCGGGATTGAAACCGCCCTGATCGCCGAGGCGGGGGAGGGCGGCCCGGTGATTGCCTTCCTCGGGGAATATGATGCCCTGCCGGGCCTGAGCCAGCAGGCCGGGCTGTGCCAGCATCAGCCGGTGGAACCCGGCGGCAACGGCCATGGCTGCGGCCATAATCTGCTGGGATCCGGCGCGATGCTGGCGGCGGTGGCCCTGAAGGATTTTCTGGCGGAAAACGGCCTGCCCGGGCGGGTGCGTTATTACGGCTGCCCGGCGGAGGAAGGCGGGGCGGCCAAGACTTTCATGGTCCGCGACGGGGCATTCCGGGATGTGGATATCGCCATTTCGTGGCATCCCTACAGCTTCTGGGAAGTGGCTCCGGCGCTGTCGCTGGCCAATACCCGCGCCGATTTCTTTTTCACCGGGCGGACGGCCCATGCCTCAGCCTCGCCGCATCTGGGCCGCAGTGCGCTGGATGCGGTGGAGCTGATGAACGTCGGTGTCAATTACATGCGGGAACATATGCCGTCTGACGCCCGCGTGCATTATGCCCTGCTCGACGCCGGGGGCATTGCCCCCAATGTGGTGCAGGCCCGCGCCCATGTCCGCTATTCGATCCGGGCGATGGATCTTCAGGGCATGCTGGATCTGGTGGAGCGGGTCCACAAGATCGCGCAGGGGGCGGCCCTGATGACCGAAACCAGCGTGCGGATGCAGATTATCAGCGCGGTGTCCAACACACTGGGCAACCGCCCGCTGGAGGAAGCCCTGCATGCGGTGATGGCGGAGCTGGGGCCGCCGCCGTTTGATGATCAGGACCGCGCCTATGCCGAAGGCATCCGCGCCACCCTGTCGGACAAGGATATCGCCTCGGTCTATCAGGCGATCGGCATGCCCCGGCGCGCTGTGCCGCTGGCTGATTTTCTGGTGCCGCTGGATACACCGCGCAAGCCGCTGATCGGCTCCACCGATGTCGGGGATGTCAGCTGGGTGGTGCCGACGGTGCAGGTGCATGCCCCGACGGTGGCGATCGGTACGCCGTTCCATACCTGGCAGGTGGTGGCGCAGGGGAAGTCCCCGGGGGCGCATAAGGCAATGGTTCACGCCGCCAAGGCGATGGCGGCCACCGGACTGGCGGCTGTCCGCGATCCGGCCCTGATCACGGCGGCCAAGGCGGCGCTGGCGGCGCAGACGGCGGAAACCCCCTATGTCTGCCCGGTGGGGCCGGAGGTGATGCCGCCGCTGGAGATGTCGCGGCGGTGATCGGCGACGGCAGGCCCCGGAGAGACGGGGCCTGTCTGCTCTTTGCGCCGGAACAGGACGATATCCCGTTCCGGCTGCGGCTTCAGGCGATCATCGGCCCCATAGAGCGGATTCCGGGGATCGTGGCGGGTGGTGGCACAGGGCTCGAACTTTGCGGCGACAGCGGTCTCGGTGAAGTCCAGATGATTATTGGTCATGCACAGGAAACCACCGGGCCGCACCCGTCCGGCCAGCCCGGTCACCGTTTTCTCAAAGTCAGCGAAGCGCAGGCGGTGGGAACAGCGGGCAGGGGCGGCTTCCAGATCGTGGTGCCGGAAGACTGACATGGCGAGGACGATATCAAACGGCGGCAGGTCCGGCGGCAGACAGTCGGCTGAGGCCCCCTGAAACAGCTGTAGCCGCCCCTGCTGCCGCAGGGATGACAGCCGCTCCGCCGCGATGGCCAGACGGGGGGCGCTGATGTCGATCCCGGTCATCAGGCTGCCGGGGAAGTGACTGTCCAGCGTCAGCAGTTCCTCCCCGGTGGAGCAGCCGAAGGAGAGCAGACGCAGGGGCCGGGGGGCGTCCTGAACCAGCGCTTTCACTTCCCTGAGAATATGGGGGTAGCGGTTGGGGACGGTGAAGCCGGACGGCTGGAACAGGTTGTCGGGCCGGATCCGTTGCAGGCGGGCGCTTTCCCGCTCTTCGGCACTCCGGCCAAAATGGTGGGACCGCAGCAGCCTGAGGGCGCGGATGCCGGGAAGAAGCCTGATCCGGATTCCGAGATGTTTCGCAAAACCCATGTCTGTTTTTCCCCTGCTATGGCCGCCACACTGCCCTGTCCGGACCGGTCAGGCAAGCATGCGGTGGGCCTGTGCCAGCAGGGTGACGGCGCGGTCAGCCTCGGCTTCGGTCAGGGCGGCAAAGCCGATGCGGAAGGCCTGTGGCGGCGGTGTTGCCGGATCAAGGCAGAACGAGGCCCCCGGCCGCACCGCCAGCCCCAGCCGCCGCGCCGCCGTTGCCCAGTCCTGCGCCGGGCTGCCGTCGGTGACTGTGGCCCACAGGGCCAGCCCGCCCGCCGGGGGACGCACCTCCAGCACTGTGCCGAACGTTTCCTCCAGCCGCCGGATCATGTGGTCGCGGCGGGCCTGATAGATCCGCCGCGCCTTGCGGGTATGGCGGGCCAGCTCACCGTCGCGGATCAGGGCGGCAACGGCGGCTTCCAGCGGGGTATCCCCCTGCCGGTCGATGGCATCGCGGCGTTCCGCCATGCGGTGCAGCAGGGCGGGCGGGGCGGCGGCATAGCCCAGCCGCAGGGTCGGGGCCAGCACCTTTGACAGCGACCCGACATAGATCACCGCCACCGCGTCCTGCCCCGGTCCGCTGCGGGCGGCCAGCGGCAGCACCGGGCGGCCGTCAAAGCGGTAATCGTGGTCGTAGTCGTCCTCTATCAGAACCAGACGGTGGCGGGCGGCGACCTCCAGCAGGCGCAGGCGGCGGTCGGCGGCCAGTGTCACCGTGGTCGGATACTGGTGGTGCGGGGTGACGTAAACCGCCTGTAACCCCGGATCGCTTGCCGCCAGCCGGGCAAGGGTTTCCACATCCAGTCCGGCGGCATCGACCGGCACCGGCAGAACCCGGGCCCCGGCGGCGCGGAAGGCGGCGGTGGCCTGCGGGTAGCCGGGGTCCTCAACCGCAATCGCCCCGCCGGGGGAGACTGCGGCACTGGCAGCCAGATACAGCGCCATCTGGCTGCCCCGGGTCATCAGCAGATCATACCGGTCCGGCGACAGGCCGCGGTCGGTGGCCAGCAGATGCTGCACGGCCTGACGGACCTGTGGCAGGCCACGCGGATCGCCGTAGCCGTCACCGTAGGGATCCCGTCCTGACAGCAGGGCACGGCGAAAGGCGCGGGCCAGATCGGCGGCGGGCATCAGGCGGGGATCGGGCACCCCGTCGGACAGGTGCAGCCGGGCCGGGGGGGCGGTGTCGTCCGGCGGTTCCGGCGGTGTGGTCCGGGGCCGGGGCGGCTGACTGTCGGGCAGGGTGGCGGTGACAAAGGTGCCGCGCGACGGCTGCGGGGTCAGCCAGCCCTGGGCGATGGCTTCCCGGAAGGCGGCATCAACGGTGTTGCGGTGCAGCCCCAAATCCCTCGCCAGAGCCCGGCTGCCGGGCAGACGGTCTCCCGGCTTCAGCCGTCCGTCGGTGATGGCGGCGATGATGGCATCACACAGCCGCACGAACACCGGGCGGCTGCTGCCGGGGCCGGTTGCGGACAGGTCAAATTGAATCAGATGCATGCAACCGGCCTGTCAGAAATATCAGAACCGGCACTTTATCACAGGCCGGTGGCCGGGTAGCAGTGGGAATGTTCTCCCTGATATGTCCTGACAGGATCCGCCGATGCTGAAAACCGCCGTTGCCATCCGCCATGTTGGCTTTGAAGACCTTGGCACCTTTGCCCCGGTGCTGGCCGCCGCCGGGTATACCGTGCATTACTACGATGCCGGGGTCGATGATCTGTGGACGCTGGACCCGGTGAAGACTCCGCTGCTGATCGTGCTCGGTGGCCCGGTCGGGGTGGGGGATACCGCAGCCTATCCGGTGCTGGCGGAAGAAATCGCCCTGCTGCGCACCCGGATACAGGCCGGGGCGCCGACGCTGGGCATCTGTCTGGGTGCGCAGCTGATGGCGGCGGCGCTGGGGGCACGGGTGGCCCCGACCGGCCGCAAGGAGATCGGGTTTTCCGCCCTGACCCTGACCGATGCCGGACGGTACGGCCCGTTGCGGCATCTGGACGGGGTGCCGGTGCTGCACTGGCATGGCGATATGTTCGATATTCCCGACGGAGCGGTGCGGCTGGCCAGCACGCCGCTGTGTGCCAATCAGGCGTTTGCGGCGGGGAAGAACACCCTTGGCCTGCAATTTCACCCGGAGGCCGATGCCACCCGGCTGGAACACTGGCTGATCGGCCATGCGGCGGAGCTGGCGGCGGCAGGGATTGATCCGCGTGACCTGCGGGAACAGGCCGGATGGCGCGGGGCGGCCCTGCGGCAGGCCGGGCAGGCGATGCTGAAAGAGTGGCTGGAAGGACTGGATCCATGACAGAGACGCCGGTTATCACCCCGCTTTCTGCCCTGCTGACCGGGCCGGTTGCGCCCCTCAGCAGCCCCGATGGCACACGCACGGTGCCAAGCGGCATCGCCAAAACCCCGGTGTCATCCCCGCTGTGGCTGGGGCCGACCGGGTTCAGCGGCGACGGTCAGGGCGATATCCGGCACCACGGCGGGCCGGAAAAGGCGGTGCATCATTACCCCTTCGACCATTATCCGCGCTGGCAGGCCGATCTGGGGCCACACCCGCTGCTGCGGGCTGCCGGGGCCTTCGGCGAGAACCTGTCAACGCTGGGGCTGGATGAAACCACGGTGGCGGTGGGGGATGTGTTCCGTCTGGGTGCGGCGCTGGTGCAGGTGTCGCAGGGGCGGCAGCCGTGCTTCCGGCTGAACCTGCGCTTCGGGCGGGCCGATATGGCGCGGCGGGTGCAGGGCAGCGGCCGCACCGGCTGGTATTACCGGGTGCTGGAGCCGGGCACTGTTTCCCCCGGCGACACTCTGGCTCTGGTGGACCGGATTGCCCCGGCATGGCCGCTGTCGCGCCTGTGGCGGACCCTGTATGCCGATCCGCTGAACCGGGGAGAGTTGCAGCGGATTGCCGCGCTGACTCCGCTGGCGGAAAACTGGCGGGCACTGGCGGCCCGGCGGCTTGACAGTGGCGGGGTGGAAGACTGGGGGCGGCGGCTGGATGGCCCCTGACCGGCAGAAAAACCGGAGAGGGGAAGAAAAAATCCGCTGCCCGGATTTCGCCGCAATCCGTTCAGACAGCGTTCAGGCGGACAGGGGTAATTTCAGTCCTGTAAGCGCTTCCCCTCCCTTCCCTGTCTGGCGCTTACGGAACACATCTTATCCCTGACTTCTTGTGTGTTTGACTGCTCTCTCCTCCCTGTCTGATGACATCTGTCTGTTATTTTATCCTGTCCCCAGAAGACGGCTCCGGTCCCCCTCCGGAGCCGTTTTTTCGTGCTTCCGGGCAGAGCGTCAGGCGTGGTTGGGGCAGGCGGCGTGGACCGTGCTGCGGATCAGATCGCGCAGCCAGCGATGGGCGGGGGAGGCGGTGTCACGCACATGCCAGATCATATGCATCGACAGCAGCGGTACCGGAAACGGCAGCGGGCAGACCCCGAACCCGGCAAGGCTGAAGTGCCGCGACAGCTCCATGGTGGCGACCACCAGATCACTGCCGCGCAGAAAGGCGGGCAGGGCGGAAAAATTCGGCAACTGAAGCACCACCTGCCGCCGGTGCCCCTGCTGGGCCAGCGCGGCATCAATGGCGGTGGCCTCATCATCGCCATAGACAACGGTCACGTGCCGGGCCGCCAGATAATCCGGCAGGGTTTCCGGTGCCGGGCGGCAGGCCGGATCGTAGAAGCAGGCCATCCGGTCTTCATACAGCAGGCTGCGCATCAGGTCGGGGTAGTCCGGCCCCTTGGGGGTGATCAATAGGTCGCAGTCACGGTTGCGCAGCATCTCTCCGCCGCTGTTGCCCGAGGTCTTGATGCGCAGGCGCACCCCCGGGGCCTCCTGCTGAAGGCGGTGGAACACCGGCGGCAGCACCATGTCACGCTGGTAATCGTTGGCGGCAATCACAAACTTCCGGGTGGAGGTGGCGGGGTCAAACGCCGGTTCCTGCCCCATGCTTTCCAGAGCTGTCAGGGCTTCCCGCGCCAGCGGGGCCAGCGACAGGGCGTGCTCGGTCGGTTCCAGCCCGCGCCCGGCCCGGACGAACAGCGGATCCCCCAGCACACCGCGCAGCCGCTCCAGCGCATGGCTGACCGCCGACTGGGTCAACCCGGTCTGACGGGCGGTGGCGGTGGCTGACCGGGTTTCCAGCAGCGACAGCAGCAGCCGCAGCGACCGGCCATCGAGATCAAGGTAATGAAGCTTTCTCATGATTGGTATGACGCCGATGCTGTTTCTTTCATGATCTGAAATCGGCAGTGTGGGGTCAACAGCAAACCGGGCCGTACCAGCCGACGGATGGCCCCGACGGAGATCCCCGATCATGACCACCCCAGTTACCACTGTCGCCGTTGTCTATCACAGCGGCTATGGCCACACCAAAGTTCTGGCCGAGGCCGTTGCCTCTGGCGTTGAGGCCGATGGCACCGCCAAGGCCCTGCTGGTGTCGGTGGATGCCTTTGAAGACCATGGCGATGCCCTTGATGCCGCTGATGCCATTATCTTCGGGTCCCCGACCTACATGGGCAGCGTGTCCGGTCCGTTCAAAATGTTCATGGATGCCACCTCGGGCCGCTGGATGGGCCGGAAGTGGTCCGGCAAGCTGGCGGCGGGGTTCACCGTCTCCGCTTCGCGCAGCGGCGATAAAATGGGTACGCTGGTGCAGCTTTCGGTTTTTGCCGCTCAGCATGGCATGATCTGGGTCGGTCTGGATCTGTTGCCGGGCAACAACAGCAGCAAGGGCAGCGAGAGTGACCTGAACCGTCTCGGCAGCTTCCTCGGGGTGATGGCGCAGGCCAATGCCGACGAGGGGTCTGATGTTGCCCCGCCGGAGGCTGACCGCCGCACCGCTGCGGTGCTGGGCCAGCGGGTGGCCGGTCTGGCCGGGCGCTGGGCTGCGGCGCAGGCGGCCTAAGATCAGGTTTCTGTTTCCCCGCTTCCCCGCCGGATGGATGATCCCATCCGGCGGGGTTTGCCTTTGGCACCCTGAATGCCCTGTTCAGGCCGGGTTCAGGTGGTTGGGGTGATAGTGGTGCCGTTGAATGCTGCCGGGTCCGGCGGGGTCTTCTCTCCCCTCTCTCCTCGTCCCTGTCGGGCCCGGTCCGTTCCGCTCCCTCCTCTTCGACTGAGAAGACACCTTCAAGGCCCGGCGGCTTTCCCTCCGCCGGGCCTTTTTTCCGTCTGTCGGGCAGGATCAGTGATGCCGGGGCCGCAGGGTTAAGAAAACGGGGCAGGTCTTACAGAAACACCGCAGGCTGGTCATCCCGGGGGAGGGGGGTCGAATGCGGTTCGCTGGCCAGCGGCTGGTCCGACACACTGTTGCGCCCGCTTTTCTTGGCGCGGTACAGGGCGCTGTCGGCAAAGGCCTGAAGGCCGTCGAGGCTGTCAGAGGCATCGGGGAAGTGGGCGACGCCGATGCTGACGGTGATCGGGATCATGAATTCCTGAAAGGTCATCGGCGTGTCCTGCACGGTGCGGCGCAGGCGCTCGGCCACGTCCATCGCTTCCAGCGGCGGGGTTTCCGGCAGCATGATGACAAATTCTTCACCGCCGAGGCGGGCGAGGATGTCGGTCTGGCGCAGCACCCGGTTCAGCAGGGCGCAGAAGTATTGCAGCACCATATCCCCGGCGGCATGGCCGTAGGTGTCGTTCAGGCGTTTGAAGTGGTCAATATCCGCCACCAGAACCGCAAAGGGCCGCCCGCTGCGGCTGGCCTTCAGCAGTTCCCGTTCTGCCAGTTCCTGATAGCCCCGCCGGTTCAGGGTGCCGGTCAGGGGATCGGTGCGGGCCTGATAGGTCAGTTCCTTTTGCAGGCGTTCGGCCACCAGAATCACCGTACACAGCGCGGTGATGAACAGCAGCAGCACCACTTCCAGAAACAGGATGCGGTCGATCAGCACATAGGGCACCGGGTAGGGCTGAAGGGTGTCTTCCAGCAGCATCAGCCCCATACGGCCCAGCAACAGAACGGCGTGGACGGTCTGGACCCCGGCCATCACCCACTGCACGGCGGGGGAGCTTTCCCGCGACCGCACCAGCACCACGACAATGGCAAGGGCCAGACCGGCAAGGACCAGACTGTTGACCACCAGCCGCCCGGCAACCAGCGGGGACAGCACCGAGAAATACAGAATCAGCAGCGGATGAATGATCATCAGCAGGATCAGCGGCAGCACCGGGGGGCGCCCCGGCAGCAGCATCACCCGCAGGCCATACCACGACAGAACACCCGACAGAATCATCAGGATGCTGGCCACCAGCAGCATAAACCGGGGCAGCGGCAGGTCATAGACCGGCAGCAGGAACAGGGACAGCCCGGCAATCGCCATGCCAAGGGTCAGGCAGCGCAGGCCGGGCACCGCCTTGGCCAGACGCCACGACAGCGGCAGGCACAGGGCGAAGCCAATGCTGATGCAACCGGCAACAATCGCCAGTGTCGGGACATGTAACATCATGTTGGCGGGGGAACCCAGTAGTCCGGACCGGTTAAGAGGGGGGCTTAATCCAATGGCGGTTACCTTACCATTTCGCAGGCCGGATCCAACGGTTTTCAAGATGACAGGAGAATAAAATTTTGTTCGTTCCTGCTATCAGGATGGAAAAGAACCGTAATCGACTGTAAATCTAATCCTTAAGGTGTAAAAAGGAAGCGATGTACTGGGCGACAAGATCGTGACATCCCGCAGTGTTCTCGTTAAGGATGCCGTGGCGGGTGGAGGGAATTGTTTCCAGACGGCGACGGTGGCTGCCCAGCCGCCGCATCAGCGTGACCGCTCCGGCGGGATCGACCACCGGATCCTGATCCCCTTGCAGGATCAGCGCCGGGCAACGCACCAGCGGCAGGCGACGGCGGACTTCTGACATCAGGTCCGCCACCTCATGCAGGCCGCGCAGCGGCACATGGCGGTAATTGATGTCGGGGTGTTCGCTGGTGTTTTCCCGGAACGGGGCCTTGTCCTCCCACGCCGGAACCCATTCGGCCAGACGGCTGATGCCGTGCATCAAGGGGGCAAAGATCAGGGCCTTGTTGCGGTAGGTCATCGGGACCGAAGCCGCCACCACCCCGGCCAGTCCGGGCGGGGCTTCCGCCGCGTAGGCCAGCGCCAGCGCCCCGCCGGTGGCAAACCCGACCGCCACCCGCTGCGGGCAGTGGGCGGCCAGAATGTCATCGGCCCGCCGCACCGCATCCAGCCATTCCGGCCAGCCCCGTTCCCGCAGATCCCACGGGCTGGTGCCGTGGCCGGGCAGGCGGACCCCGATCACCGGGTGCCCCCGCGCGGCCAGCCTGTCACCCAGATCCCGCAGCTCGGCGGGGGAGGCGAGGAAACCATGCACCAGCACCACCCCGAGCCCGTTGTGGTTCTCCGGGATCAGCAGATAGGGGGCGGGGTCGCGGGTGGCGGTTTCGGCGGCATTCACCGCTGTGTGGTCGGGCCCTGAAAACGCCAGCCGGGCCCGTTGCCACGCCCGGACCTCGTCATCAAAACGCAGGGCGGCCAGTGCCGTTCCCGGCGGAGAGAGCGCGTCGCGGCGGCTGGCGGCGACATGGGCCAGCACCTCCGGCATCGGGGTGATTTCGTTGGCGGCGACCAGCAGCGGGTTTTCCAGCCGCACCCGGTCAAAATCATGGGTGTCCAGAAGTTTGGGCAGAAACCGCAGGAACGGGCCGTCTTCGGCCAGCAGTCCGGCGCTGACGGCGGTGGACAGCACCCGGTTGAAGTCAGGGTTAACGCCGCGCAGCAGGCCCCGGTAACGGTCCGGTTCGGCCAGCGTGCGGTGCAGGTGCACCTCCGGTACCGTCTGCAACCCTTTCAGGGCCAGATAGACCTGCCGCCCCAGAACGGCGCGGTCAACCCCGGTTTCCCCGTCCTCGATGCGGTCAAGGATCGCCTGTGCCGTCAGGTGGCCGATATTGACCGTCACCTGCCGGTAAATGCCATAGGTGCAGGCCTCGCGCACCGCATCGCTGGCGGCATCCAGCCGCCGGGCCAGCAGGCGGTCAAACCAGGCGGAGGCCTTGCGGTTCAGGTCAAACAGGTCATGCAGGCTGGCGGTGTCCTCGAAGGCGCGGCGCAGCAGCAGCCGTTCCCACCAGTTCCAGTCAGCCTGCACCGGCAGGGGGGCGCCCAGCCGGATATCCATGTCAGTATCGCGGAACAGGATGTTGCTTTCCACCAGCAGTTCTTCGGAAAACTGCTGCGGCAGGGTATCGGCAAAGCGTTCGATCAGCCGGGGCAGCGGGTGGTCTTCGATCCGCAGCGGATAGAAGGTGATATTGCCCGGCACCACCAGTGTCGGGGTGTGGGCCTCGGCCAGCAGGGCCCCGGTGGAGGAAAACCCCAGCGCGGCGCGCCAGCGTTCCAGCCGGGCGGTATCGCCGTCTGTGTCCAGCTCCCGCAGGCGTTCCTTGAACACATCCAGCATCAGGGCCAGCACGGCAGCGCCGCGATGGTGTTTCCGCCGCTCTCTGGCGGTGCGGGAATAGACCATGAAGTCGCCGCCGTCATCGACGACGCGGCGGTCTTTGACCATGCCGCCTTCGGGGAAGATCACCACCTTGCGCCCGCGCAGGATCTCGGCGGCCAGAAACGGCAGCAGGCCGGGCAGGGCATTGGGCACCGCCCCGACCCCGCGCAGGAACGCCCCGAACGATGACCCCGGCGGCCCGAACAGGGCGGTATCGGCGATGGTGCGGCAGAAGGCCCCGGTGCGGCTGTAGATCAGGTAGGGCGGAATGATCGTCTCAAACCGCGCGAAGTGGTTGAACAGAAAGATATGGCCGCGCCCGAGAACTCCGGTGCCGCCGTCCCCGGCCCCGGTGTCGTGCTCCGGGTCGTGCAGGGTCACCCCCAGCCCGAGGTAGCCTTCCACCGCCCGGAAGGCGCGGACGCACCAGTCGTAGGCCTTGGTGTTCAGGGCCAGCGGATCTTCAGCCGGGGGCGGCAGGGGCGAATGGGGCACGGTCTGTCTTCCGGCTGCTGGGGGGACCGGGCTGGCAGCCGGGCTGTGACACAGGGTGGCTGTCAGCGGTCCGGCATGCTATACCTGCATGCTACAGTGTCTTTGACCGCCGGACAAAGCCGAAGGGCCCAAAGGTTCTTTAGAACTATTCCTTTAGCCCTTCCCCTGATCCGGTCTTACGGCAGGTGCGTTGTCAATGAAAACCCGGTTTTCCGTTCCGTTGCTGGCCCTGACGGCCACCGTCGTGCTGTCGGCCTGCGACGCCACCCGCTATACCCACGTCATTCCGGTCGCGCCGTCGATCGAGGCGGCCTCGGCCTACCGCTATGTCAGCTCGGTCGGGGGGCCGATGCTGCTGGAGGTCTATGCCCCGCCGCCGTCGGCCACCGCTGCCGATATCGCTGCGGCGTTTCCGCCGCCTGCCGGTTTCAGCCCGGTGCGCTTCGTCACCGCACTGCCCGCCGATGCGCGCAAGGAGCTGGCCGATTACCGCTTTGTGCTGGTGTTCTCGGCCCCGGTGGCCTTCGACGGCGACGATGCCTGTGCCCTGAAGGCGGGTGGCACCCCGGCGAAACTTCCGGCGGCGGAGGGCGGCGATCTGCTGGCCAGCTTCTGTTACAAGGGGCAGTCCCTGCGGCAGGTCCGGGCTTCCGGCCCGGATCTGGCGTTCCCGGGCGGGGCGCAGGCCCCGGCGGCGAAAGCGGTGCTGTTCCAGCTTTCGGGGTATCTGGTGCCGGACTGCCGGGGCGGAACCAGCCGTCCGACCCAGTTTTCTGCCTGCTGACGGGCTCGACAATGGTCTGACCCCGAAGTGTAGCGGAAAGTGGAATTGGGGATACCGTCTTATCCCTTTTGTTGATATGGTCTTGCCGGATCCGGCGGAAGAGCCTGATCCGGCTGTTTTGTATTGAGCGCAGGCGGATTGCCATAGGGATGGGCACCGCCGGGCAGAAACGCCTTCCGGGGGAGGGCGCACAGGGGACGGCAGGGGATGGTCTTACGGATAATGCACCCTTTTCGGGTGCTTACGATCGGTCAGTTTATGCTGGTTGTATCCGGTCTGGCGATGGCGCTGGCGATATCGACGGTGTTGTTGCTGTCAGGCGTTATCGAACGCAAGGCGGTGGAGGATCTGGCGCGGGAAGACGCCCGCCAGACATCCGAGCTGATCTTCCAGTCCCTGTATTCCGCCATGCGCAAGGGCTGGGACAAGGCGGAAATCGCCGACATCATCCAGCGCCTGAATGAGACCCGCCCCGATGCGACGATCCGGGTGTTCCGGGGGACCCCGGTGATCCGCCAGTACGGCGAAATCACCGGCGAGGCGGATATCCGCATGCAGGACACCATGCTGCGCACCGCCCTGACCACCGGTGAGGAGCAGATGCGCACCGAGCTTGACTCCCTGCGGTATCTCTATCCGGTGCGGGTCAAGCCGGAATGCCAGCAGTGCCACGAGGCGCAGGTGGGGGATGTCAACGGTGTGGTGGATATCACCTTCCCGGTCACCAACCTGAAAGTCTCCCTCGGTTTTGTCATTCAGTCAGTGATTGTGTATTTCATGGTGGTGATCGGGGCGATGTGCATCGCCCTGTACTTCAAGCTGCGCTATTTCGTCGCGTTCCCGATCGCCGAGTTCGTCAAGATCATCGACGAGATCATCCGCAACACCGACCTGTCACGGCGGGTGGATGCGCAGGGCAGCCACCTGCGGGAAGTGCGCAAGCTGTCAGAGCACTTCAACCGCCTGCTGTCCACCCTTCAGGATTATCAGGACCGGTTGCAGAATTATTCCGAGCGGGATCCCCTGACCGGCCTGTACAACCGCCGCAAGTTTGATGAATTCCTGAATCTGGAAGTGGAGCGGGGCCGCCGCCACAGCCGCCATTTCTCGCTGCTGCTGCTGGATGTCGATAACTTCAAGACCATCAACGACAGCTACGGCCATCCGGTCGGCGATCTGGCCCTGAAGGAGCTGGCGGCGGTGCTGAACCGGCGTCTGCGCCGGACCGATCTGATCGCCCGTCTGGGCGGGGATGAATTCGCGGTTCTGCTGTCCGACACCCCGGTGGAGGCGGCGCGGGTGCTGGCGGAAAGCCTGCGCGAGGACCTGACCCGCAGCACCATCCACCTGCCGGTCGGTAACACCCGCCTGCATGCCAGTATGGGGGTGGTGTCCTTCCCCGAAAACGGGCAGGACGTCGAGCGGCTGAGCATTGCCATGGATGTGGCGATGTACAAGGCCAAGCGGCTGGGTAAAAACCGCGTCGCCACCCTGGATTCCACCGAAGAAGATCTGGTGCAGGATGCCTTCCGGCAGGGCCGCAAGGTACAGCGGGCGCTGGATGAGGACCGGGTGCTGCCGTACTTCCAGCCGATCTGTGGCATGAAGGAGCGCGATATCTTCGGTTACGAGGTTCTGGCCCGGATCCGGGAGGGGGATGTGATCCTGTCCGCCGGTCAGTTCATTGAGACCGCCGAGGAACTGGGGCTGGCGCAGGAAATCGACAAGGCGGTGTTCCTGAAAGCGTTGCAGAAGGCCGCGACCTTCCCTCCGGGCTGTAAGCTGTTCTTCAACCTGTCGGCCCGGACCATCGGCGATACCCGCTGGATGCGGAGCCTGCCGGACCTGATCCGCGCCGAAGGGCTGGCCCCGTCGCAGGTGGTGCTGGAAATCACCGAGCGCGAGGCACTGCCGCAGTTTGATACGGTGATCCAGCTGATGGAAGGCCTGCGGGCGGAAGGGATTGCCTTTGCGCTGGATGATTTCGGCTCCGGGTTCTCCTCCTTCCTGTACCTGAAGTATCTGACGGTGGATTACGTCAAGATCGAGGGGTCCTTCGTCCGCCATCTGGCCACCGATCCGCGGGACCGCATTATGGTCGAACACATTCACGCCATGGCCCGGGAGTTCGGGTTGCGCACAGTGGCGGAATTTGTCGAGGACGAGGCCAGCGCCGAGATCATCCGTGAGATCGGCGTGGATTTCGGGCAGGGTTATCACCTTGGCCATCCGCAGGCGGAGGTCTGAGGGCTGGGGTCTGAGGTCTAAGAAAATACCGCCTGTTGCCTGCCGATGCCCCCGCCACGCCCTGTGGCGGGGGTTTTTTGTGGCGTCCGCCGCAGGCCGGTGCAGCGGTCTTTCAGACTCTGCAAGGGGGTTCCTGAGGGGCGGAGTCGGGAAATACCCACTATAAACTGATTTTATAGGGGGACTTACTCGCATAAATAGATGCCATATTCACCAAAAGGCTTAAGGTCGGTGCGCCGGGTCGATAAAATTCGCGGCGCTTTGGTATGATGATCGGCACATTCGGTGAATATTGCTCTGATATTGCACTGCAAAATGAGAATTATATTGCGTCTCCGTGGCGCATTGGGGAATTCTAAACCAGTCGTCGATGATATGTCGCGCAGGACACGTCTGGTGAGAGGAGCGAGGGGGTACGCCTTTTTCTCAGACCGGCAGGAGGGATAGCCTTGAAAGGCATGATGAAAGCGGTTCGTACCAACGCAGGTGGTCAAAACGGGGTCAGGTCCGGAGGGAGTGGAGGCATTTTCAGCTCTCTGCGGATTAAGTATAAGATTTTCCTCGGATTCGTGACGTTGCTTCTGCTGGTGGCCGTTCTGGCTGCCATTGCGGTTTCGTCATCCCGCACCACCCGCACCGCGGTCAAAACTTATGAAACCGCCGCGACAGAAGCGGCGGCCATTCAGAAGCTTAAGATTGATTTCCTGACCATGCGGCTCAGTATCCGCGATTTTGTGGTCAGCGGCCGGGACGCCGATGCGGCCGATGCCCGCAAGCGGTTCATTGAAATCAACGATGCCCTTGATGCCCTGAAAGCCCGGGCCATCCCGGAGAAGGCCAAGGTTCTGGAGGAAATCCAGGGCGACCTTCAGACCTACATGCGCTATTTCGGCGACGTGGTCCGCCATCAGACCCAGCTTCAGGCCACCACCACCCTGACCTTTGATCCGGCCGGGCAGAACATGGTGGAAAACCTGTCGGTGCTTCAGACGGAACTGGAAACCGCCAATCAGTACGAGGCGATTTCCTACGTCCGCGCCGCCACCGACAAGGCGCTTCAGGCCCGCCTGTATGGCACCATGTACCTTGGCCGCTACAAGCGGGAACTGTCGGACCGTACCAATACCCTGCTGAAGGATATGGAAACGCCGATGGACCTGATCGGCTATGCCATCCCCAAGGATTCCTCGGCCCGGGTGTTCTTCGACGACGCCAAATCCCATTACACCGAATTCCGCGAGGCCTTCACCGAAGCCTCGACCCGTCTGGTCACCCTGCGCACCCTGCTGGATGGCCCGATGAAAATCCTGTCTGACAAGCTTGATACCCTGTTTGACGATATCGTCCAGCAGTCGGTGGCTGAGCAGGGTGAGATTCAGGACAGCATGGGCAAGACCATGACCGCCACCGAGACCACCCTGATTGCCGCGGCCGCTGCCGGTCTGGGGCTGGGCGTGGTGCTGGCGGTGGTGCTGGGCAACGGTCTGTCCCGCCCGATTGGCCGGATGACTTCCGCCATGCAGGAACTGGCGCGGGGTAACCTGTCGGTGGCGATCCCGGCCATGGGGCGTGGCGATGAAATCGGCGAGATGGCCGGGGCGATGGCGGTGTTCAAGGACAACGCCCTGCGCGCCCGCGAGCTGGAGGAAGAGCAGCAGAAAGCGGCTGTCCGGGCTGAGGAGGAACGGCGCCAGCTGATGCAGACCATGGCGAACGATTTCCAGGACAGCGTCGGTCACATCATCGAGGCGGTCAGCGCCTCCGCCGCCCAGCTGAAGGACACGGCGGAACTGATGAGCGGCAGCGCCAACGATGCGTCGACCCTTGCCACGTCGGTCGCCACGGCGTCGGAGGAGGCCACCACCAACGTGCAGACCGTGGCGGCGGCGGCGGAAGAGCTGGGCGGATCGATTTCCGAAATCGCCCGGCAGGTCACCCATTCCTCGCAGATCGCCCATCAGGCGGTGCAGCAGGCCCAGCGCACGGATGAAATGGTGCAGGGCCTTGCCACCTCCGCCCAGAAGATCGGCGAAGTGGTGGCGATGATCACCGACATCGCCAACCAGACCAACCTGCTGGCCCTGAACGCCACCATCGAGGCCGCCCGTGCCGGAGATGCCGGTAAGGGCTTCGCGGTGGTCGCCAATGAAGTGAAGAGCCTTGCCACCCAGACCGGCCGCGCCACCGAGGAAATTTCCTCGCAGATCGGCGGGATTCAGGCGGCAACCGGCGAGGCGGTCTCGGCCATTCAGGCGATCAGCAGCATCATCGCCCAGATTGACGAGATCAGCAGCACCATCGCCAGCGCGGTGGAGGAGCAGGGGGCGGCAACGCGGGAAATCACCCACAACGTCCACCGTGCCGCCGATGGCACGCAGGGTGTGGCGGAACATATTCAGGGGGTGACCCGGGCAGCCCAGCAGACCGGCGAGGCCTCGGCCTCGGTGCTGACGGCGGCGGGCGAACTGTCCAGTCAGGCGGAAACCCTGTCGGAAAAGATGAACGTCTTCCTTGCCCAGATCCGCGCCGGGTAAGCCCCGGAAACAGCCGGTCCTGAGAACAGAAAACCGCCCGCCGGGGTCCTCCGGCGGGCGGTTTTTCTCTGAAGGGGGTGTCCGGAGAGGGGGGTTATCCCTGCGTCAGGGCATAGCCGACCCCGCGCACGGTGATGATCGGGGCGTCCTCGGTCTCGGTGCGCATCTTGCGGCGCAGGCGGGCGACCAGTGTATCGACGGTGTGGCTGCTGACGCTGCGGGGATCGCGGTTGCTGATCACATCCAGCAGGAAATCCCGGCTGACCGCCTGCGGGCGCTGGGCGGCCATGGCGGCGAGGATGTTGAACTCGCCGGAGGTCAGTTCCAGCATCTGGCCGTTGGGGCGGAACAGCTCCCGCCGCACGGTGTCGAGGATCCAGCCGTTGAAGGTCACAACCGTTTCGGCACTGGCGCTGCGGCGCATCACGCTGTTGATGCGGGCCAGCAAGGCGCGCAGGTTGACCGGTTTGGTGACGTAATCATCCCCCCCGGCATCCAGACCGGCAATCACATCGTCATCGCCGGTGCGGCTGGTCAGGAAAATAAGGCGGCTGGTTTCCGCCAGCCGCAGCGATCGCGCCAGTTCGATGCCATCAGCATCAGGCAGGTTGACATCCAGAATGATCAGGGCCGGGGCCTGCCGCAGCAGCACATCGCGCATTTCGGCGGCGGAGCGGGCGCGCAGGCAGCGGAAGCCCTGATTTTCCAGATACCCGGCAACCAGTTCCAGACTTTCGGGAGAATCTTCGACAACAAGGATGGTGTTCACGGTCCGGCGGCCTTTCGGCTGGGGGGGAGGTCAGGGGCGGCTGCGGCGGGGGCCGCAAGGGTCTGTTCAACATCGGTGATCAGCGCCGTGATCGTCGCCTGTAACGACTGGCGGCAGCGGATCAGGGTCAGGGCGGCTGTCTCGCCCGGATCTCCGTCAGGGCCGGGGGTGGCGGGGGCCAGATCCCGCATCACCGCATCGGCGCGGGCGGCGGCATCGCGGAACCGCATGTTTCCGGCACTGCCTTTCAGGCGGTGGGCAATCTGGTGCAGGGTGTCGCGGTCCAGCCCGGGGGTGGTCAGGTGGTCCGACAGGTCGCGCAGACCGTCCAGCATCAGGTGACGCAGGCGGCGGGCCTGTTCCGGCCCCATCAGCACATCCAGTGGTTCGTCCACCGGATCCGGCATCCCCGGCAGGGCGGTGCGTGGCAGCAGGGGCAGGGCGTCATCCGGAAGGATCCCGGCAGGCAGGACCTGATGGGCGCCGGCGGTGATCAGCAGATCCTCCAGACCATGCCCGGTGTCCTGCCCGCCCGGGACAACAATGATTTCCGCCGGCAGGGCGTGGCTGTGGTTGATGGTGGCCAGATGCCGCAGGAACGGAACCAGTGCCGCCGGGTCGCCCTCCGGGATGATCAGCATGGCATCAAAGGAACGGGCCGCCAGCATGGAGAGCGCGGCCTGATCACTGCGGCAGGGGAAGACCCGGTCGCCGTGGCGGTGCAGGGCGGCAGACCAGTCCGGTTGATCCGCCGGACCACAGCGCAGCAGGATATCCAGCGTGCGGGGTGTGGTCTCTGGATCCGCTGCCGGATCTGATGCGGTCTCAGTCCCCGCTGCGGCTGCGGGAGCCGGGGTTTCGGCGCGGGTGCGGTGCAGGGTGTCCAGCAGATGCGCCGGATTGAACGGTTTGGCGACATGGGCGTTCATCCCGGCCTCGCGGCAGCGGCGCACGTCTTCCTGCATGGCATTGGCGGTCAGCGCCACCACCGGCACCTGCCCGAACGGGGCGGGCAGGGCCCGGATGCGGCGGGTGGCTTCCGGTCCGTCCATCCCCGGCATCTGCATATCCATCAGAATGACGTCGTAGCGGTTCTCTCCGGCCAGCGCCACCGCTTCGGCCCCGGAAGCGACCACATCAATCCGGTGACCGGCGCGGCGCAGCACTTCGGCAGTCACCTGCTGGTTGACTGGGTCATCCTCCACCACCAGCAGTCGCAGGGCCGGGGGGCTGGCGGCTGCGGTCAGGGGGGCACCGGGCGCCGGGGCATCGACGGTTTCCAGCGGCAGGCTGAGGGTGAAGCGGCTGCCGGCCCCCGGTGTGCTGGTGACGGTGATGCCACCGCCCATCTGCTCGGCCAGACGGCGGCAGATCGCCAGCCCGAGACCGGCACCGCCGAAGCGGCGGCTGATCGAGGTGTCGGCCTGACTGAAAGCCTGAAAAATCCGGTCCTGTTGCTCCGGGGCGATGCCGATGCCGGTGTCGGCGACGGTCAGGTCCAGCCGGGTGCGCCCGTCAGCGGTTGGCTCGGACCGCAGCTGAAGGCTGATTCCGCCGTTGAGGGTGAACTTGACGGCATTGCCCAGCAGGTTGAACAGGATCTGGCGCAGCCGGGCAGCATCGCCCAGAATCCAGTCCGGCCCCTGCGGCGGCAGATCGGTGGTCAGCACCAGTCCTTTGTCGCGGGCGCGCGGTTCCATCAGGTCCACCACCGCCTGTATGGTCTGGCGCAGCGACAGCGGGGCTTTTTCCATGTCAGTCTGCTGCCCGCTGTCGAGACGGGAATAATCCAGCGCGTCATCCAGCACCGTCAGCAGCCCTTCCGCCGACTGGCAGGCGGTTTCCAGCCGTCGCCGGTCCTCCGGCGGCAGGGGAGAGTCCAGCACCAGCCGGATCATCCCCAGCACGCCGTTCATCGGGGTGCGGACCTCGTGGCTCATCACCGCGAGAAACTCCGATTTGGCGCGGGCCCCGGCCTCGGCGGCCTCCTTGGCTTCCTTCAGGATGTGGTTGGTGCGGCGCTCCCGCTCAATCTGGAGGTATTCTTCCCGTTGCAGGCGGCTGAACTGGCTGCGGGTCACCCATCCGGCGACAAAGGCGGCGACGATCATCATGCCGATCACCGCCAGATCGGAGGCACTTTCCGGGTCGGGGCGCAGCACTCCCCAGAACAGCAGGCTGATCACCGGGCCATAGGCCGACACCGCCGCCGCCGCCCGGAAGCTGCCGGGCAGGCAGATGAACAGGGCGATGGACATCAGCGGCAGCAGGATGCCGCCGTGCCGTTCCAGCGCCGGATGGTTGAAGATCAGCGCGTTCAGGGTCAGGAAGGCATATTGCTGAAGATAGGTGGTCCAGATGATGGCCCGGCTGGTGCGGGCCCGGCTGAGGGCCAGCAGCGCCGACAGGCCGATCAGGGCGATCAGCAGCCGGTCGAAGGTGAAGAACAGCAGGGTGTCGCCGGACAGCATCAGCAGGTCAAACGGCAGGAAGCCCAGACTGGTCAGGGTGGTGGCGGCCACGCACAGTTTGGCCGTGCCCAGCGCCCGGGGCACCGAGACGGTCAGGAAGATCTTTTCCCGGCTGCGGTTCCGGAACTCGCCGGTCCAGGTAATGCTGCGGTGCCCTGAAAACATCAGATCCCGGTCCCCCACCAAAGTCGCGCTGATGCCCGGCCTGCCCCCAGACCGTGTTTTGCAAAACAATGGGGTTTCGCAAAACAACGGGGATCCTCCGGCGGAGGATAAAGTCCGCCGGAGGATCCCCGGGCAGGCGTATGGTACAGGGGATTGACGGCGGGGGAAAGTCAGCTGAGGGGCGCAGACTCCTGATCAATCATCAACAAACAGAGAGGTTTGCTGATGATTTTCCGGTATAAGCCGCGCATATTGGATACAGAACCGCAGGTTATCCCCAGCGCCGGGTAGGGGGAGGGGTAGGGAAAGTGTAGGCCTGTTTCGCGCGGAACCCACCCACAGGTAATATTCTATCGGTTTTTTTAGGGGAGATCGGAATTTCCTGTCGTTGAGGGCTTCACAACCGCCCCCCGTTACAGGCATGGTTACCCCCATATTGCTGCAACTCCAACACAATTGGAACAGGCACAAGGGATACGCCCAAATGAAGATCGCCATACCGAAGGAGCGCCGCGCCGGAGAACTGCGCGTGGCCGCATCCCCGGAGACGGTGAAGAAGCTGATCGGCCTTGGTTACAGCGTTGTGATCGAGGCCGGTGCCGGGGAGGGTTCTTCCTTCCCCGATGCCCAGTTCGCCGAAGCCGGAGCCACCGTCGCCGCCGATGCGGCGGCGCTGTCTGACGCCGATATCATCCTGAAGGTCCGCCGTCCGCTGACCGCAGAGGAAGGCACCGATGAAACCGCCTCGTACAAAGAAGGCGCGGTGCTGTTCTGCCAGCTGGATGCCCTGACCCAGCCGGGTGTGGTCAAGGCGCTGGAGGCCCGCAAGGTCACCTCCTTCGCCATGGAGCTGATGCCCCGCATCACCCGCGCCCAGTCGATGGATATCCTGTCATCGCAGAACAACCTTGCCGGATACCGTGCCGTGATTGATGGGGCGGCGGAATTCGGTCGGGCGTTCCCGATGATGATGACGGCGGCGGGCACCGTGGCCCCGGCCCGGGTGCTGGTGTTCGGCGCCGGGGTGGCCGGTCTTCAGGCCGTTGCCACCGCCAAGCGCCTCGGCGCGGTGGTGCATGCCACCGACGTGCGCCCGGCCACCAAGGAACAGGTGGAATCCCTGGGCGGCAAGTTTGTCGTCGTTGACGAAGCCATGGAAAAAGAGGCGGAAACCGCCGGTGGCTACGCCAAGGAAATGCCGCCGGAATATTTCGTCAAGCAGAAGCAGGTGGTCGGCGAGTTCCTGAAGAAGGCCGACATCGCGATCACCACCGCCCTGATTCCCGGCCGTAAGGCCCCGACCCTGATCACCGAAGAGCAGGTGAAGACGATGAAGCCGGGCTCGGTGATCATCGATCTGGCCGCTGAGCAGGGCGGCAACTGCGAATGCACGGTGCCGGGGGAGGTGGTGATCCGCCACGGTGTCAAGGTGGTCGGCCATACCAATGTCGCCAGCCGCCTGCCGGGGGATTCTTCCGCCCTGTTTTCCCGCAACCTGTTCAACTTCGTCCAGCTGTTGACCGACAAGGGGGACAAGACCCTGAAGATCAACTGGGACGATGATCTGGTGAAGGGCACCTGCGTCACCCGCGACGGCGCGGTGGTGCATCCGGCGCTGGCGGCAACGCCCGCCGCCGCAGGCTGACAGGGAGGACAGGGATAATGGATCAATCTGTTCAGGCCATTCAGGAAGCCGCCAAGGTGGTGGCCCAGCAGGCCAGCGAACTGGCGATGAAGGCGCAGGTTCTGGCGGCGCAGGCCGCCGCCACCTCGGCGCAGGCCGGGGCCGCCCATGGCGGGAATGAGTTCTGGTATCTGTTCACCATCTTCATTCTGGCGTGTTTCGTCGGGTTCTATGTGGTGTGGTCGGTGACCCCGGCCCTGCACTCGCCGCTGATGGGCGTGACCAACGCCATCAGCTCGGTGATCATCGTCGGCGCCCTGATCGCGACCGGCCCGGTGGATTTCACCGGCTCGAAGATTCTCGGCTTTTTTGCCGTGCTTCTGGCCGCGGTGAACATCTTCGGCGGCTTTATCGTGACGCAGCGGATGCTCCAGATGTTCAAGAAAAAGGGCAAGTAAGGGGAACCGCATCAGATGAGCGCCACGGATTTCACCATGGCGGCGTATATTATCGCCGCCGTCTGCTTCATCCTCGCCCTGCGCGGACTGTCGCACCCTGAAAGCGCCCGTAAGGGCAACATGCTCGGCATGATCGGCATGGGTCTGGCCATCGTCACCACGCTGGTGTCACCGGTGGTCCAGAGCTATGCCCTGATCATCGTCGCCATCGTCATCGGTGGCACCATCGGCACCGTCGTCGCCCTGCGGGTGCAGATGACGGCCCTGCCGCAGCTGGTCGCCGCCTTCCACTCGCTGGTCGGTATGGCCGCCGTGCTGGTGGCCTCCGCCGCCCTGTTCGCGCCGGAAAGCTATGGCATCGGTACCGTCGGCCACATCAAGGCCGGGTCGCTGGTGGAAATGAGCCTCGGCGTCGCCGTCGGGGCGATCACCTTCTCCGGCTCGGTCATCGCCTTCGGCAAATTGCAGGGCCTGATTTCCGGCAAGCCGTTGCAGTTCCCGATGCAGCATCCGCTGAACGCGGTGCTGGGGATCCTGCTGCTGGTCCTGATCGTGTGGTTTGTCAGCACTGAAAGCTACTTCGCTTTCACCCTGCTGGTGATTCTGGCCTTTGCCCTCGGCTTCCTGCTGATCCTGCCGATCGGCGGGGCGGATATGCCGGTGGTCATTTCCATGCTCAACTCCTACTCCGGCTGGGCGGCCTGTGGCATCGGCTTCACGCTGGGCAACTCGCTGCTGATCGTCGCCGGGGCGCTGGTCGGGGCCTCCGGGGCGATCCTGTCCTACATCATGTGTAAGGGCATGAACCGCTCCATCTTCAACGTCATCCTCGGCGGGTTCGGCGGCGAAAGCGCCGTGGCCTCTGCCGGTGGTCCGGGCGGCGACCGGGCGGTCAAGGCCGGGTCGGCGGAAGATGCGGCCTTCATCATGAAGAATGCCTCCAAGGTCATCATCGTGCCGGGCTATGGCATGGCGGTGGCGCAGGCCCAGCATTCCCTGCGGGAAATGGCTGACCTGCTGAAGGCGGAAGGCGTGGACGTGAAGTACGCCATCCACCCGGTGGCGGGCCGTATGCCGGGCCACATGAACGTGCTGCTGGCCGAAGCCAATGTGCCCTATGACGAAGTGTTCGAGCTGGAAGAGATCAACAACGACTTCCAGACCGCCGATGTCGCCTATGTCATCGGGGCCAATGACGTCACCAATCCGGCGGCCAAGACCGATCCGGCCAGCCCGATCTTCGGGATGCCGATCCTCGACGTCGAAAAGGCCAAGACCGTGCTGTTCATCAAGCGGTCGATGGCATCGGGCTATGCCGGGGTGGAGAACGAGCTGTTCTTCCGCGACAACACCATGATGCTGTTCGGCGATGCCAAGAAAATGACCGAAGAAATCGTTCAGTCGCTCGGCTGATCCGGTTTTCCGGTTGAAAAGACCAGACCCCTCTCCCGGCACACCGGGGGAGGGGTTTGTTTTTGCAGGGGAATTCTAAAAATCGTCAAAACCGATTGAAAGTATCGGAACTATCGTCTGGAATGGTTTTCTCAATCGGGTATGGTGTTCTCACCGCGCTGAGGCGCACCGCGACACACCGCACATCAGAGAGGGCACCGACGATGAAGGTCGAGATCTACACCAAGGAAACCTGCATGTTCTGCCACAAGGCCAAGGCTTGGTTCGCGGAACACAACATCCCCTACGAAGAGAAGGACGTCGGCACCACCGCTGCTTTCTCGGCGATGCAGGAGCGGGTTCCGGGTGCGAAGACCGTGCCGCAGATCCTGATCGACGGCCATGTCATCGGTGGCTGGGATAATCTGTCGGCCTATGCCGAACCGATCCTGAAGAAGCTGCGCACCGCCTACCCGGCGTAAACAGATCCGCTGTCTGTCTCAAAGAGAGAAAAAAGGGGCCGGATGTGCTGCGGTTTTCAGCCGCCGTCCGGCCCCCTGATCCCCGGATGAACCGGGGTCTGACGTCTGTAAAGCCTGAAATTCCCCGCAATATCCTCTTCCGCTCAGGCGGAAAATCGGTTGATGGAGTACACTTGTCTCCACGCTTTCAGGCTGCACGCCGCTGCGCGCGCCCCCTGTGGCATGACCATTTTCCCCGTATCCAGCCACTTTCAGCCACGATCGGAGTGTACAATGGACACCACTTCTTCCGGAAAATGCCCGGTGATGCACGGCGCGAACACCGCTTCCGGCTCGACCCCGACCCACTGGTGGCCGAACACCCTTAATCTCGACATCCTGCATCAGCACGATACCAAGACCAATCCGCTGCCGGATGTCAGCTACCGCGAGGCCCTGAAAACGCTGGACGTGGAGGCCCTGAAGCGCGACCTGAAAGCGCTGATGACCGACAGTCAGGACTGGTGGCCCGCCGACTGGGGCCATTACGGCGGCCTGATGATCCGCATGGCGTGGCATGCCGCCGGGACCTATCGCAGTGCTGACGGGCGCGGCGGGGCCAATACCGGCAACCAGCGGTTCGCCCCGCTCAACTCGTGGCCGGATAACGGCAACCTCGATAAGGCCCGCCGTCTGCTGTGGCCGATCAAGAAGAAGTACGGCAACCGCATCAGCTGGGCTGACCTGATCGTGCTGGCCGGGACCATGGCCTATGAGTCGATGGGGCTGAAGAGCTTCGGCTTCGGCTTTGGCCGGGAAGACATCTGGCACCCGGAAAAGGATATCTACTGGGGCAATGAAAAGGACTGGATGGGGGCCGAGCGCTACGGCGACGACAGCCGCCAGAGCCTTGAAAACCCGCTGGCCGCCGTGCAGATGGGCCTGATCTACGTCAACCCGGAAGGGGTGGGCGGTCAGCCGGATCCGCTGCGCACCGCGCAGGACGTGCGGGAAACCTTCGCCCGTATGGGCATGGATGACGAAGAGACCGTCGCCCTGACCGCTGGCGGCCATACCGTCGGCAAGGCGCATGGCAACGGCGATGCGGCGAAGCTCGGCCCGGCCCCGGAAGGCGGCGATGTCGAGGATCAGGGCTTCGGCTGGCTGAACAGGTCCGGGCGTGGCGTGGGCCGCGATACCGTCACCAGCGGCATCGAAGGGGCGTGGACCACTCATCCGACCCGCTGGGACAACGGCTATTTCACCATGCTGTTCAGCCACGAGTGGGAGCTGCGCAAGAGCCCGGCCGGGGCGTGGCAGTGGGAACCGGTGTCGATCCGCGAGGAAGACCGCCCGGTGGATGTGGAGGATCCGACGGTCCGCCGCAACCCGATCATGACCGACGCCGATATGGCGATGATCAAGGATCCGGCCTACCGCGCCATTTCTGAACGGTTCTATCAGGATCCGGCCTATTTCTCCGAGGTGTTTGCCCGGGCATGGTTCAAGCTGACCCACCGGGACATGGGGCCGAAGGCCCGCTACCTCGGCCCGGATGTTCCGGCGGAGGATCTGCTGTGGCAGGATCCGGTCCCCGCTGGCCGCACCGATTACGATGTGTCCGCCGTCAAGGCGGCGATTGCCGCCAGTGGCCTGAGCGTCAGCGATCTGGTCACCACCGCGTGGGACAGTGCCCGCACCTTCCGCGCTTCCGACATGCGCGGCGGGGCCAATGGGGCCCGCATCCGTCTGGCCCCGCAGAAGGACTGGGCCGGGAATGAGCCGGAGCGGCTGGCCCGGGTGCTGGCGGTGCTGGAACCGATTGCTGCCACCCACGGGGCCAGCGTTGCTGACGTGATCGTGCTGGCGGGTAATGTCGGGGTGGAGCAGGCGGCGCAGGCTGCCGGGGTCTCTGTCACCGTTCCGTTCCTGCCGGGCCGGGGCGATGCAACGGCCGAGATGACGGATGCCGACTCTTTCTCGGTGCTGGAGCCGCTGCATGACGGTTTCCGCAACTGGCAGAAGGCCGCCTACACCCCGACGCCGGAAGAGCTGCTGCTTGACCGCGCCCAACTGATGGGGCTGACCGCGCCGGAAATGACGGTGCTGGTCGGCGGCATGCGGGTGATCGGTACCAACCATGGCGGCAGCCGCCACGGCGTGTTCACCGACCGGGTCGGGGCGCTGACCCCCGACTTCTTCACCACCCTGACCGATATGGCCTACACATGGGTTCCGACCGGTCGCAACAGCTATGATATCCGCGACCGCAGGAGCGGCGAAACCCGCTTCACCGCCACCCGTGTCGATCTGGTGTTCGGCTCCAACTCCATCCTGCGCGCCTATGCCGAGGTCTACGCTCAGGATGACGCCCGTGAAAAGTTCGTCACCGACTTCGTCGCCGCCTGGACCAAGGTGATGAATGCCGACCGCTTCGACCTGATCTGATCCGGTTGAAGCCTTTACGCCAAAAAAGCCCCGGAGCCAACGCGCCGGGGCTTTTTTGTGCCCGCACCGGGCGTAAAACCGGCGGGCTCTGCTTCCCGCCCGGTGGCTTTGCCAGAAGGCGTAAAATTATGTGGGCTTTGCCCCCCGCTGGCTTTGCCAGCAGATGTAAAAACCATGCGGGCTCTGCCCGCTGGCCCACAAGGAGGCGCGGCCTCCTTGACCTCTGTTTTAAGAAGAAATGAGATCCCGGAGGGCTGTGAAGACTTTGTTTGCAGGGCAAAGCCCTGCGGAACCAAACAGGATGGGGATGGGACCTTGATTTGCCGCTCAGGCTCCCAAGTAACGGGATCGCCCAAAAGTGGGATCCAAGGGCCAATGGCCCCAGCCGGGCGGGAGCCCGTCTTTATGGGAAGGGATCCAAGGGCCAATGGCCCCAACCGGGCGGAAGCCCGGCTTTTTTATGGGAAGGGATCCAAGGGCCAATGGCCCCTGCCGGGCGGAAGCTCGGCTTTATAGCAAGGGATCCAAGGGCCAATGGCCCTTGGCGGGTGCGGGCCGGGCCCGCGTTTCCCTCTCCTGTCAGGGTGCGGGCCGGGGACCCGCACTCTCCACGCAAAGCGACCCTTACAGTGCCAGCACCGGGCCGAAGGCCTTGACGGCGGCGGCGGCACCGTCGGGGTGCCCCCAGACGCCGCTGGAGACGGCGATGAAGTCGGCCCCGGCTTCCACCAGCGGGCGGGCGTTATCGACGGTGATGCCACCGATGGCGACGCAGGGGGTGGTCATCATCGCCTGCCACCATTCCAGCAGGTCGGCGTCGGCCTCGGCGGTTGTTTCTTTGGTGGTGGTGGGGAAGAAAGCGCCGAAGGCGACATAGTCGGCACCGTTTTCGGCGGCGATCATCGCCAGATGGCGGCTGTCGTTGCAGGTGACGCCGACAATGGCATCCGGCCCCATAATGGCGCGCGCCTGCTTATAGGGAGTGTCCTTCTGGCCGATGTGGACGCCGTCGCAGCCGGTCTCCTTGGCCAGATCCGGGTTGTCATTCAGGATCAGGGCGACGCCCCGGTCCTGCGCCACCGGACGCAGCACATCGACGGCGCGGCGCACGGTATCGTCATCCACATCCTTCAGGCGGATCTGTAGGGCGGCCACGTCCCCGGCATCCAGCGCGGCGGCGAGGGTGGCGGCGAAGGCTTCCACATCCGGCAACGCGGGCGGGGTGATCAGATACAGGCGGCAGTCCCGGGGATCGGTGGCGGAGGAGGAAGAGGAACGGGCTTTGGCCATCAGGCAGGGTCCAATACAGGCAGAAGGGCAGGCAGAGGGCGGAAACGCGCTGAAACAGCGGACATGTCCCCCTTTCATAGCCCGCTCTGGCCGTCGCTTCAATTGTGGATCACGGAAAACCGTGGATCAGGGGCATCTGCCGGGGGAAAATCCGGCGGGGGCAGGGCCATCCTCGGCCCGCAGCAGGGTGCCGCCATGGCGGGCGGCGATGTCGGACAGGCGCGGCCAGGCCGGGGCGGGCACGGTGGCGGACAGAGCAACCGCCGTCTGCCCGTCGGCCCAGGCCGCCAGCGCCAGACCGGGGGCGTCGCCGCAGTCCAGCACCGTGGTCCATGCCGGGGCATCGGGCAGTCCGGCGGCGACATCGGCCACCGCCAGCCGCAGCCAGCGCGGACCCAGCCAGCGGGCGGCCCCGGGGGCGCTCCACAGTTCCGCCGGGCAGCCCTGTGCGGCCGCCTCCCGCAGGGCGGTGCGGATATCGTCGTGGCTGCATACCCGCAGGCGCAGGGTCGGGCAGGGCTGGGCGGACAGGGCGGGGACTCCGCTGTGGGGCAGGTGTGGGGCGGGGGCAAAGGCGCTGTTGACCGGGGCGGGGGACAGGCCTATTCTTATACCCTGTTTTAACGTCGCTATATAGCATGCTGAAACAGCTTGAAAAATACCGAAGCACCGCCGGAGGCTTCCACCCGGCGATTCATACTTCCTTAAGTTCCGCTGGGGCAGAGTAGGCTCGGGTGCCCTTCCTGAGTCACGCCTGTGTTATGGGCCTGTGCTGAGGGGATGAAGGCACCGGATGAGAAAAGAGATTTTGGAAGAGGCTGCCATGGATACGCCGTCGACTGCCGCACCGCGCCGGATTGATCTGGCCCTTGCCCGTCTGGGTGATGCCGTTGATCTGCTGGAGCAGGTCGGTCAGGCCGCGCTTGACCGGATGGAGATGTCAGGGCATGACAGCGGCAGTCTGGCTGCCCTGACGGCGGAACTGTCGGCGGTGCGGTCCGATTACCACTCCCTGAAGCTGACCGGTCAGCAGGCTTCCGGGCGTATTGATGCTGCTATTGGCCGCCTGCGGGCGGTGCTGGAGATGTGAGCGGTATGGCTCAGGTTACACTGACGATCAACGGGCGGTCCTACGGCATTGGCTGCGAGGACGGTCAGGAACAGCAGCTTCAGGCGCTGGGGCACGAGCTTGACCGCCGGGCGCGGTCACTGTCGGAAGCCACCGGTGCGGTGTCTGAGGGGCTGATTCTGGTCCTGACCAGCCTGACGCTGGCCGACGAGCTGGGCGACGCCCGCCGCACCCGTGACAAGGCGCAGGAGACCCTGAACGCCCTGTCGCATGAAGCCGAGGCGATGGTCGAGGAAAAGATCGCCGAAGCGCAGGCGGAGGCGGAAGCCGCCATCGCCGCCGTGCGGGAAGAGGCGCAGACCACCATCACCGCCATCCGCGAGGAAACCGACAGCTCGGTCGCCGAGATTCAGGCGGAGCTGGACGCCCTGCGCGCCCAGACGCAGGAACAGGTGATGGAGGTGCGGGCCCGCGCCGACCGCCAGATTGCCGAGGCGCAGGCCGAAGCGGCCCGTCTGGGCGATGGCAGCAAGGCTGAACTGACCCGGCTGGAGGAAGAGGGCAGCGCCCTGAAGAAGCAGCTGGCCGACGCCAAACAGGCGCTGGAAGCCGCCCGCAGCCATCTGGAACAGCGCCGTAACGAACACCAGAGCCTGCGTCAGGCCGAGGATGACATTGCTTCTGCGCTGGAAAGAATGGCGGCGCGCATCGAAACAGTTGCAAGAAGCCTCGCGGCGTCCTAAGTATAGGGTGCGAGGCTGCCCGGTGCGTCAGGTGCACTACTCCCGGGGGCTATAATATTCAAACGAGGGAGCTGTCCCTGTAAGGGCTCTGGCCTTTATACACGGCGCCCACTTTGTGCTCGCGGCCTTAGTGGAGGGTCTGCGGACCAACGGCCTACGGTGGCTTCGCACTGTTACTGACCGGACCGGCATCCTGATGCTGCTCCGGTGTTGATGTGATCCTACCGGCGAAAATCCGGTGACTGAAACCGGCAATGGCCTTTCGTGGCGGTTGCCGGTTTTTCGTTACAGGGTGTTCTGTGTTTCCGGGTGCTTTGTATTTCCGGGCATTTTAAGCCTGTCTTTTCTGGGGGCTCTGGCCCCTGTCATCGGAAAGTCTGTCAGAAGACAGTCTGACGCGCGGAGAACCCGACAGCAATGAACCCTCTGAAAGATGCCCTGCGGCGGGCGATGCGCCCACAGCGCCGCGCCCTGTCAGCGGCGGCGCCGATGGCCGGGCAGGATCTGGCGTCGCTGGTGGCGGCGCACCCGCTGTTGTGGGGGCAGCTGACCGCCCCGGGGGCGGTGGTGGCCGGATACCATCCGCTGCCGACGGAAATGGATGTGTTGCCGCTGCTGTCGCGGCTGGCGGCAGCCGGGGTGACCACCGCCCTGCCGGAAGTCACCGGGCGGAGGGATCCGTTGCGCTTCCGTCGCTGGCAGCCGGGGCAGGGGCTGACCGATGGCCCGTTCAAGACCGTGCATCCGCCGGAAACGGCGGAAGAGGTGACGCCGACGGCGGTGCTTGTGCCGCTGCTGGCCTTTGACGCTTCCGGCTTCCGGCTGGGCTATGGCGGCGGATTTTATGACCGCACCCTGCACGGGCTGCGGGCGGCGGGATCGGCCCCGCTGACCATCGGGGCGGCCTTTTCCGGTCAGGCGCTTGCCGAGGTGCCGACAGAGGGCCATGATGAACCTCTGGACTGGATTGTGACGGAACTGGCGGTGGTTGCCTGCGGGCAACGGTGAAGGGAACCATGTGATGCGGCTGATGTATCTGGGCGATGTGGTCGGGCGGTCGGGCCGGGATGCGGTGGTGCGGGAAGTGCCGCGCCTGCGCAAGGACCTGAAGCTGGACTTTGTCGCCGTCTGCGGCGAGAACGCCGCCCATGGCTTTGGCCTGACCGCCGCCATCGCGCAGGATTTCTATGATGCCGGGGTTGATGTGGTGACGCTGGGCAACCATGCGTGGGACCAGCGGGAGATGCTGGCCTATATCGACCGCGACCCGCGCATCGTCCGCCCGGCCAATTACCCGGATGGCACCCCGGGCCGGGGGGCGACGCTGTACAGTCTGCCCGATGGCCGTAAGGTGCTGGTGGTGCAGGTGATGGGGCGGCTGTTCATGGATCCGCTGGACTGCCCCTTTGCCAGCGCGCAGGCAATTTTGCAGAAGTATCCGCTGGGGGCGGCGGTGCAGGCGGTGATTGTTGATATTCACGCCGAGGCGACCAGCGAGAAGATGTCGATGGGCCATTTCTGCGATGGCCGGGCTTCGCTGGTGGCGGGCACCCATTCCCATGTGCCGACCGCCGACGCGCAGGTGCTGCCGGGCGGGACCGCCTATATCACCGACCTTGGCATGTGCGGCGACTACAACTCGGTGATCGGCATGAAGAAGGAAGCGGCGATGGCCCGCTTCGTCCGCAAGATTCCGGGGGACCGTCTGTCTCCGGCGGAAGGCGATGCCACCGTCTGCGGGGTGGTGGTGGAAACCGACCGCAGCGGTAAGGCGGTATCGGTGCAGCCGCTGCGCATCGCCGGGCGTCTCCAGCAGGCGGAGCCGGGATTTCCGGTCTGAGATGATAGAATAGCGATTTTCGCTGACGGAATTCGCTGAGTGTGGCGAAATTCGCTGTAATCAAAACCCCTGCCTCTGCCGGAACCGGCCAGAAGCAGGGGTTTTGCATTTGGCACGCGCTGTGCTGAAGGGGGAACCGAAATGAGGGCGCCCGTGCGGAGGGCGCAGAGCGTGAAAGGGTACAGGGAATGAACCGGATGAAGCGGTCGTTGCTGGGGTTGGCGCTGTCGGTGACGGTGGGGGCGGCGGTGGCGGGGGCGGTACTGATCACCGCCCCGGCGGAGCGGCGGGTGCAGGCGGCGGAATCCCAGTCGGTTCCGTTGCCGGAAACGCTGCTGGCGGCCAGACGCATCATGGTGGAGTGGAGGACGGAGGATGGTCCGCGTCCCTTTCCCGTCGCCCTGTGGTATCCGGCTGACCGGGGACCGGCAACACAGATGGTGGGCGATGGTCCGCTGTTGACCGGGGTGGCGGTGCGGCTGGATGCCCCGCCGCAGGCCCCGCTGGGGGCGCGGCTGCCGCTGGTGCTGCTGTCGCATGGCAGCGGCGGCAACATGACCAATCAGGCGTGGCTGGCGCGGGATCTGGTGGAGGCGGGCTATGTGGTGGCCTCGCTGACCCACCCCGGCAGCACCACCGGGGATTCCTCGCCGCAGAAGGCGCTGGCGCTGTGGCAGCGGCCCGGCGATCTGTCGGCGGCGCTGGATGCGGTGCTGAAGGACCCGCAGATCGGCCCGCTGGTGGATCCGTCGCGGATTGCCGCCGTCGGTCACTCGCTGGGCGGCTATACGGTGCTGGCGGCAGGCGGGGCGCGACTGGACCGCGAGGCGTACCGGGACCTGTGCCGGAGAAATCCGAAGCAGGGTGACTGCGCTTATTTCCTGTCGGCAGGCCTGAGCTTTGACAGCCTCGACCGGGCCAAGCTGGAAGGATCGTACCGGGATCCGCGCATCAAGGCGGTGGTGGCGATGTCCCCGGCCTTTGCGCAGGCCTTTGCGGCGGACAGTCTGGCGGCGTGGCCGGTGCCGCTGCTGGTGGTTGGCCTGACCGGGGATGAACTGCTGCCCCATGCCGCCAATGCGGCGGCGCTGGCGGCGCGGATCCCCGGAGCGAAACTTCTGGAACAGCCGGGCGGCCATTTCAGTGTGCTGCCGGACTGCAAGCCGGGTGGCAAGGCGCTGCTGGCGCAGGAGCCGGACCCCTCCGACCGCTTCCTGTGCGACGATGCCGGTCAGAGCCGGGCGCAGGTGCATCAGCAGGTCAGCGCGGCGGTGCGGGTTTTTCTAAAGGATACGGGGGTGTAATACTTCTGGATTTTGGATACAATCTTGTTGCCGCAGGGCTGCGTGCTAGGATGGGGGCCGGGTTTTCCGGCCCTTTCCTTTTGCAAGCACAGTGAGGACACTCCCCATGGCCCTTGGTGTCGGTGGCTCCGATCCGCAGACTGAACTCGCCGCCCTGTCGGACATGACCGGTGGCATTGCCCCGATCACCGCCGACGAATACGCCGCCCGCATCGGTAAGGCGCAGGCCCTGATGCAGGAACACGGGCTGGATGCGGTCTATGTTCACGCGGGCAGCAGCCTGTATTACTTCACCGGCACCCGCTGGAACCCCAGCGAGCGGATGGTCGGGGTGCTGATTCCGGCCCGTGGCCCGCTGACCTATATCGCCCCGGCGTTTGAGGAAAACACCCTGCGCGATTACTGGGTGGTCGGCGGCGACATCGCGGTCTGGCAGGAGCATGAAAACCCGGCGGAGCTGTTCGCCAGGCTGCTGGCGCAGGCCGGGATCACCGGGGGCACGGTGGGGCTGGATGAAAGCACGCCGTTCTTCCTGTTCGATGCGCTGCGGCAGGCGGCCCCGGCGATGACGTGGGTGAATGCCAAACCGGTGACCGCCGGATGCCGGATGCAGAAATCCGCCGCCGAGCTGGCGCTGATGCAGCGGGCCAAGGATATGACGCTGCGGGTGCATCAGGCGGCGGCGCGGATCCTGCGCCCCGGCATCAGCACCACCGAGGTGGCGGACTTTATCGACCGGGCCCACCGGGCGGTGGGGGCGGTGGGCTCCAGCTTCTGCATCGTGCTGTTCGGCGAAGCCACCGCCTATCCGCATGGGGTGAAAAACCCGCAGGTGCTGGAAGACGGCGATATGGTGCTGATTGATACCGGCTGCAAGCTGTACGGCTACAACTCCGACATCACCCGCAGCTATGTCTATGGCACCGCAACGCCGGAGCAGCGCCGGGTGTGGGAGCATGAGAAGGAAGCGCAGGCCCGCGCCTTTGCCGCTGCCATCCCCGGGGCACCGTGCGGGTCGGTGGATGTCGCCGCCCGCAGCTATCTGGAACAGCAGGGCTATGGCCCGGACTATGCGGTGCCGGGGCTGCCGCACCGCACCGGCCACGGCATCGGGCTGGATATCCACGAATGGCCCTATCTGGTCCGTAACGACCAGACCCCGCTGGCGCCGGGCATGTGTTTCTCCAACGAGCCGATGCTGTGCCTGTATGGCCGGTTCGGGGTGCGGCTGGAAGATCACTTCTACATGACCGAAGACGGCCCGCGCTGGTTCACCCAGCCCAGCCACAGCATCGACGACCCGTTTGGATACGGGGCGTAACGGTCTTCGGGGAGTCGTTCTCCGGAAAAAGGGGCGGCGGGGTGTCCTGCCGCCCCTTTTCCGTATGCCGTCAGGCTGCCGGGATCCGGGCGATCACCTTGATCTCGAAGTCAAACCCGGCCAGCCAGGTGACGCCGACGGCGGTCCAGTTGGGCAGCGGATCGGTGGGGATGACGCTGTCGCGCACCGCCATCACGGTCTCCACCTGCCCCTGCGGGTCGGTGTGGAAGGTGGTGACATCGACCACATCGCGCAGGGTGCAGCCTGCGGCGGCCAGAACGGCGGACAGGTTGGCAAAGGCCTGTTCCACCTGCCGCCGGAAATCGGGTTCGGGCGAGCCATCGGCGCGGCTGCCGACCTGCCCGGAGACAAACAGCAGATCACCGGAGCGGATGGCGGCGGAATAGCGGTGCTGCCGGTACAGGGCATGGCGGTCAGCGGGAAAAACAGCTTCAGGGGTGGTCATCGGGGGCAGTCCTGAGTGGGGTCCTGTGGTCAGGCTCCGCCCGCCGGCAGGCCCGGCGCGTCGGGAAGACAGGGGCGCTGCCGGAGGTGTGGGGGCTTCACAGGTCCGGGGGATGTTGATATACGCGGCGTATGTGATCTATATCGTCGCATACGGCCCGTATGTCAATTGGCATACGCAGCGTATGTGAATTTTTGCGTCGGAAGGAACCGCCATGGCAAACCGCCGGGCCGAAAAGATGGAGGAAACCCGGGCCCGGCTGATGGCTGCCGCCCGGGCGGCCTTCGCGGAAAAGGGCTATGCCGCTGCCTCGATGGATGACCTGACGGCGGCGGTGGGGTTGACGCGGGGGGCGCTGTACCATCATTTCGGCGACAAGCGCGGCCTGCTGATGGCGGTGGTGACGGAGATGGACGCCGAGATGGCGGCCCGCGCCCATGCCATCGGCCAGCAGTGTGGCAGCCTGTGGGATGCCCTGCTGGCGGAAGGGGCGGCCTATATCGACATGGCCCGCGACCCGGAGGTGCAGCGCATTGTGCTGCTGGATGGCCCGGCGGTGCTGGGCGACCCGTCGCAGTGGCCCAGTCAGAACAGCTGCCTGCAAACGACAACGCAGGCGCTGCGCACCCTGATGGCAGACGGCATTGTCCGGCCACTGGACCCGGAGGCCGCTGCCCGCCTGATCAACGGCGCGGCGCTGAACGCTGCCCTGTGGGTTGCCGCCAGCAGCACCCCGGATGCGGTGCTGCCGAAGGCGCAGGAGGCCTTCCGGGCGCTGGCCTGCGGCCTGCTGGCGTAAGCCGGAGGGGGCGGTTCCGCTTTTTGGTGTGCGGGCAACGCCCGCGATTGCTTTGCCGTCCCCGGGACCATCCCGGGAGTCTTCGGAAAAAAGAGGTCAAGGAGGCCGCGCCTCCTTGCGGGGTTCACGGGGTGGAACCCCGTTCTTTAAGGGTGCTGGCGACGCCAGCGGGGCGGAGCCCCGTTCTTCACGTTTGCTGGCAGCGCCCCTACACCGTCTGCCGGTCGGCCAGCGTCGGCAGCACCTGCCGGATGTGGTCGCCAAGGGCGCGCACGGCGGGGCCGGGGCGGGGCTCGGCGTATTCCACGGCGATGCCGATGGTCGGCAGGGGCGGCATTCCGGCGGTGACAATGTGCAGGTCCGGCGGCACGGCGGTACGGGTCAGCACGGCGATGGCATGACCGGAGCGGGCGATGGCGATCAGCCCGGCCAGACTGTTGCTGGCGAAGGCAACGCGGTAGCGGCGGTTGAGGGCATCCATGGCATCGCAGGCGGCGCGGTAATCCAGCGTGCTGGGCGCGGTCAGGGCCAGTGGCAGGCTGGCGGCCCCCAGCACGGCGGGTTCCGGCGCATCGGCAACCCAGACGAAATGTTCCGGCCGGATCACCTCCGGGTGGGCCGGATCGGGCAGGGACACCAGCGCAATGTCGATCTGGCGGCGGTGCAGCAGGGGCCGCAGCTCCGGCGTCGGGGCGCAGACCATCCGCAGCTCCACCTCCGGGTTGCGGGCGCAGAAGCCTTTCAGCAGGCCGGGCAGGAAGGTGATGGAATAATCCTCCGGGCAGCCGAGGCTGACCGCGCCTTTCAGGGTGGTGCCGCGCAGGTCGGCCAGCATCTCATCATGGCGGGCCAGCAGCGCATCAGCATGGCCTAGCAGGCGCTCCCCCGCCGTGGTCAGGCGCACCCCGGCCCCGGTGCGGTGCAGCAGGATGTGGCCGGTCAGGTCCTCCAGCCGCCGCATCTGCATGCTCAGCGCCGACTGGGTGCGCCCGACCTGTACGGCGGCGGTGCTGAGGGAGCCGGTGCGGGCCACCACGGAAAAACTGCGCAGCAGGGCCAGATCGGGTTCGGACATGAGTATCAACTTTCCTGATATCTGCCCGAAGCAGTATCATTTTTTCTTGCGGAGAGCCAGATGCCAGCCTGAAGGCCGGTTCTGATTTTTCCCGATACCATTGCGACCGTTCCCGCGATGGCTTGGCGCTTCCACGCCGGAATCACCGTCTGATGAATGCTGTGCCTGAGCGTTACCGTCTGGCATGACCTGACCCGCGGGGGCAGGTCATTGGCCAAGACGGTATCAGACCGGACAAGGGAACATCGGCCCGTTCTGGGGTAACGAAGACGCCGATGATCCATTGCCGGGCAATGCGGGCGACTGAAGGGTGTTCGGGCTGGCTTCAGGCGGCCGGTCTTTGTGCCGACAGTTCCTTGCGGATGATCTCGGCGCCCGCACTCAGGGCATTGAGCTTGCCGCGCGCAACCTCGCGCGAGAGCGGTGCCATCCCGCAGTTGGTGCAGGGATAAAGCTTGTCGGCATCAACGAATTGCAGCGCCTTGCGCAGGGTCGCGGCGACCTCCTCGGGCGTCTCGACCGTGTTGGAGGCCACGTCAATCGCCCCCACCATCACCTTTTTGCCGCGGATCAGCCCGATCAGGTCCAGTGGCACATGCGAATTGTGACATTCCAGCGAAACCATGCCGATGCTGGATTTCTGGATTGTCGGAAAGGTCTGTTCATACTGGCGCCATTCGTTGCCGAGCGTCTTTTTCCAGTCGGTATTGGCCTTGATGCCATAGCCATAGCAGATGTGGACGGCGGTTTCGCATTTCAGCCCCTCGGCCGCGCGCTCTAACGCAGCCACGCCCCAGTCGTTCACATCCTCGAAGAAGACGTTGAAGGCGGGTTCATCGAACTGGATGATGTCGACACCGGCCGCTTCAAGTTCGCGCGCTTCCTCGTTGAGGATTTTGGCAAATTCCCATGCCAGCTTTTCGCGGCTTTTGTAGTGAGCGTCGTAAAGCGTGTCGATCATCGTCATCGGCCCGGGCAGTGCCCATTTGACCGGCGATTTGGTCTGGGCACGCAGGAATTTCGCGTCATCGACAAAAACCGGTCTGGTGCGTGCCACAGCCCCCACCACAGTAGGCACACTCGCCTCATAGCGCTTACGGATCGTCACTGTCTCGCGTTTGGTGAAGTCGACGCCCCTGAGGCTCTCGATGAAGGTTGTCACAAAATGCTGACGCGTCTGTTCACCGTCGCTGACGATGTCGATGCCCGCAAACTGCTGTTCGGCCAGCGTGATGCGCAGGGCGTCTTGCTTGGCCTCGGCCAAAGCGTCGCCTTCAAGTTTCCAGTCGGACCAGAGCTTTTCGGGTTCGCACAGCCAGGAGGGTTTGGGAAGGCTGCCGGCGGTCGAGGTGGGGAGGAGCTTCGTCATCAGGTTTTACCTCTTCTTGAGTGTGTTTTTGGTCTGACGCATCATTCGGCGGCGTAGTGCGCGGACCCATCTTTGAGCACCGCACGCAGCGGCACGATGAAGGTGTCGCGCGCAAGTTCGCCCTGCCGGATTGCCAGTTGCGTGCGTTCCTCGCGGTCATAGGTGATGCGCGTGTACGAGAAGTCCTGATGGTTGAGGCGCGGCCTGAACACCTCGCCTGCCACTGAATTCGCATTGTAGATTTCGGGACGATAGATCTTCTGGAAGGTCTCCATCGTGGCAATGGTGCTGATCAGCTCAAGATTGGTGTAGTCGTTCAGGAGATCGCCGAAGAAATAGAAAGCATAGGGCGCGGTGCTTCCCTGAGGCAGGAAATAGCGCACCTCCATTCCCATTTTACGGAAATAGGCTTCGGTCAGCGAGGTCTCGCCCGGTGTGTATTCAATGCCCAGAACCGGGTGGGCATTGGTGGTGCGGGTATAGGTTTTTGCGTCCGAGACGCTCAGGCAGATCACCGGCAGTCTGGCGAATTGTGCCTTGTAGGCCTCCGAGGCGACGAAGGCCCGGAAGATGCGCCCGTGCAGATCGCCAAAATCACCCGGAACGCTGAAGCCCGTGCGCCCGGCGTTATGCTCGCGCAGCAGCACGCTGAAATCGTAGTCACGCACATAGGACGAGAAGTTGTTGCCGACGATGCCGGGGATCTCGGTGCCGGTCTTGTGGTCGGTAACCGTGGTTTGGAGAATTTCGATGGCGGGAAAGCGCCCTGCCACGCCGTTCACTGACAGATCGACCGAGACGATATCGAGCGTGACACTGTAACGATCGCCATGAGGATTATCCCAATGGGCCAGACTGTTGAAACGGTTGTCGATCATCTGAAGGGCATTGCGCAGGTTTTGCCGGCGGCTTTCGCCGCGCGCGAGATTGGCGAAGTTGGTGGTGAGGCGGGTGCTTTCGGCGGGTGTATAGTCCTCGTCGAAACGCAGTGTTTTGAGGGTGAAGTCGAACTGGGCCGTCATGGTCATGTCTCTTTGCTTCTCAAGCGCGGTTTCATGGCTGTATGACGGAACTTTCCCTTGACGGGAAATGTGATTATCTCAGTGTTTCATGACGGGGAGTCATGTGCATGCTAGACACTCAACCCCTTGCGATCCTGCGCGAGGTTGACCGCACGGGCAGCCTGACCTCTGCTGCCGATAAACTGTGTCTCACGCAATCGGCAATAAGCCATGCGATCCGGCGGTTTGAGGAGCGCCATGGCGTCAAGGTCTGGGAGCGCGAAGGGCGCACGCTGCGCCTGACACCTGCGGGGCAATACCTGCTGGCGCTGGCGAACCGGGTGTTGCCGCAGCTTGAGCATGGCCTGAGTGTGGTCGAGGATTATGCGCGCGGCCGTCGCGGCGCGATCCGCATCGGCATGGAATGTCATCCCTGTCAGGACTGGCTGATGCGCGTCGTAGATCCCTTCCTTGCTGAGTGGCCGGATGTGGAGCTTGATGTTACCTCGGCCTTTCAGTTCGGCGGGCTCGCGGCGCTTCTGGGTCATGAGATCGACGTGCTGGTGACCCCTGATCCGATTGTACGGCCCGGCCTGGACTATCTGCCGGTGTTCGATTACGAACTGGTGCTGGCCGTGGCAGAGGCCCATCCTCTGGCAAGAAAAGACAGCGTCGGGCCTGAGGATCTGGCCGGGGAAACGCTTGTGACGTATCCCGTTGCGCGTGAGAGGCTGGACATTTTCACGCAGTTTTTTGTCCCGGCAGGTGCCCTGCCGCGCCGGCACCGCACAGTCGAGACCACGGATCTGATGCTGCGCCTTGTCGCCTCGGGCAGAGCTGTCAGCGCGACGCCGGACTGGCTGGTGCGCGAGGCCAGGGGCGTCCGGGGCATACGCCTTGGTCAAGGCATCGCCAAGTCCATCCATCTTGGCCTGCGCACGGGCGAGCGGCCCGATTACATGCGCGGGCTCGTGGATCTGGCCGCGCGGACAAAGGTCTAGGTCGGCAGCGCCTCTATTGGCTGTCGCGGTACCGGGCGGCCTTTCAGATGCGGGACCGTCTGACAGGGCGTAGCAGGGCCAGATCAGGTTCGGACATTTGTATCAATATTTCTGATATCTGTTTCCAAGATTATCAATTTTTCTTGAGTCACTGCAATTGCTAGCCTGAAAGCCGGTTCTGACATCGCCCGCAAGGAGGCCCCCATGTCCCGCAATGCCGATCCCGCTTTCTGGGAAGCCGCTGACCGCCACCTGATCCGCTACGGTTCCGCCTTCGAGCGGCTGATCATCGAACGCGCCGAGGGCAGCTATGTCTATGACGCCGACGGGCGGGCGATCCTTGATTTCACCTCGGGGCAGATGAGCGCGGTGCTGGGCCACGGCCACCCGGATATCGTCGCCACCGTGCAGCGGCAGATGGCACAGGTGGCGCACCTGTTCAGCGGCATGCTCACCCGCCCGGTGGTCGATCTGGCGCAGCGTCTGGCGGAACTGGCTCCCGGCCTTGACCGGGTGCAGCTTCTCACCACCGGGGCGGAATCGAATGAAGCCGCCATCCGCATGGCCAAGCTGGTCACCGGCGGCCACGAGGTGGTGGCCTTCGCCCAGAGCTGGCACGGCATGACCGGCTCGGCGGCCTCGGCCACCTACAGCGCCGGGCGGCGCGGCTACGGCCCGGCGGCGGCGGGGTCGCTGGTGATCCCGGCCCCCAATGCTTACCGCCCGCGCTTCACCCATCCCGATGGCTCGCTGGACTGGCAGACGGAACTGGATGATGCCTTCTGGCTGATTGACCGCCAGTCCACCGGCAACCTCGCCGCTTTCATCGCCGAGCCGATCCTCTCCAGTGGCGGCATTCTGGAACTGCCGCCCGGCTATCTCGCCGCCCTGAAGCGCAAGTGCGAGGAACGCGGCATGCTGCTGATCCTCGACGAGGCCCAGACCGGCATCGGCCGCACCGGGCACATGTTCGCCTTCCAGCGCGACGGGGTAACGCCGGACATTATGACCCTGTCAAAAACGCTGGGGGCCGGGCTGCCGCTGGCGGCGGTGATGACCACCAGCGCGATTGAACAGACGGCATTTGAACGCGGCTTCCTGTTCTATACCACCCATGTCTCCGATCCGCTGCCCGCCGCCATCGGTGTGACGGTGCTGGATGTGGTGGCCCGCGACGGGCTGGTGGCCCAGGCGGTCAGCCGGGGGCAGCGTCTGCGTGACGGGCTGCTGGACCTGCAACAGCGCTTCGACTGCATCGGTGACGTGCGCGGGCGTGGCCTGTTGCAGGGCATGGAAATCGTTACCGACCGCAGCACCAAGGCCGCCGGGTTCGAGCTGGGCGCGAAGATCATGGAAGAGGCGATGCAGCGGGGCCTGAGCATGAACATCGTCAAGCTGCCGGGCATGGGCGGGGTGTTCCGCATTGCCCCGCCGCTGACGATCTCGGAGGCCGAGGTGGATCAGGGGATCAGCATCCTGTCCGACGCCATCGCCGCCGCTGTGGCGTGAGGCGGAGAAAAGGGACGGGGGCACGGAACCCCCGTTCATCCGGTAGGGAAAAGGGCGCGTCAGCCTGTGCCGGGCCCTTGATTCCGGCGTCATGCCGTGGCTTTCTGGCAGGGGCGGGGGTGTGCCCGGGCCTGCCGGAGGGAGTTGCCAGATGGAAGCAGACCTGATCACGGTCATAACCGTCCTTGGGCTCTACGCCGCTGTTCTGGTCAGTCCGGGGCCGAATTTCGCCCTGATCAGCCGTCTGGCGGTCTCAGGGGCGCGGTCCACCGCCACCGGGGCCATTTTCGGGCTGGCCTGTGCCGCCACACTCTATGCCACCCTGTCGATGACCGGCCTTGCCCTGATCCTGACGCGGGTCGGGTGGCTGGCAGGTTTCGTCCAGATCGCGGGGGGCTGCTATCTTCTTTATCTCGGCGTCATGGCCTGGCGGTCTGATCAGGGGAAAGCCCCGCAGCAGCGGCAGGCTGATCCCGGAAGTTTTCGGCGCGGGTTGCGGATGGGGGCGTTGGTGAACCTGTCCAATCCCAAAGGCATCGCCTTTTTCATCGGTCTTTATGCCGTTGCCGTCCCTCCGGAGACCACTGTCTGGGCCAAGGCGGTGATCCTGACCGGTGGATTTGTGCTGGAAATTATCTGGTACGGTTTTGTCATCCTGCTGCTGTCAACCCGACCGGCCCGGGCCGCCTATGACCGTTTCGGGCGCTGGATTGAACGGGGGATCGGGACGCTGCTGGCCGCTTTTGGTCTGCGGCTGATTTCGGAAAAGCTGTAACCCAACGGAGGAGGGCGTTGACGCCGCCCTTCTTTAAAACTCCGCCCGGGCGTCCATCGCCACCGGGCCGCCATCGCGGGCGGCCCACAGGCGCAGCGTGCTGCCGCCAGCCTCGGCGTGCAGGATAATGTCCGCATCATCAAACAGGGTCGACAGGCTGCGGAAGTGGAAGGTTTTCGGCGGCTGGCCGTGCAGGTCGGCGGCGAAGTGGCACAGCAGCGTCGCCAGCATCGGCCCATGCACCACCAGCCCGGGGTAGCCCTCCACCTGCCGGGCGTAAGGGGCGTCGTAATGGATGCGATGACCGTTGAAGGTCAGGGCCGAATAGCGGAACAGCAGGGTCGGCGTCGGGGTGATCCGCCGCTGATGGTGGCCCGCCGGGGCAGCAGGCGGGGCAGCCTTGGCGGCGGTGTCGGTGGCTTCACTGCGATAGACGATGTCCTGCCGCTCGGTCAGCAGCGGGCGGGCGTCGGGGCCGGTGATCTCATGCTGAACCGTGACGAAGCACAGTGGCCCGGTGCGGCCCTGCTTCAGGGTGACATCGGTGACGGTGGAGCGGCGGGTGATTTCCTCGCCGATGCGTGGGGCATCGTGGAAGGTGAAGGCCCCACCGGCCCACATCCGGCGCGGCAGCGGCACCGGTGGCAGGAACCCGCCTTTGGCCGGGTGGCCGTCGCGGCCGAGATCGGTCATTGCCGCAGCCGGTGGGGCGATGCACAGGTGGATCAGCAGCGGCGCGGCAGCCCCGGCAGCCGGATCGCAGCCGCACCCCAGTGTGGCGGCAAAACGGCGGGCCAGCTCCGGCGTCACGGTTTCGGCGGCGGTGTCGCTGCGGCCGATCCAGCCCCGCAGCAGGGCAAGGTCAATGGGGGCTGAGCCGGTCGGGGGCTGGGGCATGGCGGCGGTCTCCGGCGATGGGCTGCGGAAACAGGGTAGGGGGCAGGGGGGCTGAAGGCCAGCGGAAAGACTTACCGTCAAGAGGGGGGCGGATCCCGCAGCAGCAGCGCCGCCGCCGCAGGCCACATTGCTCCGGGCCGGGAGCGTTGCGCTGTGGCGCTGGCGTCTCGCCTCTGGACTCTGGCTTCTGGACTCTGGCTTCTGGCTTCTGGACTCTGGCTTCTGGCTTCTGGGGGGAGGGTGGTTTGCAAACCACCCCTCATACCATCCTCCCTACCATCCCCCCTACCATCCCCCCTACCATCCCCCCTACCATCCGGGGGGGTGGCTAAGGGGGTGGTCAGGGGTGGATCGGAAAAAGCAGACAAAAACAAAGGCCTGCCCCGGGGAAACCGGGACAGGCCTTTATCTCAAGAGTGCACTCTCGTGCCCGTTACGCAATGCGCAACGGAGCGCGATCAGGGACCCTTAGAAGCCTTCACGCTCCAGACGCTTACGCTCCAGCTTACGGGAGCGGCGAACGGCTTCCGCCTCTTCACGCGCCTTCTTTTCGGACGGCTTCTCGAAGCTACGACGCAGCTTCATTTCACGGAAGATACCTTCACGCTGCATCTTCTTCTTCAGGGCCTTGAGGGCCTGATCGACGTTATTGTCACGAACGAGAACCTGCACTACAGTCACCCCCTCTCGGCAGGGTTGGGAGGATGCGCAGTTGCCCGCGTACCCTGTGATCCGACCGCGAGACCGGCAGGTCTTTACAGACCCGGGATCTCGCGAAGGGCGGTTCTATACCACGGTGATCCGGGCCTGTGAACCGTAATATCGTCTATAAACCGTAATATTGGCCAGCCACCGGCCTTTTTGCGTCAGCAAAGGGGCCTGCCACCAACTTTCCGCACTATTGTACCCCTTTACGGCAGGGCATGGCCACTCCATAGTCAGGATATGGCTATTCTGAAAATTGCCCGCATGGGCCACCCGGTCCTGCGCTCCGCGGCGCAGCCGGTCGAAGATCCGACCAGCCCGGAGATCCGCCGTCTGGTCGCTGATATGCAGGACACCCTGCGCGATGCGGGCGGCGTCGGGCTGGCCGCGCCGCAGGTCTATGTGCCGCTGCGGATTGTCATTTTCTTTGCGCCGCCGGACCGCAACAACGGTGTGGCGGTGCCGATGACCACCCTGATCAACCCGGTGATTGAAGCCATCGGCGATGATCTGGCCGATCAGGTGGAAGGCTGCCTGTCGCTGCCCGGAATGGCGGGGAAAGTGCGGCGCCCGGCGGCGGTCCGTTACCGGGGGGTGGATCTGGACAACGCCCCGGTTGACGTGCAGGCCTATGGGTTTCATGCCCGGGTGGTGCAGCACGAGGTGGACCATCTCGACGGCATCCTGTATCCCATGCGCATGACCGACCTGACCACCTTCGGCTTTGTCGAGGAACTCAGGAAGGCGGCGGCGAGCTGATGGAAGGAGTGGGGCTTATGACCGAGCTGACCCTTGATGATATGCGGGACCGTCTGGTGCTGGCGGCGCTGGCGCATATCCCCTTTGATGGCTGGAGCCTGCGCGCCCTGCGCCATGCCGCGCAGGACTGCGATTTTGATGCCTCGGTGCCGGAGCGGCTGTTTCCGCACGGGGTGATTGATGCGGTGGAACACTTCACCCGCCTTGCCGATGCCCGGATGGCGGAGGATGCCGAAGCCCTGTTGAGCGCCGATGACAAGGTGCGGGACCGGCTGTTCAAGGTGATTCAGGCCCGGCTGATGCGGTGGCAGGACCATAAGGAAGCGGTGCGCCGTGCGCTGTCGGTCTATGCGCTGCCGACCAACCTGACCCGCGCCGCTGCTGCCACCGCCCGCACGGCGGATGCCATCTGGCGCGCCGCCGGCGACCGCTCGAATGACTTCAACTGGTATACCAAGCGGGCCTCGCTGACCGGCATCTATGCCGCCACCCTGCTGTACTGGCTGGATGACAGCACCGAGGAGTCGGTGGACACCTGGGACTATCTGCACCGCCGTCTCGATGGCATGGTGGCCGCCATCAAGACCCGCCAGTCGATCCAGAAGAAGGTGGAAAAGACCTTCAGCCACCTGCCGGGGCCGTTCGCGCTGCTGGCGCAGGCCCGCCGTCTGCGGCCGCGCATGCCGACCTGACCGGCAGGGCCTGCGGCTCAGGCCAGAAGCCGGTCGAGCAGGGCCAGAAGATCGGCCCGCAGGTCAGCCGGGTTTTCCGGCGGCAGGCAGGGCAGACCGATTAACGCACCATACAGCAGGCGGGCATGGCGTCCCGCCTGTTCTGCTGTCTGGCCGTGCTGGATGAACAGCGCGGTCAGGAAGGTCAGCCGCTGGTCATCCACCTCCCGCAGGGTGGTGGCGGCGTCCGGGTCGTGGCGGGCCCACTGGCGGATGGCCATCTCGACCGCCTCGCCCCCATAGGGGTGGCTGCGGTCGTCGGTGGCCAGCAGGGTCAGCTGATGCAGCCGGGCGCTGGCGGGGGCCGGGGTGTCAGCATCGGCAATCGCCGCGATGATCTCCTGTGTTCCCCGGATCTTCCAGTGTGCCAGCATCGCCGTCTTCAGGGCGGGAACATCACGGAAATGCCAGTAGAACGATCCCTTGCTGACCTTCAGGGCGCGGGCAAGGGCTTCTGCCCGCACGGCCTGAATGCCCCCGTCACTCAGGGCGCGGAAGGCGGCTTCAATCCAGTGCTGGTCAGAGAGGGTGTCGCGGGATGTCATCCTGAATCCATACGCTGCCGTATTGACCGGGGCAAGAAAAACTGCTTCCATACGGCACCGTATGGAAATGATCAGGGGACCCCTCATGAATTACTGGAATGCCGCCGCCGGAGTCCTGTCGTCGGTCACACTGGCGGTCCATCTGTTCGCCGGGGGGTCGGAGGTGCATGACCCTCTGTTGGCTGCCGGGCCGTCCGTGGTCCTGCAAACCTACATCACCGTGCTGTGGCATGCGGTGTCGGTGATTTTAGCCATTAACAGCCTTGTCCTGCTGGCCGCCGCACGGCGGACGGAGATGGGGCCATGGCCGGTCTGGCTGGTGTGCGCACAATATGCCGCCTATGCGGGCCTGTTCATCGCTTACGGCAGCCGTAATCTCGGCACGTTGATGGAAACCCCGCAGTGGATCATTTTCCTGCTGATTGCCGGTCTGGCCCTGCGGGGTACGCGGGCCTCCCGGTTGCTGAAACCGTCCTGAGGCTCAGAACAGCTCATCAAGCTGTTCGAAGAAGCGCCGCCGGTCCGGGGCATCGGGTCTGCCGAGCTGCCGGAGGAACGCCTGTTCAGCCTCCGCCGAAACCTCTTCGCGCAGATTACGGCACAGGAAGGCGATATCCAGCCAGCGGTCAGCCCGTCCGCCGCGCCCGAGGTCGATGAAGTGCAGGGTTTCCCGGCTGTCGATCAGGATGTTGCTGTCGCCAAGATCGCCATGGCTGAACACCGGATCTTCCCCCGAATCTTCTGCCGGGCGGGTGGCGTGCAGGTGCGCCCGCAGGTCCTCCGGTCCGGTCAGGCCGGGCCATGGGCTGAGGTCGATGTCTTCGGCGGCCAGACCCTGCGCCAGCAGATAGTCCAGTTCCGTCAGGCGGGGGAAGACCCCGGCGTCAAAGGGGCACTCCGCCACCGGCACCGCCTGCACCAGCCGCAGGGCTTCCAGAAACAGTCCCTCCACCGGTTTTCCGGCGTCAATACGGGTGAACAGCGGGTCTCCCGGCAGGGCACGGGTAATCATGAAGGCCCCGTGGTCGGTTTCAGCGGTGGCAACCACCTCCGGCACCGACAGGCGGCCCGCCAGCCAGCGCAGCACGGCGGCTTCCCGGCTGACGCTGTACGTGGTCGGGGCAAACGCAGCGGGGGAGATTTTCAGGAAAAAGCGGTCATTTCCCCGGGTGAATGCGTAAACGGCACAGGGAGACTCTCCGATATCATCCGCCTGAAGCGGAGCATGAGAGATAAAGTTTGATATTGTATCTGGGAGGATCAGTTTCATCTGAAGACCTCTGTAATGATATATCTGCTGTTACGTATATAGACTTTGAAGGAAGCCAAAAAAATCTTGGGGGTGATTTATTTGTTTTATAGGAAATAATAGGTCCGATTAGCCTGATTGTCCCTGTAACACGGCCAGTAAAGCAGCGGCCCCCTGATCCAGCGGGCCGGAATTGTCGATGCGGATCAGGCGCGGGTGCGTGACGGTGAAGGCGGCGGCGCGGGTCAGGCGGCGCTCAATCTCCGCCGCCGTCTCGCGGCCCCGGCCTTCCAGCCGTCCGCGCAGGATTTCCGGCTGTACGGTGATCAGCACCGGCACCAGATCGGGGAACCGGGCTGAGGCCTGATCCAGATAGCCGCGTGATCCGTTGACCACCACCGACAGCCCGGCGGCCAGCCAGTCCCGGACTTCGGTCCCGATGCCATAGCGCAGGCCGTTGCCATCCCAATGCAGGCAGAAGGCCCCGTGCGCCTGCCGGGTGGCGAATTCCGCCGGGGTCAGCGCCACGTGGTTCTCTCCTCCGGCCTCCAGCGGGCGGGTGATGTAGCGGTGGGCGAACACCAGCGGGGCCCCATCGGGCAGGGCGGCGCGGCAGTGGCCCAGCAGGCTGTCTTTTCCGGCCCCGGACGGGCCGATGACGTAAAACAGGGTCGGCATCACGGCCCCTTCTGTGTGCGGTGGTCGCTTCGGTGGGCCGGAGTGTGGTGGCGGGGGCCGGGGCTGTCCACCGCAGGGGCGTTAATTCCCTTTGCGATATTTTATTTACGTTAACGTCACGCTGCGTTACAACAGTTCCAGAAGTATCAACGTCCGTGGTCCCATCCGTCAGGGCGGGAGAAAAAACCGCCACGGATCAAAGACATGGAAGAGGCCGCCGCCGCTGTTCCGGTGCGGCCAGACGGGAGGCAGCGCAATGTCCATCGACGTGATTGAAGAGCGTATCCGTGATGTTCTGCCCAATATCGGGGCCCTGCGGGCGGTGGTGAAGTTCGACCTTAAAGGCGAAGGTATACTGCGAATCGACGCCACTCAGACCCCGGCGGTGATCAGCCGGGATGATGGCCCGGCGGACACCACCATCATCATCACCTCGGCCAATCTGGAAAAGCTGATGGATGGCAAGATGGATGCGATGGTCGCCTTCGCGCTGGGCAAGATCAAGGTGGATGGATCGAAGGGGCTGGCCGCCAAGCTGACCGGCCTGCTGTCCTGACGTCGTCCGGCTGGCCCCGCTGGGGCCAGACACAAAGTTTGAATAATCCCAGAAAACCCGGTCCGCCTTTGCTGCGGGGCCGGGTTTTTTGCAATTGCAGCAGATTAAATGTGCAGGTGCGGTAGAAATAAAATGATTGCGGGCTATTGTCCGCTCTCCGGCCTGTGTTAGATTCTGTACCGCTTGGGAATGGGCTCCTACTGACCAATATCGCCGGTTGATTAACGTTGATGGGCGTGAGGTTCTGTTCAAATGGGGATGAGAGATAGGTTTCCTATCTCTGGGACAGGAGGAACCATGAAACGTCGTTTACCGTCGTTGAATGCGTTGCGTGCTTTTGAAGCGGCTGCCCGGCACGGCAGCTTTGTTGATGCGGCTGAGGAACTGGCGGTGACCCCGGCAGCGGTCAGCCACCAGATTAAGGGGCTGGAAGAGGCCCTTGGCGTTGCCATGTTCGTCCGTCACCACCGGGCAGTGGAACTGACGGCGGCAGGGCGGCGGCTTCTTCCCGGCCTGAGTGATGCCTTTGACCGCATCGCCACGGCGGTGGACGGGGTGCGTCCGGCGCGGGAGGCTCCGGTGACGATCACCGTGCCCCCGGCCTTTGCCGCCAAATGGCTGGCCCCGCGTCTGGAAGGGTTTATGGCCCAGTATCCGGACATTCCGATCCGGGTGCAGGCCGAAGCGGCGGTGGTTGATCTGGAAGCCGCCGAAGTGGACCTTGGCGTGCGCACCATCACCTCGCCGGAGGCCGCGCCGGAAAACCGGGTGGAACGGCTGTTCGAAGACTGGGTGTTCCCGGTCTGCGGGCCGCTGCTACGCATGGTGCTGAAGGCCCCGGCCAACCTGAGCATGCAGACGGTGATCGTCGATGAACTCAGCGAGATGCACGGCGGTTATGTCAGTTGGCCGCACTGGCTGGAAGCGGCCGGGGCGGCAACCCTGAAACCGGCCAAGGAACTGCGCTTCAGTCACAGCACGCTGGCACTGGATGCTGCCGCGCGGGGGCAGGGGGTGGCGCTGGCCCGGGGCAGTCTGGTGCTGAGCGAGATGCGGTCCGGGGCGCTGGTGCGACCGTTTGATACGGCGATTCCGGCAGGCAAGGCCTATCATCTGGTGCGCAGCCGCACCGCCCCGCTGCGGCCGAAGGCGCAACTGTTCTACGACTGGCTGATCCACGAGGCCGGGGCCTTCCGCGAGGAAAACCCGAAACTGGTGCGCTGACCGTCGTCACAGGGATACACAACAGGCCGGGGCTATACGCTCCGGCCTGTTGCGTTTGCTGGAAAGGCTGTCAGGGCTGGATCTTGATGGGGTTGTGAGAACCGGTAAAATACCCGCCTGAAGAGGCGAGAGGATCCGCTGTCATGGCCACCAGACCCCGTTCCCTCCGCCCCGGCGATGTTATCAGGCCCGGTGATGTTATCCGGGTTGACCGTTCATTTGCCTGCCGCCCGGTGGAGGCCGATCCGTTCACAACCCTCTACTGCCCGGACGCCGGGCCGTCGCCGGGGCTGGGGCACATTGTGCAGGTCGGGGAGGACGGCATGGTGTTCAGCCTGTGGGGGCAGCTTTACCGCACCCCGCTGCGGGCCGATGATCCTGCGATCCGGCGCTTGACCCGGCTTCAGGGTCTGCTCGCCCGGCAGCGGATCGGCGAGGCCATTCTGCGGCGGGAGGCTGCCGCCGCACAGGGGGGGATGCGGGATTGCTCACCGGCCCGGCAACCGCTGCTGCGGTGGTGGCTGCGGCTGACCCGTGGCCGCTTACCGGCGCTGGAAGCGTTGGGCGGGCGGATTCAGCCGCCCGGGCAACGGTGGCTGAAGGCCCGGATGGTTTACTGGCTCGGCCGCATCGGTGCCATGCCGGTACGGGGCGGATATCTGGATCACGGCGTGCTGGTGGACCGCATCGGGAAGCCGGTGCGGTTTGAATACAACCGACAACTGCGCCATCTGTGGCTGGACCGGATCATCCTGCATCGCAACGGGACTATTCACCTGACCGGTCTGGATCTGGGGCACGGTGAGCCGCGCACCTTCCGTCTGGACCGGCTGTGGAATGGCATGGAGATTCCGCCGCTTGGCCGGGTCTCCCCCGATGATCTGCACCTCCAGCTCAAGGCCCTGTGCAGTTCGCGGAAAAGCTGGATCTGGAGCTGGGACCGCCATCAGGAACAGCATGGCGGCCCCTTGGCGCCACCGATTGGCCCGGTGGGCAAGGCCCTGTCATGGTTGGCAAAGCCGGTGGTTTTCCTGTGGGACTTTCCGCGCCACACCCGGAAAATCCGCGAACGGTTGCGGGCCGATTATCGGCGGGGCCGGTCGTGGCTGCGGCGGCACCTGCGGGACTGGAAGGCCGCCCGGCACCCGCTTCAGCGAGGATTGCGCCGATATCTGAGGGCTGGGGAGGATCCGGCATGTCTGCGCCGCCTCCGCCGGGCGATTGCCACACTGGAGGCTGGCGGGACCGAGCAGGTGACGTGTCTGCTGCCGATGTACAGCCTGCGCCGTCAGTCCCCGGCATGGCAGTCTTTCCTGCGGTTTTTGCTGGAACAGACGCTGGCGGAGGCGAAAACCGCCACCGACGGCCATCCGCTGGCCGTTGAGATTCTGGCCGGATCTCTGGCGATCCCTCCGCCGGACGGTCAGGTCATTTCCCCGCAGCAAAGGCAGGCGGCAGAGGCGCTGTTGCAGCGGCTGAGGGCGATTGAGCCGGGGTGTCGCCGCATCTGGGTGCATGCCACCCGCCGCGCGATCGACGACGCCAGACTGCTGGTGGCGGAGAGTTATCTTCAGGCCGTTTACACCAGCCCCGGCGGGGAGGGGTTTTACCGGACCCAGTGCTATTTTGTTGCCCGCTGGGACAATCAGCGGTTCCGGATGGATGCCTCCTCAGCGGCGCGGCTGAGGATCATTCTGGAGTGGTGGACCGCAGGCCGGTAGGGCAGGCTTACGCCTGCGGCGCGCCTTTTTCTTCAGTGCCTTCCGGCACATCTTTCTCATAAGTGCCTTCCGGCATATCTTTGGGCTCAGTGCCTTCCGGCATATCCTTTGGCTCGGTGCCTTCCGGCATATCCTTTGGCTCGGTGCCTTCCGGCACACCTTTCTCATAAGTGCCCTCAGGCACATGGGCCAGCGCCGCCAGCAGCACCCCGACATCCGCCCCCTTCTTCGGGGCGTTCTCGCTCAGGTGCCGCCGCCACGCCCGCGCCCCGGGCAGGCCCTGAAAGATGCCCAGAATATGCCGGGTCATGCTGTGCAGCGGCACGCCTTTGGCAAGCTGGGCCTCCACATACGGCACAAACAGCCGCACCGCGTCGTGGCGGCTGACCGGGGCGTGGCTGTCGCCGTAAATCCTCTGGTCGGCTTCCGCCAGCACATAGGGCGTTTCGTAGGCGGCACGGCCGATCATGCAGCCTTGCAGGTCGGTCAGATGCGGCAGGCATTCCGCCAGCGTCTTCAGGCCGCCGTTCAGCACAATGTCGAGGTGCGGATAATCCCGCTTCACCTGATGCACCACATCGTGGCGCAGCGGCGGGATCTCGCGGTTTTCCTTCGGCGACAGGCCCTTCAGCCACGCCTTGCGGGCGTGGATGGTGAACACCTGGCACCCGGCAGCCGAGACGGTATCAAGGAAGCGCCGCAGGTGGTCGTAGCTGTCCAGATCATCAATGCCCAGCCGGTGTTTGACCGTCACCGGCAGGCCGCAGGCATCCTGCATCGCCTTGACGCCGTCGCCGACCAGTTCCGGCTCCGCCATCAGGCAGGCCCCGAAGCGGCCGGAAGACACCCGGTCCGACGGGCAGCCGACATTCAGGTTGACCTCGGCATAGCCCCAGTCTTCGGCAATGCGGGCGCATTCGGCCAGTTGCGCCGGATCGGACCCGCCAAGCTGAAGGGCCAGCGGGTTTTCCCGGGCGTCATAGTCGAGAAACCGTGGCCGCTGCCCGAACAGGATCGCCCCGGTCACCACCATCTCGGTGTACAGCAGGGTGCGGCGCGTCAGCCCACGGGCGAAAACGCGGTAATGACGGTCCGTCCAATCCAGCATCGGCGCGACAGACAGGCGGCGGTCGAGCGGGAACGGGGCGAGCGGAAACGGGGCGTCGGGGGCGGGCGTGGGGGCTGCGGTCATCATGGCATCCTCTTACCACTCCCCGCCGCGTCAGAAAACAGGATCGTGGGGACCGGCGGGGTTCTGCTCCTCTTCCCTTCGGTCGGGGGGGTGAGCGTATCACCCTGCCTGCTGTTCGGAGGTCATTTCTTGGATAAATTCTCGAGCCAAGCCTACCACCTTTTGCAGGTCTGGCTCCGGGGCATCGCCGAAGCGGCGGATCACCTCGTCATAGACGGCGATCTCCGCCTTGCTGTCGCCACTCTGGCCGATTGTGATCGCCTTGTAGACCATTGCCTTGGCGAGCTGTTCACGTAGGGCTGGTTCCGTGGCATCGCCGAAGCGGAGC
>NZ_JACIIX010000006.1:60584-246907 GCF_014205675.1 Novispirillum itersonii
GTCGCCACTCTGGCCGATTGTGATCGCCTTGTAGACCATTGCCTTGGCGAGCTGTTCACGTAGGGCTGGTTCCGTGGCATCGCCGAAGCGGCGGATTACCTCGTCATAGACGGCGATCTCCGCTTTGCTGTCGCCACTCTGGCCGATTGTGATCGCCTTGTAGACCATTGCCTTGGCGAGCTGTTCACGTAGGGCTGGTTCCGTGGCATCGCCGAAGCGGCGGATTACCTCGTCATAGACGGCGATCTCCGCCTCGCTGTCGCCACTCTTGCCGAGGCGGACCGCCTTGTTGACCATGGCCTTGGCGAGCGGTCCGCGCAGGGCTGGCTCCGGGGCGTTGGCAAAGCGGCGGATCACGTCGTTATAGAGATCGATCGCTGCTGTGCTGTCATCACTTTCGCTGAGGCAGACCGCCTTGTTGACCATTGCCGTGGCAAGCAGTTCGCGCAGGGCTGTCTCCGGGGCGTCAGCAAAACGGCTGATCACCTCGTCATAGACGGCGATTGATGCCGTGTTCTCGCCACGCCGACCGAGGCGGGTTCCCTCATTGATCGCCACCATGGCCCAATAGCGTTGGACCTCAATGACGTCACTCTCCGGCATCGCAAAAAAGTCGTGGAGGTCTGGCGCATCAGGGAAGTCCGTGCCGAGGCGGTCAAGAAAAACAGCGGTCCCGACGGGGGCAAGGTGCCATGCCGCCTTGAGAACAGCCTGTAGGCGGGGGGACCACGCTTCCCGCATGGTTCCGGGCGGTGCAAGGTATTGCAGCACAAAGAACTCGCCGAGCAGGTCCGGCTGCAAGGCGGGAAACAGGCTGCGGCGGCCCAGCGGACCGGCAATGTTTTGAATATCCGAACCGGTCATGGTCCGGTAACGCTCTTGCAGGCCCGGGTCTTGCAGAGAGGGCAGTGGATCAGGGAAGTCCGGGGCCGTCAACGCCGGGGTGTTCAGCCAGTCAGCAAAGGCACCGCTGGTCAGGGTTGCCAGGCATAACAAGAGTTTGTCGGCCTCGGTGATGCCATTCGGGGTCCAGAAATGCGTCTCGTTCCGTTTCAGCACGTCCTTCAGCAGGGCGGCACGGTCCCAGCGCCGCGATGGTCCGGAACCGGCGAGGGCATCGCCGAGAAAGGCGGCAAAAAGGGGTCGGCAGTGCGGATCGATCTCTTTCAACTGACCGAGCAAATCCGTTCTGTCCTTGGCCTGCCCGTTGGACATTGTTGAGAGGATGGCCCACAACGCGTCTTCGTCTGGTCTGGTCAGGGCCAGCGGATCGGCATGGCGCGTCTGGTCCATAAGGTTCCGGCCGGGCGCGTCGGAGGCGTCGAAAGCCTGCCGCCAGAGTCCATCGGCATCGCGTTCCAGCAGCAGAAGCCGCACCGGGTGTGCTAAATCCTTCCGCATGGCCAAAGTGCGGATCACCATGCCCAGATACTTCGGCCTTTCCCCGACATAATCGACCACGATCAGGGTGGGGCTTTCGGGCTGCCAGTGTTGCAGGGGATCAACGCAGGCTGCAAGCTGGGCCGCATCGGTCTGTTTATGCGCTTCGTCCAGCAGCAGGAAGCCGCTGGTCCATGGCTGGCTGGCCGTTGCGGTTCGGGCTGTCCCGGTCTGCCTGCCTTGGCCGGGCCTGTCTTTTCCGCCCAGAAGCGCCCGCAGCCATGACAGGGCGGCGGGCCGCGCCGGGGGATGTTTTTTTGCCGTCGCGGCACGGCAGAATTCCAGGGCGAGGCGGCTTTTGCCGACGCCGCCCTGACCGGTCATCAGCCACCACCGGAAGGGGGCCGGTGACGTCAGGAAATCCTGAAGCTGCTGCATCTCCGCGTCGCGCCCCAGAAACTCTGTGCGGCGGGCGGTGTATGTGAAGCGGTTGGCGTTGTCGTTCTTGGCTGCGGCTGTGTCGGCGGGAAGAAAGATCTGTAGGGGGAATGTCTTTGCCTGTAGGCCGCCGAGGTTAATGATCCCGGTGTTACCGCCGTTGACGACGACACTGCCCGCCGCATCCCGGAGCTTCATCGACCTGCCGGAGAACGGATTCCACATTATTTGACGAGACTGACGAGAAGCTGTGCGCCAGAGAGGATGACGCCGATAAGGCCGGTCTTGTTGGGGCCTTTCTCCCCGGTACCGGATGCGGCAGGGGAGGAGGACTGCACCACAGGGCCAGAGGTATCGCCGTTGATGACAATGCTGCCCGAGATATTCCGGGCTTTGATCGAATTTCCGCCCCGGCGGCCCCGGAACAGGGCGATAACCACCAGTGCCGCCCCGACCAGATAAAAGAAAGACCCGTCCATGTGACTCCTCGGCGGTTCTCCGTTGCTTTGCGCAACTGTAGCACGGGAAAAGATCGGAATCACCTTGGGTTGTGGTTCTGGGGGAGGGGCCGCTCCGGGGCATCGCCGCCCGGAACCGCCGGGGCTGATTCCAGATCTGATGCGATCCGGAGAAAATGACTCTCCTTAGGGTGGTTTTCTGGTAAAACGGAGAGAAGACACCCCGGGTTTGAACCGGGGGCAGTGTCCGGGTGCAATCTTTTTGCAAGGAATGGTCGATCCGATGTCCCCTCTCAGCCTGTTCCAGACCCTTGCCGTCCGTCTGCTGGCGCTGTGCGTTCTCGCGCTGGTCGCGGTGGTGGTGATGGCGGTGGTGGTGCCGTCGGCCCTGATTCTGATTTTGCTGGCAACCGGTGCCGCGCTGGGCCTTGGGGTGCTGGCTGTGCTGTTCGGCAAGGGCACGATCACCATCAAGAGGGCGTAAGGCCCTTTTCTCTCTGCTTTCCGCCCTCAGGGCAGGCTGTGGACCGGCAGCCCGTGATCCCAGTAGGGGTCCGGGCCGAACCGCGCCACCAGCCAGTCGATGAACACCCGCACCTTCGGTGCCAGTTCCCGCGTACTGGGGTACAGGGCCCACAGGGTCTGGGTTGAAACCAGCGGGTGATCGGGCAAAACCGGCACCAGTGCCCCGCTGCGCAGCTGGTCTGCGGCACACCACGTTGCCATCAGGGCAATGCCCATTCCGGCGCAGGCGCTTTGCTGCACCGCCTCGCCATCGTTGATGCGCAGGACCGGGGTTATGCAGCGGGCGTGTTCTGCCCCGTCAGCATCCCGGAAAGTCCAGCGGTCGAGGGTGCCGACCACCAGACAGGCGTGGTGATCAAGGTCGTCGGGCGTTTCCGGTGTTCCATGGCGGGCCAGATAGTCCGGGGAGGCCACCAGAACCCGGCGGTCCGGAGCCAGCCGCCGCGCCACAAACGACGAGTCCTTCAGGTCAGCGTAGCGCACCGCCACATCGAAGGCCCCTTCCACCAGATCAACCATGCTGTCGGAGATCCGCAGATCCAGCCGCAGGTCTGGATAGCGGGCGGTGAATTCCGGCAGGCCCGGCACGATGTGCAGACGGGCGAAGGAGGAGGGGGCGGCAATCCGCAGGGTGCCCCGGGGCGTCGCCTGTGCCCCGCCCAGTGCGGCCCGGGCGGCGGCGGCGGCCTCCAGCAGGTTTTCCGCATGGGGCAGAAAGGTCCGTCCGTCCTCGGTCAGGGCAGCCTGCCGGGTGGTGCGGTGCAGCAGGCGGGCCCCGAGACACTTTTCGAAGGCAGCAAGGCGCGCACTGGCCCCGGCCGGGGTCAGGCCAAGATCGCGGGCGGCGGCGCTGATACCGCCGAGGCGTGCGATCCGGATAAACAGGGTGAGATCGTCAAGATCCATGGTGGCCTTCTCCAGCCGGTGGGCAGATCTGGGCCCGGGGATAACGGTGGCCGGTTTCATCTTCAAGAAAATATTGAAACTGATTGAATATCTCCATGGCTACACGGCTGTCTGTTTGAAGGTCAAGGTGACGTCAGCGGAGCAGCCCCCGGCGGGGGCCTCCCGGTTCACTCCCCACCGGAGCCGCCTGCCTGACTGTGCAGGGCCGTTCCGGGAGACAGAAAGACACAGACATGACCATGACTATGAAGGCGATTGTGCTGACCCGTTTTGGCGGGGCCGAGGCGTTTGACCTCCGCGATGTGCCGGTTCCGGCCGTCGGAGCCCGGCAGGTGCGGGTGCGGGTCCATGCCACCGCCATCAACCCGCTGGATTACCAGATCCGCCGGGGGGATTATCCGGCCTATGTGCCGCTGCCCGCCATCATCGGCCACGATATTTCCGGCGTGGTGGAGGAGGTGGGATCCGACGTCAGTGAATTCCGCCCCGGGGATGAGGTCTACTATACCCCGAAGATCTTCGGCGGTGCCGGATCCTACGCCGAGCAGCACGTGGCTGACGTAGAGCTGGTCGGCCGCAAGCCGCGTAACCTCAGCCATCTGGAGGCCGCCAGTCTGACATTGGTCGGTGGAACGGTGTGGGAGGCCTTTGTCTCCCGTGCCCGGCTGGCGGTGGGGGAAACCATCCTGATCCACGGCGGAGCGGGCGGTGTCGGCACCATCGCCATTCAGGTGGCAAAGGCGATCGGGGCCCGGGTGATCACCACCGCCCGTGCGGTGGATCATGACTTTGTCCGCTCCCTCGGGGCGGATGAGGCGATTGATTTTGTGACGGAGGATTACGTTACGGCGGTGGCGGCGCTGACCGGCAATCAGGGTGTTGACGTGGTGTTTGACACCATCGGCGGCGATACACTGACCCGCAGCCCGCTGGTGCTGGCCGATTTCGGGCGGGTGGTCAGTCTTGTCGATATTCCGCAGCCGCAGAATCTGGTGGAGGCGTGGGGCCGCAATGCCGCCTACCACTTTGTTTTCACCCGCCAGAACCGGGGCAAGCTGGATGCGCTGACCACCCTTGTTGAGCGCGGTCTGGTCAGGCCGGTGATCGGGGCGACCCTGCCGCTGGCCCGGATGGGGGACGCCCACACCCTGCTGGAAACGGGCGGGCCCCGCGGGTTGCGCGGGAAGGTGACGATTGATGTGGTGGGGCAGAGCGTATTCCTGCCGGTCCCCGTCGTCTGAGCCGTCTTCGGAGTGCCGGAGTACCGCCTGATGGCAGGTCCTCCGGCCTTTTCTGTCTGTATCGGAGGAAATCCGATGGTTACTGAACGTGCTCTTTTCCGCCTGCGGCATGGTCAGGGGCTGGCTCTGGAGGCTGCTTTTACCGCTGTTGCGCCGTTGTTGGCCGGGCACTGGGGTCTCTCCGTCATCGCCTGATAACGGCATTGGATCAGCCGGGCTGTTCCGTTCCGTCTGTGCAGTGGCAAACGCTGGCCCTTCATGGTGCGGTATTTGAGCCCGGTGTCGCCCATGTCGGGTTCATGGCGGCACCGGGATCCACCTGCCGGGAAAACGCCCCATGCTTCCGGGATGGGCTGACTCCAGAGTGTTAAAGACGCAGAAAAAAGGGGAATGGATTGATGCATTGGTGGGAGGCGCGGGTAAACAGATCAAGGCGTAGAAACGGCGCGTTGCGGCGTTGAAGGAGGACCGTTGCTTGTTTTCGTTCCTCAAGTGTGTCTTTGTCGGTGATAATGGTTCGCGATGGCTCGGGCATTCCTGTCTCTGGCGCTGATCTGTGTCATGCTGTATCGGTTGGGAATATAGAAGAAAAATATAGATAGTTTTTGGATAAAATATATGGAATACAGGCGAGAAATAGATGGGCTTCGGGCCTTAGCGGTTATACCCGTCATACTGTTTCATGCTGGGTTTGAAACGTTCAGGGGGGGGTTCGTTGGTGTCGATGTTTTTTTTGTCATCAGCGGTTATTTAATTTCATCCATAATTCTAAAAGAAATTGAGGATAAAAATTTCTCTTTAATAAAATTTTATGAAAGGCGGATCAGGCGCATATTTCCAGCATTATTCTTCGTAATGATGGTTTCTTTGCCATTCTCTTGGTTTTGGCTTTTGCCAAGAGATATGAAGGACTTTTCACAAAGCTTAGTATCTATATATTTATTCTTATCAAATATTCTATTTTTGAGGGAAAATGACTATTTCAGCGTAGCATCTGAATTAAAGCCCTTCGTTCACACGTGGAGTTTGTCTGTAGAAGAGCAGTTTTATTTAATATTTCCTATATCTATGATCTTTTTATTGAAGCTTGGCCGGCGCTGGGCCGTGGTCGCGCTGGGGGTTGTGCTCATATATAGTTTTTATTTGTCTCAGAGAGATTCATACGCTTGGTCCAAGGCTGCTTTTTTTCTATTGCAGTCCCGTATTTGGGAGCTGCTTGTTGGCGTCTTCGCTGCATTTTATTTATCAAATTCGCCGCGAGGACTTTCAGGGAAAGTCCTGGGAGACTTGGGTGGCTGGCTCGGTTTCGCCTTAATTCTCTACGCGGTCTTCTCTTATAGTAAAGCAACGCCGTTTCCAGGGGCCAATGCGCTTGCTCCGGTGTTCGGCGCTCTCCTTATTATATTATTTGCTTCAAATGAAAATAGTGTTGGTAAATTCATAGGTAATAAAGCATTCGTTCGGATTGGCTTGATAAGCTACAGTGCATATTTGTGGCATCAGCCGCTTTTTGCATTTGCCAGACATCGGATCTTGAACGATCCGGGGCGGGATGTTTTTATTTTATTATCTATTGTGGCCTTTGTAATGGCTTATTTTAGTTGGAGATTCATTGAAGTTCCATTTCGGAATGCCGCCTTTTTGAAAAGAAGGGGGATTTTTATATTATTTTTTTCTATTTCTTTTGTTTTTATCTGTATTGGCCTGTGTGGCCATATTTCGGGCGGGTATAAGTTCCGGTTCAGTAAGGAATTCGACCAATTTTTTCTGGCGCAAAAAGATAAAAATCCTCGGCAGGCGCAATGTCATTATTCTGGGGGGGAGGCTCCCTCGCCTGAAAACTATTGCGTTCTGGGAAATGGAAAATTAAAGGGCCTGTTATTAGGGGACTCTCACGCCGATGCGTTAGCCTTTTCGCTTTCTCAGGCCCTTTCTGAGAATGGCCTTTCTCTCCGGTCGATCACGTACAACGGATGCCCTCCTGTTGAGGACGTTTACAGATTCGACCTTAGAAAAGTTCATAAGTGTTACGAGTTAAATAAGAAGTCTTTTGACTATGCTTTGCGGAGTGATGACGTCGAATATGTTGTTCTTCTCGGCCGGTGGTCTATTTATATGGAAGGGACATATTTTGATAATCGGGAAGGGGGTTTTGAGTCTTCCAATCGTATATCTTTAGATGTTGTTGAGAACGGTATTAAGGAAAATAATAATAATCCCTTAAGGATGGAAAAGCTTACACGCCAGTATAAGAGGTCTGTCCAGCGCTTACTTGAGGGCGGGAAGAAAGTCATCTTGGTCTATCCGGTCCCGGAGGTTGGTTTTGATGTGCCGAGGCAATTGGCGAGACTTAAAATGTTTGGAGAAAAAGACGAAATTACAACAAGTTATGACGTTTTCATGGATCGGAACCGGCAGGTTCTTGAGGCATTTGACTCGATTCCGGACAATGAAAATTTAATGCGGGTACGGCCGGATCATATTTTCTGTAATGCCGTAAAAGGGGGAAGGTGTGTAACCGCGAAGGGCTCTGACATCTTCTATTACGATGATGATCATCTGTCGAACACTGGGGCCAGACTGGTTGCGGAGGACGTTATTAAAGCTATGAAAAATCGTTAAATCACATTTGAAATTCGACGTCTCCGGACGCTGAGATTTCTCTGATCCCGGAGGGTGGCAGGCCATTCTTTCAGCCTTTTGGCCGTTACCCCGGTGCTGCCTGCGCCATCGCTATCCGGGTGCAGGCATCACAGGGACGCAGGATTGCTCTCTGGCCGGGATCAGTCAGGGGGCAGATCAACATCATAGGAGACCGTCAGCACCCCTTTTTTCAGGCTGATCCGGGTCAGGCGGATGGGGCCGATGACGGACAGCTCCGTCACATGGGTGCCGCCGCACAGTGTGGCAGGCAGCAGGCCGAAGCCGACCTGCCGTCCGTCCGGCCCCGGGGTGATCACCCGCTGGTGGCCACCCCCAATCAGGGCATTGGTGGCGGCGGTCAGTGCCGCGGTATCCGGTACCGGGGTCAGGGGAGGGGCCTCGAACACCACGCGGCCCTCGCCCGGCCAGTGGTGGGCCTTCACTGCCCGCCAGCCGGACGGGGCCGCAGCGGCGGCCAGCACATGCCCGGCGGAATGCAGGCGGCTGTGCAGCAGGCGCGGGGCGGCTTCCACCCGCAGGGTCACCGGACCGGGGGCAACCGGGCCATCGGTGATATGGCGCAGGGTGTCGCCCTCGCTGAGGACTTTCAGCACCCGCACCCCACCCAGAACCCCGGTATCAGACGGTTGGCCCCCGCCCTGGGGGTGGAACAGGCTGCGGTCCAGCACCACGGCATAGATGCCGTCCCCGGCATCGGTGCAGGACAGGACTGTGGCGGTGGTCTCCAGCGCATCGCTGAAAAAATACAGGCGTTCCGTCATTCCGGGGATCCATCAGAAAAAGGAGTTTCCGGGGGGATCGTGCCGGGATCGGACTGGCCTGCCTTGTAAAATAGTGACGGAAAAAGCCGGGCGAGGCCTTGCCGCCGCTCAGGTGCCGCTGTTGGCAGTCCGCCATTTCCGCAGCCGCCCGCGCGCATTGGCATAGGGTGAGGCCGTATTGAGCTGGATCATCCGGCCCATCGTCCATTTCCCGTACCACGGGCGGCCATAGAGGGTGTCGTTATCCCGGGCTTCGACCAAGGCTACGATCCGGGTTTTTGCTGTGATCAGGCGGTCGAGGCGTTCCGGATAGGAAAGCTCCTGAGAGTCGGAATAGAATTTCCGGGCGAGGCGACCCAGTTCGTTCCAGCGGAATCCGGTTGCCGGAAAGTCGATGGGCTGACCGGCGGCGTCGCGGTCCAGCCAGTTGAGGACCAGCTCATTCCAGCCGATCAGATAGGCGGCAAGGTCGGCAACGCTCATCCGCGTGCCCTTGGCGTGCCCTTCGAGGGTCCGGTCCATGGCCTGCGCGGGCGGAACGGCGTGGAAGTCCCGGATCACCTTGCCGAATTCGGTATCGATGGCGGTCAGCAGAGCGTCTTTACTGGCGGGAACAGCCATAGCTGTCTGGTCCTTCTTCTGTGCAGGCTCCGTAGCGGGGGAGCCGCCTCAATACCCCGACGGGGCGACGCCATAGGCGCGGCGGAAGGCGCGGTTGAAGTGGCTCTGGTCATGGAAGCCGGTGTCCTGTGCCACGGCGGCAATGGTCTGCCGTCCCTCCGCCAGCAGGGCGCAGGCCTGTTCCAGCCGCAGGCGCAGCAGCCACGCATAGGGCGTCATCCCGACACTGGCGCGGAACTGTCGCAGAAACTGGAACCGCCCGAGGCCGCAGACGGTGGCCAGATCTTCCAGCGTGATCTTTTCGGCCAGACGGTCAAGGCAGTAGTCCTGCACCTGCCGCAACCGTCGCGCCCCCAGTGGCCCGGCGGGCGGTGGCGGCAGCAGACTGTGGCTGTGGAGGAGCAGGGCGGCCAGCAGGGCCAGCCATTCGCTCTGGGCTGCCAGCTCAGGCGCAGGGGGAGAGTCTGAGCCTGCCGTCAGCAGCCGGTGCAGGCGGATCAGGCGCTGGCTGACTTCCGGCTGATCAAACGTGATGGCGGCGACGGGCACCGGGCGGGCGGTTTCGGTCAGGTCTTCCGACAGATCGGTCAGCAATGCCGGGGAAACCCGGTAGGTCAGCAGGGTAAACGGTTGATCGGCATGGCGGGTGCCGTCGTGGATTTCACCGGGGGGCATCAGCGAGATGCCGCCGGGGGCGAGGAACGTCACCTCCCGCCGGAACGATTGCCGCTGTACGCCGTCCGTTACCACACCGATGTGGGTCTCAAGGTGGAAGTGGCGGTCAAAGTGGGTGGTCTCAAACCGGGCCTGCCCCAGCACCAGACCGGGCAACAGCGCGGTGCGGCGGTAAGCGGCGCTGTCGGTCATCGCGGGCTCCGGCCTGTTGGAGGATGCGCCGAGTCTGGCCGGGATCGGCAATTCTGGCAAGCCCTGTGGCAGGAGAGACCCGCAGAATTCTGCGGGTCCGGGGGGGTGGTGTTGACTCTGCGTTCTCTTTATGTTCCCATCACCGCAACAAGAACAAAATAAGAACAATATAGGCGTAAGCCTGATCTTTGCCGTTTCCGTCTCCCCTCTCTCTGCGCAGGGGGCTGCGCATTCCCCGATGGAGGACATCATGTCGATCGGCCGTTTTGTCACTGAGTTTCTGGCGCTGCTGTCCCTGCTGGTGATGATTTATATGTGGGGGGTGCTGGGGTACGCCCTGCATGCCTGAGAGGGCCGTTTCCGGGTAAGCCATCGGCAAAGCCCCCGGTCCTCAGGCGATATCCCCCGCCCCGGAATGCCGGAGCGTTCTGAGGCGGGGGACGAAGAGATCGCCTGTGCCCGGGGGGCTGACGCGCATCCCTCCTCTGTGCTGTGCCCGCCTTACGGCAGCGGCGGATAGGTGACATACCCTTCCGCACCGCCGCCGAACAGGGTGGTGGTGTCGGCCTCCGCCAGCGGCAGACCGTCCCGCAGGCGGCGCGGCAGATCCGGATTGGCGATAAAGGGGCGCCCGAACGCCACCGCGTCGGCCAGTCCGCTGCGCAGGATGGCATCAGCTTTCTCCCGGGTGTATCCCCCGGCGACAATGATGCTGCCGGAAAAAGCCTGCCGCAGGGCATGCCGGAACGCTTCAGGTGTTTCCGGTGCGTCGTCCCAGTCGGCTTCGGCGATGTGGATATAGGCGATCCGCCGTCGCTCCAGTTCCGCCGCTACCGCCAGAACGGTGGGGATGATGTCCGGATCGTTCATGCCGCGCTGGGTGATGAAGGGCGACAGCCGGATGCCGGTGCGGTCGGCTCCCATGACCCCGGCCACTGCGTCCACCACCTCCAGCAGAAAGCGCATCCGGTTCTCCGCCGGGCCGCCGTACCGGTCGGTGCGGTGATTGGCGCTGGCCCGCAGAAACTGATCAATCAGGTATCCATTGGCGGCGTGGATCTCCACCGCATCGAACCCGGCAGCACGGGCATTGTCGGCGGCGTGGCGGTAATCATCGACCACCGCGGCCACTTCGGCCGTGGTCAGGGCACGCGGTACCGGGCAGGGCAGCATGGTGCCGGTTCCGGTGGCTGGATCGACAATCCACACGCTGGCATCGGGGGCAATCGCCGACGGGCCGACCGTCTGACCGTCGGCATGCAGGCTGGGGTGGCTCATCCGCCCGACGTGCCACAGTTGCAGGGCAATGCTGCCTCCCGCCGCGTGCACCGCCTGTGTCACCTGCTGCCAGCCGTCCACCTGCTGCGGGCTGTGGATGCCGGGGGTGAAGGAATAGCCCTTACCCTGCGGGGAAATCTGGGTGGCCTCGGTGAGGATCAGTCCGGCTCCGGCGCGCTGGGCGTAGTATTCGGCCATCAGCGGGGTGGGGATGTCGCCGGGCTGGGCGGCGCGGGCACGGGTCATCGGGGCCATGATCAGGCGGCTGGGCAGCGGCAGGCCGCCGATGCGGACCGGGGAAAACAGGGAAGGGGCAGCGGACATTGGGGGATCTCCATCAGGAAGGAATCAGGCGATCAGCGCGCCACCGTCAACATCCAGCACCGTGCCGGTGACGAAGGCAGTATCAATCGCAAACAGATAGGCGGCGGCCAGATCGGCGGGAGTTCCGGCCCGTCCGGCGGGCAGGGTGGCCCGGGCCCGGTCCAGCATCGCCTGTCGGGCCTCGGCGGGCAGGGCAGCATAGGCTTCGGTGTCGGTCAGGCCGGGGCTGACCACGTTGACCCGCAGCGGGGCCAGTTCCCGCGCCAGCAGTTTGGCGGTGGCCTCCAGCGCTGCATTCATCGCGGTTTTGACAAAGGTGCCCGGTGTGGCGCGGCGGGCGAGGAAGCCCGAGGTCAGGGTGAGGGTGCCGCCGGGGCGCAGATGCCCGGCGGCGGCCTGCGCCACCGTGACACTGCCCCAGAACTTGACATCAAAGGCGGCTTTGGCGGCGGTCAGGTCCAGCCCGGTCAGCGGCCCGCCGGGGGCCTGTGATCCGGCGGTGATCACCACATGGTCCACCGGCCCGAGGGCGGCAAAGGCCGCAGCCACGGCGGCAGGATCGCTGATATCCAGCCCGGCGGAACGGCTGAGGCGGTGGACGGTGCCGGGGCGCTGTGACAGGGCATCGGCAACGGCGCGGCCGATGCCGCTGGTGCCGCCGATGACGACGGAAACGGTGGCGGCGGTGAAGGTCATGGCAGAAGGCTCCTGATCGGTGGCGGGGTGTCTGTCAGGAAGGATAAGCTCTGCGGATATCCGGCAGAATGTGCGATGATCTGAAATCATAATTCGGAAAATCCGCAGAATGAGGTCCGGTCATGCAGCTGGAAACACTGTCCCTGTTCCTGCGCATTGTCGAAAAGGGTGGGCTGGCGGCCGCCGGGCGGGAGCTGGGGCTGTCTCCGTCCTCGGTTTCGGAGCGGTTGGCGGCGTTGGAACGCCATTACGGCGCGGCCCTGCTGGTCCGCACCACCCGGGCGGTGACCCTGACGGAAGAGGGCCGGGTTCTGGCCGACGGGGCCCGCCGCCTGCTGGCGGAGGCCGATGATCTGGCCGCCCGGATCCGGCTGGGGGCCGACCGGCTGTCCGGCCCGGTCCGGCTGTCCGCGCCGATGGATTTCGGGCGGCGGCATCTGGTGCCGCTGCTGGATGCCTTCGGGCAGGATCATCCGGAGGTGACCTTTGACCTGCACCTGTCTGATTCCCACGTCGATCTGGTGGCGGCGGGGATGGATCTGGCCGTCCGCCACGGGCTGCTGGCCGACAGCTCGCTGAAGGTGCGGCCACTGGGCACGGCCCGGCGGGTGGTCTGCGCCGCCCCGTCCTATCTGGCGCGGCACGGCGTGCCGCAGCATCCGCAGGATCTGGCCGGACACCGCTGTCTGCTGATGCGCTTCGGCACGGTGACGGAGGCGGTCTGGCCGTTCCGCATCGGGGGCCGGATGGAACGGGTGCCGGTGCCCGGTCACCGTATTGCCAATGACGGGGACCTGATCCGCCGCTGGTGCCTCGACGGGCAGGGCATCGCCTATAAATCGCTGTTCGATGTCGCGGGCAGCCTGCGGGATGGCAGTCTGACCGAGCTGTTGCCGCTGTTTTCCTCCGGGGCGACGGCGTTGCAGCTGGTGTACCCGGCGACGGCGGCCCAGCCGCGCCGGGTCCGGGCCTTGGTGGAGTTTCTGACCGGACGGCTGACCCGGCATCTGGCGGAGGATGCAAATACCCAGTCCCCACCGTTGCCGGATCATGCTTAAATACACGGAAGGCAGGCTGAAAACCCTGTCTCCGGAAAGGGTTAAACCACGGTCAGGCAGGAGAGGCAGCGCCGGATGGCAGCGGGGATCAACATTCAGGCCGCCTGGGCCGGGGCATCAGGGTGCCGCACCTGCGGCATCCGGCAGATGGCCCTGTTCGCGGACCTTCAGGAGTCCGACTTCGCGCTGATCCATGTGCCGATTGATGAACTGCGTCTGTCTGCCGGGGCCCCGGTCTATCATCTGGGGGATCAGGGGACGGCGCTCTATACCCTGCGCTCCGGGATGATCAAGCTGGTGCAGTCCCTGCCGGACGGATCGCAGCGGATTGTCCGCCTGCGCCGCCCCGGCGACACGCTGGGGCTGGAGGTGCTGCTGACCCTGCCGTATGAACATGATGCCGTGGTGGTGCAGGATGCGGTGCTGTGCCGTCTGCCGCTGGAGGTGGTGACCCGCCTGCAACGGGAAACGCCGCGTCTGCATACCCAGCTGATGCGCCGCTGGCATCAGGCGGTGCGCGAGGCGGATGAATGGCTGACCGGCCTGTCCACCGGCAATGCCCGTGGGCGGGTGGCCCGCCTGCTGCTGCATCTGGCCGAAACCGGTGGCAGCAACGAGATCAGCGATCTGTTCACCCGGGAAGATCTCGGCGCGATCCTTGGCATCACCACCGAGACCGCCAGCCGTACGATTGCCGAATTCCGCCGGGCTTCCCTGCTGGAAACGCTGGGGCGCAACCACTTCCGCTGTAACCTTGACGGGCTGCGGCAGGTGGCGGATCAGCTCTAAAGGATTATCCGGTCAGGCGCTCCGGCGCAGGCCATCCACCGGGGCCGGGGCTGCGACCGCACTGCTGTAAACATCGCGGTACAGCCGGGCGGCTGCTGTGGCGGCATCAATCATTCCGGCCCAGTCTCCGGCGGTCAGGGGCAGGTGTTCCAGCACATCCAGCACCGGTTGCGGGCGGGTTGCCGGATCATCCTGCCGGAAGAAGAAGCCGATCTGGCTGGGGCGCAGCGGCAGGCTTTGCAACAGCTTGGCGATATAGTTGCCGCTGAAGCTGCCGCTGATGGCATCCATCACCGCAATCACCGCCAGCCGCGCCACCGGGTGGGTTTCCGCCAGAGTGGCGTTGAAGGTGATGTAGGCGGCAGCGGCGGGGTCGGGGGTGGTGTTTTCCGGGGCCGGACCGGCGTAACCGCTGGCGGTCAGATCGGTCCGCAGCAGCCCGGCATGGGGGGCAACCCGCAGGGCGTGGGCTTCCAGACACTGGCGGGCCTGCGGCAGGCTGTCCGGGCAGCGCGCTGCCGCCAGACGGGTGCTGTCCGGCACCGCGTGGGCGACGTGATACAGTGACAGCAGCAGCCGGTGATAGTCTTCCATGCCAAAGGTCCCGGCAATCATCCGGCGGGCCGCCGTATTATCGGGAAACGACAGGGTGGCATTGCTGAGGGCGGACAGAAAATCCCTGCGGGTTGACATGGCTTCCGGCATCCGGGCAAGAGGACAGGGCAGAATCCGGTGGCGGACCGTGGTCACGACAGAACGGCGGATCCCTTTCGGCGGTCCGCATCCGGCTTTCATGCCTATAAGATACGGGTCCGGCACTGTTGGCAACACGCAGCAGGCGTAAGATGTGTCTGTGCTGACAACCCGGGCGTTGGTTGCGGCGGTCAGGGACTGCTTGAGGGCGAATTGTTTTTGCAAGAACGGCCTCGGAGTTTGACTCTGCCGGGGTGGGGCCTCATCATAAAACCATGCGGTTATCCATCCAGACTCTGACCGCTGTAAAACCGGGATCTATCAAGGGGACGGGCGTCGGAGACCGACGAATCGAAATCTTGAATTTTATCGACTTTAATCGATGGTTCTCCTGTGGTATTCCCCGGTTATCGTTTGCTGTTCCGGGTGTTATCGCCCGGTACCAGCCGCTGAGTTTACCGTCTGCCGGGACGTAAAGCCGGTTCCCCCGGGTTCTGTGGGGCTGCACCGTGCGGTCCTCACCTCCCCGTAAGACATTGGAAGCCCATCGTGGTCACGAAGGTCGGACAACAGACAGGACAGCCGGTTGCGGCCTCCCCCCTGCGGGCGGGCAGCGGCGGGACCGTGTCGTCGTCCCTGACCTTCAAAAGCATCACCAATCTGGCGAATTCCGGCAATGTCGGGGCGGAGGACGAAGCCCTCCGCTTTGCGCAGGACTGGAGCAATCTGTTCCAGCAGTCGCAGCGGCAGGCTGCGGCCCGGAAGGCCCGGATGGAAGGGGTGCGCTTCGGCGACATCCTGACGACCACCGAGGTGTCGGCGGTGCTGGTGTCTTACCGCAATCAGGGCGACCGGGACCGCAACACCGGCACCACGGTGCGCAGCGGGGTAAACCAGTACGAACGCGCCATTCGGGCGATCTCCTCCGGCGGGAAAGACCGCCAGACCGGAGAAGTCTATAGCCGCTGGATGTAGCGGCGGCAGGTGCGGAGCATGAAGAGGGCAGTCTGGCGACAGGCTGCCTGTTTTTTTGGGGTGGCTCCGGTTCCGGTCAGCGGGGGTGTGACAGGGTTCACAGCCACAGTGCTGAACCGCGCCGATGCTTGGGGGAGGGTGGATAGGCTGTCGCCGGTCATCCAGCCAGTCTTCAGGGTCTGCCAAGCAGAGGGATCTCCGCCGCCATGTCTGACGCCTTTTCCACTGCTGTTTCCGGGTTACAGGCTGCGTCCCGCGCCGTGGCGATTTCCGCATCGAATATCGTGAATGCCCGCAGTGGCGGGACGATTACGGCGGATGGCTATCAGGGATATCAGCCTCAGGCGGTCACGCAGTCCAGCGTCGCCGGGGGTGGCGTGGTCACCGGGTCCCGCCCGGTGGTCCCGGCGTATATGCCGACGCCGGGCGCTGATGGTGGCACGGCTTACGGGTTGCCCAACAGCTCCCTGAGTACCGATCTGGTGCAGATGCGCATGGCGCAGGCGGCCTATAAGGCTTCTGCCGCGTTGATCCGCACGGAAAATGATATGCAGAAAACAACCCTGTCGGTGATCGGCTGACGGAGACTGTTTCTGCCGCATGACTTCGGCTCTGTCCGCACGTCGCAGCCTGTTTCCTCAAGGGGAGGGGGACGGCGACAGGGGGCGCAAAAAGCTTTAAGGGCCGTTGACGATTGCCAACGGCCCTTAAAGGGTAAAAAACGGTGTAACCCGTATCTTACTTCATCTTCGTTTCACGGAAGACGACGTGCTTGCGCACCACCGGATCATACTTGCGGAATTCCAGCTTCTGGGTGGTATTCCGCGGGTTCTTCTTCGCAATGTAGAAGTAACCGGTATCAGCGGTGCTTTCGAGCTTAATCTGAATGGTGGTCGGCTTAGCCATCGCCTTAAATCCTGGTCAAACAACGTGCGTGTCGAGGGGCGCACAATACAGTGCTGGGAAAAGGTGTCAAGGGAAAGCTGGGGAAAGCTGTGGAGAAAACGTGAAACCCCAGTGTTTTCCGTCAGTTGCCGTCAGGCACCCGCCCGGCCTGCCGGGGAAAACCTGCCGGGACTCCCGGAATTGGTGGTCCTCAGCGGTGCAGGGACGCGGTGTCATCGGGCGGGGTCAGCACAGTCTGGGCCTGACCGTAAGCCGGGCCATTGCGCAGCAGGGCCTTTCCGACCGCGACATCGACGTTCCAGCCTGCATGGTTGCCGGGTGGGCAGCGCCCGCGCAGGGCGGCGCGTCCGGTGGCATCCCCGGTGGCGACAGTGCGCCACTGCATGTTGAAACTTTCCAGATCGCTGGTGGAATGGGCAAGGGCCTGCACGCTCAGATCCGGGGTCATCCCCTGATCATAGACGCACACCCCCGGCATCACCCCCAGCCCTTCCAGCGCGTAGCCGGTGGGGCTGTGGAAGCGTGACCATGTCAGGGTCAGCTCGCCGTCGTTGGGCAGGCGGATCACGGTCTGCACCGTGCCCTTGCCATAGGTGGAGGTCCCGGCCACCACCGCCCGGCCGCTGTCTTCCAGCGCGGTGGCGAGGATTTCGGCGGCGGAGGCGGATTTGCCGTCCACCAGCACCACGATCGGCAGCCCTTTGCTGATGTCGTCGGGGTGGGCGGTATAGCTTTGCATTGCTTCCGGGTGGCGGCCCCGGGTGGTGACGATCTTGCCCCGGTCCATAAACAGGTCGGCCGCCGCCACCGCCTGATCCAGCAGGCCTCCGGGGTTGCCGCGCAGGTCCAGCAGCAGCCCGGTCAGGTGTTTCTGCTGCATGGCGGCGCTGACCACCTCTTCCAGTGCCTTGGCGGTGCGGTGATTGAAGCCGCTGATGCGGATATGGCCGATGCCGTCGGAATCCGACACCATGAACACGGTCTGCGGCACCACCAGCCCACGGCGCAGGCTGACCTCCATCAGGCGGGGCCGGGCCTTGCCCTCGGTCCGTTCGACGCTGAGGGTGACCGGGGAATTGATCGGGCCGCGCAGGCGCTGCCGGGCAGCTTCCAGCGTACCGCCCAGTTTCATGATGGGGGTGCCGTCAATGCTGACCACCGCATCCCCCGGCTTCAGACCGGCGTCGGAGGCCGGGGTGTCGCTCATCACCTCGGTGATCGACAGTTTGCCGTCTTCCAGCACATAGCGGATGCCGATACCGCCGAATCCGTTGCGGTTGGCGCGGTTTTCCGCCGCTTCCGATTGACCGGCATAGCGGGAGTAGGGATCCAGCGTCGACAGCAGGGCGTCGATCAGGGCCTGATAGATCTCTTCAGCATGGGCCTCGGAAATCGGGTGGGAAATCTTCTGGGCGGCCTGCGTCACATCCACCGTCACCCGGGTCCAGGCCGACAGGCTGGTATCCGCCGGGGCCGAGTAACTGGCCACCACGCCGCGCTCGTCCAGCAGCTGCACCCAGTCGCTGTCAGCGCGCACGCTGACGGATGGGTCCAGCGTGGTCAGGCCTTTCAGGGTATCCAGTGCCAGCGTCCGCCCGCTCAGGGCTTCCAGATGCCGTTCGGCGATCACATCGAAGGTGAAGCCGATCATCCGCATCGCCTCATCGCGCGAAAACGGCGGGGGCTCGGCGGGGGCTGCGGCCATCACCGGGGCGGCCATCAGCACCCACAGGCCGATCAGGGCGACACGGCGGATCCGCAGCGGCCACCGGTGTGGGGGCGCGGGGCGGATGATCCGGTCTACGGTGCCTGCTGCCATGCTCGGTCCAGTCCTGAAACGGCGGTCGGCGGAAGGAAAGCGGCGTATAGGATACGGTACCGCACGGTTGCCCGTTCAGCTCCGGCCTGCCTTCCGATATCAGACCATGGCAGGTTTCGCTTAACAAGATGTAAGCGGGAGGGGACGTGCCCGGTGACGGCGGCCTTCCGGCGGCTCCGACGCCGGGGCAGAGGCAAGAAAACCCCCGCCGGACGTGGAACGGCGGGGGTTTTTCCGGTATTACAGTACCTTAATGCTCCGGTGGTCAGCGACGGCGCGGCTTTTTACTGCCCGGCGGGCCGGAGCGGTTGAGGCGCACGGTCTTACTGCGGCCTGACGGCTCGCCGGAGATCCGTTTGCGGCTGCCCCGGGCTCCCGGGCGGAAATCACCTCCGGCATCCGGAGCTGCACCGTCCGCCGGGCCGGAGTCGGCGCTTTCGGTGATGGCGCGGGGCGGGCGCTGCGGCCGTTCCGGTGCCGGTTTCAGCTCGGCTTTCCAGCCGTCCTTCGGGGCGCCGCCCAGATTGGCCCGCATCTCGAACAGCATGCCGCCGGTCACCGGATCGGCCTGCCGCAGCCGGACGATCACCGCATCGCCCAGCTGGTGGATGGTGCGCTGCGAGCGGGTGACAAGGCGATGGTTGGCCTCGTCATGCACAAAGAATTCGGTGCCGAGGGAGGAAATCGGGATCAGGCCGCTGGCCCCGCTGTCTTCCAGCTCGACGAACAGGCCGAAGCGGGTAACGCTGGTGACGCGCCCGGCAAATTCGGCTCCGATGCGTTCGGACAGGTACAGGGCGGTGTAGCGTTCGATCACATCCCGCTCGGCCAGCGCGGCGCGGCGCTCGGTCTGGCTGATGTGTTCGCCGATCAGTTCAAAGTCGGCGGCCTGTTCGCTGGTCAGGGCCTCCTGCGCGGTGCCGAAGCCAAGGCCCCGGATCAGTGCCCGGTGCACCAGCAGGTCGGAATACCGGCGGATCGGCGAGGTGAAGTGGGCGTAGCGCCGCAGCCCCAGCCCGAAGTGGCCCCGGTTTTCCGGCGTGTAAATGGCCTGTGACTGGCTGCGCAGGATGACGGTGTTGACCAGATGCTCCTGCGAGGTGCCGCGCACCTTGCTGATGACGCTGTTGAAGTTCTGCGGCCGCAGCGCCCCGGTCGGCAGGTTGAGGTTGATGGTCTGAAGGAAGCCGCGCAGGGCTTCCAGCCGTTCCATCGGCGGCTCGTCGTGCACGCGGTACATGCAGGGCTGCTGCCGGTCCTCCAGCGTCTCGGCGGCGCAGACGTTGGCGGCGATCATCAGTTCTTCGATCAGCTTGTGGCTGTCCCAGCTCGGGCGCGGCACGATGCCGACCACCGACCCGTCCTCGGCCAGCACCACCTTGCGCTCGGCGATCTCGATTTCCAGCGCGCCGCGAAGATTGCGGGCGGAGCGCAGGGCCTGATAACAGGCGAACAGCGGGGCAATCACACGGTCCATCAGCGGGCCGGTGGTGTCATCCGGGCGGCCGTCCAGCCCGTTCTGTACCTGCGTGTAGGTCAGGCGGGCGGCGGAACGCATCAGGCCACGGACAAAGCGGTGCTTCGTCTTGTTGCCCTTGGCGTCAAACCACATGTGCACGGCCAGACAGCCGCGCTCCTCGTCCGGGCGCAGCGAACACCAGCCGTTGGACAGGGCCTCCGGCAGCATCGGCACCACCCGGTCGGGGAAATAGACCGAGTTGCCGCGTTCGTAGGCGCATTTATCCAGCGGGCTGCCGGTATAGACGTAGTGGGCGACATCGGCGATGGCGACAATGGCATGCCAGCCGCCGCTGCCGTCGGCTTCGGCCCACACCGCATCGTCGAAGTCGCGGGCGTCCTCGCCGTCGATGGTCACCAGCGGGATGTCGCGCAGGTCTTCGCGGGTGCCCAGCGGCACCGGTCCGGCGGCTTCGGCCTGATCCAGCGCCCCCTGCGTGAATTCAGTCGGGATACCCTGCGCGTGAATGGCGATCAGGCTGACTGCCTTCGGTGCGGTCAGCGAGCCGAGACGGTCGAGAACCCGCACCTGCCGCAGGCCATGGGCCCGGCCGGGCAGCACTTCGGCTTCCACCAGTTCCCCGGCCTCGGCCCCGCCGGTGTCGCCGCGCGCCACCACGTAATCCTGCCGGTCGCGGCGGTCGGTCGGGCGCAGGAACAGGCCGTTGGTGCCGACTTCCAGCAGGCCGAGGACCCGGGCCGGGGCCTCCACCAGCTTTTTCATCACCCGGGCCTGATACTGATTGTTGCCGATGAACTGCATCTTGCACAGCACCCGGTCGCCGATGCCGACGCTGGGCAGATCCCGGCGCACCGGTTGCAGGAAAATGCGCGGCGGCGGGCCGTCTTCGGTCCAGTTGAAGGGGCGGCCCAGCAGTTCGCCGTGTTCATCGGTGCCGCTGATCTGGATCACCGCCACATCGGGCAGGGCACCGGGGCGGTGCAGGGTGCGCTTGTGGCCGCGCTGGACCGATCCGTCCTCCTCCAGTTCCTTCATGATCTGGCGCAGGAACGGCCGCTGCTCGGCGGTCAGGTTGAAGGCGCGGGCCAGTTCCCGTTTACCGACACGGCCGGGACTGTCCTGAATGAATTCCAGAACCTGGGCCTTGCTGGGCAGGGGGACGGGCTTGCGCGGGTGTTTGGTCAAAGGATCAATACTTTCTGTTGGTCTTGGTCTGTGAACAATGAGCGAAAGGCCGCCGGACGGTTCCGGCGGCCAAGGGCAGAGCCTTATGCTTCGCTGTCATCGGTTTTGGCTGCCGCTTTCTTGGCGGGAGCCTTTTTCGCGGCGGGCTTTTTGGTGGTCGCCGCTTTCTTTGCAGCCGGTTTTTTGACGGCGGCTTTTTTTGCCGGGGCTGCCGGGGTGTCATCGTCCCACGGCAGGCTGTCATCAACCGGGGGTTCCACCACCACCGCATCCGTTGCGGCTTTCTTGGTGGCCGCCTTCTTCGGGGCTGCCTTCTTCGCAGCGGGTTTCTTTTCCGCCGTCGCCGTATCGGCCTTCGCCGCCGCCTTTTTCGCCGGGGCCTTCTTTGCCGCCGGTTTCTTACCGGAGGCGGCATCCTTGGCGGCCTTGGCGGCGATCCAGCCGACCGCCTGTTCCAGCGTCACCGTTTCCGGGTCGGTATCACGCGGCAGGTTGGCGCGGGTGGCACCGTGTTCGACATAGGGGCCGTACCGTCCGGACAGCAGCTTCACCGGCTGCTGGTCGTCGGGGTGGGTGCCCAGCTCCTTGCCTTCCACCTTGCGGGCGCGGCTGTTGGCGGTGGCCAGCAGGTCAACCGCCCGGTTGATGCCGATTTCCAGCACGCTGTCGTCACGCAGGTTCACATATTTGCCATCGTGAACGATGTACGGGCCAAAGCGCCCGATCCCGGCCAGAATCGGCAGGCCGCTTTCCGGGTGCAGGCCGACCGTGCGCGGCAGCGCCAGCAGGGACAGGGCCTGTTCCAGCTCCACCCCGGTCGGATCCATGCCCTTGGGCAGACCGGCCCGCTTCGGCTTGGTCTTGGCCTTGCCTTCGCCGGTGGCCTCGCCGAGCTGGCAGTACCAGCCGTAAGGCCCCTTGCGGACGCTGACCGGCAGGCCGGTTTCCGGGTCGTCGCCCAGCACGCGGTCGGTGGCGGTGTCATCAGCCCCGCCGCCCAGCGGCCGGGTGTAGCGGCATTCCGGATAGGCCGAGCAGCCGATGAAGGCCCCGGTCTTGCCCAGTTTCAGCGACAGACGGCCAGCGGCGCAGGCCGGGCACTGGCGCGGGTCATGCCCTTCCGGGGCATCGGCCGGGGCGGCGAACAGGTGCGGGCCGAGGTCGGCATCCAGCGCATCCAGCACTTCCGAGATGCGCAGGGTCTGGGTGCCTTCAACGGCGGCGAAAAAGTCCTGCCAGAAGCGGCGCAGCACCTCTTTCCAGTCCAGATGACCGGCAGAGATTTCGTCGAGCTGGTTTTCCAGATCGGCGGTGAAGGTGTATTCGACGTAGCGGCGGAAGAAACTTTCGAGGAAGGCGGTGACAATCCGGCCCCGGTCTTCCGGCACAAAGCGGCGGGCGTCAAGGCGCACGTAATCGCGGTCCTGCAACACCTGAAGGATCGAGGCATAGGTCGAGGGGCGGCCGATGCCGAGTTCTTCCATCCGCTTGACCAGACTGGCTTCGGAATAGCGCGGCGGCGGCTGGGTGAAGTGCTGCTCCGGCGAGATTTTGGTGATCTGCACCGGTTCGCCTTCCTTCAGCGGCGGCAGCAGGCGGCTGTTCTCGTCATCCTCGGCACCGTCATCGACGGTTTCGGTGTACAGCTTCAGGAAACCTTCAAACAGCACGGCGGATCCGGTGGCCCGCAGCACGGTCTTCTTGCCGCCATCGGCCAGATCCACCGCCATCTGGTCCATCACCGCGCTTTCCATCTGGCTGGCGACGGTGCGCTTCCAGATCAGCTCATACAGTTTGAACTGGTCGGCATCCAGAACATCACGCACGTCGCCGGGCTTCAGGAACACGTTGGTCGGGCGGATCGCCTCGTGCGCTTCCTGCGCGTTCTTCTGCTTGGTCTTGTAGACGCGGGGGGCGGAGGGGACAAATTTGTCGCCCCAGCTCTGGCCGATCAGGGTGCGCACGTCGTTCACCGCTTCCGGTGCCATGCTGACGGCGTCGGTACGCATATAGGTGATCAGGCCGACCGTCTCGCCGTTGACCGGCACGCCTTCATACAGGCGCTGCGCCAGCGTCATCGTCTTGGTGGCGGAGAAATAGAGCTTCCGCGCCGCTTCCTGTTGCAGGGTGGAGGTGGTGAACGGCGGGAACGGGTGGCGCTTGGCCTGCTTGCGCTCAATGGCCCCGACGGTGAAGGCCCCGGCCTCAATCGCCTGCCGCGCCCGTTCGGCGGCGGTGGCGTCGGGCAGGCCGAACTTGTCCAGCTTGGTGCCGTCCAGATGGGTCAGCCGCGACAGGAACGGCTTGCCCCCCGCCGACAGGGCATCGGCGGCAACGGTCCAGTATTCTTCCGAGGTGAAACGCTCGATCTCCGATTCCCGTTCGCAGATCAGGCGCAGCGCCACCGACTGCACGCGCCCGGCGGAGCGGGAGCCCGGCAGCTTGCGCCACAGCACCGGCGACAGGGTGAAGCCGACCAGATAATCCAGTGCCCGGCGGGCCAGATAGGCGTGGACCAGATCAAAGTACAGGTCACGCGGATGGGCCATCGCCTCGGAAATCGCCGATTTGGTGATGGCGTTGAAGGTGACGCGCTTCACCTCCACATCCTTCAGGGCCTTGCGGCGGTTCAGTTCCTCCAGCACATGCCACGAAATCGCCTCTCCCTCGCGATCCGGGTCAGTTGCCAGAAACAGGCGCTTGGCCCCCTTCACCGCCTGCACAATCTCGCGGATGTGCTTTTCCGACCGGGCATCGGTGGCCCAGTCCATGGCGAAGTCCTCGTCCGGGCGCACCGACCCGTCCTTTGGCGGCAGGTCACGGATGTGACCGAACGACGCCAGAACGGTATAGCCGCCGCCGAGGTATTTGTTGATGGTTTTGGCTTTGGCCGGGGACTCGACGATGACGACGTTCATGGGGCTCGCAAAGGCTGAATAGGCGGTGTCAGGTGTCTTCCCGCCATCCTATCCCCTTGAAAGATCATGGGGCGGACAGCAGAGAGACGCGGTTGCCGGGGTGCCGTTCCAGACGGCCCGCCAGTTCCAGTTCCAGAAGGATCATGGACACAACGGCAAAAGACAATTGGCATTGCCGGATGATTTCGTCAACCGTCACCGCTGTTACGGTCAGGCAGGGGACAACTTCCGCCCGCGCCCGGGCCAGATCCTGTTCCGGCGGCAGGGCCGGGGCAGGGCCGCTGAAACCGGGGCGTCCGCGCTCTCCCAGCGCCGGAGGATGGCGGGTGATCGCCTCCAGAATATCCCCGGCGTGGCGGATCAGGGTGGCACCGTCGCGCAGCAGCAGATTGGGGCCTTCGCTGCGGGCTTCCAGCGGTGATCCCGGCACCGCGAACACCTCCCGCCCCTGATCGGCGGCACAGCGGGCGGTGATCAGCGACCCGGATTTGGCCGAGGCCTCGACCACCACCACCCCAAGGCTGGCCCCGGAGATGATGCGGTTGCGGCGCGGAAAGTGCCGGGCCTGCGGCACGGTGGCAGGCGGCATTTCCGACAGGATCACCCCCTGTTCCACCATCTGGCGGTACAGGCGGTCGTTCTCCGGCGGATAGATCACATCAATCCCGCCGGCGACGACGGCGGCGGTTCCGGCGGCGGCGGGGTCATTGCGGGTGGCGGCATACAGCGCCCCTTCATGGGCGGCGGTGTCGATGCCCCGGGCCAGACCGGAGACCACGGTGATCCCGGCGGCGGCCAGATCCAGCGCCAGCTTGCGGGCGAACTGTTTCCCCGCCACCGAGGCATTGCGCGCCCCGACCATGCCGATGCAGGGCCGGGCCAGCAACGGGGCATGGCCAAGGGCATACAGGCAGGGCGGCGCATCCTCCACCTGTGCCAGCAGGGCGGGATAGGCGCTTTCGCCCAGACACAGCAGGCGGGCCCCAAGGGCTTCCGCCTGCATCAGTTCTTTCTCGGCGGTGGTGGCCGGGCAGATCTTGATCGGTTTGGCCCGGCCGCCGTTGCGGGCCAGCGTCGGCAGGGCCTCCAGCGCCTTGCGGGCGGTGCCGAAGCGGTCGAGCAGGCGGCGCACGGTCACCGGGCCGACGTTCTCGCTGCGGATCAGGCGCAGCAGGTCAAGCCGCTCCGCTGCGGAAAAGGACCGGGCCGGACCGGCATCGCCGCTGTCAGCGTGCAGGGAAGAGGCCCCGGAAGACATCAGGGAGGAGGGCGGGGCGGCGAACAGATCGTGCTGGGTCATGGCGGCAGCACAGCATAACCCCCGGTGGTGGTCAAGGTGCGCTGTCGCCGCCGGGCGGGAAAATCCCCTCCCCCCGACACAGACAGGAAAGGGGGGAGGGGGAACAGGGGAGAGGTTTACGCGGCGGCCTGCTGACCGCGCAGCACCAGTTGCAGGTCGGCGATGGTCATCACCGGCATGCCAAGCCCCCGGGCAAAGCGGATCACCTCCGGCAGGCGCGCCATGGTGCCATCCGGGTTGGTCAGTTCGCACAGCACCGCCGCCGGGGCCCGCCCGGCCATCCGCACCAGATCAAGGCTGGCCTCGGTATGCCCGGCCCGTGCCAGCACCCCGCCGGGGTGGGCGCGCAGCGGGAACATATGGCCGGGGCGGGCCAGATCCTGCGGTCGGGCCTGCGGGTTGATCGCCGCTTTCACCGTGGTGACGCGGTCGGCGGCGGAAACGCCGGTGGTGACTCCGTGCGCCGCCTCGATCGACACCGTGAAGCCGGTGCCCATGCGGGAGGTATTGTCGGCCACCATCGGCGGCAGGTTCAGGCGGTCGCACTGCTCACCGGTCAGTACAAGGCAGACGATGCCGCTGCCTTCGCGGATCATCAGGGCCATCTGCTGGTCGGTCAGGCTGTCGGCGGCAAAGATGAAGTCGCCTTCGTTCTCGCGGTCCTCATCATCGACCACAAGAATCCCCTCGCCGCGCTGAAGGGCAGCGACGGCCCGCTTCACCCGCTCCTGCGGGGTGCCGTAACCGGCGAGAAGGGACGGGGTTTCGGGTAACATCTGATTCATGGTTATGCTCCGTTCCATCGGGGCGGCTGACCAGAATCAGGGCACGCAGGAAGACCGCACACGCCCACACGCACCGCAGGGCAAAGCCCCCGGCCCGGCGCACGCATGCGCACATACCACGCCACACCATCCCGGAAAACCGGGGCGGCATGCGGACGCGGCCTTATCCTCTTCCATCCGGACTGTTACCGTCGGCTTCGGCTTTTCACCGAATCTGCTGACCCTGTTCCGGCTGTGCGGTCCTCTGCACGGGAACAGGCGCTCGCGGGCTGCCGCCGGACCCCACGGATGCGGGGCGGCGATGTACCGCCGGTCGGGAGTTTCACCCTGCCCTGAGAACAAGTGCCTTTATGTTTAAAGACTGTCTTCGGCTGAAGACGGCATAACCATAGGGAGAGTTTACGGGGGGTGCAAGGGGGAGAGAGAAGGTGGTTAGACCTTGTATGTTTGGCCCCTCAGTCGGCGGGCGGGCGCATCCGCGCCCTTGCCTCACGCGCGAATGGTCGCGCGGGGCCTCAATGGCCCAGTCGCTGCGCTCTGCTTTGTTTTTTGGTCCCTCAGTCGGCGGGCGCGGGCGTCCGCCCGCTTGCCTCACGCGCGAATGGTCGCGCGGGGCCTCAATGGCCCAGTCGCTGCGCTCCGCTTTGTTTTTTAGCCCCTCAGTCGGCGGGCGGGCGGGGGCGTCTGCTCAGGCAAACCGCCGCGCGGCCTCCACCGCCAGCCCGGAGGCCACCGCCCCGAAGGTGTCACAGGGGGTGATCTCCGCCCCCGGCAGGCGGGCGCGCACCGCATCCTGCACCACCGGCATTTCGGTGGAGCCGCCGGTCAGGATCACCAGACCGATCTGCTCCGCCGTCACCCCGCTCTGGCTCAGGCAGGCATCAATGCCGCCGGTCAGGCGGGCCATGCCGTCGGTCAGCACTTCCCGCAGGTCGCGTTCCCACAGTTCCGGGGCCAGATCGCGTTCAATGTACGACAGGGCGAGGGCATGGCTGGCGGCGTTGGACAGGCCGATCTTCGCCCCTTCCACATCCGCCCCCAGCCGGTGGCCAAGGCGGTGCTCCACCACTGTTTCCAGCCGCTGGAACTCCGGCTGATCCGGCGCGGTTTCCGCCAGCCAGCGCACGTCCCGCTCCGCCTTGGGGGCATAGAGGGTGTTGATGCGCGGCCAGCTCGACAGGGTGGAATAGATCCAGCGCGGGGCCGGGATTTTCTTCTCCGTCACCTCCAGCCCCAGCCCCAGCAGCGGCATCACCTTATAGAAGGACAGGGAGGCATCAAAATCGGTACCGCCCAGCCGCAGGCCGGTGCTGGCCAGCACATCGGCACGGGTGCGCCCGTGGTCCGACCCCGGCGGGGTCAACCGCACCAGCGAAAAGTCCGAGGTGCCGCCGCCGATATCGACGATCAGCGCCAGCGTATCCGGCTTCACCGCCCCGGCGTGCTGGTCGGCATACAGGCAGGCGGCGGCGACCGGCTCGTACTCAAATTCAATATGCTTGAAGCCGACCGAGCGCAGGATGCCATCCAGCGTCGCCTGTGCGGCGCGGTCGCCCTCCGGGTTGCCATCGACAAAGTTGACCGGGCGGCCCTGCACGATGGCGGTCAGGTCGTGCCCGCAGGCGGCTTCAGCCCGGCGCTTGGCCTCGGCGATGAAGTCATGCAGCACGGCGGTGAACGGCACCTGACGGTTGCCGACGCGGGTGGTTTCCTCGATCAGGCTGGTGCCCAGCACCGACTTGATGGAGCGCATCAGCCGCCCCTCATCGCCGCCGAGATAGGCCTGCATCGCCTCCCGCCCCAGATCGGGGGCCGGGCGTTCCGGGCGGTAGAACAGGGCAGTCGGCATGGTGCGGTGCTGCCCTTCCAGCGGCAGCAGCACCGGGGTGACGCCATCATGAATCCCCAATGCGGAATTGCTGGTGCCGAAATCGAAACCGCAGTGCATGGCGGGACTCCTGTGGGGGCGAAAAAGGCGCGGAACAAACCCTATCGCCGGACTCAAGTCAAGCCCGCTGTCAGCCCCCGGCCCGGGGCCGCGCAAAACCGTTGCCAATCCGCCCCGGCATGGCAAAGTGCCGCCCTTAACCAAAAAAATCCTCAGAGACACACTTCTAATAAGAAAGCATTGGGAGACACCATGACCCGTCGCATCTGCATCCTGTACACCGGCGGCACCATCGGCATGGAGCAAGGGGAACGCGGCTGGCGCCCGGCCCCGTCCTTCGCCGCCCTGACTGACCGCCTGCACCCCGGCCTGCGCAACGGGGCGGAGGTGCGGGAATACAGCCCGCTGCTGGACAGCGCCAATGCCGGGCCGGAGGTCTGGTACCGCCTTGGCCGCGATATCCGGGCGCTGGCGGCGGACTATGACGGCTTTGTGGTGATCTACGGCACCGATACCCTCTGTTATGTCGCCGCCAGCCTGTCGTTCCAGCTGGCGGGAACCGGGATTCCGGTGGCCGTGACCGGGGCGATGGTGCCGATGGTGGCTGAGGGCTCCGACGGCGGGGCTAACCTCGGGCTGGCCCTGAAAACGGTGACGGCGATGGCCGACGGCCCGGCGGCGCAGCACGGTGTTTCCGTCTGCTTCAATGGCCGGGTGATCCACGGTGCCCGCGCCCGCAAGCTGATGGCCCACGACATGGACGCCATGCGCGACGCCGCCGCCCTGCTGGATGGTCAGCCGCGGCCCCAGACCGCCGTTGCTGCCCCCGGCCGCGCCAGCCTGCCGGCCGTGGCCGAAACCGCGCCTGTGCCGACCGTGGCGCTCCTGACCCTGCACCCCGGCATCGGCCTGCACGCCGACAGCCTGTTTGCGGTGCCGCCACAGGGGCTGATCGTCGAATGTTTCGGCAGCGGAACCGGCCCGACCGCCGATGCCGGGCTGGTGCGCCTGCTGCACCGCCTGCGCGACGGCGGCACGGTGATGGTGGCGGTCAGCCAGTGCCTGCACGGTGCGATTGCCTTCGACACCTATGAAGCCGGGGCCGCCTTCGCCGACGCCGGGGTAATCGCCGGGGGGCATATGACGCGGGAAGCCGCCCTGACCAAGCTGCACCTCGCCCTCAGCCTCGGCCTTGGCCGGGATGTGCTGGCGGAAGACTGGGTGGGGGAGATGTAAGGGCGGGGGCGTAGGGGAAGGATAATTCTGTGACGATCAGCCGGGATCGTCACAGATCCGGGAGGGCGGCTTTTTTCAGCCGATCTATTGCGGCCTGATCAGACGCGGCTTTACGAAGCTCGACCCAATCATCAGGTGGATGGCCGTCCTCCAGCATCCCTTTGAAAACCCTGTAGGCATCGGTTTTCGCGTCATAGGTCCGCAAAGTCGTTTCATCATTCACCCAGGCGAAGATGATGATTTTGGCGGTCGAATCATAGCGGAAGAACAGGCGGAAGCGGCCATTGCCGAACTTTGCCCGGAACCAGTGCTTATGCCCCCCGCCAAGTGTCGAGCCTTGTCGGTAAACGGTTGCCGTCGGATCGGCAGGGATGATCTGGAACACCAGCTTGTACAGAGCGGCCAACAGCTTCGTGTTTGCGTTCCTCTGGTAGGCGTCGGGCTTTTCGGCCTTCAACGCCTCAACGCTGCCGGTCAGCTTCTCCACCTGATCGAGAAAGAGGGGATGTGCCAGAAGAGTCCAGCCGTTGATCGTTATCATGGTTAGAGTGCGACATCCCCGTCAATCTCGGCGTCAAGGTCAACGTCCATGTCCCCGACAAGGGCGGTCACCCGGTCGCGAAGGCTTGCGGGCAGCGCGGCGATGGAGGTCCCGGGGTGCCCGCTCATGTCGTTGGCCAGAAATTCGAGGAAACGGTCGACGACCGGATCGCGCGTCTCCTCCTTCGCTTTCTCGATATAAACCCGGTGCTGATCGTCAACAAAGAAGGCGATGCTGCCGCCGTAATCGACGCCTAAAGCCTTCCGGATACTTTTGGGGATCGTCGTCTGCCCCTTGGCGGTGATGGTGCTTTCTTCTGTCAGCAGCGTACCCATGACTTGGCTCCAATTCTGGTCCTTGGTATAGGTAAGGAAATTTCCTTACTTTGTCAAGGAGCCATGCCTGCCAACGATCAGGTGGAGGGAATCACCCGGTCTGCACAAGCGGATTGAGGGGGTGACGAATGGTGCGACAGCAAGCGTTCGCCGTCCGACCCGATCAGGCCGGTGATATAAGTCGGACACGCCAAAAAGAGCTCTATGGCCAATCCCGGGTATTTGGTTGCGGGATAGGGATTTGAACATACGGCGCTCCTGCTGTGTGACAACCTCTCTCTAAACCAAGGTCAAGGAGGCCAAGCCTTCTTGCGGATGCAGGGCAGCGCCCTGCGTTCCTTCCCTCCCGCCCCATCTCCCGTTTCCTCCGATCGTCGCATCAGCTCTCCGATCTTTCTAATCCGGTTGCATTGACGGCACCGGGGCAGGGGCGGGAGAGTGGGGGCACTGTCCCCGCCCGGAGGCCCGGCCCGATGATCCGTTTTCCGCATACCGCCCCGCTGAAGCGCAGCCACTGGCAGCAGTCGTTGGGTCCCGTTACGCCGTTTCCCGCCTTGGCGGGGGTGGAGGAGGCCGATGTGGCCATTCTCGGCGGCGGGTTTGTCGGCCTGTGGACGGCGCTGACCCTGAAGCAGCACGACCCCGGGTGCCGGGTGGTGATTCTGGAGCAGGATGTCTGCGGCGGCGGGGCCTCCGGGCGCAATGGCGGCTTTGTCATGTCGTGGTGGCCGAAGATCGGCACGCTGGCGTCCCAGTGCGGGGCGGATCAGGCGCTGTTCCTCGGCCACAGTGCCGAGCGGGCGATCACGGAGCTGGGGGAGTTCTGCCAGCAGCACGGCATTGATGCCCATTTCGTGCAGAAGGGCTGGCTGTGGACGGCCACCACCCCGGCGCATGTCGATGCGTGGAACGGGACACTGGCGGCCTGTGCCCGGCTGGGGGTGCAGCCGTTTGAGCGGCTGTCCCCGGCGGAGGTGGCGCGCCGCACCGGATCGGCGGTGCATCTGGCCGGGGTGTTTGAGGCTTCCAACGCCACGGTGCAGCCTGCGGCGCTGGCGCAGGGGCTGCGCCGGGTGGCGGCGGAGGCCGGGGTACGGATCTATGAAGGATCGGCGGTGACGGGGATTGAGCCCGGCTCTCCGGCGCGGGTGCATACGGCAGGCGGGCAGGTGCGGGCCGGGGCGGTGGTGCTGGCGACCAATGCGTGGTCGGCGGCGATCCCGGAGCTGGCGCGGCTGATTACGCCGGTCAACAGCTCCATCGTCATCACCCGCCCGGTGAAGCAGGCGCTGGAGGAGGGCGGCTGGACCGGCGGAGAGTCGATTACCGACTCCCAGCTGATGGTCGATTACTACCGCACCACCCGTGACGGGCGGATTGCGTTCGGCAAGGGCACCGGGGCGATTGCTTACGGCGGCAGGATTGACGGCACCTTCAGTGACCATGCCGCCAGTCTGGCGATGACCCGCGCCGATCTGGCCCGCACCTATCCGGCCTTGCCGCCGGATGCGGTGGAGGGGGGATGGTCCGGCCCGATTGACCGCGCCTATGACAGCCTGCCGGTGTTTGGCAGCCTGACCGGACAGGGCAATATCCATTATGGTATCGGCTGGAGTGGCAATGGCGTCGGCCCCAGCCGTCTGGGCGGGCGGATTCTTGCCAGTCTGGCGCTGGGCCACCGTGATGAGTGGAGCGGCTGTGCGCTGGTCGGGCGGGCATGCCGGGCCTTTCCGCCGGAGCCGCTGCGCTTTGTCGGCGGGTCGCTGGTGCGGCAGGCGGTGATCCGCAAGGAGCGGGCGGAGATGCAGGGGCGGCCTCCGGCGGCGCTGGACCGCCTGCTGGCCGGGCTGGCTCCGTCCGGGCTGGAAGATAAATCCTGATCCGCCCCCTGCCACCCCCTTCCGGGTGCCATCGGGGTGTTGATGGTCTGAAAAGGGAACGCGATGCCGCTGCGGCTTCTTGACCTGATTGCGATGCCGGAGCTGCGGACCCGTCCGCTGGCGGACCGGAATCTCGACCGCGCCGTGCGCTGGGCCCATGTCTGCGAACTTTCCGACCCGACGGAATGGCTGGGGGAGGGGGATTTGCTGATGACCACCGGCATCGGCATCCCCCGGGCTCCGGCCGATCAGGCGGCCTATGTCAGCGCCCTGTCACAGGCCGGTCTGGCCGGGCTGATGATCGGGGAGAACATGCAGGCCCCGGCGGACCTGTCGGCCCTGTATGCGGCGGCGGAGCGTTTGGGGTTTCCGGTGCTGCTGACCGAATACGGGGTGCCGTTTGCCAGTGTGACCCGGGCGATTGTCGATGCTGGACGTCAGCAGGAGTTTGAGCGCCGCAACACCATTGCCCGCCTGTGTGCCAGCGCCCGGGTGGCGATGGAGGGGCTGGCGCTGGAGCCGCTGCTGAAGCGGCTGGAACAGGATATCGGGGCCGGTCTGCTGTTGCTGGATCCGCAGGAGCCGCTGCGGGCGTGGCTGCCCCGGGGGGCAGAGCTGCCGCCCTCGCTGCGCGAGGCGGTGCGGCGGCAACCGCTGGAGTTTTCCATCACCCAGCCGCTGGTGCGCCGCTATCCGTTGCCGGAGGGCGAGGTGCTGGCGCTGTCGGTGCCGTCGCGGCGCGGAGGGGTGCTGTTGGTCCGGGGGGTGGGGGATCCGCTGCCCGATTATAGCCTGCTGCATCATCTGGTTGCCGTGGTCGGCATCGCCATGGAGCGGTTGCAGGCGGAGGCCGAGCGCGCTTTGCGGCTGGGGGCGCAGATTCTGGATGACCTGCTGGCGCAGCGCCTGTCCCCGCATCAGGCGGCGGAGCAGCTGGAGCCGTTCCACCTGCGGCTGGAAACCGCCTGTCTGGCGGTGACCCGTCTGCCCCGGCACAGGCTGAGTGACTGGAGTGTCCGCTTCCAGCAGCTGGAGGTGCCGGTGGTGCTGCGGGCGCAGGGGGATGAGGTGCTGGTGCTGGCCCAGCCGGCAGACCTGCCGTTTGTTGCCTCGGTTCTCGGGGGTGGGCTGGGGGCCAGTCTGGCGGTCGGCCGGGCCGGGCGGATGCCGGATGCGCTGCGCGAGGCCCGTCTGGCCGAAGCCCATGCCGGGCCGGGCGAGGTCATCGGCTACAGCGGCCATGGTGCCCGGCTGCCGTGGCTGCCGGAAAGCCTGACGGAGGCGGCAGATGCCTTTCAGGCGGTTCTCGGGCCGTTGCGGCAGCCGGATCAGCCACAGGGCGGGGTGCTGCTGCTGTCGTTGCGGGTGTTTCTGGAAGAAAACCGGTCATGGCAGGCGGCGGCGGCCCGGCTGAATATTCACAAGACCACGCTGATCTACCGCATCCGCAAGGTGGAAAGCCTGACCGGACGGTCTCTGGACCGGACGGAGGATGTGGCGGTGCTGTGGCTGGCCCTGCGGGCGGGGGATCTGGCCGGAGGGGCCGGGAACTGACCGCCGCGAACGGGGGAACCCGGAATCAAAAAAGCCACGGCTTTGCAGGCCGTGGCTTTTTTTATCTCGACTGGCTCCGGCGGTAGGATTCGAACCTACGACAGCCCGATTAACAGTCGGGGGCTCTACCGCTGAGCTACACCGGAACAACCAGTCGAGGACCGGGTTTTTAGCAGCCTGATCCGGGCTCGGCAAGCATTGATTTTGTCGATCCGCACTTTTTTTGCCGGATGGCTACAAAGGCGGAAAAGGATTTGGAAAGAACGGGCTACGGGGCTCCGGGCGATGGCAGGGCAGGACGCCGGAATGAAAAAAGCCACGGCTGCGTGGGCCGTGGCTTTTTTTATCTCAACTGGCTCCGGCGGTAGGATTCGAACCTACGACAGCCCGATTAACAGTCGGGGGCTCTACCGCTGAGCTACACCGGAACAACCAGTTGAGGGCCGGGTATTTAGCACCCGAGCCTGTGACGGGCAAGCACTTTTTTGCAGGAAGGCCGAAAAAGAGGGCGTCTTCATAGGTATGTTAGGTAACCTGATGAAAAACAACGGTTATTAGGATTGATCGGAAAAAGCGGCGGTTTTGATCGGAAAAAACTAAACTGAACTGTTCAGTTTGATCTTGCGGTCAGGATCGGGGAGGGCTAAGTTTGTCTCAACAGAACTGAACAGTTCAGTTCGATTTGAAGGCCACCCCCGGAGCTGAGGCTTAACCGGCCCCCCGGATGACCGCTTATAAGGAGCACATCATGTCTGCTTTCAAGACCGCTTTTGCCGCCGTTGCTTTCGCCGCCGCCGCCGCTGCGTCCCTTTCCGCCGCGCAGGCCAGCGACCAGCTTCTGAAGGGCCGCGTGCCGGTTGGCATGGAACAGATCGGCGGCGAAGCCACCCCGGTGTACAGCGACAAGACCTATGTCATCACCGCTGCCAAGCCGGTGGGCTGGACCTCCGGCCGTGATGCCCAGCCGATTTATGACCAGACCGTCACCCGTCCGGTGCTGAACCGGGACGTGGTGAAGGGCGAAATGATCAACAACCAGCTGGTTGTCACCTACCGTGACGATGCGGCGCAGGTCGCTGAACAGAAGTAAGGCCGACCGACCTCTGAAATGATCCGTTTGCCGGTCGGCGAGCCCGCGCGGCGTCTGAGCGTTACCGTCTCGGCATGAACTGACCCAATCGGTCAGTTCATTGGCCGGGCGGTATCAAGATCACTCTGTGGCGGAAGGCCGCTGCAAACAGAGGCTTTTGATGCACAAACGGGGGAGGCGGATCATCGCCGTCCCCCGTTTTGCTGTTTTTCTGCCGCACCCGCAAAAAAATGTGATCACGGAATCCCCGATGGTACCCCTCCGGCGTTGACGGACGCGGCGGCGCGGCATAGGGTGCCAGCCTTGGTCTGCTGCCGGTCGATCCGGCCGGGCGGGCCGTTTCCTTCAACATTTTGATGTGGACCCGAACACTGATGAGCGACTCTCTGGTTGATCTCGCCCGCGATTCCTCGGCCTGGCCCTTTCAGGAAGCCCGTGACCTGCTGGAAAAACGCCTGGGTGGCAAAAAACCGGAGAAAGGCTACGTCCTGTTCGAGACCGGCTATGGCCCGTCGGGCCTGCCGCACATCGGCACCTTCGGCGAAGTGGCCCGCACCACCTGGGTGCGCCGTGCCTTCCAGCTGCTGGCCCCGGATATGCCGACCAAGCTGTTCGCCTTCTCCGATGATATGGACGGCCTGCGCAAGGTGCCGGACAACATCCCCAACAAGGAGATGGTCCGCGAGCACCTCGGCAAGCCGCTGACCCGGATCCCCGATCCGTTCGGCACCCATGAAAGCTTCGGGCACCACAACAACGCCCGCCTGCGTGGCTTCCTCGACAGCTTCGGCTTTGAATATGAATTCAAGTCGGCCACCGAGTGCTATGCCTCCGGCATGTTCGACCATGCCCTGAAGCGGGTGCTGGAATGCTATGACGAGATCATGGCGGTGATGCTGCCGACGCTGGGGGCGGAACGTCAGGCCACTTACAGCCCGTTCCTGCCGGTATGCCCGCGCACCGGCGTGGTGCTGCAGGTGCCGGTGATCCATCATGATGCTGACGCCGGAACCATCGTCTATCAGGACCCGGAAACCGGGGAGAAGATCGAAACCCCGGTCACCGGTGGCGCCTGTAAGCTCCAGTGGAAGCCGGACTGGGGTATGCGCTGGTACGCGCTGGGCGTGGACTATGAAATGTCCGGCAAGGACCTGATCCCGTCGGTGGAACTGGCGGCGAAGATCTGCCGCATCCTCGGTGGCACCCCGCCGAAGAACCTGTCGTATGAACTGTTCCTGGATGACAAAGGCCAGAAGATTTCCAAGTCGAAGGGCAATGGCCTGTCGGTGGAAGACTGGCTGAAGTACGCCCCGGAAGAGTCCCTCGCCCTGTTCATGTATCAGAAGCCGAAGGCGGCCAAGCGTCTGTTCTTTGACGTGATCCCGCGTGCGGTTGATGAGTATATCGCCCATGTGGACAGCTTCCACGGTCAGGACGATAAGGGTAAGGTCAACAATCCGGCGTGGCACCTGCACCATGCCAATCCGCCGCAGACCACCAGCCCGCTCAGCTTCGGCATTCTGCTGAATCTGGTCGGCGTCGCCAATACCGATGATCCGGACGTGCTGTGGCATTACATCCGCAACTACGCCCCGGATGCCAGCCCGGAAGCAACGCCGTTCCTGAACAAGCTGGTGTCTTACGCGATCGTCTACTACAACGATTTCGTCAAGCCGACCAAGCAGTTCCGCAAGGCTTCCGAGGCCGAGCTGAAAGCCCTGACCGACCTGCGCGACCAGCTTAAGGCTGCCCCTGCCGGTGCCGGTGCGGAAGAGCTGCAAAACATCGTCTATGAAATCGGCAAGGCTCACGCGGATACGTTCCCCGGGCTGCGCGACTGGTTCAAGGCCCAGTATGAAATTCTGCTGGGTCAGGATCAGGGGCCGCGCATGGGCAGCTTCTATGCCCTGTACGGCGTCGATAAGTCGGTGGAGCTGCTGGACCGGGCGATTGCCGGGGCGGATCTGTCGGCGTAAGTCACCGGATCCTGTGATCTGACAAAAAGCCGCTCCGGTATTCCGGGGCGGCTTTTTTACGGTCTTTCAACCGGGCTGATACCGGGGGATGTGCCATTTTCTGGCCACATCAGGCTGCCACAGTGGGGGGAAATGAAACAGCGGAGTGTGTCCATGCAGAAAAAATCTGCACACCATGGGCAAAAAAGCACCCCCTGTGATGAACGTCACTGTTGAGAACAGGAGGGCCGGGTAATGTCTCTTCATCAGGCACGGGGTTGGTACCCACGATGACCCGATACGAAATAGCGATCCACAACGCCGATGTCCGGCGTCTGGTTTACGGCGGAGACCATCACCGGGATCTGGCCGACAGCTGGAGTGAAACGCATTACGTGGAGGTTGTCGCGGAGACCCCGGACCAAGCCCGAAACAAGATTTTTAATCGGTATCCCCGAGATCGCGGCTTCGTGATTGAAGCCGTGAAAGAGGCCTGACCGACCCCGGCAGGCAAAAAAGACCGGACGCTCCGTGCATCCCCCCCCGAGCAATCCCACGGAGCGTCCGGTCGCTTTTAAGGTTTTATGGACCCTTCTACCCTTCCCAGATTGGTCGTGATCGGCTGGCACGATGCCGTGTGCTGACATGACCCGCCTTTGGCGCTTCCCGGCCCCCGGGAGGCGCCTTGTTGTTTTTGGCCTTCAGACACCCCGGTTTCCGGGGTATGGGCGTGCCCCAAGCGGGCCCCTCGGGAGGGTCTCAACGCGTTCGGTGGCCAGTCCGTGGTCTGCCCTTACCGGGACCATGCTGCTCTGTGGGCAGAAAAAAGCGCCGCCCGGGTGGGGGCAGCGCTTTTGCTGTCTGACGGGCCTGATATCAGGCCGTGCCTTCAGTGGGTGGTGGTGTCCAGATAGGATCGGGCGTCCTCCACCAGTTCCGTCACCTGTTGCAGGAAAGCATCCAGACGCGCTGTCACCGGCCAGTCGGTGTTGACCTGCATGCTGGCAGCCAGCGACAGCAGCAGCGCCCCCAGCGTGGCATCTGCGGGGTCGGCGGCTTCTTCTTCAAAAAAGGCATCCAGACGGCCGATCAGGTCAATCACCGCGTCGGGGTCAGCCGGGGGGCGGATGGGCACCAGCAGGGCCTGCGTGCTGCCATCCGGGCCTTCCACCGGCAGGGACAGACCGGGCAGATCAACGCCGGGGCGGCCATCGGTGTCAGAGGGGGGCTTGCTCATGAGGCACTTATCCTGTTGGAAACGACGGAAACAGGCCGGGGCAGAACGGGATGGCCACCCCGGCGGGAGATCTTACGGCGGGTCCGCCACATAAACTTCCAGCTTGTGGGCCTTCAGCTTGGCGATCACCGGGGCGGCAGCCTTGCGGGACGAATAGCGCCCGACTTCCACCACCTTCATGGTTTTACCGGCATTGTTGGTGAAGGAATAGACGGATCCGCTCAGGCCAATGGCTTTCAGCTCTGCCAGACGGCTGCGGACATTCTCTTCCTGCGCAAACACGCCGGACCGGATGGCAATGGTGCCGGGGGCAACGCTGGCCTTGGTCTCTTTGGTCTCTTTGTTGTCTTTGGCCGGGGCGGTGCTGCGTGTGGTCACTGTCTGGCGCTGGCCATCGGCGGCAACTTCCACCCGGGATCCGACCGGAGCCTGCGGCAGGGCCAGCGCATCCATGACAGATGCCTGCTGCTGGGGCTGCTGCTGCTGGGATGCCGGTGCCGCGACGCTGCCGACTGCCGGACCGGCGGTGCCGTCTTTCCACTGCACGGCCAAGGGTTCCGTCGCCGGTTTTGTCTCCGGTTTGGCCTCTGATTTGGTTTCGGCTTTCGCGTCCGCTTTGGCGGTGTCCTTGCTCTCGGCCTTCGGTTCTGCTTTCGCTTCAGCCTTCGGTTCCGGTTTGGCCGCCGGTTTGGGGTCCGGTTTCGCCGGTTTTGCCGCAGCGTCCTTAACCGGGGGTTTCGCTTCCGGCTTTGCGGGCAGGGCTTTGACGGGTTCCGGCGGCGGAGCAACCTTTGCCGGTTCGGTCTTAGCCGGCTCGATCTTCGCAGGGGCAGCCTTCGTCGGGTCAGGTTTGACCGGTTCCGGCTCAACACCCGGCGGAAGGGTTGCCAGCGGCTGCGGGGTCTGAGACGGGGTTACCGGAGCCGGAGCCGGAGCCGGAGCCGGAGCCGGAGGCAGCGCAGCCGACACCTGCGGACGCGGGCTGACCACCGGAGCGGGGGGCGCAGACTGGGGGACCGGGGTCGGCGACAGCACGGAGGGCACCGCCTGCCGGACCGGCGGCGGCGGAGCTTCCGGCTCGGCACTGCTGCCCGGCGGAACCGGCTTCAGCAGCATGCTCAGGATCGACTGCGGCGGTTTGGCGTCGAGATCGGAAGGCTTCAGCGGTGCCGGTGGCGCAGGCATGCCTGCGGTCTGGGCCGGTGTATGGGCAGAGGGCGGGGCCGGGCGGGCCGCCGGGGCTGCAACCGGGGCCGGGGCGGGCTCCGGTTCCGGCGGAGCGGGGGGCGGCGTAAACACCTGCGGCCGCACCGGAGTGGGATCGGGATCCACCGTCACCCCGGGGGACAGCGTCGCCTGTGCGGGCGGCGGCATGGGAATTGTGGCGGTCTGGACCGGGCCCCGGCCCGATACCCACACCACCCCGGCGGTGATTCCACCGACGAACAGAAGGCCGCCGCCGATCATCAGGCCTGCGGTCAGGGCGGTCAGGACAGAGCGTGTCAAGGGCAGCACCGGAGCAGAAGAGGAGAGAAGGCGCGGCACAGGCCGTCGCGATGGGGCGGCACGTAGGAAATCGGGCAGGGCGTCAACCTCTCCTCCTGAGACATCAGCGTGACCGTCCCCATGCCCGTCAGCATGGCGCGGAACAGGGGGCTGCCCGGCCCGCTCACGCGGGATCCCGGCCCGACGGCGTGGTGTCTGCATTATGGGATGCGTCTCGGACATGCAGCAACCATCGATCGAATGCAGCGGAAGCGCATCGCGCGGTCCTCTCCCCCACTGGAAAACCGTCAGCCGGCTGATGTCCGGCTGTCTCTGCGCCGGGTATACCCCCCGGTGCCGCCGGAGAATACATCCTGACACTGTTTCTGGCACTTAGCTCCGCCGGATGCAACAGTCTGTCGCCACGGGCAAATCCATGCCTGTGGAAATCTTTGGTACGGCACGGCGTTCCAGTCTTCCCCCGGGGCCGGATCGGTCGGGAACAGGCGAAAATCACCCCCGAGTCGGAACGCCGGTATCGACGCCAGAAAGGCCGGAGGGGTCCGACAGGGCCGCCCGCACGGCGGTGATGTCGGTCAGACCCTTCAGGTGTTCAAACAGGGCCGGGGTGAAGGGCCAGTCGGTGGCGGCATGCTGTTTGACCAGCGCCAGCCACTGCTTCAGCCGCCCGGCCCGCATGGTTGGGGTGCAGTCATCGGCGGCAAGGGCGTCGTCATAGCGCAGGAAGCAGGCGGCAATGCGCTCCCATGGCCATGCGGTGCCGTGGTCCCGCAGGCGGCGGGCCAGATCAGGGCGGGCGATGGCACCGCGCCCCAGCATGACATCAGGGCCGCCGCTGGCAGCGCGACAGGCGGCATAATCCTCCGGGGTCCAGATTTCGCCGTTGGCGATCACCGGAATGTGCAGGGCCGCCCGGATCTCCGCCACATAATGCCAGTGCGCGGGCGGGCGGTAGCCTTCGGCCCGGGTGCGGGCGTGTACCGCCACCGAGGTGGCACCGCCGTCTTCCACAGCGCGGGCAATATCAAGAAAATGCTCTTTGTCCTCATAGCCCAGCCGCACCTTGGCGGTGACCGGGATCCCGGCGGGAACGGCCCGGCGGGTGGCGGCGATGATATCGGCGATCAGGTCCGGCGTTTTCAGCAGGCTGGCCCCGGCGCAGCGGCGGTTGACGGTCTTTGACGGGCAGCCGAAGTTCAGGTCAATCCCCGGAGCCCCGAGGCTGACCGCATAGGCGGCGTTATCGGCGGTCACCTCCGGCTCCGGCCCCATGATCTGGACGTAAACCGGGGTTCCGGCGGCGGTGGTGCCGCCGGTCAGCAGCTCCGGGCAGTACCGGTGCCAGACGTGGGCGGGCAGCACCCCCTGTGAGACCCGGACGAATTCGCTGACAGCCCGGTCGTAGCCGCCAAGGGCGGTCAGCAGACCGCGCATGGCGGGGTCCATCAGCCCTTCCATCGGGGCAAGAAGCAGCTGCACGGCGGGGTCCTTCGGGGGATGGGGGGAAAGGCAGGCCGGGTGTGCCTGAAAGCGGGCGTCAGGTCAACTGCCGGGCAGAGGAGGCGGGGGAGAGCGCTGCGGCCCGGCGGTCCGGACCTGTCGCAGAAGCTGTGCCGGTTTCGCCGGAATGACCTGCTTTCTGCGGCCTGAGAGCCCCTTGGCAGAGGCTTTCGCCTTTTCCGTGAATTTCCGGTGATTTTGGCGTGATGCCTCTGGGAATGCAGCAGATTTTTTCGTAGGATAGGACATCTGTTGCATGAATGTCCGGTTTCCGTTACGTCATCGCCGCGCCCCGGTCCGGGGCGTGCCGCCTCCGGGGGGAGACGCGGGATGACGCCCGAAGCGGAATCAGGGAGTGTGGGGATGAGTCGTCCTATCGTCATCTGTTGTGCCATTACCGGATCCCGCCCGCGCAAGGCTGACAATCCGGCGGTGCCGGTATCACCGGCGGAGCAGATTGAAAGCGCCCACGAAGCCTTTGAGGCCGGGGCGACGGTGCTGCATCTGCACGTCCGCGACGAGCACGAGCGCCCCTGTTTCCTGCCCGAACGCTTTGCGGTGGTGATGGAAGGGGTTTATGAGCATTGCCCCGGCATGATCATCGAACTGTCCACCGGCGGGGTTGCCGGGTCGCCTGCTGACCGGGCGGCCAGCCTGCCGCTGCGCCCGGATATGGCAGCGATTGCCCTTGGATCGGTCAATTTTCCCAACGGGGTTTATCACAATCCGCCGGATGTGATTGACGAGCTGGCCCGCACCTGCGCCGACCTGCATATCAAGCCGTGTATCGAGGTGTTTGATCTGTCGATGATCTACACCGCCCGTGCCATGTGCGATCAGGGACTGCTGCGGGAGCCGCTGCATTTCCACATCGTTCTCGGCGGGCAGGGGGCTCTTCCGGCCCGGCGGCAGGTTCTGGATTTTATCGTCGCGGAAATCCACAACCTGTTCCCGGATTCCACCTGGATGGCCTCCGGCCTCGGGCGGCATCAGGACATTGTGATGGATTGGGCGCTGTACCTTGGCGGCCATATCCGCACCGGTCTGGAAGACAACATCCGCATCACCCGCGATGAGCTGGTCAGCAGCAATGCCCAGCTGGTCCGGCGGGCCGCCGATCGTTGCATTAATTACGGTTTTCGGGCAGCCTCGGTGGCCGAGGCCCGGAAAATTCTCGGTCTGCCCTCGGTCCCGGAGCGGTAAACTGCCGCAAGGGTGCCGCCGGGGCGGCGGTGACGATGGGAGATATCCACCGCCGGTGTCAGGCCGGAATCAAGACCTGCTCCGCCTGCTCAGGCAGGGGTATGGATCAATAAAAACCAAACAGGGGTTTACAGCAGAATGAGCTATAAGAATCTGATCGTCCATCTGGACAGCAGCGACCGCGCCATGGACCGTCTGGAGACCGCGATTTCTCTGGCCAAGCGCTGGGGCAGCCGGGTGGTCGGCGTGTTCGCCGAGGTGGATTCCGGCTTGCTTGGCCGTACTGCGGAAGCCGAGGTGGTGATCGCCTATGACGCTGCCGGAAAAGAGTTTGAGGCCCGCACCGCCGCTGCCGGGATTCCGGCGGTGTGGCGGTCGCTGGTGCATGGCAACCACCATCAGGTCACCCAGACCATGATCGAGGCCGCCCGCCGCGCCGATCTGACCATTCTGGGCCAGACCGACCGCGAAGACCGCAGCAGCCGCACCCCGTCTGATCTGGCGGAGCAGGTGGTGATCAATTCCGGCCGTCCGGTTCTGCTGCTGCCCTACGCCGGGTCCTTCCCCAACATCGGCAGCCGGGTTCTGGTGGCGTGGAACGGGGGCCGGGAATCTGCCCGCGCCGCCAACGATTCCATTCCGCTGATCCGCAATGCCGAGCGGGTGGTGGTGATGGCGATGAACCCGCAGGGGGCCCGCCCGCTGGACGGTTCCGGCCTGTGCGACCATCTGGCCTGCCACGGCATCAATGCCGACCGCGAACTGCTGGAAGTCAAGGATATCGGCGTTGCCGATTATGTGCTGTCGCATTGCACTGACATCGCCGCTGACCTGCTGGTGATGGGGGCTTTCGGGCATTACGGCTTCCCGCACATGCTGCGCGGCGGCGTCACCCGCGACATCATCGCCCACCTGACCGTGCCGGTGCTGCTGTCGCATTAAGCTCTTCGGGACGATGACGGGGCCTCCCCCTTCTGCGGAAGAGGGAGGAAACCCCAAAAGCTAACGGGGCGGTCCGCAGGGGCCGCCCCGTTTTCTTAACGGTGGTTTTCTTGACCGTGCCCGATGGAGGGCAGGGGTCAGTTGACCTCCATCCGCCCGATGGCGCGGGCCAGAACCGCATACAGCCGCCCCATGTCCGAGGAGGCGAACACGGCTGACAGGATGTCGCCGCGTTCGTTGGTATGGGCGGCCTTCATGAAGATCTCGCATTCATTCAGGTAGCGGTTGACGTACTGACGGAACTCGCGGTTTTCCATGTACATCTTCTTCACCGCCCCCAGCTGGGTGCGGTTGATCGCCTTGGCGGCAAAGCTGAGGAAGGCGTTCTGTTCGCCCTTATAATACCGCTTCCACAGGTCGTCTTCCGCTGACGGGCTGAACAGACGGGTGATGTCAATCGCCGCCATATGCAGCTGGTCGATTACATAGGACGTCTCGCTGATGAAATGCTGAAGGTTGACATCAACCCGTGTGCTTTCCATCGCCTTGACCTGTTCCTCGGCGGCCTGCACCCCGGCCATCAGGGCTTCGGTGTGGTGATTGAACTCGGTTCCGGCGCGGATCACCAGTTCGGCAGTGCGGGCCCCGGCCTGCGCGATGGCGTTTTCGCTGTCCTGCATGGCCGCATTCAGGCGGGACAGTTTGTCCTCGGTGTCCTCGGTCAGCAGGTTCAGGCTATCCACCTGCGCCCGCAGGGCTCCCCCGGCCCCGGTCAGGGTTTCCATGGTGGCGCGGGCGGAGGTGCCGAAGCGGTCCATGCCCTCGTGCAGGATCATGCCGGACTGTTCCACCCGTTGGGTGCCGGATTCAACCGCCTGTTCAAAGTCGGTCATCACCGCGTTCAGGGTCAGGCGCAGGCTGTCGGCCCGCTCGATGGCATGGCCGGTGACCATGCCGAACTGGTCGGCCTCGGTCCGCAGGTCATCGGCCAGCGCCCGGATCGCCTCGGTGGTTTCGTGGGTGGCATGGGTGATGTGCCCGGCCTCCGCCGAGAAGTTCTGTCCGGTCTGGGTCAGGGCATCAATGCTGTGCAACATGCCTTCGGTGGCGGTGCGGATGTGGGTGATCACCGCATCGGCTTCGGCGGCGATGATTTCCCCGGCGGTATGGATATCGGCGGTGATGGTGCTGATCTGGGCGGCACCCTGTTTGACCGCTTCGGTCACGGTCTCGATTTCCACCCCGGCGCGGGCGGTGGTGCGGGTGACATCGACCGCCGAGCGGGACATCAGGTCCGACAGATGGCGGATGCGCTCTGCTGCCCGGTCAGTGGCCTGTGCCACCACCTGCACTTCTTCGCCACAGGTCTGGGAAACCTTGTGCATTTCTTCGCCGACGCGCTGGATGGCATCCTCCAGCGACCGCACCTGCTGCTGCAACAGCAGGCGGACGCTTTCACCCTGTTGCGAGGAGTCGTGGATGGCGGCGGCGGCCAGCTGAGCCCCTTCCAGCGCATCGGTGGCGACATCGCGGAAGGCGTTGAAGTCCCCCAGCGCGGCAGCGGTGGCGGCGTCCAGCTCCTGCGTGGTGGTGCGGGCGGCTTCGGTCAGGCGGGTGTGGCGGTCTTCCAGAGAGTCCGCCTGCTTTTGCAGCATGTCGTTGAAACCGCCGAGCTGGTCCTTCAGGTCCGCGGTCAGGCTGCCGAAGGCGGTGGCCTGTCCGGTCAGGCCGTCCAGCGTGGTCTGAATGGTTTCGGCATGGCGGGCGACAGTGGCGGCAGCGGCATCGGCCCCGGTGATCAGAGCCTGCGCGGTGCGTTCGAAGGCTTCGGTGGTGCTGCGGGTGGAAGTCAGGGCGGCATCGTGGCGGTGGATCAGCCCTTCCAGCGCCGTGGTGCGGCGGTTGAGCTCGTCGTTCAGGCCGTTCAGGCTGCCGTTATGGCGTTCAAACGTGTTGGCCAGACGGTCGGTGGCGGCATCAGCCTGCCGGACGGTTTCTTCCAGTGTGCTCTGGCGGCGGGCCAGAGTGGTTTCCGCCGTTTCGGTGGTGGTGGTGATCCGCTCGACCAGATCGCTGACGGCCTTCACCTGTTCGGCAACCCGGTTCAGGGCCGGGGTGGTTTCCTTACTGATGTCGGTGGTGATGCGCACCAGTTCGCCGGATTCCCGGCTCAACATCGCCCGTACCGTTTCTGCCTGCGTCACCGCGTCACGGGTCGCATCCTGTAGGGCGCGGGTCTGCTCCTTCAGGGTTTCCGACAGGCGGCTGAAGCGGCTGTCCCCGGTGTCATCGGGGATCACCAGCAGCGAAATCTGCTGTTTAAGATAATCGGCTTCGGCGCGGAAGGAACTGCTGCGGTCGGAGAGGATCACCAGCAGCCACAGCGCCAGCAGCGGCAGGGTTGCAACCGCACCAAGGGCGGCGACGGTCAGGGGTGGCCCGGCCAGAAGGCTGTCCAGCCCCGGCCCGGTCACTCCATAGGCGGTAATCAGCCCGATCCAGACAAGGCTGAGGACGTTGCCGACCCACAGGGCCGGACGGGGCCGGGGTGGGGGGGGTGCCGACGGGGCAGGGCCGGACGGCACCGGAGCCGGAGGCAGTTGCCCCCCGGTGTCTTCCCGCACGGGGGAAATCACCGTTGTGCCCGTTTCACCGGTGCGCTGATCGTCGGACATGGTCGCTCCCGAACTTTACTGTCTCTCCGCCGGAATGCCACACTGCCAAAAGTGGTTTGCAAAAGGGTTAAGAAATCATTCTGAAGTGATAGATGAGCTTTGTTCCGGGGGCTCCGGTGGGGGGTGTCTGGTACCGTCTGTCTGGAAACGGTCCGGGCCGGGAGGGGTGTCCTCCCGGCCCGGACCATGGATCCGCTATGAAACCCGCAGCGGCGGGATTACTCATACCCGTCCCGGGCCACCGCCAGCGCCTGTTCCAGCACCGGCAGGTCGCCGATGTGGTTGGCCAGCAGCAGCACCAGCTTACAGTTCACATCCCGGCTCTGTTCATCGGTCAGGCCGCGATGGGTCTCGATCAGCTTTTCGTAAAAATCATCGGGGGTCGGAATATTTGGGGTCAGGATCAGGGACATGGTCTGGTCCTCGGTCTCAGTTCTTGCCAAGCGCGGTATTCAGCGCGGCGGAGAAGCGGGCGGCGTCGAAATGGCGGAAGCGGGCGGCAACGTGCTGATCCGGGCGGATCAGATAGACAGTGCCGGGGGTGCCGTCATAGCGTTCGGTCACCAGTCCCTTCACATCCTCCAGCCCGCCGCCGACGACGATGGTCTTCACCGGCACCGGGGCACCGGCCAGCGCTGCCAGATCAGCCGGAACCGATCCGTCGGCGCTGAAGTACAGGGCGGTGAAACCGTCGCCCAGCTGGTTCAGCAGCCAGCCGTCAGCCCCGTTGACCCGGACCGGGGCATCGGCACAGTTGGTGCCGGGCAGCATCTTTCCGGCAAAGCTGTCGCTGTCCGGGGTGTTCAGCGGCGACACCGCATAGGGGGTCGGGCTGGACAGGCGGCCGGAATTGACCAGTGGCCGGGCGAAGGAATGGCGGTTGGCCAGATCCAGCACCGCATCCCGGAACGCCTTCGACACCGGGCTCTTCGGCGAGATGAAGTCGGTGGAGCGGGTGGAGTTCTTCAGGTTATCGTCGGCGGCATAGATCCGCTCGGCATTGTAGCTGTCCAGCAGGCTGTCCGGCGCCAGACCGTCAATCACCAGCTTCAGCTTCCAGCCGAGGTTATCGGAATCCTGCACCCCGGTGTTGGCCCCGCGCGCCCCGAACGGGCTGACCTGATGGGCGGCGTCCCCGGCAAAGAACAGGCGGCCAAAGCGGAACGACTTCATCCGGCGACAGGCGAACTGATAGACGCTGACCCATTCCAGCTCGAACTCGGCATCCTCGCCCAGCATCGCCTTCAGGCGCGGGATCACCTTTTCCGGCTTCTTTTCCTCGTCCGGGTCACAGTCCCAGCCCAGCTGGAAGTCGATGCGCCAGACGTTGTCGGCCTCCATATGCAGCAGCACCGACTGGTTGCGGTGGAACGGCGGGTTGAACCAGAACCAGCGTTCCGCCGGAAAGTCCGCCTTCATCACCACATCGGCAATCAGGAAGCGGTCCTGAAAGAACTGGCCGGTGAACTCCGCCCCGATCATCGACCGGATATCCGATTTAGCCCCGTCACAGGCGACCATCCAGTCGGCTTCCATGTCATAGATGCCATCGGGGGTTTCGATCGACAGGCGGACGTGGTCGGCGTTGTTCTTCAGGCTGACGACCTTGTTCTTCCAGCGGATGTCGATCAGGTCGCCGAAATCCTTCGCCCGGTCCAGCAGGTATTCTTCCAGATAGTACTGCTGAAGATTGATGAAGGCGGGGTATTTATGGTCGGCTTCCGGCAGCAGATCGAACTGATAGACCTGTTCCTCATCGCGGAACACCTTACCGATCTTCCAGCTGACGCCCTTATCGACCATGCGGTCGGCACAACCCAGACGGTCCCAGACTTCCAGCGGGCGCTTGGCATAGCACACGGCCCGGGATCCGATGGAAACAGTGTTATTATCATCCAGCACCACCACCGGGATGCCCCGGCTGGCGAAATCCAGCGCCGTGGTCAGGCCGATCGGCCCGGCCCCGACCACCACCGCCGTCTTGCGGACCAGCTGCCCGGAGGCCTGTTCCGGCGGCTGAACGTAAGGGAATTCGGGATACGAGTAGGTTTGCAGCATGGGTGCGCGTCCTTCAGCGTCGTTTCCTGTTGGGAGCCTGCCCGGCGGCCGGTTGATCCGGCCTGCCGTCTGGCAGGGCAGTTAGTTGCATTTGATACCATTTCAAATGATACTATCTGCGGGATGCACGAATGACAAGACCCGCAGCGGGGGGCTGCGGGTCTTTTTCATGTCATCAGAACGGCACGGCGGAAGGATCAGGCGGCGGGCAGCAGCTGGTGGATGCGGTCAAGCAGGGCTGCCGGGCTGAAGGGCTTGCCGATATAGGCTGTGCAGCCAGCTTCATAGGCCTCGGTGTAATCATCCGGCCGGGCGCAGGCGGGTGCGTTCCAGCTCGCCGCGCTGCTCCAGAATCGGATAGGCCACCGAGGTGATGTGGGCGTTGATCCGCTTCAGATCCCGCAGAATGTCCAGATGCAGGGCGCTGGTCTCGATGCTTTCCCGCCGCCCGCTGCTGATGCGGCTGAGGTGGGATTCGGTGGCGCTGCGTTCCAGTCGGCGCATTTCCGCCTTCTCTGCCACCAGCTGCCGGGCCAGCGCCACGTCGCCGGACACAAACACGGCCAGGGCTGCCCGCAGGTTGGACATGGTCAGGGCGAACATCGCCTCGATATCGTGGAAGCCCTCATCAGAGAAGGTCAGGTGGTGCTTGATCTTCTTTTCCGCCAGTTCCTTCAGGTTACGGTCGATGATGTCGCCGATATGCTCCAGATTGATGGCGAAGGTCATGATTTCGCTGGCGCGGTGGCGTTCCTCCTCGCCCATGTCCTCGTTAGACAGGCGGACCAGATACATCTTCACCGCCTCATGCAGGCTGTCGACGACGTCATCCATCTTGCCCAGTTCTCCGGCCTGCTTGGCCGTGCCGCCGCGCAGTACATCCAGTGACAGGGCCAGCATCGCCTCGATCTGATCGCCGATGCGCAGGGTCTCGCGAGTGGCGGCCCCGATGGCAACGGTCGGGCTGCCGAGAGCGGATTCATCCAGATGGCGCGGCCGCCGCTGATCATCGGTCATCGGCTCGTCCGGGCGCAGCCGCAGGGTCAGGGCGGCAATGGCCCCGGTCAGGGGCAGGGCCAGCACCGACAGGGCGATGTTGAACAGAATGTGGAAGTTGACCAGCACCGCCACCGGGTCGGCATCAATCTTCGCCAGAAGCGGGGCCAGCGTCTCCAGAAACGGTACGGTGATAGCGGCCCCGGCGAGGCGGACAATCAGGTTGCCGAGCGGCACCCGGCGCACCACCGGCTTCTCATGCCCGGTTTCCAGCACCGGCGACAGGGCGCTGCCGATGTTGGACCCCAGCACCAGCGCCAGCCCGAACGACAGGCTGAACGAGTCCTGTGCCGCCAGAGGCAGGATCAGCAGAATGGCGGCAATGCTGGAATGGGCGAGCAGGGCAATCAGGGCGGCCAGTGCCAGCCCGGCCAGCCACAGGCCATCCAGATCGCGCAGAACCGCCTGAAGCTGCGGCGCGGTCCGCAGCGGTTCCGAGGCGATGTGCAGCAGGTGCAGCGACAGCAGCATCAGGCCAAGGCCGATGGCAATGCGGGCCAGATGCCGCCGTCGGCCCTCGCCGGAGCGGAACACCACCACGCCGCCCAGAATCAGCACAGCGGACAGCGGCCCGACGTTAAAGGTCAGCAGCTTGGCCATCAGGCTGGTGCCGATATTCGCCCCCAGCATCACCGCCTGCGCGGTGGCGGTGGTCATCAGGCCCCGCCCGGCGAAAGAGGCGGCCATGAAGCAGGTGGCGGTGCTGCTTTGCAGGGCCAGTGTCACCACCGTTCCCGCCCCCAGGGCGCGGATCCGGTTGCTGATGCCGGTGTTGATCCAGCGGCGCAGGTTGGCCCCATAGGCCCGGGTGACACCGGTGCCGACCATGCGCAGGCCCCACAGCAGCAGGGCCGCCGCACCGAGAATGTTGATCAGGACCGACAGTTCACCCATGGCACACCCCGTGCCCCGCCCTGTGAGGAGACCGCAGGGATGCGGGGATCACATTAGGGGCATTCCAGAAATCAGTGACTGTCATATTTCTGTAAGAAAAAGGTAACAGTCAATGAAAACTGTTCAAAAAAGCGCGTTATGTGCGCTTTTTTGAAAATCGTGTCGCTAAAATGAACATTACCCCAGCATGCTGAGGACAGCGGTGCCACCGGTGACCGCTGCCCCGGCAGCAATGCCGATGGCCACCAGAGACAGGCCCCAGCCGATCAGCAGCACCACTCCATCCCGCTCAAACAGCCCCAGTCCGATCAGGCAGAGGATCAGGCCCAGCGGGATGTTGGTGAAGGGGACCGGCAGCAGCAGCAGGCCAACCACCAGAACGGCGATAAAACCGGTGATCCGCTCTGCGGCGCGGGAGGACATCCACGGCAGGCGGGGGGTCAGGATCTTTTCGATCCGGTGCAGGCGCGGGCTGACGAACCCCATGATTTTCCGCCAGGTTCCGGCATCAAGGGACCGGTCTGACAGGGCGCGGGGCAGCCAAGGCCGGGGCAGGCCGATCAGCAGTTGCAGGGTGATGATCAGCAGGGGCGCGCCGAACAGCAGGCCGAAGCCGGGCAGCGGCATCGGCACCAGACAGGGGGCGGCGAGGGCGACAATGGCGACGCCGAAGGCCCGCTCATCCAAGGCGCCGGTAATGTCCCCGAAGCGGATGCGGTGTCCTTCCGGCACATCGGCAAGGCGCTCCAGAACGGCGGAGGCGGAGGGGCGGGACGACGGATGCGGAGACGCGGAGGCAGGATCGGACATGTTGGTCCATGACTGAAGGTGGACATCCGGCGGTGCGCCGGTCTGTCCCCTTCATCTGGGCCGGGGTTTCGCGAAATCAAGCCAGCACGGCAATCAGAACCGGGGCCACCAGCAGGCTGATGGCGGTGCCGATCAGGATGGAGGAGGCAACACGGTTTTCCCCCAGCCGGTAGGTTCCCGCCATCAGGGTGGTGTTGGCCCCGGTCGGCATGCAGGCGATCACCGTGCAGACCGTGACGGTGAACGGGGGGAGTCCGAACACAAAGCGGCCAAGCAGGAACACCAGCAGCGGCAGCAGCAGGGTCTTGGCCCCGGCCAGAAACAGGCTGACCCGCAGATCCCCCCGCAGTTTCACCCCGTACAGGCCGGAGCCGACCAGCAGCAGTGACAGCGGCGTCACTGCCCCCTGCATCCGTTCCAGCGCCTGATCAAGCACGGCAGGCAGCCGGAGCCCGGTCAGCGACAGGGCAACCCCGGCGGCAATGCCGATCAGCACCGGGTTGCGCACCACGCCGGAGAGGGTCTTTCGCAGGGCCTTCCAGCCACCGCCACCGCTCAGGCCCCATTCGGCCATCAGCACGGTCAGGGTCACCAGAACCGCGGCATGGATTGATACCACGATCAGCAGGATGGTCAGCCCGGGCCGCCCGTAGGCCCCTTCGACAATCGGAAACCCCAGCAGCACAAGGTTGGAAAAGGTGCTGGCCATCATCAGCACGGCGGTTTCCGGCAGGCTACAGCGGAATGCCAGCCGGAGAACCGCCACCGCTACCACGGCGACAATGGCGATGGCCCCATAAAAGGCCCCCCACAGGGCGGGGTCGAAAATTTCCGCCAGCCGTTCATGCGACAGCAGATACATCAGGGATCCCGGCATCAGCACCCACATCGCCAGCCGGTTCAGGGCCCGCTGGGCGGACAGGTCCATGATGTTCCGCCATGCCAGCACATATCCCAGCAGAACCAGCAGGAACACCGGTCCGCCTGCCGCCGCCATGGTCTGATACATCACCTGAAATCCGCCGGTTGTTGAAAGAAGGGGGGAGGTCTGACAGCCGGGCTGTCCTTCTTCACCGGGGTAGCCTATCGCCTCCGTCCGTGCAGGCAAAGGCCGGGTTTCCGCAGGTGCGGGCTATTCAGTCCCCGTTCAGGAGGCTAGGCTATGTTAATCTTCACTTTGATGGGAGAATGCGATGATTTCCCTGATCCTTAACCTGATCTGGCTGGTGTTCGGCGGGATCGTGATGTTTCTGGGCTGGATGGTGGCCGGGGTGCTGATGGTGATCAGCATCATCGGTATTCCGTGGGCGCGGTCCGCCTTCACCATCGGGGTGTATGCGCTGTGGCCCTTCGGCCGGACGGCGGTTGACCGCTCCCGCCTCTCCGGGCAGCAGGATCTTGGCACCGGCCCGATGGGCACGGTGGGCAACATTCTGTGGTTTCTGGTGGCGGGCTGGTGGCTGGCGCTGGGGCATCTCGGCTCCGCCATTGCCTGCGCCGTCACCATTATCGGCCTGCCGCTGGCGTGGGCACATCTGAAGCTGGCGGTGATCTCCCTTGCCCCGATCGGCAAGACGGTGATCGATGCCGATCAGGCTGACCGTCTGCCGCCCGGCTGAGCCGGAGGCGGCGTTCCGGCGGTAAAATCCGTAAAAAAGAAGCGGATTCGTGTCTTGTCTCCGGCGTCGTAAGACCCTAGCTGAAAAGGCGGGGGCTGACAGCCGTGCGGTACCGGGGCCCCTGTGGCCCGTAACAGACGTAAAGGCTCCCCATGATTGACCTGTTTTACTGGCCGACCCCGAATGGCTGGAAAGTCGCCCTGATGCTTGAGGAGCTGGGGATTCCCTACCAGATCCATCCGGTCAACATCGGGCAGGATGACCAGTTCCGGCCGGAATTTCTGGCGGTCAGCCCGAACAACCGGATGCCGGTGATCATCGATCAGGCTCCGGCCGATGGCGGCCCGGCCCTGTCGGTGTTTGAATCCGGTGCCATTCTGAAATATCTCGCCCTCAGCCATGGCCGGTTCTATGGGCAGACCGTGCGGGATCAGGCGCAGATTGATCAGTGGCTGTTCTGGCAGCACGGCGGTCTGGGGCCGATGGCCGGACAGACCCACCATTTCAACCGGGCGGCCCCGGAGCCGGTTCCCTATGCGATTGCCCGGTATACTGCGGAAACCCGCCGTCTGTACGGGGTGCTGAATACCCGTCTGACCGGGCGGGAATTCGTTGCCGGAGACTACTCCATCGCTGATATGGCGATCTGGCCGTGGATCCGCCGTCACGACTGGCAAGGTATCGCGCTGGAGGAATTCCCCGACGTGCAGCGCTGGTATGCCACCATCGCCGCCCGTCCGGCGGCACAGCGGGCGGTGGAGATCGGGGCGGACTGGCGGGACCGCAACCGGACCATGGACGATGCGGATCTGGCGGTGCTGAAGGCCGCCGCCGGACACGGCTGATCACCGAAATCCGGCCTGTGTGCGTACTTATGCTGTCTGTTTTTGTGTACCCCCGCCTGAGCGGTTTCCGCTGAGGCGGGGGCGAAGATGTGGAGACCCTGATGCGTCCGCTTCCTACCCTGCGGCAACTGCGCTACCTCGTGACCGTCGCTGAGACCCTGCATTTCGGCAAGGCCGCCGAAAAGTGTTTCGTGACCCAGTCCACCCTGTCGGCAGGCATTCAGGATCTGGAAGACCTGCTGGGGGTGACGCTGATTGAGCGACAGTCCCGCCGCAAGGTGGTGATCACCCCGCTGGGGGACGATATTATCCAGCGGGCCCGCAAATTGCTGACCGATGCCGAGGCCCTGTCTGATGCTGCCCGCGCCGGGGCGGACCCGCTGGCCGGGGATCTGCGGCTGGGGGTGATCCCGACCATCGGCCCCTATGTGCTGCCGGGGGTGATGCCTGCCGCCCGCCGCGCCTATCCGGATCTGCGCCTGTTCCTGCGGGAAGAACAGTCGGCCCGCCTGCTGTCGGATCTCGATGCCGGGCGGGTGGATGCCGGTCTGCTGGCCCTGCCGTATGAAACCGGGGATCTGGTGGTGCATCCGCTGTGGCGGGAAGATGTGGTGGCGCTGCTGCCGCAGGGGCACCCGCTGGCGGATCAGCCGCGCCTGTATGACCGCGATCTGCTGGGGGTTGATCTGCTGATGCTGGAAGACGGCCACTGCCTGCGCGATCATGCCCTTCAGGCCTGCGGGCTGCGTGGCCCACGGGAGAACGAAGCCTTTCAGGCCACCAGCGTCCGCACGCTGGTGCAGATGGTGGCCAATGGGCTGGGCGTGACCCTGCTGCCGCGCTCGGCCCTGCCGGTGGAGATCAGCGACGGTGCCCCGGTGGTGATCCGCCCGCTGGATGGCGCGGTGCCAGCCCGCACCATTGCACTGGTGTGGCGGCGGGCCAGCCCGCGGGGCCGCGATTTCCGGCTGCTGGGAGATCTGTTGATCGCCAATGCTCCGGCTGGCATGTTGCCTCTGTAAGGCCCGAAGCGGCTCCCCAGACAGCAGGAAGGACGTGCGATGACGGAAGACACCATTCTGGCCTCTGCCAGTGTGCAGCGGGTGATCGCGGTGCTGGCACAGGCCGGAATGACGGAGCGGGTTCGGGTGCTGTCTGACACCGCCCGCACGGCGGAAGATGCCGCCGCCGCGCTGAACACCGTGCTGGGCAGCATCGTTAAATCCCTGATGTTTACCGTTGAGGGTGCCCCGGTGATGGCTCTGGTGGCGGGGGACCGCCGCTGCTGCACTGATGCGCTGCCGCGTGCCCTTGGCAGTGCCGCTCAGGCGGAACGGGCCCCGGCGCGGCTGGTGCGGGATGTCACCGGCTTTGCCATCGGCGGCGTCGCCCCGGTCGGCCATGTGCAGGCCCTGCCGGTGCTGATTGATGCCTCTCTCCAGCGATTTGACCGCCTGTATGCGGCGGCGGGACACACCCATTGTGTGTTCGGCCTGAGCTGGGAGGAACTGCTGACCCTGACCGGGGGCACCGTGGTGGACGGTCTGGGCCTGTCGGCGGACTGACCGCCGCCCTTCCGTCCTGCCGCTTTCTTTTAATGGTTTTGAACTGGACAGCGGGCGGCCGCCGCCTATGCTGCACCCTGTTCTTTTCCCCATCCCATCTTTGGATCTTTTTTAGGAGTGAGGCCGCGATGGCTCTTTCCGGACCTTCCGTTCTTCCCGCCGCCGGGCAGGCCGTGCAGCAGGCCGTGATCTTTCTGCATGGTTACGGTGCTGACGGAAATGACCTGATCGATCTGGCCCCGATGCTGGTGGATGCCCTGCCGGGGACCGCGTTCTATTCCCCCGATGCCCCCCAGCCGTGCGAAATGGGGCCGTTCGGGCGCCAGTGGTTCAGCCTGTCGCAGTATGACCCGGAAATGCTGCGCCGTAATCCGGCGACGCTGGCCCCGGCCTATGCCCAGATGCTGGACGGCACCCGCGCTGCGACCCCGGACCTGTCGGCCTTTATCGACAGCGTGGCGGCAACCCATGGCATTGGCCGTGACCGGGTGGCTCTGGTCGGCTTTTCGCAGGGCACCATGATGGCCCTGCACGTCGCCCTGCGGACCCAGCCGTCGGTGGCGGCTGTGGTCGGGTTTTCCGGCGCGTTGATCGGGGCTGACAGTCTGGAGACGGAACTGGTGTCGGAGCCGCCGGTGCTGCTGATCCATGGCGATGCGGACCAGATTGTGCCGATTGCGGCGATGGGCATGGCCTCCCGCGTGCTGGAAGATGCCGGGATCGACGTTAACACCATGACCTGCGCCGGGCTGGAGCACGGAATTGACCGCGACGGGCTGGAGCTGGCGGCGGGCTTTCTGGCCCATGTTTTCGGGCTGGAATAAGGCCCGGGCCGGGATGTCGGAAAAAAAGTGCAATTTCCGACATTTCTGGGTTGACCGGGGCGGCGGCATCCATTAAAAACCGCCTCCTCAGGCCGCACAAGCCGACACGCAGTGGAGCGGTGGGTGAGTGGCTGAAACCAGCAGTTTGCTAAACTGTCGTACGGGGTAACTCGTACCGAGGGTTCGAATCCCTCCCGCTCCGCCAGATTCAAGGCCGCCCGGTTCGAAAGAGCCGGGCGGTTTTGCTTTGCGGGATCAAGGGGTTGCCGATTGAGGTTGCATCCGGGGGCCGAAGCGGGTGGATTGCCGTTGCCGCGGGGGGAACAGATGCCTGATCCTGCATCAATGCGGGTTATGGCAATCCGGGCAATTAAGGCTCTTTCAATCTTCCACAGGTATGATCGCATACGGTAAAGCTTTCCGCTGGGGGCAGCAGGGGGCGATCGGATCGGGTGACCGGAGATTCAGTTTTCCGGTGCCGGGTGACGGATTTTCAGACTGACCCCGTATCAAGGGGGGCAGAAAACGGGGAGCGGGTCTCGTGTGGCTTAAGCAGCTGTTCAAACCTTCCGGTCCGCATCGGGCAACCGCGCAGGGGCAGGCCCCGGCTCCCCGGCGCTGCCGTGGCCGTCTGGGCGCGGTTGCTGCCATCGCCGCTGCCCTGTGGTGTGGCCCTGCGGCGGCGGACAGTGGCTTTCTGGGTATTCAGGTCCAGCCGGTTGATCCGTCCATCCGTCAGGCGCTGTCGCTGACCGCAGGCGGCGGGGTCATTGTCCGCGATGTCGAGGGCGGTGGCCCGGCATGGCAGGGGGGGCTGCGCACCGGGGATGTCATTCTGGGCTTTGACGGGCGGACCGTGAGCGGTTTCGACGATCTGGTGTCGCGGGTGGGCACCACCCGGACCGGCCAGCCGGTTTCCTTCCGCATCTGGCGGGGCAAGGTGGAACAGCCGGTGGCGGTGACCATGGGCAGCTGGCCTGCGGGGTGGAAGATCAGCGCGGTGGCGACGGCGGTCCTGCCGGAATTCGGCCTGACCGTGATCGCCCTGTCAGAAAAGAACCGTCTGGATTATGGGGTGCGCTGGGGATCGGTCGGGGTGATCGTCCGTCAGGTGGACCCCGGATCGGCAGCGGCGCAGGCAGGCCTGAAGGCGGGTGACGTCATCGTGGCGGTTGGCCGCAGTGTGGTCACCGCCCCGGATATGCTGGAAGTGACGCTACAGGCCATGGGGCCGCGCTGGTATGTTCTGGCGGAGCGTGGGAACGCGGTGTTTCTGGCTGGGGTGGGGGCGGCTGACCTGCCGGTGGTGGCGGGGGAAACCGTTCTGGCGGCCCAGTTGCCGGATGGCCCCTATGTGATGGATACGGCCCGCAATGATCAGTGGATGTCTCCGGCCTCTTCTCTGTCGGCGCTGCCTGTCGGCTATCAGCCGCCGCCGGAAGCCCGTGAAGGGGCGCATGAGGTCGGGCTGACCCTGTCCAGCCTGTCGGTTGAACGGCGCAAACGCTATAACCTGCGCTGGAGCAGCCGTGGGGTGGTGGTGGACGGTGTGGATGCCGGTGGCCGGGGCCAGCTGGCCGGATTGCGGCCGGGGGACGTGATTGCTCAGGTCAACCAGCAGCCGGTGGCGGATATCGCGCAGGCGAAGGCCCTGCTGGCGGGACCCGGGCCGTTGTTGCTGACGGTGGAGCGGCCGGATGGCTTCCAGTTCATTGTGCTGGGGGTCACCACGGCATCATCGGCGGATGGCAGCCTGCCGAAGGCGACGGTGCCCTTGCTGAAGTGGCAGACCGGGGGCTGATGCCTCTCTGTTATCGGGCCTGCTGTGGGACCGGCATGAAAAACGGCGCATCCGTGGGGAATGCGCCGTTTTTGTATCTGTGCCCTGCGGCAGGCCTCAGGAGGCGCGGCCCTGAGTGCGGGCAATCACGCGGCTCATCCAGAACGCCAGCAGGAAAATGGCGATCAGGGCGATCGGCAGAAGGGTATAGACCTGCTGCTGGGTTTCCCCGGCAAAGCTGGTGCTCTTGCCGCCCAGCATGGATTCCAGAGCAATCCAGATGCCCATCGGGGCAATCATGAACACGGCGAGCAGATAAGGCAGAAAACGCATGTCGGTCCTCTCTTACGACACTGGAGTGCTTTCAGTAAAAGTGGACACCGGCTTTGCGCTGAAAACGCTCTGACTCTTTCAGGATAGAGCGTTCTTTTGGCTGACCATAATCCACTCAATCAGAAAACGCTCCGGGACCCTTCGCACCGGCGGAGGACCCTGCGGAGACCGCTTTCGGCAGTCAGGATCCCCGCTCATTCGGGCGGAACTATAGGTCGTGACAGAGATGTTGCAAGAGCGAATTGAAATAGTTAAAAATTTTGTGGGTATATAGCCTGGAGAAGAGAATGGATTTCAGGCCGGAGGGAAATTCAGGGTGATGACCGTATCGTCCTGAGAGGAAAGTATTTCTTGTCCGCAGATCAATAGTGCGGCGGCTTGGTGACCTCATGCGCCGGTTCCAGACTGGTCATCTTGCGATGCATCAGTTCCAGCGTCCGGGTCATACGGTCGATCTGGTCCCACTGCGCGGCCATCTGATCACTCATCTCCTGCTGGGCCAGCTCCAGATGGGCGACATGGCCTTCCAGCTCGTTAATGCGTTCCTGAAGCTGGGCAATTTCGGGGGCCGTATCGGTCATGATATCTGCTTTGCGAGTCGGAGGAAAACTGTCAGGGCGAGCGCAGAGAAAACCCCATTGACCGGTCCCGATCAATGGGGTTTTGCAACAGACTGAGACCGGAAGGGTTTACCAGACCGTCAGCAGGGCGGCGCCGCACAGCAGGGTCAGCACTGCGCCGATGCCGTAGCACAGGGCTCCGGCGATACGGTGGCCGTCTTCGCCGCGCAGGAACAGGTCCTGGAGGGTCATGCGCAGGCGGTGGGCACCGTGCCACAGGCAGGGCAGGATCACTCCGGCGAGGATGACCTTGCCGATCAGCGAGGCGGCAAAGGCGCGCATGGTGCCATAGGAAAAAGCCCCGGAGGCCAGCCCCAGCGGCACCAGAATGCCGGTGACGATGATCAGGGCGGGCAGCAGGAAGGCCGACAGGGTCCCTCCGGCGGCGAAAGGCAGCCAGACGATGGGCTTGCTGGAACGGGCCATATCTTTCCCTCCGTCCTTTAAAACCACAGGGCCGCGCCGATGATCACCGCCGAAGCGAAGATCCAGGCGGCATACTGGGCGATGATCACCGGCTGCGGCGGCAGAAAATCCTCGCCGACGATCACCGGGGTGGTACGCGGGGTGACTGCAAACCACGTCACCGTGTGATACAGCGCGAACAGCAGGGCAACCCCCTGAAACACCAGCGCCGCCGGATGGCTGAGGGCGCTGACATAACCGTTCCACGCCGCTTCGCCTTCCGCCAGCCGCCACAGGCCGATAATCAGCAGGCCGCTGTAGGCGGTGACAAAGGCGCTGGACAGTTCCCGGATCATGTAACGGGTGTAGAACGGTCGGTCCAGCCACCAGCCATAGGTCATTTTCGGGGTATAGGGGCGACGGCTCATTCCTTGGTCCTCCCCGCATTGGACCGGCCCGGGATCAGGTGATCAAGGAACCAGTCGACGGAATTGGCGATTTTCTGTTCCTGAATGGCACCGCCCGGTTCCACATGCTTCGGGCAGACCTCGGAGCAGGCAGAGACGAAGGTGCATTCCCACACCCCGTCGGCGGATCCGGTGACTTCCTGCCGTTCATGGCGGCCCTGATCGCGGGAATCCAGATTATACCGGTGCGCCAGTGCCAGCGCTGCCGGACCGATAAAGCCGGGGTTGAGGCCGACCTGCGGGCAGGCGCTGTAGCACAGCAGGCAGTTGATGCACAGGGTGTGATGCTTGAAGCGCTTCAGCTGCTTCGGCAGCTGGATGTATTCGCCATCCTCGACCGGCTTTTCTTCCTCGCGGATGATCCACGGCTTCACCGATTCCAGCTTGGCCATGAAGCCTTCCATGTCCACCACCAGATCGCGCTCGATCGGGAAGTTGCGCAGCGGCTCCACCCGGATCGGGCCGCGCCCGAGGTAATCGCGCAGGAAGGCCTTACAGGTCAGCTTTTCCTCGCCGTTGACCACCATGCCGCAGGATCCGCACACCGCCATGTGGCAGGACCAGCGGTAGGTCAGGGAGCTGTCGGCGTTGTCCTTGATCCAGTTGAGGGCATCCAGAACCACCCAGTCCTCGTCATAGGGCACCTCAAAGCTCTGGAAGCGCGGCTCCTGATCCCGCTCGGGGTCGTAACGCAGGACTTCCAGCGTGACGGTTGTGGTGTTGCTCATGATGCGGCCCCCCCATACACCCGGGCGGCGGGCTGGGATTTGGTGATCGTCACCGGCTTGTAGTCAATCCGTGGCGGTTCGTCGCCCTGCCGCCACGCCATGCTGTGGGTCAGGAAACCGGCGTCATCCCGCTGCGGATGGTCAAGGCGCTGGTGCGCCCCGCGCGATTCCGTGCGCAGCAGGGCCGACAGCGCCATGGTTTCGGCGATTTCCAGCATCGCCCCCAGTTCCAGCGCCTGCGTCAGGTCGGTGTTGAACACCCAGCTGCGGTCGGAAATCTTGACGTCGCGGTAGCGGCGGCGCAGATCGCGCAGGGTGGTGCAGGTCTGTTCCAGCCCTTCCTGCGTGCGGTAGATGCCGCAGCCGGATTCCATGGTCGCCATCATGTCGCGGCGGATGGTGGCCACCGCCTCGGTCCCACGGGAGCCGTCAACCAGCGCTTCGGCCCGGGCGCGGTGGGCCTTGGCCTGAGCCAGTGCCGATGCCTCTGACGGGGCGGGCACGCTGCGGGCCAGCCTGGCCGCCGCTTCCCCGGCGACTTTGCCGAACACCAGAAGTTCCGCCAGCGAGTTGGAGCCAAGGCGGTTGGCCCCGTTGATCGACACGCAGGCGGTTTCCCCGGCGCAGAACAGGCCGGGCAGGGGCGTGCCCGCCGTGATATCGCTGGCGATGCCGCCCATGGTGTAATGGATCACCGGGCGCACCGGGATCGGCGCGGTGACCACATCGACCCCGACATAGGATTTGGCCAGATCACGGATGAATGGCAGCCGTTCGTTGATCTTCTTCTCGCCCAGATGCCGCAGGTCGAGGTGAACGACATCACCCCATTTGCTCTGGATGGTGCGGCCCTTCTGCTGTTCCTGCCAGAACGACTGCGACAGGCGGTCCCGCGGCCCCAGTTCCATCGCCTTCTTGCGCGGCCACGGGTCCGCCGGACCCATGCCGTAATCCTGAAGGTAACGATAGCCATCCTTGTTGACCAGAATCCCGCCTTCGCCGCGCGCCGCTTCCGAAATCAGGATGCCGGTGCCGGGCAGGCCGGTGGGGTGGTACTGCACGAATTCCATATCCTGCAACGGCACCCCGGCCCGATAGGCCATCGCCATGCCGTCACCGGTCTTGATCGCCCCGTTGGTGGTGAACGGGAAGACCCGCCCGGCACCGCCGGTACAGAGGATCACCGCCTTGCCCAGCACCACCACCGGCTTGCCGCTGCGCATCTCATGGCTCAGCACGCCGACGGCGCGGCCGTCTTCCAGCAGCAGATCGGTGGTGTAGTACTCGTCCAGCCGCTTGATCGACGGATATTTCATCGAGGTCTGGAACAGGGTGTGCAGAATGTGGAAGCCGCTTTTGTCAGCGGCAAACCACGTGCGTTCAATCTTCATGCCGCCGAACGGGCGGACGGCGACCCGGCCATCCGGGTCCCGGCTCCACGGGCAGCCCCAGTGTTCCAGCCGGGTCAGCTCCTTCGGGGCCTGCTCAACGAAAAACTCCACGGCGTCCTGATCGGCCAGCCAGTCGGAGCCGCCGATGGTGTCGTTGAAGTGGTTTTCAAGGCTGTCGTTTTCCTTGATCACCCCGGCGGCCCCGCCTTCCGCCGCCACCGTGTGGCTGCGCATCGGGTACACCTTGGAGATCAGCGTCACCGACAGCGCCGGATCGGCTTCGGCCACCGCAATGGCGGCACGCAGGCCCGCGCCACCGGCGCCGACGATCACCACATCTGTCTGAAGGACATCCATGCCCTGCTGCCTCCTCAAAATCCGCTGTGCGCCGCCCCGGCGGGCCGGGACGGACACAATGACCGGATGATAGCTGAGGTTTTGCCGTAAGGAAACGTTAAGTCCTTGTGACGGTTGGCAGGTCAGGGGAGGGGCCGCTCTGCGTCCCGCGCATGGCGGGAAGATGCCGCCGCCTGTATACGAAGCAAATAAAACCCCATGAATACAGTCGGGGACTTACCGGATCCGGGTGGCGGTGACCTTCTGATACATGCCGCCGAACAGGGTTTCCTTATGCCAGCTGAAAGCGCTGTCATCGGCATCGGAGTCTGCGGCAATCTGCTGAATCTCCGTTGTCCACAGTTCGCGGGCAAATGGTTCCAGCAGGGCGAAGACCAGCATCATCACCGGCCGCAGCGGATGCCACAGCGCCGGAGCATGGTAATCGACAAACACCGCCTTCCCGGCGGGGCTGACGGAGCGCAGGACGGCGGCGGTCACCTGCCGTTTGGCCTCTGCCGGAACCTCATGCAGCAGGAAGAAGCAGGTGACGGTATCGGCCTGCATCGGCTCTGCGGTATCCGGTGACAGCAGAGACTCGCGGGCGTCGTGACGGATCACCCGGGCCTGCGGTATCCCGGTCAGCTTCCGGGTGGTCAGATCCACCTGCACCGGGGCGACATCGCTGACGATCAGGCGGCCGAGCGGGCCGGTGCGGTCGGCAAGGCGGCGGGAGAATCCGCCATAGACGGCGGCGGGCTGCCAGACGGTGCTGCCGGGGGTGATATCGCGGGCCACCCAGTCCATCAGGCGGTCAGCATTGCCCCACAGGATGGTGTTGACCACCGCCTGATAATCAAAAAAGCGGGTGCCGAACCCGGACAGGTAAGCCCAGGTGTAGGTTTCGGCCAGATAGGCCGGAACATCCCCGGCATCGTGGCCGGGCAGGGACGGCTGCGGGTGTCGGGCGGGGCGGGGATTGGTACCGTCAGGCATGGCTTTCTGCTCCGGGGGGGCCGTACAGGGCGCGGGCCCGGGTTTCAAAGGACGAAATCATCCGGTGGATCGAGTCTGCCGACAGCAGTGCGCCGATCACCTGAAAGGCGCGGATCCGCAGCTCGAAATCGGAAACAAGAGTGATAAGGCAGCCGCCGTCCTCGGCGGTTTCAAACGACCACCGCAGACTGAAGGACCGGAACGGCGGATCGGAGGAGGTGACCTCGATCAACGACGGGGCCACCGTGCGGGTGCGGGTGGTGAAGGTGTGGCGCACCGGCCCCATCCGCACCACCTGATCGGTGGTGTAGCTGTCATCCCGGCGGTTGCGCACCCGCACCGCCTGCCAGTTGGGAACGAAGGCGGGATAGGACTCGACGTCAGCGACCAGAGAGTACATCTGCTCCTGCGAGTAATAGACCTCTCGGGTGACGGTGGTGGACGGCATGGCTCCCCCTGTTTGCCGTTGCGGCCAGAATGGCCGGTGCCTGCGCAGGCCCGAAACCATACCGCGAAAATCTTAAAGCCCCCAGAGCCTTCCGCGATGGTGCCCGACCGGATCCCGCCATGGCAAGAGGGCCGGTGCTCTCTGCCACGATGCCAGGCCGGGGCCGGGCCGGAGCGTTGATTCCTCCGCCTTTGCCTCATTCCTGCCGCAAAGGGTAGGGGGCAGGAACGCAAAGGCAGGAAAAAACACTGCCCGGCGTCTGCCCTCTTCGCGAAAAACAGGCGGCTTGGACGGCCATGGTGTGCACCGCAAAAACCTAGGGTCTGCCTTGATGTGGCGGTGCAGAAACTTCCCTGTCAATGGCCTTGTTTGCTTGACTTGTTTCAAGGGCGGGGATTACATCACGGCGATTCCGCGCGGGGCCCGTTCTTCGCGCGTCCTGTGCCTGCGTACCTTCTTTACGCGGCGTTTCTGTGTCCGAAAGATGTCCGCCCTGTGGCAGACAGATCCACCGGACCCGGTCGGCCGTATAGACTGAAGTCCTGACTGGGGATGGACTTCCGGTCAGAAGGAACGCTGACAGAGGGCGCGTCGGGTACGGTAGCCGCGCCCTGCCTGAACAGGCAGGGCCGCCCCGGGCGAACCACTTGTTTTTGGCACGGGGGTGTGTGCCGCCTGAAGGATTGCCGCCGGAACGGGCCCCAATGCGGGGATTCCGCCCCGGCACTGCCGTGCGTTTCCGTTTCTTCCACCGTCCGCCCGGGCATGTGGGGGCGGAAGCGGCAGACCGCAAGACGCTTCAGGCTGCCAGCCGCCGCAGCAGGAGGTTGGAGCTACGCTCATGGAGAACTTGCTCCGCGAGTACCTGCCGATCCTGATCTTCCTCGGGATCGCGGTCGCCGTCGCAGGGATTGCCGTGCTGGCATCCTACATCGTTGCCCCGCAGCGCCCGGATCCTGAGAAGGATTCGGCATACGAGTGCGGCTTTGAGGCGTTTGACGACGCCCGCGCCCGTTTCGACGTGCGCTATTATCTGGTGGCCATTCTGTTCATCATTTTCGACCTGGAAGTCGCCTTCCTGTTCCCGTGGGCGGTGTCGTTCGGCGACGTCGGCATGCTCGGGTTCTGGTCGATGATGGTGTTCCTGGGCGTGCTGACCATTGGCTTCGTTTATGAATGGAAGAAGGGAGCACTCGAATGGGAGTGACCGGCCAGACTTCCGCTCCGGGCGCGCTGCCCGCCGCCGGGGCCAATCATGCCGCTTTCGCCGATGTGGTGAATGCCGAGCTACAGGAGCGCGGTTTCCTGCTCTCCTCCGTTGACAGTCTTGTCAACTGGGCCCGGACCGGGTCGCTGTGGCCGATGACCTTCGGTCTGGCCTGCTGCGCGGTGGAGATGATCCACGCCTACATGCCCCGGTATGACCTTGACCGTCTGGGCATCGTGCCGCGCCCGTCGCCGCGTCAGTCTGACGTGATGATCGTTGCCGGGACCCTGACCAACAAGATGGCTCCGGCGCTGCGCAAGGTTTACGACCAGATGGCCGAGCCGCGCTGGGTGATCTCGATGGGGTCCTGTGCCAACGGCGGCGGGTACTACCATTACTCGTATTCCGTGGTGCGCGGCTGTGACCGCATCGTGCCGGTGGATGTCTACGTTCCGGGCTGTCCGCCGACCGCCGAAGCGCTGGTCTACGGCATCATGCAGCTCCAGAAGAAGATCCGCCGTACCGGCGGTCTTCACCGCTGATGCAGGTTTGAGGAAGGGGTCGGGTTGACCATGAAACTGACCGACGAACAGATGCAGGCCCTTGGCGATCTGCGCGATCACGTGTCCTCCCTGCTGGGGCAGGACCTGATCAGCGCCGAGATCCTCAAGCAGGAACTGATCATCACCGTGGTGCGCGGCAGCATCGTTAAGGTGCTGACCACCCTGCGCGACGACGTCAACTGCCGGTTCTCGCAACTGGTGGAGCTGACGGCGGTGGACTACCCGCAGCGCGAAGAGCGCTTCGATGTGGTCTATTGCCTGCTCAGCATGAAGCACAACCAGCGCATCCGCGTGAAGGTTTCCACTGACGAGAACACCCCGGTGGCCTCGGTGGTGCCGGTCTTCTCGACCGCCAACTGGTTCGAGCGTGAGGTGTGGGACATGTACGGCGTGTTCTTCGCCGATCACCCCGACCTCCGCCGCATTCTTACCGACTACGGCTTCCAGGGTCATCCGCTGCGCAAGGACTTCCCGCTGACCGGGCATGTCGAAATGCGCTACGACGAAGACCAGAAGCGTGTGGTCTACGAGCCGGTCAAACTGGTTCAGGACTTCCGTAACTGGGACTTCCTCAGCCCGTGGGAAGGCATGACCACCCGCTGGCTGCCGGGTGACGAAAAGGCCACCGCCAAGGCCGAGGGGAAGTAAGATGAGCGAAACGCAAATCAAAAACCTCAACATCAACTTCGGTCCGCAGCATCCGGCGGCGCACGGTGTGCTGCGTCTGGTGCTGGAGCTGGACGGCGAAGTGGTGGACCGTGCGGATCCGCACATCGGCCTGCTGCACCGCGGCACCGAAAAGCTGATCGAGCACAAGACCTACGTGCAGGCTCTGCCGTACTTTGACCGCCTCGATTACTGTTCCCCGATCAACATGGAACATTCCTATGTTCTGGCGGTCGAGAAGCTGCTGGGCATCGAAGTGCCGGAACGCGCCAAGCTGATCCGGACCCTGTTCGCGGAACTGGTGCGCATCGGCAACCATCTGCTGAACGTGCCGTCCTACGCCATGGACGTCGGCGCGATGACCCCGATGCTGTGGGCCTTCGAAGAGCGCGAGCTGATCTTCGAATTCTGCGAGGCGGTCTGTGGTGCGCGCATGCACATGGCCTACTTCCGCCCCGGTGGGGTGTCGCAGGATCTTCCGGCCGGTCTGGCCGAGCGGATCCGCCAGTGGGCCAACGAGTTCCCGAACTACGTCCGGGACATGGAAACCATGATCACCAACAACCGCATCTTCAAGCAGCGGACGGTGGACATCGGTGTCGTGACCCCGGAAGAGGCGCTGGACTGGGGCTTCGCCGGTCCGAATCTGCGGGCCTCCGGCTTCGCCTGGGATCTGCGCAAGTCGCAGCCCTACGATGCCTATGAAGACATGGATTTCGATATTCCGATCGGCAAGACCGGCGACTGCTACGACCGCTATCTGGTCCGCGTCGAGGAAATGCACCAGTCCCTGCGCATCATTCACCAGTGCCTTGACCGCATGGAGAAGGTGAAGGGCCCGGTGAAGACCGATGACCGCAAGGCGACCCCGCCGAAGCGTGGTGAAATGAAAGGCTCGATGGAAGCCCTGATCCATCACTTCAAGCTGTTCACCGAAGGCTTCCATGTTCCCGCCGGGGAAACATATGTGGCCACCGAAGCCCCGAAGGGGGAATTCGGCGTGTACCTCGTCTCCGATGGCAGCAACCGGCCGTACAAGTGCAAGATCCGCTCGCCGGGTTACGTGCATCTACAGGCCATGGACCTGATGTCCAAGGGTCACATGCTGGCCGATATTCCGGCCATCATCGGCTCCATTGACGTCGTTTTCGGTGAGATTGACCGATGAGTTCGCACTATCCCGATCCCAACGTGCCGCAGCCGGAAACCTTCGCTTTCACTCCGGAAGTGATGGAACAGGCCAAGGTGTTCATCGCCAAGTATCCGGCGGGCCGTCAGCGCTCCGCCGTGATGCCGCTGCTTGATCTGGCCCAGCGTCAGGTCGGCTGGCTGTCCCGTGCCGCCATGGACTATATCGCTGACCTGCTCGGCATGCCGCCGATCAAGGTGTACGAGGTCGCGACCTTCTACACCATGTACCGGCTGCGCCCCGTCGGGAAGCATCACGTCCAGCTGTGCACCAACATCTCCTGCTGGCTGCGCGGCTCTGATGACGTCAAGCGCGCTGCCGAGGAAGTGTTCGGCATCGGCTTTGGCCAGTCCAACGACGAAGCCACCCTCGAGGAAGTCGAATGCGCCGGGGCCTGCGTGAATGCGCCGGTGGCCCAGATCGGTGACGACTACTACGAAGATCTGACCTACGACAACGCCAAGGCACTGTTTCAGGCGCTGAAGGACGGCAAGCCGGTGACCGTCGGCTCGCAGATCGGCCGTCAGACCTCCTGCCCCGAAGGCGGCCCGACCACTCTGAAGGGAGATGCCTGATGCTTCAGGATAAGGATCGCATCTTCACCAACCTGTACGGCATTCAGGACCCGTTCCTGAAGGGCGCGCAGGCCCGTGGTGACTGGGACAACACCAAGGCGATTCTGGACAAGGGTCCGGAATGGATTATCGACCAGATGAAGGCCTCCGGCCTGCGTGGCCGTGGCGGCGCCGGTTTCTCCACCGGCATGAAGTGGTCCTTCATGCCGAAGGAAGTCGGGGAGCGTCCGCACTATCTGGTGGTCAACGCTGACGAAGGCGAGCCGGGGACCTGTAAGGACCGCGACATCATGCGCCACGACCCGCATAAGCTGGTCGAAGGCTGCCTGATCGCCTCCTACGCCATCCGCGCCCACACCTGCTACATCTACATCCGTGGCGAATTTTACCGCGAGGCGGAAGCGCTTCAGCGGGCCATTGATGAAGCCTATGCAGCGGGCCTGATCGGCAAGAACGCCTCCGGCTCCGGCTGGGACTTCGATCTGTTCATCCACCGCGGCATGGGTGCCTATGTCTGCGGGGAAGAAACTGCCCTGATCAACTCGATCGAAGGCAAGAAGGGTCAGCCGCGCCTGAAGCCGCCGTTCCCGGCGGGTGTCGGCGTGTTCGGCTGCCCGACCACCGTGAACAACGTCGAATCCATTGCCGTCGCCCCGACCATCCTGCGTCGCGGTGCCGACTGGTTCGCCGGTCTGGGGCGCCCGAACAACACCGGGACCAAGCTGTTCTGCATCTCCGGGCACGTCAATAAGCCGTGCAACGTCGAAGAAGAGATGGGGATTCCGCTGAAGGAACTCATCGAGAAGCACTGTGGCGGCGTGCGCGGCGGCTGGGATAACCTGCTGGCGATCATTCCGGGCGGGTCTTCCGTGCCGATGCTGCCGAAGAACATCTGCGACGACGTGCTGATGGACTTCGACAGCCTGCGCGCCGTGCAGTCGGGCCTTGGCACCGCTGCCGTGATCGTGATGGACAAGTCCACCGATCTGGTGCGGGCGATCACCCGTCTTGCCAAGTTCTACATGCATGAAAGCTGCGGGCAGTGCACCCCGTGTCGCGAAGGCTCCGGCTGGATGTGGCGCGTGATGGAACGCATGTCGCAGGGCCGCGCCAGCGTCGAGGAAATCGACATGCTGTTCGATGTGTCCAAGCAGATTGAAGGCCATACCATCTGCGCTCTCGGCGACGCCGCCGCGTGGCCGATTCAGGGCCTGATCCGTCATTTCCGTCCGCAGATCGAGGAACGCCTCGGTCGTCGGGCGCAGGCCGCCGAATAAGGAGGATCAGAGGGTTATGCCCAAACTGACGATTGACGGAATCGAAGTCGAGGTGCCCGCTGGCACCACGATCCTTCAGGCGGCCGAGCAGATCGGGATTGAAATCCCGCGTTTCTGCTACCACGAGCGCCTGTCGATTGCCGGTAACTGCCGTATGTGTCTGGTCGAAGTGCAGCCGGGCCCGCCGAAGCCGGCGGCCTCCTGCGCCATGCCGGTCGCCGAAGGGATGACCGTCAAGACCAACAGCCCGATGGCGGTCAAGGCCCGTAAGGGCGTGATGGAATTCCTGCTGATCAACCACCCGCTGGATTGCCCGATCTGCGATCAGGGCGGCGAGTGTGATCTTCAGGATCAGGCCGTGGCCTTCGGTTACGACCGTTCCCGCTACACCGAGCAGAAGCGTGCGGTGCAGGACAAGTACATGGGCCCGCTGGTGGCGACGGAAATGACCCGTTGCATCCAGTGTACCCGCTGTGTCCGCTTTGCGCAGGAAGTTGCCGGTGCCCCGGATCTGGGCGGTGTGAACCGTGGCGAGCATATGGAAATCACCACCTATGTGGAAAAGGCCATCGGGTCCGAGCTGTCGGGCAATCTGGTGGACCTGTGCCCGGTGGGTGCGCTGACCTCCAAGCCCTATGCCTTCAATGCCCGCCCGTGGGAACTGAAGAAGACCGAAAGCATCGACGTGTTCGACGCCGTCGGCAGCAACATCCGTGTTGATGCCCGTGGCAACGAAGTGCTGCGTGTGCTGCCGCGTCTGAACGAAGACGTGAACGAGGAATGGCTGGGCGACAAGAGCCGCCATGCCATCGACGGTCTGCGCCGCCAGCGCCTCGACACCCCCTATGTCCGCAAGGACGGCAAGCTGGTTCCGGCCAGCTGGCAGGAAGCCTTTGCGGCCATTGCCGCCAAGGTCAAGACCACCAGCGGTGCCAAAATGGCCGCCGTTGCCGGGGATATGGCCGATGCGGAATCGATGGTTCTGCTGAAGGACCTGCTGACCGCTCTGGGCTCGCGCAGCTTCGACTGCCGTCAGGACGGTGCGGTGTTCGACCTGTCGAACCGGCTGTCGTGGCAGTTCAATTCCGGCATCGCCGGGATTGACGAGGCTGATGCCATCCTGATCGTCGGGTCTAACCCGCGCTGGGAAGCTCCGGTCCTCAATGCCCGTCTGCGTAAGCGCTACCTGACCGGGAAGGCCAAGTTCGCCGTGATCGGCGAAGCCACCGACCTGACCTATAAGGTTGATCATCTCGGCACCGGTCCGGATGCCCTGAAGGCTGTGGCCGATGGCTCCTCGCCGTTCGCTGCCGTTCTGAAGGCCGCCCAGAAGCCGATGATCATCCTCGGCATGGGGGCGCTGACCCGTAAGGACTCCGCTGCCATTCTGGCGCTGGCGTCGCAGGTTGTGGACAGCTGTGGTCTGGTCAAGGACGGGTGGAACGGTTTCAACGTTCTGCACACCGCCGCCGCCCGCGTCGGCGGTCTGGAACTCGGCTTCGTGCCGGGGGCCAATGGCCGTGATCTTGACGGGATCCTGTCGGGTGCCGAAAAGGGCGAGCTGGACTTCGTCTATCTGCTGGGTGCCGACGAAATCGACACCAAGCGTCTGGGCAAGGCCTTTGTGGTGTATCAGGGCTCCCACGGGGACGCCGGGGCGATGCGCGCCGACGTGATCCTGCCGGGTGCCGCCTACACCGAAAAGAGCGGCACCTACCTGAACACCGAAGGCCGGATGCAGCGCACCGCCCGTGCCGTGTTCCCGCTGGGTGAAGCCAAGGAAGACTGGACCATCATCCGGGCCCTGTCCGAGGTGCTGGGCCATACCCTGCCGCAGAACACGCTGGTGCAGGTGCGCGACCGTCTGGCCGCCGTCAGCCCGGTGTTCGATGAAGATACCGCCGTTCCGGCTGGCAAATGGGGCGCTTTTGGCGTTGCCGGTGCCATCGATGCCGCGGCCTTCGAAAGCCCGGTCAAGAACTACTACATGACCGATCCGATCAGCCGTGCCAGCCGCACGATGGCGGAATGCACGGAAGTGTACGTGAACGGCAACCAGAAGCGGAAGACGGGAACCCATGGCTGACCTCTGGCAAGGCTATATCTGGCCGGGCATCATCATTGTTGCCCAGATTCTGGCGATTGTGCTGCCGCTGCTGGGGGCCGTCGCTTACCTCACCCTGATGGAACGCAAGGTCATCGGCGCCATGCAGATGCGCCGTGGCCCGAACGTGGTCGGACCGTTCGGTCTCTTCCAGCCGCTGGCCGACGGCCTGAAGCTGCTGCTGAAGGAAACGATCATCCCGACCGGCGCCAGCCGCGCCGTGTTCATTCTGGCCCCGATGATCACCTTCATTCTCGCGCTGATCGCGTGGGCGGTGATCCCGGTCAATGCCGGATGGGTTCTGTCTGATCTCAACGTCGGTATCCTGTACCTGTTCGCGATTTCTTCGCTGGGCGTGTACGGGATCATCATGGCGGGCTGGGCTTCCAACTCCCGCTATGCCTTCCTCGGTGCCATGCGCTCTGCGGCGCAGATGGTGTCCTACGAAGTGGCAATGGGCCTGATCATGATCTCGGTTCTGCTGACCGTCGGGTCGCTGAACCTGACCAAGATCGTCGAGGCGCAGGCCAACAGCGTGTGGTTCATCATTCCGCACCTGCCGATGGCGGTGATGTTCTTCATCTCCACTCTGGCCGAAACCAACCGCCACCCGTTCGACCTTCCGGAAGCGGAAGCGGAACTGGTGTCCGGGTACAACGTCGAATATTCGGCGATGACCTTCGGCCTGTTCTTCCTGGGTGAATACGCCAACATGATCCTGATGAGCGGGATGACCACCATCCTGTTCCTCGGCGGCTGGCTGCCCCCGGTTGATATCGCGCCGTTCAACTGGATTCCGGGCCCGCTGTGGTTCCTGATCAAGGTTGTGCTGCTGCTGTACATCTTCATCTGGGCCCGTGCCGCTTTCCCGCGTTATCGCTATGACCAGCTGATGCGTCTGGGTTGGAAGGTGTTCCTGCCGGGTTCGCTGCTGTGGCTGGTGCTGACCGCTGGTGTGCTGAAGGCCACCGGCTGGACCCCGTGGAACTGAGTGGAAGGGAGAACGGCAAAATGGCTTTTATCGACCGTACCGTCCGGTCCTTCCTGCTGACCGAAATTCTGCAGGGGATGTCGCTGACGCTGAAGTATTTCTTCAAGCCGAAGGTGACCATCAACTACCCGATGGAAAAGGGCCCGCTGAGCCCGCGTTTCCGTGGCGAACATGCGCTGCGCCGCTACCCCAACGGGGAAGAGCGCTGCATTGCGTGTAAGCTGTGCGAGGCGATCTGCCCGGCGCTGGCCATCACCATCGAAGCCGAACCGCGTGATGACGGCAGCCGCCGCACCACCCGCTACGACATCGACATGACCAAGTGCATCTACTGCGGTTTCTGTCAGGAAGCCTGCCCGGTGGATGCCATTGTCGAAGGGCCGAACTTCGAGTTCGCCACCGAAACCCGCGAAGAGCTGCTGTACAACAAGGACAAGCTGCTCGCCAACGGGGACCGGTGGGAAAAGGAACTCGCCAAGCGCATCGAGCTTGATGCGCCGTACCGTTAAGGCGAGGCCCGGGACACCATGAATTCTCAAGGCAAAATTATGTCTCTGGTCAACATGCCCGCTCTGCGGGCGGGGGAGGGGAACAGATGATTATCCAGGGTCTGGCGTTTTATCTGTTCTCCGTCATCGCCGTGTTCTCGGCGGTGATGGTGATCACCGCCCGCAACCCGGTTCATTCCGTGCTGTGGCTGATCCTCACCTTCTTCAACGCGGCCGGTCTGTTCGTGCTGATGGGCGCTGAGTTCCTCGGCATGCTGCTGGTCGTGGTTTACGTCGGCGCGGTTGCGGTGCTGTTCCTGTTCGTGGTGATGATGCTGGACATCAACACCCTGAACCTGCGGGAAGGCATGGCGGAATACATGCCGGTCGGCGTGGCCATCGGTGTGGTGCTGTTCGCCGAAATCGCCGCCATCACCGGCGGCTGGGTGCTGGCCCCTGAAATTGAGGCCGCACGGGCCCAGCCGCTGGCTGACCCGGGCGCGGTCTCCAACATTCAGGCGCTGGGGAACATCATTTACACCGACTACATCTACCTCTTCCAGGCGTCGGGTCTGGTTCTGCTGGTGGCGATGATCGGCTCGATCATGCTGACCCACCGCACCCGTCCGGGTGTGCACAAGCAGAACATCGCGGCGCAGCTTGACCGTGGCCGCACGGTGGAGCTGAAGAAGGTCTCGACCAGAGGGGGCATCTGATGCTGACCATCGGGCTTTCGCACTATCTTTCGGTCTCGGCAATCCTGTTCGTTCTCGGGGTGATCGGGATTTTCATGAACCGCAAGAACGTGGTCATCATCCTGATGTCCATCGAACTGATGCTGCTGTCGGTGAATGTCAATATGGTGGCGTTCTCGACCTTCCTCCACGATCTGGTCGGGCAGGTGTTCAGCCTGTTCATCCTGACCGTTGCCGCTGCTGAAGCGGCGATCGGTCTGGCGATCCTGGTCGTGTTCTTCCGCAACCGTGGTTCCATCGCGGTTGAGGACATCAACCAGATGAAGGGCTGAGGAACCACGCAATGTACGTCGCAGCAATCTTCCTGCCGCTTCTGGCGGCGATGATCGCCGGGTTCTTCCGCCACATTCTGGGGGACCGCGGGGCGCAGCTGGTGACCACCGGCTCCGTCATGGCCTCGGCGGCCATGTCGATCATGATTTTCATCGAGGTTGGCCTGAACGGTCAGCCGCAGAGCATTCAGCTTTTCAAGTGGATCTCCTCCGGGGATCTTCAGGTGTCCTGGTCGGTCCATGTCGATACCCTGACCGCCGTCATGCTGGTGGTGGTCACCTCGGTGTCGTCGATGGTGCACCTGTATTCGTGGGGCTACATGCACCACGATAAGTCGGTGCCCCGTTTCATGGCCTACCTGTCGCTGTTCACCTTCATGATGCTGATGCTGGTGACCGCCGATAACCTCGTTCAGCTGTTCTTCGGCTGGGAAGGCGTCGGTCTGGCGTCTTACCTGCTGATCGGCTTCTGGTACGAAAAGCCGTCGGCCAACGCCGCCGCCATCAAGGCCTTCGTTGTCAACCGTGTCGGTGACTTTGGCTTCGCGCTGGGGATCTTCGGGGTGTATTTCCTGTTCGGCTCCGTCGAATTCAAGGACATCTTCGCCGCCGTCCCGGAATATGCTGATGCCACCGTTACCTTCTTCGGCATTCAGGCGCACGCCCTGACCATCATCGGTCTGCTGCTGTTCGTCGGTGCCATGGGTAAGTCGGCTCAGCTTGGCCTGCACACCTGGCTGCCGGATGCGATGGAAGGCCCGACCCCGGTGTCCGCCCTCATCCACGCTGCCACCATGGTGACCGCCGGTGTGTTCATGGTCAGCCGCATGTCGCCGCTGTATGAATATGCCCCGGATGCGCTGGCGGTGATTGCGGTTGTCGGTGCCACCACCGCCTTCTTCGCCGCCACTGTCGGCTGCACCCAGAACGACATCAAGCGCGTGATCGCGTACTCCACCTGTTCGCAGCTGGGTTACATGTTCTTCGCCATCGGCGTGCATGCCTATCAGGCCGCCGTGTTCCACCTGATGACCCACGCCTTCTTCAAGGCGCTGCTGTTCCTCGGGGCCGGTTCCGTCATTCACGCCATGTCTGACGAACAGGACATCCGCAAGATGGGCGGGATCTGGAAGCACATTCCGGTCACCTATGCCATGATGTGGGTCGGGTCTCTGGCTCTGGCCGGTATCCCGTTTTTTGCCGGGTACTATTCCAAGGACATGATTCTGGAAGCCGCTTACGCGTCGCATTCCGGCCCGGGCATGTATGCGTTCGTCCTCGGCATCGCTGCCGCCGGGATGACCGCGTTCTACTCCTGGCGTCTGCTGATCATGACCTTCCACGGTAAGCCGCGCGCCAACGAGCATGTCATGGGCCATATCCATGAAAGCCCGCCGGTGATGCTGGTTCCGCTGCTGGTTCTGGCGGTTGGTGCCCTGTTCTCCGGGTATGTCGGCTACGATCTGTTCGTCGGTGAAGGCCGCGAGGCGTTCTGGGGTGAGGCGATCAAGGTTCTTGATGCCACCGACTCCGTTGCCCACGCTCACCATGTTCCGTCCTGGGTGAAGCTGCTGCCGCTGTACATGAGCGTTGGCGGGATTGCTCTGGCCTACGTGCTGTATCTGTTTGCTCCGGGCATCCCGGGTGTTATTGCCCGCGTGTTCCGTCCGGTTTATCTGTTCCTGCTCAACAAGTGGTACTTCGACGAACTGTATGACCGCATCTTCGTGCGTCCGGCGTTCGTTCTGGGCCGCCACTTCTGGAAGGGCGGGGATGGTGCGCTGATCGATGGCGTCGGCCCCGACGGGATCGCCGCCGCCACCCGGGACATCGCTCGCCGCGTGTCGCGGGCCCAGTCTGGCTACCTGTATCACTACACCTTCGCCATGATCCTTGGTGTTGCGGTGTTCGTGACCTGGTTCCTGATGTCAAAGGCAGGATAAGCACCGATGACCGACCTTCCCTTGCTGTCACTCGTCACCTTTCTTCCTCTGGTCGGCGCGGCGTTCATTCTGTTCGTCCGTGGTGATGAGGCTGTCGTTGCGCGCAATGCCCGCAATGTGGCCCTGCTGACCTCTCTGGCCACTTTCGTTCTGTCGCTGGCCCTGTGGCGGGGGTTCAACCCCGCCACGGCCGACTTCCAGTTTGTCGAGAAAGTGCAGTGGCTGCCCGACTGGGGCATCAACTATCACATGGGCATCGACGGCATTTCGCTGTTCTTTGTCCTGCTGTCCACCTTCCTGACCCCGATCTGCATTCTGTCGACCTGGGGCGCGGTGGAAAAGCGCGTGAAGGAATACATGCTGGCCTTTCTGGTCCTTGAGACCTTCATGATCGGCATGTTCTGCGCGCTGGACTATGTGATCTTCTACATCTTCTTCGAAGCGGTCCTGATCCCGATGTTCATCATCATCGGGGTGTGGGGTGGTCCGCGCCGGGTGTATGCTGCCTTCAAGTTCTTCCTGTACACTCTGTTCGGCTCGGTCCTGATGCTGGTGGCCCTGCTGGCGATGCTCTATGTCGCCGGGACCACTGACATCCCGACCCTGATGCAGACCCGCTTCCCGTACGAAATGCAGCTGTGGCTGTGGCTGGCGATGTTTGCCTCTTTCGCGGTCAAGGTGCCGATGTGGCCGGTTCATACCTGGCTGCCCGATGCCCACGTGGAAGCCCCGACCGCCGGGTCCGTCATTCTGGCCGGTGTGCTGCTGAAGATGGGTGGCTACGGTTTCATCCGCTTCTCGATCCCGATGCTGCCGGAAGCGACCGAATTCTTCGCGCCGATGGTGTTCACCCTGTCCATCATTGCTGTCATCTACACCTCGCTGGTTGCGCTGGTGCAGGACGACATGAAGAAGCTGATTGCCTATTCCTCCGTTGCCCACATGGGCTTTGTGACCATCGGTGTGTTTGCCCTCAACCAGCAGGCCATCGAAGGCGCCATCTTCCAGATGCTGTCCCACGGGGTGGTGTCCGGTGCGCTGTTCCTGTGCGTCGGTGTGGTCTACGACCGCCTGCACACCCGTGAAATCGCCCGGTACGGCGGCCTGTCCAACACCATGCCGAAGTACGCCACCGTCTTCCTGTTCTTCACCATGGCCTCCGTCGGCCTGCCGGGCACTGCCGGGTTCGTCGGCGAATTCATGGTCCTGCTGGGGGCTTTCCAGACCAGCACCTGGGTCGGCCTGTTTGCCGCCACCGGTCTGATCCTGGGCGCCACCTATGCCCTGCTCCTGTACCGTCGCATCTGCTTCGGCAAGCTGGATAAGGAAGACCTGAAGGCGCTGCTGGACATGAGCCCGCGGGAAATCGCGATGTTCGTTCCGCTGATCCTGGTGGTGCTGTGGATGGGGATCTATCCGTCCTCGTTCCTTGATCCGATGCATGCGTCGGTTGTTCACCTGATCGAGAACTATCAGTCCGCGCTGGCGGCCGCCAACGGCGGTTCGGTTGCCGCGAACTGACGACGGGCAGGCAGAAGAAGGTATAGACACAATGACTGTGATCGCAAACCTGGGTGCTGCTGCTCCCGAGTTGTTCCTGGCAGGGGCGGGGATTGTCCTGCTCATGTTCGGGGTGTTCCGGAAGTCCGACGCGACGGCGCAGGTCGGCTGGCTGGCTGTGGCCGCGCTGGTCGCTGCCGCCGGGCTGGTGCTGACCGGCTCGAAAGGGTCGGCCACCCTGTTCAACGGGCTGTTCGTCACCGACGGCTTTGCCGTGTTCACCAAACTGGCGACCCTTGGGGCGTCGGCGCTGACCCTGATCCTGTCGCTGTCGTGGCTGGCTCAGGAGCAGGTCAAGAAGTTCGAGTATGCGATCCTCATCATTTTCGCCACCCTTGGCATGCTGATGATGATCTCCGCCAACAACCTGATGAGCCTGTACCTCGGTCTGGAGCTTCAGGGGCTGGCGGCCTACGTTCTCGCCGCGTTCAAGCGCGATACCCTGAAGTCCACGGAATCCGGTCTGAAGTACTTCATTCTGGGCTCCGTTGCCTCCGGCCTGCTGCTGTATGGCATGTCGCTGGTCTATGGCTTCACCGGGACCACCAGCTTCGACAAGCTGGCGGAAGTGCTGTCGCATCACCCGTCCACCGGCGTGATGGTCGGTCTGGTGTTCATGCTGTCGGGCATGGCGTTCAAGGTTTCTGCCGCGCCGTTCCACATGTGGACCCCGGACGTGTATGAAGGCGCGCCGACCCCGGTCACCGCGTTCTTCGCCATTGCCCCGAAAGTGGCGGCAATTGCCCTGTTCATCCGTCTGCTGGCCGGTCCGTTCGCTGATCTGGTCGGGGCGTGGCAGCAGGTGGTGTGGCTGATCTCGATCCTGTCGATGGCCATCGGTGCTTTCGGCGCGATCAACCAGACCAACATCAAGCGCCTGCTGGCTTATTCCTCGATCGGTCACATGGGCTATGTGCTGGTCGGCCTGACCGTTGCCTCGCCGGAAGGCGTGCGTGGTGCGCTGGTCTACCTTGCCCTCTATGTGTTCATGAACGTCGGTGCCTTTGCCGTCGTCCTGTCGATGCGCCAGAAGGGCCGGGCGGTGGAAAGCATCTCCGATCTGTCCGGTCTGTCGCGGACCTCGCCGGGTCTGGCCGCTGCCCTGACCATCTTCATGTTCTCGATGGCCGGTATCCCGCCGCTCGCCGGGTTCTTCTCCAAGCTGTACGTGTTTATGGCGGCGGTGAAGGCCGGGATGTTCGGTCTGGCGATCATCGGCGTTCTGACCTCGGTGGTGTCGGCGTTCTATTACATCCGCGTCATCAAGATCATGTACTTCGATGAGCCGGTGGATAGCTTTGACCGTCCGGCGACGGCCAACACCGTCATCCTGTGGGGCACCTCTGCCGTTACCCTGCTGTTCTGGCTGTGGCCGGCGGCGCTGATCAATTCGGCGCAGACGGCGGCTCAGGTTCTGTTCCCGGGTTAAGTCCTTGGACACGGCCAACGAGCGTGTAAGCCGCGAGGCGCTGCCCCATGGGTGGCGCCTCGTCCTTTTGCAGGAAACTGATTCCACCAACCTTGAACTCCGCCGCCGCCGTGACAGTGATCCGGGGGAGGGGCTGGCGGTGGTTGCTGCCCGCCAGACCAGCGGGCGGGGGCGGCGGGGCCGGGAATGGACCAGCCCGGAAGGGAACCTGTATATCTCCATCCGCTTGGACAGTCGGCCCGGGGGACTGCCGACCGCAGCACAGCTGTCGTTCGTGGCTGCCGTGGCCCTGACCGATGCTCTGCGCGATGTTGCCCCGCATGTACCGATTCGCTGCAAATGGCCGAATGATCTTCTGGTCAACGGGGCCAAGATTTCCGGTATTCTGCTGGAGAGTGATGATCCCTATGTCATTGTCGGGATCGGTGTGAATCTGGTGTGGTCCCCCCCGCCGGGGCAGGCGCTGTATCCGGCAACGAACCTGCGGCAGGAAGGGGCGGTGGTCAGCCCGGAAACCTTGGCGGCGGCTTTATGCCGTCATCTTGCCGCCTGTACGCAGCTGTGGCGGGACGGCGGGTTCGCCCCGATCCGTTCGGCGTGGCTGGAGGTGGCGCAGGGGCGCGGGCAAACGGTGACGGCCCGCCTGCATGACGGCTCCGAACAGCAGGGTGAGTTTGTTGACCTTGACGCCGATGGGGCGCTTGTGTTGCAAAGCAACATGGGGCGCATCCGTATCATGGCGGCAGATGTGTTCTTTGGGGCACGCTAGGCCCCGGTAGCAGGAACAAAGGGTCCGTCCGGCCTGTCAGGGCCGGGCCAACGCAAGACCCGGAGGAAACAGCACACCGGCCTGAGAATAAAGGCCGGGTGCACGGAGCGGAGTCAGAAATGCTGCTGGTGATTGATTCTGGCAACACCAACACTGTCTTTGCAGTGTATGATGGTGACGTCCTGCGCGGCGAGTGGCGGTCCTCGACCCGGTCTGACCGGACCGCTGACGAATACGGCGTCTGGCTGTCGCAGTTGATGCAGTTCATTGACCTGAAGCGGGAAGACATCAAGGATGCGATCATCGCGTCGGTGGTTCCCGCCAACCTGTTTACGCTGAAAACCCTGTGTCGCCGCTATTTTGCCACCGAACCGCTGGTGATCGGTGAGCCGACGGTGGATCTGGGGTTGCAGATTATGATGGACCGTCCGGAAGAGGTGGGGGCTGACCGGCTGGTCAACGCTGTCGCCGCCCATGTGAAGTACGTGGGTCCGCTGATTGTCATCGATTTCGGCACCGCGACCACCTTTGATGTGGTGGATGGGGCCGGAAATTATCACGGGGGCTGCATCTGCCCGGGGATCAACCTGTCGCTGGAGGCCCTGCATATGGCGGCGGCCCAGCTGCCACGGGTGGCGGTCGGACGGCCGGCGCAGGTGATCGGCAAGTCCACCGTCCCGGCCATGCGGTCCGGGATTTACTGGGGTTACGTCGGCTTGATCGAGGGCTTGGTCAAGCGCATATCAGAAGAATTCGGGGCTCCGATGACGGTCATCGCCACCGGCGGGCTCGCCCCCCTGTTTATCGAGGCCACAGAGGCCATTCATCACCTTGATCAGGATCTGACCCTGCGGGGCCTGGTTGAGATTTACCGAAGAAATAAGGCAGCATGAGCGAAAAGACCCTTCCGCAAATCCGGCGGGCCCCGAAAGACGGTCTGGTATTCCTTCCGTTGGGGGGGACCGGCGAAATCGGTATGAACCTCAATGTCTACGGCTGCAACGGCAAGTGGCTGGCCGTGGATATGGGGGTCAGTTTCGGCGACGATTCAATCCCCGGCGTTGATGTGGTTATGCCCGACCACCTGTTTCTGGAAGAACAGGCGCAGGATCTGGTCGGGATCGTCATCACCCACGCCCACGAGGACCACATCGGGGCCGTTGCCTATATGTGGCCCGATCTGCGGTGTCCGGTTTATGCCACTCCGTTTGCGGCGGAGTTCCTGAAGCTGAAGCTGAAGGAAGAGGGCATCGAGAAGGACGTGCCGGTGCATGTGGTGCCGCTGGGCGGCAAGATCAATCTCGATCCGTTCGAGATTGAATTCGTGTCCCTCACCCATTCGATTCCCGAACCGAACGGGCTGATGATCCGCACTCCGCACGGTAATGTCTACCATACCGGTGACTGGAAGCTGGATCCGGAGCCGCTGGTCGGCCCGGACGCCGATACCAAGCGCCTGCGTGAGCTGGGCGATGAAGGTATTCTGGCCGTCATCAGCGACAGCACCAACATTATGAACCCCGGTCATTCCGGCTCGGAAGGGGAAGTCCGCCGCAGCCTGACCGAGGTGATCGGCCGCTTTGGCGGTAAGGTGGCGGTGTCGTGCTTTGCCTCCAACGTTGCCCGTCTGGAAACCGTGATCGGCGCCGCCCGGGCCAATGGCCGTCAGGTGTGTCTGGTCGGGCGGTCGCTGTGGCGGATCGTCGATGTGGCGCGTGAATGCGGTTACCTACAGGATGTGGGCCGTCTGCTCGAAGCGGAACAGGCTGACCGTCTGCCGGCCCGCGAGGTTCTGTATGTCTGCACCGGCAGCCAGGGGGAACCGCGGGCAGCGATGACCCGGATCGCCTGGGGCCATCATCCCTACGTCAAGCTGGGGAAGGGCGATGTCTGCCTGTTCTCCTCCCGTGTGATTCCGGGCAACGAGCGGGCGATTTTCCGCCTGCATAATCAGCTGGTGCGGGAAGGGGTGGAGGTGATCACCGACCGTGACGCCTTCATCCATGTGTCCGGCCATCCGGGGCAGGAGGAAGTGGCGGAGCTGTACAGCCTGCTGCGGCCGCAGATGGTGATTCCGGTGCACGGCGAACGTCGCCACCTCCAGATCCATGCCGATTTTGCCCTGAACCACGGGGCGCAGGATACGGCGGTGATCGACAATGGCGATGTCCTTCAGCTGGCTCCGCTCGGTCCGAAGGTGGTTGCCTCGGCTCCGATTGGCCGCCTGACCGTGGATGGTGACCGCATTGTTCCGATGGACAGCCCGGTGCTGAAGGACCGTCGCAAGATGGTCACCAATGGTGCTGCGGTGGTGACACTGGTGATGGAGGGCACCCGGCTGGTTGCGGACCCGCTGGTGACGACGCACGGGCTGTTTACCCCGGATGATGATGAGGAAGGGGGCGGTGACAGCCTGATCCGCGCCGTGCGGGATGCGGTTGACCGCCTTGACCGGCGGGAGAAGGCGGACGATGACGCCGTGCAGGAAGCGGCCCGCCGCGCCCTGCGGAAGGTGCTGCACATTGATCAGGGCCGCAAGCCGGTGACGGATGTGCATCTGGTCCGCCTGTAATTTTCTGCGTGAGTATCGGGCCGGGAGCAATTCCGGCCCCAGCTTTATAAAACCCGGAACAACCGGGATCCGCGGATGAAACAACGATCTGAGACCTGAGGAGAGGACACACCCATGATTGGACGCCTGAACCACGTTGCCATTGCCGTTCCGGATCTGGAGGCGGCCACCGCCACCTACCGTGATGTTCTCGGGGCCAAGGTTTCCGCCCCGGTGCCGCAAGTTGCCCATGGCGTGACCGTGGTGTTCGTGGAGCTGGACAATACCAAGATCGAACTGCTGCATCCGCTGGGGGAAACCAGCCCGATTGCCGGTTTTCTTGCCAAGAACAGCAGCGGTGGCATTCACCATGTCTGCTACGAAGTGGCCGATATCTATGCGGCCCGCGATAAGCTGAAGGCGGAAGGGATGCGGGTGCTTGGCGACGGGGAGCCGAAGATCGGGGCCCATGATAAGCCGGTCCTGTTCCTGCATCCGAAGGATTTCAACGGCACTCTGGTGGAGCTGGAGCAGGCCTGATCCGGCGCTGATCCATCCTTGAGGCGGCTTTGCCTTTTTACACCAGTGCGTTGTCCCCCTTGATCGGGGACCGTTTTGGCAAACCACAGGATCCCGGGCCTGAGCAGATACGGCTCAGGCCCGGTCCTTTTTCCGGGACTTGGAGCATTTTCGGTTGAGTGGACTCCGATCAATCGAAAATGCTTCATTTTTAAAAAGTTAGAGCATTCTCAACCGCAAAACCGGTGTCCACTTTTGCTGAAAACGCTCTCAAGGGAGGGAGTGCATGCAGAGGCGTCATTTTCTGCGGGGGCTCGGGATATCCGTTCTGAGTGCCGGGGGACTCTGGCCGACCATCGCCTGCGCTGCCGGGCGGGGGGAGGAGATCCGGCTGTGGCAGGATGAGATTTCCGGCGGCGGCGGGCCGCTCGGGGGGCCGGTGGTCTCTGCAAAAGGGGCCTGGACCAGCATCCGTCAGCCGGTCCTCAGGGTTTTGTCGCCGTCCCGCCCCAATGGGCAGGCGGTGCTGATCGCGGCGGGCGGGGGATATACCCGGATTGAGGTCGGGAAGGAAGCTGAGCCTGCGGCCCGCTGGCTGACGGCGCGGGGGTATACGGCCTACATTCTGATTTACCGTCTTCCCGGCGAAGGGTGGGCTGATGGCCCTGTGGCGCCGTTACAGGATGCTCTGCGGGCTTTGCAGGTGATCCGCCAGCGGCAAGCCCAGGTCAGTGTCCTCGGCTTTTCTGCCGGGGGGCACCTTCTGGGGGTGGCCGCATTCCGGCCGGGGTTTCAGGTGCGGTCTCCACGGTCTGGCATCGCGATGGATCGGTCTCCTGTGAGTGGTGCGGCCTTGATCTATCCGGTGGTGAGCCTGCTGCCGCCGAATACCCACACCTCGACGTACCGGCAGATTATCGGCCGAGGCGGACGGAGGGAGGAGGCAGAGCAATGGTCCTTACAGACCCATGTCACCGGGCAGGCCCCGCCGCTGTTTCTGGTGCAGGCAGAGGATGATGCTGTTGTCGCGCCGGAGAGCAGCCGTCTGCTGTCCGCAGCATATCAGGTGGCAGGGGTGCCGGTTGAAATGATCCGGTATCCAACGGGGGGGCATGGTTTTGCCATGGGGCGGGCAGGGGACCGGACGCAGGACTGGCCACAGGCTTATGCGCATTGGCTGGAGGGGTTGCCCGGGGCAAGATGAGGCAATGGAAAAAGGCGGAGCTTTGAGGCTCCGCCTTTTCTGTGCGCGATTTTCGCTGCACCCGGTCTTTGACCGCTGGCCTGTCTCCAGACCCGCCGCTTATGCGGCATTCCTCCCTAAACTCGGGCTGCCTGTGGTGGGGGCGATGAAGGAATGTGGTGGCATCCTCATCAAGCCCAGCCACCTGTTCGGCCCTGCTGGTGACATGAAGATATGCGTGAAGGGTATCCTTGTCACGCGAAAAATGCATGGCTTATAAAAAATCGTGACTTTTTTATGACCAGATTGACCACAAAATGGGCGGAGTAGGCTTTCAGGCTGTCCCGTCTTATGATGGCTGTCAGAATAGAAACCGGCAGGTGACCCATGCGGAAGTGTTTGTTGTTGATGGTTGCGGCACCACTGGCTGTATCGGCCACCATGGCGATAGCAGCGGAGACCTATGTCGGCATCAGTCCTGCCGCCTGCCGGAAGGTGACGGTCGGCAGCACCAGCGCGGATGTTGATTATAAGCCGGGGGTGGACGTCAACGGCCGCGCCGTGGTTCCGGCAGAAGGGCCGGGGGGCGGGATTGACCCGTCCATGGGGCGGAAGATCCTCGACGTGATCCGGATCCCGATTTCCGTTGATCTGGCGAAGCGGATGGGGCTGGGATCCAATGGCACGAGATTCGGCAGTGAAATTCCGCTGGGAGAAGTCACCCTGCGTGGCAATCAGGTGTATCTGGATGGGGCACCGCTGACCAACACGGAACAGTCCCAGATCACGGAAGCCTGCCGCCGTGCCGGTTTCCGGTAAACCGCCTGTCAGGCAGAGAAAAAGGCAGCGCCGGGGTGGGCGCTGCCTGTGCTGTCGGGGATAAGAAGGGCAGATCAGTATCGGTTGACCATTGTCCGCTCCAGCCCACTGCGGTCGGGCAGGGGGGCGAGGCGGAAATTGAACACATCCGGCATCGGGCGCCCGAAGAAATAGCCTTGCCCGAAATGGACGCCGACGTCATTCAGCAGCCACATGGTACGGGCATCTTCGACCATTTCGCCGATGCTCTGGATGCCCATGTCAGTGGCCAGCTGGGCCATGGCCTTCAGGAAAGGGATGCCGTAGCGGGTGTTGAAGGCATCCCGGATGTAGCTGCCATCGATTTTGACGAAATCGACCTGTAGGGCCTTCAGGTACTGGAAGGCTGCGGCCCCGGCCCCGAAATCGTCGATGGAGATCTTGCAGCCGAAGGAGCGCAGCTTTTGCAGGATCCGGTTGGCGGCTTCCAGATCTTTCAGTTCGGCCGATTCCGTCACTTCAAACATCAGGCGCGGAAGAATTTCCCGGTTTTCCGCCAGCATCAGCAGCAGTTGCTGGACAAAGCCGTCATTACTCAGGGATTTCCCGGACAGATTGACGGCGATGGATGCCCGCGGTTGCAGCTTGCGGCTTTCCTTCAGCATGAAGATGGATTTGCGGACCACCATCAGGTCGAATTCGTTGACCACGCCAAATTCTTCGGCAAAGCCGATAAAGCGGGCGGGCAGGAACAGTTTGTCCCCCTGCACCATGCGGGCCAGCACTTCGTAATGGTGAACCCCCCAGCCTTTCAGATCGATGATCGGCTGGAGCACCAGAACAAAATTGTCTGATGTCAGGGTCTGGCGGAAGGCATTGACCTTAGCCAGAGTTTCGTTGATCGCCTCGGTGTAGCTGTCCTTGATCGAGCGGATGGCGAAGTCTTCGCCGCCTTCCTCGACAAAGCGGTTGATGGTGTAGACCAGCGCCTTGGAGATATCTTCAGGGGTCAGACTGTCGGCGCTGAGGTCCAGCGTGGAGGCGTTGACCTTAATCCCTTCCCCGGCCGGATCGAACAGGGCGGCGATCTCGGAAATGCGGGAGGTCACATGTTCGGGTTGCAGGTTTTTATCGTGGATAACGCCGTATTTGCCGTTTTCCAGCACCCCGACGGAATTCCCGCCGACCGACCAGGCACGCAGGTAGGATTCAACGCCTTCAATAAACTGACCGACGGCTTCCGGATCGAGACGGTCCTTGATGGAGGCACCGTCAAAATCGATCAGCGTCATCCGCACGTCTTCGCCGAAGCGTTCGGCATCTTCCAGACGCCGGGCGGCCAGACGGGCAAATTCATCACCGTTCTGCGGAATGGGTTCCGGGATGGTGGTCGGGGCCTGATCGCCTTTGGTCCCGCCGCCGTCGCGGCCAGTATAGTCGCCCCGCTGGGCGCGGCTGAGGGTCAGGAAGGTGGTGCCGGGGCGTTCAGGGAAGGTGATCCCGCTGAGGATGCCACGGAAGGGTTCGTTTTTGCGCAGGAAGTGCAGACGGGTCCGTTCCATGCGACCGGCATTCTGGATCCGGCGCATCAGCTCCTGTAGGGTGACGCGGTCCCCCGGGGCGACTAGTGCATCAATCTGCAACCCGACCAGCCGGTCACTGCTGACCCCAAGCAGGTGTTCCGCCGTACCGGCGGAATAGGTGATCCGGAATTCGGAATCCAGTTCCATCAGCACTTCAGCCCCGGCAAAGGCGAAGGCGATGAAACGGTCCCGTTGTTCTCTCAGGCGGGTAACCTGATCGATCGGCTGCGCCATCCTGTCTGTCATCCCCACAAACCGCACCCATACCCCGACAGTGTACCGGGTTATTCACGCATTCAAAACAGTCTGCACGATAGCGGCGGGAAGAATAATGGCGCAATGATACGGATGGACTACGCTGTCTAAGGCGAAAGTCGCGTCACAGGGCGTTTGACGGTAAGCGGTTGAGAAGAATTGACTGTATACTGTCGATGACGCTGTTTCCCATGGCGGTCCGGGTTTGCAGGGTGGCGCTGCCCAGATGGGGCAGCAGGAAGGTGTTGCACAGCTCCCGGTAGTCCGGATGGATATCGGGCTCACCGGCAAAGACATCCAGACCGGCGGCGGCAATACGCCCGCTGCGCAGGGCGGCGATCAGGTCCGTATCGTTGACGATGGCCCCCCGCGCCGTATTGATGACAATGGCCCCATCGGGCAGCAGGGCGAGCCGCTGTGCATTCAGGAACCCGGTGGTTTCCGGCGTTGCCGGACAATGCAGGGACAGCACGTCGGAGACCCGCAGCAGGCTGTCGGCGTCGGCATGGAAAATAGCGCCCTGTTCCTGCTCTGCGCTCAGCTGGGTGCGGTTGTGGTAGTGAATTTCCATGCCAAAAGCCCGGGCCCGCTGGGCGACGGCCTGCCCGATCCGCCCCATGCCGAGAATGCCCAGCCGCCGCCCGCCGATGTGGGTGCCCATCAGGTGGGTTGGCCGCCAGCCGGTCCAGCTGTCGGTGCGGATCTCCCGCTCCCCTTCTGAAGCCCGGCGGGCCGCCCCAAGGATCAGCAGCAGCGCAATATCGGCGGTGGCGTCCGTCAGGACACCGGGGGTGTTGGTGACGGTGATGCCCCGCGCCCGCGCTGCCTCAACATCAATATGTTCATAACCGACCGAGAAGGTGGCAATCAGCTTCAGGCTGTCGGGCAGGGTGGCGATGATGTCGGCGCTGATGCGGTCGGTCGGGGTCACCACCAGAACAGTGGCCCCGTGCTGGCGACAGCGCTCCGCCAGCGTGGCAGCGGGGAGAGGGAGATCCCCGGGATTGGCGATGACGGTGCACAGGCTTTCCAGCGCCTGTTCGGTCGGGGCAGGCAGCCGACGGCTACAGACGGCGAGCGGGCGGGACGACGTCATCGCGGCAGGGCCTTTTCCACCACCCGCACGAACAGGCTGGCGCCGCCGGACAGGATTTCATCATTGAAGTCATAGAACGGGTTATGCAGGCCACTGCAACCGTGCGGTCCGCCATGGCCGTTGCCGATGTAGGCATAACAGCCGGGAACCTGCTGAAGGTAATAGCTGAAATCTTCCGAGAACATCGCCTGAGACTGCACCTGTACCCGGTCCGGCCCGAACACATCGACGGCGGCGTCGCGCACCAGTGCCGCCGGTTCGTCCCAGTTAACGGTCGCCGGATAGCCGATGATGTACTTGACCTCGACCTCAACGGCATAGGTGGCGGCGATCCCGGCGGCAATCTCCCGCATGCGGGCTTCTGTGGCGGTGCCGACGGCGCTGTCGAAATGACGGACGGTTCCGGCGATCCACGCACTGTCGGGAATAACGTTTCCGGTGTCCCCGGCGTGGAACTGCGTCACCGAGACCACCAGCGTGTCGGTCGGTTTGGTATTGCGGGAGGTGATGGTCTGTAGGGCGCTGACCAGCGCCGAGGTCGCGACAATCGGGTCCCGCACCAGATGCGGGGCGGCGGCATGGCCACCATGGCCGGTGACGGTGATGGTGAAGCGGTCTGCGGCGGCCATCACCGGGCCGGGGGCGACGGCAAAGGCCCCGGCATCAATGCCCGGCATGTTGTGCATGCCGTAGATGGCCTGAACCGGCCAGCGGGTGAACAGGCCATCCTCAATCATCGCCTTGGCCCCGGCTTTCCCTTCCTCGGCGGGCTGGAACACCAGCACCACACTGCCACGGAACGGCCGTTCCTCGCACAGATAGCGGGCGGCGCCCAGCAGCATGGCGGTGTGGCCATCATGGCCGCAGGCATGCATCTTGCCGGAATGGCGCGACTTATAGGGGCGGTCTTCGGCCAGTTCCTCAATCGGCAGCGCGTCCATATCCGCCCGGAGGGCGATGGACGGCCCGTCACCGGCATGGATGACACCGACCACCCCGGTGCCGCCGACCCCTTCGGTCACCTCATCCACACCGAATTCCCGCAACAGGGCGGCAACCCGGGCGGCGGTCCGGTGCTCTTCATAGGCCAGCTCCGGGTGCTGGTGAATATCGTGCCGCCACGCGGCCATATCCTGACTGAAATCGGCGATACGGTTGATAACGGCCATGAGGAGAGTCCCGAAAACAAAAATATCAAAAAATAAAGGGGTTTACGGCATTCCGTTTATCCCGGTTAGACTGTAAATGTGGGGTTGGAAAAGCGCAAAGTCAAAAAAGTTTCATTCGCACAGGGTGCCCCGGCATGGCCCTTTCCTCTCAGACCGCTCCGGCCTCCTCTCCGCAAGGGGGTCCGTCGCCATGGCTGGTGCTGGCGGTGACGACGGCCATGCAGTCGCTGATCTCCGGGGCGGCCCTGACGCCACCGGTTTTCGCGACGGAAGCGGCTGCGGAGATCGGCTTCAATCCGGCCTTCGTCGGCTTTTATACGTCTCTGGTGTATCTGGGGGCGATGCTGGCGACGGTGGTGTCCGGTGCGGTTGTCGCCACGGTCGGGGCGATGCGGGTCAGCCAGATCTGTCTGCTGCTGTGCGGGGCCGGGCTGTGCGGGGCCGGGCTGTGCGGGCTGGCCTCAGGTTTTCTGGTCCCGGCCCTGTTTTCGGCGCTGATCATCGGGTTTGGCTATGGTCCGGCGACACCGGCCAGTTCCCACATGCTGGCCCGGACCACGCCGCCACATCAGCGTGGCCTGATCTTCTCCATCAAGCAGACCGGGGTTCCGCTGGGGGGTGTTCTCGCCGGGGCTGCCGTGCCCTGGCTTGTCCTGACGTTTGGCTGGCAGGGGGCTGCCGGGGCTGTTGGCGGGGCGGCACTGCTGATGTCCCTGCTGGTGCAGCCGCTGCGCCCGGCTTTGGATGCTGACCGTCTTGTCCCCCGGCGGAAGGTGGGGGCCAGCGGATGGGCCGTGCCGTTCCTGTTGGTCTGGGGGCGGCGGAACCTGAGGCTGATGGCGCTGTCTTCCTTTTGTTTTGCGGCGGTCCAGCTGTCTTTTTCCGCCTATCTGGTGACCTATCTGGTCAGTCATCTGGGGTATTCTCTGGTCAGGGCCGGGGTGGTTTTTGCGGTGGCGCAGGTGGCGGGCAGCATCGGGCGGGTTGTGTGGGGAATCCTCGCTGACCGTTGGCTCGGGGCCCGAAAAATGCTAACAATTTTATCTATTGTGATGGCCGTCACAGCGTCAGGGTGTGCTTTCTTTTCCAGTGAGTGGCCTGTTTTTGCCATTCTTTCCGTGGTGGTGATCCTGGGGGCATCGGCGATCGGCTGGAATGGGGTTTTTCTGGCAGAAGTGGCCCACGCCGCCGGACCTGCTGATGCAGGGAAAGCAACGGGCGGGGCTCTCGCCTTTACCTATGCCGGTGTTGTGCTGGGGCCTTCCCTGTTCGGGGTGGCTGTCAGCGCTTCCGGCGGTTACGGCGCTGCTTTTCTGTGCAGCGCGGTGGTCGCGATACTTGGAGGGGGATGCGTGTTGATGGTACGGTCCGGGCAGGATGCCAGTGGCAGGGACGCCGCCGGTGCAGACAACAATGGCAGGGCAGGCTGATACGCGATGATGCTGGTTCTGAGCACCGACTTTGGTCTGGAAGGCCCCTATCTGGGGCAGGTCCGCGCGGTTCTGGCGGCCAAGGCTCCCGGGATTCCGGTGATTGATCTGTTTGCCGATCTGCCCACCTACCAGCCGCGGGCTGCCAGTTTTCTGCTTCCGGCCTATACCCGGACGCCGTTCCCGATCGGGACCGTGCATGTCTGCGTGGTGGATCCCGGCGTGGGGACGGAACGGCGGGCGGTGATTGCCCGTGTGGACGGGCGTTGGTACGTGGCCCCTGATAACGGGCTGCTGCACGCGGTGGTGGCCACCGGTCAGCGGGCTGAGGCATGGGAAGTGCTGTGGCGCCCGGATCAGGCCAGCGCCACCTTCCATGGCCGCGATATTTTTGCGCCGGTTGCGGCGGCGCTGGCCTGCGGGGTGAAGCCGGGGCAGACCGCGCCGCTACAGGTGAAGGAAATTCCGGCGCAGGATCTGTGTCGGCCTGATTGGTCAACCAGCCTTGCCGAGGTCATTTACTTTGACCGTTTCGGCAATGCGATGACCGGCCTGCGGGGGGATGCCTGCCCGGCAGACCGCCTGCTGACGGTGCGTGGCCGGTCTTTGCCCTATGCGCGGACCTTCGGTCTGGTCGGTCCGGGGCAGCCGTTCTGGTATGTTAATTCCAACGGGCTGGTGGAGATTGCGGTCAACGGCGGTTCCGCCCAGAATTTGCTGGGTCTTGTCGTCGGCGACCGTATTAATTGGAAGCCTGCATAAAATTTGATATGAGTTTTCGTTCAGTTTCTGAATGATTATAGAGAGCGGTATCGTGCTGTACATGGGTCGGGGCGGGACGCCTGTTCAGGTTCGGGGTAGGTAAGATGGGATTTAAGGTCAAGTTCTGGGGAGTCCGCGGCAGCATTGCCTGCCCTTCGCCCAATCACGTGGTGTATGGGGGCAATACCTCCTGCATTGAAGTGACGGCTGGCGACCAGCACCTGATCCTTGATGCCGGAACGGGGATCCGTGGTCTTGGGCATGAGTTTGCGCGGAAGGGCCTGAACAGCAGCTCTCTTCTGCTGACCCATACCCATTGGGATCACATCAACGGATTTCCGTTTTTTGCCCCGATCTTTGGCCCGGAAATGACGCTGGATATCTATGCCGGTCATCTGGCGGACTGTGGCGGAATCCAGCAGGTTTTTGCCAGCCAGATGGCGACCCCGATGTTTCCGGTGCCGCTGGAAGCCCTTCAGGCCACAATCCGTTTCGTTGATTTCCATGCCGGGGAAACCCTGCGCTTTGGCGATGACGTGGTGGTGCAGACGGCCCCGCTGAATCATCCCAATGGCGCCACCGGGTACCGGATTAACCATGATGGCCTGTCCGTGTGTTTCATCACCGATACCGAGCACGTGCCGGGGCGGCCGGACCAACGGATCCTTGACCTGATTGAAGGGGCGGATCTGGTCATTTATGACAGCACCTATACGGATGACGAGTTTCCCGCCAAGGTCGGCTGGGGGCATTCCACCTGGCAGGAAGGGGTCCGGCTGTGCCGGGCGGCCAATGTCCGGCGGCTGGCGATCTTTCATCATGACCCGGACCATGATGATGAGTTCATGGAACGGCTTGAGGATCAGGCCCGCCGTATGTGGGATGGTGCCCTGATTGCCCGGGATAACATGGAACTGACACTGGGCTGACCGCACCGGGATTCACCCCACCGGGATCCGCCGGAGACAACAAAAAACCGCAGACCGGAAAGGCTGCGGTTTTTTACTGTTCATATGAACGGAGATTCAGCGGGGCTGAAGCCGGACGACCACCCGGCGGTTGATTTCCTGATTTTGCGGCAGCGGATCCCCGTAGGGCCCCCGGTTCGGCACCTTGGGGGCAGTGTCAGCCAGCCCGACCGCCCGCATCCGGCTGGGGTTGATGCCCTGATCCTCGAACAGGCGGATCACGCGGGCGGCACGGGCGGCGGACAGTTCCCAGTTGCTGGGGTACTTTTCAGTCCGGATCGGCGTATCGTCGGTGTGGCCTTCGACAGCAATCTGGAAGCCGTCAAAACGCTCTGCCTTGATGGTGTCAGCCAGCTGAATCAGGGTGTCCATCGCCTCCGGCTTGAAATCAGCCGAGGCAAGTTCATAAAACGATGCCGCCGCCATTTCGAGCGAAACCCCGGCAGAATCTTTGCCGATGGCGATCGCGTCATCAAGTTTGGTGCCCTTCATGTTATCGCGGATGGTCTGCCGCAGATCCTCAATCGGGGTTTCCACCTTGCGGTCGCTGAGGGATTTGGTCATCCCGGCCGAGACTTCCTCGTACTTGGCGGTGTCGAGCTTAGACATCGACAGCAGAAGGATGAAAAACACCAGAATCAGCGTCACCATATCGGCAAACGTTGCCATCCAGCTTTCGTCTTCCGGCGGTGGCTTCGGTGGGGACAGTTTTGTGTTGTCAAACATTGGGTGCCTCCGTCCGCCTGCTGTTACTTCTGGCGCACCTTGTCGATGCTGAAGTGGAGCGAGGGGTCAAGGAAGGCGTTCATCCGGTCCTGAATGTAGCGGGGGCTCTTGCGCTCAGCCAGCAGGGCCAGCCCTTCGGCGACCAGATAGTTGCGGAAGCGCAGGATCTCCTCCCGCTGCTGGAGTTTGGCCGCAGCGGGAAGCAGCAGGAAGCGGGCGAACAGAATACCGTAGAGGGTGGTGATCAGCGCCACCGCCATCCCCGGGCCCAGTTTGCTGGGGTCCGCCATGTTATCCAGCATGATGATCAGGCCGACCAGGGTCCCGATCATCCCGAAGGCCGGGGCGGTGCCCCCCATGTTGCGCAGGATGTCGGCGATCACCACATTGCGGGTGAAGGTGGTTTCGATAGTGGTGGACAGGATTTCCCGCACTTCCTGCCCGGTATAACCGGAGATGACAAGATCAATGCCAAAGCCGACAAAGCGGTCTTCGCGGCGGACCTTGTTGGCATCGGCTTCCAGCCCCGGCATGCCGGACTTCTGGATGATGTAGCCCCAGCGGATCACCCGGCCGACTTCATGAGTCAGGATGGCGCGGTTGACCTTGCTGACGAACAGGATTGACTGCATCCGCCGCAGGGCCAGAAGCACATAGCGGGCCTCGTAGGAAACAAAGGTGGCGGCCAAGGTGCCGCCAGCCACCATCACGAAGCTGGGCAGGTCAAGGAAGACCGTGACTTTGTTGGTGCTGAGCAGAATTGAACCGATGAACAGCACAATACTGAACAGGACGCCGAGCAGGGTAGGCAGTGACATGGGAAAACCCTGTAATTGCACCGTAAAGCCGCTCTGTACGGTGTGGCGTACACAGTGAACGAAACTGATCCGGGGTGCAAGCCCGGGCAAGGAAATTTAACCCCGCGTTCGCAGGGCATCAGCGTTCCCGGAAGGCCTCATTCTTCAGTTTCAGCACCGGCTTGATCAGATAATGCAGAACCGACCGGGTGCCGGTGTGGATATCCACCGTTGCCTCCATCCCCGGCGAAATCACATAGGTGTCGGGGATATCGCCCAGCCAGTATTTCTCAGGTTCGACCACCACCCGGAAGTACGGGGGCTTGCCTTCCATCACGGTTGAGTCCGGGGCGACCAGAATCACCTTGCCCTTCAGGCCGCCATAGCGGGCATAGTCATAGGTGGAGATCTTCACCGTCGCTTCCTGCCCGATGCTGACGTAGCCGCGGTCCATCGGATTCAGCTTGGCCTCAATCACCAGATTGTCCTTGGACGGGACAATATCCATGATCGGCTCGCCGGGTTTGACGACCCCGCCGATGGTGCTGATCCGCATGTTTTTGACCACCCCTTCAATCGGGCTGCGGATTTCGGTCCGGGTCTGCTGTTCGGTCGCTTTGTTCAGCAGTTCTGTATTGCGGGCAATGTCAATTTCAGTCTGGCTGAGCAGCTCCCGGGCCTCACGCTGAAATTTCAGGCTGGCTTCGGCGGCGCGGCCCCGGGCCTCTTCCAGCGATGCGGTGATCCGGGGCAGGGTGGCTTCGATCTGCGACAGCTCCCCGCTGATCTGCTCGACCTCCGCCTGTAACTGGACGTGGTCCATTTTGGCGGTCAGGCCATCTTTCAGCAGATTGGTGGACATCCCCAGCCGTTGCCGCGACAGGCCGAGGTTGGTGGTCAGGTTCCGTTGCCGCACCGTCATTTCCCGCAGCTCTCCTTCGCGCTGGCGCACCTGTTCGGCCATCACCCGCAGGGTGGCTTCCAGCTCGCGCCTGCGGGCGGTGAAGGTATCGGTCTCGGTGCCCACCAGCTGCGGGCGGCGGGTGGCGGCTTCTTTCGGGAAAGTCGGCTCCGGGGCACCGTTGGCTTCCGCCTGTAGGCGGGCACGGGTCAGGGTCAGGCCGTCGATCCGCACCGCGATTTCCTCGCGGCTGGCGGCGACATTACCAAGGTCCAGCTGCATCAGCGGCGCCCCTTCGCGCACCAGTTCCCCTTCCCGGATGTAGATATCGGTGACCAAACCCCCTTCAAGGTGCTGAACGATCTTGATTTTTCCCTGTGGCGCCACTTCTCCGGTGGCAACGGAAACCTCATCGAGCCGGGCAAACCCGGCCCAGACCAGAAACACGGTCAGGAACAGCATGACAATCCAGCCGAGGCGGCGCAGTCCGGCGGCCTGCCGGGTGGATGCAAGGGCATCCAGCCGGGACGGGCCGGGTATGGTCCCGGGGATGGTCACGGGCATGGCAGGGGAAACCGGGGCCGGGCCGGGTACGGTGTTCTCGCTCATCGGGGTCAGGCTCCGGCAGACGGGGCGGTGGGGGAGACGGTCTGCGGACCGGGGGTCGGTGGGGCGGCGGGGGTGCCTTTCCGGCTGAGGTAGCCCATGACATCCCCGGCCGGACCACTGACCGCCACCTGCCCCTGTTCCATCACCACAATACTGCGGCAGGCGGAGAGCAGGGCCGGGCTGTGGGTGACGATGATCACCGTCCGGTCCTGCGCCAGTTTGATCAGGACCTCCCGCAGATGGTCCTCGGCCTGCCGGTCAAGGCTGCCGGAGGGTTCATCAAGGATCAGGACGGACGGTTTGCCCATCAGGGCGCGGGCGATGGCCAGCCGCTGCCGGATCCCGCCCGACAGCAGGCTGCCCATTTCCCCGACATCGGTGGCATAGCCATCCGGCAGATTGATGATGTACTGATGCGCTCCGGCAAGGGTGGAGGCCTCCAGAATATCATCGTCGCCGATGCCCGGATGGGCGCGGGTCAGGTTATCGCGGATACTGCCACTGAACAGAACGCAATCCTGCGGCACATAGCCGATCCATCCGGCCAGCTCGGCACGGGTGAACTGAGACAGGTCAGCGCCGTCCAGCAGCACCCGCCCGCTTTCCGGGGCATACAGACCCAGAAGGATTTTCAGCAGCGTGGTTTTGCCACAGCCGTTCCGGCCCATAATGGCGGTGATGCCACCGGGGCGGAAGACATGGCTGACGGCATTGATGGTCGGCACGGTTTCCCGCCCATACCGGAACGTTACGGCTTCCGCCGTCAGCAGGCCGGACGGGCGGGGCAGGGCGAGACCGCTGCTCTGCCGGTCTTCCGGCTGCCCGAAAAGATCGCCCAGCCTGCGGGCGGACTGCCGGAACCCGAGCAGGGTCCGCCACGCCCCGACCAGCTGATTGAACGGGCCGATCATCCGCCCGGAGAGCATGTTCGCTGCCACCAGCGCGCCAATGGACATTTTCTGGTCAACGATGGACAGCGCCCCGACTGTGGTCATCAGCACCGTCGTCAGGGTCGTCACCGCCAGAGCCATGTTGACGAACCGGTCGGACCGGTGCCCGCGTTCGAGAGAGCGTTCAATCGCATCGGCCTGACGGTCTTCCCACAGCGGCAGAAGCCCGCGTTCCATGGCCAGCGCCTTGACGGTGGTGCGGCCCATCACGGTTTCCGCCATCATCACGTCGCGGCTGATCTGGCGCTTCCGCTCCTTGTCCGCCGCAGACCCCACCGCCCGGGCCGACAGCGCCGCAATCACCACATAGGCGACCAGTGCCCCGACGAGAACCCACGCCACCGGCATGGCGATCACGAAGATCAGGCCGAGAAACAGCAGGGTGAACGGCAGGTCGAACAGCAGCACAACGGTCGGGCCGGACAGGCAGTTCCGCAGCACCTCAATATCCTGAAAAATCTGCTGCCACGCGGCGGTGGGCCGGGATTCCAGGGACCGCAGCGGCAGGGACAGCACCTTGTGGAACAGCCGCCGCCCGACGGTCACATCCACCTGCACCGCCACCCCCTGCATCACCCGGGCCCGCATCTGCCGCAGGGTGAAATCAAACAGCACCACCACGGCCATGCCGATCACCAGCCCGGTCAGTGTGGACAGCCCGGCCTGATACACCACCCGGTCATAGACCTGCATCACGAAGATCGGCCCGGCCAATGCCAGAATGTTGATGAACAGGGAGGCGGCCAGCAGATCTTTTGTGACAGGCAGCAGAGGGCGCAGGACCGTTTCAAGCCAGGAACCGGCGGCCGGAGCGGCCTGCGGGGCAGGGCTTTGCGGGGGGGCAGAAGGCATCGGAACGTGTTTCCGTCGGGGTTATCCGAACACCGGGCGGCCGTTTTGGCCGCCGGGGTTTTCTGGGTCTGATCCTGCCGTCTCCCGCGGTGTCTGTCCACGGAGCAGATGGGAATGTCAACGGCTTGAAACAGATATATTTCCGGTCTTGCGATCTGTCCGCCCGACAGGCAGGCTGAGGCGACAGATCGAATTTTAACGGTTCGTCCCGGCGAAGAACGGGCACTATGCGCTTCCGGTACCGTCCGGGACGGAGTGAGCCGGGCAGGACCTGATCGGGGAATGGCAATGAAAAGTGTTCTGAGCCGTCTGGGGAAGGGCGGACAAGCTCCTGACGGAACAGGGGGGAGCTCCCCCAAGGCGAAGGTCAGGGACAGGCGCCCGTCAGGGCCCCGGCAGCCGTTGCTGCGCCGCCTGCGCCGTGCCGTGCTTGGCAGGGGGCGGGGGCTCGGGCTGGTTCTGCTGGCGGCGTTGATGGCGTTCGGCGTGTGGGAGCCGGTTCCGTTACAGTTCCTGCGGATCAAGACCTTCGATATCTACAACCAGATCAAGCCGCGCGAGGTCACGGAGCGCCCGGCGATGATCGTTGATATCGATGAGCGCAGTCTGGCGGAGATCGGGCAGTGGCCATGGCCCCGGACCACGGTGGCCCGGCTGGTGGACCGCCTGACCCAGATGGGGGCGGTTGTGGTCGGGTTCGATATCGTGTTCTCGGAGCCTGACCGCATGTCTCCGGGCTCCATCGCCGGGGAGCTGCCGGGGATTGATGACGGCACCCGGACCGTTCTGGAAGGCCTGCCCGACAACGATTCCGTTCTGGCCCAGATGATGTCCCGGAGCCGGGTGGTGCTGGGGCAGTCGCTGCGGTCGGAGGCGATGCCGGTGATCGGGCGTGAGAATGTTCCGGAGCATTCCATTGCTGAACGCGGGGGTGATCCCCGCCCATGGCTGGAATTCCACACCGGTATTGTCCGCAATCTGGCGGTGCTGGAAGAGGTGGCTGCCGGGCGTGGTATCTTTAATTCGGCGCTGGAGCTGGACGGGATTTCCCGCCGTCTGCCGATGATGGCCAATGTTAATGGCACCATTGAACCGGCGCTGAGCGTCGAGATGCTGCGGGTGGCGACCGGCAACCGGTCCACCGCGATCCGCATGTTCCCGGCGGGCGGCGTCGAGGGCATCCTGGTGGGCAAGAGCCTGCTGAAAACCGATGAGCGCGGGCGGGTGTGGGTGTATTTCTCCCGCCATGATCCGGCGAAATACATTTCTGCGGTTGATGTGCTGCGCGGCACGGTTGATCCGGCGAAGGTGGCCGGGCGCCTTATTCTGGTCGGGACCTCGGCGGTAGGGCTGCTTGATATCCGGTCCACGCCGCTTGATTCCGTGATTCCGGGGGTGGAGGTCCACGCCCAGATTCTGGAGAACGTTCTGGGCGGGACCCAGTTACAGCGGCCGCAGGGGGCCCGGCTGATTGAAATGCTGGGGGCGCTGGCCGCCGGGATGCTGATGGTGGTTCTGGTGCCGTTGGCCGGGGCCCGCCTGACCGTGATCATTCTGGCGCTGGCGATCGGGGTGATGACCGGTGGATCGTGGTGGTTTTTTGAAACCCAGAGAATGCTGATTGATCCGGTCTACCCGGCGCTGTGTTCCCTGCTGCTGTACATGATGCTGACCTATTCCAACTATGCGCGGGAAGAGGCGGAGCGGCGGCAGGTGCGTGATGCCTTCAGCCGGTACATGAGCCCGGCACTGGTGGAACGTCTGGCGCAGGACCCCAGCCAGCTGCGGCTGGGCGGCGAAATGCGTGATATGACCCTGCTGTTCTGTGACGTGCGTGGTTTCACCACCATCTCGGAACAGTTTGACGCGCAGGGCCTGACCCGGCTGATCAACCGGTTCCTGACGCCGATGACCAACGTCATCCTCGACCGGCGCGGCACCATCGACAAATATATGGGCGACTGCATCATGGCGTTCTGGAATGCGCCACTGGATGATGACGACCATGCCGCCAACGCCTGCCGGTCAGCGCTGGCGATGATGGAAACCATGGTCAAGGTCAATGTTGATCTGGAAAAGGAAGCCATCGAGGAAGGCCGAAAGCATATTCCGCTGAAAGTCGGCATCGGCCTGAATTCCGGGCAGGTCTGCGTCGGCAACATGGGGTCGGATCAGCGGTTTGACTATTCCGTGCTGGGGGATAACGTTAACCTTGCCTCCCGTCTCGAAGGGCAGTCAAAGCCGTATGGTGTCTCGATCGTCATCGGCGAGAACACCTATCAGCGGGCCCCGGATTTTGCGGTGCTGGAGCTGGATCTGATTAAGGTGAAGGGCAAGACCCTGCCGGTGCGCATCTTCACCCTGCTGGGCGATGAGGCGTTCGCGACGTCACCCGAATTCACCGCCCTGCGGCAGGTGCATGATCTGATGATCGCCGCCTACCGGGCACAGGACTGGGACCGGATGGAAGAGCTGCTGACCGAATGCCGCCGCCTGAGTGACGGTATGCATATCGAAGGCTTCTATGATCTGTACGCCGAGCGGCTGGCCGATTACCGCGCCAACCCACCGGGTGCGGACTGGGATGGTGTCTACGTCGCCACCAGCAAGTAAGAACGGATCCGGTGTGTGGCCTGCGCGCCCCTTCTGAAAGGAAGGGGGCGCTTCTGTCTGTGCATCAGGGTGCAGGCAAGGGCCTGACAGGGGAATGAGCATCGGGGGAAATGAAAAACCCCCGCACGCGGCGGGGGTCTGTTCAGTCAAGGCGGGTTGACCGCCCTGTGTGCTGATGGCTTGCTCAGTTGCCGACCGGCAGGGCCAGATCGGCCTGTTCCCCGGTTTTCAGCGGGACTGCGGCAAAGGCCGGTGTCAGGCGGCCCATGGCCAGAAGGGTCTGGAACGCAGCGGTGCGGGCATCGTAGGTTGCCGCCGCCAGATTGATGGCGGCCGTATAGACTTCGTTTTCCGCATCCAGCACGTTCAGGGCGGTTTCTTTTCCGGCCTCGCGCAGTTTGCGGCGGGCGTCCAGCACTTCACTGGCGATGTTCACCGCATTCTGAAGCAGGCTGACCCGCTCGCGGGAGGTGCGCAGGGTTTCCCACGCCACCCGGGCCTGTTCCTCGACCTTCCGGCGGGTATAAACGGCGTTGTTCTGGCTGCCGGCGTAGTCATAGGCAGCCTTGGCTGCGCTGGCGCTGGTGGCACCGCCGTTGTAGAGATTCCAGTTCGCCTTGACGAGCACGGTGTAATCCCGGCGTTCGCCGATCACCGTGTTTTTATTGTTTTCATAGTTGCTGGCCGCTTCCAGCGTGATGCGCGGCATGTATTCGGCATCGACGGCATCGCGCTGTTCCGCGACCACCTGACTCTGGATTGCGGCAGACCGGATCGACGGATGTTCCTTGACCGCAATATCAACCAGCTCTGCCACCGTCTTCGGCAGATCGTTGATCGGGGCGTGGGGGACGGTCATCTTGCCGGTCTCCGGCGCATGACCATAGACCTGCTCGTAGGTGGCAATCGCCGACTTCAGGGCGCCCTCAACGGCGATCCGGCGTTCCTTGGCCAGCTGGAGGCGGGTTTTGGCCTGAAGAACGTCAACGGCAATGCCGGAGCCACGGCGGACCCGCTCGTCTTCCAGATTCAGCTGGCGCTTGATGTTGTCCTCGTTGGTGCGGGACAGCCGCAGCAGCTCCTGCTGGCGCAGAACATTCAGATACGCGCTGATGCCTTCAAACAGCACGCCCTGCTGGGTTGCGTTCAGTTCGTATTCGCTGCCGGTCTTCTGAAGCTTGGCGGCATTGTAATGGGAACTGGTCTGCCCGCCGTCATACAGCAGCTGGCTGGCAACAACGGACACCACCTGACGGCCCCGGTCGTAGGGATCGCCGGGAGACGTCCGGCGGGCCGGGCTGTTCACATGCTCATACCCGGCATCAGAGGTCAGGTTGATGGTCGGCAGAAAACCGGCAAAGGACTTGTTCACAGCCTCGTCAGAGGATGAAACGGTGTTCTTGCTGGCTTCAATCTTCGGGTGCTGCCCAAGAAGCCCCTGCAACTCTTCTGACAGGGGGGCTGCGCCTGCCTGTGTGCTGGCCAGCATCATCAGGCCAGCGACCGCGATTCCTCCGGTCAGGTGTTGTCCGCGCCGTGAAGTCATAGGTTCCCCTACCCAAACATCTGTTTCACACACGGTCGTCCCGCGCGCTGTCATTCTGGCTCCCTGCCTGCACTCCGCTGACAGAAAGGTTTAATGGACCGCGCCTGCGATCACCCCCGGGTTTTGCCGGCCGTGACAGTGAGGCATTGAGTCCGCGCTGTAGCGAAGCACTCCTACCAATAGTTTATTCGCCGGAATCAGTCAAATCCGACCTTTTTTATCGGGGGGCTAAACTCATTTATTCTTATTTATCGCTTCAGGCTTGATCGGAAAGCTTATCCACGGGAAAAATAGGATGATACACTCGTTCACTCTTTTGTTGCCCGATGGACATCGTGATACACCCTTTGACGCTCCAGACCTCTCTTCTCCTGATTGTGATGGCCGGACTTTTTCAGGTCCCGGCTCCGTTCGTCGGGAGCGCCAAGGCAATCGCCCGGTCCTGCTCCGGGGCCTTCCTGCTGCTTGCTGTGGGCAGCCTTCTATCCGCCTTAAGCATTGTTAATGCTGATTTTCAGGGCGCGGGACTTGCCCGGGCCGTCTTGGCCGGAGGGGGCGCGATGACGCTGGCGGCGGGGGTTTCCCTGCTGGTTCTCAGCGGATTTTCTTCTCCATCTTTGGTGTTAAGGCTTCTGCGCGGACAGACCGGTCTGTCCAGGCAAAGCCTGATCGGTGCCCTGCTGGTCGTAGGCGGTTTGGCTGGAGCGGCCTCGGCGAGTCTCCCGGGGGATGGTGTCAGCCATGCAACCGCAGCCATTATGGCCGGGGCTGTCGGTCTGTTGTCTCAACGCCTGTTGAGACTCTCCCGCGACGGGGAGGATGCCGGGCGGGAGGCTGTCTCCCCAGTCCCGGTTTTTCTGCCGGTTTTTCTCATTGTTCTCTGGGCAACAGTCGGGGCAGGAGTCGGGCTGTTTCCGGATCTGCCGGAGGGGGCAGGGCAGGCCGCCCGCCTGTTGATGGTTCCTTTGCTTCCCCTCGCCGGGTTGCTGACGGTCTTCGCCGCAATACGACAGGAACGGACGGCGGCTGACGAGAAAGTGGCCCGTCTGGAGGCTGCGCTTGAGGCCTCCGGTCAGGCGGTCGGGCGGGTCCGGCATCTGCTGGACCGGCTTCCCGATGCCCTGCTGGTGGTTGATCCGGACGGAACGGTCCGGGATGCTAACGATCGGGCCATTGCCCTGCTGACCGGTGGCTGTGGCCCGGCGGATGCTTTTGTCGGGCAGCCGCTCCGGTTGCTTCTGACCGGTGAGAATGGGGCGGCGCCGGACTGGCCGCAGCTTCTTTCCGAAGACACTGCCGGAACGGATCTGTCGGTGTCGGTGTCGCAGGGGGGGCAGAGGGTTCCGATCCGGGCCGTGATCCGCCGGACGGAATACGAAGGGCAGGATATCTGTCTGATTGCCTTGCACGGTCTGGCGGAAGAACGCCGGTCCGGGGCGATGAACGACTTTTTGCATGAACTGGACCGGACCGCCATTGCCGGCGGGAATCCGGAGGACCTGCAACAGGCGCTCTGTCATCAGATCTGTGGGCTGTTCGGGCTGGGGCTGACGGTGATTGCCGTGCCGGAGCGGCAGGGACAGATCAGCGTGCGGGGTGTCTCCGGCTCTGCTGTCTCGGCGGAGGCGCTGGCGGTTGTTCTGTCCCGCCCGGACTGGAGCAACGGTGTCCTTCAGGATGTGGTCCGGATGGGCGGGCGGCTGCTGCTGACGGTCGATGACAGTCCGTTGCCCGCCGCCCTGCCGGTACCGCAGGATTGGCTGGTGGTGCTGCCGTTGTGGGGGCAGACGGATGTGATCGGCTGTCTGATGGTGGCCGGAACCGGTCTGGCCCCGGATCAGCGGTCGCTGAAGCAGATGGATACGGTTTCGGCCCGGCTGGGCAATGCCCTTCAGGTGATGCAGGATCAGACGCAGATGCGTCTTCAGGGGACGGCACTGGCCGCCGCCGCCAATGCGATTTTCATCACCGACGTGTCAGGCCGGATTGAATGGGTCAATGCCGCCTTTACCCGTCTGTCCGGTTATGAAGCGCATGAGGTTCTGGGGAAAACCCCGGCCCTGCTGCGGTCCGGGATGCAGGATGACGACAGTTACCGGCGGTTCTGGGATACTATTAAATCCGGGCGGGTCTGGCGCGGTGAAATGGTGGAGCGCCGGAAGGACGGCAGCCTGTACACCGTTGACCAGACCGTGGCCCCGATCCGCGATGAGCGGGACCAGATTGCCCACTTCGTGACGGTGCATGAGGATATCACCGAGCGGAAGCGGGCGGAGGAGCGGATCGCCTATCTGTCCAACTACGATACGCTGACCCGTCTGCCGAACCGGGTTCTGTTCCGCGACCATCTGTATCAGGCGGTCAATCAGGCGCGGAATAACCGGACCTCGCTGGCGGTGCTGTTCGTTGACCTTGACCGGTTTTCGCGGGTGAACGATACGCTGGGGCATGACGTCGGCGACCAGCTTCTGATGACCATCGCCTCCCGCATCAATGCGGTTGCGGCACCGGAGGCGGATACCATCGCCCGCATCGGCGGCGATGAGTTCGCCCTGATCCAGAACCGCCTGACCAGCACCGAGGCGGCGGCCCTGCTCGCCCGCAAGGTGATTGATGCGGTCAACCGTCCGGTGGATATCAGCGGGTTGGAAGTGCGGGTCGGCACCAATGTCGGGATTGCCATTTATCCGCAGGACGGGGAAGACCCGGACCACCTGATCAAAAACGCCGATATGGCGATGTACCGGGCGGTGCGGTCCGAGACTGAAAAGTGTTTCTTCTATTCCAACGAGATGAATGATGAGGCCCGGGTCCGGCTGGCGCTGGAAGGCGACCTGCGGCGGGCGTTGGAGAACGGCGATCTGTGCCTGAACTTCCAGCCGCAGGTGGATGTGCGGTCCCGGCGGATTATCGGGGTGGAAGCGCTGCTGCGCTGGAAGCATCCTGAGCATGGTATGATCCCGCCGTCGCGGTTTATCCCGGTGGCGGAGGATTCCGGCCTGATTCTGCCGATCGGCGACTGGGTGATTCAGGAAGCGATCCGCCAGAGCCGGGCGTGGCAGGATGATGGCCTGCCGCCGATTACGGTGGCGATCAACATTTCGGCGGTTCAGTTCCAGCAGGGGAATCTGGTCCGCCGGGTTGGGGATGCCATCGCTGGCAGTGGTGTTGATCCGGCCCGGATTGAGCTGGAACTGACCGAAAGTATGCTGATGCAGGATGCCAACGAGGCGATCCGCACGCTGGAGGATCTGTCCGGTCTTGGCGCGAAGCTGGCGATTGATGATTTCGGCACTGGCTACAGTTCCCTCAGTTATCTCAAGCAGTTTCCGGTGGACCGTTTGAAGCTGGACCAGTCTTTTGTCCGGCAGATGACCACCAACCATTCTGATGCGGTGATTGCCCGGGCCACCATCAACCTCGGCCACAGTCTGGGGCTGGAGGTGATTGCTGAAGGCGTGGAGACGGAAGACCAGTACGAATATCTGCGGGCTGAAGGCTGCGATGTTGTACAGGGCTATCTGTTTGGCAAGCCGATGCCTGCGGATGAGCTGGCAGCGGTCCTGCGCTATTCCGGCCCCGGCGGCAGTGTTGCGGCGGGCCGGGTGCCGGAAGGGCTGCTGCTGGGGACCGTGCAGTAAAACAGTAAAGACGCCGCCATGATGGGGTCAGAGAAAAAGCCCCCGGAGTGGATCCGGGGGCTTTCCGTTTTGCGGCAAGGGGTACTCAGTCGAACAAGGGCACCCCTTCGATACGGGCGGATTGCAGGTCCAGTTCCACCTCGGCGACATCAATCTCGACCATCCGCACCCGGCGGAACCCGAGGTGCTCGACGAAGGTCATCATCCGGGTGTTTTCCTTCAACACCTGACCGACCATGGTCTTGGTCTTCCGGCTCTGGCAGTAGCGGATCATCTTGACCATCATCGCCTTGGCCAGCCCGGCACCCTTCAGGTCAGACCGCACGACAATCGAGAACTCGGTGGTTTCATTGTCCGGGTCGGTCACGGCCCGCACCACCCCCAGGGTTTCCGGCCGCCCGTCGGTGTCGGGAGCGGTGGCGATGAAGGCCATTTCCCGGTCGTAATCGATCTGGGTCATCCGCGCCATCTGGCTGTGCGGCAGTTCCTGCACCAGACCGAAGAAGCGGAAACGGATGTCCTCCGGTGTCAGGCGGGACACGAAGACATGGTGGTTCGGTTCGTCCTCCGGGCGGATCGGGCGCAGCAGCACCGGGCGCCCACCCTTCATCACGAAGGTTTCCTCCAGATCCTGCGGATAGGGGCGGATCGCCAACCGGTCCGTCGGGTTGGTTCCGGCATAGGGGGCCAGAACCACCCGGGCATCCAGCGCCACCACACCCTCCGGGCTGGCCAGCAGCGGATTAATGTCCAGCTCGCGGATTTCCGGCAGATCAACCGTCATCTGGGCCACCTGAATCAGGGCCAGAGACAGCGATTCCAGATCGGCGGCAGTATGGGCCTTGGCCCCCTGAAGGACCTTGCCGATCCGGGTCCGGCCAATCACTTCCGCCGCCAGCGCCATGTTCAGCGGCGGCAGGGTGACGGAACGGTCCGCGATGATCTCAGCGGCAGTACCGCCCTGTCCGAACAGGATCACCGGACCAAAGATCGGATCGGTGTTGATGCCGACGATCAGCTCCTGCCCCAGCGAATGACGCCGCATCGGCTGGACGGTGAAGCCGCTGATCCGCGCTTCGGGGAAGGAGACGGACAGACGCGCCAGCATGTTCTGGGCAGCCTGCTCGACTTCTTCCGCGCTGGTCAGGTCCAGCCGGACCCCGCCATGTTCGCTTTTGTGGGAAATATCATCGGACAGGATTTTCAGCACCACCGGGTAGCCGATCGATTCGGCTACGGTGCGGGCATCGGCCGGGCTGTGGGCCACCCGGGTTTCCACCACCGGGATCCCGTAAGCCGACAGCAGCGCCTTGGCCTCCGGTTCAGACAGGGTGGTCCTTCCGGCCGCCAGCGCATCGCTGATCAGGCGACGGGCGATGGTGATATTGGCGGTGAATTCGGTGGGCAGGCTGGCGGGGGTTTCCATCAGCATGTCCTGATTCTTACGGTAGGCCACCGTGTGCAGGAAGCTGCGGATCGCCTGATACGGAGTGGTGAAAGTGGGAATCGTCGCCTCATGGAAGCGGCGGCGCGATTCCCGCACCAGTTCATCACCGATCCAGCAGGTGGAAACGCTGACCCGGCGGCTCTGCTTGATCACCGGAATCAGCGTTTCGGCGATGGTCAGGGCATTGGTGGTGGCGACCGGGGAATGCATGACGATCACCGTGTCCACCTCCTTGGCAGCACACAGGATCTTCAGGGCAGCAGCATAGCGCTCGGGGGAGGCCTCTCCCATAATATCGACCGGATTGCCGCGCGACCATGTGGCGGGCAGAACGCCATTCAGCGCCTCGATGGTTTCCGGGCTGAGGTCGGCCAGCGTGCCGCCCTGCTCATCCAGTTCATCGACGCCCATCACGCCGAAGCCGCCGCCATTGGTCAGGATGGCCATCCGCTCGCCTTTTGGCTTGGTCATCACCGACAGGGTTTCGGTGGCGGCGAACAGTTCCTCGATGGTGTACACCCGCAGCATCCCGGAGCGACGGAAGGCGGCGTCGTAGACCAGATCCGACCCGGCAAGGATGCCGGTATGGCTGATCGTGGCCTGCTGGCTGGCATTGCGGCGCCCGGCCTTGATGGCCAGAACCGGCTTGTTACGGGCGGCGGCACGGGCGGCGGACATAAAGTTCCGACGCAGCGGAATGCTTTCAACGTACAGCAGAATGGCGCGGGTATCGGGGTCTGACCCCAGATAATCAAGGACATCGCCGAAATCGGTGTTCAGCATGTCCCCCATCGAAATGAAGTGGGAAAAGCCGATGCCCTTGGGCCGGGCCCAGTCCAGCACCGAGGTGCAGACCGCCCCGGACTGCGACACGAAGGCGATTCGGCCCTTGTTGGCAGGCTGGGGGGCGAAACTGGCGTTCAGGCCGATACCGGGGACGAGGACGCCGAGACTGTTGGGGCCAAGTACCCGGATGCCATGGGTCCGGGCGGTATCGCGGATCGCGGCGGCGACATCGGGTTTGACAGCGGCCCAGCCGAGGCCGGAGGCGACGATGATGGCGGCGCGGGTTCCCCGTTCCGCCAGTGCCCGCAGGGCGTTGAGGGTGTCATCCGGCGGGACGGCGATCACCGCCATGTCCGGCACCAGCGGCAGGGCGGCAACCGATGGATAGGCGAGAACGCCCTGAACCGCCTGATACTTGGGGTTTACCGGCAGGATCGGCCCGGTGAAGCCCCCCTGCAACAGGTTGCGCATGACGATGCCGCCGACACTGTCCGCTGTGTTGGAGGCCCCGATCACGGCAACGGACGTGGGCTTGAACAGTTGTTTCAGATAACGGACGCTCATCGTATGCCGGTCCCCCCGTGTGTGACTGTGCCCGGGGCTGCGCTGTTTCCGTCATCCCCATCAGGACGGGGCAGCACCGGCCGTGTCAGTATATAGCGTTTGATGCTGCAATGCAGCAAAAACCCTTCCTTCAGTCAGGGTAAGGGCTTTTTATACGTTCTCATTTAAAATTTGGCTCATGTAAAATCCGGCCCGTGGGTCCAGATCACGAGAGAATGCCGGGCCCCGGCGGTGACCGGGGTCACCCGGTGCAGCACAAAGGCCGGGAACACCGCAGCCATGCCGGGATCGCGCGGGGCGGTCAGCACGTGCCCTTCCGGGTTCAGTTGCAGGTCGCCGCCCTCATAGGCCTCCGGCGGGCTCAGCTGAATGGCGATGGTCAGTTTACGGGCGCGGCCTGCCGGGCCTTTGCCGCCGCGGTCGATGTGCCAGTCGTAGAATCCGCCGTCCTGATACCGGGCGACCTGCGCATCCTCCTGAAATCCATCGAGGGTGTAATTGAAGTGCTCGCGGTTGGCGGTGGCCACCAGCCGGGCGAGGCGCTGATAGATCCAGTCGGTTTCCGGCCCTTCCGGCAGCCAGTGGATTGCAGTTCTGCGGATCCGGGACTCAGATTCGCCATTCACCAGAGTGGCGTCTTTCTGCCGTCCGTCTTCCATCAGGGCAATGATGGTACGGCATTCTTCCGGCGTGAAGGTCTCACCCTCAAAGGCCCACAGCTTCTGCTGCGGGCGGGACGGGGCGGCGAGGCCGGGGATCTCTGAAAACATGCTTTAATCCTGAAAAAGGCAACCAGCGCAGGCGCCATGCCGGGCAGTGCGGCCCCCGGCACCGGGGAGTGTGGCGGACCCTGACCGGAAACAGTGAGGTCCCTGAAAGATCTTTTATATTCAGAACTCTGCGGGGAATAAAATCAGGAGCGGCACCGCATCGCCGACAGTCTCTGTCAGCTCCGGTGCTCCGGCATTGATCTGGAACCATACGGGCGTATTTTTACCTGTGGTCCGGGATCCGCGCAGGATCAGTACTGTTCCGGCTCCGGCAGGGTGTCCAGCGCGCGGCGGAACTCCTCGACAATTTCATCCGGGGTATCGCGGTTGAAGGCGAAGTACAGGGGACGGGAGATCTCAGGCAGGGGCAAGGCTTCCGTCACCGCAGTCTGAGGAAGGCCCAGCTTATGCAGCCGATACATCATCGACCGGATATCGGATGGCAGAAGATCCAGCCTGCCATGCACCAGCATGCGGACGCCCAGTTCCTCATCCGCGATGATCTCGTGTGGAATACCTTTTGCGGTCAGATAGATCCCTTTAACGTCTTTCTGTAGCGCTCCGATCCGGTACTGCCCGGCCTCCTCAAGGGTCGTGGGGGTGATGTCTGGCCGCTCGGTCGAGCGGAACAGGGCGACCTTAAACGGGATTGCCTCGCCGACCCATTTGAAGAGGTCCTCGCGCTCCGGGCGGCGGGCAACCGGAAACAACAGGGCACCGGGGGTGCGCAGTGCGGTTTCATAGGCCCGTGCCCAAGGATAGACCTCAATCGGAACGGATCGCCCGGTTTCACGCAGCAGCTGCCGGGCCCGGTCGGCGACAACCCCCCGGGCCTGCCCGTTTTCAGAGAATGAATAGGGGGCAAACTCCGACGTGATCAGGCGGATGGGAGGAGTCGACTGGGCCCGGGCCCGACGCAGGAGCGCCGCCCCGGCCGCAGCCGTGGCAACAGCCTGGAGGATGGCCCGGCGGGTCAGGAGGCGCCGGTGTGCCGGGGCAGAGGGGGGCGTTGGCCGTTTCATTGTGCCGGAATCTGATGGGGGGAGATCGGTATGCGTATAATACCCTATGTGCCGGGTCCGGCATAGGCACGGGTTTTACTGTGGGGCCATGCCCCTGTCTGAAGCGGCCTGATTATAAGATCGACAGCGCCAGATGCCAGAGAACCGGCAGCAGCAGCGCGGTTGCCACGGCATTCAGCCCCATTGCCAGACCGGAAAAGGCCCCGCAGGTTTCCCCCAGTTGCAGGGCGCGGGCGGTGCCGATGCCATGGCTGGCGGTGCCGATCGCCAGCCCGACCGCCGCCGGATCGGTAATGCCGCACAGGCGCAGCAGGGACGGGGCCGCCACAGCGCCGAAGATACCGGTCATCATCACCAGTACGGCGGTCAGCGATGGCAGGCCGCCGATCTGTTCTGAAACCCCCATCGCCACGGCGGCAGTAATCGATTTCGGGGCCATAGAGCTGACGGTATCGGCCCGTCCGCCAAGAAGGCGGACCGTGATGACGGCTGACAGCACCGCCGTAGCCGAGCCGATCAGCAGGCTGGCCACCAGCGGCAGGGCGTAGCGCAGCAGCATGGCCCGCTGCCGGTACAAGGGGATCGCCAGAGCCACCGTCACCGGCCCCAGCAGGAAGTGGACGAACTGCGCCCCCTGAAAATAGGTGCGGTAATCGGTGCCGGTGGCCAGCAGGACCAGAACCACCATTACCACTGTCAGCAGTACCGGATTCAGCAGGGGGGACCCGCCAAAGCGCCGGGACAGGGCCTGCGCCAGCACAAAGGCGGCAAGGGTCAGGGTCAGGTGAAACAGCGGGCTGGCGGATAGATAGACCCACAGATCCTGAACATCGGTGGGGAGCAGGGGCGGGGCCATTACCGGTTCTCCTCCGCAGACGGGGTGTTGCCGTGGCGGCGGCGCAGCAGGTGCATCGGCAGGGCGGTCAGGATCAGCCCGGCGGTGGTGCTGATGGCAATCCCGGCGGCGATGGCGATCCAGTCGGCGGCGATCAGGTCAAAATGCAGCATCACCCCAACCCCGGCAGGCACAAACAGCAGGGAGATGTTGGCCAGCATGCCATCGGTGGTGCGGGCCAGCCCATCGGGCACACGGCCCAGCAGGCACAGCCCGCAGAACAGCAGCACCATCCCGCAGACCGGGCCGGGCACCGGCAGATGCAGCAGCCGCACCAGAACCTCCCCGATAAGCTGGCACAGCAGCAGGACCGTCAGCGATTGCAGCATGAAAAACCATCCGGAAAACGGGGGTGAAAACAGGGCGGGCCGGGCCGTCTTGCCGTTGCGGCAGCCGGTTGCGCCGAGTATTCTCCCCGCCCCTCAGGAAAGTCCAGTCCCAAACGCCCAGCCAGCCACCGGATTCCCCACCATGTCGTTCGCGTATCAGTCCCTTCTGGATCGGGTGCATGCCGAGGTCGCGGCCAGACCGGTCCGTGGCAAGGTTGCCGACTATATTCCGGCGCTGGCCCGCATTGATGCCAGCCGATTCGGCATGGCGCTGGCGCTGGTGGACGGGCGGAGCTTCGTTGCCGGAGACGCCACAGAACCCTTCTCGATCCAGAGCATGTCCAAGCTGTTTACGCTGGTGATGGCACAACGCCTGTATGGGGATGAGCTGTGGCAGCGGGTCGGGCGGGAGCCCTCGGGAACGGCCTTCAACTCGCTGGTGCAGCTGGAGCACGAGGACGGTTTTCCAAGGAACCCCTTTATCAATGCCGGGGCGCTGGCGGTGACCAATGCACTGGTCTCCCGCTATGCCCAGCCGGAACGCGCGATCCTCGACTTCATGGCCGGGCTGAGTGGCCGCAAGAAGATCTTCATTGATGAGGAAGTGGCGCGGTCGGAAGAGCAGCACGGCGACCGCAACCGGGCCATTGCCTATTTCCTGAAGGCCCATAACCGTTTTGAGAATGACGTGGCGGAGGTGACGCGGACCTATTTCCGCCAGTGTGCGATCCCCCTGACCTGTCAGGAGCTGGCGCAGGCGGCGCTGTTTCTTGCCAACAATGGCTGTGCACTGGACGGAACGCGGATCCTGTCTCCGGCCCAGACCCGCCAGACGCTGGCGGTGATGCTGACCTGCGGTCTGTATGATGGTGTCGGGGATTTTGTGTTCCGGGTCGGTCTGCCAGCCAAAAGCGGGGTCGGCGGCGGTATTATCGCCATCCTGCCCGGGGTTGGCAGCCTGTGTGTGTGGTCGCCGCCGCTGGATGCGCGGGGGAATTCCGCAAAGGCCATTGAGGCGCTGGAACTGATCGCCGGAGAACTGGCTGTGGTGCCCGGTGTTCTGTAAGGGCGTTACGGGGCCTCGGTAGCCTGTACGCATTGCCCTTCGACGGTGAAATCATCCGGGTTGTTCAGCGGGTCATCCCCGACCAGAATGCCGAGGGCGCGGAAAGCGCGGGGCACATCCGGGCGCATCTCATCATCATCGCCGTCAATCACCACCACCAGATCCGGCGGGCTGTCAGCCCGGGCGGCGGCGAAGGTGAAGGTCAGGGTGTCATCCCCGGCGACTGCGACCTGACCTTTGCGACGGTCCTGCCCGGCGGAGAAACTGCCATGCAGATGGTCTCCGCTGTCGGTCAGGCGGAAGCTGCGGTGACCGCTACCGGCGGCATCGTCCCACTGGCAGTCAAACGTCCGGGGGGCTGCGGGTGGCGTGGTCAGCGGGCCCAGAAGGTACACGCCGATGCTGGCGGCCAGACCGGCCAGCAGTAACGGAATCATCGGGCCCTGCCGCCGCCATAGCACGACGCAGCCGGAAAGCAGGATGAGTGCGGCCAGACAGAGGGCCGGGATCATCAGGCCCGAAGGGATAAGGGTGACGGTCACGGTCAGCTCAGCTCCCCAGGTCGGACCGGTCGGGACAGAGGGGGCGGAAACGCCTGACTCTGCCTTATACGCTTTGCATAAACCCCACTGGGGCCGGGGGCAACAGGGATTTAAGCGCCTGATGCACCGGTTCCGACCGGCTTCCGGCCTGTATGACCGGAGAGGCCGGGGCAGGGGGCCGGAAACAAAAAAGGCTGACGCTTTACAGCGACAGCCATTCAATGCAATACAGCCATTTTCTGAGGATGGCTCCGGCGGTAGGATTCGAACCTACGACAACCCGATTAACAGTCGGGGGCTCTACCGCTGAGCTACGCCGGAATATCCATCAGTTTCTCGGTTGGAGGCCGGGACCGGAATCGAACCGGTATTCAAGGATTTGCAGTCCTCTGCATCACCACTCTGCCACCCGGCCTTGCACCGAGGACGCGGTTTATATCGCTGACCTCCGGGGCGGTCAACAGCTTTTTTACTGTTCTTTCAAATTCCTGCAAAATGCCTTTTCACGCCTGTCCTTCCCGGTGTGACGGGGCGGGGGATGGAGCCGGAGGGTGGATAGAGCCAGAGGGTGGATAGAGATTGTCAAGGGGAGGGCGGGGCGTTATAAAACCGCGCAGAGACCTGTTGCCGAAACGGGGTGTCTGGTGTCGCCTGTCGGCGGCCGCCGCCGGTGTCATCAGACAACCGGAGAGAGGGGCGGACCGTAAAGGCGTTCCGGGGAGCAATCCCCCGCCGTCATCTCCGTCGGCTCAACCACATGATCTAAAGTGTTGCGAGAGGGGCCCCTCATGGATTTCGCTGCTGCCCGTCACAATATGGTGGAAGGTCAGATCCGCCCGAACGGTGTGACCGATACGGCTGTTCTTGCGGCGATGGCTGAAGTGCCGCGCGAGGATTATGTGCCGAAAGCCCTGCGCAGCATCGCCTATGCCGACGACGACCTGTCGGTCGGCAATGGCCGTGGCGTGATGGAGGCCATGGTTCTGGCCCGTCTGCTTCAGGCTGCTGAAATTGACCCGGATGATGTGGTGCTGGAAATCGCCACCGGCACCGGTTACGCCACGGCGGTTCTGGCGAAGATTGCCAATACCGTGGTGTCCGTCGACAGCGATGCCGATTTCCGGGCGATGGCGATTTCTGCCGTCAGCAGCCATGGGCACGACAACGCGGTGATCGTCGCCGGGGATCTGGAGGCCGGATATCCGGTGCAGGCCCCTTATAATGTCATCTTCATCAACGGTGCGGTTGAAGTGGTGCCGCAGGCCCTGCTGTCGCAGCTGACAGACGGTGGCCGATTGGTCGCGGTTGTCACCGGCGGTGGGCAGGGTGTTGCCACGGTTTATACCCGCAACGGCGACAGTTTCGGGCACCGCAAGCTGTTTGATGCCAACATTCTGCCGCTGCCGGGCTTCCGCAAGCCGGCCGGTTTTGTGTTCTGATCTGTTGCTGCCCCTGCGGGCGGCGACCGGAAGGCCCCTTCACCATCAGGTGGAGGGGCTTTTTGTTTTTTGGCCGGATAATGATCAATCGGCGCTGAAGAATGACGCTTTTCTACTGCGCGTCCCTTCCGAATTGACATACTGACAGGCCTGCATCAAACTGAACTAATCAGTTTAGTTTTAGGTGCCCGTTGTGTGGCCCCTGCAACAGTCCCTTCCGGTTTCGCCACCGGATCCCGGAGTTTCGGGGATTTGATGTGGCGCCACTGCTTTACGACGGATTGACCATGAAGAAGTCTGTGTCTCTGGCGCCTGCCTCCCTTGTGCTTGGGGCCCTCCTTCTGGCGGGAAGCGGCCTGCATACTCCGGCATTGGCATTAAATTTACAGGAGGCTCTGGCCTCAGCCTATCAGAATAACCCGGAACTTCAGGCGGAGCGGGCCCGGCTCCGGGGCGTGGACGAATCGGTGCCACAGGCATTGTCCGGCTGGCGCCCGACGGTATCGCTGAGCGGTTCGGCCGGGTACAGCAACAGCAAATCCAATCTGCGCTTTCCGCAGGAGCAGCAGACGCATCCCCGTCAGACGGGCATGACGGTCTCGCAGCCGCTGTTCAACGGCTTCCGGACGGTGAACCAGACGGAGGCCGCGGAGAATCAGGTTCTGGCGGCGCGGGAGCAGTTGCGCGTGGTTGAGCAGCGCCTGTTCACCGCTGTGACCGAGGCCTATCTGAATGTGGTGCGCGATAAGGCTGAGGTGGAGCTGAAGGCGAACAACGAGCAGGTTCTTCAGCGTCAGCTGGCGGCAACGCGGGACCGGTTCCGGGTTGGGGAAATCACCCGGACCGATGTCAGTCAGGCCGAATCCCGGCTGGCCGGGGCAACGGCATCGCGGATTGCCGCCGAATCCCAGCTGTCCACCAGCCGCGCCACGTTCGAGCGACTGGTCGGTCTGCCGCCGGAGCAGCTTCTGACACCGGCGGAGGTCACCGGCCTGCCGCCGTCGCTGAAGGAAACGGTTGCCCTTGCCACCACGGAGCAGCCAACGGTTCTGGCGGCGGAATATGCGGCGCGGGCGGCGGTCAATTCGGTTGATGCCGCCACCGGGGAGCTGTTACCGACGGTGGCCTTGCAGGGGACAGCCTTCCGGAACTTTGATGATTCGTCGCAGGATTCGCGTTCCAACGGATATCAGGTGGTGGCGACGGTGTCGGTGCCGCTGTACGAGGCCGGGGGCACTTACTCCCGCATCCGAGAAGCCAAGCATACCGCCGGGCAGCGCCGCCTGATCGTGGAGCAGACCCGCCAGCAGTCCCGCGAATCCGCCATTCAGGCGTGGGAGCAGCTTCAGGCGTCCCGCGCCCAGATCACCTCGCTGGAGGCGCAGGTCCGCGCCGCCACCGTCGCCCTCGAAGGGGTTGAACGTGAGGCGCAGGTTGGGGCCCGCACCGTTCTTGATGTTCTGGACGCGGAGCAGGAGCTTCTGGATGCCCGCGTCGGACTGGTCCGGGCGCAGCGGACCGAGCGGGTTGCGGTCTATGCGGTTCTGGCGGCGGTCGGGCGGATGAATGCCCGCGATCTGTCCTTGCCGGTGGAGCTGTATGATCCGGTCGGGCATTATGACGACGTCCGCGGCACGTGGTTCGGCTCCTCCGATGCGGCGGATCAGGACGGAGATCTGGCCCGTAAGGCCGCTCAGTAACAGAGTTTTCCTCCCGGCCCGGAGTGTAAGGGAATTGGCAGGCTGCGGGGGAAGCTCCCTTGCAGCCTGTTTCTTTTCCAGGTTTTCCGGCCGGGGCTTTCTGTGCTTGCTGGACAGAATAACGGGGCTTTGCAACACTCCCCACTGCTGATATGTGTGCGCCATTGATCCGGGGCAGGGCGGGCCAAGCGGTATTTTCCGATGAATATCGATTGATCTTCCCTTGTTTGCAAAATGTTAAGGGTCGATGTTGTATCACTGCATTAGGTTAGTGTAGGTAAGGGGCGCCCGTGCCGCCCTGACAGGTCCGGCTGGGGGCGGAGTACGCCATGGACGAGAAGAATCAGGAACCATCGATGGAGGACATCCTTGCCTCCATTCGTAAGATCCTGTCGGAGGATGAGGAAGAGCCTGCGGCCAAGGCCCCCGCGCCAGCGCCCAAGCCCGCCCCCATGCCCGAACCGGAGCCCGAGCCCGAACCGGCTTGGGACATGACTCCTGAACCCGAACCGGAACCGGAGCCTGAAGTCTCCTGGGACGATGCCCTGCAAGCGCAGGCGCTGGGTGAGGATGACGAGGAAGACGAAGTATTCGAGTTGACCGACTCGATGGTGGCTGAGGAAGAGGAGGAGCCGCTGCTGCTTCAGCCTGTTCCCGCGCCGCAGCCTATTGTTGAAGAAGTGGAAGACGAGTTGGAATCGATTTGGCGTCCGGAGCCTGTCGCCGCGCCGCTGGCGGTGGTGGACGAGGCGGAACGTCTGGTATCCCCGCCGACAGAGGCGAAATCCACCGCCGCGTTCTCTGAACTGGCCCTGATTGCCCGGGAACGGTCTCTGGGGGTTGGCAACGGGGGCCTGACCATTGAAGGTCTGGTCCGCGAGATGGTGCGCCCGCTGCTGACGGAATGGCTGGACAACCATCTTCCCGATCTGGTGGAACGTCTGGTCCGTAAGGAAATTGAGCGTCTGGTTTCCGGTGGCGAGAAGTAAGCGCTGCCACTGATCGGATGACTGACAGTGCAAGGCCGCCGGGGACCGAAAAGCCCCGGCGGCCTTGCTTTTGGTCCGCCCCCGCAGCGGCCTTCTGCCGGGAAGAAGGGAGCGGCCTTCTTTTTTCCTGTTTAGCGGTTTGGTTTTTTGCCGCCGTTGGGTATTCTGCGCCCCTTCTTCCGGCGAATCCGGGCCTGTGCCCGGTGCCGGAAGAAAACCGTATTCGTTTAAAGACTGTGGAAGTCAGGAATCATGCTCGACAAGACTTATAACCCTGCTGACGTTGAAGAACGGCTTTACAAGCAGTGGGAGGAGACGGGTGTATTCCGCTCCGACGTCGGGTCGGGCGATGTACCCTACACCATCATGATGCCGCCCCCGAACGTGACGGGGAACCTGCACATGGGCCACGCCCTGACCTTCACGCTTCAGGATGTGCTGATCCGCTATGCCCGCATGAGCGGCAAGGATGCCCTGTGGCAGCCGGGCACCGACCATGCCGGGATCGCCACCCAGATGGTGGTGGAACGCAATCTGGAGAAAGAAGGCGTCACCCGCCACGATCTCGGCCGCTCCGCCTTCATCGATAAGGTGTGGGAGTGGAAAGAGCAGTCCGGTGGGGCGATCACCCGCCAGCTGCGCCGCCTTGGCGCATCGCCGGACTGGGAGCGGGAACGCTTCACCATGGATGAAGGCCTTTCGAAGGCCGTCCGCACCATTTTCGTCAGGCTGCACAAGGATGGCCTGATCTACCGCGACAAGCGGCTGGTCAACTGGGACCCGAAGCTGCACACCGCCATTTCCGATCTGGAAGTGGAGCAGCGCGAAGTGAAGGGCAAGATGTGGTATCTGCGCTATCCGGTGGATGGCATGGCCGATACCTACGTCATTGTCGGCACCACCCGCCCGGAGACCATGCTGGGCGACACCGGTGTTGCCGTCCATCCGGACGACGAGCGCTACAAGGACCTGATCGGTAAGACGGTGCGTCTGCCGATCACCGGCCGCCTGATCCCGATTGTCGCTGATGAGTATGCTGACCCGGAAAAGGGCTCCGGCGCGGTGAAAATCACCCCGGCGCATGACTTTAACGACTTTGAAGTCGGCAAGCGTGCCGGTCTGGAAGTGATTAACGTTCTTGATCTGAACGCGAAGATTCTGGCCGAACCGACCCCGCTGCTGAAGTTTGACGGCAACCACGCCCGCCCGGTGAAGGCCGCCGACGGCACCCCGGTGCTGCTGGATCTGCCGGAAGAATTCCGTGGCCTTGACCGCTTCGTCGCCCGCGAGAAGGTTGTCGCCTTCTTCGAAGAAAACGGTCTGCTGGAAAAGATCGACGAAAACCCGATGACGGTGCCCTACGGCGACCGTTCCGGCGTGGTGATTGAGCCGTGGCTGACCGACCAGTGGTTCGTCGATGCCCCGGCGCTGGCCCGCAAGCCGATTGAGGCGGTGGAAACCGGCAAGACCGTTTTCGTGCCGAAGCAGTGGGAAAACACCTTCTTCGACTGGATGCGCAACATTCAGCCGTGGTGTGTGTCCCGGCAGATCTGGTGGGGCCATCAGATTCCGGCGTGGTTCGGCCCGGATGGGCATCCGTTTGTTGAAATGACCGAGGAAGAGGCTCAGGCTGCCGCTGAAAAGCACTATGGTCAGGCCACCGAACTGAAGCGGGATCCGGACGTGCTGGACACGTGGTTCAGCTCCGGCCTGTGGCCGTTCTCCACTCTCGGCTGGCCGGACAAGACCCCGGAACTGGCCCGCTATTACCCGACCGATGTTCTGGTCACCGGCTTTGACATCATCTTCTTCTGGGTGGCCCGGATGATGATGTTCGGCCTGTATGCCATGGATGAGGTGCCGTTCCGCACCGTTTACATCCATGCTCTGGTCCGCGATGAAAAGGGCCAGAAGATGTCGAAGTCGAAGGGCAACGTCATCGATCCGCTCGACCTGATCGGTCAGTATGGCACCGATGCCCTGCGCTTCACCCTTGCCGCCATGGCGGCGCAGGGCCGCGACATTAAGATGAGCGAACAGCGCGTCGCCGGGTATCGCAACTTCGCCACCAAGCTGTGGAATGCCACCCGCTTCTGCCAGATGAACGAATGCGTGGTGCAGCCGGGCTTTGACCCGAAGGCCGTGACGACCACCCTGAACCGGTGGATCATCGCCAAGACCGCTGACTGTGTCGCCAAGGTGCGCGAGGCGCTGGACGGCTATCGCTTCAACGATGCCGCCAATGCCGCCTATCACTTCACCTGGGGCAGCTTCTGCGACTGGTATCTGGAATTCGCCAAGCCGGTGTTTAACGGCGAGGACGCGGTCGCCAAGGCCGAAACCCGCGCCACCGCAGCGTGGGTGCTGGACCAGATCCTGATCGTGCTGCATCCGTTCATGCCCTACATCACCGAAGAGCTGTGGGGCAAGCTGGCGGAGCGGCCGCAGGCCCTGATCTCGACCAGGCTGCCGGATTACAGCGGCCTTGAAAACGCCGAGGCGCTGGCGGAAATGGACTGGGTGGTGGAGGCCATTTCGGCGATCCGCTCGGTGCGGGCGGAAATGAACGTGCCGCCGTCGGTGCGGATGCCGCTGCTGCTGAAGGGGGCAGAGGCCGTTACCCTGTCGCGGCTGGAAACCCACCGCCCGCTGCTGCTGACGCTGGCGCGTCTGGACAGCGTTGATGTGGTGGCGGCGGAGACTGCCGTTGCCAATGCGGCGCAGATTGTGCTGGGCGAAGCCACCGCCATGCTGCCGCTGGAAGGCATCATTGATATCGCCGCCGAAAAGGCCCGCCTGACCAAGGAAATCGGCAAGCTCGACAGTGAGATCAAGAAGCTGGCCTCCAAGCTTGGCAACGAAGCCTTTGTCGCCAAGGCCAAGCCGGAAGTGGTGGAAGAGCAGCGGGAACGTCTGGCCGAGTTTGAGGCCACCCGCGCCAAGCTGGCTGACGCCCTCAGCCGTCTGGCGTAAGGAAGGCGGGAGCCGATGGCCCGTCCACCCTCTCCGCCATCAACCGGGGGGCCGGTATCGCGCCGGCCCCACCAGCTGCCGCCCCCACAGCCGGGTCGGCAACCGGGCCGGTCTGCCCGGGTGGATGCTGCTGATGATGATGACGAGATCGGAACCCCGGAGGAAAAGGCCGAAGTGATCGTGCTGAAGCTGGAACGCTTCATCCGCGATAACCGTACGCTGGCCAAAGGGGTTTCCTTCCGGAAGTGGCAGGAACTGGCGAAACTGGAAATCGCGGCGGCCATCCGCTCCAAGGAAGTTCTACGCGATCTGGAAAGCCGGGCGCTGGACCGGGCAATGATCGTGCTGGGGGTTGGTCTGGCCACGGTTGGCATCTGGGGCAGCCTGCTGGCCATGGATGCGGCCCCCAACCGGATTATTGCCGGGACCCTGACCTTCATCGGCGGCATGGTGCTGCTGTGGATTGCCGGAGCCCTTGGTCTGAAGTCACCGGTCCGGCGGTTTCAGGCCAACCGCCGCCGCAGCCACATGAAAAAAGTCCGCGCCCTGCATGCCGAGGTGCTGGCGCTGGAAAGTTACCTCAAGAAGCGCAAAAAGCAGCTTGAGGAAGAGATCGAGGATATGGGCGAGGACGCCTGATCCCATGCTGTGCAGTCTGATGGCCGGGCCGGGAGCCCGGCCATTCTTCCTTTCCCCCTGAAAAACAGAAGAGTCCCCGTGCTTTATATTTCCTTTGAACAGGCGTGGCAGGTGTATCTGGATGCCGCCGCGCGCCTTCCCACCGCTCCGGCACCGGTCCCGCCGCGTCGGGTCACTGGCCTTGCCGAAGTGGTCGCGGGCTATGATCTGGTGGTGTTTGACGCCTATGGGGTACTGCACATCGGCGGCCCGGCTTTCCCGGAGTCCCTGACGGCGCTGGCGGCGCTGCGGGCCAGTGGCAAGCCGCTGTGCGTGGTCACCAATGATGTGACGCATGAGCCCCACAGCGTTGCGGAGCGTCTGCGGCAGCGCGGGTATGACATCCGGGATGAGGAGATCATCAGCGGCCGGTCTCTGCTGCCGGAAATTCTCGCCCCGTGGGCCGGGCGGCGAACCGGGGTAATTGCCTCTCACCCCGAAGACCTGCGGGACCGTTATCCGGATCTGGTCCCGCTGACCGACGATCCGGCGACATGGTCCGGGGTGGACAGCCTTGTGTTCGTGGACTGCAATTTTTGGGAAGAGACCCATCAGGCGACCTTTTTCGCCGAGCTGCGGCGACAGCCCCGGCCGATGATTGTCTGCAACCCGGATGTCGGATGCCCCTACGGCGAGCGGATCTCCGCCGAGCCGGGATACTTTGCCCATCTGGCGGCGGCGGAGGGGCTGACGGAGGTGACGTTCCTCGGCAAGCCGTTCCTGCCGGTGTATCAGCGGGTTCTGGCGGCGTTTCCGCAGATTGCCCCGGACCGGATGCTGATGGTGGGGGACAGTCCGCATACCGATATCCTCGGCGGCCGTGGTGCGGGCATGGATTGCCTGCTGCTGGAATGGGGCTTCCTGTCGGGGCAGGACAGTGCCGCCCGTTTCGCCGAAGCGGGACTTTTTCCTAATTTTGTTGCGCCAAGCCTGTAAGGCCGCATTACTTTCTTGCAACGGGCGGCGGGAATTCGTACATCTAAGGGCCACCCTGACCGCAGGGTGGCCTTTTTCGTCAGTCCGGCCGGTTTCTTTCTTTCCGCCCGGAGACAGCCCGTTCCACGCAGTGTGAGGACTCCCGATGCCAGCCTACCGCTCCCGTACTTCGACCCATGGCCGCAACATGGCGGGTGCCCGTGGCCTGTGGCGTGCCACTGGCATGACCGATTCTGACTTCGGCAAGCCGATTATTGCGGTAGCCAACTCCTTCACCCAGTTCGTGCCCGGGCATGTTCACCTGAAGGATCTGGGTCAGCTGGTCTGCCGCGAGATCGAGAAGGCGGGCGGTGTCGCCAAGGAATTCAACACCATTGCCATCGATGACGGGATCGCGATGGGGCATGACGGCATGCTCTATTCCCTGCCGTCGCGTGAAGTGATTGCCGATGCGGTGGAATATATGGTCAACGGCCACTGCGCTGATGCCATCGTCTGCATCTCCAACTGTGACAAGATCACCCCGGGTATGCTGATGGCCTCCATGCGCCTCAACATTCCGGTGATCTTTGTTTCCGGCGGCCCGATGGAAGCCGGGAAGGTGATCCTGAAGGACGGCGAGAAGGCGGTTGACCTGATCGACGCCATGATCGTCGCCGCTGATAAATCGGTGTCCGATGAGGACGTGGCGAAGTACGAACGCTCGGCCTGCCCGACCTGCGGCTCCTGCTCCGGGATGTTCACCGCCAACTCGATGAACTGCCTGACCGAGGCGCTTGGCCTGTCGCTGCCGGGCAATGGCTCGATTGTCGCCACCCATGCCGACCGCAAGGAGCTGTTCCTGGAGGCCGGGCGCCGCATCGTTGATCTGGCCCGCCGTTATTACGAGCAGAACGACGAAAGCGTGCTGCCGCGCAATGTCGCCAGCAAGGCGGCGTTTGAGAATGCGATGAGCCTTGATATCGCCATGGGCGGATCCACCAACACCGTGCTGCACCTGCTGGCGGCGGCGCGGGAAGGGGAAATCGACTTCAACATGGCCGATATCGACCGCCTGTCCCGCCGGGTGCCGAACCTGTGCAAGGTTGCTCCGGCGGTTGCCAATATTCACATGGAAGACGTGCACCGGGCCGGTGGCGTCATCGGCATCCTCGGCGAGCTGCACCGGGCCGGACTGCTGAATTCTGATACCTGTTCCGTTCACTCTCCCAGCATGAAGGACGCGATCGCCAAGTGGGATATTGCTGTCAGCGATGATCCGCAGGTGCAGGAGTTCTTCCGTGCTGCCCCGGGCGGGGTGCGCACCACCGAAGCCTTCAGTCAGTCCCGTCGCTACGCTGCGCTGGACGCCGACCGCGAGAAGGGCGTGATCCGCAGCAAGACCCACGCCTATTCGCAGGATGGCGGTCTGGCCGTGCTGTATGGCAATATCGCGCTGGATGGCTGCATCGTGAAGACAGCCGGGGTCGATGACAGCATCCTGAAGTTCTCCGGCCCGGCCGTGGTCTGCGAAAGCCAGGAAGAGGCGGTCGCCAAGATCCTTGGTGGCGAGGTGAAGGCGGGCGATGTGGTGGTGGTCCGCTACGAAGGGCCGCGCGGTGGCCCCGGCATGCAGGAAATGCTGTATCCGACCAGCTACCTGAAATCGATGGGGCTGGGCAAGCAGTGCGCCCTGATCACCGATGGCCGCTTCTCCGGCGGCACCTCCGGCCTGTCAATCGGCCACTGCTCGCCGGAAGCGGCGGAAGGTGGCACCATCGGCCTGATCGAGCCCGGCGATATGGTCGATATCGACATTCCCAACCGGACCCTGAATGTCCGTGTCTCCGAAGACGTTCTGGCCACCCGCCGGGCCGCGATGGAAGCCAAGGGGAAAGCGGCGTGGAAGCCGGAGAAGGCGCGTCCGCGCAAGGTCAGCACCGCCCTGCGGGCCTATGCGGCGATGGCGACCTCTGCCGCCCATGGTGCGGTGCGCGACGTCAGCAAGCTGGAAAACCTGTAAGAGACGGCGACCCGTCTGGTCTCATTCTGTCAGGCCCGCCCCGGATCACCGGAGGCGGGCCTGATCTTTTTGCGCTATGGTGGCCGGAGATTTTCAACGTCTGCGTAAGGCCATCGTGCAATGACCCCATCCCCGATCCAGTTCAAAGTTCCGGAAATTGAGACCGAGCGTCTGCTGCTGCGGACCCCGCAGGCAGAGGATTATGCTGTGTACCGGGATTTCTTTGCCGATGCCGAGGCGTCCCACTTCTATGGCGGTCCGTTTTCGGCAGAACAGACGTGGCGGCTTCTGGCCACCGACATCGGGCACTGGCTGCTGCGCGGCTACGGCCGTTGGGCCGTGGTGGAAAAGGACTCTGGCCGCATGATCGGCGGCTGCGGCCTGTGGTGGCCGGAGGGATATCCCCGCCGGGAGCTGACATGGTGGATTGCGCCCTCAGCCCGCCGGAACGGTTATGCGTTGGAAGCGTCACGGGCGGTGATCCGCTTTGGCTACCGGACCCTTGGGCTGGATCTGGTGGAAACCCACACCAAGGATACCAATCTTGCGGCGCAGGCCCTGATCCAGAAACTGGGGGGCACCGTCTTCGCCCGGGAGGCTTTCCCGGACGGGCACACCCGCAATGTCTACGCCCTGCCGGATCTGTGACCGGGTTCAGGACCCATACAGTGGGGGATTTTCCCTCACTGTATGGCTCTTCCTGACGATTTCAGCGCTTCAGATACGGAGCAAGGTACTTTCCGGTGTGGCTGCGCGGGTTGTCCGCCACCTGCTCCGGGGTCCCCGAGGCAACGATCTGCCCGCCGCCGCTGCCACCTTCCGGGCCAAGATCGACAATCCAGTCGGCGGTCTTGATGACTTCCAGATTATGCTCGATCACCAGAACGGTGTTGCCCTGTTCGACCAGAGCCTGAAGAACTTCCAGCAGCTTCCGCACATCCTCGAAATGCAGGCCGGTGGTGGGTTCGTCGAGGATGTACAGCGTTCGTCCGGTGGCCCGCCGTGACAGCTCCTTGGAGAGTTTGACGCGCTGCGCCTCGCCGCCGGACAGGGTTGTCGCCTGTTGTCCGAGGTGGATATAGCCGAGGCCGACCTTGGTCAGCAGCTCCAGCTTGTCGCGGATCGCCGGGGCGGCCTGAAAGAACTCAGCGCCTTCCTCAACCGTCATATCCAGCACATCGGCAATCGACTTGCCGCGGTACAGGATTTCCAGCGTTTCGCGGTTGTAGCGTTTGCCTTTGCAGACGTCGCAGGTGACGTAGACGTCCGGCAGGAAGTGCATCTCGATCTTCAGCACCCCGTCGCCCTGACAGGCCTCGCAACGGCCGCCCTTGACGTTGAAGCTGAAGCGCCCGGCCTTATACCCCCGGGCCTTGGCCTCCGGCATGGCGGCGAACCATTCGCGGATCGGCGTGAAGGCCCCGGTGTAGGTGACCGGGTTGGACCGGGGGGTGCGGCCGATCGGCGACTGGTCAATATCGACGATCTTGTCGATATGCTCCAGCCCCTCGATCCGGTCATGCGGGCCGGGGTGTTCACGGGCCCCGTGCAGCTGCTTCGCCAAGGCTTTGTAGAGGGTTTCCAGCACCAGAGACGATTTGCCGCCGCCGGACACTCCGGTGACGCAGGTGAACGTGCCGAGCGGGAAGCTGGCGGTGACGTTCTGAAGGTTATGGGTCCGCGCCCCGATCACCGACAGGTGTTTTCCACTGCCGGGGCGGCGTTCGGCAGGGATTTCGATTTTCCGGCTGCCGCAGAGATACTGTCCGGTCAGGCTGGCCGGATCCGCCATCACCTGCGCCGGGGTGCCTGCGGAGACCACGGTGCCGCCATGCACCCCGGCCCCCGGCCCCATGTCGATCAGGTGATCGGCGGTGCGGATGGCATCTTCATCGTGTTCGACCACCAGCACGGTGTTGCCGAGGTCGCGCAGGCGCTTCAGGGTTTCCAGCAGGCGGTCGTTATCCCGCTGGTGCAGGCCGATCGACGGCTCATCGAGAACATACAGAACCCCGGTCAGGCCGGAACCGATCTGTGAGGCCAGTCGGATCCGCTGACTTTCCCCACCGGACAGGGTGCCGGAGGTGCGGGACAGGCTGAGATATTGTAAGCCGACATTGGACAGGAAGGTCAGGCGTTCGTTGATTTCTTTCAGGATTCTGCCTGCGATTTCCTGCTGCTTGGCCGTCAGGGCCTGGTCGAGGGCACCGAACCAGGCAAGGGCATCCCCGATCGACAGCGTGGAAATTTCGGCGATATCCTTACCGTTGACCTTCACCGCCAGCGCTTCCGGTTTCAGGCGCTTGCCGCCACAGCTTTCGCAGGCTGCGGAGGACTGATAGCGCGACAGATCATCCCGGACCTGCTGGCTGTCGGTTTCCCGCCAGCGGCGGGCAATATTGGGGATCACCCCTTCGAAGGGGCGCTCCACCGTATAGGTGCGGCTGCCATCACGGTAGGTCATCACCACCGGCGTGGTGCCGGAGCCGTTGAGGAGGGCGGCCTGTACCGCCGACGGCAGATCAGCCCACGGGGTATCAATCGAGACGCCGTAATGCTGGGCCACGCTTTGCAGGGCCTGCACGTAATAGGGGGAGGGGTCCCCGGCGCTGGAGGCCCAGGCGGCGACGGCACCCTGCGCAATCGACAGGCGGATATCCGGCACCACCAGTTCAGGATCAAAATACAGCTTCACGCCCAGCCCGTCGCAGGTAGGGCAGGCCCCGAACGGGTTGTTGAAGGAGAACAGCCGGGGTTCGATTTCGTCGATGGTGAAGCCGGAGACCGGACAGGCAAACTTGGCGGAAAACGTAATCCGCTCCCCGCCGTCGGCGGGTTCCACAAAGGCAAGGCCGTCGGCCAGTTCCAGCGCCTGTTCGAAGGAATCCGCAAGGCGGGTGGCAATGCCATCCTTCACCACCACGCGGTCAACCACCACCTCAATGTCGTGTTTGACTTTCTTGTTCAGGGCCGGGACTTCATCAATCGCGTAGAGTTCGCCATCGACCTTTACCCGCTGGAAACCGCGCTTCTGAAGGTCCTGAAGTTCCTTTTTATACTCCCCCTTGCGGCCCCGGACGATGGGGGCCAGCAGGTAAAGGCGGGTGCCTTCCGGCAGTGTCATCACCCGGTCAACCATCTGGCTGACGGTCTGCGCCTCAATCGGCAGGCCGGTGGCCGGAGAGTAGGGCACCCCGACGCGGGCCCACAGCAGGCGCATATAGTCGTGGATTTCCGTCACCGTGCCGACGGTGGAGCGGGGATTGCGGGAGGTGGTCTTCTGTTCGATCGAGATGGCCGGAGAAAGGCCCTCAATCGAATCCACATCCGGTTTCTGCATCAGTTCCAGAAACTGCCGGGCGTAAGCGGACAGGGATTCCACATACCGCCGCTGTCCTTCCGCGTAGATGGTGTCAAACGCGAGGGATGACTTTCCCGACCCTGACAGGCCGGTGATGACCACAAGCTGATCCCGGGGAATTGTGATGTCGACGTTTTTCAGATTGTGCTCGCGTGCTCCGCGAACCCGGATCTCTTGCATGGTGTGTTCCTGACTGCTCTCGGACGGCACAGGGGACGAAAGTGCGCCTAGCATGGCGGCTTTGGTACAAAATGGCAACATGGTACGCGCGGCTGACGAAAGATCATTACCCAAAGGTTTATATTGTGTCGTCTCCATGGTTCCTGGCAGTCGGAATCACGGCTTGTGTGCGCACCTGCAAAAGCAATGAAACCATGTTCATTTGCCCATACGGCGGAGAATCTTCTGTGGATCAGCAGAGACCCTGTGAAACGTACTATTCTTTCGGAGTTTTCTGATATCCCGCTTGACAGGGGGATCCTCTCGGATAGGCTCATCGGAAAGCGCCGTACCAAAAGGTTAAGGCGTCTGGGAGACAATCAACAGTATAACGGGGGTAGGGTGGCCTACTTTCTCCAACAGTTGATAAATGGACTCACCCTCGGGTCCATTTATGGCCTCATTGCCATCGGCTATACGATGGTATATGGCATCATCGGCATGATCAACTTCGCCCATGGCGACATCTTCATGATCGGTGCCTTCATCTCTGTCATCACCTTCCTCGTGCTCGGTGCACTGGGGATCACCTTCGTGCCGCTGGCACTGGTGGTGGTCCTTCTGATGGCGATGATTTTCACGGCAATCTACGGCTGGTCGGTCGAACGGGTGGCGTATCGCCCCCTGCGTGGTTCGTTCCGTCTTGCGCCGCTGATTTCTGCGATCGGCGTGTCTATCGCCCTGCAGAATGCCGTGCAGATCGCCCAGGGTGCCCGTGTGAAGCCGATGGAACCGGTGATCGCCGGCGGGTTGACGCTGTTTACGGACAGCAACAACTTTGACGTCGTGATCAGCTACTTGCAGATCTTCATCATGGTCCTGACCGTGGTGCTGATGGCAGGCTTCACGTATGTCATCACCCGCACCTCTCTGGGGCGTCAGCAGCGGGCCTGTGAACAGGACCGCACCATGGCTGGCCTGATCGGGGTCAACGTTGACCGCACGATCTCCACCACATTCGTGATGGGGGCAGTGCTGGCGGCGGTGGCCGGTCTGATGGTAACCCTGCAGTACGGCGTCATCGACTTCTATATCGGCTTCCTTGCCGGGACCAAGGCCTTCACCGCTGCGGTGCTGGGTGGGATCGGATCACTGCCGGGCGCCATGCTCGGGGGTATTCTGATCGGCCTCATCGAAGCGTTCTGGTCGGCATATTTCACCATCGAGTACAAGGATGTCGCGACGTTCGGCATTCTGGTGCTGGTGCTGATCTTCCGCCCGACCGGCCTGCTCGGCAAACCTGAAGTGGAAAAGGTGTAAACCATGGCGGACATGAAAAACGCTGTGGCCACGCCGGGGCAGGGAGGCTTCGACGTAGGCGCCGCCCTCAAGGAATCCGGTAAGGCTGCGTTCGTGGCTGGCCTGCTCGGGCTGCCGCTGCTGGCGCTGAAGGCTGATAATTTCGGCTCCAAGCTGGGACTGGTCTATCGCTGGGACGCGCTGTTCATCGCCATTGCGGCGGTGTTCGTCGGTCGGTTCCTGCTGATCCTGCTGTCCGGCCGTCAGAAGAAATCCGAAGGCGGCGTTTTCGCGGCCTTCGGGAAGGGGATCCACAGCAACATGGCGCTGATCGGCCTTGCCGGTCTGGTCATCGGTGTTCTGCTCCCCGTTGTTTATCCTGACCGCTATGTGATCTACATTGCCACCACCTTCATGATCTACGTCATGCTGGGCTGGGGTCTGAACATTGTGGTCGGTCTGGCCGGTCTGCTCGATCTCGGGTATGTGGCGTTCTATGCGGTGGGGGCTTACTCCTACGCGCTGATCGCCTCGCAGTTCGGCTGGTCCTTCTGGGTCGTTCTGCCGCTGGCGGGTCTGTTCGCCGCGTTCTTCGGGGTTATCCTCGGGTTCCCGGTTCTGCGCCTGCGCGGTGACTATCTGGCGATCGTGACCCTCGGTTTCGGGGAAATCATCCGCGTCATTCTGATCAACTGGACCGACTTTACCGGTGGCCCGAACGGTATCAGCGGTATTCCGCCGATCACCTTCTTCGGTCTGCCGTTCAAGAACGGGGATCACGGGACGTTTGCCTCCTTCTTTGGCATTGCCCACTCTCCGGTTCAGCGCATCATCTTCCTGTATTTCGTCATCCTGACTCTGGCGACCCTGACCAACCTGTTCACTCAGCGCATGCGTAAGCTGCCGGTGGGCCGGGCCTGGGAAGCCCTGCGCGAAGACGAAATCGCCTGCCGGTCTCTGGGGATCAACCCGACCAACATCAAGCTGTCGGCCTTTGCCCTTGGGGCGATGTTCGGCGGTTTTGCCGGGTCCTTCTTCTCGGTCCGCGCCGGGTTCGTCAGCCCGGAAAGCTTCACCTTCATTGAATCCGCTGTCATTCTGGCCATCGTCGTTCTCGGCGGCATGGGTAGCCAGCTGGGTGTCGTGATCGCCGCGTTCTTCGTCGTCATCCTTCCGGAAGTGTTCCGTGAGTTTGAAGAGTACCGCATGCTTCTGTTCGGTCTGGCCATGATGGTGATCATGGTGTGGCGCCCGAACGGTCTGCTGTCGTTCCGTGAACCCACGATCCGGCTGCATCCGAAGAAGGAGAGTGCGTGATGCTTTTTCATGATCTGACGCGCCCGGGGACGGACGAGATCAAGGTCTCCGACGACTCTCTTCTGGAAATTGAACATGTTACCATGCGGTTTGGTGGGTTGGTCGCCATTGACGACCTGTCCTTTACCGCCCGCAAGAAGGAAATCACGGCGCTGATCGGCCCCAACGGGGCGGGTAAGACCACCGTGTTCAACTGCATCACCGGGTTCTATAAGCCGACGGTGGGCCGGGTCATGCTGACCCACCCGCGCAAGGGCCGGTATTATCTGGAACGGATGGAAGGCTTCAAGATCGCCCAGCAGGCGGACGTGGCCCGTACCTTCCAGAACATCCGTCTGTTCCCGCGGATGAGCGTGCTGGAAAACCTGATCGTTGCCCAGCACAATGCCCTGATGAAGGCTTCGGCCTTCTCCTTCGCCGGTCTGCTGTTCATGAACCGCTATGCCAAGGCGGAGAAGGAAGCGGTGGAGCGGGCCAAGTACTGGCTGAACAAGGTTGGTCTGTATGACCGTGCCGACTGGGATGCCGGAAACCTGCCGTATGGGGACCAGCGCCGTCTGGAAATCTGCCGTGCCATGTGCATTCAGCCGGCGGTGCTTTGCCTCGACGAACCGGCGGCTGGCCTTAACCCGCGTGAATCGCTGGAACTGAACGAGCTTCTGCTTGGCATCCGCGATCACGAAGGGGTCGGTATTCTGCTGATCGAACACGACATGAGCGTGGTGATGCAGATCTCTGACCACGTCGTGGTGCTTGACCATGGCCGTAAAATCTCGGACGGCACTCCGGAGTTTGTCCGGAATGACCCGACCGTGATCAAGGCGTATCTCGGTGAGTCTGAAGATGAAGACCTGCCGCAGACGGTCAAGAATGACCTGGCCCGCAACGCTGGGAAGGATGTGTGATGCTTCAGATTCAGGGAGTTCATACCTTCTACGGCCAGATCGAAGCCCTGAAGGGCGTCGATGTGACTGTTAACGAAGGCGAGATCGTTACTCTTATCGGTTCTAACGGGGCGGGTAAGACCACCCTGCTGATGACCGTCTGCGGCAGTCCGCGTGCTGCCAAAGGGAAGATCATTTTTGAAGGCGAGGATATTACCCGTCTGCCGACCCATGAACTGGTGACCCGGGGCATTGCCCAGTCGCCGGAAGGCCGCCGCGTGTTTCCCCGCATGACCGTTTATGAAAACCTCCAGATGGGGGCCCTGCGCTCCGATCCGCGGTATTTCAATGACGATCTGGAAATGTCCTTCGCGATGTTCCCGCGCCTGAAAGAGCGTAAGGATCAGCGCGCCGGGACCCTGTCCGGCGGTGAACAGCAGATGCTGGCCATTGCCCGCGCCCTGATGGCCCGTCCGCGGCTTCTGCTGCTTGATGAACCGTCCCTTGGGCTCGCACCTCTGGTGGTCCGTGGTATTTTTGATGCCATCCGGACCATCAACCGCGAAAAGAAGATGACGGTGTTTCTGGTTGAGCAGAACGCTTTCCACGCTCTCAAGCTGGCGCATCGCGGCTATGTGATGGTCAACGGCAAGATCACTCTGGCCGGGTCGGGCGCTGAGCTTCTGGCCAATCCGGAAATCCGCGCCGCGTATCTGGAAGGGGGGCACTGATGGATAGCCTGCTTGGATCCTCTCCGCTTGTTTTCGTGATTTTCACCTGCGTTATGGTGGGCTGGCTGGCTTACATGGTGGGGAATGCCCTCGCCGTGACCTGGCGTAAGATGGCACAGGTGATTCCGTATATCCTTTTGCTCGGCGCGGCGAACCGCTTTTTCGTCTTTGCGCTGTTCAAAGGGCCGCTATTGTCGTTGTCTGGCTATCTGATCGGCACAACCGTGCTGATGGTGATTGCTCTGCTGTCGTACCGGATGACTCTGACCACCCGTATTGTCATGCAATACCCGTGGCAGTACGAACGGGTCGGTCTGTTCGGATGGCAAAAAAAAGGCGCATAAAATCAATAACGTGCCTTGATTTCGCCGAAGAGGCAAAGCACAGTTAAGACAAGGGCTTGGTAAATCCGGCCACCGTAACGGGCGTTCAGATAATCAGAGGAGGCTGTCTGAACCGCCCCGCCGGATCGCACCGTGCCTGTTCAGGCCAGCGCTGTTCAAACCTGAAAAAGCAGCGCTGCTTGGGTGCAAATCTTACCCACATAAATAGGGAGACTTAGGAACATGGCTAACTTTAAGAAGGGTCTGTTCGCTGCCGCTGCCGTCATGGCCCTGTCCGCCGGGACTGCCTATGCCGACATCACCGTTGCCACTGTCGGTCCGATGACCGGCCAGTATGCTGCTTTCGGTGAGCAGATGAAGCGTGGCGCCGAACAGGCGGTTGCTGACATCAATGCCAAGGGTGGCGTGATGGGGCAGAAGCTGAATCTGGTCGTCGGCGATGACGCCTGCGACCCGAAGCAGGCTGTGGCTGTTGCCAACCAGTTCGTTAACCAGAAGGTCAAGTTCGTGGCCGGTCACTTCTGCTCGGGGTCCTCGATCCCGGCGTCGGCGATCTACAACGAAGAAGGCATTCTCCAGATCTCTCCGGCGTCCACCAACCCGACCCTGACCGAGCAGGGCTTCGAGAACGTGTTCCGCGTTGTCGGCCGTGACGACCAGCAGGGTGAAGTTGCCGGTAAGTATCTGGCCGACAACTACAAGGGCAAGAAGATTGCCATCGTCCACGACAAGCAGGCCTATTCCAAGGGTCTGGCGGACGAAACCAAGAAGTCCCTGAACAAGGCTGGCGTGCAGGAAGTCCTGTACGAAACCATCACCCCGGGTGAAAAAGACTACTCCACCCTGGTGACCAAGCTGAAGCAGAACGGCGTCGACGTGCTGTACTACGGCGGTTACCACACCGAAGCCGGTCTGATCGTCCGTCAGATGCGGGAACAGGGTCTGAAGACCCAGGTCATCTCCGGCGACGCTCTGGTGACCAAGGAATTCTGGGCCGTCACCGGGGCTGCCGGTGAAGGCGTCATGATGACCTTCTCCCCCGATCCGCGTCTGAACCCGGCCGCCAAGCCGGTCGTCGAAGCGATCAAGAAGGCCGGTTATGATCCGGAAGCCTACACCCTGAACACCTACGCCACCGTTCAGGCGTGGGCTCAGGCCGTGGAAAAGGCCAAGAGCACCGACGTTAAGCCGGTTGCCGCTGCCCTGCATGCCAACAAGTTCGACACCGTTCTCGGCACCTTCGGCTTTGACGCCAAGGGTGACATGACCGCTCCGGGCTATGTCATGTACGAATGGTCCAAGGGTGAATACACCTACAAGAAGTAATCGGCTGTCGTCGGTTGGTTCAGCGGAGGCCCGGTGGAAACGCCGGGCCTCTGGCTTTTGAGCACTCCTGTGGCCGGGCGTGTTCAGTCTTTGTGCTTTTCCTTTGCGGCAGCTGCCGGTAAAGTTCGGCGACAGAGGGGTGCCGGTCTGTGCCGCAGACGGGACCTGACGAAAAACGCAGTCTGAGTGGAGTGATGGTTTATGGCTGGTAGTGTCAACAAGGTGATCCTCGTCGGCAATCTGGGGAAGGACCCGGAAGTGCGTTCGACGCAGAACGGCCAAAAGATCGTCAACTTCACGCTGGCGACCTCGGAGAGCTGGCGGGACCGCCAGAGCGGTGAACGTCGCGAAAAGACCGAATGGCACCGTGTGGCGGTGTTTAACCCCAATCTTGCGGAAATCGCCGAGCGCTATCTGCGCAAGGGCTCCAAGGTCTACGTTGAAGGGCAGCTTCAGACCCGGAAGTGGACGGACCAGAACGGTCAGGAGCGTTACACGACGGAGGTGGTGCTCCAGCAGTTCCGCGGGGACCTGACCCTGCTCGACTCGCGTGGCGGCAGCGGCGGCGGTGATGCCGGTGGCGGCTTCAGCGACGGTGGCTACGGCGGTGATGCTGGCGGCGGTTTTGGTGGGGGTGGTAGCAGCGGCGGCTTCGGCGGCGGCTATGATCAGGGGGCATCCCGGTCCTCCTCTGCTGCCCCGCAGGGGGGCGGACGCTCCGGCGGTGGCTCGGGCGGCGGCTTCGGTGGTGGCAGTGGCGGCGGTTCCGGTTGGGATGCTCCGCCGAATGACCTCGACGACGAAATTCCGTTCTGATCCTGAAAAGACCGCCGGAAAGCATGTTCCGGCGGTTTTCCTTTGGGGCAATCTCTGCGATAAGACCGCAGAGATTGCCCGATTGCTCTGTGGGAAGCGGTTGCTGTGCGGTTGTCGCGCCGGTGCGTCTGTGCTACATTTTGGCCCCGCAAGAAGACGCCGCAATCCCTTGAGGCCGCCGCAGATTTGACCGGGGTGCCCCATTTTACGGGGCACGAGAGGTCTGTTCTTCTTAATCTTATGGATCGAGTAAAGCCTTGACCGAGACAGTCGTTCCGACGCCTTCCGATTTCGATATCACACCGGTTACCATCGAAGACGAAATGAAGCGCTCCTACCTCGATTACGCCATGAGCGTGATCGTGTCGCGTGCGCTGCCCGATGTCCGCGATGGCCTGAAGCCGGTGCACCGGCGCATCCTTTATGCGATGAAGGAAGGCGGTTACGACTTCAACAAGGCTTACAAGAAGTCTGCCCGCATCGTCGGTGATGTGATGGGTAAGTATCACCCGCACGGTGACTCTGCCATCTACGACGCCATGGTGCGTATGGCGCAGGGCTTCTCCATGCGTCTGCCGCTGATTGACGGTCAGGGCAACTTCGGGTCCATGGATGGCGATCCGGCCGCTGCCATGCGATACACCGAAGCGCGTATGGCCAAATCGGCCCATTCCCTGCTGGATGATATTGACCGTGAAACGGTCGATTTCCAGCCGAACTATGACGAAAGCGTGCAGGAGCCGGTGGTTCTTCCGGCCCGTTTCCCCAATCTGCTGGTCAACGGGGCCGGGGGGATTGCGGTGGGGATGGCCACCAACATTCCGCCGCATAACCTTGGCGAAGTGCTGGATGCCTGCTGTGCCCTGATCGACCGCCCCGATCTCTCGGAAGAAGAGGTGCTGGAGATCATCCCCGGCCCGGACTTCCCGACCGGCGGGATTGTGCTTGGCAAGGGCGGGATCCGTTCCGCCTACACCACCGGCCGTGGTTCGATCGTTCTGCGCGGCAAGTGTGATATCGAAGAGATCCGCGCCGGGCGCGAGGCGATTGTCATCACCGAGGTGCCGTTCCAGGTCAACAAAGCCTCGATGATCGAAAAGATCGCCGAGCTGGTCCGCGATAAGCGGATTGAGGGCATCTCCGACATCCGCGATGAGTCCGACCGCCGGGGCGTCCGCGTGGTGGTGGAGCTGCGCAAGGATGCGGTCGGCGAAGTCGTTCTGGCACAGCTGTATAAGTTTACGCCGCTTCAGACCTCTTTTGGCGTCAACATGTTGGCGATCAATGGCGGCCGCCCGGAACTGCTGCGCCTGCGCGATATTCTGACCGCTTTCATCACCTTCCGCGAGGAAGTGATCCGTCGCCGGACCATTTTCGAACTGGGGAAGGCCCGTGAGCGGGCGCATATTTTGGTCGGCCTCGGCATTGCCGTTGCCAACCTTGATCCGGTGATTGAGCTGATCCGCAGTGCTCCTGACCCGCAGACGGCCCGCGACCAGCTGATGGCGCGGGATTGGGATGCGCAGGATGTCGCCCCGCTGATCGAACTGATCGCCGATCCGGAATACACGGTTGTTGATGGCCGCTACCGTCTGTCCGAAATGCAGGCGAAGGCTATTCTGGACCTGCGTCTGCACCGCCTGACCGGTCTGGAGCGGGACAAGATCCACGGCGAACTGCGCGAAATAGGCGGGCAGATCGAAGAGTTTCTGTCGATTCTGTCCTCCCGCGAGAAGCTGTTCGGCATCCTCCGCGAAGAGCTGGTGGAGATGCGGACTGCCTATGCCACGCCCCGTCGCACGGTGCTGGAAGAGGCCGAGTTCGAACATGACATCGAAGACCTGATCCAGCGCGAAGATATGGTGGTCACGGTCACCAATACCGGCTGGGTCAAGCGGGTGCCGCTGTCCACCTACCGGTCGCAGAAGCGTGGCGGCAAGGGCCGGTCCGGGATGGCGACCAAGGAAGAGGATTTCGTCACCACCCTGTTCGTGGCGAACACCCATACGCCGATCCTGTTCTTCTCCAACACCGGCATGGTCTACAAGCAGAAGGTCTACCGTCTGCCGCTGGGCACCCCGCAGAGCAAGGGCAAAGCCTTCGTCAACCTGTTGCCGTTGCAGGATGGGGAAACCATCACCACCGTGCTGCCGCTGCCGGAGAATGAGGAAGGCTGGGCTGAGCTGAACGTGATGTTCGCCACCTCCCACGGCAACGTGCGGCGCAACAGCCTGTCGGACTTCACCAATGTGAAATCCAACGGCAAGATCGCCATGAAGCTGGAAGAGGGCGGCGAGCGCCTGATTGCGGTGGCGACCTGTACGGACCAGAACGACGTGCTGCTGGCGACCCGCAACGGCATGGCGATCCGGTTCCCGGTGGCGGATGTCCGGGTGTTCGCGGGCCGGAATTCCACCGGCGTGCGGGGTGTCCGCCTCAGCGACGGCGACGAGGTGATCTCCATGTCGATGCTGACCCATGTCAGCTTTGATGTGGCCGAGCGTGACGCTTATCTGCGTCTGGCCGCGCATCTGCGCCGTGCGGAAGGTGAGGCAGAGGATGCGGCGGCGGCGGATGCCCTGTCCCCCGATGCCTTCAAGGCCTTTGCGGAGACGGAGGAGTTTATTCTGACCGTAACGGAAAACGGGTTCGGCAAGCGGACGTCTGCTTATGAATACCGGATCGTCGGCCGGGGCGGGCAGGGGATTGCCAATATGGACCTGACCGGCAAGACCGGCCGGGTGGTGGCGTCCTTCCCGGTTAACAACGATGACCAGATCATGCTGATCTCCGATGGCGGTCAGCTGATCCGGATGCCGGTCAACGATGTGCGGATTGCCGGACGTAAGACGCAGGGGGTGACCCTGTTCCGGACCGCTGAGGATGAGCGGGTGGTTTCGGTGGCGCACCTGCGCGATGTGGTCGGCGACGAGGGGGATGAGGCTGACGGGGATACCGTCGAGGCTGAAGCCGCCGGAGATGCCGGATAAACCGTACGATTTCCGTACGGAGCTGTATGAAAATGAGGCCGGGCATATCACGAAAAAGAGGTATGCCCGGCCTCGTTGTTGATGGTAGGCATTGTGTGCGGTGGTTGCCGGAAACCCCGGAGACCTGCCGGAACGATAAGAGTTAACAACTGGAGGGAGGGGGAATGGAACGGATTGGACTTTATCCGGGCACATTCGACCCGGTGACCAACGGCCATCTCGATATCATCAGCCGTGCTGCCCGCATGCTGGACCGGGTGGTGGTCGGGGTCGCGATCAACGCTGGCAAGGGACCGCTGTTTTCTCTGGAAGAGCGGGTGGAGCTGACCCGGGCCGCTGTTGCTGGCCTGAAAACCAATGGCACCATTATCGAAGTGAAACCGTTCAGTGGGCTGCTGATGCGCTTTGCATCGGAACAGAATGCGGCGGTGATTGTCCGTGGCCTGCGGGCTGTATCGGACTTTGAGTACGAATTTCAGATGGCGGGAATGAACGCCCGGCTTGACCCGACGGTGGAGACCATCTTCCTGATGGCGTCGGAGCGCTGCCAGTTCATTTCCTCCCGCTTTGTTAAGGAAATCGCCAAGCTGGACGGAGTGATTGATTCCTTTGTGCCAGCGGTGGTGAAGGAGGCCCTGTTTGAGCGCTTCGGCCGCGAAGAGTGACCGGGTGCCCACGGGGCGGGCCGCAGATGTCCGGACATGTGGCCGGATCTGCCCATAAAGATGGAAGATCCCATGCGGTTTGTTAAAGTACTTCTCGTTTTGTTGATTGGAGCCTTTATCGCCATGACCTCCCCCTCCGCCGACGCCGCGCCGAAGCTGGATCCGGAAAACACCCTGTATCTTGATGTTCCGGCTGGCCGGGTGGTGATCCGCCTGCGCCCGGATCTGGCCCCGAACCATGTCGCCCGCATCAAGGAACTGGTGCGTCAGGGCTTCTACGATGGCACCGTTTTCCATCGCGTGATTGACGGTTTCATGGCGCAGGGCGGTGATCCGACCGGCACCGGCATGGGCGGCTCCGGGAAGAAGCTGAAGGCTGAATTCTCGAAGGAAAAGCACGTGCGGGGGACCGTGTCGATGGCCCGCGCCCAGAGCCCGGATTCGGCTGACAGCCAATTCTTCATCTGCTTCGGGCCGTCGGCTTTCCTTGACGGTCAGTACACCGTCTGGGGTGAGGTGGTCGAAGGCATGGAGTTCGTGGACGCCATCAAGAAGGGTGACCGTAACAACAACGGGAAGGTTGCCTATCCGGATGCGATCGTGAAGGTGCAGGTTGCCGCTGACGCCAAATAAGGCGTTTCTCTGTTTTTGTAAAAAAACAGAGATTTAGGGGTTGACCGAAAGGGCCGTACTGATTATGGTGCGGCCCTCTTCACCGGGGAGCGTAAGCAAGTCGGTGAAAGAAAACAAAAACCTGCTTCGGCAGGGTCTGTGGTAAGTGCCCGTAGCTCAGTGGTAGAGCATTCGACTTTTAATCGAATGGCCGAAGGTTCGAATCCTTCCGGGCACACCATCACAGGATCTGAAACCGGCCGCGAAAGCATCGCCGGTTTTTTTGTGCCTTCTTGCCTTCTGTCTGAAGCGTCGCAGAGATTATGCCCTCCGGCCTGCCAGACCGGTGTGCTGGTCTTCCTGTCTGAAGGCAGCTCCTCTCTGTTTGGCCTGCTCCCCCAGACGGGGGAAAAGAAAAACCCCGGCGCAAAGGCCGGGGTTTTCTGCCTGTCCCTGACGGAAGGACTTTTACGGGCGGTCCGCCAGAGCGACGAACTTGCGTTCGGCAACACCGGTGAACAGCTGGCGCGGACGGCCGATCTTCTGATGCGGATCCTCGATCATTTCGCCCCACTGCGCGATCCAGCCGGTGGTGCGGGCCAGAGCGAACAGGCAGGTGAACATGGAGACCGGGATGCCCATGGCACGGAAGATGATACCCGAGTAGAAGTCCACGTTCGGGTACAGCTTCTTTTCGACGAAGTATTCGTCTTCCAGCGCAATCCGTTCCAGTTCCATGGCGATCTGCAGCAGCGGTTCGTCATGAACGCCGAGTTCGTCCAGAACTTCCTTGCAGGTCTGGGACATGATCTTGGCGCGCGGATCGTAGTTCTTGTACACGCGGTGGCCAAAGCCCATCAGGCGGAACGAATCGTTCTTGTCCTTGGCGCGCTTGATGAATTCCGGAATCCGGTCCTTGTGACCGATTTCACTCAGCATCTTCAGAACGGCTTCGTTGGCGCCACCGTGGGCCGGACCCCACAGGGAAGCGATACCGGCGGCGATACATGCGAACGGGTTGGCGCCCGAAGAACCGGCCAGACGGACGGTGGAGGTCGAGGCGTTCTGTTCGTGGTCGGCGTGCAGGATCAGGATACGGTCCATGGCCTTGGCCAGAACCGGGTTGACCTTGTACTCGTCGCACGGGGTGGCGAACATCATGTGCAGGAAGTTCTCAGCATAGCTGAGGTTGTTCTTCGGGTACATGAACGGCTGGCCGGTGGAGTACTTGTAGGCCCAGGCAGCGATGGTCGGCATCTTGGCGATCAGGCGATGCTGCGACACCATGCGGTGGTGCGGATCGTTGATGTCCAGAGAGTCGTGGTAGAAGGCGGACAGGGCACCGACCACACCGCACATGATCGCCATCGGGTGCGCATCGCGGCGGAAACCCTGATAGAAGCGGGTCAGCTGCTCGTGCACCATGGTGTGATGGGTGATGGTGCTTTCAAAGGTATCCCGCTCGGCGGCGTTCGGCAGTTCGCCGCGCAGCAGCAGGTGGGCAACTTCGAGGAAATCGCAGTTTTCAGCCAGATCTTCGATGGCATAGCCACGGTGGCGCAGAACGCCGGCGTCGCCGTCGATGTAAGTGATCTTGGACTCGCAGGAGCCGGTGGAGGTGAAGCCCGGGTCATAGGTAAACAGGCCGGTTTCACCGTAGAATTTGCGGATGTCCGCGACGCTCGGGCCGGTGGAGCCGTCAATAATCGGATATTCGTAGGACGCACCGTTCCGGTTGTCTACGACGGTAATCGAGTTCTTTCCGTTCGACATTCGCAAAACCTCACTTTGGTGTTGTTTTCTCTGGCCCCCGGAGAGGAGGCCCGATTTTGCCGTGACCCGGACTGTCAGCAGGCTGCGTTGCCGGGCCGCTTATCGATTTTTCCGCCGTCCTCCGGCCCGGTTGGCCGACACCGGAGGAAGGCAGGGTAAAGGCCGGAAGAAGGGCCCAGGACGGGTGGACGTTTCTCCGGTAGCAAAAAATAGTTTTAAACAGGCGGCGGACGGTCAGCCCGCGACGAGAACATCGCCGAGACGGGCGAGGCTTTCGTCTTTGCCAAGCAGTTCCATGACTTCAAAAATCGGCGGGGACACGGTCGAACCCGACAGTGCCGCACGCAGGGGCTGGGCAACCTTGCCCAGTTTCAGCTCCTTCTCTTCCGAGAAGACGCGTGCCACCTCTTCCAGCTGATCGCGGGTCCAGGCGGTATGCTGTGACAGGCGGTCCCGCAGGGCGCTGACAACGGCCTTGCCATCGTCATCCATCTGCTTGGCAGCCTTTTCGTCCAGCGCCAGCGGGCGCGGACGGACGTAGAACAGGGCAGACTCCGCCAGATCGACAAGGGTCTTGGCGCGCTGCTTCAGGCTGTCCATCGCGGACAGCAGCAGGGCCTTCTGCGCGTCGGTGAGGGGGATACCCAGCGCGGTTTCAAGGCGCGGCACGATCAGGTCGCGCAGCATGGCATCGTCGGCATGGCGCAGGTAGTGGCCGTTCAGGCTGGTCAGTTTGACCATGTCGAAGCGCGACGGGGCGCGACCGACATCGGCAATATCAAACCACTCAATGGCCTGCTCGGTGGAGATGATTTCCTCGTCTCCCCGGCCCCAGCCGAGACGCAGCAGATAGTTGCGCATCGCTTCCGGCAGGAAGCCCATGTCCCGGTAGGCTTCCGCCCCCAGCGCACCATGGCGCTTGGAGAGTTTGGCGCCGTCCGGGCCATGGATCAGCGGAATGTGGGAGAAGGTCGGCAGATCCCAGCCGCAGGCCTTGAACAGCTGAATCTGACGGAAGGTATTGGTCAGGTGGTCGTCGCCGCGGATGACGTGGGTGATCCCCATGTCATGGTCATCGACCACCACCGACAGCATGTAGGTCGGGGTGCCGTCAGCCCGCAGCAGGACCATATCATCCAGCTGGGCATTGTTGACGGTCACTTCGCCCTGCACCAGATCGTTCAGCACGGTCTGGCCTTCCTGCGGGGCCTTCAGGCGCACCACCGGCTTGACGCCTTCCGGGGCTTCCGACGGGTCACGGTCGCGCCAGCGCCCGTCATAGCGCATCGGTTGGCCGCTGGCCTTCTGCTCCTCGCGCATCGCCGTCAGTTCTTCCGGCGAGCAGTAGCAGTAATAGGCCTTCCCCTCTTTCAGCAGGCCGAGGGCCACTTCGGCATGGCGCGCGGCGCGGGAGAACTGGAAAACCGGTTCCGCATCCCAGTCCAGCCCCAGCCACTTCAGGCCGTCGAAAATGGCATCCACGGCTTCCGGAGTGGAGCGGGCACGGTCGGTGTCCTCGATCCGCATCAGGAAGCGGCCGCCCATGTGACGGGCGTACAGCCAGTTGAACAGCGCGGTGCGCGCGCCGCCGATGTGAAGAAAGCCCGTCGGAGAGGGGGCGAAGCGGGTAACAACGGTCATGCCGGTACCTGGACCTTATTCTTGTGTTCTGGCTCTAGAGCATCAGCCGCTCACCCGGTATTCCCGTTATCTGTCCCGGCCCCTGCACGGGGAAACCGGTGGACGGGAAAGCTACGGAAGCGCGGCCCTATCCTTTTGGGTTGCTGCATCCTGCCGTCATAGGCAGCAATTGGCAAGCCGGGAGAGTCTGTAGCATATTCCTTGAGCACTTGCAGCAAGGGATGCATCGGATGGCGGCGGCGAAGGATGAATATTTTTCGAGGCTTCGCCGCCTTTTTCTCCGTCTTGGCTTTTTTGCCGCACGCTGTGCCGCTGCCCTTACCCCGTCGGTGCACAGCCGGGCGATTGTTCTGGCGCTGTGCTTTGCCGCCGGAGTCGGCCTGTATTTTGGCCTCCTGTCGGAACCACCCCTCTGGGTGGGTACGATTCCGGCTGTGGGTGGGGCTGCTGTCGCCTGTGGTCTGCTGTGGCGGGGAAGCCGGTGGGCATGGCCCGCAGTGATGGCCGTGGCCTTTGCTGTCGGATTCTGGAGTGCTGAATTCCAGACCCTCCGGGTTGCGGCACCCGTGTGGGAACGGCAGTCAACCGTAGAGCTGAGCGGGCGGATTGACGATATTGAGGAGCGGGACCGCGACCAACGGCTGATTCTTGCCGATCTGAAGATTGAAGGGACTTCGCCGGAGCAGACACCGGCCCGGATCCGGCTGTCGGTCCGCCCGGCGTCCGTGCCGCCCGGTGTGCTGCTGCTGGTCGGCCAGAGGGTCAGTCTGCGGGCCGGATTGATGCCGCCGCCAGTTCCGTCGGTTCCGGGGGGCTACGATTTTCAGCGCACCGCATGGTTTGAGCGGATCGGGGCGGTCGGCTATGCCCTCGGGACTGTTGCGGTGCAGGGGCATCCCGACCGGGAAACCGTCTGGGCGCAGTCCGCAGACGGGATTGAGCGCCTGCGCCTGTCCATCGGATCGCGGTTGCGGCTGGGGATCGGTGGGGCGGAAGGGGCGGTGGCAGCCGCTTTGGTCACCGGGGAAATGGGAGCAATTCCGGATGCGACGGTCACCGCTTACCGGGCCTCCGGTCTGGCGCATATGCTGTCGATTTCCGGGCTGCACTTCTCGTTGGCGGCGGCAACGGTTCTGGTGGTGCTGCGGGCGGGAATGGCGTTGATTCCCGGTCTGGCCCTGCACTGGGATATCAAGAAAATCAGTGCCCTGCTGGCGTTACTGATGATGACGGTTTATCTGGTGATCTCCGGTGCGTCGATTCCGGCGCAACGGGCCTATGTCACTGCGGCGGTGATGGTGGCGGCGATTCTGGTCGACCGTTCGGCGCTGTCGCTGCATGTGCTGGGGGTGTCGGCGCTGATCGTTCTGGGCCTGCGGCCCGATGCGCTGCTGTCCCCCAGTTTTCAGATGTCCTACGCGGCGGTTCTGGTGCTGATCGTTACGTTTGACATCTGGGGTGTCCGGTGGTCGCGCTGGCGGTCCCGTGCCCGTGGCCCGCTGGCGGCCTCCGGGCGGGCGGCGGCAATTTATATGCTGGGGGTGGCGGTTTCGACCTCCGTAGCCGGTCTGGCGACGGCCCCGTTCTCGATCTTTCATTTCCAGACCTATTCCGCCTATGGGGTTCTGGCCAACATGACCGCGATTCCGCTGGTGGCGGTCAGCATTATGCCGGGCCTGTTGCTGGCGGTTCTGCTGATGCCGCTGGGTTGGGAGGGGATCACGTTTCCGGTCCTGCGCTGGTCTCTGTGGGCGGTGGAGCAGGTGGCGGCATGGGTGGCGGATCTGCCGGGCGCGGTCCTGCCGATGCCGGCGCTGACGATGCCGATACTGCTGCTGGCGGTGACCGGATTTCTCGGGATTTGTCTGTGGCGGGGGCGGGCCCGCTGGCTTGGTGCCGGTCTGATGACTGTTGCCTTCAGTGCCAGTGCCCTGTTTCCGGATCAGCCGCTGGCGGTTTTCCATGGGGATGGCCGGTTGCAGGCGGTGCGCAGCGGCGATGGTCTGGTGCTGTCACCGGGCCGCTCCAACGGGTTTGCCCGGGATGGCTGGGTCCGGCGATGGGGGGCGGGGTCTGGAGACTGGCAGAAGGAGGGGCTGAGCGGGGCGGCGACGGGGGTAAGGTTCCGCTGTGATCCCGAGGGATGTCTGTATACGCCGCCCGATTATGATGCGCCGGTTCTGGCGGTGGCGCACAGTGCGGCGGCGGTGGCGGAAGACTGTGGCCGGGTTGCCGTTCTGGTCTCTGCCGTATCGCTTCCGCCGTGGTCGGAACTGCGGCGGAGCTGTGGGCAAACCCGGATTATCGATGGTTGGGCCTTGCGCCGCTTTGGCACCCATGTTGTGTCACTGGATCCCGCCTCAGGGGTGCGGATCGAGACCGTTGCCGATGCCCAAGGGGACCGGCCATGGTCCCTGCGCGGACGCTACCGTGCCCGGCAGGAGCGGCTGGCGGCGGAGCGACAGGCCGAAAATGAGGAAACCGGAGACGACGGTGGGGCCGCTCCTGTTCCTGTTCCTGCTCCCTAAAGCCGGGAGGGGCCTTAGAGCATTTTCCGATTGAGTGAGTTCCTGTCAATCGAAGAAAATGCTCCATTAGTAAAAAAAGTCAGAGCGTTTTCAACCGCAAAACCGGTGTCCCCTTTTGCTGAAAACGCTCTAGTAGGACCGCAGCAGGCCGATCAGTCTGCCCTGTACGGCGACGCGGTCCGGGCCAAACACCCGGGTTTCATAGGCGCGGTTGGCCGGTTCCAGCGCCACGGAGCTGCCCTTGCGGCGCAGGCGCTTTAGGGTTACTTCGTTCTGGTCAATCAGGGCGACGACAATGGTGCCGTTTTCGGCGGTTTCGCAGCGGCGGATGATGATGGTGTCGCCATCAAGGATTCCGGCCTCGATCATCGAATCCCCGGCGACCGTCAGGGCGTAATGTTCGCCGCTGGGGCCGAGCAGGGCAGTCGGCACCTCCACCTGATCGGAGGAATCGCGCAGCGCCTCAATCGGGGTCCCGGCAGCGATACGGCCATACAGCGGCAGGGTGACGGCATCGCTGGTTTCCGCCATCACCGCCCCGGAAATTGCCGGGGTAAAATTACCCTGAATGACGGTTCCGGTGGTCAGGGCGGCGGCAGCGGCCTGTTCCTGCGCGGCTTCCGCCGCCGGTCCCATGTTCTCGGGCAGGCGCAGCACCTCCAGCGCCCGCGCCCGGTGCGGCAGGCGGCGGATGAAGCCGCGTTCTTCCAGCCCGGTGATCAGTCGATGAATCCCGCTTTTGGATTTAAGATCCAGCGCCGCCTTCATCTCGTCAAAAGAGGGGGAGACCCCCGTTTCCCGCAGGCGGGCTTCGATGAAGCGCAACAGTTCGTACTGTTTGCTGGTCAGCATGGCAAAATCCTCTGGCCCGGAGCCGGATCGGCGGATGGGAGGGCGATGTGGTGGGCACACCAAAGCAGAACAAAGAATAAACGCTTCTGTTTGTTCTACTTTGGTTCCGAAAGTCCGTCAATTGCAAACTATCGGTGTGCCCGTCGTCCCCATCCGCCTTGGCGGCTTCGGTCAGTCCGCCTGATACAGGCCTGATTTTCCGCCGTCCTTATGGGTCAGGCGGATGTCGCTGATCCGCATGGCCTTATCGACGGCCTTACACATGTCGTACACCGTCAGGGCGGCGACGGAAACGGCGGTCAGGGCCTCCATCTCCACCCCGGTGCGGCCCTTCAGCTTGCAGGTGGCGGTGATATCAACTGTATTGCGGTCTGCATCACAGGTCAGGGTGACTTCCACCTTGGTCAGGGCCAGCGGATGGCACAGCGGGATCAGGTCAGGGGTGCGTTTCGCCCCCATGATCCCGGCCAGCTGGGCGATGCTGAGAACATCGCCCTTTTTGAAGCCCCGCGCCGCAATCAGGCGCAGGGTTTCCGGCTGCATGAAGACGCTGCCTTTGGCGGTGGCGCTGCGTTCGGTGATGTCCTTGTCGGACACATCAACCATCCACGCATTGCCCTGCGCGTCGAAATGGGACAGGTCAGCCATCGATCAGGCTGCCTGCAACAGGGCCTGCACGGCGGCCGTCACATCGGGCTGCCGCATCAGGCTTTCGCCGATCAGGAAGCGCTGTGCCCCCGATGCCGCCATCCGGTCAAGATCGGCACGGGCGTAGAGGCCGCTTTCCGACACCAGAACCCGGTCGGCAGGCACGCGGGCGGCCAGCAGTTCCGTGGTGGCGATGTCGGTCTTCAGGGTCTTCAGGTTGCGGTTGTTGACCCCGATCAGCGGGGAGCGCAGATGGGTCAGGGCGCGGTCCAGCTCTTCGCCGTCGTGGACCTCGATCAGCACATCCATCCCCAACGACAGGGCCAGATCTTCCATCTCCTTCGCCTGCGCGTCGGACAGGGCGGCCATAATCAGCAGAATGCAGTCGGCGGACAGGGCCCGGGCCTCAACAATCTGATACGGATCGACCATGAAGTCCTTGCGCAGCACCGGCAGGGTGCAGGCGGCGCGGGCGGCGATCAGGTAGTCATCATGCCCCTGAAAGAACGGCCCGTCGGTCAGTACCGACAGGCAGCTTGCGCCCCCGGCGGCATAGGCCCGGGCCAGCACCGCCGGATCGAAATCAGCGCGGATCAGCCCGGCGGAGGGAGAGGCTTTCTTGATTTCACAGATCAGGCCATAGCGCCCGTCGCCGACATGGCGGGTCAGGGCATTGGCAAAACCGCGCGGAGCATCGGCGACGCGGGCGGCGGCTTCCACCGCCGACAGCGGGCGGTCCGCGATGCGGCGGGCCACTTCGGCGCGGGTGGTGTCGCAGATGCGGGTGAGAACGTCGCTCACGGTGGTCAGTCCTGTTCGCGGGGAGTGATGGGGGTGTTGGTGACGGCAACCAGACGGTCCAGTGCCGTCCGCGCCGCGCCACTGTCGATGGCGGTACGGGCCAGATCGGCCCCGGCGGCGATATCGTCGGCTTTACCGGCCACCATCAGGGCAGCGGCGGCGTTCAGCACGACAATATCACGGTACGGGCCGGGGGCACCGTCCAGCATATCGCGGATCACCTGCGCATTATGCTCCGGATCGCCGCCTTTCAGGGCGTCCAGCGTAACCCGGGGGATCCCCGCCATTTCCGGGGTGATTTCCCAGCGCCGGACCACCCCGTCGCGCAGTTCCGCCACCAGTGTCGGGCCGGTGGTGGTCACTTCGTCCAGCCCGTCGGAGCCATGCACCACCATGGCCCGGGTCAGGCCGAGGTTGAGCAGGGCGGCGGCAATCGGTTCCACCCAGCGGGCATCAAACACGCCGAGGAGCTGGAACGATGCCCCGGCCGGATTGGTCAGGGGGCCGAGCAGGTTGAAGATGGTGCGCATGCCCATTTCGGTGCGGGCCGGGGCGACATGGCGCATGGCGGCATGGTGGCGCTGTGCCATCATGAAACCGATTCCGGCATCGCGCATCGCCTGTTCCACCAGCGCCATATCAGCGTCAAGGTTGACGCCCAGCGCCGCCAGAACGTCGGCGGATCCGGATTTGGAGGACGCGGCCCGGTTGCCATGCTTGGCCACCGGAACCCCGGCCCCGGCAATCACCAGCGCCGCCCCGGTGGAGATATTGAAGGTGCCGACACCGTCGCCGCCGGTGCCGACCACGTCAATGGCTCCGATGGGGGCGGTCAGGCGGTGGGCCTTGCCGCGCATGACGCGGGCGGCGGCGGTGATTTCCTCAACGGTTTCCCCGCGCAGGCGCAGGGCCATCAGGAAGCCGCCGATCTGCGACGGCGTGGCTTCCCCGGTCATGATGATGTTGAAGGCAGATTCGGCTTCGGCCTCGCTCAGGGTTTCGCCCAGCGCGAGACGGGGGAGAATGTCTTTCAGTCCGGACATGTCAGGCGGCTTTCTGGCTCGGGGCGGTGCAGTCGGTCAGGAAATTGCGCAGCAGGTCATGGCCGTGCTGACTGGCGATGCTTTCCGGGTGGAACTGCACGCCCTGAATCGGAAATTCCCGGTGAGACAGCCCCATGATCAGGCCGTCAGCGGTTTCCGCGGTGATTTCCAGACAGTCCGGCAGGCTTTCGCGCTCGACGATCAGGGAGTGATAGCGGGTGGCGTTGAACGGGCTGGGCAGCCCGGCGAACACCCCGCGACCCTGATGGCTGATGGCGCTGACCTTGCCGTGCAGCGGCTGCGGCGCACGGATCACCCGCCCGCCAAAGGCCTGACCGATTGACTGATGCCCGAGGCAGACGCCGAAAATCGGCACCACCCCGGCCCCCCGGCGGATCAGCTCCAGGCAGATTCCGGCGCGGTCGGGGTCGCAGGGACCGGGCGAAATGATGATCCCCTGCGGACGCCAGCTCAGAACCTCGTCAACGGTGGCGGCGTCATTCCGCACCACTTTCACCTCGGCCCCCAGATCGCCGAGATAGTGCCACAGGTTGTAGGTGAAGCTGTCGTAGTTGTCGATCAGGGTAAACATCAGATCATAACCCCTTGTATGAAATGGCGATGGCGTGCCATTCAGGAAAGCCTCCGGTAAGTGCCCTAGTTTGGACCCGGTCACGCGGCGGCGGTGAGGCCGCCAGAATGGGCGGCGGCTGCCGGTGCGTCAAGCCACAGCAGCGGGATCGGTGATTTTTGCCATCCACGGGGACATGATTTTTCTGCTTGACCTTCCAGTGACAGGAAGGTGCAGGGTGGCGGGAATGAACGATCACCCGGACCATCAGGAGTCCCGGCCATGACTGCCTCTTCTGTCCCATCCGACAGTACATCCTTTGCCATCACCGGCATGACCTGTGCCGCCTGTGCCACCCGCCTTGAAAAGGTGATCGGCAGGGTGCCGGGGGTGACGGCGGTATCCGTCAATATCGCCACCGAGAAGGCCGCCGTTGAAGGCGGGGAAACCCTGAGTCTGGCGGCGGTGGTGGCCGCCGTGGAGCGGGCCGGGTTCGGTGCCGTCCCGCTGTCGGAGGACAGCGCTGCGACCGAGGCTGACCTGCGGCGTCAGGCTGCGGCCAAGGCCCGGCGGGAGCTGATCCTGTTTGCGGTCTCGGCGGCGCTGACCCTGCCGCTGGTGCTGAACATGCTGCCGCCGCTTCTGGGTAGAGAGATGCTGTTGACCCCGTGGCAGGAACTGCTGCTGGCCACCCCGGTGCAGTTCTGGATCGGCGCCCGGTTTTACCGGGGGGCCTTTGGCGCGCTGCGCGGCGGATTGGGCAATATGGATGTGCTGGTGGTGCTGGGCACCACGGCGGCCTGGGCTTTTTCGGCATGGCGGGTTCTGACGGCTGATCCGGCCCATGCCGGTCATCTGGCCCTGTATTTTGAAGGGGCGGCGGTGGTGATCACGCTGGTGCTGCTGGGCAAGGTGATGGAAAGCCGGGCCAAACGCTCCGCCGGGGCGGCATTGCGGGCGCTGATGACCCTGCGGCCGGAAACGGCACGGGTGGAGCAGGGCGACCGGGTGGTGGAGCTTCCGGTGGCCGCCGTCCGGGCCGGGGACCGGGTTCTGGTCCGCCCCGGGGAACGGATTCCGGTGGATGGCACCGTTGTTGACGGGGCCAGTGCCGTCGATGAGGCGCTGTTGACCGGGGAAAGTCTGCCACAGGACCGGGGGCCGGGCGATCGCGTGATCGGGGGATCGGTCAACGGCAACGGCCTGCTGACGGTGCAGGCGACGGCGGTCGGGGCTGATGCCACCCTGTCGCGGATCATCACGCTGGTGGAGCAGGCCCAGACCGGGAAGGCCCCGGTGCAGAAGCTGGTGGACCGGGTTTCGGCGGTGTTTGTTCCGGTGGTGGTGGTGCTGGCGGCGGTGAGTTTCTTCGGCTGGTGGCTGATCGGCGGTTCTCTGGAGGGCGGCTTCGTCGCGGCGGTGTCGGTGCTGGTGATTGCCTGCCCCTGTGCGCTGGGGCTGGCGACACCGACGGCGCTGATGGTCGGAACCGGAGTGGCGGCCCGCCACGGCATCCTGATCCGCGATGCGCAGGCGCTGGAGGTGGCGCACCGGGTGACGGCTGTGGTGTTTGACAAGACCGGAACCCTGACTGTCGGCCATCCGGTGCTGACCGGCATTGCCGGGGATGACCGGCGGGAGATCCTCCGCCTTGCTGCCGCGCTTCAGCAGGGCAGCGAGCATCCGCTGGCCAAGGCGGTGCGCGAACAGGCGGCGGCGGAAGCCCTGACGGTGCCGCCGCTGAAGGATTTTCAGGCCCTGACCGGGCGGGGTGCGACCGCGGTGATCGAAGGACAACCGCTTTGGATCGGTTCCCGCCGTCTGATGCAGGATCTGGGGGTTGAGACTGCCCCGCAGGAGGACTGGGCAGCCCGGCAGGAGCAGCAGGGGCAGTCGGTGATGTGGCTGGCGTCGGAAGCGGGTCTGCTCGGGGCGCTGGCGGTCAGTGATCCGGTGCGCCCGACCTCGGCGCGGGCGGTGTCGCTGCTGAAGGGGCTGGGGGCGGAAACCGTGATGCTGACCGGGGACAACCGGGTGACGGCGCAGGCGGTGGCGGCTGCCGTTGGGGTTGATCGGGTGCGGGCGGAGGTGTTGCCCGCCGATAAGGCGGCGGAGATTTCGGCCTTGCAGGCATCCGGCCGGGTGGTGGCGATGGTCGGGGATGGTGTCAACGATGCCCCGGCACTGGCGCAGGCCGATCTGGGGGTGGCGATGGGGGCTGGCAGTGATGTGGCGATGCAGACTGCCGGGCTGACCCTGATGCGCAGCGATCCGCTGGTGCTGGTGGCGGCGCTGTCGATCTCGGCGGCGACATGGCGGAAGATCCGGCACAATCTGCTCTGGGCCTTTGGCTATAATGTGGTGGCGCTGCCGCTGGCGATGGCCGGGCAGATGTCCCCGGCGCTGGCCGGGGCGGCGATGGCCTTCTCCAGCGTGTCCGTGGTCACCAGCTCGCTGCTCCTGCGGCGCTGGCAAGGCCCCGCAGGAGACGGAGTGACACGATGAACATTTCTCAGCTGGCCCGGAAAACCGGCCTGACCGCCAAGACGATCCGATACTACGAAAGCATCGGCCTGATTCCCGCCGCTGTGCGGACAGAGGCCGGATACCGGACCTACGGGGACCGCGATATCACCGTGTTGCAGTTTATTGCCCGGTCGCGGTCTCTGGGGTTCAGCGTCGAGGATGTCGGCCACCTGCTGACCCTGTGGCAGGACCGCAGCCGCACCAGCGCCGAGGTCAAGGCGCTGGCGGCGCAGCAGGTGGCGGAAATTGACCGGAAGGTCGCCGAACTGACAATGATGCGGCAGGCCCTGACCGATCTGATGCAGCACTGCCATGGCGATGACCGCCCCGACTGCCCGATCCTCGACCGTCTGGCCGGAGAGATCCGGGCCGGGCAAGAGGCTGATGATGCAGGGGAGGGGTGTTGCGAACATCACTCGTCATTCCGGGAAAGCCGGGTATGATCCGCCTGCCGCTTCGGTGTGCCCGGGGCGGGATCGAGGATAAAACAACAGGTTGAGCAATTGTGAGTAAGCGGGTCTCCTCCCCCCGGCCCACCCGGCCCCAGAAAGATACGCCTAAAATCCGCCGCACTGCGGTCCGGCGGCCCCGGTCCCATGGCCGGGGAACGTCATCCGGCGACGGCGGACCACCCTCCCGGATCCCGCAGTGGATCCGCGGACTGTTTGACCGGGGCCGCCCCCTGCCGCTGATCGGATTGGTGGCGGGGCTGGTCATCGGCGGGATCGTCCTTGGCTGGGCTCTGGGGCGGATCAACGGAACACCCCCTGCCCAGACCCGGGGGCTGGATACGGTGGCGATGGACCGTCTGGTGGCGGCGAATGAACCGGCGCACGGCATCATTCAGCGACCGGCTCCGATGATGGCGGACGCTGGTGCCGAAGACGGTGAAGGACCGGCCACCGCCTATGAAAGTGACTACGGCCCGGCGGTGGTCACTCCGTCACCGCTGGCGGCCGGGGCGCAGCCCGAGGGCGGAGTCCGCCTGAGTGACCCCCTGACGGCGGGTGGCACCGTCGGTGCCGTGGTCAGCGGGCAGGTGCCTGAGGCGGCCCCCGTGGCTCCTGCGGCAGTGGCTCCGGTAGCGGCTCCGATGTCCCCGGCGGTTCCGGTGCCTGCCCCGCAGCAGCATGCGGCGGTCATCCAGAAGGGCTGGAAAGATGCGGCGTTGCCTCCTCCGGCCGGGGCCGGAAAGAAGCCGATGATCGCCATTGTTATCGACGATATGGGGATCGACAAAGGGCGGACGGCCCGGATCACCGCGCTTCCGGGGCCGATCACCGCTTCTTTTCTGACCTACGCCAGCGACCTGAAGAAGCAGGCGGCAGACTCCCGCCGGGCCGGGCACGAACTGATGATGCACGTGCCGATGCAGCCGCAGGGCACCATCAATGCCGGGCCGGATGTGCTGCGGGTCGGGATGGATCCGGATGAAATCCATCGGCGGATGGTTGAGTATCTGGGCCGCCTTGACGGCATTGTCGGCATCAACAACCACATGGGCAGCGCCTTCACCGAACATGCCGAGGGATTGCGGCCGGTGATGCAGGTGCTGAAGGACCACAACCTGTTTTTCCTCGATTCCAAGACCTCGGGCCGCAGTGTCGGCAGCAAGATCGCGGCGGAAGCCGGAATTCCGACCATCGACCGCAATGTGTTTCTGGATCACGAGGAAACCAGTGCTTTCGTCACCCGCCAGCTGGCGGAGACGGAGGCGATTGCCCGTAAGCACGGGTACGCGGTGGCCATCGGCCACCCCAAGGATGTCACCATCAAAGGCCTGAGCCAGTGGCTGCCGACCCTGTCGGAAAAGGGCTTTGTGCTGGTGCCGTTGTCCACTTTGATCCGGATGCGGTCCGGTGCCGGTTGATCCGGCAGAGCAGGAGTACACAGCATGAGCAAGACGTATAAGGTTGACGGGATGACCTGCGGCGGCTGCGCCGCATCGGTGCAGAAGGCGATTGTTGCCGCCGTGCCGGGGGCGGTGGTCAGCATCGACCTGCCGACCGCGCGGGTGACGGTGGAGGCCGGGGCCGTTGAGGATACGGCGATCCAGAAGGCGGTTGAGGATGCCGGGTTCGATTACGCCGGTACGGTGTAACCAGTTTTCTGCGCAGGAAAACGGGGCAGGGCCTGGCTTTCAGGCTCTGCCCCGTTTTTTTGGCGCCCGTTTTTTGGCGATGGACCGTTATTCTGCCGGGGCTCTGGCCGGATCTCCGGTGCCGGTCCGGCGGCGGGGCAGCCGTCCGTTCAGGGCTGCATGGGCAATCAGGCCGATCACCAGTCCCCAGAATGCTCCCCCGATTCCCAGAAGGCTGATATTCGCGGCAGCGGCCAGAAAGGTGATCAGGGCGGCTTCCCGGCCCGCCGGATCAGCCATCGCTCCGGCAAGGCTGCCACCGATGGTCCCGAGCAGGGCCAGTCCGGCCAGTGTGGTGATGAAGGCGGAAGGAAAGGCCATGAAAACCGCCGCCAGAGTGACGCCGAAAATGCCGACCACGCAATAGGCGGCCCCGGCGGCCAGCCCGGCGATCCAGCGCTTGGAGCGGTCCTCGTGGGACTCCCGTCCGGTGGCGATGGCGGCGGTGATGGCGGCGATGTTGAAGGCGTGCGACCCGAACGGGGCCATCAGCAGGGATCCCAGACCGGTGACGGTGACAATCGGATTGGCGCTGGTGCGGAACCCGTCGTTGCGCAGCACCAGCATCCCCGGCATGTACTGGCCGGTCAGGGTGATCAGAAACAGCGGCAGAGCCACGCTCAGGGTGGCATTCAGGGTAAACTCCGGCAGGGTCAGCACCGGGGTGGCAGCGGTCAGGCTGAGGCCGGACAGGTCAATCCGGTCCTGTGCCAGCAGGATCAGCAGCCCGATGCCCAGAATACCGACCACCGCATAGCGGGCGGAAATCCGCTTCAGGAGGACATAGGAGAGGATCAGCAGGCAGACCAGCACCGGATCAACGCTGGCCCCGCCAAAGGCCCCGATGCCGAATTGCAGCAGGATCCCCGCCAGCAGGCCGGAGGCGATGCCCGGCGGAATCAGGCGGATCACTTTTTCAAAGTATCCTGACAGGCCAAGAAGGACAAAGGCCGCCGCCGACAGCATGTAGGCCCCGACGGCTTCGGCATAGGGGGTGGTGGCAAGGGTGGTGACGAGGAAGGCCGCGGCCGGGGTTGACCACGCGGTGATGATCGGTTCGCGGAACCGCCAGCTGAGGAACAGGCCGGTCAGCCCGACGCCGACCGAGACCGACCACACCCACGAGGCCGTCTGTTCCGGGCTTAGCCCGGCGCTGCGGGCGGCCTGAAAGATCAGGATAAATGTACCGCCATAGTTGACGATCACCGAGATGAGACCGGCAACAACCGGATGCGGCAGATCACGCAGCCGCAGGGGGGAAGGATGGGTATGCATGGGGCAGGCCTCCGGGAAGGTGCGGTCTGTCACCGCCGATGGCCTTGACATCTAGCCGGTAAATGGCCTGATAGATCCCGCCAATTCTTTGTACTGGATCAGACCAATTGTTCCGGCATTCGCAACTGGAAAGCGTTAAGGCGTGGCTGGAGCATCCCGCTTCAGCGGCACTCCCCCGGCATGCACGGATCCAGCGGGCGATCCGGCAGATGATTCTGGATGGGGCTTTGGGTCCGGGGAAGCCGCTTCCGGCATCACGGGCGCTGGCGGTGTCACTCGGTGTCTCCCGCGATACGGTGGAGGCGGCCTATACCCAGCTGCATGCGGAGGGGTTCATTGAACGGCAGGTCGGCCGGGGCAGCTTTGTGGCGGAGGGACCGGGTTTCTCCCCCGGGACCTCTCAGCCGCCGCCCTGCGGTCCCTTGTCAGCGGTTGTTCCGTCGCTGAGCCGGAGGGGGATGGCGATGGTGGCCGGGGGCGGGGTGCGGGAAAGTGCCCATCCCCGGCCTTTCGCGCCGGGGGTCCCGGAGACGCGAAGCTTTCCACTGCCCCTGTGGGACCGGTTGCAGCGGCAGATTGTCAAGGAGAGCGGGACCCGGGCGCTGCTGCATGGAGACCCGCAGGGGATGGAGCCGCTGCGGCGGGCGATTGCCGATTATGTCAATCTGGAGCGGGGGGCACGGGCGACGCCGGACCGGGTGCTGGTGCTGACCAGCGCCCAGCAGGCGATGCTGTTGTGCGCCACCGTTCTGCTGGATCCGGGGGAGCGGATTTTTGTCGAAGACCCGGCTTACTACGGCGCGCGGCGGGCTTTTGAGGCTGCCGGTCTGGAGTGTGTGCCGGTGCCGGTGGACGGGCAGGGAATCACGGTGGGGCCGATTCTCTCCGCCCCGCATCAGGCCCGGGCCCTGTGCCTGACACCGTCACACCAGTTTCCGACCGGGGCGACGCTGACGCTGGAGCGTCGGCTGGCGCTGATAGACTGGGCGCAGCGGCAGCAGGCGTGGATCATTGAAGATGATTACGACAGCGAATTTCATTATGCGGGCAAGCCGACCGCCTGCGTACAGGGGCTGGATCCGTATGGGCGCACCATTTACGTCGGCACCTTCACCAAATCGGTGTTTCCCGGTCTGCGCATCGGTTACGCCGTGCTGCCGCCGCAGCTGGTTCAGCCGATGACCATTGCCCGCACTCTTCAGGATGGCCATACGGCACCCTTGGCGCAGCTGACACTGGCCCGCTTTATGGAAGGCGGGCACTTCGGGGCCTATGTCCGCAGTATGCGCAGCCTGTATGCGCAGCGGTTGGACATCCTGTCCGGTTTGCTCCGGCGGCATCTGTCCGGCATCGTGGAGCCCCGTCTACCGGTGGGCGGATTACAGATGCCCTGCATGCTGACCCCTGAAATCTCTGAGAGCGGGACGGTGCAGGCGGCACGTCGGGCCGGGGTGGAGCTTCTCGGTCTGTCCGGGTTATACGCAGACCGTCAGCAGCCGGAACGGTCGGGGTTCCTGATGGGCTTTGCGGCCTACACGGCGACGGAAATGGAAGAGGCCGTCAGGGCTGTGGCCCCTGTGCTGCGGGGGAGAGGCCTGCGGCACTCTCCCCCGTCGCGGTAACAAAGAAACAGGGCAGCTTCGCCTTTAACGGCGGGCGAAGTTCACCGCCTCTTCCGTGGCGCGGACCAGCGCCCGGGCCTTGTTGCGGCATTCCTCGTATTCGCTGTCCGGATCGCTGTCGAGGACAATCCCGGCCCCGGCCTGAATGATCACTTCGCCATCCTTCACCAGAGCGGTGCGCAGGGCGATACAGGTATCCATCTGACCGTTGGCGGAGATATAGCCGACACATCCGGCGTAGAAGCTGCGGCGCTCCTGCTCCAGCTCGTCGATGATTTCCATCGCCCGGACCTTGGGAGCACCGGAGACGGTCCCCGCCGGGAACCCGGCCATCAGGGCCGACAGGGCATCATGATCGTCGGAGATATCGCCTTCCACGTTGGAGACGATGTGCATGACGTGGCTGTAGTTCTCGATGATCATCTGGTCGGTGACCTTAACCGTGCCGACCTTGGCAACCCGGCCCACATCGTTACGGCCCAGATCGAGCAGCATCAGGTGTTCGGCCAGTTCCTTCGGATCGGCCAGCAGGTCTTCCGCCAGCTCCCGGTCCTGTTCCGGGGTTTTTCCGCGCGGGCGGGTTCCGGCGATCGGGCGGATCGTCACCTTGCCATCGCGCAGCCGGACCAGAATTTCCGGGCTGGAGCCGACCAGCGTGGCATCGCCCAGATCAAGGTGGAACAGGAACGGCGACGGATTGGTCCGCCGCAGCGCCCGGTACAGGGCAAACGGCGGCAGCCTGAACGGAATACGGAAGCGCTGCGACAGCACCACCTGAAAGATATCGCCCGCCGCAATGTACTCTTTGGCCTTGGCGACCATGCCGTGGAATTCTTCCCGGGTGACATTGCTGACCGGTTCCGGCGGGGTGTCGGTGGCGCGCGGTGTCTCGCGGCGATAGGGCAGAGACCGCTGGAAGTCATCCATCACATCGGCGATGCGTTCCCCGGCCTGCTGATAGGCGGCTTCGGCGGACACGCCATCCTGCGGGCGGACCGGGGTGACGATGGTCACCAGCCCGTCAACGTTATCGAAAATCGCCATCACCGTCGGGCGCATGAAAATGCCGTCGGGAATGCCGATGGTATCGGGATTGGCATCGGGCAGGTGTTCGGCCAGCCGCACGAAATCATAGCTCATATAGCCGACCAGACCGGCGGCCATCGGCGGCAGTCCCTGTGGCAGGTCGATGCTGCATTCCGCCACCAGAGCCCGGAACGAGGTCAGGGTTTCCCCTGCCGGTTCGTAGGCGGTGGGGTCCAGACGGGCGGAGCGGTTGATTTCTGCGCTGTTGCCGTGGCATCGCCACAAAATATCCGGCTTAAGGCCGATAAAGGAATACCGCCCGCGCACCGCGCCCCCTTCCACCGATTCCAGCAGGAAGCTGTTCGGCTGGCCATCAGCCAGCTTCAGCATGGCAGAAACCGGGGTTTCCAGATCCGCCACCATGCGGGACCAGACCACCTGCGCCTGACCGGCGGCATAGGCAGTGCGGAAGTCCTGGAACGCGGGAAGCGTCAACATGGGAAGGTACTCCTGAGTGATCATGGCCCCGGGCTTTCGTCTGATCCGGGGCGGGGGTGAAAAAAGGGTGATGTGCGGGGTGGCTGAGGGGTGGAGGGAAAGTCTGCGGGGATTAGGAAATCTCACCGCAAACAAAACCGGGGCCGCAGGTTATGCGGCCCCGGAACTGGATGAGACTTACAGGGCTTTGTCAATCAGATCCCGCTTGATCACCGTTTTGAAGCGGGTTCCGAAGTCTGCGGTCAGCGCTTCGGTCAGATCCGATGCCGTTTCCTGTTTCAGGGTGGCGGCAACGGCATCAACCCCGGCCTGATCCGTGGCCGGATCGGCGGCAGTGATGGCATTCAGGCGGATGATGGTTGACCCGGATTCCCCGGGGACCAGAGCGGTGTCGTTGACAGCCATGGTAAACAGCTTCTGCACCATCTGGCGGGGGATGGTGGTGGAGCCGGCGGTCCCGTCACGGGTCACCGCCGGGATCGGGGCAAGGGTGATGCCCTTCGCCGGATCGGCCAGAGACGCCAGCGGCTTCCCGGCCTTGGCCTGTTCGGTCAGGGACTGGGCGACGGCTTCGGCCTTGGCCTTGCGGGCCCCTTCTTCCCACAGGGCAACAACGTCGGCGCGCACGGTCTCCAGCGGGCGCAGGGCCGCCGGGGTCACCGCGTTGACCCGCAGCAGGAACTGACCGGCAGGCGTCTGTTCCAGACGGCTTTCCTCGCCGGACTGGAGGGAAAAGGCGGAGGCGAGGATCTGCTCCCGCATGCCATCGGGCAAGGCGGTTTCCAGCTTGCCGCTGGCATCCATTCCCTTGTCGGTCACCGCGCCGATTTCGATCAGCGGCAGCGACAGCTTCTTGGCGGCAGCCGGGAAACCGGCACCGCTGGCCAGTTCGTCCTCAGCCTGACGGGCTACCTGATACAGGGCTTCATCGGCCTTGGCGCGGGTCAGCTCGGTGCGGATTTCATCCTTCACCGCTTCCAGTGGCTTCTGGCCGGCAGGGTGAATTTCGGAAACGCCAAACACGTGCCATCCCAGCGGGCTCTGCACCGGGGCGGAGATCTGTCCGGCGGCCAGCGCCATGACGGCGTCGGCGGTTTCGCCCGGCAGACCGTCGCGGCTGATGTCGCCCATCGGCAGGAACACGCTGCCCGTGACGGCCGCAGACGCCTTTTCCAGATCGCCCGGGGTTTTGGCGGCGGCGATCACGGCCTTGGCCGCGTCTTCGCTGTCGACCAGAACCTGAGACACATGCCGGGTTTCCGGCATGGCGTACTGGTCCTTGTTGGCGGCGTAGTGGCTTTCAACTTCCAGATCGCTGACGGTGGCCCGTGCGGTCATATCGCTGCTGCGCAGGAGCAGAACGGAAATGGCGCGGGTTTCCGGGGCCATAAAGCGGACGGCATTGGCCTCATAAACCGACTTCAGCTCGTCGTCACCGGCAGTCTTATCCAGCGGCTGCGCCTTGGCGGAAACCACGAGGGCATCCCCGGTGCGGGTTTCCTTCTGGTAGCGGTACAGGGTCTCCGCCAGAATTTTCGGGGCTGCGGCGTTGGCTTCCACGCCGCCGGTCAGGCGGCGGGTGGTCAGGTCCGGGCGGACCAGTTTGATGTACATGTCTTCGGTCAGGTTGTTTGCCATCAGGGTCCGCTGGAACAGATCCTTGTCAAACTTTCCGTCCGCGCCCTTGAAGGTCGGCTGTTCCATGATGGCCTGACGCAGGCCCTCGTCAGAGACCACCAGACCGAGATCCTTTGCGGCCATCTGCTGGGTGGCGGAGGACACAATCCCGATGATGGTGCTGTCGAGAATGCCGAACTGCTTCGCGGTTTCCGCATTGAAGCTGGCACCGAACATGCCACGGAACTGTTCCACCTGACGGGTGAACTGCTTGGCGACATAACCCGGATCATACTCAAGGTCCCCGACCTTGATCGCGACACGGTCGGTGGCAAGACCGCGCATCACGTCACCGACACCCCAGACGCCGAAGCTGAGGATCAGCAGGACGAACAGGATCTTGATGACCCATGAGCCGGAGGATTTACGCAGAACGTCAAGCATAGGGAAATCCCAGACTGGACGGCAGGGCAGCGGCCCGCCGGAAGGAAATCAGGAATGAGAGACCAGCCTCTCAGGCGGCGCATGATACGGACAGCCCGGCGGACCCGCAACCATGGAAGACGCCGCTTTGCATGGAAAAGTGTGATCGATGCGCTGTTCTGTCCGGGGTGGTCTGCCATCAGGGCTGTCGCTGGCATTGGAAATCCGGCGGGATCGTGGTAAACAGCGTGCGGAATAACACTGCTCCGCTCCGCCCGGTCTCCTTCGCGTCCGGGCAGGGTGGCTGCACCGCAAAACAGTCTTGAAAAGCAGTCTTGATAAGAGGAAATGGAATGAGCTCGCGTCGTCCGCTGATCGCCGGTAACTGGAAGATGAATGGCCTGCGGGCCGATGCTGACCTGCTCGTTTCCGGCCTTGCCGCGCGGTATAAGGCCCTGTCGGCCCCGGCGTTTGACATGCTGCTGTGCCCCCCGGCGACGCTGGTCGCCACGGTGGCGGCGCAGGCTGCCGGTTCGGGCCTGAAAGTTGGCGGGCAGGATTGCCACCGCAATGAAAAGGGGGCCCATACCGGCGATATTTCCGCCTGGATGCTGCGGGATATCGGGGCCGGTTATGTGATTGTCGGTCACTCCGAACGCCGTCAGGATCACGCTGAAACCAATGCTGTGGTGAAGGATAAGGCGCAGGCGGCACAGGCGGCCGGTCTGGTGGCGGTGATCTGCATCGGCGAGACCGAGGCGGAGCGTGACCGTGGCGAAACCCTGCGGGTGGTGGCGGATCAGGTGCGCGGGTCCATGCCGGCCGGTTCGACCGCCGAAAACACCGTTCTGGCGTATGAGCCGGTGTGGGCGATCGGCACCGGCCGCACCCCGACCCCGGATGACGTGGCCGAAGTGCACGCTGAAATCCGCAAGGTGGCGGCGGAAGTGCTGGGCAGCGCTGCCCAGCAGCTTAAGATCCTCTACGGCGGATCGGTGAAGCCGTCCAATGCCATGGAGTTTCTGGGGCTGACGGACGTTGATGGTGCGCTGGTCGGGGGCGCCAGCCTGAAGGTTGATGATTTCTGGGCGATTGCTGAAGCCGTGTCCTGATCGGCTTCTGTTCCGGATGCCGGGCCCGTGCCCGTCCGTCGGCGGCAGCCGTGCGGCACGGGCGGGGCAGGCATTCCGGGAAAAACATGCCGCTGGCAAATTTAGTGCTGGCATCTGCCGCGCGGTCACATTAAAAAGCCGCGTTTGAGAGGTTAGGCTGATCCGTGCCGGTCCGCAGTTGCGGGGGTGGTGCATCGGCCCAGAATGGGTATTGATTGTCCATGATTACCGTCGTTCTGGTCATCCATCTGCTGATCGCGCTTGCTCTGGTCGGCGTCATCCTGTTGCAGCGTTCCGAGGGCGGTGCCCTTGGCATGGGCGGCGGCGGTGGCGGCGGTCTGGTGTCCGGCCGTGCGGCCGGGAACATCCTGACCCGTACCACCGCCATTCTGGCGACCGCGTTTTTCATCACCAGTCTGGTGCTGGCGATTATGGCCAATAACAGCGGTTCGGCCTCCAAGACGTCGATCGTTGATACTCCGGCCCAGAGCACCCCGGCGGCCCCGGCCGCTCCGGTGTCTCAGTAACGTGTGGCGGGGTCCCCGGCGGACCCCGCTCTCTGTCCGGAGGTTCCGGCGTCTGCCTGTACCGGCCCGTGGATCTGTTCCACCGGCCTGATGTGACGGCAGACTGACGCACAGGGAAACCCGCCCCCGAAAAGCGCGGGACAGTTTCATCAAGGTCCCGGAGTGCCTCCGGGGCCCCTCGGGCGGCGTTTGCCGCCCGGTTGGCATTTTTCGGTCCGTTTCCGTGGGGTCCGGGTGTCTCTGGCAGGCTTTTCCTGTCGTGTGGCCGGATCCACAACTCATGATGCAGATCAGATGCTGCCCCGTGGCGCGCAGGGAGTGGATTTCCCTTCCGCAAGCCAGCCGGTGGCGGCCGATCCCCTTTCTACAGGCAGAGTGTCGCTCCATGACTCGGTTCATCTTCATCACCGGCGGTGTGGTTTCTTCTTTGGGCAAGGGGCTGGCGTCGGCGGCACTTGCGGCCTGTTTGCAGGCGCGCGGCTACAAGGTCCGTATGCGCAAGCTGGACCCGTATCTGAACGTCGATCCGGGCACCATGAGCCCGACCCAGCATGGCGAGGTGTATGTGACCGACGACGGGGCGGAAACCGACCTCGACCTCGGCCACTATGAACGGTTCACCGGTGTGTCCTCGCGCCGGTCTGACAACGTGACCGCCGGGCGGATTTACAAGACCGTTCTGGAAAAGGAACGCCGGGGCGATTATCTGGGCGGGACCGTGCAGGTCATTCCGCACGTCACCGACCAGATCAAGACCTTCGTACTGTCTGACCTGACCGACGAAGATTTCTGCCTGTGTGAAATCGGCGGCACTGTCGGCGACATCGAAAGCCTGCCGTTCCTGGAGGCGATCCGCCAGCTGAACAACGAGCTGGGCCGCGAGCGGGCCATGGTGATTCACGTCACCCTGCTGCCGTATATCCCGACCGCCGGGGAACTGAAGACCAAGCCGACCCAGCATTCGGTGAAGGAACTGCTGAGCGTCGGTATTCAGCCCGATATCCTGATGTGCCGTTCCGACCGCCCGATTCCGGAAGGGGAACGCCGGAAGATTGCGCTGTTCTGTAACGTCAACGAGAAGAACGTGATTGCCGCTCTGGATGCCTCCAGCATCTATGCGGTGCCGATCGATTACCATGCGCAGGGTCTGGATACCCAGGTGTGCAAGCACTTCCACCTGCCGTACGAGAAGGCCCCGGACCTCAGCCGCTGGCACACCATTCTGGAACGGGTGACCAAGCCGGAAGGCGAAGTGACCATCGGCGTGGTCGGCAAGTACACCTCGCTGCTCGACAGCTACAAGTCCCTGTCGGAAGCCCTGACCCATGGCGGCATCGCCAACAACGTCAAGGTCAAGCTGGAATGGATCGACGCCGAGCAGCTGGAGAAGGAAAATCCGGCCACCGTTCTCGGCGGTGTAGATGGCATCATGGTGCCGGGCGGCTTTGGCGAGCGTGGTTCGGAAGGGAAGATCCGCGCCGCCACCTTTGCCCGGGAAAACAATGTGCCGTACTTCGGCATCTGCTTCGGCATGCAGATGGCGGTGATCGAATGTGCCCGCAATCTGGCCGGTCTGCCCAAGGCGTCGTCCTCGGAATTCGGCCCGTCGGAAACCCCGCTGGTTGGTCTGATGACCGAATGGCTGCGCGGGAACGAACTGGTCAAGCGCTCCGCCTCCGGTGATCTGGGCGGCACCATGCGTCTGGGGGCCTATGAATGCCATCTGGAAGAAGGGTCCCGGGTCCGTCAGATCTACGGCACTGAGGTGATCCGTGAGCGTCACCGGCACCGCTACGAAGTGAACGTTCATTATAAAGATCAGCTGGAAGCCACCGGTCTGCGCTTCTCCGGCCTGTCGCCGGATGGCCTGTTGCCGGAAATTGTTGAATACAAGGACCATCCGTGGTTCATCGGTGTCCAGTTCCATCCGGAACTGAAGTCCAAGCCGTTTGATCCGCATCCGCTGTTCACCTCCTTCATCACTGCGGCGCTGACCAAGTCGCGTCTGGTGTGATTTCGCTCCTGCCGGTTTCAAGGATATCCAGATGACCCAGACCGCCGCCGCCCCGCGTCATGTTTCCGTCGGGAACGTCACCTTCGGCAACGATCTGCCGATGGTGCTGATTGCCGGTCCCTGCCAGATGGAAAGCCGGGATCATGCGATGGAGACGGCGGGCCGTCTGGTGGAGATCTGCAAGGCGACCGGCGTGCCGCTGATCTACAAGACCTCCTTCGACAAGGCCAACCGCACTTCGCTGGGTGGCCGTCGCGGGGCGGGTCTGGAAGCGGCGCTGCCGGTGTTCGCCGAAATCCGCGAAACCTACGGCATTCCGGTGCTGACCGATGTGCATGAGCCGTGGCACTGCGCTGAAGTGGCTGCGGTGGTTGATGTGCTTCAGATCCCGGCCTTCCTGTGCCGCCAGACCGACCTGCTGCTGGCGGCTGCGGCCACCGGCCGTGCCGTTAATGTCAAGAAGGGGCAGTTTCTGGCCCCGTGGGACATGAAAAACGTGGTGGCCAAGCTGGACGGTGCCGGAAACAGCAACGTGATTGTCACCGAGCGTGGGGCCTCCTTCGGCTATAATACGCTGGTTGTCGATATGCGCGGTCTGCCGACCATGGCCCGGGATACCGGCTGCCCGATCATCATGGATGCCACCCATGCGGTGCAGCAGCCGGGCGGTCAGGGCGGGTCTTCCGGCGGTCAGCGGGAATTTGCGCCGGTGATGGCCCGGGCTGCCCTGTCGCTGGGGATTGCCGGGGTGTTCATCGAAACCCACGAGAACCCCGACTGTGCGCCGTCTGACGGCCCGAACATGATTCCGCTGGACCAGATGCAGTCCCTGCTTCAGGTTCTGGTGCAATTCGACCGGCTGGCCAAGGCCAATCCGGTTGTACTGTAAGGCCCGGGCTTTTACCCACGCACCGGCCTTGCCATTTTCAACCCTGGGAGATGTCCTCCATGACCGCCATTGTTGATATTCATGCCCGTGAAATCCTCGACTCCCGCGGCAATCCGACCGTTGAAGTCGATGTGATTCTGGAAAGCGGCGCGTTCGGCCGTGCCGCCGTTCCGTCGGGGGCTTCCACCGGTGCGCATGAAGCGGTTGAACTGCGTGACGGCGACAAGGGCCGTTACCTCGGCAAGGGCGTGCTGAAGGCCGTTGACATGGTCAACGACGAAATCTTCCAGACGCTGGCCGGTCTGGATGCCGATGATCAGGTCCTGCTGGACCAGATGATGATCGACCTCGACGGGACCCCGAACAAGGCCCGCCTCGGCGCCAACGCCATCCTCGGGGTGTCTCTGGCGGTTGCGAAGGCTGCGGCTGAGGAATCCAGCCTGCCGCTGTACCGCTACATCGGCGGTGCCTATGCCCGCACCCTGCCGGTGCCGATGATGAACATCATCAACGGTGGCCAGCATGCCGACAACCCGATCGACATTCAGGAATTCATGATCATGCCGGTGTCCGCCGGCTCGATCGCCGATGCGATCCGCATGGGCTCTGAAGTCTTCCATAACCTGAAGAAGCAGCTGCACGACGCCGGTCACAACACCAACGTCGGTGACGAAGGCGGCTTTGCCCCGAACCTGAAGTCCGCTGATGAAGCCCTCGGTTTCATCATGAAGTCGATCGAAAAGGCTGGCTACAAGCCGGGCGACGACATCGTGCTGGCGCTGGATTCCGCTTCGACCGAGTTCTACAAGGACGGTCTGTACCGGATGGATGGCGAAGGCAAGGCGCTGGATGCCGCCGGGATGGTCAAGTACTACGAAGATCTGTGCAGCCGCTTCCCGATCTTCTCGATCGAAGACGGCGTGTCGGAAGACGACTGGGATGGCTGGAAGCTGCTGACCGATGCCCTTGGTAACAAGGTGCAGCTGGTTGGCGACGATCTGTTCGTCACCAACCCGGCCCGTCTGGCCGATGGCATCCAGAAGGGCGTTGCCAACTCCATTCTGGTGAAGGTCAACCAGATCGGCACCCTGTCGGAAACGCTGGAAGCCGTGCAGATGGCCCACAAGGCCCGCTACACCGCCGTTCTGTCGCACCGTTCGGGTGAAACCGAAGACAGCACCATTGCCGATATCGCGGTGGCCACCAATTGCGGCCAGATCAAGACCGGCTCCCTCAGCCGTTCCGACCGCATGGCCAAGTACAACCAGCTGATCCGCATCGAGGAAGAGCTGGGCGATGCCGCCCTTTATGCCGGTAAGTCGATCCTGAAGGGTTAATTCCCGGATCTTCTGACCGCTGTCAGGCTTGCAGGCCGGGGCAAAAGCTCCGGCCTGTTGCTTTTGGGGTGTTGCCGGAACGGGCCGGAAGGCGTTATCGTTAAGGTCTTCAGGCAGTTACGCTGCCAAAAACCATCGGGGTCGGACGACGGGGATGAAGCCACCCATTTGCGACAGTGTGTTTGATGTGGCTTTCTGGCTGATCGACCGGGCTCTGGACGACGGGGAATATCTTCAGCCCCAGAAACTGCAACGTCTGCTGTTTCTGGCGCAGGCTTACTATGCGGTGATGTCCAAGGGCGACAAACTGATGCCGTGCCTGTTCATTGCCTCCGGCATGGGCCCACTGGAGCCGTCTTCCTGGCGGGCCTTTGAACATGGCCGCCCGAAGGTTGATTATCAGAAGATTCCGCAGGAAATCCAGCCGTTTCTGGACAGTCTGTGGCGGAAGTTCAGCCCCCACAGCGCCGAGTATTTAAACAAGCTGGTGTGCAGTCATCCGCCGTATCAGGATGCCTTCGCACAGGGGCGGCGCAGTGAAATCACGCTGGAGGCGATGGTGGCCTATTATGGCCGGAAGCCGACCCAGAACCAGCCGGGGCTGAAGGATGCCCCGCCGATCGACCGGGTTCTGCGGCCGCGTGTCATGCGGTCCCAGACCGGGAAGCCGGTCAGCGTGACCAGTTGGACACCCAAACGCAAGACACCTCCAACCCCCTGACTGCTTTTATCCGGCCATCGCACGGTTCCGTCCGGCCCGTTTGGCATCATACAGGGCTGTATCGGCGCGGCCGATGGTATCGGCAATGGATGTGTCGGTCAGCAGGGCCTGCGACAGGCCAATGCTGATGGTCATCCGGCCGATATCAGGGAAAGGCGTCTCTGCCACCAGTGCGCAGAGGCGTTCAGCCAGACTGGTGCCGTCTGGCCGGGCCGGGGTTTCCGGCAGCAGCAGCACAAACTCCTCACCCCCATACCGGGCAAGGCTGTCGCAGGTACGGATGTTTGCCAACAGCAATCCGGCCAGTGTCTGAAGAACCCGGTCCCCGGCCTGATGGCCGTAAGTGTCGTTGACGGTCTTGAAGTGGTCGGCATCAACCAACAGAATGGTGAACGTAATCCCGGACCGCTGGAACAGGGCAAACTGCTCTGCCCCGATGCTGTCGAACCGGCGCCGGTTCAGGACGCCGGTCAGGGCATCGTGGGTGGCAAGGCGCTGGAGTTCCTGATTCGCCTTTTCCAGCTCTGCGGTTCTTTCGGCAACCAGCGTTTCCAGAGACGCGTTGAGGCTGGCCAGATCATGCTCCCGCTTCAGCAGGCTTTCAGCCATGGAGCGGAAGGCGGTGTTCAGTTGCCGGATCTCGGCAGGGCCCTGCAACGCCGGGAAGGTTTCGGGAATCCGGTCCTGTTCCTCAATAGACCGTGCGGTTGCGGCCAGATGTTCAATTGGGCGGCTCAGGCGCAGGGCGAGGCGATAGACAATCAGGGCAGACAGAGCGACGCCCAGCGCACCGAGCCCCAGAAGCTTTTGGATCAGCGCCTGTACCGGGGCAACGGCGTCAGCCCGGGGCTGCCGGACGATCACATGCCAGACCACAGAAGACGCCGGTCCGGTATCCACCTGTACAGCTGCCGTCAGGTAAGAGGCTCCATCAGGCCAGACCATCTCTCTGTATCCCTGTTCCGGAACGGCGGGGGCCTGTTCCGTGCCGACAAGGCTGTAGGGATAGAGGATCGTTCCGTTTTGGGTGGCGAGGATCACTTCGGCCCGGGTTCCGCTCAAGGGCCCGCGGACTGCTGATGCAACTGTGTCGGTCACCCATTCCCACGGGGCATGGGCTGAAAGGACGCCTCTCAGGGCTCCGTCCCGGGTGCGGACCGGTGTGGCAATGTCGATGAAGCGCAGGGGCTGGCCGCTGGTGGGCTGTGGCAGCAGTTTGGCCAGCATCACGGCTTCGTGGATGTCCCCGAAGAAGTTTCCGGTCCGGCCGGACTGGAACCACGGCCGTTGCTCCGCATTCTGTCCGGTCAGGATGCCGTCCGTGGCCTGAAGGATCCGACCGGTCTGATCTGTCACTCCGATCCAGGCATAGGCACCATGGGCGGCCTTGCGCATATCCAGAATCCGGCGGACATCGCCCCCGCTCAGGTCCCCGTCGGTGAACAGCGGGCCCTGTGCCAGAAGCTGGATTTCCTGTTGCCGTTCCCGCAGGTTTTCGGACAGCAGGGCCGCAGCAGATCCGGCCGCGGCCTCCAGCCGGTGCCCGGCGATTGTCTTCAGCTCATCGGTGGCGATCGAGCCGACATAGGCCCCGGCGGCCAAAACCCCGGTCAGGGTCAGGCCTCCGAACCAAAGGGTCAGGCGGATCCGCAGGCTGTCCAGCCGCATACGTCACTCCTCAACGCAGGAATGCTGTCAAAGCAGCTGGAAGGCAAGGATTGCGGTGATGGTCGGGGGCAGAGCCGCCAGAAACAGGTACAGCGGATTGATGGCACCCTCATCAAAGTTGCCGCGCAGGATGGAGTATCCGGCGGGATTTGGGGCATTGGCGATTACGGTCAGCCCCCCGCCGGTGACAGCCCCGGCAACCAGCGCGTACTTGAAGGATTCGTTCAGGCCGTCGACCAGAGAGCCCAGATAGGTCAGGGCGGCATTGTCGGTGATGGCGGTCAGGGCGGTCGCACCGAAATAGATCATGGTTGCATCCATGTTGGCCAGCATCGGCTGGAGCCACCATTTCTGCTGCCCGCCCAACACCACCAGCCCGGCGAGGAAGAAGGCGACCATCAGACCTTCCCGCAGGATCAGCGGATCCTGATAGCGGCGGTAAGCCTGCGTGAAGCCAAGGAAGAACAGCAGCAGCCCCATGAACACCGCCGGATGGTGGGAGAACAGGACCACACCGGCAAGAAACAGGGTATGGATTAGCATCACCGCAGCCGGAACCTGATCGGCCGCTTTCTCAGCCTTGGGGACGGTCAGGCGGCGCAGTTCCGCCGCAAACAGGGCGGTGATAACGCTGGCATTGATGAGGACGGCGATGGCTGATTTCCACCCGAAGTGGGTCAGCATATACACCAGATCCCAGTTCCATTTGGCGGCAACCATCAGCACCGGCAGGGCGGCAAAGGGGGTCAGGGTGCCACCGATGGAGACATTAACGAACAGCGTGCCGATGGCCGCATACTTCAGGCGCTTAGAAATCGGGTTGGTGTAATACCGGTCCCGCAGCAGCATGGCCGCCAGTGTCATCGCCGCCGGTTCGGTGATGAGGGAGCCGAGCAGTGGAACAACTGACAGGGTCGTGACGAAGTAAGCCACGTTCGAGGGCAGGGGCAGAACGCGGGCTATGGCGGTAACGCCGATGCGGGCCAGTTGCAGAATCGGCTTGCTGCCTGCGATCACCATAATCGCGAAGACAAACAGCGGCTCAGTATAGTTTTGGGTATCAAGATAGGTGGTGGCGGCAGCCTTGCCGTCAATGAAGAACATGAACAGAACGAGGACCAGCGCCCAGAACCCGAACACCGCCTCCACTTCGCCCAGCAGGTGCCATAATCCGGCATGCGCCGGGCGGGTATGGGCCAGATGCTCAAAAAATTTGGTGGAGAAGGTGTGGAGGACGGCAATGGCGAACAGGCCAGCGCCAATCATCTCGATTGTTGTCGGATGCATGGGGGTCCGGGGTCCTCAGTTCTTCAGGCTGCATTCGGCCATCGGCCCGCTGGCTGCTGACGGTCCGGTCTGGGGCCGGACGCTTTTTGTCAACGCAGGGGTGAAAGCGGTTTCCCCATAATGGATGCGCTGTTTGCATGACGCAAGAAAAACGCCCGGCAAGGAGCTGTTTTTGCGGTGCATTTAACAAAGGCTCTCAGGGAATTTGAGGCGCAGAAGAGAAAACGCCGGACAGCAAGGCTGTCCGGCGTCTCTTCCAGCGAAGGGCATGGGGGGCAGTCGGGGGGCGCCCCTCGCTGAATTGCAGCGGATCATTGATCTAAAGTCTTAAGTCCTTTATCCCAATGTTCCGGCTAAATCCACAAGAAATTTTTGTCACGCCATCAGCATGGGGCGAAACCGCAGTGACAAGACGGACTATATCCATTGAGTGTTTTTGGAGAAACACGAAAAAGGTATAGCGCCGTATACCCAAATGTATCACCGTCGGCACAGAAATAAGGCATGCCGTCGGTTTGCCGCAGATGGCATGCAGATAAGGAGGCGGGATATGGAGTGGCTGCGTCGCTGTTGGTCCGGGGTCTTTGCCGCAGCAGTCATCTGGCTGACATGTCCGGCGATCCCCTCCGCCGCGCCGGTGCAACTGCCTGCGGGAGAACAGGGGTTTGAAGTGCAGACGCTTGATATCCAGACCGGATCCGGGATTTTAACCTACCGGATTGAGATGGCGGTGACGCAGGCCCAGCGCGAACAGGGATTGATGTTCCGGACAGCGTTGCCAGCCCGGTGGGGAATGTTGTTTGACTTTGGGGAAACCCGGGACGTGGCGATGTGGATGAAGAACACGTTGATCCCGCTGGATATGCTGTTCATCACGGAAAACGGACAGATCGGGCGGATTGAGGCGAACGCGGCGCCGCAAAGCCTGACGATCCGTCCCTCCGGCATGCCGGTCCGCGCCGTTCTGGAGCTGGCTGGCGGTGAAGCGGCGCGTGCGGGAATCAAGGTCGGTGACCGCCTGATCCATCCCCTGTTTTCCCGCCCACCGTTTCAGGGGGCGGGAAAAGGAAAGTCCGGCGGCTGAGGAGGCTGTCAGGTCAGTTGACCCCGGCGAACCGGGCGTCAGCCTGCCGCTCTGCCGCTTCGGCGGCCAGAGACTGAAAGACCGGGCTTTCCGCCATGATCTGGTCGACCATCTGCATGATACGGGTATGTTCGTCCTGCGACAGCGACAGGCGTTGCTGCACCATCGAGAATTCGAGAAGGGCGTCTTCCAGAACGCGACCGGCCTCTTGCAGGGTTTCCCCCACTTTCAGGGCGTCTGACCGCAGCTGGTGAACGTGATTGAGAATGCCAGTGTTGGCGGTTTCAATATCCCGACAGGCTTTCATCACCCGGAAGGTATTGTGATCAATGATATGTGCCATTGGTTCCTCCTTTCGGCTTTGCCGCCTTGGAGACCCCCCGGAGTGGAAGTGAGGTGGGATCCGCATCCCGGCCTGCTTCCGTTCCAATATGGTGCGCCGGTCGCTGTCATAAACCAATAGTGAACATGGACCATTGGGCCGCAAGGACTACGCAGTTGCGGAAATTCCCGATCTGCGTCCTGTTCTGCGACGCGTCCTGTTTCTGAACAGAAAACCCCGCCATCGCAGGGCAATGGCGGGGTGCTGTCTGTGGCGCGCCCTGAGGGATTCGAACCCCCGACCGGCCGCTTAGAAGGCGGCTGCTCTATCCAGCTGAGCTAAGGGCGCAAAAACGAGTATGGCCGGAAGTCCCGGGCCGGATTTTAACCGGGTAATTTTCTGTTGATCAAAGAGAGCGCCCGGCCTTAATCAGGCTGAGCGCTTTCTGTCATATCGCCGGTGTCAGTGCCATCCGGGACCATTTCGGGCACCCGGGGAGGCTGGCACAGCTTGCGTTGTGGGTCAGGAGACGCGGTTAAAGGCAAAGTTCTCCGCGTAGCTCTTCGGGCGGATGGACCGCTCGTTCGGCTCCGACAGGCGGATGGTCCAGCCCTGACGTTTGGCGTAGCTGACGGCATCTTCGCGGGACGCGAACTTGAGGCGGATCTGCTTGGCGGTATCGGCGGAACCGGCCCAGCCCATCAGCCCGTCATTGGCAATCGGTGCCGAGGCCTCGACTTCCAGAATCCAGGTGCCGAGAGTACCACGCCCGGACTGCATGGCGTTTTTCGCCGGACGAAAGATGCGGACAACAGTGGCCATTGTTCGGAAACTCCCGCAGTCACTTATTTCGCGCCGTAACCCGCTGGTGGGCTGTATGGCGGATTTCCCTGTTTTTCAAATCTGTCGGCATCACAGGGTCTGTAGAACCTGATGTCAGGGCGGAGCCCCGGAGAATGCCGGACAGTGTGGCGGACGGTTGGTCGGGGTGAGAGGATTCGAACCTCCGACATCCTGCTCCCAAAGCAGGCACTCTACCAGGCTGAGCTACACCCCGAACCGGTCCGAAGCGGAAAATATGGGGTTTGTTTTCGCTTGGCAAGATAAACCGGTGGCGGATCGCAGGTCTTTGGCGATTCAGGGATGATCGCCCGACAGTCCTCGCCCTTTTTCCATAACCTTGATATGGCTATTATGCGCCGTCGGTACGGCTGGGGCAGGGGTTCCTGATCGTATCGCTATTTTGGTCGTGATAGTATGGTCGTAACCAATCAGACCGGGCCGTAAAGAGACGGGGGAGGGGGATTGAATGTGTAAGCCGGATAAGGGGTGGAACCTGCCTTTGTGGGGGCTGGCCGGTGCCGTTTTTGCCTTTGCGTCCTTTGGTGGGGCAGCCGACGCGGCTGATTTCGAAATCCATTCCGCTTTCCCGCGTGGTGTCGCCTTTATCTCTGACAGTGAGGAACGGATTGCCTCCCTGATTCAGGAGCACACGCACGGCCGGCTGTCGGTGCGTATGTACAATGCGGGGGAGGTGATTGCCGGGGGGGATGTCCTGACCGCCGTTCAGAGCGGGAAGGTCGCCGCCGGGTTCGGCTGGATCGGATACTGGGCGGAGAAGGTTCCGGTGGCGGAGCTGCTGGGGGCGATGCCGTTCGGGCCGTCCCCGGCCACTGCGGTATCCTGGATGTACGGTGGAGATGGCCTGACCCTGTTGCAGGACGCTTTCCGTCCGCAGGGCGTGCAGATTTTGCCCTGCCATATCGTTGCCTCGGAAGCGGGTGGCTGGTTCCGGAAAGAGCTGCGGTCCCCGGATGATTTCAAGGGGCTGCGGATGCGGATTTCCGGTCTGGGGGGAGAGGTCCTGCAGAAGATGGGGGCGATGACCTCGGCGCAGCCGCTGGATCAGATGTATCCGGCGATGGCTCAGGGCAAGCTGGATGCGGCCGAGTTTTCCGTGCCGATGGCGGATATGAGTATTGGCTTTGAGACCTTCGCAAAGAATTACTATTTTCCGGGCTGGCATCAGCCGTCGAGCTGGAACGCTCTGATCATCAACGCGCGGGTGTGGCAGGGGCTGGAGGATATGGACCGCAAAGGGATTGAGACAGCCTGCCGGTTGAATACCCTGTGGACGCTGACGGCCCAGACCGGATCGCAGGTGGCGGCGGTGGAGCAGATCCGCGCTCTGGGAGTCTCGGTGCGGCGTTTTCCGGACAGTGTCCTTCTGGCGCTGGCGCGGACCAGTCGGGATCTTCTGGAAGAAAAATCAAAGCGGGATCCCGCATACGGCCGTATTTACCGCAGCCTGATAACCTTCATGGAGCAGGAGCAGTCATGGGAGGATCTCCAGACCTTACCGCGCCGGGTGCCGCGGCCATGATGCACCTGCGCCTGACCCGTCCGGTTTCTGAACACAGGGGGCGCTGATGTCTCTGCGGTCCCGTCTGCGCATGCTGCTGCCGCTTATTCTGGGCGGTGGGCTTCTGTTGGCGATCTGGGCCTTCGGGGCGCTGTTCGCCACGCATTCGTACTGGCGGGAACTGGAGCGGGCCCAGAGCTATAATGCCCGGCTGGCAACATCGCTGGCCTACAACTTCAGTTCCGTGGTGGCCAATCTGGATGTAGCCTTGCGCCGGAGCGAGGAGACGCTGGCCCGGGAATGGCAGCGGTTCCAGTTTGAACGGTATCGGGCTCTGGATTATCTGGCCGCGACATTCACCGGCCTGCCGCAGGTGACCCGGGTTCTGGTGACGGATCCGAGCGGTGTTTTGCTGTTTGACAGCCGAAGCCGCAATCTGCGTGGCATTTTTCCCCTGCCGCGCGATTATGTTCCGACAGATGCGGCTGCCGCCGGGATTCTTCTGATCGGGCCGTCGGTTCAGGTCGGCGATCTGTCTGAGGGGATCGGATTTTCCCGCCACGTTCTGTCCCCGCAGGGAGAGCGGCTGGGGACGGTGACGGCGCTGGTCCGCCGTGATTTTTTCATGGCGGTTTTTAATGCCTCGGATATGGGGGGGACGGGGCAGAGCGTCCTGTACCGCCGACAGGGGCGGGTTGTGGAAACCCCGAACTCTAACCTCCTGCCGTCTGAAAAAGCCCCGGACTGGGCCTTGAACTTTTTGACCCCGGATGGCCCCTGCTGTGCGGAGACCCGTGTGGGCGAAACGCCGCAACCCCACATTGCCACCTATCACAAGATTGAAGGCTTTGATCTGCTGCTGGGGGTTGCGGTCGGGCAGGATCAGGCCATGGACCGCTGGCGCGAGGATACCCGGAACTATGCGCTTCTCGGGGCTTTGCTGTCGCTGGTGGTGGTGGGGGCGATGGTGATGCTGCACCGTTCCCTTGATCGGCAGCAACAGGCCATCCGGCTGTTGTCGGTGCGGGAAGCGCAGCTTCATTCCATTTTCACCAACGCCGGGGCCGGTATTGTTCTGCTCGGCCGGGACGGTATCATCCAGACTGCCAATGATGCCTTTGCCCGGATCATCGGGCGGCGGACGCAGGACCTGATCGGCATCAATATCCAGTCTTTGACCCATCCAGACGATATCGGGCGGACTGAAACCAGTCTCGGGTCCATCAGTCCGATCGGTCTTGTCTATGAAAAGCGTTACCTCCGTGCCAATGGAACCTCTGTCTGGGTGGAGGTCAGCCTGACCCGGCAGGGTGGCAGTGACGAGGCGGCATCGGATAATCTGGTGGCGGTGATCACCGATATCTCGGTCCGCCGGATGGCGGAACAGAACCTTGCTGCGAAAGCAGATGAGCTGGCGCGGTCGAATACGGAGCTGGAACAGTTCGCCTATGTCGCCTCCCACGATCTTCAGGAGCCCTTGCGGATGGTGGTCAGCTATCTCCAGCTTCTGGAGCGGCGGCATGGCGCAGATCTGTCCGAGGACGGGCGGGAATACATCTCCTTTGCGGTCCGTGGGGCGCACCGCATGTCCAGTCTGATCCGTGATCTTCTGGATTATTCCCGGGCCGGACGGGGCACTGCGCCCCTACAGGAAGTGGATGCACGGGATATTCTGGAGGATGTCCTGCAATCAATGAAGGCCAGTATTGAAGGAGCCGGGGCCCGTGTGCGGGCCTTTGAAGGGCAGGCGCTGCTGACCTGCCGACAGAGTGATCTGTCACGGCTTTTTGTTAATCTGATCGGCAATGCCCTGAAATACCGTGCGGAAGGCCGGGCACCCGAGGTGATCATCACCTGCGAGGATCTGGGCTCGGCCTGGGAGTTTGCGGTCCGGGATAACGGTATCGGTTTTCCGCCGGAGTATGAGGACCGGATTTTCAAGCTGTTCCAGCGCCTGCATTCGGCGACCGAGTACGAGGGAACCGGCATCGGTCTGGCGATCTGCCGTAAGCTGGTGGAGGGGTACGGTGGCCGGATCTGGTGCTCGGCACAGGAAGGGCAGGGCGCGACCTTCTACTTCCAGATTCCCAAGGCCGGGCCGGTGGATTTCCACGGGGCGATGATCTGATCATTTCCCCGCCGGGGCCCGCTGGAGAGAAGACAAAAAAAGACAGCCATCGGAAGACCGATGGCTGCAAGGGGAGTCTCAAAGAGGGAGGCCGATTAAAAAACCGGCCAAGGACAAGCATATACGGCCTATCCCCGCTGTCAACGCACTTTAGAGGCATCCCAGAAAAAAAGTTGAGTTTTCTACTGTGCCTCTGCGGGCGGATGCTCCTTCAGACAAGGGTGGCCGGTGTCTGAAGCACTTCGGTGAACAGCCCTTGAATGGCCTGCGGCTCCAGCGCATGGGTGATGAAGACCACCCGGCTCAGGTGCGGCAGGGTTCCCCACTCCGGCAGCGGGGCCGGGGGATGGAACAGGTGGTGGACGCCATGGACTGCCACCGGGGTTTCCTGACCGACCACATCGAGGATCCCTTTAAGGCGCAGCAGCCGGTCCCCTTGGGTCGTGATCAGAATTTCCACCGCCTCAATAAAGCGGTCCCACACCAGCGGTTCGGCGAATGTCAGGCAGAAGCTGGAGATTCCGGCATGGCGGTGGTCGTGGTCATGGTGGTGATCATGATCATGGTCACAGTCGGGGGAGCAGCCGTGCCCGTCGTCGCCGTGGTGGTGGTGATCGTGATGGGGCTGGCTGGCATAGGCCTCGGCCTTCAGCCAGTTTTCGACATCAGGGTGTTTCCCCTGTGCTGAAAACAGCCCGCAGTTCAGCAGAATGGCAGCATCAAGATCCCCGTGCAGGGCCAGTGCCTGCGGGGCGGCGGGGTTCAGGGCCTTTAACCGTGCCTGCACCTGCGCCGTGCGCTCCGGCCCGGCCAGATCGGTTTTGGTCAGGATCAGCCGGTCGGCAAGAGCGGCCTGTTTGACCGGTTCGCTGAAGTGATCCAGCTGCGACAGGGCGTTGACCGTGTCGATGGTGGTGACCACGCCATCCATCCGGTAGCGGGCGGACAGCAGGGGGTCCGTCAGCAGGGTATGCAGGATCGGGGCGGGATCGGCAAGGCCGGTGGTTTCGATCACCACCCGGTCAAACTCCGGAATGTCGCCACGCACCCGGCGCAGGTACAGGTCACGCAGGGCGGTGATCATGTCACTGCGGACCGTGCAGCAGACGCAGCCGGATTGCAGGACCACCACATCATCGTCGGCCTGTGCGACCAGATGATGGTCCAGCCCGATTTCACCGAATTCGTTGATCAGGACCGCCGCATTGCTCAGGGCGGGCTGAGGCAGCAGGGCATTCAGCAGGGTGGTTTTGCCGCTGCCGAGGAAGCCGGTGAGGATGGTGACCGGCAGCAGCGGGGAAGACGGCTGGCTCATCGTCCGTACAGCTCCTCTTCCGAAATCAGCGGCTCTGCCACATTCACCACCGCACCGTCGCGGATGGCGCGGAAGAAGCAGTTGCGGCGGCCGGTATGGCAGGCCACCCCATCCTGATGGACCAGCGCCAGAACGGCGTCGCCGTCGCAGTCAACCCGCAGATCGACCAGCTTCTGCATCTGGCCGGAGGTTTCCCCCTTCCGCCACAGCCCCTTGCGGGAACGGGACCAGTAACAGACACGGCCGGTCAGCAGGGTTTCCCGCAGGGCATCGGCATTCATCCATGCCAGCATCAGGATTTCGCCGCTGTCATGCTGCTGGGCGATGGCGGTGATCAGGCCGTCGCTGTTGAAGCGGACTTCCGACAGCAGGGCATCGACGGCTTCGGGGGAGGGAACGGTATAAGCCGGAACGGAGGCGGTCATCACGGGGTTTCCTTCAGGCGGGCAAAGCCCTGTTCCAGATCGGCAATCAGATCGTCGGGGTCTTCCAGCCCGACATGCAGCCGGACAATCGGATTGCCGCTCTTGCCGGTGGCGGTGCGGACATATTCATCCGAGGTGACGACCGCAAGGCTTTCAAAGCCGCCCCACGAGTAGCCAAGCCGGAACAGGTGATAGCCATCCACCATCGCCTCCAGCCGCTCCCGCGCCATCGGAGGCAGCTCGAAGGAAAACAGCGAGCAGCCGCCGGTAAAATCACGCTGCCACAGCGCATGATCCGGATGGGACGGCAGGGCCGGGTGCCACACCTTCAGCACTTCCGGGCGGCTTTCCAGCCAGCGTGCGACCTTCAGGCCGCTGTCGAACTGCTGACGCAGGCGGACGGAGACGGTGCGCAGCCCGCGCAGACCCAGCCAGACCTCTTCACTGCCGGCGCTGAAGCCGAACAGGGCAACGCTGCCGCGCACGGTGGCGTACAGGTCGGCATTGTTGACGGTGATGGTACCCAGCATGGCGTCGGAATGGCCGACGATATACTTGGTCGCGGCCTGTAGGGAGACGTCAACCCCATGCTCAAAGGGCATGAAGGTGCCAAGGCCCCAGGTGTTGTCCGCCACCACCACGGCCCCGGCCGCATGGGCGGCGGCGGCGATGGCCGGAATGTCCTGAATTTCGAAGGTGCCGGAACTGGGGCTTTCGACGAACACCACTTTGGTGTTGGGGCGGATCAGGCTGGCGATATCGCCACCGATGCGTGGGTCGTAATAAGTGGTTTCGATCCCGAACCGGGTCAGTGACTTGTCGCAGAAATAGCGGGTCGGACCATAACAGCCATCGGTCATCAGCAGGTGATCGCCGGTCTTGAGAAGTCCGGTGAGGGTGGCGGTGATGGCGGCAAGGCCGGAGCCGACGGCAATGCAATGGCTGCCGCCTTCCAGTTCCGCCACCGCTTCCTCGAAAGCCTTGCTGGTCGGCGTACCATGGCGGCCATAGGTGACATTGGCGAAGCGGTTGGGGCCATTCAGGTCCCGCTGGGCGGCGATGGATGGCGACACAATGGTCGAGGCCCGCCATACCGGGGGATTGACCGCGCCGTTCCAGCGCTCGGGGTGGCTTCCGGCGTGGATGATCCGGGTATCACGCTTCATGGTCTTGGTGTCCGCTCTTGCAACGCAGGGATCCGGCCTTGCCGCCGGGGAAAGGGGCCCATTCTGACCATCAAACCCCCGGGATGGCAAACACGGAATGCAGGGACAGTTGCATGACATTCGCAAAATGCATGGCAGATCCGCATAAAAATGAGGTGTTGTGCGCTGCAATAAAGTGTACGTAGGCACTTAAGTATTGCTGCACTGCAATGCAGCCAAAAATGGCCCGGAACGATAATCGGGGCCGGAAGCGGATTTGCCAGCCGCTTCGACAGGGGAAGGAAGCTCCGCCATCGCGATCCCGCCGCCTTGACAGGAGAAATCCCCATGCCGTCCATTCCCACTGCCAGCCACGCCTGCACCCTGTTTTCCCTGACCATGGAAAGCCGCCATGGCAGCGCATGGCGGGTCAGCATTGATCCAGCCCAGATGATCCATCTTGCTGAGGAAATCGTGATCGGTTTCGGTGGTCATCTGAAAGATGCCAATCTGTGGCGCTTCCCGGACGGATCGCACGTCAGCATCGGTGCCTACGGCGTCCGGCGGGAAGAGCCGCTGGCGGCCGTGGCGGCGGCCTGATATTTTTTATCCGGGTTAAAAGAAAAAGGGCGGAACCATATGGGGGCCGCCCTTTTCTGCTGCGCTTCTGAGGAAGGGATCAGGCGGTTTCGACCGGCAGTTCTGTCCGCATGCCCCATTCCGCCCACGATCCGTCAAAGACCGCAACGTCGCTGTTGCCGAGCAGATAAGCGCCCAGCGCGACGACGCAGGCGGTGACGCCGGAGCCACAGCTGGCCACCAGCGGGGCGTTCAGATCAATTCCGGCGGCAGTGAATTTATCCCGCAGGGCGGTGGCGGGCAGAAAGGTCTGATCCTGCGGCGACAGCAGATCGGCGAACGGCAGGTTCAGGGCCCCCGGAATGTGCCCGACCTGAAGGGTGGCGCGGGGTTCCGGCGCGTCCCCCCGGTAACGGGCGGCGGCGCGGGCATCAACCACGGTGTCGCGGCGGCTGGTGATGTTGGCCAGCAGGTCTTCGGCAGAGCGGAACAGCGTGGTGTTCACCCGGGCGGTGAAATGCCGGTCGCGGGGGACCGGGGGCATATCGTCGGTGGGGCGTCCTTCCGCCAGCCACTTGCCGAGGCCGCCGTTCAGCACCGAGACCGAGCGGTGTCCGAAATACCGGAACATCCACCACACCCGGGCCGCAGCGGCAGCGCCGCCGTTAGCATCATAGACCACGATGTGGTTGCCATCCCCCAGCCCGAGCTTACGGACCTTGGAAGAGAACACTTCCGGCGACGGCATGGTGTGCTTATAGGGGCTGGTGGTATCGGCGATCTCGTCGATATCAAAGAACACCGCGCCGGGGATATGGCGTTCAGTGTATTCCGCCCGGGCATCGCGGTTCAGGATCGGCATGAAGTAGGTGGCGTCAACCACCCGCACATCAGGGGCCTGAAGGCGGTCCGCCAGCCACTGGGTGCTGACGAGGGCATCGGGGTTGATGTAATCGGTCACGGAGATCCTCCCGGCGGAACGGTTCAGGGTGCCCCGGTTAAAGAGAGGCACCCTGAAGGCCATACCCTGACCGCCCCGGAAGGTCAACCGCCGGACGTTACAGCCACGGCGGGGTCGGTAGGTTGAGCGGACGCAGGAAGTCCGGGTTGAACAGCTTGCTCTGATAGCGGGCACCGCCGTCGCACAGGATGGTGGCAACCACCGCATCGGGGCCGAGCTGCTGCCCCAGCCGGATGGCGGCGGCAACGTTGATCCCCGCCGACCCGCCGAGCAGCAGGCCGTCCTGTTGCAGCAGGGCGTAGAGAACCTCCAGCGCTTCGGCATCGGAGACGCGGATGGCGTCATCCAGCGGGGCGCCGTCCAGATTGGCGGTCACCCGGCCCTGTCCGATCCCTTCGGTGATAGAACTGCCTTCGGCTTTCGGGGTGCCGGTCTTGATCCAGTCATAAATCCCCGAGCCGTGCGGATCGGCGGCGACGCAGCGGATGGCCGGGTTTCGGGCCTTCAGGGCCATCGAGACCCCGGCCAGTGTCCCGCCGGTGCCGACGGCGGCGGTGAAGGCGGTGACGGTGCCGCCGGACTGGTCATAGATTTCCGGCCCGGTGGTCTCCATGTGGCCCTGCCGGTTGGCGGTATTGTCAAACTGGTTGGCCCAGAAGGCCCCGGTTTCCTCGGCAATGCGGCGGGAGACGTGGACGTAGTTGCCGGGATCCTTGAACGGCACCGCCGGAACCAGCCGCAGGTCCGCCCCCAGCAGGCGCAGGGTGTCCTTCTTTTCCTGACTCTGGGTTTCCGGCATGACGATGATGGTTTTATAGCCCCGGGCGTTGCCGACATGGGTCAACCCGATTCCGGTGTTGCCGGCGGTGCCTTCAACGATGGTGCCGCCGGGCTTCAGCACGCCCCGGCGTTCGGCATCGGTGATCAGGGCCAGTGCGGCCCGGTCCTTGACCGATCCGCCGGGGTTCAGGAATTCGGCTTTGCCAAGGATGGTGCAGCCTGCCTGACGGGAGGCCCAGTCCAGCCGGATGAGCGGGGTATTGCCGATGGTTCCGGTCAGGCCGCTTTTAATGTCCATGATCATTCCGTTAAATGCAGTATTTAACGGAATGATAGGTGTTGTTTGTCATGGCCTCAAGGGATAATCACAGTTTTTTACGTATATCATCCTCGTTCAACAGAAGCCATTGCAGGGCAACCAGCGTGGCCGCATTGGTGTAGCGCCCGGTCCGCAGGTTTTCCCGCACCTCGGGGAGCGGGACGGCGATAACGCGGATGTCTTCGCCCTCAGCCTCGACACCATGGATGCCCCCGGCCTGACGGCTGTCAACCCGGCCGCACCACAGCTCGATACTCTCGGAGCTGATGCCCGGCGTCGCCAGCCACGATTGCACCCGGAACAGCCCCTGCGGCTCCAGACCGGCTTCCTCAACGGATTCCCGGCGGGCGACCTCTTCCGGGGTTTCGCCATCCTCGATGATTCCGGCGACAATCTCATAGAGCCATGGCTCCATTCCGGCGGCATAGGCCCCGGGGCGGAACTGCTCGATCATCACGACACAGTCGCGGTCAGGATCAAACAGCAGAACCGCCACGGCATGGCCGCGTTCCAGAACCTCACGGCTGACCACCGGCCCCATGCCGCCCGCATACTGCTCATATCGCAGCAGATAGCGGTCGAGGCGGGAGTACGATTTGAACAGGGTTTCGTGCTGAACCACGTCAACGGCAGTGGGGCGGATAGGGGGCTTGGTCATGTCAGCCTACACGCCGGGCAGGTTCAGAAGGGTGCGGAGTTCCGCGCAGAGGGCGAGGATTTCCTTGGCGGCACTGCCCCGGGGTTCGGTTTCGACCGCACCCAGCCCTTCCATCATCGAGCTGGCAAAGGCAACGCGGCTGCCCAGCTGGGTGGCGGCAACCGGGGTTTCCTGTGTTGCCAGCTGACCCAGTACCTGTTCGGACAGGCGGCCGCGCGGCGGCATCCGGTTCAGGATGATCAGGGCCGGGGTCTTTTCCTTGCGGGCGACCTCCTGCGTCGGCTTCATCGCCCACAGGTCCATCGGGCTGGGCTGTACCGGCAGCAGAACCAGATCGGCGGCGCGGATGGCTGTCTTTGCTTCCGTTTCCGCGTGTGGGGGGCTGTCAATCAGGATGATGTCGTGATCGTTCTTTAAGCGGTCGAGGTCGTTGCCCAACCGCCAGCCGGGAACCTGCGACAGGGTCAGGGCGGCGGCATCGGCCGGGCGCAGGGCATGCCATGCCGACAGGCTGCCCTGTGGATCGATGTCCACCGCCGCCACCCGCAGCCCGCTACGGGCCAGCGCTGCGGCGATCTGGGCGGTCAGGGTGGTTTTCCCGGCTCCGCCTTTCTGTTGCGCAATGGTGATGACTTTTGCCGCCATGATGCCGCAGTCCTTCCGGAGCCTTGTCCCTGTTCAGGCAGAAGGCTACGGCACCTGCGGTGATTTGCAAGTGCGAAAGGCCATGGGCAGACCTGTGGTGGAAGAAACCGTGCCGTCAGGGTGGTGAAGCCGCTTTGCGGTTCGGGGTATTTTCGCGGGCAGAATGGTTTCCCGGTGGCGGGGGATATCGGCGGGGTGGCGGATTATGCAAACTGCATATGTCTTCGGATTTCGGATAGAGAATTGCCCAAAAATCTACATATGAAGTATCTTATATTTGTGCTTAGATTTCCTCTCCATAATACTGAAAATAAACAGAAAAATAATATTTGAGGCCGTTTATTGCTCCGGCAGGACGCCAGCGGTTGGGCGAGCATGGAAGCATGTCCTGTTTCTTCCGCCGCGAAATCTACCGTCATCCTCCTGCTCAAGCCGCGTCGCCAGATCATCAGACATCTCTGCGGCGTCCGCTTTCAGCGCGATTGCATGCGCCAGAAAGTCTTCAATCGCATGCAGCATGGCGTGGCCCCTTCTGATGGGGGGATATCGAGGCGGGGAAGGGCTGCGCTGATGCATTCTCCTGTTAATTTTAGGGGCGAAAAAAGTATCGGGATCAGTATTCCATGGGAGCCGGTCTGTCGGAAACTGCGCTGAAAAGTACCATATTAATTAAGGGTTTATCGCTCTGGAAATTATATCAGTTTTTCATTATTAGCAAATGCGGGCAACGCATTGACGGCCGCTCAGGCGAGCCGGGCGGGGGACCCGGGCGCAGGTTAGGCAGGTTTGCTTCTGCGGTACCGTTGCACACAAAACCTGCGGCTGCTGCTGTGGCCGGGGATCTGATGGGGGAAACACATGGCGCTGATGATCAACGACACCTGCATTGCCTGCAATGCCTGCCCGTCGGTCTGCCCGAATGAGGCAATCACCGAGGACGACCCGATTTTCACCATCCATCCGCAGCGGTGCAGTGAATGTATCGGCGAGACCGGGGAGCCGCAGTGTATGGAGGTTTGCCCGGTGGACTGCATTGAGCCGGACCCGGAGCATCGGGAGACGTCGGAACAGTTACAGTCAAAATATGACCGCCTGCATCACTGAGGTCGGGCCTGACGGGACCACGGAGGCCGAGGGACCCCCGTGGTCTTCGCCGGGTTAGATGCGGATCAGACCGGCTGCACGTCCATGCGCTCTGCGCGCAGGGCTGAGGTCAGGGTAACCGTCTCAGCGGACCGCAGGATCGTTCCGGTCTCCACCGGCAGGCGGCGCCGCCAGTTCGGGTACTCCGTCACAGTCCCGGGGACGTTCACCTGCGATTCCTCTCCGGCCAGATCATCCAGATTGATCAGGGCCAGAGCAGACGGGGCCCGCCCAAGAAAACGGTGGACCGCCACGTTCAGGTGATGCTTCTGCTCCGGTGTCAGGGGTGCCGTATCAGGCAGGCCGGTATCAGGCAGCAGGGCCTGATCGTCCAGTGCTGCCCGCAGCAACTGCCGTTCACGGGACCTTTGTTCCTCGTCAGCGGCGCGGGTCACGCCGGGCACGGCAAGGCCAAGGCGATGGCGGAGGGCGATGTCCCAGCCGCTCCAGTGCCCCTGTATGGTGGCGATGTCATGGCTGGTCGCACAGGACAGGGCAAGGCGCGGATAGGTGTCGGGCCGCTTGAACAGCCCGTTCTCATAACGTTCAAAATAGACAACCCGGTAGGACAGAATCGCCTCGCGGTCCATCCGGTCGCGGAAGCCATCAGGGACGGTGCCCAGATCCTCGCCGATGATCATGCACTGGTTGCGGTGGCTTTCCAGCGCCAGAATGCCCAGCAGATCATCGAAGGGATAGCCGACATACATGCCATCGCGGGCAGTGTAGCCGGGCGGGATCCAGAACAGGCGGAGCAGTGACATCGCATGGTCAATCCGCAGCGCCCCGGCGTGGCGCATATTGGCGCGGACCATGTCAATGAACGGGGCATACCCCTGCTGCCGCAGGGTGACCGGATTTAACGGCGGCATCCCCCAGTCCTGCCCGAGGGGGCCGAGCTGATCCGGCGGGGCACCAAAACGCCCACCGAGGACGTAGACTGACTGATCTGCCCACACATCAGCGCCATCGGAATTGGTCCCGACGGCCAGATCCCGGTACAGACCGACATGATCTTCTGATCCGGCAAAAACGGCGGGGCAGGCCTCCAGTTGCCGGTCGGCCTCAAACTGCAACCATTTCCGGTACAGGACGGCGTCGGCGTCGGTTTCGGCGATGGCCTTAACCGCCGGGCTGTGCGGATCCCGGTAGTCTTCCGGCCACTGCATCCAGGGGCTGTCCGGCCACCGGGCCTGAAGCACCTCGAACACTGCAAACTGATGCAGGCGGGTCCCGCCGGACTGGATAAACCGATCAAAGGCAGCCTGCCGTTCCGGCGTGGCGGCGGTCCGGAAGGTTTCGTACAGGCATCGCAGCAACGGCAGCTTAACGGCAGAAACCGCCGGATAATCGACCATCTCTTCCTGTCGGGCGGCCCGGAGGGCAGCCTGAACATCAGCGGTTTCCAGCAGCGCGCGGGCGGCAGCGCAGGCTGAGAATTCCGGGACAGAACGCGGATCGATATACAGCGGATTCAGGAACAGCCGGGAGCACGGGGAATACGGGCTGGCGTCCTGCGGATGGGCCGGAAACAGGGCGTGAAGCGGGTTGACGCCGACAAACGCAGCCCCCACCGCCACGGCATGCTGGCTGAGGTCCTTAAGGTGGAAGAAATCCCCCATCCCAAAGTCATCGGCCTGCCGCAGGGAATAGACCTGACAGCCGATCCCCCACAGGCGGCGGTTCTGCCGCAACGGAGACGGCAGCCAGCACTGATCCGGTGCCAGAATGACGGTTCCGGCGGGCAGATCCTTGCTGATCCCTGCCGGGCCGGAGGTATGGGCGGTCAGGCGGTGGTATCCTGCGGGCAGGGATGCAGGCAGGGTCAGGGAGAGGCGAACCAGCGTGCCCCGCTGCTCCGGGTTGGAGTCCTGCCCGGTCAGGGTGCCGACATGGACGGAACCGTCCTCGCAGCTCAGGGTCCAGTGCAGGGGCAGGTGATCCGCCGGGCAGACAAGACTGACCGTGCGCGGGGAGGCGTGCCGGAGGACAGTGACCGGGGGAATGCCGACGCTCCACCCGGCAGAGTCAAGCTCCGCCATAGCGCGGGCAATCCCGGTTTCTGATGTCACATCAACGCCCATCGCCGTCAGGGTCGCGGCAACCGCGTCCGGTGTCGCGACATGTTCGGTCCCGAAGATATCCCAGAACCGGGTGCTGATGCCAAAACCGTCAGCAAGGGCGGAAACGGCCGGAGTTAACGCTGGCGGCGGGGTGGCGACGGGAAAGTCGGTCATGACGGATATCCTTCAGATCGCGGAGAGGTTCGGTCAGCAAGGATGACCAGACTGCGGCCGAGCAGAGGGAAGGCTTCCCCCCAGCCATAGGGGCGGCCGGGTTCATCATCCTCGTCAGTGGGGGTATCGGCGCGGGCCGTATCCAGCAGCACCGACCAACGGTGCCCATAGGCCGGGCCGGGCAGAGTGAAGGGAATGGCGTCGCTGTGGGCGTTCAGCAGAATCAGCAGGCGGTCATCCTGCACGCCGGGTTCGGCACCGTTGATGTGCATGCCAAGACAGCGGTTCTGCGGCACGCTCCACTCCTCGGCCCGGATTTCCCACCCCTGCGGCGACAGCCAGGTGACATCCTTGATCCCGGAGGTTTCGTCTCCCGGCTTCGGGCGTCCGGTGAAGAACGTCAGACGGCGCAGGGCCGGATGATTGCGGCGCAGGGCGATCAGATCACGCAGGAAATCCTGAAAATGCCGCTCTTCATCATTCAGGGGCGACCAGTCAACCCAGCTGAGATCTGAATCCTGACAGTAGGCATTGTTGTTGCCCTGTTGGGTCCGTCCGCGCTCGTCGCCCATCAGCAGCATCGGCACGCCCTGACTGATCATCAGGGTTGCCAGAAGATTGCGCCGCTGCTGACGGCGCAGGCGGCTGATCGCCGGATCTTCGGTAGTGCCTTCGACCCCGCAGTTCCAGGACAGGTTATAATTGGTGCCATCGGCGTTGTTCTCACCGTTGGCCTGATTGTGTTTGCCGTTGTAACTGACCAGATCGGCCAGCGTGAACCCGTCGTGGGAGGTGATGTAGTTGAGGGAGGCGAGGGGGGACCGTTTCCAGAACAGGTCGGAGGATCCGCTCAGCCGGGTCGCCACCGGGCCGAGATGGCCGTCATCCCCACGCCAGTATCCCCGCACCACATTGCGGTAGGCATCGTTCCATTCCCGCCATCCGGTGGGGAAGCCGCCAAGGCGGTATCCCTGCGGGCCAAGGTCCCATGGTTCGGCAATCAGTTTGGCCCGTTGCAGCACCGGATCCTGCCGCAGGGCAGCCAGAAAGGCCCCGGCCCCTTCGAACCCGCGTGGCCCACGGGCGACGGCGGAGGCGAGATCGAACCGGAAACCGTCGACATGCATGGTTTCCACCCAGTACCGCAGGGAATCCATGACCATCTGCAACACCCGGGGATGAGCAACGTTCAGGGTGTTTCCGCAGCCGGAATGGTTGTGGTAGTAGCGCGGATCTTCCGAGGTCAGGTGGTAGTAGCTGCGGTTGTCGATGCCGCGCCATGACAGGGTTGGCCCCAGATGGTTGCCTTCGCAGGTGTGGTTGTAGACCACATCCAGAATGACCTCGATTCCGGCATCGTGGAAGCGCTCCACCATCGCCTTGAATTCGTCCGGCCCGTGGTTCTGGGCGTAGGCCGGATGCGGGGCAAAGAAACTGAGGGGGTTATAGCCCCAGTAGTTGGTCAGCCCCCGTTCCGACAGATGCGGTTCGCTGGCGAAGGACTGTACCGGCAGCAGCTCCACCGCTGTCACGCCGAGGCCGACCAGATGTTCCAGAACCGCCGGATGGCTGAGACCGAGGAACCGCCCACGGTCCTGTGCCGGAATGTCCGGGTTCTTCAGGGTCATGCCGCGCACATGGGTCTCATAGATCACCGTGTCATGCCACGGGGTTTCCGGCAGTTGCTGCGCCCCCCATGGATAATCGGTCTTGACCACCACGCCTTTCGGCACGTGGCGGGCGTTATCCCGCTTATCGAAGGACAGGTCTGCTTTCGGGTGGCCGTACCGGTAGGCGTAACAGGACGGATGCCAGTTCAGGACCCCGGACAGGGCGCGGGCATAAGGATCTACTAGTAGTTTGTTGGCGTTGAAGCGGTTGCCGGTCTGCGGATCATAGGGGCCATAAACGCGGTAGCCGTACAGTTGCCCGGGCCGCAGATTGGGGATGTAACCGTGCCAGACGTCGTCGGTCCGCTCCGGCAGGATCAGGCGCGCCGTCTCCTTTTTGCCGGAGGAGTCGAACAGGCAGAGTTCAACCTTTTCCGCGTTTTCAGAAAACAGGGCAAAGTTGACCCCGCGCCCGGTCCATGTGGCACCAAGCGGATAGGGGCGACCGGGTTGGATCGGGCTGCGGGGGCCAATGCGCATCAGCGGTACGGGCTCTGTCCAGAATCAGGGGAAGGTCAGGGCGTGCCGGATTTGGCGGGGGTCCGCCGTTTTGCCGGAGCCTTCTTTGCGGAAGCTGCTTCGGTGCCTGCCGGAGTATCGGCGGCAGCCGCCTTTTTCGCTTTCTTGGCCGGTGCGGCAGCGTCGCCGGTGGCAACCGCTTTCCGGCGCGGGGCCGGTTTGGCGGAGATGGGGTCGGCGGGGGCCGGTGTTGCCGGTGCCTGCTCTGCGCTGGTCTCCGGGGCGAGTTCGGCCCGGATCTGCTGTTCCGCCAGAAGCCAGTAATGCCAGTCATTTACCCCTTCGGGCTGGCCATCCTGCGTCCAGAGAAAGTAAGCGCGTTCCCGGATCTGATTTTGGGAGAGTTCTGCCATGGCTGGTACCCTTTTCTGGTGGCGCGCCGCAGCAGGCGGCGCCGCAGGTCAGACAACGTAACAGGGTGTAAGCAGGGGAGCCTCATCACGGGGATCAGGATACCGAACCTGCCGATAATTCCCACATCAATCTTACGGTGTCGCTGCATTGCAGTGAAAAAAGGGCTGATGTCTTTCCTGTGTCATCTGGATGTCGCCGGAGGAGGTGTCAGTCTGCCGGGCGTGCTGACAAAAGAAAACCGCCCCGGCGGGGGCCAGGGCGGTCTTTGTCGCAGGCGATGGCTTGCGGGGCAGGCTTACTTCAGGGTCGCCAGATAGGCGATCACGTCGGCACGCTCTTCCGGCTTGGCCAGCTTGAAGGTCATGTTGGAACGGGCCTTGGCATCGCCGGTCTTCTTCGCCAGGAAGGCGGTCGGATCGGTGATGTATTCATCAAGGTTGGCGGCGTCCCAGGCGAAGCCCTTTTCAGCGGCGGCCTTGTAGGACGCCGAGTAGTTGAAGCCTTCGGCCTTGCCGGGGCCGCGGGTGGTCACGCCGAACAGGTTCGGGCCGACCTTCTTGGCACCGCCCTGTTCGAAGGTGTGGCAGGTGGCGCAGCGGGTCTTGGCCAGCTTTTCCCCATTGGCGGCATCGCCGGCATAGGCGGCACCCGACAGGGCGATGGCAGCAGCGACGCCAACGGCGAAGAGTTTCACGTTCATCCCAATCTCCTCAGTACCTTGGTTTACGTCTTGCGACGGCGGGGGCGGTCCTCTCCCGACCGCGTCCCGGCTTCCCTGCGAATGTAGCCACCCTACCCAAGGGGGTGGTGGGTGGTGCCATGAGCTTCCCGGACTATACCGATCCTTGAGGTTGCTTACAAGGCTGGGCCGCCCCGGTTTCACGGTCATCGCATTTGGCCGAGTATTGATCTGGCGAATTCGTTGGACCATCCAGATCGTTTGCGCTTGCGTCGCACCGAGATGTCTGGGCGGGC